>CAVULP010000007.1:0-376347 GCA_963742375.1 uncultured Alphaproteobacteria bacterium
GCTGATCGCGCTGCCGCGCAATGCGACGCCGATCGATTTCGCCTATGCGGTGCACACCGACGTCGGCAACACCGCGGTCGGCTGCAAGATCAACGGCAAGATCGCGCCGCTGACCTCCGAGATCGTCAACGGCGACGAGGTCGAGATCATCAATTCGAAGGCGCAGATTGCGCCGCCGACCGCCTGGGAATCGATCGTGGTCACCGGCAAGGCGCGCGCGGCAATCAGGCGCGCGACGCGCGTTGCGGTGCGCACGCAATATGCAGGCCTCGGCCGCCGCATCGTCGAGCGTCTGTTCCAGCGCGCCAAGATCGCCTATTCCGACGAGAAGCTCACCGGCGCGCTGCCGCGGCTGGCGCGCGCGTCACTTGAAGATGTGATGTCGGCGGTCGGACGCGGCGAACTGCAAAGCCTCCGACGTCGCCCGCGCCATGTATCCCGACTACAAGGAAGAGCGCGCCGCCGCCATGGCGGTGAAGCCGAAGTCCGAGAGCGGCTGGTTCGGCTTGAAGAAGCTCACCTCGGTCAAGTTCAAGGTGCCGGAGGCCGGCAGAGAGGGCGCTGCCGATCCCGATCCGCGGCATCAACGGCGACCTGCCGGTGCGCTTTGCGCCGGAGGGCGGCGCGGTGCCGGGCGACCGCATCGTCGGCATCCTCACGCCGGGCGAGGGCATCACGATCTATCCGATCCAGTCGCCGGCGCTCTCCGATTTCGAGGACAAGCCGGAGCGCTGGCTCGACGTGCGCTGGGACGCCGAGGAGCGCGTGCCGCGGCGCTTTCCGGCGCGCATCGCGGTGCAGTCGGTCAACGAGCCCGGCTCGCTTGCGCAAATTGCACACGTGATCGCCGAGCATGACGGCAATATCGACAATATCCGCATGACGCGGCGGGCGCCCGATTTCACCGACGTGATGATCGATCTCGAGGTCTACGATCTCAAGCATCTCACCGCCATTCTGGCGCAATTGCGCGCCAAGCCGATCATCGCCAAGGCCGAGCGGGTGAATGGCTAAAGCTTGAGCACCTCCGTCTCGGCGTCAACATCGATCACGTCGCCACCATCCGCAATGCGCGCGGCGGGCGCCATCCCGATCCGGTGCGCGCGGCCAAGCTCGCGATCGCTGCGGGCGCCGACGGCATCACCGCGCATTTGCGCGAGGACCGCCGCCACATCCGCGACGACGATATCGCGCGGCTCAAAGCCGAGATCGACAAGCCGCTCAATTTCGAAATGGCGGCGACCAAAGAGATGCTCGCCATCGCGCTCAAGACGCATCCGCACGCGGTCTGCCTGGTGCCGGAGAAGCGCTCCGAGCGCACCACCGAGGGCGGGCTCGACGCGGTCAAGCAGCAGGCCCAGCTCGCGCCCGTGGTGTACACGCTGAAAGCGGCCGGCATCAGGGTGTCGCTGTTCATCGGCGCAGCGCCGGCGCAGATCGAGGCCGCGGCCGCGCTCGGCCCAGCCGTGATCGAGCTCCACACCGGCTCATGGTGCGATGCCTTGATGGAAGGGCGTCGGGCGGAAGCCGAGGCCGAATGGGAGCTGATCCGTGCCGGCGCCGTGCTCGGCAACAGCCTCGGCCTTGAAGTTCATGCCGGCCACGGGCTCGACTACGGCACGGCGGAGACGATCGCGGCCTTGCCCGAAGTGGTCGAGCTCAATATCGGGCATTTCTTGGTCGGCGAGGCGGTGTTCGAGGGGCTGGCCGAGACGGTCAAGTTCATGCGCGCGGCCATGGACCGCGGACGAAAAAGGGCGCGCGCATGATTATCGGGCTCGGCTCCGACATCGTCGACGTGCGGCGCATCGCCCGCGTCATCGAGAAATACGGCGACCGCTTTCTCAACCGCATCTACACGCCGGCCGAGCGCGCCAAGGCCGAGCGGCGCGCAACCCGCGTGGAAACCTATGCCAAGCGCTTCGCCGCCAAGGAGGCTTGCGCCAAGGCGCTCGGCACCGGCTTCCGCCGCGGCGTGTTCTGGCGCGATCTCGGCGTGGTCAATCTGCCCGGCGGCCGTCCCACCATGAAGCTGACCGGCGGCGCGCTGCAAAGACTGCAGGCGATCACGCCGCCCGGCTGCGCGGCCGCCATCGACGTCACGCTCACCGACGAAGGTCCGACCGCGCAGGCGATCGTCATCATCTCCGCGGTGCCGGCGGCGGATGCGCAGCGCTCCGCATGACGCCCGGAAACGCAATCGATCCAGCCGCTTATGCTGCGACCTTCTCGATTGCGCGGCGTGATCCCAGCCGCTACAAGGTCGCCCGGGGAGCGCGCGCCGTAAGTGGCAGGACCAGAGGCCGATGAGCGTGACATCCGGAACAAAACGGAAAGAAGGCGGCTTTGCCGAAACCGCGCGCGTGATCTTTCACGCGCTGGTCATCGCGTTGGTGATCCGCACCTTCCTGTTTCAGCCCTTCAACATTCCCTCCGGCTCGATGAAGGCGACGCTGCTGGTCGGCGATTACCTGTTCGTGTCGAAATATTCCTACGGCTACAGCCATTTCTCGCTGCCGCTGTCGCCGCCGATCTTCTCCGGCCGCATTCCCGGCGGCTTTACGCCGCAGCGTGGCGACGTGGTGGTGTTCCGCCTGCCGCAAGGATAATTCGGTCGACTACATCAAGCGCGTCATCGGCCTGCCGGGCGACAAAATTCAGGTCATCGACGGTGTCGTCAGCATCAACGGCGTGCCGGTCAAGCACGAGCGCGCGAGCGACTTCACCGAGACCGAAGAGGGCGGGCATAACGCGCCGATCAAGCGCTGGAAGGACACGCTGCCGAACGGGGTGAGTTTCTACACGCTCGATCTCGTCGACAACGGCTTTGCCGACAACACCCAGGTCTACACCGTGCCGCCCGGCCAATATTTCATGATGGGCGACAATCGCGACAACTCGACCGACAGCCGCTTCAGTCAGGTCGGCACGGTGCCGTTCGAGAATATCGTCGGCAAGGCGCAGATCATCTTCTTCTCCGTCTATGACGGAGAGCGCGCCTGGGAATTCTGGCGGTGGCCGGTCTCGGTGCGCTGGAGCAGGCTGTTCACGATCGTCAGATGAGCCGCAGCAAGGCCAAGGACAGAGCCGCGCTCGAGGACAGGATCGGCTACAAGTTTGCCGATAAGACGCTGCTTGGAACGCGCGCTCACGCATATTTCGGCGCTGTCCGGCGGCAACCGCACCAACAGCTATCAGCGGCTGGAATTCCTCGGCGACCACGTGCTCGGCCTGGTGATTTCCGACATGCTCTACCGCGCTTTCCCGCGCGCCAATGAGGGCGAGCTGTCGCGCCGGCTGTCCGATCTGGTGCGCAAGGAAACCTGCGCGGATATCGCGCGCGCGATGGAGCTCGGTCCCGCGCTCAAGCTCGGCTCATCGGAAAACAACGCCGGCGGGCGGCTGCGCACCACCATCCTGGGCGACGCCTGCGAGGCGCTGGTCGGCGCGGCCTTTCTCGACGGCGGCTATTCGGCGGCGGACGGACTGGTGGCGCGCTTCTGGAAGGAGCGCATGCTCAAGCCGCTGCTTCCGCTTGCGCGATCCCAAGACCATGTTGCAGGAATGGGCGCAGGCGCGCGGGCTGCCGACGCCGGCCTATCAGGAAGTGGCGCGCACCGGTCCGCACCACAAGCCGAAATTCAGCGTCACCGTCGTGTTGCCCGACCGGCCGCCGGCCGAGGGCATCGGCAATTCCAAGCGCGCCGCCGAGCAGGCCGCCGCCGCCGCCATGCTCGGGCAGGTCGGCGTCGCGGTGGACAAGCTTGATGACTGACGCGCCGGCAAGCGACACGCGCTGCGGCTTCGTCGCGCTGATCGGCGCGCCCAATGCCGGCAAGTCGACGCTGCTCAACGCGCTGGTCGGCTCCAAGGTCACCATCGTGTCGCGCAAGGTGCAGACCACCCGCGCCTTGATCCGCGGCATTGCCGTCCAGGGCAAGGCGCAACTCATCTTCGTCGACACGCCCGGCATCTTCCTGCCGCGCCGGCGGCTCGACCGCGCCATGGTGACGACCGCCTGGAGCGGCGCGCACGAGGCCGATCTCACCGGCGTGCTGATCGATGCGCGCAAGGGTTTGGACGAGGAGGCCGAGGCGATCCTCGAGCGGCTCGCCGAGGTCAAGCATCCCAAGCTGCTGATCCTCAACAAGGTCGACCTGGTCGAGAAGCAGACACTGCTCACGCTCGCCAAGACCGCCAACGACAAGGCCGCCTTCGAAGCAACCTTCATGATTTCGGCGCTCAAGGGCGATGGCGTTCGCCGATCTCAAGTCGTGGCTGGCCGAGCGCGTGCCGCCCGGCCCATGGCTCTATCCGGCCGACCAGATGTCGGACGCGCCGTTGCGGCAACTGGCCGCCGAGATCACGCGCGAGAAACTGTTCGAGCGCCTGCACCAGGAATTGCCCTATCACTCGACGGTCGAGACCGAAACGTGGAAGGAATTGCGCAAAGGCGACATCCGCATCGAGCAGACCATCTATGTGGAGCGCGAGAGCCAGCGCAAGATCGTGCTCGGCAAAGGCGGGCAGACCATCAAGGCGATCGGGGAGGCGGCGCGCAAGGAGATCGCGGAGATCGCCGAGGCCAAGGTGCATCTCTTTTTGTTCGTGAAGGTGCGCGAGGGCTGGGGCGAGGACCCCGAACGCTACCGGGCCATGGGGCTGGAGTTTCCCAAGGAGTGACTGTCATTCCGGGCTCGCCGGCGACCCGATCGAGCGGTCGCGAGATCATCGGATCGGGTTCGCGGGCTTGGCGCGCCTCGGAATGACAGACGAAAGCATGCAATGGACCGATGACGGCATCGTGCTCGGCGTCAAGCGCCACGGGGAAACCAGCGGCATCCTCGAGCTGATGACGCGCGACCATGGCCGCCATCTCGGGCTGGTGCGCGGCGGCTTTTCCTCGCGCCTCAAGCCGGTCCTGCAGGTCGGCAATTCCGTGGCTGCGACCTGGCGGGCGCGGCTCGACGAGCATCTCGGCACCTACACGGTGGAGCCGCTGCGCTCACGCGCGGCGAATTTCTTCGCCGCCTCGCATGCGGTCTATGGCGTCACCCATCTCGCCGCGCTGATGCGGCTGTTGCCCGAGCGCGACCCGCATGCTGCCCAATATGACGCGCTTGCCGCGATCCTCGACCGGCTCGACGATGCCGGCGCGGCCGCGCCCATGGTGGCGCGTTTCGAGTTGCAGCTTCTGGCCGAACTCGGCTTCGGCCTCGATCTCGCGACCTGCGCGGCGACCGGCGCGGCCGAAGAGCTGATTTATGTTTCGCCGAAATCGGGGCGGGCGGTATCGCGCGCGGCCGGCTTGCCTTACGCCGACAAGATGCTGCGCCTGCCGGCCTTCCTGCGCGAGCCGCAAAGCGTCCCGCAAGGCCGCGATCTGGCCGACGGCTTTGCGCTCACCGGCTTCTTCCTCACCCGTCACGTGCTGGAGCCGCGCGGGCTGATGCTCGCCGGCGAACGCGCGCATTTCATCGCGGCGCTCGAACGCGCGCTGCCGAGCGTGGCATAAAAACGGCCCGGCTTTTGGCCGGGCCGCTTGTTGCTGACGTGCGCTGCGCGGCGACTACCAGCGCTCTTTGCAGACGCGCTCGATTTTGCAAACGCGGCCGGCGACGGTCTTGCGGCAGACCTCGATCCGGCGGCAGACCAGCGCAGTCCGCTCGATCAGTGACGTCGCCTTGGCGGCGTTGTCGATCGGCGCTCCGGCCGCGGCGAAAGCACCGCTCGCTCCCGCGAGCGCGACGCCGACCGCAAAGACACCCGACAATAAGATAACGCGCATTTTCAGTGTTCCCCTGTTTATGGCTGATCCCGCCCGTTCGAGTAACGGCAGGCCGCTGTCGATTTCTTATCAGAAATCCGATTGCTGGCGGGTCCGGCGCCGGATTATCGGTCCGGTTGGTTACTGAAAACGGCCCGGCGCTTAAGCCGGGCCGTTTGTCGTTTGAACGCGCGCTTCGCCGTTTACCAACGGCCGCGGCAGACGCGCTCCGTGTGGCAGTGGCGGTAACCATAGACATCGATCCGGCACACCCGCACCGAGCGGCAGCGGCGGCGACGCGGGTCGACAATGATCACTTGCGCCTGCTGGATGAGCGAGACGTTGGCCGCGCCATCGAGTCCGGCGGCCGCCGGTGCGGCGCCGGCGCCGGGCATGCCGGCAAGACCAACGCCCAGTGCAAACAGGGCCGACAGCAAGATCATTCGCATTATCAGTTCCCTCCGGTTTGTCGTCGCGCCCGCGGCAGGATCGGGATAATCCCTCCGACGCAACAACTTCTAGTCGCCGTTCACTTAATCCCACGTCCGGCTCACGGCAGCGCCGGCCGAATCCGCCTGCATCATATTGATGCGGGCCGATACTACCTGTGACGGCGGTCACACAGCGGTATTGCCATGAGGGCCGTCAAATTCGTGAGACAACGACCGTCTCGCCTCTTGGTTCAATGCTAGCGTGCCGATTGGGAAGAAGTGATGGCGGGCGCGTTCATCGCTTGTTCATCGCCGCGAAGGGCATTAGCTATTCCACCATGGGTAAGAGACTGATTCCCCCCGAAAAGGGCGAGGTGGAAGAGGTAGCACTGCGCGAGGCGCTGGAAGAGCGCTATCTCGCCTACGCGCTTTCCACCATCATGAACCGGGCGCTGCCCGATGCGCGCGACGGGCTCGAAGCCGGTGCACCGCCGCATCCTCTACGGCATGCGCATGCTGCGGCTCGACCCCAATTCCGCGTTCAAGAAATCGGCCAAGGTGGTTGGCGACGTGATGGGCAATTTCCACCCGCACGGCGACCAGGCGATCTACGACGCGCTGGTGCGGCTGGCGCAGGATTTCGCGCAACGCTATCCGCTGGTCGACGGGCAGGGCAATTTCGGCAATATCGATGGCGATAACGCCGCCGCCATGCGCTACACCGAGGCGCGGTTGACGGAAGTTGCCCGATTGCTGCTCGACGGTATCGACGAGGACGCGGTCGACTTCCGCCCGACTTATGACGGCACCGGCGAGGAGCCGGTGGTGCTGCCGGCGGCCTTTCCCAATCTGCTCGCCAACGGCTCGCAGGGCATCGCGGTCGGCATGGCGACCGCCATTCCGCCGCACAATGTGGCGGAGCTGTGCGACGCCGCGCTCTATCTGATCGACAATCCGAAGGCGCGCAGCCGCACGCTGCTCAAATGGGTCAAGGGCCCGGATTTTCCGGTCGGCGGCGTGATTGTCGATCCGCCGGCCGAGATCGCGGAAGCCTACAACACCGGGCGCGGCTCCTTCCGCGTGCGCGCGCGCTGGGAGAAGGAAGACACCGGCCGCGGCACCTATGTCGTCGTCATCACCGAAATTCCCTGGTTGGTGCAGAAATCGCGCCTGGTGGAGAAGCTCGCCGAGCTGCTCAACGACAAGAAGCTGCCGCTGGTCGCCGATGTGCGCGATGAATTGGCGGAAGACATCAGGCTGGTGATCGAGCCGAAGTCGCGTTCGGTCGATGCCGAGCTGTTGATGGAATCGCTGTTCAAGCTCACCGAGCTGGAAAACCGCATTCCGCTCAACATGAATGTGCTGGTCAAGGGCCGCGTGCCGATGGTGGTCGGCCTGGCCGAAGCCTTGCGCGAATGGCTCGACCACCGCCGCGAGGTTTTGCTGCGGCGCTCCAAGCATCGCCTGGCCGAGATCGAGCACCGCCTGGTCGTGCTCGGCGGCTATCTGGTCGCCTATCTCAACCTCGACAAGGTCATCAAGATCATCCGCAGCAAGGACGAGCCCAAGCCCGTCCTGATGAAGACCTTCAAGCTCAACGAGGTGCAGGCCGACGCCATCCTCAACATGCGCCTGCGCAATTTGCGCAAGCTGGAGGAAATGGAGATCCGCGCCGAGGACAAGGCGCTGCGCGAGGAGCGCACCAAGCTCAAATCGCTGATCGGCTCGCCGACGCAGCAATGGAAGCTGATCGCCGGCCAGATCAAGGAGTTGAAGACGACCTTCGGGCCGAAGACCGATCTCGGCAAGCGCCGCACCAGCTTCGCGCTGGCGCCCGAGCACGACGAGGCCGCGATCGAGGAGGCGATGGCGGTGCGCGAGCCGATCACGGTCGTCGTCTCCGACAAAGGCTGGATCCGCGCGCTGCGCGGCCATGTCAGCGATTTCAAGGCCGTCGTGTTCAAGGCCGGCGACAAATTGAAATTCGCCTTCCCGACCGAGACCACCGCCAAGATTTTGATCTTCGGCAGCGATGGGCGCTTCTATACGATCGAGGCCGGCAAGCTGCCGGGCGGGCGCGGCCATGGCGAACCGTTGCGCCTGATGATCGATCTCGAGCAGAACGCCGACGTGGTGGCCGCGCTTGCCTATCAGGGCGGCCGCAAATTCCTGGTGGCGAGCTACGGCGGCAACGGCTTCGTGGTGCCGGAGAACGAGACGCTCGGCACCACGCGCAAAGGCAAGCAGGTGCTCAACCTGAAGGCGCCCGACAAAGCCGCCGCGCTCGCCACGGTCGATGGCGAACTGCTGGCGGCGATCGGCGGCAACCGCAAAATGGTGATTTTCCCGCTCGACCAGGTGCCGGAGATGAACCGCGGGCGCGGCGTGCGGCTGCAGCGTTACAAGGAGAAGGGGCTGTCGGACGTTGCGACCTTCAAGGGCGCCGACGGCCTCACCTGGCTCGACACCGCCGGCCGCAGCTTCACCATGACGCTCAAGGAGCTCGCCAACTGGCGCGGCAAGCGCGGCGACGCCGGCCGCATCCGGCCCGACCGCTTCCTGACCAACAACAAGTTCGCGGCGCTTGACCGGCGGCAAGGGCAATGGCGAGGATGAGGACGAGTAGGCCGCTTCAACTCGCCACGAACAGCAACGAGCGCTCCGATTTCTCCAAGAGCGCCGCGGCGGTGTCGCCGAAGAACAGCTTGTCGCCCGGCCGGCGGCCGACGCCGATCACCACCAGATTGCTTTTGCGCCGCGCCATCTCCTTGAGGATCGCTTCGTCGGGCGCCACATCGTCACGCACCGCGGTGCGCAGCGTGACCTCGTAGGTTTCGGCGAGATCGACGATGTCCTTGAGGATCGCTTCCTCGTATTGCCGCGCGCCCTTCTTGCCGCCTGGATTGACGTAGAGCGCGGTAAGCGGCGCCTTGGTCGCGCGCGCCAGCACAATGGCGACCTCGGCGCCGCGCCTCGACACGTCGGTGCCGTTGACCGGCACCAGAATGTTCAGTCTGCCGGGCAGCGGCTCCTCGCGATGCAGGTCGCGCGCGTCCACCACCGCCAGCGGCCCCTCGAAGCCGGTTGCGAGCGCGGTGATGTCGTCGTGGAATTCGTGCTTGCGCGCGACTGTCTTGTCGAGGCCGACGATCATGAGGTCGTAGCCCTTCTCGGCCTCCTCGGCGATCGCCGCGGCCTTCGGCGATTTCTCCACGATGGTGGTGACGTCGAGCTTGTGTTCGGACTTTTCGTCCGGCTTTTTCTGCTTATCGGTCTCGGCGGCCTCGGCTGCCTGCGCGGCCTCTCCAGCCTGGCCGGCGAATTCCTTCACCGTCTCGCCTGCTTCGGCGGCCTTTTCCTTGTCGACTTCGGCCGCGGCCTTACCGGTCTTCTTGTCGGTCTTGATGTGCATCACCGTGGTCGGCATGCCGCTCGATCCGGCGATCAGGCCGGCGATGCGCGAGGCAAACTTGCCGTTGGCGCTGTCGTCGACCGCCAGCAGCAGCCGCTCGAGCTTAGATACGAAGCCTTTCTCCTCCATTTCCTCGCGCTCGAGCCGCTGCTTTTCCTGCTTGCCCATCGGCAAACGGGCGAGCGCCCAGCGCAGCGTCGGCGGCATCGCGGTGGTGGTGATGATCGCCATGGCGACGATCATGGTGAACAAATTGGCGCTGAGCGCGCCCATCGACAGCCCGATGCTGGCCACGATCACCTCGGTCGAGCCGCGCGCGTTCATGCCGGTGCCGAGCGCGAGCGACTCGCGCACGGTGAGCCCGCCGAGCTTGCCGCCGATAAAGGCGCCGCCGAACTTGCCGATGCTGGCGATGGCGATCAGTCCGACGGTGAGCAACAGCAGCGCCGGATCCTTCAGCACGGTGAGGTCGGCGGACAGGCCGGCGGTGCCGAAGAACACCGGCATGAAGAAGGCGATGATCAGTCCGCGCAATTGCTCGTCGATGTGACGGGTGAGGATCGGCGACTCGCCGACCAGGATGCCGGCGACGAAGGCGCCGAGCACGGTGTGCACGCCGATCAGGTCGGTGGTGAGCGCCATCAGGCACATGATCGCCAGGATCGCGGTGATGACGGCGAAATCGCTGACGAAGGTGTCGTTGACCCAGCGGATGATGCTGAACACGATGCGCCGCCCGATGGTCAGGCTCAGCCCCATGAAGATGAG
The DNA here is from genome assembly GCA_963742375.1 of uncultured Alphaproteobacteria bacterium. GTDB lineage: Bacteria > Pseudomonadota > Alphaproteobacteria > Rhizobiales > Xanthobacteraceae > Pseudolabrys. The sequence goes on from CAVULP010000007.1 coordinate 10,379, forward strand.
CGTGCCGAGCACGCTCTTGGCGACGCTCCAGGCGTCGATCTGGCCCTGCAGCGCCAGACTGAAAATGACCGCGATGATCATCCAGCCGACGGTGTCGTCGATGATGGCCGAGGCGAGGATGACCTGGCCGACGGTGCGCCGCGTGAAGTTCATTTCGCGGATCACCGTCGCCACGATCTTGACCGATGCGATCGACAGCGCGGTGCCAAGGAACAGCGACGTGATCAGCCGCTTGCCCGGATCGGGCAGCATCCAGTCGGGCAGGGCTTCGCCGAGCGCCACGCCGCAGGCGAACGGCAGCACGATGCCGGTGAGCGAGGCGTAGATCGAGGCGCGCCCGCTCTGGCGCACCAGCTTGAGATCGGTCTCCATGCCGGTGAGCAAGAGCAGCATGAGAATGCCGAACTGCGCGATGCCGTCGAGCATCGCCTTCTGCTCCTTGGCGGCGGGAAACAGCGCGTGCTGGAAGTCGGGCAACAGCGCGCCCAAGAGCGAGGGTCCGAGCACCAAGCCGGCGATCAGTTGGCCCATCACCGCCGGCTGCTTGAAGCGCAGCATGACTTCGCCGAGCAGGCGGCCGACCAGCATCAGCACGGCGATCTGCGCGACGAACAGCAGTTCGGAAGGGGTGTGTCCGCCGGGCTCGGCGGCGAAAGCCGGCGCCGCCAGCGCCAGCATGAGCGCCGGCGCGCAGAGCCAAGCCAGGCGTGCAGAAAACCTGGTCATGGCGCTCCCCTTCGAACCTGAGCCGGTCGGTTCACAAGGCTGCATCAACCCCGGCGGATGGGACAAGTTCCCAACAATTGCAATTGCAAATTATTCGCAACTAGGATATTCTCGCTGCGTCGCGCACGGGCCTAAAAAGCCGAGGTATTTGAAAAGCTTAAGCCATGGACGGACCGACGCCCCCGCCCCCCGGCTCGCTCACGGCGCGCACCGTCGCCACCGCGCAGGCGCTCATCCGCGGCCAGCGGCCGGGCGTCGCCGCCTATCTCGCCTTCGGCGGACCCGCGGTCATCGCCTCGATCGCCTACATGGACCCCGGCAATTTCGCCACCAACATCCAGGCCGGCGCCAAATATAACTACAGCCTGCTCTGGGTGGTGCTGCTCGCCAACCTGATCGCCATGCTGTTCCAGGCGCTGTCGGCCAAGCTCGGCATCGTCACCGGTCGCAATCTGGCGGAGATGTGCCGCGACCGCTTTCCCAAGCCCGTGGTCGTCGCGATGTGGGTGGTGAGCGAGATCGCCGCCATGGCGACCGATCTCGCGGAGTTTCTCGGCGGCGCGGTCGGCCTGTCGTTGCTGTTCCACATGCCGCTGTTGGCCGGCATGGCGGTCACCGCCGTCGTCACCTACGCCATTCTCGACTGTTCAGGATCGCGGCTTCCGTCCCGGCCGAATTGATCATCGGCAGTTTCGTGGCGATCATCGCGCTTTGCTATCTGGTCGAGATCTTCATCGCGCATGTCGATTGGGCCGCGGCCGCGCTCGGCACGGTGAAGCCGCAAATCGCCGACGCCGGCGCGCTGCTGCTCTCGGTCGGCATTATCGGCGCGACCGTGATGCCGCACGCGGTCTATCTGCATTCCGGCCTGATGCAGAACCGCATCCCGGCCCATGACGACCATGACAAGCGCATCGTGGTGCGCATCTCGAACGTGGAAGTGCTGGTGGCGCTAATGGCCGCCGGCCTCGTCAATATGGCGATGGTGATGATGGCGGCGAGCGCCTTTCATGCCGGCCATTCCGACGTGGCCGAGATCGAGACCGCCTATCACACCTTGACGCCCTTGCTCGGCATCGGCGCCGCCGGCGTGTTCCTGCTGTCGCTGATCGCGTCGGGCATTTCGTCGTCGGTGGTCGGCACCATGGCGGGGCAGATGATCATGCAGGGCTTCGTCGGCTTCCGCATCCCGATCTGGCTGCGGCGCGTGATCACCATGGCGCCGGCCTTCGTCGTGGTGGGCTATGGCGTCAACGCCACCCAGGCGCTGGTGGTCAGCCAGGTGATCTTAAGCATCGCGCTGCCGCTGCCGATGATCGCGCTGCTGATGTTCACGCGGCGGCCCGACATCATGGGCGTCTTCGCCAACAAGCCGCTGACCAATGTGATCGCCGTCATCGGCACCGCGATCGTGCTGGCGCTCAATGCGTTTCTGATCCTCGACACGTTCGGCGTAGCGATCCCGGGGCTGGCGGGATAGGCGTGGACTCTTAAGCGCGCGGCCAAAGGCCTGCATGCGGCAGCCGCTGGTTCATGTCCGCTTTCGGGGGGATAGCGGACACGAGGCAAACGTGGGACCCTTGATCCATAGCGGCCATGCGTCCGCCGCGCTGGCGGCGCCTCCCGTGCGGGTGACCAAAAGTGCAAGTCCTGAAAACCATTACGTTTAGCTATGACACGCGTGAAGACCGCATCATGGCCGCCATTAATTTTGGCCGTCCCGAGGCATGGTCCTGTTGGTTGACAAGGCGATTGGTCCTGGCGGTGCTCGAACGCGCACCGGATTTCATCGCGAGCACGTCCGCTTTGGCGCAGCGAGCCCCGGCAGACATTCGCGGCGAGCTCGTCGCCTTCGAACGCGATGCTGCAATTGTCAAGACGGCCAAGGCGATGACACCCACTCCGGCCGATGTCGTCAAAACAAGCACGGCGACGGCGGAACTCGCCAAGCAACTGACGATTTCCAATCAGGGAAATGGCTTGCGAATGGAGTTGCACGGAGGAGGTGGCGGCGGGGCGGTGGCAACGCTTGCGCGGGCCGAGCTGCAACGAATTTTGCAGATGCTCGGAGGCGAGGCTGCCAAGGCCGGTTGGTTGGGGACGCCAGCCAAATCTCCGGACGTCTCGGCTCCTGAGGGAAAGCCTTCGAAGCCGGTTCAGCACTAGCGAGATCAATGCGAACCGACACGATGATCGCGTGAGTGGGCCACTGTCGCTTCCTGGCACAGAGCGGACATGCGGCGGCGCCAATCGATGTCCGCTGTCAGGGCCATAGCCGGCAGAGAGCGACCGTGCTGGCGCTATGAGTTTTGGGCGCGCGCTAGCGTTCCACCCGCGTCCAGCCCGACGGCATCAGGCGTTCCTGCGGCAGGAAGCGGCCTTTGTAGTCCATCTTGCGCGAGCCGGGCACCCAATAGCCGAGATAGACGTAAGGCAGGCCCATGCGGCGCGCGCGCGCGATGTGGTCGAGGATCATCAGCGTGCCGAGCGAGCGGTCGCCTTCGTCCGGGTCGAAGAACGAATAGACCATCGACAGCCCGTCGGAGAGCACATCGGTGAGCGCCATCGCCAGCAGGCGGCCGGCGCCGCGGCCGTTGATGCCTGAGTCGGGCCCGCGCCGGCGATATTCGATGAGCCGCGTCTCGACATGGCTGTCCTCGATCATCATGGCGTAGTCGAGCACGGTCATGTCGGCCATGCCGCCGTTGCGGTGGCGGGCGTCGAGATAGGCGCGGAACACCGAATATTGCTCGGAGGTCGGCGTCGGCGTGCGCATCTCGGCCGATCAGGTCGCCGTTGCGCTCGGCGATGCGGCGCATGTTGCGCGAGGGCGAAAAGTCGGCCGCCACCACGCGCACCGACACGCAGGCGCGGCAGGTCTCGCAGGCCGGCCGGTAGGCGATCGACTGGCTGCGGCGGAAGCCGCCATGGGTGAGCAGATCGTTGAGCTCGCCGGCGCGCTCGCCGACCAGGTGCGTGAACACCTTGCGCTCCTCCTGGCCCTCCAGATAGGGGCAGGGCGAGGGCGCCGTCAGGTAGAATTGCGGAGTATCGCGGGAATGCTGGGTCACGTAATGCTGGCCGTCATTTCAAGAGCTTTGGAAGCCGTGCAGAAGCCGTGCAAGTGTCGCGCGCCGCGCGGCTTTCGTCAAAGGGCCTTCAGCCGGTCGCCACAACCGCGCGCAACATGGCCGCCCGCCGCGCATTATTAATGACGACCGTGCCGAGCACTATATCGTGCAACAGCCGCCGCCGCTCGTTGAAAAAACATACCAACAGGATTAACGGCGTCAGCGCCGAGACCGAGAACCAGAACACGATGGCGTGCACGGCGCCCAGCACGAAATAGGCCGGCGCCCCGTACCAGGTGCGCATTTCGAGGTCCATGACGCGCATGCCGATGGTGGCCGAGGCGGGCGAGCCGAGCGTGAGCCCGAAATAGCAAATCGCCCAGATCACGGAAGCCGGCGGCAGCAGCCAATAGAGCGCCCAGCCGAGCCCGAGCGTGACCACCCCGAAGGCGAAGATGACCATGGCCGCCAGCACCACCGGCGCGGCGATGATGAAAAAATCGATGGCGAAGGCGACCACCCGGCGCGCCAGCACGCCCTCGAACAGTTCCGGCCGGCTCACCGGATCGTAGGCATGGGGTTTGATGTCGATCGACATGGCGGCTCGCAGCCCAGTCCGTCGCCCCCGACATGGAGAAAGAATCGTCCGCGCGCAAGGGGGCGGGCGGCCGCATGGCTGGAACGCGCGGGCCGGTTGCGGCATTGTGCGCCGATGAGCCGGAGGCAGCGTTGATCACCATCGCCGACATCGAGGCCGCCCGCCGCGTCATTGCAGGGCTGCGTGCTGCGCACGCCCATGCTGCCGGCGCCCAAGCTGTCGGCGCTGACCGGCGCCGAGGTGTTCGTCAAATACGAGAACCTGCAGGTCACCAATTCGTTCAAGGAGCGCGGCGCGCTCAACAAGCTCGCTGCGCTCAGCGCGGCCGAGCGCGCAGCGCGGCGTCATCGCCATGTCGGCCGGCAACCACGCCCAGGCGGTGGCCTATCACGCCGCGCGGCTGAACATTCCGGCGACCATCGTCATGCCGGTGACCACGCCTTTCGTGAAGGTGGCCGCGACGCGCTCGCACGGCGCCGAGGTGGTGCTCGACGGCGAGACCGTGGCGGAGGCCGAGACGCGTTGTGACCGGATCCGCGCCGAGCGCGGGCTCACGCTGGTGCATCCTTACGACGACGCCCGCATCATCGCCGGGCAGGGCACCATCGCGCTTGAAATGCTGGAGGAGGTTCCCGACCTCGACATGCTGGTGATCCCGATCGGCGGCGGCGGACTGATCGCCGGCAACGCCATCGCGGCGCGCAGCGTTCGGCCGAAGATCGAGATCGTCGGCGCGGAGGCGGCACTTTATCCCTCGTTCTGGAACGCGCACGCGCGGCGAGCGCCGGCCGGTCGGCGGCGCCACGCTCGCCGAGGGCATCGCGGTCAAGAATGTCGGCAAGCTGACGCTGCCGGTGGTGCGCGAGTTGGTCAGCGAGATCGTGCTGGTGGACGAGGGCCATCTCGAGCGCGCGGTCAACGCCTATCTGACCTTGCAGAAGACCATGGCGGAGGGCGCGGGCGCCGCCGGCCTTGCCGCCATGCTGGCGGCGCCTGAGCGCTTCGCCGGCCGACGGGTCGGGCTGATCGTGTCCGGCGGCAATATCGATCCGCGCATTCTCGCCTCCATCATGGTGCGCGAGCTCGAGCGCGAGACGCGCATCGTCTCGTTCCGGCTCACCATTCCCGACCGCCCCGGCGTGCTCGGCCAGATCGCCACGCGGCTTGGCGAGTTGGGCGCCAATATTCTCGAGGTCGAGCACCGCCGGCTGTTCCTCGACGTGCCGGCCAAGGGCACCAAGCTCGACGTGACGGTCGAGACGCGTGACGACGCACATGCCAAGGAAATCCTGGCGGCGCTCGCCGCCGAAGGTTATCAGCCGGTGGTGATCGAGACCGGCGCGGCGATGGAGTGACGCTCACGCCGCCGAGGATTGCGCCGGCAATTCGGGAACCTGCAATTCGTCGGCGACCGGGTCGCTCTTGTGAATCGCCAGCAGGTTCATGCCGGCGTCGGCCACCTTGTAGCCGCGCTCGGCGAGGTGGGCGCGCAGCGGTTCGCGCCCGGCCTTGATCGATTCAACGAGCACGATCGGCCGGCTGCGCTCGATCGTGACCTGCGCGCCCGCGAGCGCCTCCAGCTCCATGCCCTCGATGTCGAGCTTGATGAAATCGACGCGCGGCAGCGACAGCGCATCGATCGTAATCTTCTCGATGGCGACCGTCTTGCCGTCCGAATAGTCGATCGGCTGGCCGATGAATTCGGTGTCGGCGCGCGGCTTCAGTTCCAGGCTGCCGAAGCTCGACGGCAGAAAATAATCGGGCACCGGGATGTTCATGACGCCGCGCTCGGCCGCCACCGCGGCATTCATGGCGATGGCGTTGAAGCAGTTGTTGATGGCGATATTTCCGGCCAGCGCGTAATAGATGCGCTCCTGCGCCTCGATCGCGACCACCGAGCCCCAGCCGGTCATGGCGGTCGCCCATTCGACCGTGTGCACGCCGATATTGGCGCCGCAGTCGATCGCCACCACGCCGTCGCCATGGAAGCGCCGCCGCGCCTCGATCAGTTGCAGCGCCAGCTCGATTTCCACCGGATCGTAGGCGCCCGCTTCCATGACCTGGAAACCGACGCCGACGCCGGCTGCCGGCCCGGTCATGTGGTAATCGAAGCGGTTGAGGATCATCGTGCCGTGGTTGGAGGCGGCGAGCACGAAGGCGAGCTTGCGTCCGATATTGCGCATGGAAGGCTCCTGAAAGGAACGCAATACGGAAGCGGGTGGGAAACGAATCAGCGGCCAGTATAAGGCCTAATGCGTCAGCCGCGCATGGCCCGCCAGACGCGCTCGGGCGTCGCCGGCATCTCGATGTGCTTGACGCCGAATTCGCTCAAGGCGTCGACCACCGCATTGGCCACCGCCGACAGCGCGCCGACGCAGCCGGCTTCGCCCGCGCCCTTGACGCCGAGCGGGTTGGTCTTGGTCGGCACCGGATTGGCCTCGACCTCGATGTCGCAGAGATCGTGCGCGTGCGGCATGGCGTAATCCATGAACGAGCCGGTGACCAACTGCCCCTCACTGTCAAATTGGATGTCTTCCATCAGCGCCTGGCCGGCGCCCTGCGCCACGCCGCCATGCACCTGGCCGTGCAGGATCAGCGGATTGAGCATGGTGCCGAAATCGTCGACCACGCTGTAGCGCGTGATGTCGACCTTGCCGGTGTCGCGGTCGATCTCGACTTCGCAGACGTGGCAGCCGTTCGGATAGTTGTTGACCGGCGCGCGATAGACCGCGGTGGCGATGAGGCCCGGCTCCATGCCGTTCGGCAGGTTGGCGGGCTCGAGCGCGGCGGCGGCGAGTTCCTTCACCGTCAGCGTGCGGTTGGTTTTACCGGTCGAGAACACGCCGTCGTCGAACTTCAGATCGGCGTCGTCGACTTTCAACATATGCGCGGCGATGGCGCGCGCCTTGCTCACGATCTTCTCGGTCGCCATGTGGAACGCCGAACCGGCGAGCGTCGCCGAGCGCGAGCCGCCGGTGCCTTCGCCGAAGAACACCTCGTCGGTGTCGCCCTGGATATATTGCACGTCGTTGGGATCGAGCCCGAGCCGGTCGCAGACGATCTGCTTGAACGCGGTCTCGTGGCCCTGGCCCTGGCTGTTGGAGCCGGAGAACATGGTCACGCTGCCGTCGCGGTCGAAGCGCACCTCGGCGCCTTCCAGGCTGGGAGCGCCGGCGCGCTCGATGGTGTTGGAGATGCCGAAGCCCAACAGCTTGCCGCGCTTGCGCGCCTCGGCCTTGCGTTGCTTGAAGCCCGCGCGGTCGGCGAGCGCGAGCGCGAGATCCATGTTCTTCTCGAACTCGCCGCAGTCATAGGTAAACGTCAACCCGGTCTTGAACGGCATCTGCGCGGGCGCGATATAGTTCTTGCGGCGCAATTCGGCCGCGTCGACGCCGATTTGCGCGGCGGCAAGCTCGACCATGCGCTCGATCACGATAGGCCGCTTCCGGCCGTCCATTGCCGCGATAGGGCCGCGTCGGATTGGTGTTGGAGAACACGCCGGTGATGTCGACGTGGATGGCCGGCGTGCGGTAGACGCCGGCGAGCGAGCCGGCATTCATCATGAAAGCCGGCATGGCGTGCTGCAGATAGGCGCCGATGGCGGCGTAAGGTCTTCACGCGCATGGCGAGGAACGATGCCGTCTTTGTCGAGCGCAAGCTCGGCTTCGGTGACGTTGTCGCGCGCCTGCGCGTCGGACAGGAAAGCTTCGCTGCGCGTCGAGATCCATTTCACCGGCCGTCCGATGAGCTTGGACGCGAGCAGCACCAATGGCGTCTCGTTGAAGATCGGCGACTTCATGCCGAACGAGCCGCCGGTGTCGCCGGTGACGATGCGCAGCTTGCTTTCCGGCACCTTCAGCAATTTGGCGAGGTCGGCGCGCACCGGATGCGGCCGCTGGAACGGGGCGTAGAGGGTGTAGCGGCGGTCGGCCGCGTTGTAATCGCCGACCGCGCCGCGCGGCTCCATGGTGGCGGCGGTGACGCGGTTGATGGTGAAGTTGCCCTTGACCACATGCGCGGCCTTGGCAAAGGCTAAATCGACCGCCGCTTTGTCGCCGATCAGCTCGACGAAGCCGATATTGTCGGGGCAATCGTCCCACACCCGCGGCGCGCCCGGCTTGGGGGCTTCGGCGGTCGAGGTGACGGCAGGCAATGGCTCGTAATCGACCGCGATCATCTCGGCGGCATCCATCGCCAGCGCGCGCGTCTCCGCCACCACGAAGGCGACGGGATCGCCGACCCAGCGCACGCGCTCCTCGGCGAGGATTGGATAGCGCGGCCGGTACATGGGCGAGCCGTCGCGCCGTTTGAGCCCGCTGTGGACCGGCAGGTCATCGTAACCGGCCGCCTTCACATCGGCGGCGGTCAGCACGCACAGCACGCCGGGCGCCGCCTTCGCGGCCTTCGTGTCGATCGACTTGATTTTGGCATGCGCGTGCGGCGAGCGCAGCACGATGCCGTGCGCCATGCCCGGCAGCTGGATGTCGTCGACATAGCGGCCGCCGCCGCGCAACAGGCGCGGGTCCTCGAAACGCGTTACGTGTTGGCCGACGGCGAATTCACCCATCGCATTCTCGACTTCGATTGTCGGTTTCGATCCGGAGGAGGGACGTCACAGACTGGCAGTGAGTTTCTCCGCCACGCGCGGCGCGAAATAAGTGAGCACGCCGTCGCAGCCGGCGCGCTTGAAGGCGATCAGGCTCTCGACCATGGCGCGCTCGCCGTCGAGCCAGCCGTTGCCCGCCGCCGCCATCAGCATCGCGTATTCGCCCGACACCTGATAGGCGAAGGTCGGCATCGCGAAGGTGTCTTTGACGCGCCGGCAGATGTCGAGATAGGGCAGGCCGGGCTTGACCATGATCATGTCGGCGCCTTCCTCGATGTCGAGCGCGACCTCGCGCAGCGCCTCGTCGGAATTGCCGTAGTCCATCTGATAGGTGCGCTTGTCGCCGACCAGCGTCTTGGCCGAGCCGACCGCGTCGCGGAACGGGCCATAAAAGGCGGAGGCGTATTTCGCCGCATAGGACATGATCGACACGTCGGTGAAATTGGCGCCATCGAGGCCCTTGCGGATCGCAGCCACGCGGCCGTCCATCATGTCGGAGGGCGCGATGATGTCGCAGCCGGCCTCCGCCTGCACCAGCGCCTGCTTCACGAGCACCGCGACCGTCTCGTCGTTGAGGATGACGCCGTCGCGCAGCAAGCCGTCATGGCCGTGGCTGGTGAAAGGATCGAGCGCCACGTCGCACAGGATGCCGACCTCGGGCACTTCCTTCTTGATGGCTCTTATCGCTTTACAGACTAAATTGTCCGGATTGAGCGCCTCGCTGCCGGTCTCGTCGCGCAAAGCCGGATCGGTATAGGGGAACAGCGCGATGCAGGGGATGGTCAATTTGGCCGCGCGTTCGGCTTCGCGCACGACCTGATCAACCGAAAGCCGCTCGACGCCCGGCATCGACGGCACGGCCACGCGCGCCTTTTCGCCGTCCATCACGAACAGCGGCCAGATCAGGTCGTTGGTGGTCAGCACATTCTCGCGCACCATGCGGCGCGCCCATTCGCTGCGCCGGTTGCGGCGCATGCGGGTGGTGAGGTCGAGCGGGTTGCGCGCAACATCGCCTGAGTCCGCCTCGACCGGCACAAAGCCGATCTTGCGCTCCAGGGGACGGCCGAATTTGATCGCCATAGGGCTCTCCAGGGGCCTCTTTTTAGCCGGTCCCGTCCGGCCACGCCACCGGCAGATAGGGGCGGTGTTGACGGGCCTTTGGCCCCCACATAACGATCAAATCATGGATTTCACGCTCACCCCCGAGCAGCGGGCCTTCCAATCGACCGCGCGGGCCTTCGCGCGCGAGGCGATGGCCCCGCACGCGCGCGACTGGGACGAAAACGAAACCTTCCCCGTCGAGGCCTTGCGCCAGGCGGCCGCGCTCGGCTTCGGCGGCATCACCATCAAGGAGGACGTCGGCGGCTCGGCGCTGACCCGGCTCGATGCCGCGCTGATTTTCGAGGAGCTGGCGCAGGGCTGCACCTCGACCGCCGCTTACATCTCGATCCACAACATGGCGGCCTGGATGATCGACGCCTTCGAACGCCCACCGGCGGCGAGGCCCAGCGCAAGAAATTCCTGCCCAAGCTCTGCAGCATGGAGCATTTCGCCAGCTACTGCCTGACCGAGCCGGACGCCGGCTCGGACGCCGCCAACCTTTCGACGCGCGCGCGCCGCGACGGCGACACTTACGTGCTCGACGGCGCCAAGGCCTTCATCTCCGGCGGCGGCGTCTCCGACATTTACGTGGTGATGGCGCGCACCGGCGAAGCCGGCCCGCGCGGCATTTCCTGCATCGTGGTGGAGAAGGGCACGCCCGGCCTGTCCTACGGCGCGCCGGAAAAGAAACTCGGCTGGAAATCGCAGCCGACCGCCATGGTGATGTTCGAGAATTGCCGTGTGCCGGTCGCCAACCGCATCGGCAGCGAAGGCCAGGGTTTCAAGATCGCCATGGCGGGGCTCGACGGCGGGCGGCTCAACATCGGCGCCTGCTCGCTCGGCGGCGCGCAGTTCTGCCTCGACCGCACCGTCGACTACATGAAGGAGCGCAAGCAGTTCGGCTCGCGGCTGGCCGATTTCCAGGCGCTGCACGCTGCAGTTCCGCATCGCCGATTACGCGACCGAGATCGAGGCCGCGCGCCTTCTGCTGCACCGTGCCGCGGTGGCGGTCGGGGAGGGCGAGCCCGCCGCCACGCGGCTGGCCGCGCAGGCCAAGCGGCTGGCCACCGATGCCGGCTTCGAGGTGGTCAACGGCTGCCTGCAATTGCATGGTGGTTATGGCTACTGCGCAGCGCCAGCACGGGATCATCCGATCGAGCGCGTGCTGCGCGACGTGCGCGTGCACCAGATCCTGGAAGGCACCAACGAGATCATGCGATTGATCATCAGCCGGCAGATGCTTGGTAACTGAACGCGCCAATGTCCGACGCGGAAATCATGTTCGAGCGGCGCGGTGCGGCGGGTCTCGTCACCCTCAACCGGCCGAAGGCGCTCAATGCCGTCACCCACGGCATGGTGCGCGCGTTGCGCGCGCAGCTCGATGCATGGGCCGATGACCCGGCGATCACGCGCGTGGTGATCCAAGCCGCCGGCGAACGTGCGTTCTCCGCCGGCGGCGACATCCGCGCGCTCACCGATCTCGGCAAAGCCGGCAAGCACAACGAGATGCTGCAATTCTGGCGCGACGAATATCCGCTCAACACGGCGATCAAGAACTACCGCAAGCCTTACGTGGCGCTGATCGACGGCCTGGTGATGGGCGGCGGCGTCGGCGTCTCGGTGCACGGCTCGCATCGCGTGGCCGGCGACCGCTTCCAGTTCGCCATGCCGGAAGTCGGCATCGGCTTCTTCCCCGACGTCGGTGCCACCTGGTTCCTGCCGCGCATGCCGGGCGCGCTCGGCACCTATTGTGGACTGACCGGCGAGCGCTTCGACGCCGCCGACGCGCTCGCAGCGGGAATTGCGACCCATCGCATTCCCTCGGCGCGCTTTCCGGCCTTGCTCGACGGCTTGACCGGCACGGTCTCGGTCGATGCGGTGCTGGCCGCCTTCGCGGAACCGGCGGGCGAGGGAAAGATCGCGGCGCGCCGCGCCAGCATCGACCGCCTGTTCGCCGGCGATAGCGTCGAGGACATCCTCGCCGGGCTCGACCGCGAAACGGCCGACGAATGGGCATGGAAAACCGCGGCCACCATGCGCGCGAAATCCCCGCTCAGCCTCAAGATCGCGCTCGCGCAGGTGCGCCGCGGCCGATCTTGGGATTTCGAGACGTGCATGCGCGCCGAATTCCGCATAGTGTCGCGCGTCATCCACGACCACGATTTCTACGAGGGCGTGCGCGCCGTGATCGTCGACAAAGACAACAAACCGCGCTGGCAGCCGGCGACGCTTGCAGGCGTCAGCGCGGCCGAGGTCGAGCGCCATTTCGCCCCGCGCGACGGCGACGAACTGGTGCTGCCATGAGCGAGCCCTACGTCAACGAGAATGTGCAGGGCCTCGAGCCGGTGCGGGAGGCCGAAGGCGGGCCGCAGATCGGCCGCTGGACGCGGCTGCTGGTGCTGTTCCTGCGCGTGATGGCCGGCGTGTCGATGCTCAAGGGCCTCTATCACTGGTCGCGGGTCTGCGGCATCGGCGTCGGCGGCAACGATCTGTTCGTCTACCAATCGATCGCCTGGCAGACCGCGACCGTGTTCTTCGCGGTCATCGACCTGGTCGCCGCCGTCGGCCTTTGGCTGGCGGCGGCCTGGGGCGCGGTGATCTGGCTGATGTCGGTTGCTTCCATGCTGGCGGTGGAAATATTTTTCCCGCAGGTGTTTGGCGCCGGCCTCGCTATCGGGCTCGCCGAAGGCGCGCTGCTTGCAATTTACCTGTGGCTGGCCTTGAAGTCGGCGCAGGAACATCCGCAGTAGCGCATGATCCCGAAAAGTGGGAACCGGTTTTCGGATAAGATCATGCGCAAGCAAAATAACTGAAGAGGAGGGCGCCATGGCGCGCATCGGATTTATCGGCCTCGGCAATATGGGTCTGCCGATGGCGGTCAACCTCATCAAGGCCGGCCATCAGGTCGAAGGCGTCGACGTCAATCCGGCCGCGGTCGGCAAGCTCAAAGCCGCGGGCGGTGTCAGCGTCGAGACCGCCAAGATCGCCGCCGCCCGCGCCGATGTCGTCATCACCATGCTGCCCTCCGGCAAGGAGGTGCGCGAGGTCTATCTCGGCGCCGGCGGCATCGTCGAGGACGCCAATCCCGGCACGCTGCTGATCGATTGCTCGACCATCGACGTGGAGACCGCGCGCGCGGTCGCTGGCGCCGCCGAGACAGAAGGGACTGATGATGCTCGACGCGCCGGTGTCGGGCGGCGTCACCGGCGCTGCCGGCCGCCACGCTCACCTTCATGGTCGGCGGCAGCGAGCGGGCCTTCGTCCGCGCGGAGTCGATCCTGCAAAAGATGGGCAAGACCATCGTGCACGCCGGCGGGCCCGGCAACGGCCAGGCCGCCAAAATCTGCAACAACATGATCCTCGGCATTTCCATGATCGCGGTGTCGGAAGCCTTCGTGCTGGCCGAGCAGCTCGGTCTCGATCACCAGAAGCTGTTCGACATTTCCTCGAAGTCGTCCGGCCAGTGCTGGTCGCTCACCAGTTATTGCCCGGTGCCCGGCCCGGTGCCGGCCTCGCCCGCCAACCGCGATTACCAGCCGGGCTTTACCGCGGCGATGATGCTGAAAGACCTGAACCTGTCGCAGGCCGCCGCCAAGGCGGCCGGCGCCAGGACCGAGCTCGGCGCGCAGGCGGCAAAGATTTATCAACGCTATGCCGAGAGCGGCGGCGCCGGCGTCGATTTTTCCGGTATCATTCGGTTCGTGCGCGGCTGAGCGGCGCGCGTGATGCGAACGAACCCGGAATGAGCACGCCCCTGTGGTGAACGATCGGTAACGACGTTCACTGCAATTGCATCTTCAACGAAGCATTCACTCTGGCAAATAAACCTAATATTGAGAGTGTTATTTAAGCCGATTTTAGACTGCCCCTTATAGGTTCACGGCATCCGGAGCGGGGAAGACAGGGCCTCGCGACCGGCGCGTAACAAATAAAACGCAAGGGGCGTTGAACATGAAAGCCGTTGTCAAGACGGTCGAGCCCGCCGAACGTGAGGCGCGCTTCGACCATATCCGGCCGCTTTATCTGGAAGCCTTGACGCTGGTCGAACGGCTGCATCGCCGGCTGCTCGACGTGATCAAGGACGAGTTCGATCGCCGCGGGCGGGCGGACATCAATTCAGTACAGGCGCTGCTGCTCTACAATATCGGCGACAAGGAGCTCACCGCCGGCGAGCTGCGCACGCGCGGCTATTATCTCGGCTCCAACGTCTCCTACAATCTCAAGAAGCTGGTGGAGATGGCCTTCCTCGATCACCAGCGCAGCCGCGTCGACCGGCGCTCGGTGCGCATCAAGCTCACCGACAAGGGCCGCGAAGTGCGCGACATCGTCGAATCGCTCTATCAGAAGCACGTGCGCACGGTCGAGCAGGTCGGCGGCATCAATGCCGACGAGTTCGCGACCTTGAACAAGTCGCTGCACCGGCTCGAGCGCTTCTGGACCGACCAGATCCTCTACCGCCTCTAAGGTTTCAAAGACGTACTGGCGGAAGACTTGCCCCGGCTGCTTCGAGCGGCCGGGGTTTTGTCGTTTTGACCCTAGATATTGCGGTTCCCACACCGTCCACATGCCAATGCTTGGCGGTCGGCGGCCGATATGCTATTTGCGGACGCAATCCCGGACTTTTCCTCATGGCGGCGCCGCGCGGCGCCTGGAGACCGTAATGTCGGCGACGTCGAGCCCCAAATCTGCCGGCAAAACGGCGCGCGAAGAGACCTCGCTGTTCACCGCGTCCTTGCGTGACACCGATCCCGAAATCGCCGATGCGATCGCCCTCGAACTCGGCCGCCAGCGCGACGAGATCGAGCTGATCGCGTCGGAAAACATCGTCTCGCGCGCGGTCTTGGAAGCGCAAGGCTCGGTGCTGACCAACAAATATGCCGAAGGCCTGCCGGGCAAGCGCTATTACGGCGGCTGCCAGTTCGTCGACATCGCCGAGACGCTCGCCATCGAGCGCGTCACCAAATTGTTCGGCTGCAAGTTCGCCAATGTGCAGCCGCATTCCGGCGCCTCGGCCAATGCCGAAGTGTTCTTCGCGCTGCTGACGCCGGGCGACACCTTCATGGGGCTCAATCTCGCCGCCGGCGGCCATCTCACCCACGGCTCGCCGGTCAATATGTCGGGCAAATGGTTCAAGCCGGTGCCTTACGGCGTGCGGCGCGAGGACCAGCGCATCGACATGGACGAGGTGGCAAAGCTCGCCAAGGAGCACAAGCCGAAACTCATCATCGCCGGCGGCTCGGCCTATCCGCGCATCATCGACTTCCGCGGCTTCCGCGACATCTGCGACGAGGTCGGCGCGCTGCTGATGGTGGACATGGCGCATTTCGCCGGCCTGGTGGCCGGCGGCGTGCATCCCTCGCCGTTCCCGCACGCCCATGTCGTCACCACCACGACGCACAAGACGCTGCGCGGCCCGCGCGGCGGCGTGATCCTGTCCGACGACGAAGCGATCGCCAAGAAGCTCAACTCGGCGGTGTTCCCCGGCATGCAGGGCGGCCCGCTGATGCACGTGATCGCCGCCAAGGCGGTGGCCTTCGGCGAGGCGCTGCGCCCGAGCTTCCGCGCCTATTCGCGCAACGTGGTGGAAAACGCCAAGGCGCTGGCCGAGCATTTGAAGTCGCACGGTCTCGATATCGTTTCGGGCGGCACCGACACGCATCTGATGCTGGTCGATCTGCGGCCGAAGACGCTGACCGGCAAGGTGGCGGAGGCCGCCCTCGGCCGCGCCCACATCACCTGCAACAAGAACGGTATCCCGTTCGATCCGGAAAAGCCGACAATCACCTCCGGCATTCGGCTCGGCACGCCGGCCTGCACCACGCGCGGCTTCGGCATCGCCGAGTTCCGCGCCGTCGGCGACATGATCGTGGAGGTGCTCGACGTGCTGTCGCAGAAGCAGCGCGGAGGAAGATTCGCTCGATCGAAGGCGCGGTGCGCGAGAAGGTGAAGGCATTGATTTCGCGTTTCCCGATTTATTGATGAGGGATTAGGGGGCCACCATGCGTTGCCCGAGTTGCGGAAGCCTCGACACCCAGGTGAAGGATTCGCGGCCGACCGAGGATTCCGCGGTGATCCGCCGCCGCCGCGTGTGCCTGTCGTGCCATTTCCGCTTCACCACCTTCGAGCGCGTGCAGCTGCGCGAATTGACCGTCATCAAGCGCAACGGCCGCCGCGTGCCGTTCGACCGCGACAAACTGGTGCGCTCGGTGCAGGTCGCGCTGCGCAAGCGCTCGGTCGATCCCGAGCGCATCGAGCAGGAAGTCTCCAAGATCGTGCGCGAATTGGAAAGCCAGGGCGAGAACGAGGTCACCTCGGAGACCATCGGCGAACTGGTGATGGAGCATCTGCGCGAGCTCGACGACGTCGCCTATGTGCGCTTTGCCTCGGTCTACCGCAATTTCCGCGAGGCCAAGGATTTCCGCGCCGCGCTCGATGAATTGTCGGCCGAGGACGGGGCTAAGCCCCCGGCCACCCCGCGCAAATGAACGAGTTGGTGTCTCCCGCGCCCGCTGCCGACGGCGCCGATGACGCGCGCTTCATGGCGCTGGCGCTGAACCTCGGCCGGCGCGGGCTGGGCAATGTCTGGCCCAACCCGGCGGTCGGCGCGGTGATCGTGAAAGACGGCGTGATCCTGGCGCGCGGCTGGACGCAACAAGGCGGCCGTCCGCATGCCGAAGTCGAGGCGCTGCGCCGCGCGAAGAAAACCGCCGAAGGCGCCACCATGTATGTGACGCTCGAGCCCTGCTCGCATCAGGGCAAGACGCCGCCTTGCGCCGACGCCATCGTCAAAGCCGGCATCGCGCGCGTGGTCTCGGCGCTGGAAGATCCCAATCCGGAGGTGAAGGGGCAGGGCCACGAGCGGCTGCGCGCCAAGGGCGTCGCGGTCGATGTCGGTCTTTGCGCCGCGGAAGCGCGTAGCGTTCATGCCGGCCACATCGCGCGCGTCACGCAAGGCCGCCCGCATGTGCTCTTGAAGCTGGCGATCTCCGCCGACGGCAAAGTGGGCCTCGTCGGCCGCAAGCCGGCCGCGATCAGCGGCGAGGCGGCGCGCGCCCGCGTGTTCCAGATGCGCGCGCAGAGCGATGCGATCCTGGTCGGCATCGGCACCGTGCTGTCGGACAATCCGCAGCTCACGTGTCGTTTGCCGGGGATGCTGGAGCGCTCGCCGGTGCGCGTGGTGCTCGACGCCAAATTGCGCGTGCCGATGAACGTGGCCGTCGTCACGACGGTGCGCGCGACGCCGACCTGGATCGTCGGCTCGCGCAAGGCGTCATCCATCGCCGAGGAGGTCTTGCAGCAGCGCGGCTGCAAGGTGTTCCGCGTCGATGACGAGAACGGCAAGCTCGATCTCGACGGTGTGCTGAAGCTGCTCGCGGGCGAGGGCATCACCCGGCTGCTGGTGGAGGGCGGGCCGACGGTGGCGGCGTCTTTCGTCGCCGCCGATCTGGTCGATGAGGCCGCGCTCATCTATTCCGAAAAGCTCATCGGCGAAACCGGCATCGCGCCGCTCGAAGGCATGGCGCTCGACGCGTTGACCTCGCGCCTGCACGCGCGCGGCAGCGAGGCGCTCGGGCCCGATACGATTGAACATTATGAGCGTGCATAGATGTTCACCGGCATTGTCACCGACATCGGCGAAGTGCGCTCGGTCAAGCCGCGCGCCGACAATCTGCACCACATCACCATCGCCTGCGGCTATCCGCGCGCCGAGTTGATCGAGGGCGCCTCCATGGCCTGCTCCGGCGTCTGCATGACCATCGTCGGCGCCGGCGAGGAGGACGGCCGCGCCTGGTTCGCGGTCGATGCGGCGGCGGAGACGCTGGCGCGCACCACCGCCGGCCGCTGGCGCCACGGCACGAAAGTCAATCTCGAGCGCCCGCTCAAATTCGGCGACGAACTGGGCGGCCATCTGGTGGCCGGCCATGTCGACGGGTTGGCGAGCGTCGTCGCGCGCGAGGACATGACCGACAATCCTTCAGTCGATATGGCGCGCTTCCTGCTGCGCGCGCCGGCCGAACTCGCGCGCTTCATCGCGCCCAAGGGCTCGGTCGCGCTCGACGGCATCTCGCTCACGGTCAATGCGGTCGAGGGCGACACCTTTTCGGTGCTGATCATTCCGCACACGCTGGCGGTCACCACGTTTGGCAGCTTGCGCGCGGGCGACGACCTCAACCTGGAAATCGACACCATGGCGCGCTACGCCGCGCGGCTGATGGAGACAAAATAGCAGCCCTTGTTCGCGAGGCGGGCGCTTGCTACCACGCCGCTGAACAGGTGATGGCCATGGCGAAAGCACGGCGCGGCAAGTCCCAGGGCGGCAAAAAGCGAGGCAAGGCGCGCGCATTGCGCATGCTGATCGTGGAAGCGCGCTTCTACGAGGATATTTCCGACGCGCTGCTGCGCGGAGCGCGCGCCGTGCTCGACGACGCAGGCGCCGAATACCACAGCATCACCGTGCCGGGCGCGCTCGAAATCCCCGCGGCCATCGCCATGGCGCTTGACGGCAGCGCGCTACGACGGCGTCGTCGCGCTCGGCTGCGTCATCCGCGGCGACACCTATCATTTCGAGGTGGTGGCGAACGAATCCGGACGCGGCCTGATGGATCTCGCCGTGCGCGAGCGCGTCGCCATCGGCAACGGCATCCTCACCGTCGAGAACGAAGCGCAGGCCAAGGCCCGCGCCGGCACCGTGAGCAACAAGGGCGCCGACGCCGCGCGCGCGGCGCTCGCCATGGCGCGGCTCAAACGCGATCTCAAATAATGGCCCGCAACGCGCCAGCAGGCGACAAGGAGGCGCGCAAGGCCAACAAGCGCGGCGCCGCGCGCCTTGCCGCCGTGCAGGCGCTCTACCAGATGGATCTCGCCGGCTCCGGCTTGAACGAAATCCTCGCCCAGTTCGAAAGCCATTGGCTCGGCCGCGAGGTCGAGGGCGCGCAATATCTTCCCGCCGAGGCCGCCTTCTTCCGCGACATCGTCACCGGCGTGGTGCGCGAGCAGCGCGCGCTCGATCCGCTGATCGATGCCGCGCTCGCCGATCGCTGGCCGCTCAAGCGTATCGAAACGATATTGCGCGCCGTGCTGCGCGCCGGCGCCTACGAGCTCGGCCACCGCCCCGACGTGCCGGCGCGCGTGGTGGTGTCGGAATATGCCGACGTCGCCGCCGCTTTCGTCGAGCGCGAGGAGACCGGCATGGTCAATGCGGTGCTCGATCAGCTGGCGCACAGCGCGCGCGCGGCCGAATTTCAGGCCGGCGGGTGATGCCATGGAAAGCGACATGGCAAAGCGACTTGGCAAACGACTTGGCAAACGAGATGTCCGCCGAGGACAAACTGATCGCGCGCTTCTTTGCGCCGATCGCCATTCATCCCGGCGCGCTCGGGCTGACCGACGACGCCGCCTTCATCAAGCCGCCGCCCGGCTGCGACCTGGTGCTCAAGACAGACGCCATCATCGGCGGCGTGCATTTTTTTGCCGACGACGCCGCGCAAAACGTCGCCGGCAAGGCGCTGCGCGTGAACCTGTCGGATCTGGCCGCCAAGGGCGCCAAGCCGCTCGGCTTTTTGCTTTCACTCGCGCTCCCGTCCGACATTGGCGAGCGCTGGCTCGGCAATTTCGCCGAAGGCCTGCGCAGCGACGCCGTGCTCTACGGCTGCCCGTTGTTTGGCGGCGACACCGACCGCACGCCGGGGCCGATCACCGTCTCGATCGCCATGTTCGGCAGCGTGCCGGAGGGCACCATGGTGCGGCGCGCCGGCGCCAAGGCCGGCGATCGCGTCTTCGTCAGCGGCACCATCGGCGATAGCGCGCTTGGGCTGGCGCTGCGCAAGGGCAGTCAACTGGACACTGAGCGAGCCGCAGCGCCGGCATTTGATCGCGCGCTATCTGTTGCCGCAGCCGCGCAATGCGCTGGCCGAGGCGGTGCGCCTGCATGCCTCGGCGGCGATGGACGTCTCCGACGGGCTCGCCGGCGATTTCGCCAAGCTCTGCCGCGCCTCGCAGGTGAGCGCCACCATCGAGGCCGCAGCGGTGCCGCTGTCCGAGGCCGCGAAGGCCGTGATCGCCGCCGATCCGGCAATGCTCGCGAGCCGCGCTCAGCGGCGGCGACGACTACGAGATCGTCTGCACCGTGCCGCCTGCCAAGGCCGCGGCGTTTCGCGCCGCGGCGCTTGCCGTCAAAGTGCCGGTCACCGAGATCGGCGCGATCGCGGCCGGCGCGGGCGCCCGTTTCGTCGATGCCAGCGGTGCGCCGCTTGCATTCCAGCACCTCTCCTTCAGCCACTTCTGAAGCCGTCGGAAAGCGTATAATAAGACCGACCGGAACCGGGATTTGCCATGCACGACATGACGGCTAAAAAAGCGGCGCTCACGGCCTACCAGCCGCACCCGAAATTTGAGAAATACCACAGGCATTATCCGACCACGGCCTGGCTGCGCCGCAAGGCGCCAAAGAACGTACCGATATTCGCCTTCGAATATGCCGACACCGGCGCCGGCAACGATACCGGCATCGCGCATAACTGGGCGGCCTTCGACGCCATCAAGATCGCGCCGCGTTACGGCGTCGTCGTCACGCCGCCGCCGGTCGAGGTCGAGCTGTTCGGCCGCCGCTACAACGCGCCGATCGGCATCGCGCCGATGGGCGCGCCGTCGCTGGTGTGGCCGGGCGCCGACGTCGCTGATGGCGAAGGCGGCCCAGCGCGCGCGCGTGCCTTACTGTCTGAGCACCGCCGGCGGCGCCACCATCGAGGAAGCCGCGGAATTGGCGCCCGACGTGTTCTGGCTGCAGCTCTACCGCTTCTGGCGCGACGATCACAAGATCGGCTTCGATCTGGTGCGGCGCGCGCAGGCGGCCGACGCCAAGGTGCTCGCGCTCACGCTCGACGTGCCGGTGCGCACCACGCGCTCGCGCGAGACCTATGCCGGGCTCGCCAACGAATTCCATCCCACCGCGCGCATGGTCTACGAAATGCTGGTGCGGCCGAAATGGCTGTGGGCGTTCCTGCGCAAGGGCTATCCGCGCTTCGCCACGCTCAGCGAATACGCCAAGTCGCGTCACACCAACACCATCATCCGCTTCGCGCGCGCCAATATGGGCGGCGCCTTCACCTGGGAAGAGGTCAAGCGCTATCGCGACAAGTGGAAGGGCAAGATGGCGGTCAAGGGCGTGCTGCATCCGGCCGACGCCGAGAAGGCGGTCGCGCTCGGCATCGACGGCGTCTGGGTGTCGAACCACGGCGGCCGCCAGATCGAGGCGCTGACGCCCTCGATCGATTGCCTGCCGGCGATCGTCTCGGCGGTCGGCAAGAAGGCGACGATCATGCTCGACAGCGGCGTGCGCTCGGGCCAGGACGTGATGCGGGCGCTGGCGCTCGGCGCCGATTGCGCCTTTGCCGGCAAGTCGTTTTTGTGGGCGGTGGCCGCGATCGGCGACGACGGGCCGGCGCACCTGATCGACCTCTATATCGACGAGCTGCGCGCTTCATTGGGCCAGATCGGCGCCCATTCGCCGGCCGAGGCGCGGGCGGCCACGATCTTCCACCCCGGCGCCATCGACTTTTCGGCCAAGGGAGCGCCAAGGCGCGCGCCAAGCGGCCCGCCGCCAAGCGCGCCAAACGCTAGGCTTTGCCCCTCAACACTGCCCTGCGCGCCGCGCAATGGCGATTCAAGCCGCGTCCCGCTAGAACGGACGGCTTGCCGGGAGCCCCCTGATGTCGGTAGTCGCCGAAACCGTACAGCCGATCGAACACGCCGGGATCGACGATCGGCTCGCACGCCGCAACGCCATGGTGCTGGCGGTGGCGCAGGCGCTCGGCGGCGCCAACAACATCATCATCTATTCGACCGCCTCGATCGTCGGCGCGATGATCGCGCCCGACAGGGGCCTGGCGACGCTGCCCATCACCTGCACGGTGATCGGCATGTGGCTCGGCACGCTGCCGGTGGGCGCGCTCGCCCGCCGCTTCGGCCGCCGCGTCGCGGTGCAGACCGGTTCGCGTCTTCGGCGTCGTCTCGGGGCTCATTTCCTACAGCGCGGTGGTGAGCGGTGATTTCTGGCTGCTGCTCGCGCGGCACCTTCTGCGGCGGGCTCTACGCGGCCTCGCTGCAGTCCTATCGTTTTGCCGCCGCCGATACGGCGAGCGAATCCTACCGCCCCAAGGTGGTGTCCTGGGTGCTGGCCGGCGGCGTATTCGCCGGCGTGCTCGGGCCGCAGATCGTCATCGCCACCAAGAACCTGATGCCGCCTTATCTGTTTGCCGCCAGCTATCTCGGGCAGGCGGCGGTGGCGGCGACCGCCTTCGCCGTGCTCGCCTTCGTCAAGGTGCCGCCGCTCGCCGCACAAGGCCGCCGCAAGCGCGCGCCCGCTGTGGCGAGATCGTGCGCAGCGCCCGCTTCATCGTGGCGGTCGGCTGCGGCGTGGCGAGCTATTCGATGATGAACCTGATGATGACGGCCGCGCCGCTCGCCATGGTCGACTGCGGACATTCCGTGACCGACGCCACGCTCGGCATCCAGTGGCACGTCCTCGGCATGTTTGCGCCGAGCTTCATCACCGGCGGCCTGATCGCGCGCTTCGGCGTCGCTCCCATCACCGCTATTGGGCTGGCGCTGATGGGCCTTGCCGCGGTGTTCGGCATCACCGGGCTGTCGGTCGCGCATTTCTGGACCGCGCTGGTGCTGCTCGGCGTCGGCTGGAACCTGTCCTTCATCGGCGCCACCACGCTGGTGACGCAGTGCCACCGGCCGGAGGAGCGCACCAAGGTGCAGTCCTTCAACGACTTCCTCATCTTCGGCTCGATGGCCGTGAGCTCGTTTTCGTCCGGCCAGCTGCTCGCCGATTTCGGCTGGACCGCGGTCAACACGGTGATCTTCCCGGCCGTGGTGCTGGCCGGCGCGCTGCTGGCCTGGCACGTCGTGCGCAACAGGGCCGCCGCGCAGGCCGCGGTGTGAGCGTTGGCCGCGGCCACGGCCCCTGATTGGGCGACCGTCATTTCAGGGCCGGTTTTATGGCCTGTCTTATGGCCTGCCGTATGGCCTGTCTGGCGTCTTTAAGCCGAATGTTCACTACGGGTATTTCCACGTTGCGCGCCCGGCTCGTTTTTGGCTATATCCGCGCGCTTCCCGGTCGGGGTGAAGCGCCCTCAAAGCGGCCATCCTCGACGCTCCTGGCACCGGCGGGAGCGTTCCTCCCGCCAGCCAATCAAATTGAGGGTGAATCCACCATGAATATTTTGTGGATGATCGTCGGCTGTGGCGTGCTCGCGATCCTCTATGGCATCTGGGCCACCGGCTCGGTGCTGCGCGCGGATGCCGGCAGCAAGAAAATGCAGGAGATTTCGGCCGCCGTGCGCGAAGGCGCGCAGGCCTATCTCAAGCGCCAATATACCACCATCGGCATCGTCGGCGTCGTCATCTTCGTCGTCATCGGCTGGACGCTCGGCTGGCTGGTCGCGGTCGGCTTTGCAGTCGGCGCCATTCTGTCGGGCGCCACCGGCTTCATCGGCATGAACGTCTCGGTGCGCGCCAATGTGCGCGTCGCCCAGGCCGCCACCAAGTCGCTCGCCGGCGGGCTCGAACTCGCCTTCAAGTCCGGCGCCATCACCGGCATGCTGGTCGCAGGGCTGGCGCTGCTCGGCGTCACGCTTTATTTCGGCTTCCTCACCGGCACGCTGCACTATGCGGCCAACGACCGCACCGTGATCGACGCCATCGTCGCGCTCGGTTTCGGCGCCTCGCTGATTTCGATCTTCGCCCGTCTCGGCGGCGGCATCTTCACCAAGGGCGCCGACGTCGGCGGCGACCTGGTCGGCAAGGTGGAAGCCGGCATCCCGGAGGACGATCCGCGCAATCCGGCGACCATCGCCGACAATGTCGGCGACAATGTCGGCGACTGCGCCGGCATGGCCGCCGACTTGTTCGAGACCTATGCGGTGACCATCGTCGCCACCATGGTGCTGGCCTCGATTTTCTTTGCCGGCGACAAGACATTGCTGATGACCATGATGACCTATCCGCTCGCCATCGGCGGCGTCTGCATCATCACCTCGATCATCGGCACGTTCTTCGTGCGGCTCGGCAAGAGCAAGTCGATCATGGGCGCGCTCTACAAGGGCTTCATCGCCTCGGCGGTGCTCTCGCTCGGCGCCATCTGGTTCGTCACGGAAAAACTCATCGGCTTTTCCACGGTGTTGCATACCACCGTCAATGTAACGTTCACCGGCCAGTCGCTGTTCATCTGCGCCGTGGTCGGCCTGGTGGTGACCGGCCTGATCATCTGGATCACCGAATATTACACCGGCACCAATTTCCGCCCGGTGAGGTCGATCGCCTCGGCGTCCGTCACCGGCCACGGCACCAATGTCATTCAGGGCCTGGCGATCTCGATGGAAGCAACCGCTTTGCCAGCCATCGTCATCATCGCCGGCATCCTGGTGTCCTACGCGCAAGCCGGACTGTTCGGCATCGCCATCGCGGTGACCGCAATGCTGGCGCTGGCCGGCATGGTGGTGGCGCTCGACGCCTTCGGCCCGGTCACCGACAATGCCGGCGGCATTGCCGAAATGGCGGGCTTACCGAAGAACACGCGCAAATTCACCGATGCGCTCGACGCGGTCGGCAACACCACCAAGGCGATCACCAAGGGCTACGCCATCGGCTCGGCCGGGCTTGGCGCGCTGGTGCTGTTTGCGGCCTATAACCAGGACTTGCTGTTCTTCAGCAAGGATGCCGCGGCGCATCCCTACTTCCAGGGCATCCACCTCGACTTCGCGCTGACCAATCCTTACGTGGTGGTCGGCCTGCTGTTCGGCGGCATGCTGCCTTATCTGTTCGCCTCGATGGGCATGACCGCGGTCGGCCGCGCCGCCGGCGCCATCGTCGAGGAAGTGCGCCGTCAGTTCCGCGACAAGCCCGGCATCATGAAGGGCAAGGACAAGCCGGACTACGGGCGTGCCGTCGACATGCTCACCAAGGCGGCGATCAAGGAGATGATCGTCCCGTCGCTGTTGCCGGTGCTGTCGCCGATCGTGTGTTACTTCGCGATCTACTTCATCGCGGGGCAGGGGCCTGCCGGCAAGTCGGCCGCCTTCTCGGCGCTCGGCGCCATGCTGCTCGGCGTGATTGTGACGGGCTTGTTCGTCGCCATCTCGATGACCTCGGGCGGCGGCGCCTGGGACAACGCCAAGAAATACATCGAGGACGGCCATTACGGCGGCAAGGGCTCCGAGGCGCACAAGGCCGCGGTGACCGGCGACACCGTCGGCGATCCCTACAAGGACACGGCCGGTCCGGCCGTGAACCCGATGATCAAGATCACCAATATCGTCGCGCTCTTGTTGCTCGCGGTTCTCTCGCACTAGAGCGCGCGCGCTTTACGCACAACGACAAAGGGCTCGCCATGCGCGAGCCCTTTTTCGTGACGGCGGCGGCCCAGGTTCAGAGCTTCGGCATCAAGTTCTTCATCACGCCAATCACATAGTTGAGGTCCTTGCCGCCGGTCGCGGTGGTCTGCGTGACGTAATCGAAGACCTTGCCGTCCTTGAGGCCGTAATTGGCGAGCCGGCTGACCTTGCGGTTCTGGTCGAAATAGACCGCGATCACCCGCTGATCGACCACCTCTTGCGGCATGAAAGCGGCCGCGCGCTCGCCCCTTCTGCGAGATGTAGTAGAACACTTCGCCGTTGACGGTGGCGACGGTGGAGGGCGTGCCGAGCACGATGAGAACCTGCTCTTGCGAAGCGCCGATCGGGATCTGCTCGAGCGCGCCTTCTTGCAGCACATAGCCGCGCTGGAACGTCTCGGTGAACCGGCCGCAGCCGGTCAGCGCCAAGCCACAAGCAAGCGCCAAGACCGGCACCAGCCAAGCGGCGCGCCGATGCGCGATCTTTGAGCTCAAAACCGGCAATGTCATTTGATCTTGCATCGGCGATAGCCTTGACTTAACCGGCAGCGAGCCCCGATCAGTCCGACCAAAACGCGATGAAATTCCCCCTTTTTCGCCGCGCGGCGCGGCGCGACACCATTTCCGCCCTGTATGGCACGATCGTGGCGCAAGCGCGATTGCCAGGCTTTTATCGCGAATACACGGTGCCGGACACGGTTAACGGCCGTTTCGACCTCATCGTCCTGCATCTGGCGCTGCTGCTCGACCGCCTGGCCGAAGAGGACGCGCTGCGCGGTCTGGGACAAGCGGTTTTCGACCGTTTTTGGCGAGATATGGACCATAACCTGCGCGAAATGGGCGTCGGCGACCTGGCGGTGCCGAAAGAAATGCGCCGCATGGGAGAGGCTTTCTATGGCCGCGCACAGGCCTATCGGGCAGCGCTGGCGGCGGCTGACGACACGGCCTTGGTGGAGGTCCTGGCGCGGAATATCTATGGCGGGGCGCTGGCCGCGCAGGCCCACCGCCTTGCGGCCTATATGCGG
Source organism: uncultured Alphaproteobacteria bacterium (assembly GCA_963742375.1). Classification (GTDB taxonomy): domain Bacteria; phylum Pseudomonadota; class Alphaproteobacteria; order Rhizobiales; family Xanthobacteraceae; genus Pseudolabrys. The sequence continues at coordinate 36,903 of CAVULP010000007.1, forward strand.
GAGGCGGTACGTCAACTGGCGGCGTTGGATCAGGCGGCGCTAGCGGCCGGCCATTTGCGCTTTCCGGAGCCCGCCTCCGTTCCCGCCGCCGGCGACCTTAAGAGTATGAGGCCAATGGAAAAACCCCCCTGGAGCGTGCCGGTCGCCGTGGACGACATCCCGCAAACCGGCCTGCATTTGGAGATCGAGGCGCCGGCGGTGGCGCGCGCGGCGGTGCGCGGAACTGGCGTGCGTACGGGACCTGCCGCAGCTGTCCGCCGCGTTCGATCTCAGCCGCCGCGGGGCGGGCGTGCAGGTCTGCGGCCGGGTACGGGCTTTGGTCGGGCAAACCTGCGTGGTTAGCCTGGAGCCGATCGAGAGCGGTCTGGACGAGGCGATCGACGTCGTCTACGCGCCGCCACAGGCTGCCGAACGATCCGGCAGACGACGAGGCCGCCGGACCCTCTGGTCGGCGGCCATGTCGATCTCGGCGCGCTCGCCACCGAATTCCTGCTGCTCGCCATCGATCCCTATCCGCGCAAGCCAGGCGTCCAGTTCGTCCCGCCCAAGGCCGAGGAGGCCGGCGAACGTCCCTTCGCCGCCCTTGCAACGCTGAAAAAGCATCCGGGGCGCGGCCGGTCGTGAGTCTTGGGCAAGCCTTAGGCAGCTTGCGCAGCCGGCTTGTCTGCTATGGTCGAGCCTGTATGGTCGCCGCCTTGCATCGAAGCCGGATCAGCGCGTTACCCGCACCCCCCGTCATGCCGTCGAAGTCGATCCATGCCCGATAAGGTCCGCATCGCGCTTGACGCCATGGGCGGCGACCATGGGGCTTCGGTGGTATTGCCGGGCGCCGACATTTCGCTCGCCCGCCACCCCGACATCGAATACGCTGCTGTTCGGCGACCGCGCGGTGCTCGCGCCCTTGCTCGAGGAGCTGCCGCGGCTCAAGGCCAACTCGCGGGTGGTGCATACCGACGTGGCCATCCGCATGGACGACAAGCCGAGCCAGGCGCTGCGCTACGGGCGCTGGAAATCCTCGATGTGGCTGGCCATCGATGCGGTCAAGAAAGGCGAGGCCGACGTCGTGGTCTCCGCCGGCAATACCGGCGCGCTTGATGGCGATGGCGCGCTTCAATCTCAAGATGATCGCCGGCATCGAGCGGCCGGCGATCGCGGCGCTCTGGCCGACGGTCAAAGGCGAGTCGGTCGTGCTCGATGTCGGCGCCACGATCGGCGCCGACGAGGCGCATCTGATCAATCTCGCCGCCATGGGCAGCGCCATGGCGCGCGTGCTGTTCGACGTCGAGCGGCCGACCGTCGGCCTGCTCAATATCGGCGTCGAGGAGGTCAAGGGCCTGGAGCAGGTGCGCGAGGCCGGCCGCATCCTGCGCGAAGGGCACTTCCCGCATTTCGACTATCACGGCTTCGTCGAAGGCGACGACATCGGCAAGGGCACGGTCGATGTCGTGGTGACCGAGGGCTTTGCCGGCAATATCGCGCTCAAGACCGCCGAAGGCACCGCGCGCCAGCTCGGGCAATATCTGCGCGCCGCCATGAACCGCACGCTGGCCGCCCGGCTCGGCTATCTGCTTGGCGCGGCAGGCGTTCCGCACGCTGCGCGACAAGATGGATCCGCGCAAGTCGAACGGCGGCGTCTTCCTCGGCCTCAACGGCATCGTGATCAAGAGCCATGGCGGCACCGACGCCGAAGGCTTCGCCGCGGCGATCGACATGGGCTACGACATGGTGCGCTACGAGCTGCTCGCCAAGATCGGCGAGATCATGGCGCAGCGACGTGCGCGCGAGCGCGGCGGCGCGCGCTGGCGAGCGGAGCAGGCTCGTGACCATGTTGCGTTCGGTCGTGCTCGGCTGCGGCAGCTATCTGCCCGGCGCGCATCCTCAGCAATGACGAACTCGCGCGCATCGGTCGACACCACCGACGAATGGATCGTGCAGCGCACCGGCATCCGCGAGCGCCATATCGCGGCGCGCCGGCGAGCTGACCTCCGATCTCGCGCATCAACGCGGCGCGCGCCGCGCTCGCCAATGCCCATGTCGAGGCGCAGCGCGATCGACCTGATCGTGCTCGCCACCTCGACGCCCGACCAGACCTTCCCGGCGACCGCGGTGTCGGTGCAGGCCGGCCTCGGCATCACGCACGGCGCCGCCTTCGATCTGCAGGCGGTCTGCTCGGGCTTCGTCTACGCGCTCGCCGTCGCCGACGGCCTGCTGCAAGGCCGGCGCCTTCAAGCGCGCGCTGGTGATCGGGGCGGAGACCTTCTCGCGCATCCTCGACTGGAACGACCGCACCACCTGCGTGCTGTTCGGCGACGGCGCCGGCGCCGTGGTGCTGGAGGCGCAGCCGCAAGCCGGCGACGCGCGAGCGACCGCGGCATCCTGACCACCCATCTGCGCTCGGACGGCCGCCACAAGGCCAAGCTCTATGTCGACGGCGGGCCGTCCTCGACCCAGACCGTCGGCCATCTGCGCATGGAAGGCCGCGAGGTGTTCAAGCACGCGGTCGCCATGATCACCGACGTGATCGAGGACGCCTTCAAGGCCACCGGCTACAGCGCCGCCGATATCGACTGGTTCGTGCCGCACCAGGCCAACAAACGCATCATCGACGGCTCGGCGCACAAGCTCGGCATCGCGCCGGAGAAGGTGGTGATCACGGTCGACCGCCACGGCAACACCTCGGCGGCCTCGATCCCGCTGGCGCTCGCCGATGCGGTCGCCGACCGGCGCATCAAGCGCGGCGATCTCGTCCTGCTGGAGGCCATGGGCGGCGGCTTCACCTGGGGCTCGGCGCTGCTGCGCTGGTGAGGGCGCCGGAACCGCTCCGGCGGGAGGCGGGAGGCGCCCGCGCCGGCTCGCCTGGGCCGCCGGAACATCCCCGGCATATTTTGACAAGGCCCGTTGACCCACTGGGGGCATGCTAATATCGTTGATAATTCAGCGGGATATCTTCGCCGGGGGCAGGGCAGGCGATGACCGGAAAAACAGTGACGCGGGCCGACCTGTGCGAGGCGGTCTACCAGAAAGTGGGCCTCTCACGCACGGAATCCGCCGCGCTTGTGGAGCTGGTGCTCAAGGAGATCACGGATTGCCTCGAACGGGGCGAGACCGTGAAGCTGTCTTCGTTCGGCTCCTTCGTCGTGCGCAAGAAGGGCCAGCGCATCGGGCGCAACCCCAAGACCGGCAAGGAAGTGCCGATCTCGCCGCGCCGCGTGATGGTGTTCAAGCCGTCGGCGATCCTCAAGCAGCGCATCAACGGCGGCGACGGCCACAGTCCTGCCTGAAGCGGCGTGTTCGCTGTAGCGTTTGAGTTCGCGTAACGCGTTCAATCAAAATTCTAACGGAGTGAGCCGCTTTGGACAGCAAGGCGCCGGACGCATTTCGCACCATCAGTGAGGTGGCCGACGAACTCGATCTGCCGCAGCACGTGCTGCGCTTCTGGGAGACGCCGCTTCCGCGACATCAAGCCGATGAAGCGCGGCGGCGGGCGGCGCTACTACCGGCCCGACGACGTCGATCTGCTGCGCGGCATCCGCCATCTGCTCTACGGCGAGGGCTACACCATCCGCGGCGTGCAGCGCATCCTGCGCGAGCAGGGCGCGAAATTCGTGCAGGCGGTGTGGCAGGAGGGCGCGCCGCAGCCGCCGCATGGCGCCAGCGACGACGAGGACATTGCCCAAGACTTGGCCGAGGAGGCGATTTCGGCCGCCGATATGCTCGAAGAGGAGAGCGGCTTGCGCGGCCGCCTCACCGGCCTGATCGGCCGCGATCTCGGCGAGCGCCGCGACGGCGAGCGGCAGGAGCCGCCGTTCAAGAGCGCGCCGATGCCGCGCATCGAGCCGAGCGACCGCGCCATCCACGAGCCGGCCCAGCAGCCGCCGCCGCCGGCCGAGCCGCAACTTGTGCGGGCGGCGCCGCAGCCGGCGGCACGGCTGGCGCGCGACGACTTGCGCCGATTGCACGCCGTGCTGCACGAACTGGCCGAGTGTCGCAAGCTCATCGATTCTGCGGCCGCCCGCGCCGAATAGAGCGCGCGCCCATCGTCTCAAGCGATTGAACCGAACGCGCGTGGCGGCCGACGAAGCGCCGTGTAGAATAGCCGTGCCGGTTGGGCGTCAGGGGCTGAAAGCATGCGACGGATCGCGGTGGCTGCGTTATTGGCAATCGCGATTTTCGCGGGCGCGCGCCAGCCGGCCATGGCGCAGGCCCTGGCGCCCGGCGGCGGGGCCGCGCGCGGCGCCGGCGCGGGCGCGGCCGCAATCACGCCGCTCGGCGGCTACGTCATGGGCTCGGTGGCCGTCGGCGCCGCCGCGCCGATCATCGGCACCATCGTGCTCGGCCGCGAACTGACCTTGAGCGAGGTCTGGCACCTCGAACTGGGCGTCTTCCTCGGACCGCCCGGATGGTGGCTCGCCGACCGCATGTTCCCGCCCGGACGCGGCGGGCCGCCGGGGCGCGCGCCGCCGCGCGGACAGCAGGGCCGCGGCAACAATGTCAGCGTGCCGCCGGCCGGCGCGATCGACTTCGTGCCGAACGAAGTGCTGCGTCGAATTCCGCGCCGGCGCCTCGGCGCAGCAACGCGCGCGGATGACGAGTCAGCTGCAATTGACGCAGCTCGAGCAGCAGACCTTTGCACTCACCGGCCGCACGCTGGTGCGCTTCCGCACCGGCCTTTCGGCGCGCGCGACACTGCTGGCGATGCGCGGCTTCGCGGCACCGTCGACCGGCGCGCAGGTGAACCACATCTTCAACGGCCGGCAGAACCAGCCGGCGCCGGCAGCGCAGCCGCCGCCCACGCAATATGTCGTCGGCAAGCTGCATCTCCTGGAGGCCCATCGCGTCAGCAATGGCGACGACGTGCTGGTGGCGGTGATCAATTCACAGATCGACATGAACCATCCCGATCTCGCCGGCGCGTTCGCCGGCTCATACGACGCGCTCGGCACGCCGGCGCCGCCGCATACGTCATGGCACCGCGATCGCCGGCGCCATTGCCGCCCACGGCAAATTGGTCGGCGTGGCGCCGAAGGTGCGCCTGCTGGCGGTGCGGGCATTTACGGGCGGGCCGACGAGCGCGCAGGGCACCACCTTCAATATCCTGAAAGGCCTCGACTGGGCGGCCGGCAAGAATGCGCGCGTCGTCAATATGAGCTTCGCCGGGCCCGGCGATCCGATGCTGCGCGACATGCTGGTGAAGGCCTATGCGCGCGGCATGGTGCTGATCGCCGCCGTCGGCAATGCCGGGCCGCGCTCGCCGCCGCTTTATCCGGCGGCCTACGCGCAAGTGATCGGCGTGACCGCGACCGATGCCGACGACAAGCTCATGGCGGCCGCCAATCGCGGCGCGCAGGTTGCGGTGGCGGCGCCCGGCGTCGATATCGTCGAGCCGGCGCCCGACGGCAATTACCAGGTCACCTCGGGGACGTCGGTGGCGGCGGCGCATGCCAGCGGCGTGGCGGCGCTGCTGCTGGCGCGCGATCCGAAGCTGTCGCCCGCAGCCGTTCGGCGCGCGCTGATCCGCTCCGCGCACGCGGTCGCCGGCCCGCGCCGCGACGTCGGCGCCGGCGTGATCGATGCGCTTGCCGCGGTCAAGGAATTCGGCAAATAGCTGCGCGGCTCGCTAAGGGACGATGCGGGCGAGCAGCGCACGCGCCAGATTGGCGGCGCGCGAACGGTCGGCGGCGCGCAGCGCATCCATGAACAGATCGCTGCCGGCAGCCGCCTCGTTGCCGGCGGGAGCGTCGCTGTGCGTGAGCGCGCGGGCGATTTCGAGCAGCCCGCGCTGATAGGGCTGGCGCGCGATCCGGCAACCGAGCAGGCGCGCCTCGCGCGCGGGGCCGATATTGGCCGGCGCAAAGCTGCGCGTGGCCGCGCGAAACATCCACAGATCGGGCTCCTGATCGCCGACGGCGACGGTCTCGGCCTCCGCGCTCAACACCCAGTCGCGCAGCGCCACAAGGCCGCTGCCTTTGCCGACCTCCTTGGCCACGATCGTGGTGTCGATCAGCGTGTGATGGAACGACAGGCGGTCGAGCCCCAGGTCGGCGATCAGATGCTGCACCAGCAACGTGGGCACGGGAGCGACCGCGCCGTCGCCGACGCTGGACGAGCGAAGATATTTCACGCAGCCTGGCCGTCATGCTGCGCGGCTTGTCCTGATAGGTGAAGGCGCGGATGGAATATTGGTGACGCTCGTCGAGGAAGACGCCGGGCATGCGCTCAAGCTCGGCTTTGAGTGTCTCGATCTGGCTGGCGGCTTCGCGCGCCGATGAGGGCGCGCCCGCGCTTGTTGACCGCGTCCCAGATATAGCTGCCGTGCTCGGCGACGCCGCCGGCGAGCGCATAGGCTTCGCAATAGGCCTTCACTTCCGCAACCGAGCGCGCGGTGTCGAGCGCGACCGAACAACCATGCGCGTTCAGCAAAGCGAGCGCCTCGACGCCGGCCGGCGTGGTGGTGGGAAATCCGAACAACCGGCGATCGATCACGCCGTCGATGTCGAGCGCGACCAGCGGGGCGCGCCAGCGCGGCGGCGCCGACGTGCGTTGCCGGCCGCAATAGCGCGCGGCCTGCACCGTGAGAAAGTCCCAGGCGCCGAGGAACTGGCGATGGAAAAACTGCTGGCGCTCGGCGAGCGAAGCCTTGCCGAGCAGCTGATCGTGCGCCCGTTTCATCGTCCAAAGGCCGGCGAGCAGTTTGTTGAGCATGAGGCGATGTTCAACGCCGCTATCGCCCGTCGCATCGACATAGCGCCGGATCAGCCTGCTTTCTTCGTCGGCCGACAGTTCGAGGTGCAGGATCGTGTCCGCCAAATCATAGGCGGGATCGATCACGTTCAATTCCTCTTTGCCGAGGCCATGATGCTCGTAATCGGCCTTGAGCGGCCCGGCCGGGCCGTCGATCCATTCGCTGCGCTGCATATTGCCGTCGATGAAAGTCGGAAACGGGCAGGGCTGCTTGCGCAACAGCCGTCCGAGCCGCGGCTGCATGAGCAAATTGATGGGGAAGGGGCCGTAGGCCTTGCCGAGCTGCTCGCGCAGCAGGCGGGCGCCGTTGCCTTGCCGCGGCGGATCGAGGCCCGCGGCCGATTCAGGCGCCAGGCTGAGATGGCGCACGCGCGCGGCAATGTAGCAGGCGGCGGCATCGATGCGCGTGGCGCGGTTGTCCACGTCCGGCGCGCAATCCGGCACCCATTCCATGTAAAGAATGCCGTCGCGCAGTCCCAGGATGGGCGGAACGAAACCGGCAAGCCGGTGTCCGGCGAGAAAGGCGTGGTAGCCCAGCCATCCCCAGCCGACGCTCTTGGCCAGCACATAGCGGGTTTCTTTTTGCCCTTGCGGCGTCTCGAGCTGGACCTCGAAGATGCGCTTGAGCCGCGCGCCGCGCTCGTCCGCGACGCGATCCTGCAGACCGGCATTGAGCGCTTCGGCGCGCTCGCTCGCGACCACCGTGCAGCGCGCGTAATTCCGCCCGGCGAAATATTCCGCCAGCCGCTGCTCGGCGATTTGCGGATCGAGCAGCCGGCGCTTCTGCCATTGCGCGGGATCGAGCGAGATGACGATGTCCTCGGGCAGCGGCTTGAACCAATGCGGCCGTGCCGGGTGAGCCGGAATCAAGGCGCGCAATTTGCCGGCGTCAAATCCGGCGCGGCGCGCGATCTCGAGCGCGCTCAGAATGGTGCCGCCGGTGTGCGGCGGATCGTCCACGATCACGGCGGTGTAGCCCTGCTCGGCGTAACGCCGCAGTTCGCGGCTCTCGCGGCGGCCGGCGCCCTTGCTTGGCGCGAGCGTCAGCAACGACACCGTCGTGTAGCCTTCGGCCGCGAGCAGGGCGCGCAGCAGCGGCGCGAAATAACAGCCGGAGGTGCGCAGGCCGACCAGCAGGATCGCCTGCGCGCGGTCGGGGAAACGCGCGACATAGCATCGGCCGAGCGTGAGCACGTCGTGATGCGTCATGTCGAGGCGGCGGAACGGAGACGGGATGCCGACGCGCTCGGCCTGCAGATCGGCCGGCAGCGTCGCGTCCAGCAGGCGGCCGAGCTCGCCGCCCGCCGCGATATAGGCGCGCGGGTCGGCGGCGTAATCGGACACGGCGACGGCGAGGAAATCGTCGAGCGCGGCCAGCCAGCGCTCGCGCCAATCGCGCAGCGCGCTCAGGCGGCGGGGCGGCAGATTGTCCCGCACATTGTCCGCCAGCCAGCGCCCGGCGCGTCCGGGCAGCGTGTTGGCGAGCTTCCACGGCAGCCGCAGGCCGGGCCCGCGCAAATGCTCGTCGACGCAATTCAACAGCCCGCACGACAGCAGATAGACGTTGGTGATGGTTTCATCGGCCTGCCATCCCGGCGGCAGCGCCGCCAATTTTCCGATCTCGCCGCGCAGATGCTCGGCCGCCTTGGCGACCGTCAGATGCGGATTGAGACACCAGGCGTAGCTTTCATAGAAGGCGCGCTCGGCCGGCAGCACGCCGCCGGGCAACAGCGGCTGCTCCTGCGGCACATCGTGTTTCACCATTTCCGGGGCGAGCATGACTGTCTCTTGTTATGAAAGCGCGCCGTCGGCTTGCGCCGCGTGCTTGGGGCAGGTGCATTTCAATTCGGCGCGCAGCCGGTCGACGATGGAATCCATGCGCGGCACGACCAGTTGCGTGAGCAGCCAATGGTAGATGCCGCGCACCGACCACGACAGATCGAGCACCTTCGACAAATGGGCGCGCGCGCAGAGCTGGATTTCATCGAGGGCGCGCTGCTTGTCGTCGCGCGAGCCGAGCGTCTCAAGGTAGGCGCGCAGCGCGCTCTCGACGAAGATCTGCCGGCGCAGCCGCGCGACCGGATTGCCGATCAGGTCGCGCACGTCGGTGCCGAGGTCGCGCAGGATGTGGCCGAGCTCGAGCGCGGCCGGACGCCAATGCGTGGCGACGTCGTTGCAGACATTGCAGCACTCGCGCGTGCCGGGGTCGATGAAGGACAAATGCTTGGCCTTGATGTCGTAGAGGATGTTCTGCAGCGCCAGGTCGCCGTGCATCTGCCCGTGCGACCAGCTGTCCTGCATTGCGCCGACGAAGGCGCGGCCAAGCGCATCGAGCACGTCGGGCGTCAGATTTTCGTCGGCCGCAGCGCAAGAGCGCAGATCGTTCCTTGCGGAGACCACCGTCATCGCCAAGGCGAGCGGCGCCCGGCAAATATGCAACGGCTGCGGCGTCGAGATCGTCCAGCCATTGATGCAGCGGCCGTCGAGCGCCGCATGCAGGCGCGCCAGCGAGTTCGAATTGTTCCTGCACCATGCCGAGCGTCAGGCCGACCTCCGGCTTGTACAGCTTGACCACGAAATCGCGGTGCGTGCCCCAGATCGGCTGCGGGTCCGCCGACGTGACGGCATAGACGTTGGAGTGATCGCCTTCGCCGAGCCGGGTGACGGCCCAGCGCGCAACGTCGCGGGCGCCGGTGAGTTTCTCGAGCGCCTCAACGATGGGGGCTTGGTCATGGCCGCGCGGAACGAGCGCGAGAAATCCGACCCACAGGCCGGCGGCCACGGCGGCGTTGCCGGACAGCCACCCGAAGGCTGCGCCCAGCAGGCCCCATTGCACCATCATCCACCAGATCAGGCCGACCGTGACGACGGTGCCGACCGCGTTGATGGCGAAGATGGCGCGCGGGCGCTCCATGCTCGCCAAGGCGTTGGAAGCCGGGCTGCCGAGCGCGGCTGCCAAGGTCGCGAAGGCCAGCACCGCGATGGTGCGGCCTTGGCCTTCGTATTCGGCCCCGTGAAAGACGAAACGCATCACGTCTTCGCCGAAGAACAGGACGAGCAGGCAGAACGGCCCCAGTGCCGCAGTGAGCAACAGCAAATCGCGCATCGCTCGGCGCCGCAGGCCGCGGCCGCCGCCTTCCTTCCAGGCCAAGATCGAGCCCTGCGTCAAAATATTGTTGAGCCCGAAGAACAGCGGGTTGCTGAAGGCGACGATGCTCATGCACGCGGTATAGACGCCGGTGACCGCGGCGCCGGCGATGATCACCGCGAGCCAATACGTGATGTAGCGCTGGACCTGCACCATGACCTGATTGACGACGAGCCAGCGGCCGAGATTCCAGCTTTGCCGCATGGTCGCGCCGAGCGAGCCAAGCCGCAGCGCGAAATCGGCGCGCGCGAGATACAGCCATCCGGCGGCGGCGAGGCCGCAGGATGCGCCGAGCGCGCCGCAGGCCGTGATCGCCGACATCTGGCCGCTCCAGCCGAGCCAGGCCAGCATGGCGAGCTGGCCGACCGCCACCGCCGTGTCCAAAATCAGCGCCTGCGCCATCTGCAGATGCGTGAAAGCGAAGCGCCGGAAAAAATCCCGCAACAGCGCGAACGGCATGACCGCGGCGAGCGCCCAGGTGATGCCGGTCAGTTCGGCGCCGGCGCCGTCGGCGAACAGGCTCAAGGCGGCGATCGTCAGCACCAGCGTGGCGAGCGCCGACAACAGGCCGCTCAGCGCGAGCGAACTGCCGGCATGCTCGGCCGGCGTGCCGATCGGGCGGTGGCGCTGGATCGAGTAGGGCAGCGAGATGAGCTGGCCTTGGATCGTGTAGGCCGATGCCAGCACCGAGATTGCGATCGCGTAGGCGCCGAGCTGGCCGGGATCGGTGTAACGGCTGATGATGATCGTCGTCAGGAAACTCGCGGCGCTGACCACGGCTTGATCGGCGAGCGCCATAAAATGCACGCCGAAAATGCGCGGCAAAATGTTGCGCCACGCAGTCGCGCTACCGGCAAGGTCTGCGCTGGCGCCGGATGCTACGGTCGGCGCGATCGCAAAGGCGCTGATTTTCAAATCGCACTCCGCGGGTATTCGTGGTCGGCTCTTAGGCCCGTTCTTAGGCCCGTTCTTGGGTCCGTTCTTGGGTCCGTTCGAACGCAAATAGATACGTGAAATGGGCAAAATTTGAATTATTGCGAACGCAGAAAACTAGGCTTCTTACGTTAAGGTTTTTCCGCCGTTAACGATTAGCATTGCGTTGCGCGCCAAGCGCGCACGTGTTTTCGGCGCGCCGTTAACACGGCGCCAACCATCATCGGCGCGCGCGCCCTAGACACCGGTTTTCAGGGTTTTCCGGCCGGGGTTGCGAGGTTTGAACCCACGACCCCCAGTCTCCAGCACCCGTGCCGCGCCGCTCTCGGCCTGTGCCGTCGTCATCGAGACCGCGACGGCGACAGGGTCATCAATCAATGAGGATGCCCGGGTTCAAGACATGGTGTGGATCGAGCTGCCGCTTGACCGCCTTGAGCGCGTCGGCAAACAGATCTGGCCGCTCGCGGTCGTACCAAGTCCGATGGTCACGGCCGAGCGCATGATGGTGTGTGATCGTGCCGCCCGCGTCGACCATGGCTTGCGAGGCGGCGGCTTTGATCGCCCAGAATTGCTCAACCAGCTTGGTTTTGTCGCCGAATGCGTTCCATGTGAAATATGGCGCCGGCCCATCCGGATAAAGATGGGTGAAGCGCACCGTGCATGAGCCGGGGCGGCCGGTCACCTCGCGGATCGCGCGCACCGTGGCGTCCTTGACCCGAGCCTGGAATTCCATGTAGCGGTCCCAGGTGATGCAGCTTTCCGTCGTATCGCGCATCACGCCGCGCGCAATCGCGTGCTCGCGAAGATATGGGCCGCGCAGGAACTTGTCGCGCCAGTTTCCGGCCGCGCCGCGGCGCTGCGAATCTTTTTCGGCCAATGCATCACGATCCCATTCGCCGCCATAGTCGCCGCAGATTTGCAGCGCCCGGTTCATCCACGGCTCGAGCGGGTGATCCGCCGACTCGAAGGACAGCACCAGGAGATCGTAGCTGCCATCGCCGGCCTCGGTAAACTTGGCCTCGTCACGATCGATCAGCCGTGCGTTGGCCGGATAGAGCCCGGCTTGGCTGATCGTTCGCACGGCGGCGACCGCCTTCTCATAGTCGCGGAAGCGCACCGTCGTCGACGATCGAAACGTCGGCCGGCGATGCAGCCGCACCCAAGCCTCGGTGATGATGCCCAGTGTGCCTTCCGAACCCAGGAACAGCCGGTCGGGATTAGGTCCGGCCCCGGAGGTTGGCAGCCGACGCGTCGCAATCAGCCCGGCCGGGGTGACGACACGCAGGCTCTCAATGTGGTCGTCGATCTGGCTATAGACGGTCGCGTAGTGGCCGGCGGCGCGCGTGGCGATCCATCCGCCGAGCGAGGAAAACTCCCAGGCCTGCAGGAAGAAACGCATCGTCAGGCCGGTGGGCTTGAGCTGATCCTCCAAGTCGGGGCCAAGGACACCGCCTTGAATCCGCGCCGACTGAGATGTTTTGTCGACCTCGAGCACGCGGTTGAGGTGCTTGAGGTCGATCGTCACCGCGGCGCGATAGCGCTCGTCGATCGGTGGATTGACGCCGCCAACGACGCTGGAGCCACCACCGAAAGGAATTGCGGCGAGGTCGTTGGCGCCACACCAGTCGAGCAGCGCGCGGATTTCGTCCTCATCGCGCGGATAGGCGACCACATCGGGCGGATTGGAAAAATCGCGCCGATGGATCATCCGAGCGAGGTCGTGCACCGAGCGGCCGTAGCTATGAAGCAGACGATCGTACTTGTCGGTGGTGCAGAAGGACTTTAAGGCGGCCGGTAACGCGACCCGCGGCGCGCGCAATGTGATCTCCGCCTCACGCGGCATGGGCGTTGGATCGAAAGCATCGACGTGAAAAAGCTCGGACCAGCTGCGCTCGAACCAGCCAAGTTCGTCCGCTGAGACGGCGTTGCCCTCAAATCCCCAACCGTAAAAGCTGCGCTTTTTTTCGCCCATCGTGGGCTTCCGTTGGCGCGACAAAGATCGCGGCTGTGGCCGACTTCGAGGTTAAGGAATGGTCGGGGCGGCGGGATTTGAACCCACGACCCCCTGTCCCCCAGCTTGATGGAATAAGTTTTTCCGCGTTCCCCGGTTATCCCCAGGCCACAAAAATCCTCGTGTTCATTGAGTTTCATCATTACCGCTGATGACCGGCGAGCGCCACCTTTTTCTCGTCGGTGGCGACTTGGGCCTATCGTGCCGCCCTCCTCGATGCGGCTGCGCAAGGTGGAGGCGTTTCCGAGCATCTCATAAAAGCGATCGGGGAAATATTGATGACGCACGGCTTGGCAGATATTTTGAATGAGATCGTTATGGAGTTTGAGCGGTGAGGCTACCACGCAGCCGCCAATTTACTGCGGGAAGGGATCCGCCGCACGGTCAAGAAATAGGATTTAGACCGAACGCGAATTTGGTTCCGATAACGGCATTTATCGGAAGTAACGCTGATGCAAGCGTACGAGTGGGCGTCGCGTTTAATAGCGTTACATTTAAAGCTTCAGCAGTCGCTTTGCATTGCCGCCCATAATCTTGGCTTTGTCGGCGTCGGAAAGGCCGATCTCGTCGAGTACGGCGATTCCCTTGCGCTTGATCGCGTTCAAAGGCGGCGCATCAGTGCCCAGCAGAACATGGTCGGCACCGACGCTCTCGACGCACATGCGCGCCGCCGGCGCATAGTAGCAAGCCGAATCGAAATACATCTTCTTCAGGTAATGGCTCGGAGGGTGTTTGATCAGAACCGGCTCATAAGGACCCAGGAAGTAGAGCTCATCGATCATGGTATAGGCAAAGTCCATCCGTCCGATCACTTCGCAAATACCGCCGCCGACATGGCTTGCCACCAGCTTAAGCGAGGGAAACTGCTCGAAAATGCCGCGCACGATCAAGCGAGCGACTGAAAGGCATAGGTCGCCAGGCCGCGCGATGCTCGAGGTGAGGCGGTAATCGCGCGTGGTTTCGGGCGCGACGTCGCCGGGATGAAGGAAGACAGGGATATCCAGATCGGTGACGAGCTTGAAGAAGGGCTTGGCCTCGTCGGCGTCGGGATAGTGGCCTTGGAAGCTCGACGTGATGATGACGGCGCGCAGGCCGTCGTCTTTGACCGCGCGCTCAAGCTCGCGCAACTGAGCGTCGCCGCCACCAGGCACACAAGTCGCCATCGCGACGATCTTGTCCGGGCTCTTGTCGCGGCAGGAGGCGAGATTGCGGTTGGAACTCTCGATCGCCGTCAACACGTCCTTGGGCGAGGTCATCTTGCTCGAATAAGACACCGTGCTGCTAATCACGGTGACGTCGAGCCCGGTGTCGTCGTGCGCTTCGAACACGCGCTCGAGCGTCATGGGGCAGCGGCCCTTCCAGTGCGGCAACGCCGCTTCGGTCGGATCATTCACATGAGCATGCCAATCAATTTTCAAGGCCGTTCATCCGTGTTGGAGTTGAAGGAATTGATCACCAGGCCCAGCTGCCGCCGGCCGCCGGTTCGTCCACGATCTTATTGCGTAGCACGCCGACGCCCTCGATCTCCGACTCCAGAATGTCACCGGCCTTGAGAAACCAAGACGGCTGATCGGGTTTCCGTCCCATCGCGACGCCATCGGGCGTACCGGTGGAGATCAGGTCGCCCGGTTCGAGAGTCATCTGCGAAAGGTAGGCGATCAGCTTGGGGATCGAGAAGATCATGTCGCGGGTGTTGCCGTTCTGGCGCAACTCGCCGTTGACCCGCGAAATGACGCGCAGGTTCATCGGATCGAGAATCTCGTCGCGCGTCACCAGCCAGGGCCCCATCGGCGCAAACGTGTCGAACATCTTGCCGAGCAGCTGGTTTCCCTCTTTGCGCTCGATGCGCACGATGTCGCGCGCCGACACGTCGTTCATGACGGTGTAGCCGGCAATCACGTCATAGGCCTTCGCCTCCGGCACGTTGCGGCAGCGCTTGCCGATCACGATCGCGAGCTCGGTCTCGTAATCGAGCTCCTTCACGCAAGCCGGTTTGACGATGTCGCGGGTCGGGCCGACGATCGTGTTGTTGGCCTTGATCCACGCCGACGGAACTTTCATGTCGGTCTTCAACCCGGCTTCCTTCAAATGGTCGGCATAGTTGCGGCCGACCGCGATCACCTTGCTCGGTTTGACGGTGGCGTGCAGGCGGCAGTCGGAGAGCGGCGCGATGAGGGGTTCGCCATCGAGGCCGACGGCCGAGGGATCGAGCGTCTTCAGGTACTCATATGTGACGCGCGCGGCCTGCCACGCCGGCTCGCCGATCGACAGGAATTGCACGATGTGCGGCGGCATGCGCAGCGCCGCCACCTCGCGCGCCTGACCGTCACCCGCGGCGTCAAGATGGCGAGCATAGCCCGCGCGCATGTCGCCGACCTTGTCGCCCGGCAGCAGCACGCCGAGCCGGGCGCGCGCCACCGGCTCCTTTTGCAGGTTATAACGCATGAGCTTCATGGGCTGGATTCCGTATTGATCGAAGAGGCGGAACGGCTCTGGGTGATGGCCTGCTGAAGCGTCTCGACGTGCTCCTGGAACGCAACCGAGCGGTGGTCGCGAGGGCGCGGCAGGTCGATGCGCAGTTCGAGCGAGAGCCGCGAGGGCTCG
This sequence comes from uncultured Alphaproteobacteria bacterium, assembly GCA_963742375.1. Lineage (GTDB taxonomy): Bacteria > Pseudomonadota > Alphaproteobacteria > Rhizobiales > Xanthobacteraceae > Pseudolabrys. The sequence goes on from CAVULP010000007.1 coordinate 52,340, forward strand.
CCGCTCAGTACCAGCACGCGGTCAGAGAGATAGATCGCTTCGTCGATGTCGTGGGTGATGAATAGCACGGTCTTGCGCGTACGCAGGTAGATGTCCGACAAAGTGGCCTGCATGTTGCGCCGCGTCAGCGCGTCGAGCGAACCGAACGGCTCGTCCATGAGCAGCACCGCCGGCTCGACCGCGAGCGCGCGGCCGATGCCAACACGCTGGCGCATTCCGCCCGACAGCCGGTTCGGGTAGTAGTTGGAAAACCGGTCGAGGCCGACCAGCTTCATATATTTCGTTGCGCGCGCGTTGCGCTCGGCCGCCGACAGCCCGAGCGATTTCAATCCGAAGACAATGTTGTCGCGCACATTAAGCCATGGAAACAACGCGAATTCCTGGAACACCATGCTGCGATCCATGCCGGGACCGCTGACCGCACGCTCGTCGATAAAAACAGTGCCTCCAGTTGCGCGATCGAGCCCGGCGATGATGTTGAGCAGCGTAGATTTGCCGCAGCCCGAGGGGCCGATGACGCTGACGAACTCGCCGGCTTTCACGCCGAATGTCACGTCGTCGAACACGTTGTGCCATGCCAAGGCCCCTTTGCCCGCCTCGTAGGCCTTCGACAGATGGTCGATGCGCAGCTCGCCGGTCATTTCAGCTCCCGAACCGTGCCCCATCGGTTCACGGTGATGAGCTCAAGCGGCCGGATGATGACTCGCTCGATCAGCAGGCCGGACAGGCCGACGACGAAAAGACCGGCATAGACCAGGTCGTACTGGAAGAATTCGCGCGCATAATAGAGCCGATAGCCGAGGCCGGAAGTCACCGACACCAGCATCTCCGCAATGATCAGGATTCGCCATGCGCGCGAGAAAGCGATGCGGTAGCCGCTGATGATAGAAGGCAGAGCGCCGGGAATGAGCACCCGCCAGACGATCGAGAAGCCTTGCGCGCCGAAGACATGCGCTGCGCGGATGAGCGCGACGTCGATCGTCTTGACGCCGGTCCACGTCGTGACCGTCACGGTGAGCGCAACTTCATAGATTAGGATCGAAACGATTGCAGTTTCAGTCAGCCCGAACCAGATCATCGACAGTGGAAACAGCGCGGTGCCCGGGATTGCCAGCAAGAAATTCATCGGAACGACGAAGGCGCGCTCACACCATTTGAAATAGCCCATCATGGTGCCGAAGACGGTGCCGGCAGCGGCGCCGATGAAGACACTCTCAAACAAGCGGCGGAAGGTGCCAAACAAGTCGGCTGCGAGATTGCCATCGGCGACCATGCGCATGAGTGCGCGGAAAATCGCCTCCAGCGGCGGGAATAGCGACGCTGGCATATTGCCGAAATGCGCGAGCAGCTCCCAGCCAATCAAAATGACTACGATCGGCGTCGAAATGGCCGCAAAGCTGCGTGCAAAACCGACAAAGCTGTGGCCCGCCGCTGGGGCGGGAGACGGCACATCTCGCGTTGGATTCGCGTTGATGTTGGTCACTTGACCTCACTGTTCCGCGGAGGTCATTTCCCTAATGAAGCGGCCGCCTTGCGTGCGAAGGTCAGATTGACCGACTTGTCGAGGTCGGGCTTCGAATTCAGCATCTTCTTGCGAAGCATGAATTCGGTAAACTGGCGCAGGTCACCCAGGTCGCGATCGTTGAGTACCAGGTGGTCGTAGCGCGACGAGCTGTAGACCTGGAAATGGAGCTCCGCTTCCGTCATCGGCTTGCCGATCTGCGGCGGCAGGCTGTTGCGATAGATCTCTTCGGTCTCTTTTTCATTTTTGAACATGAACTGCTGCGCCTTAGCGAATCCATTCATGTATTTCTGTACGACCTCCGGCTTCTCGCGCACCATCTTCTCTGTGGTTAGCACCAGGAACGGATAGGTCGTGTTGGCGAGTTCCTCGAACTTCCGCGAGCTGATGACTTCCTTGCCGAGCCCGGCTTGGCTGATGCGGGAGGCTTGCGGCTCCCATGCCATGACGGCGTCGAAACGACCGACCTGCATGGCGGCCGGCATGTCACTGACGCGGACGTTCGAGATCTGGAAGTCGCTCTCCTTCAAGCCGGCGCGGTCGATTGCCAGCATCAGCACGATGTAGGCGCCGGTGCCGGCCTGTGCGCCGATGCGCTTGCCCTTGAAGTCGGCGAGACTGCTCAGGTTCTCATTGGCCTTCGAGGCGACCAACTTTCCGACGTTTCCCCAGGAGTGCAGGCCTATGGCGACGATCGGCAGCTTGTTGGAGACGGCCGCGAGAAAAAGCCCGTGCGAGGCGTCGCCAAAATCGGCCGAGCCGCCGGCAAGCGCCTGAATGACGTCATTGCCGCTCGGGACGATCTTGAATTCCGGGTCCAGTCCTTGCTGCTTGAAAAAGCCCTTTTCGACGCCGACACGGTTCGGCATCTGCGTGTAGGCGCTACTCGACGTGATGATAACCTTTTCTTGCGCCCACGCAGAGGCGGGCGAAAGGCCGAGCACGCCCGCGAGGGTGGCGGCAAACACGGCAGCCCAAAGCGTAGACATGCGTAGGGCGCTGCGTCCCAATTCTCCGTCAGTGCTGTCGTATGTGCGATAACGGTAAGAAGCCCTGGCGCTGAGCCGAACGGTTGTGGCGATCATTGGTACCCCCCGACGAATGGTTCCGATTTACGGACTTTTTTGCTGGCAAGGATGATTTCATCAACGCCGGACATTTACAAGGTCAGAGGCTATCAGCTGATGCCAAAGCACAACCGCTCTTCTACTTCTTTACTTCCGAGAACGACGTTTATCGGAGGCAATCTTTCGAAGGCCCGATTTTATGTCCTGAGGGCAAGCTCGGCAATTTCCCACGGTATCGTTGTTCGAATTGCCGCGCTCATCGCTGGTAAGCTTGAACAGTCTTTGAGCGCCGTTTTCTTCGCGCGAACGACAAGGGACTTTTGGACGCCGGCTGCTTCCACTAGCCACAATATCATTGGTGGACAGGCTATGTGGTTATAAGAAAATTCGGCCGATCGGCGGACCGCAGTCTTTCGTCCATAAAATCCAGGCCCATTGTATTCTGAAAGCCAGCCTAGCGAATGTTCTTTCTGCGCGCTGTACCAAACATCTTTGTGGTCCCAGCCGAGCTTTTTTGAAAACTCAGCCGTGATAGGAAGCGCCGGGCGGAGCTTCTGAATTTTGCGGCGTAATCGGTGGGGGAGTCATCCGACACTATCGCTATAACTTACATCGCTATTTCGTCGCGAGCTCCGTCTCGATCGCCGCGATAACCTTAGGCTCAGTTGGTTCGACTGCGGAAACGAAGCTGCTTTTGAGATGGCCGTTTCGAGCGATGAGGTATTTGTGAAAATTCCAGCGCGGTGCCTCGAGCGGCCGCTCGCTAGCAGCCCAGCGATAGAATGGATGTGCGTTTGGCCCCTTTACGGCAACCTTCTCCGTGAGCGGAAAGGTGACGTGGTAATCACGCCCGGCCGTGGCATGGATTTCTTTTGCCCCGCCCGGCTCTTGGCCGCCAAAATCGTTTGATGGCACACCGAGCACAAGGAGACCCCTGTCGCGAAAACGGACCCACAGTTCTTGGAGGCCCGCGTACTGAGGGGTGTAACCGCACTGTGAGGCTGTGTTGACGATCAGCATCGGTCGGCCGGCGTAGGACGCTAGCGAAATCTCCTCGCCATCGAGGCCCTTGAAGGTGAAGGCATAGGCGCTGATGCGACTCATGGGGGCGGCGAGGGCATGTGCCGGCGCGAGTATTGGCAAGACGAGGGCAGCAGTGATCAGGGTCCGGCGGTCGACCAAAGGTTCGCCCATAGTGGTTCCCCTATGCGTTACCCTAGCTGTTTTTTTTGAGGTTTCGTTTCTGGGCTAAGTATTGGTCGGGGCGACTGGATTTGAACCAGCGACCCCTTGTCTCCCAGACAAGTGCGCTAACCGGGCTGCGCCACGCCCCGACCGGAACGGCGCGGACTATAGGGATGCGGCTAGCGCGGCGCAACCTTGGGCGCCGCGGCGAGCCGGAACGGCCGGCGCAGCACAATGGCGACGTAAAGCGCGGCGCCGGCAACGTAAACCGCCGCATAGCCGGCGATGAAGCCGACGATATCGAAATGGGCGAGAACCGCCACCGCCGTCATCGCCGCCATCAGAACCATCAGCACGCTCGCGACCCGCGCGATTTCGCGGAAAAATCCGGTGTGCAAAAGCAGGCTGCTGGCGACGTTCTGCGCCAGATTTGCCAGCAGCAGCACCACCAGGATCGGCACGGCCTCGCGCGGCACGGTCGCGGCGTGCCCAAGTAGCAGCGCAAACAGCCGGTCGCCGGCAAACAGCAGGACGCCGCACAAAATAATCGTCGGGATGGCGCACAGGATGGCGGCGGTCAACGTCGCCTTCTTCAGGCTGGCGGCATCGTGCTCGGCGAAGGCGCGGGTCTGGCGCGGAACCAGCGGATCGAGGCCGGCGGCATAGATCAAAGTGGCGCCGCGAAAGACCTTGAACACGGTGTCGAGAATGATGGTCGGCGCGCCGAGGCCGAAGACGATCGGCACCACGAGATAGGGAAAATTATAGATGGCGAGCTCGCCGACGGCGTAGTTGCCGCTGCGCAAAAGTTCCGCCCGGTTGGCGCGCCAGAACCCCGTCAACGAACTCCACAAGCGCCCGAGCGCCGGCGCCAGCGCGCCCTTGCGCAGCAGGCGGGCGATGCAAGCCGCCAATACGGCGAACCAAAGCAGGTTGCCGAGCAGCAGGAATGCGGGAAGCGGCAGGCCGATCAGCAGCGCCAGCATGGCGCCGATGTGGCCGGCGCGGCGGACCGCCTCGAGCGTCTCGAAATAGAGAAACTCATCGACCGCGTTGCTGACATTGCGCAAGGGAAACCAAACGAGATTGAGCGCGCAAAAACTGAAGAACAACGCGAACTCCATCGCCTGCCATGGCGTCACGGCCGGCCGTGCCGCCATCGCCGCAAAACAGAGCAGCGTGCCCGCCAGAACCATCAGCGCGTACAGCGCAACCACCGCGCTCGCTTGCGCCGGCTCCGGCCCATCTTTGCGCTGCGCAAGGTGACGCGCGCGCTGCCGCACGAACAGGATCTTGGCGGCGCCGAGATCGAACAGCCACAGCGACACGCCGAAGGTTCCGACCAGGATGAAAATCGAAAAGGTCTCAGGGGCTAAGCACGCGCGCGAAAACGAAGGTCTGCACCAGGCCGGCGGCCACGGCCGCGCCGGCGGTGGACGAGCGCAGCAGGAGATAGGGCAGCGACAGCACGCCGGCAAACAGCCGGGCGGGAAGCCGCAGCGCCGACTTCACGGCGATGACAGTGTCTTGCGACGTCATGGCGGTGAAACTAGCCGCCAGTGCGCTTTATTCACTTAATGATCATGGTGAACGAATTCTCACGCCGCCTGCGACAATACGAACCCGGCCGACTGAAATTAATTAAGAAAATATTTTGCCGGCAGCCGATAGAATGAAACGTCCAAAAGAATGGCATAACGATCCGCATGGTATCGGCTGGCAAGAAGTCGGAGGCGCGGGATGCGCTTACGCCGGGCCCGCAGGGGCGTCCGGCGGTCAGCGTCATTGTGCCGTGCTACAACGGCGGGCGCTTTCTCGACAGCTTGATGGCCTCGCTGGCGCGGCAGACGTTCCAGGATTTCGAGATCGTCATCGTCGATGACGGTTCCGACGACGAGGAAACGGCGCGCAAGCTCGCCGCGCTCGCGGGCCGCGCTTGCGTGCTGCATCAGGCCAATCGGGGTCCGGCCGCCGCGCGCAACGCCGGCATCCGCGCGGCGCGCGCCGACATCCTGTTCATGCTCGATTGCGACGATACGATCGAGCCGAGCCTTCTTGCCGACACCGTTCCGCTGCTGCGCGCGGCTCCTGCCGAAATCGGCATGGTCGTCACGCATATGCGGCTGGTCGGCGCGGCGGCCGGCATTGCGCGGCGTTATTTCAACCGCTTCGATTTGCTGTTCACCAATACGCTGTCGGTCGGTCTGGTGCTGCGCAAGCGCTGCTGTGTCGCCATCGGCGGCTATGACGAGAGCATGCGCGAGGGCTATGAGGATTGGGATTTCAGTTTGCGGCTGGTGGAAGCCGGTTTTCGCGGCATCGAAGTGGCCAAGCCGCTCTACGTCTATCACATCAGGCCGGACGCGATGTGGCTGAGCCGGACTTCGGGCGTGAACTCCAATCGCCTGCACGCAAAATTATGGCGTTCGATCCGCGGCAAGCACGCCGATAGTTATCGTCCGATGGCGATGCTGCGGCTGTGGGCGGCAAGTGCGGACGGCAGCGGCCGCATTGCACTATGGAAAGGCCTTGCGGCCTATGTCCTTGCGCAGTTGCTGCCGGATGCCTGGTACAGCCGTCTGATCGTGCGATGGCGAAGCCGCGCCGACACCAGCCCGGGCAGCGGACGCGGGCAACGGCATTCGCTCAGAGGCGCCTGAATTACCGGCGCGCGCCGGCTGCGGCAAGGCGAATTGCGCGGACGTGGCGATCGGTCGCCGCCGTCAATCCCCAGATGATCCCGAGCAGCAGAAAAAAGTGACGCCAATGGTCGGTGTCGATCACGAACCCTTCCGCGATTTCACCGACGAATGTCGCCAGCGCGGCGATGAGGTAAGGCTGCCAAAGCGTGCGCACGAAGGCCGCGCGCAATCCGACCGACACGGTTGACACCAGCAAGACGATATAGGCCATGGCGCCGGTCCAGCCATAGACCAGGAAGGCCTGCAGATAGACATTGTGCTGCTGATTTTCGTGCGTGCGGGCGAATTCGAACGGGCCCATGCCGTTGGGAAATTTGAGCACGGCGGCCAGCGCCAATTCCTGCAGGCGGAAGCGGCCGCCTTGGCCGACGTCGTAGGATTGCACGAGATGCGCGCGCTCCTCGAACATGGCGTGGATCGCCGGCAAACTCAGCAGGATCACCACAACCACCGTCAGCATGACAACGGCGATCGCGCTCAAGGTGAAAATACGCATGCGCTTGGCCGGCGTCGGCGCGGTCAGGAAGGCGAGGCCGATCATGACCACGCCGGACAGACCGAAATGAAACCAGGCGCCGCGTGAAAAGGCGAGCAGCAGCGCGAGCATGATCGTGCCGGCGGCGGCCAGATCGGTGAGCTTGATGCGATCCGTCAACATGCGTTGCAGCAGAACCAGCGTCGGCCAGATCAGGAACGGCGCGTAGACGTTGGGATCCTTGAACAGGCCGCGCGCGCGGTCGCCGGGCGCCAACAAGTCCTCGGCGCCGGGAAAGGCGTGGAAATAACCGATCATGCCGACGATCGCGGCGATCACGGCGGTGAGGATATAGGCCGAGCGCAGGCTCGCCATGCGCGCGACGGTGTTCTCGCCGAGCAGGCAGGCCCACAACAGCGCGGCGATCGCCAGATAGATCGACGTGGCGGCATATTGAACCGTCTTCTCCTGGCCGGCGACATTGAGCAACGCAAGCAGCCCGCCGACGTTAAAGATCAGCAGCAGGACAAACAGCGTCACGATCTTGCGGTCGAAATGCAGGCCGGCGACGGCGCCGGTAACGGCCAGCAGGAGAATCAGCCCGTCATGCGGCGAGGGCTCGATGAAGGCGACCGAGCTTGTCAGCACCGTGACGTAGAGCACGACGAGCAAGATGCGCTCGCGCAGCGGCGCAACTGTCGCGGCGTTGCCATAACAACGCGCCGCTTCGAACGGCGGCGACGCCAGCGCCGGTGCGGCCTGCGCGATCGCCATATCGCGGGCGGTGATCAATAGGCGTTCTCGGATTTGAGCAGCGCGAACGGCGTGTGCGCCACGATGTAGAGGTCGAACAGCAGCGACCAATTCTCGATGTAATAAAGATCGTGCTCGACGCGCTGCTGGATTTTCTCGTGCGTGTCGGTTTCGCCGCGCCAGCCGTTGATCTGCGCCCAGCCGGTGATGCCGGGCTTGACCCGGTGGCGGGCGAAATAGCCGTCGACCGCTTCGTCATAGAGGCGCGCCTCGGCCTTGGCATTGACCGCATGCGGACGCGGGCCGACCAGCGACAGGTTGCCTTTGACCACCACGTTGAAGAGTTGCGGCAGCTCGTCCAGGCTCGCCTTGCGGATGATGCGCCCGACGCGGGTGACGCGCGCATCGTCCTTGGTGACGAGCGTGTTGGCGTTGGCGTCGGCCATGTCGGTGTACATCGAACGGAATTTGTAGACTTCGATCAGGTCGTTGTTGAAGCCGTAGCGCTTCTGCTTGAACAGCACGGGCCCGCGGCTGTCGAGCTTGATGGCGAGCGCGATCAGCGCCATCAGCGGCAAAGCGCAAAGCAGAATGAGGCCGCCGACGATTTTGTCGAACAGCCATTTCATCACCACGTCCCAATCGGCGATCGGCCGGTCGGCGACGTCGAGCACCGGCACCTTGCCGATGTAGGAGTAGGAGCGCGGACGGAATTGCAGCTTGTTGGCGTGGGCGGCGAGCCGGATGTCGACCGGCAGCACCCACAATTTCTTCAGCATCTGCAGGATGCGGCCTTCCGCCGAGATCGGCAGCGAGAAGATCACCAGATCGACGCGCGTGCGCCGCCCGAATTCCACCAGGTCGTCGACGGTGCCGAGCTTGCGCTCGCCGGCGCATTCGGCGCCGGCGCGCTCGTCGCCGCGGTCGTCGAACAGCCCGATGATCTCGACCCCGGTGTCCTTCTGCCGCCGCAGCTCTTCGATGACTTGCGCGCCGGGCTCGCCGCCGCCGACGATCACCGTGCGGCGGGTGAGGCGGCCTTCCTGCGTCCACTTGCGCACCGCCAGGAAAACCAGCCGGCGCGACACGATGAGCCCCACCATGCCGCTGACGTAGAAAGTGCCGAGCCAGACGCGCGAGAACATTTCGCCGGCCTTGGCGAAGAAGGAGGCGCCGATGACGATGAGGAAAACCAGCGACCAGGCCGAAGCGAGCCGCATGTATTGCTTTTCGTGGCCGCGGAAGGCCTGCACCTGATAGATGTCGGCGGTCTGGAAGGCCAACATCGACAGCAGCGCGACGCTGAAGGTCGCGATCAGGTAGCGCCAGATCGTCGCGTCGAGACGCGCGAGATAGGCGGCATAGACCGCAAGGCCGATGACCACGATCAGCGCGAATTCGCCCATGCGCACGAAGCCGGCGAGCACGATCGGCGAGATCGGCGCCGCCGACGGCTTGGCGGCAACCGCGAGCGCTTCGGCAGAGAGCGAGGCGGGCTTGTCGGCGGCCTCGCGCGGCAGCGCGCGCACACGTTCGCGCACGGCGGCGGGGCTCGATGCCGTAAGCGGGGGATGCAGGTCGGTATCACTCATCACTGACGCCACACATCGTCCCGCCACCGAAAGCGGTGGCCGGAATTCATCTAATTCCCGGAAATTCTTAAGGAAAAACCCTCAAAAAAGGCTTAGCGGGATGCGCAAAAATGTCTTAACGGCGGCCGGCCTGGCGTAACCTTTCGAGCGCGGCGTCATAGCCGGCGAGCACGCCGTCGACCATGGCCTCGACGGTAAATGAGGCGGCCACGCGCTCGCGCAACTGGCGCGCCGCCGCCGCCGCCGCCTCGGCGTTGTCGAGGGTTTTGGCGATGGCGCGGGCAAGCGCCGGCGCGTCGTTGGGCGCAACCAACGCCTCCGCCTGGGGTCCGTAAATTTCCGGAATGCCGCCCACCCGGGTCGCGATCAGCGGGATTGCGGCTGCCGCGGTCTCCAAGACGACGTAGGGCAGCGATTCCATGCGCGACGGCATCACCATCACGCGGCCGAGCGCCTGCGCCTGGCGCGCCGGCATGGCGGGCCGGAACCGGATGCGGTCGGCGAGTTTCAGACGCTCGACTTGGGCGTGGAACATGGCTTCGTCGGGGCCGGCGCCGACCAGCGTCGCGGTCACGTTGCGGCCCTCGCTGCGCAGCAAAGCGATCGCGTCGATCAGCAGGTCGACGCCCTTCAATTCGCGCAACTCGCCCATGAAGATCAGATCGGTGGCGTCGGGCGCAGGCGTGATCGGCTCGAATTCGGCGCGCGTCACGCCGTTGTGGACGATGCGGACAAGGCCGCGCGGCCGGCCGATCTTGCGGTTAAACGCCTCGGCACTGAAGGCGCTCTCGAACAGATAGAGATCGCCGCGTGGCATCAGCAGGCGCTCGGTGGTCAGATAGATCTTTCCGGCCAAGGTGTCGTTGCCGAACAGCAGGCTGCCGCCATGCGGCGTATAGACCCGCACGGCGCGGCTTGTATTGAAGGCGAGGCGGGAAAAGGCGCCGCCTTTGGCGCCATGGCCATGCACGACGTCGGCTTTGGTCTGTGCGATGCGGGCCATGACATGGCCGAGCGCGATGACGTCGCTCGGGCTGGGCTGGCGATGCATGGCGACGCGGCTGAGGCCGAGCGCAAGCGAGGGTTCGAGTTCGCGCAGGACCCTTTCGGCGTGCGCGCCGCCGGTGCGGCTGTCGGCAATCATGCCGACGCGGTGGCCGCGCGCGACCTGCTCGCGGCTCACGTCGAGCACGTGGCGGAACAGGCCGCCGACCGGCGCACGAAGGACGTGCAGGATGTTCAAGGGCGCCATCGGCGAAACCAATCCGGCCCGGGCCGCGGGACATGCAAAGGGGATTAGGCGGGCGGATGGTTAACAAAACCTGACCGGCGCGCGAATACCGTCGGCGGATTAACGCGGTAGCAACCATAATAGTTTGTCATCACGCTGGCGCCACAGAGTCCGCGTTTGGAGTTGAGATGTTCTTTCGTAAAAAGTCGCAAGCCGCCGCCGTGCCGGCTCCCGCCATGGTGGCCGCCACCCCCGACGGCGAAGCCGATTTGCGCGGGTTAGGCCGCGCCTTGTGGCAGAAGAAGGCGAGGATCCTGGGCTTTACCTTGGTCGCCGCCGCCGGTGCTTTCGTCGTCGTCAACGCCATCACCCCGCGTTACAGCTCCGAATCGCGCCTGCTCTTGGAGGTGCGCGAGAACGTCTTTCTGCGCGCCGAAGCCGACAAGAACCAGGGCGAGCGCACCACCATCGATCCCGAAGCGGTGACCAGCCAGATCCAGCTCGTGCTGTCGCGCGATCTGGCGCGCAAGGTCATCCAGGCGGAGAACCTGACCGCCAATCCGGAATTCGATTCCGGCTCGGCCCTGCAAGGCGTGCTCAGCCTGTTCGGCGTCGGCCGCGACCGCAGCACCATGTCGCAGGAAGAGCGCGCGCTGGAATCTTATTACGACCGGCTCAATGTTTCGGCGGTCGAGAAGTCGCGCGTCATCGCCGTCGACTTCTCCTCGGCCAGTCCCGATCTCGCCGCGCGCGTGGCCAACCGCATCGCCGCGACCTATCTCGAGATGCAGCAGACGGCCAAGCAGGACCAGACCCGCGCCGCCGGCACTTGGCTGGCCGTCGAGATCGACAAGATGCGCACGAAAGTGGCCGAGGCCGAAGCCAAGGTCGAGCAATATCGCTCCAGGACCAATCTGTTCGTCGGCTCCAACAACACCTCGCTGCCGAACCAGCAGCTCACCGAAATCAACTCGCAGATCGCCGCGGCGCGCGGACAGAAGGCGGATCTGGAGGCGAGGGCGCGCCAGTTGCGCGATCTCATCCGCTCCGGCAAGTCGATCGATTCCTCCGACAACGCCAATTCCGACACGATGCGGCGCCTGATCGAGCAGCGTATCGCGTTGCGCAACCAGCTGGCCGAGCAATCGACCACGCTGCTTGACCAGCATCCGCGCATCAAGGAACTCAAGGCGCAGATTGCCGAGGTCGACGGCGCGATCCGGGTGGAAGGCGAGCGGCTGGCGCGCCAGCTCGACAACGACGCCAAGGTCGCCGGCGACCGCCTGCAGACGCTGACCGCGAGCCTCGACCAGGTCAAGAAACTCGCCTCGCAGTCCAACGAGCAGGACGTCGAGCTGCGCGCGCTCGAGCGCGAGGCCAAGACCCAGCGCGATCTTCTGGAATCCTATCTGGCGAAATACCGCGAAGCCTCCGCCCGCGACAGCATCAATGCCGCGCCGCCGGAGGCGCGCATCATTTCGCGCGCCTCGCCCGCCATCAAGCCGTCTTTTCCGAAGAAAATGCCGACCGTGCTGATCGCGGCCTTTGCCGCTTTCATGCTGTCGGCGGGCTTCACGGTCACCGGCGCGCTGCTGGCGGCGCCGGCGCCGTCGTTACGGCTATGCGCCGGCGAGCTACGGCGGTGGTTACGCACCGCTGCCGATGGCGCCGCAGATGCCGCAGATGCCGCGCGTGGCCGCGCCGCCTTTGGCGCCGATGATGCAACCGATGCCGCACGCCTATCCCACAGCCGCGCCCATGGCGGTGAGCTCGATCGACCAGATCGCCGGCAGGCTGATGCCAGGCGGGGGAGGCCGGCCGCCGCGTCACCGTGGTCGGCACCATGCGCAATGTCGGCACGACTTTTACCGCCATCACGCTGGCCCGTACGCTGGCCAAGCACGCCAATGTCGTGCTGGTCGATCTCGCCTTCGGCGCGCCCAATCTGTCGGTGATTTCGACCGATCCGCACGCGCCGGGCATTGCCGAACTGGTGCGCGGCACGGCGTCGTTCGGCGACATCATCACGCGCGACCAGTATTCGCGCGTGCACCTGATCGCGACCGGCAATGTCGGCAACGATGCCGCCGCGCTCGTGGCCTCGCCGATGCTGGCGACGGTGATCGAGGCGCTGGTGCGCAGCTACAATCACGTGGTGATCGACGCCGGGGCCGCCTCCGACGTGGCGGTCGAGCGCTTTGGCCCGCTGGCCGCGCAAGCCGTGCTGGTGACGAGCGATCCGGCCAATCCGGCAACGCGCGCCGCGCGCGAGCGACTGATGATGGCGGGCGTCGGCGAGGTCGCCGTCTTGGCGGGCGGCGCGCAGGCCGTGGCGGCCTAAATCCGATCAGACCGCGGCGAACAGCCGCGCGCGCAGCCGGCGCATCGCGCGCACCGACGACCACAAAGCGGGGTGTCCCTTGACCGAGCGTTTTGCCGCGGCGGCGGCCGCCAACGCCGACCCGAGCAGCCGGCCCGCGGCGCCGAGCGGCAGATAGCTGTCGAACAGCGGCTCGGCATCGTTGCAGAACAAGGTCTTATAGTTAGCCTCGCCGATGCCGAGATCGAACGTGTCGAGCCCGCGCTCGCAACAGCGTTGCACCAGCTTCGCCAGCAATTGCTCGCCCGGGCTTTCCGCCGCATAGCGTTCGTTGGCGATCGAATTGAACATGGCGCAGAAGCGCTCGCCGCCGACAATGCCGCCGTAAGTTGCCACCACGATGTCGCCGACCGACAAGGCATAGAGCTCGATCAGCGGCGCGGCGCCGGCGAGACGCTCGCTCGCCGCCGCCTCGATGAAGCGGCGCACGCCGGGCGGCGCGAACGCATCGGCGATGCCCAACGCGCGCATGCGCGCGCTCTTCTGCTTGAAGAAGACGTCGAGCACGCGGCGCACATCGTCCGGCTCATGCGCCTGCGCGAAATCGACGGCGCCGTAGCCGGCCAGCGCGCGCTCCTTCTTGCGCATTTTCTTGCGGGTGGCGGAGTTGGTGCGCGCGCGCAGCAGCGCCTCGAAGTCCGGGATCAGCGCGCCGCTGAAGCCGCAATTGGCCGAACGCTGATGCGCCAGCAACGCGAAAGGATTGGTGGTGCCGGCCCAGGTCAGCGGCTGGTTGGTCAGCCGCAGCAGATCGGCGCGGCCGGCCAGGCGCGCCAGCACCGCGCGCAGGTCGTCGGCCTCGATGGAGGCTGCGACGTCGCGCCGCCACAGGCCCATTTTGAAATTGGCGTGCTTGCCGCCGAGAAATTCCACCACCCGCGCGCCCGCGAGCTGCCGGCGGCCGAACGGCCACAGGAAAAGCGGCGCTCCGGTGGCATTAAAGCCGGTGACGATGAAGGGGGTTATGCCGGCGGCGGTACCCAGGTGGCGCTGCCAGAGCTTGAGGAAGTCGTAGCGCTGATAGGGCGTGGCGAGGCTGTGGCCGGCCTCCAGCGCCCGCCAATGCGGCTCGGCGGCGGCCATGTCCTCGATGATTTCGACCTGCGCGATACGGCCATCGGCGGCCGGCGCAAGCCGGTCGGCGTCGGGGCGCGGGCGCAGGGCAAGGACATTCATGGGCGACGACCGGCGTTAAGTTGGTTAATCTTGGTCATAGGTTGGCAAAGAATTCTCAATAAAGGGTTGGAATATTGGCGCCGCATTGGCGGGGGGCCGGGCAAAGCGTGGCAAAATTGAAGAAAACCATCATCCGCGGCGGCCTGGAGACGCTGTATTTCAGCGGGCTGCACCATTTGATGCGGCCGCTGGTCGGCGGCGTCGGCGCCATTTTGACGCTGCACCACGTGCGCCCGCCGCGCTCCGACGCGTTCCAGCCCAACCGGCTCTTGGAGGTCACGCCGGCCTTCCTGGAACGCCTGCTGCGCCGGCTCAAGCGCTCGCGCATCGATGTGGTCTCGCTCGACGAGATGCACCGGCGCTTCATCAGCGGCGAGTTCAAGCGCCGCTTCGTCTGCCTGACCTTCGACGACGGCTACAAGGATCTGCTGCGCTGGGCCTATCCGCTGCTGCGCAAATACCAGATGCCGTTCGCCGCCTATATCGCGACCAGTTTTCCCGACCGGCTCGGCGAATTGTGGTGGATCGCGCTCGAAGCGGTGATCGCGCAGAACAGCCGCGTCGGCCTGCTGATCGACGGCCGGCAGCAGTTCTTCGAATGCCGCACGGTCAACGAAAAGCGCGAACTCTATGACGCGATCTACGGCTATCTGCGCAGCCTGAAGACCGAGGACGAACTGCGCACGGTGGTGCGCGACCTGTGCGCGACCTACAGCGTCGACATCGCCTCGTTCTGCCGCGACCTGTGCATGGATTGGCAGGAGATCGTCGACCTGGCGGCCGATCCGCTGGTCACCATCGGCGCCCACACCGTCAATCACAAGATGCTCAAGAAAGTGCCGGACGAGTTAGCCGCGCGCGCGGAAATGGAGATGAGCCGGGCCGTGCTGGAGGCCGCGCTCGGCAAGCGGCCCAATCATTTGTCCTATCCGGTCGGCGACGTGACCTCCGCCGGCCCGCGCGAATTCCGCATCGCCGCCGAGCTCGGCTTCAAGACCGCGGTGACGACGCGGCCGGGCGTGCTGTTCAAGGCGCACCGCGATCACCTGACCGCGCTGCCGCGCATTTCGGTCAACGGCGAGTTCCAGCAGCAGCGCTATCTGAAGGTGCTGATGTCGGGCGCCGCCACCGCCCTGTGGAACGGCTTCCGCCGAGTCAACGCGGCCTAGGCCTTGTCCGGATCGTCGGCCGCGTCATCCACTTCACCAGCAGCATCGCCGGCAGCACCCAGCCGAGCCCGGCGACGACGTAATAGATCGCCGCGACAAAGCCGTTGATGTCGGTCAAGACCGACTGCGCCAGCGCCATGGCGACCAGGCTCCAGACCGCGACCAGCGCGAGCAGGGCGAAGGCGCCGATCAGCTTGCGGATGCGCATGGTCATCGTCGGCGTCCCGTGATTTGCAGCGCAGCGGGGCTGACTATATGGTCCGCGCGCGCCCCTCGCAAAGCAACCCAGTCCATGATCGATCGAACGTCAATCCCCGATCACACGCGCGCGCTGCGGCTGTGGCTGTTGTGCGTCGCGGCCATGATATTTCTGACGCTGGTGGTGGGCGGGGCGACCCGGCTCACCGAGATGCGGCCTGTCGATCACGCAATGGAAGCCGCTCACCGGCGTGCTGCCGCCGCTGTCGGACGCCGCCTGGCAGGCCGAGTTCAAGGACTACCAGGCGATCCCGCAATACCAGGAACTCAACCGCGGCATGAGCCTCGATGAGTTCAAGGTGATCTATTGGTGGGAATGGGCGCACCGGCTGCTGGCGCGCTCGACCGGCGCGGTGTTCCTGCTGCCGTTCCTGGTTTTCCTCTGGCGCGGCGCGGTGCCGCCGCGCTTGCGCCTGCGGCTGTGGACGATCTTCGGCGCCGGCGCTTTTCTCGGGCGGTCGGCTGGTGGATGGTGTCGTCGGGTCTGGCGGGCTCCGGCCGCGTCAGCGTCTCGCCAGTACCGGCTCGCGTTTCATCTCACGCTCGCGACCGCGATCTACGCCGCCGTGCTGTGGAGCGCGCAGCAGATCGCGCCGCAGCGGCCAAGCGAGGCGCCGGCGCGGCTGCGCATCGGCGCGCTTGTCGTCGCCGTTCTGATGCTGGTGCAGATCTATCTCGGCGCGCTGGTCGCCGGACTCGATGCCGGTCTGGTCTACAATACCTGGCCGCTGATCGACGGCGCATTCGTTCCCGATCCGGCGCATCTGTGGTTCCTGCATCCGGCCTGGCGCAATCTGTTCGAGAACACGCTCACCGTTCAGTTCGATCACCGCATGCTGGCTTATGTCGTCTGGCTCGCCGTCATGCTGCACGCCAACGACGCCTGGCGCACGCGGCGCGAGAGCGGCGGCGCGCTCATTCTGGCCGGCGCGGTGACGCTGCAAATCGTGCTCGGCATCGTCACGCTGCTCGAGCAGGCGCCGATCCCGCTCGCGCTCGGCGCACCAGATGGCTGGCGATCCTGGTCTTCACCGTCGCGGTGGTTCATGCCGAGCGGCTGTGCGCATCGCGCCGGCTTGCCGGCGCCGCGCACGGCACGGAGGCAAGTCCATGATCGACATCAAAATCGACGACGGCGTCGCGCTGGTGACGCTGCGCCACGGCAAGGTCAATGCGCTCGACACCGAATTCTGCGAGGCGCTGGCCGCGCGCTTCGACGAATTGCGCGGCGCCGATGCCAAGGCGGTGGTGCTGACCGGGCAGGGCAAGGTCTTCTCGGCCGGCGTCGATCTCATCCGCTTGAGCGAAGGCGGCGCCGACTATATCCGCAAATTCCTGCCGTCCTTGCACAAGCTCTATGAGAGCGTGTTTTTTCATCCCAAGCCGGTGGTCGCCGCGATCAACGGTCACGCCATTGCCGGCGGCTGCGTGCTGGCGGCTTGCGCCGACCGGCGCATCATGGCGCGCGCCGGCGGGCGCATCGGCGTCACCGAATTGCTGGTCGGCGTGCCGTTTCCCGCGCTCGCCTTCGAGATCGTGCGCGCCGCCGTGCCGGCGCGTTATCTGGCGGAGGTGACCTACAGCGGCGCGACCTATGAGCCCGACGCCGCATTGACGCGCGGCTGGATCGACGAGATCGCCGAGCCGGGCGAACTGCTGGAGGACGCGTCCGCCGTCGCGCAGGAACTCGGCGCGCTGTCGCCGGCGGCCTTCGCGCAGACCAAGGCGCAGATCCGCCAGCCGGTGGCCGAGCATTATGCGCGCAGCGGCCAGGCGTCCGATAAGGCCGCGACCGATATCTGGTGCGCGCCGGCGACGCTCGCCTACATCCGCGACTACGTTGCGCGCACGCTGAAGAAGTGACGGCAATTATTCGGTCACTTCGCCGCCAGGCCCTGCTCCAGGTCGGCGATGATGTCGGCGATATCCTCCAGCCCGACCGATAGCCGCACCACGTCGGGCCCGGCGCCGGCCTGCACCTTCTGCGCGTCGGACAATTGCTTGTGCGTGGTGGAGGCGGGATGGATGATGAGCGAGCGGGTGTCGCCGATGTTGGCCAGATGCGAGAACAGCTTGACGTTGGAGACGAGCTTGACGCCGGCGTCGTAGCCGCCCTTGAGGCCGAAGGTGAACACCGCGCCGCAGCCTTTCGGCACGTATTTCTTGGCGAGCGCGTGATATTTGTCGTTGGCGAGACCCGGATAGCTGACCCAGGCCACCTCCGGCCGCTTCGACGAGCCACTCCGCGACGGCCAGCGCGTTGTCGCAATGGCGCTGCATGCGCAGCGGCAGCGTCTCGATGCCGGTCAGAATGAGGAAGGCGTTGAACGGCGACATCGCCGGCCCGAGGTCGCGCAGGCCGAGCACGCGGCAGGCAGATCGCGAAGGCGAAATTGCCGAAGGTCTCGTGCAGCACGATGCCGGAATATTCCGGCCGCGGCTCGCACAGCATCGGATATTTCTTGTCGCGCGACCAGTTGAACGAGCCGCCGTCGACGATCATGCCGCCGATCGAGTTGCCGTGGCCGCCGAGGAACTTGGTGAGCGAATGCACGATGACGTCGGCGCCGTAGTCGAACGGCTTGCACAGATAGGGCGTCGCCAGCGTGTTGTCGACGATGAGCGGCACGCCGGCCTTGCGCGCGATCGTCGGCGACCGCCTCGATGTCGGTGATGACGCCGCCCGGATTGGCGATCGACTCGATGAAGATCGCCTTGGTCTTCGGCGTCACCGCCTTTTCGAACGTGCGCGATGTCGTCGGGATCGGCCCAGACCACGTTCCAGCCGAAATTCTTGTAGGAATGGTTGAACTGGTTGATCGAGCCGCCATAGAGCTTCTTGGAGGCGACCAATTCGTCGCCCGGCGTCATCAGCGCGTGCATGACGATGACTTGCGCGGCGTGGCCGGAGGCGACCGCCAGGCCCGCGGTGCCGCCTTCCAGCGCCGCGACGCGCTCTTCCAGCACCGCGCAGGTCGGGTTGCCGATGCGGGTATAGATGTTGCCGAAGGTCTGCAGGCCGAACAAAGCGGCGGCGTGATCGACGTCGTCGAACACATAGGACGCGGTCTGATAGATCGGCGTGATGCGCGCGCCGGTGGTCGGATCGGGCTTGGCGCCGGCATGAATCGACAGCGTCGAAAAGCCCGGAATGCGTTCTGCGTCGGCCATGATCCTATCCCCGTGCTGAGAGAGGTGATTTATCGGGGCCGCCGGGCGCGGCGTCAAGGCGACAGAATGGCAAAGCGCGTTGCGGCTCGTGAAAATGCGTGCGGTGGAAAATCATTCCGCCAAGATGCGATTGCTCAGCCTTTGTTTTCTTCTTTGTCTGACGTGGCTTGGCCGAGGCTCATGCGCTGCACGCCTTTGCCCAGCGTCTGCGCGCGCTTGGAGGACAGCGTGCGCGAATTGACGCCGATCCAGGAAATCTCCGACGACAGCCGGCCATATTCGATCTTCGGGCAGCGGTTCATCACCACTTTCAGGCCGGCGTCTTCGGCGAGCTTGGCCGCCTCGTCGTTGCGCACGGTGAGCTGCATCCAGATCACCTGCGGCTTCGGCTTGAGCGTGAGCGCCTCCTGCACGATCGGCAGCGCATGCTCGGAGCCGCGGAAGATGTCGACCATGTCGATCGGCTCGGGAATGTCGGCGAGCTTGGCGTAGATCTTCTGCCCGAGCACTTCCTTGCCGGCCTGGCCGGGATTGACCGGGATCACGCGGTAGCCGCGCTCGCTCAGATATTTGAATACGAAAAAGCTCGGCCGGTTTTCTTTCGGCGAGAAGCCGACCATGGCGATGGTCTTCACGGTGTTGAGGATGCCGCGGATGTAGCTGTCGGGATATTGGTCGTGGTTCATTGCGCGGATTCCGACGGCTTGCGCGAGCAGCGCGCGCAGCCGCGCATTCTCGGCTTCGAGCGCGGCGATCTTGGCCTGCACCGTCGGCGAAAGCCTCTTCGAGCTCGGCCTCGGTAAAGCGCGCGACGATGTGCGAGGAACAGTTCACGTCCCAGGCTTCGATGGTGAACAGGATGGCGCGCTCGGGCTTGGCCTTGTAGTCCTTGTCGAACAGTTTTTCGACCAAGGCCGGATCGTTCTCCACCACGCGGGCGCGGCCCCACAGCTTGATGCGCTGCTTGCGCGCGGGGTCGAGCAGGAAGAGAAAAGCGCGGTCGTTCTCGTTAAGATTGGCGAGCGTGATGTATTGCCGGTTGCCGCGATAGTCGGCAAAGCCAAGCGTCTTGTCGTCGATGACCTTGATGAAACCCTTGGGCCCGCCGCGGTGCTGGATATAGGGCGCGCCGTCGGCGGTGGCGGTCGCAAGATAGACGGTGTCCTGCTCGGCGATGAAGGTGGCGAGCTCCGGCGTCACCTTGTCCGGAAAGCCTTCCGCGATGCGCCGCTCATAGGCCTTGGCGGAGCCGCGCTCGCTCTGAGCCTTCTGCGCGGCCGGCGTGAACACACGGGAGGAGTTGTTCATGGACTTGATCAGCGGTCTTCCCAGGTCGGGTCGCGCTTGTCGATGAAGGCGCAGATGCCTTCCTCGGCGTCGCCGACAACAGGTTCTCGACCATGACTTGCGATGACGTAAGCGTAAGCCTCGGCCAGGCCCATCTCGGCCTGCCGGTAGAATGCCTTCCTTGCCGATCTTGACCGTGTGCGACGATTTGCTGGCAATCAGCTGCGCCAGCGCGATCGCCTCCTTGCGCTCGGCGCCGGCCGCGACCACGCGATTGATCAGCCCGATGCGCGCGGCATCTTCAGCCGACACCATGTCGCCGGTGAGCAGCATTTCCATCGCGGCTTTGCGCGCCACATTGCGCGAGAGCGCCACCATCGGGGTCGAGCAGAACAGACCGATGTCGACGCCGGGCGTGGCGAATTTGGCGGACGGCGAGGCGAGCGCCAGATCGCAGCTCGCGACCAGTTGGCAGCCGGCGGCGCTTGCGACGCCCTGCACGGCGGCGATCACCGGCTGCGGCAGGTTGACGATCTGCTGCATCATCGCGCTGCAGGTCGTCATGATCTTGCTGAAATAGGCGCGGCCGCGGTCGGCGTCGCTGCGCCGCGCGGTCAGCTCCTTCAGATCGTGGCCGGCGCAGAAGCCGGGACCGTTGGCCGCCAGCACCACCGCGCGCACCGACTTGTCGGCGGCGATCTCGGCGAAGGCGGCCGACAGCGCGGCGAGCAAAGCTTCCGACAGGCTGTTGCGCGCGGCCGGCCGGTTGAGCACCAGGACGGCGACGTCCTTGTCGCGCTCGCGCAGCAGCACGGGGCCGGCGGTCTGCACGTTCATGGGCCTGTCCCAATCCTTTAATCCTGCCCGATACTTAACCCCAAGCGGCCCCGCCACGCCAGTTGACGCCCGCGCCGCGCCCGTCTATGACGGAACGTCGGTTCCAGGCCGGCAAGGAGGCGCTGATGCCGGCACCGGCTTTGAATATCGAACAAATCGGCGAATTGCTGCACGAGGTGTTCCCGCAGGCTTTCTATCCCGGCTGCGGCTTGAGCATCGAGCGCGTGGACTACGGCGATATCCGCGTGCGCCGGGAATTCCATGAAGATCACCTGCGTCCCGGTGGCACCATCTCCGGCCCCACCATGATGGAGCTTGCCGACTTCGCCATGTATGTGGCGGTGTTCTCGGCCGTCGGGCGCCAGCCGCTGGCGGTCACCACCAATCTGACCATCAACTTCCTGCGCAAGCCCGGCCAGGCCGACCTGATCGCCGACGCGAAACTGATGAAAGTCGGCAAGCGCCTGGCGGTCGGCGAGGTGATGATCTATTCCGAAGGCTCGGCTGAGCCGGTCGCCCATGTCACCTCGACCTATTCGATCCCCAATAACGGGTAATTAGGCAAGGGTATCAAAATACCATTCGTATAAGTCATTGAATTTCTCAACAAACATCGACCAACGCGCATTGACCGGGCCCGCATGCTCGGCTAGAGAACCGCCACTTCGGCGCGCCTGCAAGCGCCCAGATTTCCAAGGACCCGTCATGAAGACTTATTCGGCCAAAGCCGCCGACATCGAGAAGAAATGGCTGCTCATCGACGCCACCGGGCTCGTCGTCGGCCGTCTCGCCACGATCGTGGCCATGCGGCTGCGCGGCAAGCACAAGCCGAGCTACACCCCGCACGTCGACGACGGCGACAACGTCATCGTCATCAACGCCGCCAAGGTGGTGTTCACCGGCCGCAAGCGCGACCAGAAAGTCTACTACCACCACACCGGCTTTATCGGCGGCATCAAGGAGCGCACGGCCAAGCAGATCATGGACGGCCGCTTCCCCGAGCGCATCGTCGAGAAGGCGGTCGAGCGCATGCTGCCGCGCGGGCCGCTCGGCCGCGTGCAGTTCGGCAATCTGCGCGTCTATCCCGGCCCCGAGCATCCGCATGAGGCGCAGAAGCCCGACGACGCTCGACGTCGCCAGCATGAACCGCAAGAACGTGAGGAGTGCCTGACCGTGGCCGAGACCGTACAATCGTTGGAAGGTTTGGCGAGCCTCAAGCCGGCAGCGCCGGAAGCCCCGAAATACGTGCAGAAGATCGACGCGCAAGGCCGCGCTTACGCCACCGGCAAGCGCAAGAACGCGGTCGCCCGCGTCTGGATCAAGCCCGGTCCCGGCAAGATCGTCGTCAACACCAAAGCGGTCGAACAATTTTTCGCGCGGCCGGTGCTGCGCATGCTGATCCAGCAGCCGCTGGTCGCCGCCAACCGCACCGGCCAATACGACGTCACCTGCACCGTTTCGGGCGGCGGACTGTCGGGGCAGGCGGGCGCCGTGCGGCACGGGATTTCCAAGGCGCTGACCTATTTCGAGCCGGAGCTGCGCGGCGCGCTCAAGAAGGGCGGCTTCCTCACCCGCGACTCGCGCGTGGTCGAGCGCAAGAAATACGGCCGGGCGAAAGCGCGCCGGTCGTTCCAGTTCTCCAAGCGCTGATCGCGACGATCGCCGCAACTCTTCGAAGGGCGCGCCGCTTGCGCGCCCTTTTTGACGACGGCCCCCGTTTCCCGCGTTTTTCCCGCGTTTACCTTCCGGCAACCGTGTTGGGCGGGCATGCGCCCGCGGTAACCGCGCCCCAACCAAACGCGGCCTAGTTTTCCGCCGTTCGGGTGGCGTGGGATCGCAATGCAGCTTGACCTGCAGACATTGTCGGTTGTGACGGTTTTCGTCACGGCGCTGCTCGGGGCATTGCTGGTGTTTGCCGGCCTGCAGAACCGCGCGGTGCGCGCGCCGATGATGTGGGGCGCGTCCTACATCGTCAGCGCGCTCGGCCTGGCGCTGCTGACCACCCATCAAGTGGCGCCCGATTGGGTCTCGATCAACCTTGCCAATGCGCTGGTGCTGTCGGGCTCGGCGCTGATCTGGGCGGGCGCGCGCATGTTCGACGGCCATCCGGTGCGCCCGGCGCGGGTGCTGGCCGTGCCCGTGTTGTGGCTGATCGTCTGCGCGGTGCCGGCCTTCGCCGCCGATGTCAACCTGCGCGTGGTGCTGGTGTCGGCGCTGATGGCGATGTTTGCCGCCATCACGGCGGAAGAATTCTGGCGCGGGCGCAGCGAGCCCTTGTTGTCGCGCTGGCCGACGGTCTGCGCGCTGCTTGCCTATGCCGCGGCGCTGCTGGCGCGAATTCCGGCGACGCTGCTGTCGCCGATCCTGCAAGGCCAATCGCTGATGAGCGGGGTGTCGTTCGCGCTGCTCGCCTTCGGCACGCTGCTGTTCACGGTGGTGCTGGCGTTTCTGCTGCTCAACATGACCAAGGAGCGCAGCGAGTTGAAGCATAAGATCGCGTCCTTGGTCGATCCCTTGAGCGGCGTGCCCAACCGCCGCGCCTTCATCGAGGGCGCCGAGCGGCTGCTGGTTCAGCAAAGCCTGGATTTCGAGCCGCTGGCGGTGCTGCTGTTCGATCTCGACCGCTTCAAGCTGATCAACGACCGGCTCGGCCACGGCACCGGCGACGCCGTGTTGCAGCAGTTCGCGGCGGCCGCGACCCGCACGCTCGGATCGGACGTTTTGTTCGGCCGCATCGGCGGCGAGGAATTCGCCGCGGTCCTTGCGGTCGGCGATCTCGGCGAGGCGGAAGCGATCGCCGACCGGGTGCGGCGCAATTTTGCGGCGGCGGCGGCAAGTCACGGTGCCGACGACGTTGCGCCGACCGTCAGCGTCGGCGTCACGCTCGGCTGCGATCCGCAGCGCCGAAGTCGCCGCCTTGTTGTCCTCGGCCGACGAGGCGCTCTACCGCGCCAAGGCGAATGGCCGCAACCGGGTTGAAACCTCTCCGCCGGTTATGGGCGAGCGCGCTTTAGTGTCTGAAGCGGCCGCCGGCGCAGCCATGAACGCCGGCGCTTTCGCGCGGCTGATCGCGCGCGCCTGATCGTTCGGTTTTGGCGCAACTTTAGCGACAATTGTCGCAGCACTTTCGTCGAAGCCTGCGCAAGCGGGCAACGGTTTTTGCAAGGTCCGCGGACTATTTTACCGGCACCGCCCAGGCGCGTGCCGGGCGGCGAGCGGAGCTCGCAAAATGATTGTCGCCAGCCAACACGAGCTTTCGTTTTTGGACGGCCCGACATTGGCCTTCGTGTCGGTCTGCATCGTGGCTCTGCTCGGGTTGTTCCTGATTTTGGCCTGGCTGCAACAGCGCGACGTGCGCGCGCTCGCCTGGTGGGGCGCGGCCTATCTGATCGGCGCGTGCTCGCTGGCGCTCTGGGCCGCGCCGCGGCCGTGGCTCGCGCTGCCGCGCGAAGTTCCCCTCGGCGATGATCTTCGTCGCCTGCGGCATGATCTGGAACGGCGTGCGGCTGTTCCGCGGGCGCCGGATGCTGCCGATCGCGGCCTTTGCCGGCGCCGTGGTGTGGCTGGTGCTTTGCCAATTGCCGGCGTTTTCCGACGGCAGCACGGCGCGAACCGCGCTCGGGGTTCTGGTGGTCGCCAGCTATACGTTCTTCATCGCCTTCGAGCTTTGGCGCGAGCGCCGCAAATCGCTCTATTCGCGCACCGCCGCCGTCGTCGTGCCCTGTCTGCACGCGGCGATCTTCCTGATGCCGCTGGCCATGCGCGCGCTCATGCCGGAAGTGATCGCCGCCAGCTGGCTGGCGGTCTTCGCGCTTGAAACCATTTTGTATTCGGTGGGCACCGCCTTCATCGTGCTGTTGATGGTCAAGGATCATCACGTCGGCGTCTACCGGCACGCGGCCTCGACCGATTATCTCACCGGCCTGCTCAATCGGCGCGCCTTCCTGGAGAACGCGCTCAAGCTGTGCGCGCGGCAGGCCGAAGGCAGCGGGCCGGTGACGCTGCTGATGTTCGATCTCGACCACTTCAAGTCGATCAACGACCGTTTCGGCCATGCCGTCGGCGACGAGGCGCTGCGCGTGTTCGCGCAAGCGATCCGCAAGGGCATGCGGGCGAGCGATATCGTCGGCCGCTTGGGCGGCGAGGAATTCGCGGCCATCGTGGCGGAGCCGATGGACGTGGCGGCGGTGATTGCCGAGCGCGTGCGCGCCGGCTTCGAGACCGCCGGCGCCGTGATCGCGGGCCAGGCCATCGGCGCGACCGTCAGCATCGGGGCCGCCACTGCGACCGATGTGGTCACCAATATCGATGCGCTGATCGCGCGCGCCGACGTTGCGCTCTATCGCGCCAAGGGCGAGGGCCGCAACCGGCTGCGCACCGCCGATGACGAGCAGGCCGGCGAACGCGCCCGCTTGATCGCCGCCGCGCGCGGCGGCCGCAAGGCCAAATTGGCGGGCTTATTGCGGCGCAATAACGCGGCCTGACGCAAGCAACCTCTCGTTTACCCTATCGGCCTAGCATGCGGGCCATGTCGCGTTCATTCGCCAGCCCGCATGCCGACCTCGTCGCGCTCGAAGCCTATGCCGCGCGCGCCGGCGCAGCCTTGGCTTGCGCCTATTCGTCCTCGGCGGAATACGACGCCGCCTTGATCGCGGAGCGGCGCGCCGCCGGCGTCTACGGACCCAAGCGCCGCCGCAAGCAGATGTTGGTGACCGCGGCCGGCATTGCCGCGGCGCTCGCGGTCATCGTTTTTCTGATCGCCTGATCGATCTATTCGCTACGCCGACGCGTGCACACATAGGCTCGCCTACGCTAGCGCGCGCAGTGCGCTCTGCTCCAATGCTGCCGAAATTTCGTAGTGCCGCGAACGACGCTTTGTGCCGACAGCAAACGTCTTTCAGCGCGATTGCTCATTGGTTAAAGTTATTAAACGCTTTTCGGATAAGCTTGCATTTACCTCTTGTTAATAGACGGCGCCGAAAGCGCCCGATCAGCTCCAGTAAGGCGCGTTCGATGTATCACCACAAGTCATTGATTTCTGAACTTGAAGATGCTGTCCGGCGCGGCTCCCAGGAAAAAAGGGTTGAAACTCTTCGACGCATCACCGGTCTATTTTTGGGCGTCAATGAACAGCTCGACGAAGAACAAATTCTCGTATTCGACCAGGTCTGCGGACATTTGATCACGCGCATGGAGTTAACGGCGCTGGTAGAACTCAGCGAACGTCTTGCGCACGATCCATCGACGCTGCGGCAGAGTCGCCCCAAGATGGTCACGCCGGTGAGCAACCCGCCGGGCCAATTGAAGCTGCTGACAAGGCCGAGTTTGACGGGATCGCCGCCGCTAAAGAAAACGATAGGCGTGTTAGTTGTGGCGCGTTCTGCGGCGATTGCCGAAGCACTGTCCGCCGCAATCACGCAAATTCACGTGTTGACGATGGAAATCCGTGGCAAGCATTTCGAGCCGCTTCGGCTGCACCCTCTGTCCATCGATACTCGATTGCGAACTGGTGGCCCTGCACTAAGCTGGCGTCGGCCAGAGCGCGCAGCGCGCCGCCACGCAAAGCGGCAACGCGTTGTGCCGATCGATTGCCGAGACATCCGACAGTACCGGCACTGGCAGCCGTCGCGCACGCGCCGCGAGCGGCCACGCCGCCACAGTGCCACCGATAAGGTTGATGAGCTCGCGCCGCAGCATGTCCGTCCTCAAGGTTCAAAAGTACTACATCTATCGTCATCAACCGAGTGCTTCAATATAGGTGTGAAACCGGCAGCAAGATCCATAGCCTCGCGAGTTGTCAACGAGCGAGAGCGAACCGGATACTGGTCATTAGCAGACGTACCGCTTCGGTCAAAACGAATCGACGCTCGTTCATCGTGACGTCTGGCCTACGAAAAGCAGACATTGGTCGGCGCCTCGTGCACGCGCGGTCGGCTTTGGCTGACGCGCTTATGAGTCCTGCGCCGAGTCAGCTTCAAAGAAAAAGGGCGCTCCCTTTCAGGAGCGCCCGAAGTTCGCATCGCAAAGCCTCGTAACTTGCGCGATGCCTTGGGAGGAACGCTTACGCCGAGTAGTACATCTCGTATTCGACCGGATGCGGGGTGTGCTCGAAGCGGATCACTTCCGTCATCTTGAGGTCGATGTAGGAGTCGATGAAGTCGTCGTCGAACACGCCGCCGGCCGTGAGGATAGCCGCGATCCTTGGAGAGTTCGCCGAGCGCCTGGCGCAGCGAGCCGCACACCGTCGGAATCTGCTTCAGTTCCGCCGGCGGCAGATCGTAGAGATCCTTGTCGATCGCCGCGCCCGGATCGAGCTTGTTCTTGACGCCGTCGAGGCCGGCCATCGTCATCGCCGCGAAGGCGAGATAGGGATTGGCCAGCGGATCGGGGAAACGCACCTCGACGCGCTTGGCCTTCGGGTTGGTGGTGTAGGGGATGCGGCAGGAGGCCGAGCGGTTGCGCGCCGAGTAGGCGAGCAGCACCGGCGCCTCGAAGCCCGGCACCAGACGCTTGTAGGAGTTGGTGGTCGGGTTGGTGAAGGCGTTGATCGACTTGGCGTGCTTGATGATGCCGGCGATGTAGGACAGGCAGGTTTCCGACAGGTCGGCGTATTTGTTGCCCGCGAAGACCGGCTTGCCGCCCTTCCAGATCGACTGGTGGCAGTGCATGCCCGAGCCGTTGTCGCCGTAGATCGGCTTCGGCATGAAGGTCGCGGTCTTGCCGTAGATCTGGGCGACCTGCTGGATGCAGTATTTGTAGATCATCATCCGGTCGGCCATCACCACGAGCGGCGAAAACTTCAGGCCGAGCTCGTGCTGGGCGCTCGCCACTTCGTGGTGGTGCTTCTCGACCACGCAGCCCATGCGCGCCATGGCGCCGAGCATTTCCGAACGCATGTCTTGCGCTGAGTCCTGCGGCGGCACCGGGAAGTAGCCCTTCTTGGTGCCGACATGGTGTCCGAGATTGCCGCCTTCGTATTCGGTGTCCGAGTTTGACGGGAATTCGGTGGAGTCGACCTTGAAGCCGGTGTTGTAGGGCTCGACGGCATATTTGACGTCGTCGAACACGAAGAACTCGGCCTCGGGGCCGAAAAAGATGGTGTCGCCGACGCCCATCGACTTGACCATGCCTTCGGCCTTCTTGGCGATGCCGCGTGGATCGCGGTTATAGGGCTCGCCGGTGGTCGGCTCGAGCACGTCGCAGACCAGCGACAGCGTGGTCTCGGCGAAGAACGGATCGATGCAGGCGGAGGCCGGATCCGGCATCAGGTTCATGTCGGATTCGTGAATCGCCTTCCAGCCGGCGATCGAGGAGCCGTCGAACATCTGGCCTTCGGCAAACGTGTCCTCTTCGATCATGGAGATATCGAAGGTCACGTGCTGCCACTTGCCGCGCGGATCCGTGAAACGGAAATCGGCGTATTTGACGTCGTTGTCTTTGATCAGCTTCATGACATCTTTGGCTGTCGCCATGGCTTGCATTCCCCCTTTTTTGAAAACTCCGCGAAGACGGTTGCCCGCGGACTAGATCGCATCAACTCCGGATTCGCCCGTCCTGATACGGATCGCTTCCTCGATATTGGACACGAAAATCTTGCCGTCGCCGATCCGGCCAGTCTGGGCGGCGCGCCGGATCGCTTCGACTGCTTTGTCCAGCATGTCGTCGCCGAGCACGATCTCGATCTTCACCTTGGGCAGAAAATCGACCACGTATTCGGCGCCGCGATAGAGCTCGGTGTGTCCCTTTTGCCGGCCGAAGCCCTTGGCTTCGGTGACGGTGATGCCTTGCAGGCCAACCTCCTGCAGCGCCTCCTTCACTTCGTCGAGCTTGAAGGGTTTGATGATGGCCTCGATTTTTTTCATTGTGTTTCCTTCCCCGCAAGCACGCCTTACGTGTTCGATCTTGCCGCGCTACCGGTTAGCAGGTCCCGTGCCAAGCCTGCGAAGCTGGCAGATAATGCCGTTGCGCCAATGACTTAGCTTGCGGCAGAGCGGGAGACATTGGATTGCCTAAATATTCAGTGCCCAGCAACTAAGCATCCTGCATAAAGTTTTGCCAGCGGGCGGATAGTCTTGGACCGCAGCCGCTTTAGGCCGAATTGTCGCTGCCGCAGCTGCCCGATAGGCTCGCCGCCATGATCGAACTGCTGACGACCGCCGAGATGGCCGAGGCCGACCGGCTGACAATCGCGGGCGGCACCGCCGGCATCGCGCTGATGGAAAACGCCGGCCGCGCGGTGGCCGATGCCGCGGGCCGTCTGCTGCAAGGCCGCGGCGTGGTGGTGCTGGCCGGCCCCGGCAACAATGGCGGCGACGGTTTCGTGGCGGCGCGCATCTTGGCCGAGCGCGGCCACACGGTGCGGGTTGCCTTCGTCGGCGAGCGCGGCCGCCTCAAGGGCGATGCCGCGCTGGCGGCCGGGCGCTGGAGCGGTTCGGTCTTGCAGGCGGCGCCGGCGACGATCACCGGTCAGGATCTCGTCATCGACGCGCTGTTCGGCGCCGGTCTCGACCGCGCGGTCGAGGGCCTGCCGCGCGCCATGATCGACGTCGTGAACACGTCCGGCGCGCCGGTCGTCGCCGTCGACCTGCCGAGCGGGATCAACGGCACCACCGGCGCCGTCATGGGCGCCGCCGTCAACGCCACCAGCACCGTCACCTTTTTCCGCCGCAAGACCGGCCACCTGCTGATGCCGGGCCGGCTGCATTGCGGCCGGCTCGACGTGGCCGATATCGGCATTCCGGCCGGTGTGCTCGACCAGATCAAGCCCAAAGCCTTTGCCAACGAACCGCCGCTCTGGAGCGGCAAGTTCCCGCTGCCGCAGCCGGAGGGCCACAAATACGGCCGCGGCCACGCGGTGGTGGTCTCGGGCGGCGTTTCGACCACCGGGGCGGCGCGGCTGGCGGCGCGCGGGGCGCTGCGGGCGGGGGCGGGGCTGGTCACCATTGCCAGTCCGCGCGAGGCGCTCAGCGTCAATGCCGCGGGCAATCTGGCGGTGATGGTGCGGCCGGTGGATGGCTGGGCGGAATTGGCCGAATTTCTGGCCGACACGCGGCGCAATGCCGTGGTCCTGGGGCCCGGCGGCGGCGTCGGCTCGGCGATGCGCGAAGAGGTGCTGGCTGCGCTGGCCAGCGAGGCTGCCGTCGTGCTCGACGCCGACGCCTTGAGCAGCTTCTCCGACCAATTGGCAGAATTGACCGCGGGTATTGGCAAGAACCGCGGGCGAGGCGTCGTTTTGACGCCACATGAAGGCGAATTCGCAAGGTTGTTTAAGTCGATAGCTGGCGATCCTAAAGTTAATTCAAAACTTGAGAAAACCCGGCTAGCGGCTCGCCAGAGCGGCGCCATGATGCTGCTCAAGGGCCCCGACACCGTGGTCGCCGCCCCCGACGGCCGCGCCTCGATTGCAGCGAATGCGCCGTCCACGCTCGCCACCGCCGGCGCCGGCGACGTGCTCGCCGGCATGATCGCGGGCCTGCTGGCGCAGGGAATGGAGGCCTTCGAGGCGGCCAGCGCCGCCGTCTGGCTGCATGGCGAAGCCGCCCGCGAATTCGGCCCCGGCCTGATCTCCGAGGACCTGCCCGAGGAACTGCCGCGCGTGTACCGGCGGCTGTTTGCAGCGCTCGCCAGCCATTGAGGACTGGCGAAAGACGCCTATCTTCTGACTGTGGAACCGGCCTTGCAGAGTATAAGCCGCGCCGCCTGAAAGCTAAGGTTTGGCGCGGCTTGCCGCGGGCCTTGGGCCGCGTTAAGCCCTAGCCGATTGCGGCGCCAGGAACGTCTTGAATTGCCCTTTGCGGGCGTGGCGGAATTGGTAGACGCGCGGGATTTAGGTTCCCGTGACGAAAGTCGTGGGGGTTCAAATCCCTCCGCCCGCACCATGCCGAGGGCTCGCAATCCGACAATTCCAACGCCGCGCGATGTCGGCAAACAAGTGTGTGATCAATGCAGGTTACCGAAACGCTCTCCGAAGGCCTCAAGCGCGAATTCAAAGTGAACGTGCCGGCCGCCGAACTTGACGCCAAGGTCAATGAGCGCCTGGACGAGATGAAAGGGCGCATCCGCATCGCCGGCTTCCGGCCGGGCAAGGTGCCGGTCTCCCACCTCAAGCGCGTCTATGGCCGCTCCGCCATGGCCGAGGTGATCGAGGCGATGGTGCGCGACGCCAACAATCAGATCGTCAGCGAGCGCGGCTACAAGCTCGCGGCCGAGCCGAAGGTGACGCTGCCCGAGGAGAAAGACGCGATCGAGCAAGTGATCGCCGGCAAGAGCGACCTCAACTACACCATGGCGGTCGAGATCGTGCCGCCGATCACGCTCGCCAATTTCAAGGACATCAAGCTCAGCAAGCTCGTCAGCGACGTCACCGACGCCGAGGTCGAGGAAGGCATCGCGCGCATCGCCGAGCAGAATAAGCCCTACAGCGCCAAAGGCGAAGGCGCCAAGGCCGCCAAGGACGACCGCGTGGTCATCTCCTACGCCGGCACCATCAATGGCGAACCCTTCGAAGGCGGCACCGGCGACGACGCGGCCGTGCTGATCGGATCCAACACCTTCATCCCCGGCTTCGAGGACCAGTTGATCGGCGTCGCCGCCGGCGAAACCCGCACGCTGAAGGTGAAGTTCCCCGAGCACTATCAAGCCGAACATCTCGCCGGCAAGGACGCCGAATTCGTCGTCACCGCCAAGTCGATCGAGACGCCCGGCAAGGTGACCGTCGACGACGAATTCGCCAAATCGCTCGGCCTTGAATCGCTCGCCAAGCTGCGCGACGCCGTCAAGGATCGCATCGCGCACGAGCACGCCGCGGCCTCGCGCCAGAAGATCAAGCGCGCGTTGCTCGACGAGCTCGACAAGCGCCACAAATTCGAACCGCCGCCCTCGCTGGTCGGGGAAGAATTCGAGCGGGTGTGGAAGTCGGTGCTGCAGGAGCTCGAGACCGAGAAGAAGACCTTCGCCGACGAGAGCACCACCGAGGAAAAAGCCAAGGCCGAATACCGCGCCATCGCCGAGCGCCGGGTGCGGCTCGGCCTGGTGCTGGCCGAGATCGGCGAGAAGAACACCATCACCGTGACCGAGGAAGAGTTGAGCCGCGCGATCATGGATCAGGCGCGCCAATTCCCCGGCCAGGAGAAGCGGGTGTGGGACTTCTACCGGCAGAACCCGCAGGCAGTCGCCGGCATGCGCGCCCCGATCTACGAGGAAAAGGTGGTCGACTTCCTGCTCGAGCTCGCCGAGGTGGCTGAAAAGAAAGTACCGCGCGAGGAGCTCTACAAAGACGACGAATCGGCCGCCTGAGCGCGCCGCTTGCTCTTGCCGCTTGCACTTGCCGCTTCGCGAAATTAGATCGTCCCCGGCGCGCGCACGGGGCTAACCTAGCCGCCGTGATTCGCGTGAAGGAGCCGAGATGAAAGACCCCGTGGATACCTATATGCAACTCGTGCCCATGGTGGTCGAGCAGACCAACCGTGGCGAGCGGGCCTACGATATTTTTTCGCGCCTTCTCAAGGAGCGCATCATCTTCATCACGGGGCCCATCGAGGACGCCATGGCGACGCTGGTGGTGGCGCAGCTGCTGTTCCTGGAGGCCGAGAACCCGAAAAAAGAAATCTCGATGTACATCAATTCGCCGGGTGGGGTGGTGACCTCCGGCATGGCGATCTACGACACCATGCAGTTCGTGCGCCCGGCGGTCTCCACACTCTGCGTCGGGCAGGCGGCCTCGATGGGCTCGCTGCTGCTCGCCGCCGGCGCCAAGGATCAGCGTTTCGCGCTGCCCAATGCCCGCATCATGGTGCACCAGCCGTCCGGCGGGTTCCAAGGCCAGGCCACCGACATCATGCTGCACGCCCAGGAGATTCTGAATTTGAAGAAGCGGCTCAACGAGATCTACGTGAAGCACACCGGCCAGTCGCTGAAGAAGATCGAGGACGCGCTCGAGCGCGACTTCTTCCTGACCGCGGAGGCCGCCAAGGATTTCGGGCTGGTCGACAAGGTGATCGACAAGCGTCCGGAGGAAATGCTTCCCAAACCGGCCACCTGATGCGATTTCGCCACGGGTTCCATCCGGCCGGCTAAAGCCGTGGACTGCCCGCCTTTGGCCGCTTTCGCAGGTCTTGTTGGGCGGGCATTATCGTTAATAAATTCTTGATTATCACGTCGTTAGCATGCTTGGCTTATGGTGGGGGTTCGCGAAAAGGGTGGGCGGGCAGCCCAAGACTGAAAGCCCGCCGTGCCGGCAGTCCGGCGCGAAACTTGCTTCGTTCGTTGCGGCTTGTGGAGGTGGGTGCGAGGTGCGTTCGCCGACCACCGACGGTACCGGACGAGTGTGACGGAGAATGGAATGAGCAAAGTCGGCGGCAGCGATTCCAAGAACACTTTGTATTGCTCGTTCTGCGGCAAGAGCCAGCACGAGGTGCGCAAGCTTATCGCCGGCCCCACCGTCTTCATCTGCGACGAGTGCGTCGAACTGTGCATGGACATCATCCGCGAGGAGAACAAGTCCTCGCTGGTGAAGTCGCGCGACGGCATCCCGACGCCAAAGGAAATCCGCAAGGTTCTCGACGACTACGTCATCGGCCAGGATCACGCCAAGAAGGTGCTCTCGGTCGCGGTCCACAACCACTACAAGCGGCTCAATCATCAGGCCAAGCATAACGACGTCGAGCTCGCCAAGTCGAACATCCTGCTGATCGGGCCGACCGGCTCGGGCAAGACGCTGCTCGCCCAGACTCTGGCGCGCATCCTCGACGTGCCGTTCACGATGGCGGACGCCACCACGTTGACCGAAGCCGGCTACGTCGGCGAGGACGTGGAGAACATCATTCTCAAGCTGCTGCAATCGGCCGACTATAACGTCGAGCGTGCGCAGCGCGGCATCGTCTATATCGACGAAATCGACAAGATTTCGCGCAAGTCCGACAATCCCTCGATCACCCGCGACGTGTCGGGCGAGGGCGTGCAGCAGGCGCTTTTGAAGATCATGGAAGGCACCGTCGCCTCGGTGCCGCCGCAAGGCGGCCGCAAGCACCCGCAACAGGAATTCTTGCAAGTCGACACGACCAATATTCTGTTCGTGTGCGGCGGCGCCTTCGCCGGCCTCGACAAGATCATCTCCGCGCGCGGCCGTTCCACCTCCATCGGCTTTTCCGCCAAGGTGGTGTCGCCCGAGGACCGCAAGCAGGGCGAAATCTTCCGCGAGGTCGAGCCCGAGGACCTGCTCAAATACGGCCTGATCCCGGAATTCGTCGGCCGCCTGCCGGTGGTCGCCACGCTTGAGGATCTGGACGAGCCCTCGCTTAAGCTCATTCTGACTCAGCCGAAGAACGCCCTGGTCAAGCAGTACCAGCGGCTGTTCGAAATGGAGTCGATCGATCTGACGCTCGCCGAAGAGGCGCTCGGCGCCATCGCCCGCAAGGCGATCGACCGCAAGACCGGCGCGCGCGGCCTGCGCTCGATCATGGAAGCCATCCTGCTCGACACCATGTTCGACCTGCCGAGCCTGGAGGGCGTCGAAGAGGTGGTGATCTCCAAGGAAGTCGTCGAAGGCACCGCCCGGCCGCTCTACATCTATGCCGACCGCAGCGACCGCACCGCCGAAGCAGGCAGCGCCAGCGCCTGACCAGTCGTCGTGAGGGGCCTCGCGCCGAGAACCACGGCCCCCGATTCGCGTTGTTCCCGGTGTCGCCTCAGGCGTTCAAGCCCGTTTTAACGTGAATAATCGGCCTTACTTGCGGACTCTGAGGCCCCATCATACGTATAGCGTAACTCGCGAACGGGGGTACGAAAGATCGTAGTATCTGGGTAGCTGCGGACTCGCGTACCCTCTCGAATGACACTTCGGCACTGTTCTTGCGAGGCTGCCTTGGCGGATCGCGAAGCAGGGGCACAACAAAAGGACCTAACGGAAATGACCAACAAGCCACGACCCACGCTGCAGCCGGGTGAAACCCGGGCCTTTCCGGTATTGCCGCTGCGCGACATCGTGGTGTTCCCGCACATGATCGTTCCGCTCTTTGTCGGCCGCGAAAAGTCGATCAAGGCGCTGGAAGAGGTGATGCGCACAGACACCTTCATTTTGCTCGCCACGCAGAAAAACGCCTCCGACGACGATCCCGCGACCGACGCGATCTTCGAGGTCGGCACGCTGGCGAGCGTCCTGCAACTGCTCAAGCTGCCCGACGGCACCGTCAAGGTGCTGGTCGAGGGCGTCGAGCGCGCCAAGGTGCTCAAATACACCGACCGCAGCGACTATTACGAGGCCGACGCCAGCGTGCTGGTCGACGACATCGGCGAGCGCGTGGAGGCGGAAGCCATGGCGCGCTCGGTGATTACCGAATTCGAGAACTATGTGAAGCTCAACAAGAAAGTGTCGCCCGAGGTGGTCGGTGTGATCCAGCAGATCGAGGATTACGCCAAGCTCGCCGACACCGTGGCCTCACACCTCGCCGTCAAGATTCCCGACAAGCAGGACATCCTGGAGACGCCGGCCGTCACCCAGCGCCTGGAGAAGGTGCTCGGCCTGATGGAGAGCGAGATCTCCGTGCTGCAGGTGGAAAAGCGCATCCGCACCCGCGTCAAGCGGCAGATGGAGAAGACGCAGCGCGAGTACTACCTCAACGAACAGATGAAGGCGATCCAGAAGGAGCTCGGCGACGAGGAAGGCAAGGACGAGCTGCAAGAGCTGGAAGACAAGATCAAGAAGACCAAGCTTTCCAAGGAAGCCCGCGAAAAAGCCACGCACGAGCTCAAGAAGCTGCGCCAGATGTCGCCGATGTCGGCGGAAGCAACCGTCGTGCGCAACTATCTCGACTGGCTGTTGTCGATTCCGTGGAACAAGAAGAGCAAGGTCAAGAAGGATCTGGTCGCGGCCGAGAAGATCCTCAACGACGACCACTATGGCCTGGAGAAGGTCAAGGAACGCATCGTCGAGTATCTCGCCGTGCAGCAGCGCGCCAACAAGCTGACCGGGCCGATCCTGTGCCTGGTCGGGCCTCCCGGCGTCGGCAAAACCTCGCTCGGCAAGTCAATTGCCAAGGCAACGGGGCGTGAATTCGTGCGCGTGTCGCTCGGCGGCGTGCGTGACGAGGCCGAGATCCGCGGCCACCGCCGCACCTATATCGGCTCGATGCCCGGCAAGGTCATCCAGTCGATGCGCAAGGCCAAGACCTCGAACCCGTTGTTCCTGCTGGACGAGGTCGACAAGATGGGCGCCGATTTCCGCGGCGATCCGTCCTCGGCGTTGCTTGAGGTGCTCGATCCCGAGCAGAACCACACCTTCAACGACCACTATCTCGAGGTCGATTACGACCTGTCCAGCGTGATGTTCATCACCACGGCGAACACGCTCAATATCCCGCCGCCGTTGATGGACCGCATGGAGATCATCCGCATCGCCGGCTACACCGAGGATGAGAAGGTCGAGATCGCGCGCAAGCATCTGATTCCGCACGCGGTCACCAAGCACGGCCTCGGCAAGGAGGAGTGGACGATCGACGACGAGGCGCTGCTGTTCATGATCCGCCGCTATACGCGCGAGGCGGGCGTGCGCAATCTCGAGCGCGAGCTCTCGACCCTGATCCGCAAGGCGGTGAAGGAATTGATGACGTCGAAGAAGAAGTCGATCGCCGTTACGGCGGCAAGCCTGGGCGACTATCTGGGCGTGCCGAAATACCGCTACGGCGAGATCGAGTCCGAGGATCTGGTTGGCATGGTCACAGGTCTTGCCTGGACCGATGTGGGCGGGGAACTGCTCACCATCGAAGGCGTGATGATGCCGGGCAAGGGCAAGATGACCGTCACCGGTAACTTGCGCGACGTCATGAAGGAGTCGATCTCGGCGGCGGCATCTTATGTGCGCTCGCGCGCAGTCGCTTTCGGCATCGAGCCGCCGCTGTTCGACAAGCGCGACATCCACGTGCACGTGCCGGAAGGCGCGACGCCCAAGGATGGCCCCTCGGCCGGCGTCGCCATGGTCACGGCCATCGTCTCGGTCATGACCGGCATCCCGGTGCGCCGCGACGTCGCCATGACCGGCGAGATCACGCTGCGCGGCCGCGTGCTGCCGATCGGCGGCCTCAAGGAGAAGCTCTTGGCCGCTTCGCGCGGCGGCATGAAGACCGTGCTGATCCCCGAAGAGAACGCCAAGGACCTGGTGGAAATCTCCGAGACCATCAAGAAGGGCCTCGAGATTATCCCGGTCCAACGCATGGACGAGGTGCTTGAGCGTGCGCTCACGCGCAAGCCCCTGCCGATCGAGTGGGACGAGGCGAGCGCCAAGCTCGCGGAAGCGGCCGCTGCCGCCGAAAAGCCCGTGGTCGACGACGACGGTTCCGGCCTGACCGCGCATTAAGAGGCCGAGCGAGACACGAAATTGAAAGCGGCGCCGCAGGGCGCCGTTTTCGTTTATTGGCCCGCCTTCGTCGCTTTGCGACTACGGCGCGGCAGCCTTCGCGCTCGCTGGCCTGCCGAGCCGAAGCTTGCGCAGCAAGCGAAGGCTGGTGGGCGGTGACGGACTCGAACCGCCGACATCCTGCGTGTAAAGCAGGCGCTCTACCAACTGAGCTAACCGCCCGTTTGCAAGCCAATAGCGCCTGATGGAAGTGCGAGGCAAGCGCGCAAACGCAAAACGGCAGGCACGGAGCTTGCTCGCTCCACGCCCGCCGTTATTTCCCCGGAGGGTCCGGCCTTTGCGGGGCCGTCAGATCGCCTCTTTCAAATCCTTGGACGCGCGGAAGGCGACTTTCTTGCTCGCCTTGATCTGAATCGCTTCGCCGGTGGCGGGGTTGCGGCCCATGCGGGCTGCGCGCCGGCGCACCTGAAGGATGCCGAGGCCGCCGATGCGGATGCGCTCGCCTTTCTTCAAATGCTTGACGATGTTTTCGACAAGATCGCCGAGCACGGTCTCCGCCTGCTTCTTCGACATCTCATGCTGTTCCGCGAGCGCGGCGGCGAGATGCTTCAATGTCACCGTCGGCGGTGTCGGGGCTTTTCCAGGAACGGTAGGCATCAGTGGGACCCTCCTCGTGAATCCGCTGTTTGGCGAGGCGCCAGACAATCCGCCCATAGACGATTCGTCGGGCGCGCACCATCGATTCCTCGCGATAAATAAGGCTTTTTCGCTATTTTGCAGCGCGGCGGCGGCTTTACCTTGACTATAAGTAGGGGCCCCATTAACTCGAACCAACGCCCGCGGGGGCGTAGCTCAGTTGGTTAGAGCGCTGCCCTGTCACGGCAGAGGCCGCGGGTTCGAGTCCCGTCGCTCCCGCCATTTAATCAATGACTTAGCCGCAGTTTCGCGCTGCAAGAGACGCTACAAGAGGCGGTGCGTTTTGGCGGGACTTTAATGGTCGTAGACGCCCCGATCCTCGGCCCGCGAGCACTGTTCTTCGACGTGTTCGGCACCCTCGTCGACTGGCGAACATCGGTCGCGCACGAGGCCGAAAGCATCCTCTCCGCGCTCGGCTACAGCCTCGACTGGACGGCCTTCGCCGACGCCTGGCGCGGCGAATACCAGCCCGGCATGGAGGAGGTGCGCTCGGGGGCCATCCCGTTCTGCAAGCTCGACGCGCTGCACCGGCGCAACCTCGAACGGCTGCTGCCGCGCTTCGGTTTGCAAAATCTCTCCGACGAAGTGCTCGACGACCTGACGCTGGTGTGGCACCGGCTCGACGCCTGGCCCGACGTTGCGGCCGCGCTCGCGCGCCTCAAACGCAAATTCCTGATCGCGCCGGTGTCCAACGGCAACATTTCGCTGATGGTCGATCTCGCCCGCCGCAATAATTTTCCGTGGGATGCGATCCTCGGCGCGGAAGTGGCCGGCGACTACAAGCCCAAGCCGCGCGTCTATCTCGCCGCCTGCGAGGCCTTCGATCTGGCGCCCGCGCAATGCATGATGGTGGCGGCGCATTCGAGCGATCTTGCCGCCGCCAGCGCGCTCGGCCTGCGCACGGCGCACACCGCGCGCGTGAACGAGTACGGGCCGAATACGGGCGAGGCGGGGCCGACGGTGAAGGTGGATTTCGCGGCGAAGGATTTGGCCGATCTCGCAAGCAAGCTCGGCGTCTAGCCGCGATAAACCGGCTCCGGCTGCGTGAAGAAGCTCAGCAGGATGTGATAGACCAGCATGTAGTTCTTCTGCTGGAAGCTGGCGTGCGAGACGCCCGGCATCACCGTGAACTGCTTGTCCGGGTTCGGCAGCTTGGCGAAGAATTTCAGCAAGTCGTCCATCGAGGCGATGCCGTCATATTGCCCGCGCATGATCAGCGTCGGCACCGTGATCTTGCCCGGGTCCACCACCGGCAATTTCGAGCACATGTCGACGTAGGTTCCGGTCGGCACCGATGTATCGAGCGCGACGACCGCGTCGGCGAAGGCGTCGATCACCTTCTTCTCCGCGGTGTCGGGATGGTCGCGCGCGAAGATCGAATGGATGAAGGCCTTGTCGATCGGCCGGCGGTTCTTGGCCGTGAACTCGGCGAGCTTCTTCTTGCGCTGCTCAAGCGTCGGCGAGCCTTGCCCGGTCCACACCATGGCGTCGAGCGCCAGCCGCGCCACCATCTCAGGGTGCCGCTCGGCGAACATCGCCGCGCGCAGCGCGCCCGACGAGATGCCGTAGACGAGCAGGGGACGTTTGCCGCGCAGCTTCTGGATATAGAGCGCGGCGGCGGTGCAGTCGTCGGCGCCCTGGGCGATCGGCGCATTATTGTCGCGATCCTTGGTCGAGCGGCCATAGCCTTCCATGTCGAGCGACCAGCAGTCGAAGCCGTGGCGCGCGAAGAAATCCATGGCCGAGGAATCCGGCCGTCCCGGCACTTGCAGGTCGAAGGTCGGCTGCGAGGCCATGGACGAGCCGTGCACGAACAAAATCGTGCCTTGGTCTTGGCCGGATCGCCGGCGCATTTCTCGAACATAAACAGCTTCACGCCGCCGTCCTTGGCTGTCCAATGCTCCTCGCCTTTGATTGCGATCTTGGCCATTTCGTTCATCAGTCACCCGTTCGATTGCGTGAAAATCCAACATCCTACTTGATCAGCGCAATATGATTGTCCTTGATCACCTTCGCCCAGGTGGCGATTTGGCTCTCCATGAAGCTCTTGAACTGCGCCTGCGGCAGGATGAAGGGCGCGGCGCCTTGCTTTTCCCAAGCCGTCTGGATGTCGGGCCGCGACAAGATTTTGGAAATTTCCCGGTGCAGCAGGTCGATAATCGGCTGCGGCGTGGCGGCCGGCGCCATGAAGCCGACCCACAAAGTCGCGGCAAAGCCGGGCACGGTCTCCGAGATGGTCGGCACGTTTGGCAGAATGGACGAGCGCTTGCGTCCGCTGGTGCCGAGCGCGCGCACTTTGCCGGCCTCGATCAAGGGCGCCATGGTCGGCACCGAGTCGAACAACATTTGAATATTGCCGCTGAGAATGTCGCCGCGGGCGCCGGTCGAGCCCTTGTAGGGCACGTGCACGATGTCGATGCCGGTCAGGTTCTTCAACAGCTCGGCTGCCATGTGATAATTCGAGCCCGGGCCGGATGAGCCGAAATTGAGCACGCCAGGCTTGGCCTTCGCGAGCGCGATGAGCTCGGCCATGGTTTTCGCCGGTACCGACGGATGCACCACCAGCACCAGGTCGGTGTCGATCATCGGGATGATCGGCACGAGATCGCGCATCAGCCGGTAGGCCCTGCGGGTGTATAGCGTCTCGTTGACGGTCTGCGTGCCCGACACCATCAGCAGCGTATAGCCGTCAGGCGCGGCCTTGGCGGCGGCGTCGGTTCCGATCGTGGTGCCGGCGCCGGGGCGGTTCTCCACCACGAAGCTCTCGTGCAGCGCTTTTTGCAGTTCCTGCGCGACGATGCGGGTATAGACATCGGCCGGCCCGCCGGCGCCGAAGGGTGCGATGATCTTGACCGTGCGGTTGGGATAATCGGCGGCGGCGCCGGGGCCGGACCAGGCGGCCAACGTGCCTACCAAAGCAAAGACGCCAGCAATGTTCCGCCATGTCGGCATTACGCGGTGCTCCCGTTGTCGCGTGCGTGCGTCGCGCCCCGCCGGCAACTATCGAGGCAGGCTTGATCTCCGTCAATTATAAGTCCTTGTTGTCGCTATAGGTACCGTGGATGCCGTCCAACGTCGTCTTGCCACCCATTGTGCGCTGCGCTAAGCCTCAGCCGCTCCCGTCCATGAGGCTATTCCGACAACGGCGTGGGCATTTTGTGCGGGGCCAAGGCGCCGGTTGCGGCCGCCGAACAGTCCGGGGCGGGCGCCTGTCCGAAAGGGCGCGGGGCCGCACCCTGAAAGGTTGTCGATGCACGCATTGCTCATGGGCTACCTGCCTTTGGCCATTTTTGTCGCAGTCGCGCTCGTCATCGGGCTCGTGCTGCTGATCGTTCCCTTCCTGGTCGCCTACAAGCAGCCGGACCCGGAGAAATTGTCCGCCTATGAATGCGGCTTCAACGCTTTCGATGACGCCCGCATGAAATTCGACGTGCGCTTCTATCTGGTCGCCATTCTGTTCATCATTTTCGACCTGGAAGTCAGTTTCCTGTTCCCCTGGGCGGTGGCCTTCCGCGAGATCGGGCTCTACGGCTTCTGGGCGATGATGCTGTTCCTTGGCGTTCTCACCGTCGGTTTCATATATGAGTGGAAGATGGGTGCGCTCGAATGGGATTGAGGGCCGCATGACTTTGGTTTCGCCCGCGCCGCAAGGCGTGCTCGATCCGCGCACCGGCAAGCCGGCAGGCCGCGATGACGCTTTTTTCAAGGACGTCAGCAGCGAACTGTCCGACAAGGGCTTCCTGGTCGCCGCTTATGACGACCTGATCACCTGGGCGCGCACCGGCTCGCTGATGTGGATGACCTTCGGGCTGGCCTGCTGCGCGGTCGAGATGATGCATATGGCGATGGCGCGCTACGACTGCGAGCGCTTCGGCTTCGCCCCGCGCCCCTCACCGCGCCAATCCGACGTCATGATCGTCGCCGGCACGCTCACCAACAAAATGGCCCCCGCGCTGCGCAAGGTCTACGACCAGATGCCGGAGCCGCGCTACGTGATCTCCATGGGATCCTGCGCCAACGGCGGCGGCTATTACCACTATTCCTATTCGGTGGTGCGCGGCTGCGACCGCATCGTGCCGGTCGACATCTACGTGCCCGGTTGTCCGCCGACCGCCGAGGCGCTGCTCTACGGCGTCATGCTGCTGCAGAAAAAGATCCGCCGCATCGGCACGATCGAACGTTGAAGGCGAGCCGGCGATGGACGAGACACTCGAGCGAACGGCGGCGACGATCAAGAACGCGCTGGGCGTCTCGATCGTCGGCCATGAGATCGCGCGCGGCGAATTGACGGTGCACGCGAAAGCGGCCGACATCGTCAAGGTCGCGCGCTTCCTGCGCGACGATCCGGCCTGCCAGTTCGTTTCCATCATCGACATCACCGCGGTCGATTGGCCTTCGCGCGAGCAGCGCTTCGACGTGGTCTACCATCTGCTGTCGCCGCGCATGAACCAGCGCGTGCGGGTGAAGATCATGACCGACGAGGTGACGCCGGTCGCCTCTTTGGTCGAGGTCTACGCCGGCGCCGACTGGTACGAGCGCGAGACCTACGATCTCTACGGCGTGCTGTTTTCCGGCCACCCCGACCTGCGGCGCATCCTCACCGACTACGGTTTCGAGGGTCATCCGCTGCGCAAGGACTTCCCGCTCACCGGCTTCGTCGAGGTGCGTTACGACGACGAGGAAAAGCGCGTGCGCTACGACAAGGTCAAGCTCAACCAGGAATTCCGCACCTTCGATTTCCTCTCGCCCTGGGAAGGCACCGACTATGTGCTGCCGGGCGACGAGAAGGCCAAAGAGGGCAAGGCGTAATGGCCGAATCCGCCGTTCGCAATTTCACGATCAATTTCGGTCCGCAGCACCCGGCGGCGCACGGCGTGCTGCGCATGGTGCTGGAGCTCGACGGCGAGGTCGTCGCGCGATGCGATCCCCATATCGGGCTGTTGCATCGCGGCACCGAGAAGCTGATCGAGCACAAGACCTATATGCAGGCGGTGCCTTATTTCGACCGGCTCGATTACGTCGCGCCGATGAACCAGGAACACGCCTTCTGCCTGGCGACGGAGAAGCTGCTCGGCATCGAGGTGCCGCGGCGCGGGCAATTGATCCGCGTGCTCTATTGCGAAATCGGCCGGCTGCTGTCG
The DNA here is from genome assembly GCA_963742375.1 of uncultured Alphaproteobacteria bacterium. GTDB lineage: Bacteria > Pseudomonadota > Alphaproteobacteria > Rhizobiales > Xanthobacteraceae > Pseudolabrys. The sequence goes on from CAVULP010000007.1 coordinate 95,330, forward strand.
CACATCCTCAACGTCACCACGCATGCGCTCGACGTCGGCGCGCTCACCCCGCCGCTGTGGGGTTTCGAGACGCGCGAACGACTGATGGCGTTCTACGAGCGCGCCTCGGGCAGCCGCTTGCATGCGGCTTATTTCCGCGTCGGCGGCGTGCACCAGGACCTGCCGCCCGATCTCATCGACGACATCGAGGCGTACTGCGATCCTTGCCTCAAGATCTGCGACGACATCGAGGGCTTGCTCACCGAAAACCGCATCTTCAAGCAGCGCCTGGTCGACATCGGCGTGACCTCGCTTGAGGAAGCCTGGAACCGGGGCTTTTCCGGCGTGATGGTGCGCGGCTCGGGCGCGGCCTGGGACCTGCGCAAGGCGCAGCCCTACGAGTGTTATTCGGAGATGGAATTCGACATTCCCATCGGCAAGAACGGCGACAGCTACGACCGTTACTGCATTCGCATGGAGGAAATGCGCCAGTCGGTCCGCATCATGCGCCAGTGCATCGAGAAGCTGCGCGCGCCGGACGGGCAAGGCCCGGTTTCCGTCGTCGACCACAAGATCGTGCCGCCCAAGCGCGGCGAGATGAAGCGCTCGATGGAATCGCTCATCCACCACTTCAAGCTCTACACCGAGGGCTTCCACGTGCCGGCCGGCGAAGTCTATGCCGCGGTCGAGGCGCCCAAGGGCGAGTTCGGCGTCTATCTGATCGCCGACGGCACCAACAAGCCCTACAAGTGCAAGATCCGCGCGCCCGGCTTCGCGCATATGGGCGGCATGGATTTCCTCTGCCGCGGTCACATGCTGGCCGACTGTTCCTCGGTCCTCGGCTCGCTCGATATCGTGTTCGGAGACGTTGACCGATGAGCGTGCGCCGCCTCGCCCCGCCCGAATTGCAGCCGAAGGACTTTGCCTTCAGCAAGGACAACCTCGCCTGGGCCAAGGACCAGGTCAAAAAATATCCGGAAGGCCGCCAGGCCTCCGCGATCATTCCGCTCATGTGGCGCGCGCAGGAACAGGCCGGCGGCTGGCTGCCGGAAGCCGCCATCCGCTACGTCGCGGACTTCCTCGGCATGGCGCATATCCGCGGGCTCGAGGTGGCGACCTTCTACACCATGTTCAATCTGTCGCCGGTCGGAAAAATCCACGTGCAACTGTGCGGAACCACGCCGTGCCGGCTGCGCGGCGCCGACGAAATCGAGAAAGTCTGCCGCAAGCGCATCGGCGAGCAGGGCGACGTGACCAAGGACGGCAAGTTCTCCTGGGTCGAGGTCGAATGCCTGGGCGCCTGCGTCAACGCGCCGATGGTGCAGATCGGCTCCGACTTCTACGAGGACCTGACGGCGGAGACCTTCGGCAAGGTTCTCGACGGCATGGCCGCCGGCAAGAAGGTCAAGCCCGGCCCGCAGATCGACCGGCAATTGTCGGCGCCGGTCGGCGGGCAGACCACGCTCACCGATCTTACAGCGCTGCCCACCTCACAACGGCTGCCGCAGGACTAAACGATGCTCGCCGACAAGGACCGCATCTTCAAGAATCTCTACGGCCAGAACGATTGGGGCCTGAAAGGCGCGCGTGCGCGCGGCGCCTGGGACGGCACCAAGGCGATCCTGGCGAAAGGCCGCGACGAGATCGTCAACGAGGTGAAGGCCTCCGGCCTGCGCGGGCGCGGCGGCGCCGGCTTCCCGACCGGCTTGAAATGGTCGTTCATGCCGAAGAAGTCGGACGGCCGCCCGCATTATCTCGTGGTCAATGCCGACGAGTCCGAGCCCGGCACCTGCAAGGACCGCGAGGTCATGCGGCACGATCCGCATTTGCTGATCGAGGGCTGCCTGATCGCCGGCTGCGCCATGGGCGCCAATGCGGGCTACATCTATATCCGCGGCGAATTCATTAGAGAGCGTGAGAGACTGCAAGCCGCGGTCGACGAGGCCTATGCGGCCAAGCTGATCGGCAAGAACAACATCCACGGCTGGGACTTCGATCTCTACATCCATCACGGCGCCGGCGCCTATATCTGCGGCGAGGAAACCGCGCTGCTCGAAAGCCTGGAAGGCAAGAAGGGCCAGCCGCGCTTGAAGCCGCCGTTCCCGGCCAATGTCGGCCTCTATGGCTGCCCGACCACGGTGCAGAACGTGGAGTCGATCGCGGTGGTGCCCGACATCATGCGGCGCGGCTCCGCCTGGTTCGCCGCCATCGGCCGTCCCAACAATACCGGCACCAAGCTGTTCTGCATTTCCGGCCACGTGATGAAGCCCTGCAATGTCGAAGAGGCGATGGGCATTCCGTTGCGCGAATTGCTGGAGACCCATGCCGGCGGCGTGCGCGGCGGCTGGGACAATCTGCTCGCCGTCATTCCCGGCGGCTCGTCGATGCCGCTGGTGCCGGCCGGCAAGGACCAAGCCGACACGCTGATGCATGGATTTCGACGGCTGCCGCGACAAGAAATCGGCGCTCGGCACCGCCGCGGTGATCGTCATGGACAAGTCCACCGACATCATCCGCGCCATGGCGCGCATCTCGTATTTCTACAAGCATGAGAGCTGCGGCCAGTGCACGCCCTGCCGCGAAGGCATGGGCTGGATGTGGCGCGTGCTCACCCGCATGGCGGAAGGCCGCGCGCAGAAGCGCGAGATCGACATGCTGATGGAGGTGACCACGCAGATCGAAGGCCACACCATCTGCGCCTTCGGCGACGGCGCCGCCTGGCCGGTGCAGGGCCTGCTGCGGCATTTCCGTCCCGAGATCGAGCGCCGCATCGACGAATATACCCGCAACGCCGACCCGCGTGGGGCCGTGCGCGAGGCGGCGGAATAGCGGGCAGGGGGAAGGACGTGGAGCGGGCGCATGAGCTTCGAAAACAAGAACCTGAGGTGCCGCGGCTGCAGGTTCTGGTGGCCGACGGCAGAAGGGACCGGCAATGAGCCGCACCGAGAACGATCGATCCTCGGCCAATGCCGGCGTTATGCGCCGCCGGCGCAGGTCGCCGATCTGCCCGACCACGGCCGGCACTATCCGTCCTGGCCGACGACCAAGCGCGACGACTGGTGCGGCGAGCACCAGCATATTCAGCAGTGACGACGCCGGACCGCATGACGTGAAGATATAAGACAATGACCAAGCTTATCGTTGACGGCAAAGAAATCGACGTCCCGCCGGAGTACACGCTGCTCCAGGCCTGCGAAACCGCGGGCGCGGAAATCCCGCGCTTCTGCTTCCACGAGCGGCTGTCGATCGCCGGCAATTGCCGCATGTGCCTGGTCGAAGTCGCGGGAAACCCGAAGCCGCAAGCCTCCTGCGCCGTGGGCGTCAAGGATTTGCCGCCGAAGAAGGACGGAACGCCGCACGCGGTCAACACCAAGACGCCGATGGTGAAGAAGGCGCGCGAAGGCGTGATGGAATTCCTGCTGATCAATCATCCGCTCGATTGCCCGATCTGCGATCAGGGCGGCGAATGCGACCTGCAGGACCAGGCCATGGCCTATGGCATGGACGGCTCCCGCTACAAGGAAAACAAGCGCGCGGTCGAGGACAAATATATCGGGCCGCTGGTCAAGACCATCATGACGCGCTGCATCCATTGCACGCGCTGCATCCGCTTCGCCACCGAAGTCGCCGGCATCCCCGAGCTCGGCGCCATCGGCCGCGGCGAGGACATGGAGATCACCACCTATCTCGAGCACGCCATGACCTCGGAGCTGCAAAGCAACGTGGTCGATCTTTGCCCGGTCGGCGCGCTCACCTCGAAGCCTTACGCCTTTGCGGCGCGCAGCTGGGAGCTCAACAAGACGCAGTCGATCGACGTCATGGACGCGGTCGGCTCCGCCATCCGCATCGACACGCGCGGGCGCGAGGTGATGCGCATCCTGCCGCGCCGCAACGACGACGTGAACGAGGAATGGATTTCCGACAAGAGCCGCCACGTCGTGGACGGCTTGCGCACGCAGCGGCTCGACCAGCCCTATATCCGCGACGGCGGCCGGCTGCGGCCGGCGACGTGGAAGGAGGCGTTCGCCGCGATCGCCGGCAAGGTGAAGAAGCGGCACGGCGCAGCGCATCGGCGCGCTCGCCGGCCAGCTCGCGGCGGTCGAGGAGATGTTCGCGCTGAAGGCCCTGATGGGCCGCGCTCGGCTCGGCCAATATCGACGCGCGCTATCCTGGCTCGCCGATCGCATCCCGAAAAACGGCCGCGCCAGCTATCTGTTCAACTCGACCATTGCCGGCATCGATCAGGCCGACGCACTGCTGATCGTCGGCTCCAATCCGCGGCGCGAGGCGGCCGTGCTCAATGCCCGCATCCGCAAGCGCTGGCGCGCCGGCAACTTCCCGATCGGGCTGATCGGCGAGAAGGCCGATCTCACCTACACCTATGATTATCTCGGCGCCGGCCCGGAGAGCCTCGCCAATCTCGGCAAAAGCAAATTCGCCGAAACGTTGAAGGCGGCCGAGCATCCGCTCATTCTGATCGGCGCCGATGCGCTGGCCCGTGCGGACGGCGCCGCCATCGCCGCGCTCGCCGCCAAGACCGCGCTCGAATTCGGCGCGGTCAAGGACGGCTGGAACGGCTTCAATGTCCTGCACACGGAAGCGGCGCTGCGCCGGCGCGCTCGATGTCGGCTTCGTGCCCGGCGAGGGTGGTCTCGACACCGGCGCGATGCTCGGCGGCAACGCGCTCGACGTGCTGTTCCTGCTCGGCGTCGACGAGGTCGATGTCCCGCCGGGCGCTTTCGTCGTCTATATCGGCACGCACGGCGACCGCGGCGCCCATCGCGCCGACGTGATCTTGCCCGGTGCGGCCTATCCGGAAAAATCCGCGATCTTCGTCAACACCGAAGGCCGCGTGCAGATGACGGAACGCGCCTCATTCCCGCCGGGCGATGCGCGCGAGGACTGGGCGATTTTGCGCGCGCTTTCGGCCGTGCTCGACTGCACGCTGCCCTACGACTCGATGGCGCAGCTGCGCCGGGCGATGTTCGCCGCGCATCCGCATCTTGCGCGCATCGGCGAGATCGAGCCGGGGTCCGCCGCCGACATCGGCAAGCTCGCCAAGCTTGGCGGCAGCGCCGACCGGGCGGCATTTGCCTCCTCGCTGGCCGAGTTCTATCTCACCAATCCGATCGCACGCGCTTCCGCGGTGATGGCCGAATGTTCGGCGCTGGCGAGCGCTTCCGCCAAAACGGCGGCGGAGTAGGGCCATGGACATGACCCTCGTCGACTTCTTCTTCGGCTATGTCTGGCCGGTCGTCATCATCCTGGCGGAGTCGGTGCTGCTGCTGGTCCTGCTGCTGGTGGGGGTCGCCTACATCATTTACGCCGACCGCAAGATCTGGGCGGCGGTGCAGCTCCGCCGCGGGCCCAACGTGGTCGGACCCTGGGGCCTGTTCCAGTCCTTCGCCGACCTGTTGAAGTTCGTGTTCAAGGAGCCGGTCATCCCGTCCGGCGCCAACAAGGGCGTGTTCCTGCTGGCGCCGCTGGTCGCCTGCGTGCTGGCGCTCGCTTCCTGGGCGGTGATCCCGCTCAATCTCGGCTGGGTGATCGCCGACATCAATGTCGGCGTCTTGTACATCTTCGCCATCTCCTCGCTCATGATCTACGGCATCATCATGGGCGGCTGGGCGTCGAATTCGAAATATCCATTCCTGGCGGCGCTGCGCTCGGCGGCGCAGATGGTGTCCTACGAAGTCTCCATCGGCTTCGTCATCATCACCGTGCTGCTGTGCGCCGGCTCGCTGAACCTGACCAAGATCGTGGAGGCGCAGAACGGCCCCTACGGCGTGTTCAACTGGTACTGGTTGCCGCTGTTTCCGATGTTCGTGGTGTTCTTTGTCTCGGCGCTGGCGGAGACCAACCGGCCGCCCTTCGATCTGGTCGAGGCGGAATTGGAGTTGGTGGCCGGCTTCATGGTCGAATACGGCTCCACCCCCTACATCATGTTCATGCTCGGCGAGTACACGGCGATCTGCACCATGTGCGCCATGGGCACCATTTTCTTCCTGGGCGGATGGCTGTCGCCGATCCCATACGCGCCCTTCACCTGGGTGCCGGGCATTGTCTGGTTCCTGGTGCAAGGCGCTGTTGCTGTTCTTCATGTTCGCCATGGTCAAGGCCATGGTCCCGCGCTACCGCTACGATCAGTTGATGCGGCTCGGCTGGAAGGTGTTCCTGCCGCTGTCATTGGCGATGGTGGCGATCGTCGCCGCCGTTATCGAGTATGGCGGGCTCGCAATGGTTGCGGCCAAGTGAGGATGCCATGAGGCTCGATCGCACGGCCAAGGGTTTGTTTCTCTGGGAGTTCGTGACCGCCTTCGTGCTGGCCATGCGCTATTTCTTCGGGCCGAAGGCGACGCTCAATTACCCGTCCGAGAAGGGCCCGCTCTCGCCGCGCTTCCGCGGCGAGCATGTCCTGCGCCGCTATCCCAACGGCGAGGAGCGCTGCATCGCCTGCAAGCTGTGCGAGGCGATCTGCCCGGCGCAGGCCATCACCATCGAGGCCGGCCCCCGCCGCAACGATGGCACGCGCCGCACCACGCGCTACGACATCGACATGGTCAAATGCATCTATTGCGGGCTCTGCCAGGAGGCCTGCCCGGTCGACGCCATCGTGGAAGGGCCGAACTTCGAATTCGCCACCGAGACGCGCGAGGAGCTTTACTACGACAAGGAAAAGCTGCTCGCCAATGGCGACCGCTGGGAACGCGAGATCGCCAAAAACTTGGCGCTCGACGCGCCATACAGGTGAAGTAGATGATCGTCGCGGCGTTGTTCTTCTATCTCTTTGCCGGCATGTGCGTGGCGAGCGCCGTCATGGTGATCGCGGCCAAGAATCCGGTGCATTCGGTGCTGTTCCTCATTCTCGCTTTCGCCAACGCCGCCGGCCTGTTCGTGCTGCTGGGCGCCGAGTTTCTCGCCATGATCCTGATCGTGGTCTATGTCGGCGCGGTCGCCGTGCTGTTCCTGTTCGTGGTGATGATGCTCGACGTGGATTTCACCGAGTTCAAGCAGGGCACGCTGCAATATCTGCCGATCGGCGCGCTGATCGGCGGCATTTTCCTCGCCGAACTGCTGCTGGTGGTCGGCGCCTGGGCGATCGGGCCGGGCGTGCCGCACGCCATCACGTCGCCGATCCCGCCGATCGACAAGATTCACAATACCGAGGCGATCGGCCTCGTGCTCTACACGCGCTATGTCTATTTCTTCGAGGTCGCCGGCATGGTTCTGCTGGTCGCCATGGTGGGCGCCATCGTGCTCACCTTGCAGCATAGGCCGCGCGTGCGCCGGCAATCGATCCCCGAGCAGAATGCGCGCACGACGGCAACCGCCATTGAAATCGTTCACGTGCGGCCGGGGCAGGGTCTGGGAGGCGGGTCATGACCATCAGCCTCGGACACTATCTTTCGGTCTCCGCCATCCTGTTCACGCTGGGGATTTTCGGCATTTTCCTCAACCGCAAGAACGTCATCATCATCCTGATGTCGATCGAGCTGATCCTGCTGGCCGTCAACATCAACCTGGTGGCGTTCTCCAGCTTTCTCGGCGACATCGTCGGGCAAATCTTTGCGCTGATCGTGCTGACGGTGGCGGCGGCGGAAACCGCGATCGGGCTTGCCATTCTCGTCGTGCTCTATCGCAGCCGCGGCACGATCGCGGTTGAAGATATCAATCTGATGAAGGGCTGAGCAGCAGAATGTATCAGGCCATCGTTTTTCTTCCGCTTCTGGGCGCGGTGCTGGCCGCGATCATCGCGCTGGCCGGCGCGCGCGCCCGTTATCCGGGCGAGGGGCCGCCGCCCGGCGCCGAGGAAAACGCCGCCGATCACGGCCCGCATCTGGGCGCGCCCAGCGCCCATGGCGCCGCCGGCGTCATTCACCACACCGGCCACGAGCCGGAGACGCATGCGCCGGCCGCCGCCGGCTCGCGCACGACCGAGCTGATCACCACCACGCTGCTGATGATCTCCATGATCCTGTCGTGGATCGCCTTCGTGCAGGTCGGCTTCGGACATCACGACATGCGCGTGCCGGTGTTTACCTGGATGGCGTCCGGCAATTTGACCGTGAACTGGTCGCTGCGCATCGACACGCTGACGTCCGTGATGCTGGTGGTCGTGAACACGATTTCGGCCTTCGTGCACCTCTATTCCATCGGCTACATGGAGGAGGACCCGTACCGTCCGCGTTTCTTCGGCTATTTGTCGATATTCACGTTCTTCATGCTGATGCTGGTGACGGCCGACAATCTGGTGCAGCTGTTCTTCGGCTGGGAGGGCGTCGGCCTCGCAAGTTATCTCCTGATCGGCTTCTGGTATCACAAGCCGGAAGCCAACGCCGCCGCGATCAAGGCCTTCGTCGTCAACCGCATCGGCGATTTCGGATTCGCGCTCGGCATCTTCGCCATCTTCATGATGGTGGGCAGCGTCGATCTCGACACCATATTCGCGCAGGCGCCGGCGCTCGTGGGTAAGACCATTCCGCTGTTCGGCTGGCAGATCGATGCGCTGACGCTCATCTGTCTGCTGCTGTTCATGGGCGCCATGGGCAAGTCGGCGCAGTTCCTGCTGCATACCTGGCTGCCCGACGCCATGGAAGGCCCGACGCCGGTCTCCGCCCTGATCCACGCCGCCACCATGGTGACCGCCGGCGTGTTCATGGTGGCGCGGCTGTCGCCGCTGTTCGAACTCGCCCCGCACGCCAAGGACTTCGTCTTGTTCATCGGCGCCACCACCGCGATCTTCGCCGCCACGGTCGCGTTGGTGCAGAACGACATCAAGCGCGTCATCGCCTATTCGACCTGCTCGCAGCTCGGCTACATGTTCGTGGCGATGGGGGTCGGGGCCTATTCGGTCGGCATGTTCCACCTGTTCACCCACGCCTTCTTCAAGGCGCTGCTGTTCCTTGGCGCCGGCTCCGTCATCACCGCCATGCATCACGAGCAGGACATGCGGCATATGGGCGGCTTGAAAGACCGCATCCCGTTCACTTACGTGGTGATGATCGTCGGCACGCTGGCGCTCACCGGCTTCCCGCTCACCGCCGGCTATTTCTCCAAGGACGCCATCATCGAGGCGGCCTTCGTCGGCCACTCGCCGGTCGCGCTCTACGCGTTTGTCTGCACCGTCGGCGCGGCATTGCTCACCTCGTTCTATTCCTGGCGGCTGATCTTCAAGACCTTCCATGGCGAGCCGCACGACCGCAAGCACTGGCGCGAGGCGCATGAGAGCCCGATGACGATGCTGATCCCGCTCGGCTTCCTCGCCTTCGGCTCGATCTTCGCCGGCTTGCCGTTCAAGGAAATCTTCGCCGGTCACGGCGTCGAGGGCTTCTTCCGTGAGTCGCTCACCTTCGCCAAGGGCAACACGGTGTTGGAGGACATGCACCACGTGTCGCTGCAGATCGGCTTGTTGCCGACGCTGATGATGGCGCTCGGCTTCATCGTCGCCTGGCACTTCTATATCCGCCGGCCCGACATCCCGGTCGAGCTCGCCCGCCAGCACGAGGTGCTCTACAAGTTCCTGCTCAACAAGTGGTACTTCGACGAAATCTACGACGCGCTCTTGGTGCGGCCGATCAAGCGGCTGGGCACGCTGCTGTGGAAGGGCGGCGACGGCTGGCTGATCGACGGCTTCGGCCCCGACGGCGTCTCCGCCCGCGTGCTCGACGTCACCCGCAACGTCGTGCGCCTGCAAAGCGGCTATCTCTATCACTACGCCTTCGTCATGCTGATCGGCGCGGCGGCCTTCATCACCTGGTTCATGTTCGCGTTCCGCTAGGGCACAGCAGGAAGACTTTTATGAATTGGCCGATCCTCTCCGTCGTAACCTTCCTGCCGGTGCTCGGCGCGCTGTTCATCATGCTGGTGCGCGGCGACGACCGCTGGTCGCGCGGCACCGCGCGCTGGGTGGCGCTGTGGACCACGCTCATCACCTTGGCGATCTCGCTGGTGATGGTGTGGCGCTTCGATCCGGCCTCGCCCGAATTCCAGTTCAGCGAGAAGCATCCCTGGATGGGCGTTGCCTTCTATCACATGGGCGTCGACGGCATTTCATTGCCCTTCGTGATTCTCACCACCGCGCTGATGCCGATCTGCATCCTGGCGAGTTGGACCTCCATCCAGAAGCGCGTGAAGGAATACATGATCGCGTTTCTCATCCTGGAAACGCTGATGGTCGGCACCTTCTCCGCGCTCGATCTGGTGCTGTTCTATCTGTTCTTCGAGGGCGGCCTGATCCCGATGTTCCTGATCATCGGCATCTGGGGCGGCCCGCGCCGGGTCTATGCCAGCTTCAAATTCTTCCTCTATACGCTGCTCGGCTCGGTGCTCATGTTGTTGGCCATCATGGCGATGTATTGGGACGCCGGCACCACCGACATCCCGACGCTGCTGCGCCACGGCTTCCCGCTGGCTTTGCAAAAATGGGCATGGGTTGCCTTCTTTGCCTCATTCGCGGTCAAGCTGCCGATGTGGCCGGTGCACACCTGGCTGCCCGACGCGCATGTCGAGGCGCCGACCGCGGGCTCGGTCGTCCTCGCCGCCATCCTGCTGAAGATGGGCGGTTACGGTTTCCTGCGGTTTTCACTGCCCATGTTTCCGGTTGCGAGCCACGAATTCGCGCCGCTGATCTTCACGCTCTCGGTCGTCGCCATCATCTACACGTCGCTGGTGGCGCTGATGCAGGAGGACGTTAAGAAGCTGATCGCCTATTCCTCGGTCGCCCACATGGGCTTCGTCACCATGGGCATCTTCGCCGCCACCGCGCAGGGCGTGGCCGGCGGCATCTTCCAGATGATTTCGCACGGCGTCGTCTCGGGCGCGCTGTTCCTCAGCGTCGGCGTCGTCTACGACCGCATGCACACGCGCGAGATTGCCTTCTACGGCGGGCTGGTCAACCGCATGCCGCTTTACGCTGCGGTCTTCATGGTGTTCACGCTCGCCAATGTCGGCTTGCCCGGCACCTCCGGCTTCATCGGCGAATTTCTCGCGCTGATCGGCACGTTCAAGGTCAACACCTCGGTTGCCTTCCTGGCGACGTTTGGCATCATTTTGTCGGCGGCCTATGCGCTGTGGCTCTACCGCAAGATGATCTTCGGCAATCTGAAGCCGGCGCTTGCCGGCATCAAGGATCTCGGCTGGCGCGAGTGCATCATCTTCGCGCCGCTGGTCGCGCTCACCATCCTGCTCGGCGTCGCGCCCAAGCCGGTGCTCGACGTATCGGCGGCCTCGGTGACGCAGCTGCTCGAGCGCTATGACCACGCCGTCAAAGCCGCGGAACTGGAACAGCAGCGCGCCAAGGTGGAACTGGTCTCCGTCAAGGCTACTACAATCGATCGCATGACGAGCGCCGTCCGATGAGCGATCTCACGCAAGTCACCAGCCTCTTGCCCGCGCTGCCGGAAATTGTGCTGGCGCTCGGCGCCATGATCCTGCTCATGGCCGGCGCGGTGCAGGGCGAGCGCAGCGCAGCCAGCGTCAACGCGGTGGCGATCGGCGTGCTCGTTCTGACGGCGATGTTTTTGCTCTCACAGCCGGCGGGGCGCCATGAGCTGTTCGGCGGCAGCTTCGTCGTGGACGATTTCGCCCGCTTTCTCAAGCTGTTAGCGCTGATCGGCTCGGCTGGCGCGCTGGCACTGTCGCTCGATTATCTGAAATTCGAGCGCCAGCAGAAATTCGAGTACGGCGCGCTGTTCATGCTGGCGACGCTCGGCATGCTGTTGTTGATTTCGGCCAACGACCTGATCGCGCTCTATCTCGGGCTCGAGCTGATGAGCCTTTCGCTCTACGTGCTCGCCGCCTTCGACCGCGACAATACGCGCTCGACGGAAGCCGGCCTGAAATATTTCGTGCTCGGCGCGCTGTCGTCCGGCATGCTGCTTTACGGCGCCTCGCTGATCTATGGCTTCACCGGCACCATCAGCTTCGCCGGCATCGCCAAGGCGACCAGCGGCGGCGCCGGCATCGGCCTGATCTTCGGCCTGGTGTTCCTGTTCGCCGGCTTCTGCTTCAAGATTTCCGCGGTGCCGTTCCACATGTGGACACCCGACGTCTACGAAGGCGCGCCCACGCCGGTGACCGCCTTCTTCGCGGCCGCCCCCAAGGTCGCCGGCATCGCCATTTTTGTGCGCGCCACCGTGGTGGCGTTTCCCGGCATCACGCACGAATGGCAGCAGATCGTGGTCTTCGTCTCGATCGCTTCCATGGTGCTCGGCGCCTTCGCGGCGATCGGCCAGCGCAACATCAAGCGGCTGATGGCCTATTCCTCGATCGGCCACATGGGTTTCGCGCTGGTGGGACTTGCCGCCGGCACCGCCGAAGGCGTGCAGGGCGTGCTGGTCTATATGAGCATCTACGTGGCGATGACGCTCGGCACCTTTGCCGTGATCTTGTCCATGCGGCGCGACGGCAAGCTGGTGGAGCGGATCGGCGATCTCGCCGGGCTCTCGCGCACGCATCCGACCATGGCATTCCTGCTGGCGATGCTGTTGTTCTCGCTCGCCGGCATCCCGCCGCTCGCCGGCTTCTTCGCCAAGTTCTACGTCTTCCTCGCCGCCATCAAAGCCGGGCTCTACGTGCTGGCGGTGATCGGCGTCATCACCAGCGTGATCGGCGCCTACTACTATCTGGCGATCGTCAAGATCATGTATTTCGACGAGCCGGTGGCCGGCTTCCAGAGCATGCCGCCGCTGTTGCGTTTCGTGCTCGGCGTCGCCGGGCTGTTCAATATCCTGTTCTTCGCCTATCCGGCGCCGATCCTGGGCGCGGCCACGGTGGCAGCGAAGTCGTTATTCTGATGCGCGCGGTGCGCGCCAGTGCGTGATCCCGAAAAGTGGATACCGGTTTTCGGATAAGATCACGCACCAAGAAAACGAGATGAACCGCGACGCCACGGGCTTGGCGGGGGCCCGGCACATAGACTGCGAGACGCTCGGGTCGACCAACGCCGAGGCGCTTACGCTTGCGCGCGCCGGCGAGCGCGGGCCGCTGTGGATCACCGCCAAGAGTCAAAGCGCCGGCCGCGGCCGGCGCGGCAGCATCTGGGTGTCGCCGCCCGGCAATCTCTACGCCACGCTGTTGCTGAGCGAGCCGTCGCCGCCGGCGCACGCGCCGCAATTGTCGTTCGTCGCGGCGCTGGCGCTGCATGATTGCGTGAGCGAAGCCGCGCCGCAGGTCGCGCCCGCGCTGACGGTGAAATGGCCGAACGATCTGCTGCTTAGCGGCGCGAAACTCGCGGGCATATTGATCGAAGGCGATAGCGAGCCGGGCTTTTGCGTGGCCATCGGCATCGGCGTCAATTGCATGTCGCATCCGCAGGACACCGCCCATCCGGCGACGGATCTTGCTTCAGCCGGCGCTGCCGTGACGCCGCAACGCCTGTTCGCCGCTCTCGGTGCCGCCATGGCGCGCCGGCTCGCGCAATGGCAGCGCGGGCAGGGCTTCGCGTCCATCCGCGCCGACTGGCTCAAGCGCGCCGCGGGCCTTGGGCAGGAGATCCGCGTGCGGCTGCCGGAGCGCGAACTCACGGGCCGCTTCGAGGGCCTCGACGACGCCGGCCGCCTGCTGCTGAAAGCGCCGGGCGGCGTTACGGCGGTCACCGCCGGCGAAGTGTTCGGGCTTTGACCATGGCGCAGGCTGACAAACAGGAACTGGTCTTCGCCCCGCTCGGCGGCGTCGGCGAGATCGGCATGAACCTGTCGATCTACGGCCTCGGCCCCGAGCACCGGCGCCAATGGCTGGTGGTCGATCTCGGCGTCTCCTTCGCCGCGGAGGAGCATCTGCCCGGTATCGATCTCATTTTGCCCGACATCCGCTATCTCATTGAGGAGCGCAAGAACATCGCCGGCATCGTGCTCACCCACGCGCACGAGGACCATTTCGGCGCGCTCATCGATCTGTGGCCGAAGCTCAAACTGCCGATCTTCGCCACGCCGTTCTCGGCCGCGCTGCTGGAGGCCAAATGCGCGAGCGAGCCGCGCGCGCCGAAAATTCCTGTCACCATCGTCAAACTCGGCAGCCGCTTCAATATCGGTCCATTCGACATTGAACTTGTCACCATGGCGCATTCGATCCCGGAATCGAACGCGCTCATCATCCGCACGCCTTGCGGCAACGTGCTGCACACCGGCGATTGGAAGATCGATCCGACGCCGATTTTTGGCGACGTCACCGACGAGACGAAATTGCGCGCGCTGGGCGAGGCCGGCTGTCTGGCGCTGGTCGGCGATTCCACCAATGCGGTGCGCGAGGGCCGCTCGCCCTCGGAAGCCGACGTCGCCAAGTGCATCGCCGAGCTGATCAAGACCGCGCCGGGGCGTGTCGCGGTGACGACCTTTGCGTCCAATGCCGGACGCCTGCGCAGCGTTGCGGATGGGGCGCACGCCGCCGGCCGCGAGGTGGTCGTGGTCGGCCGCGCCATGGACCGCATCGTGCAGATCGCCCGCGAGACCGGCTATTTCGAGGGCGTGCCGGCTTTCCGCTCGGTCGATGCCTACGGCGCGCTGCCGCCCAAGAAAGTGGTGGCGCTGTGCACCGGTAGCCAAGGTGAGCCGCGCGCCGCGCTGGCGCGCATCGCGGAAGAGCAGCACCCGGACATAAAATTCGCGCGCGGCGACCGCGTCATCTATTCCGCCCGCACCATCCCCGGCAACGAGAAGGCGGTCGGCCGCGTCATCAACGGACTGATCGAGCAGGGCATCGAGGTGATCACCGACCGCACGCATCTGGTGCACGTGTCCGGCCATCCGCGCCGCGCCGAGCTCGAGGATCTGATCTCCTGGGTGAAGCCGCAGGTGCTGATCCCGGTGCACGGCGAAGCCTTGCATCTGACCGAACATGCCGCGCTCGCCCGCCGCTGCGGCGTCCGCCGGGTCATTGAATGCCGCAATGGCGATCTGGTGCGGCTGTCGGGCGACGCGCGCATCATCGACGAGGTGCCGGCCGGCCGCGTCTACAAGGACGGCAAGCTGCTGGTCGAAGCCGACGCCCGCACCGTCGCCGACCGCCGCCGTCTCTCCTTTGCAGGCAGCGTCTCGGTCGCGCTGGCACTGACGCAAGACGGGCGCCTGGTGGACGAACCGTCCTGCGACCTGGTCGGCATCCCCGAGCGCGACCGCGACGGCGGATTGATGCACGAGGCGGTGCACGACGCCATCCTGGAGACTTTCGAGTCGCTGCCGCGCGCGCGCCGCCGCGATCCCGACGCCGTGGCGGAGGCCGTGCGCCGTGCCGTGCGCGCGGCAATCGCCGAGCGCTGGGGCAAGAAGCCGATGTGCCACGTGCACGTCTTGGCGGTATGATATTCGGGCCACGAGGAACCAAATGATCGGTCGTCTCAATCACGTCGCCATCGCGGTGCGCGACATCGCCAAGGCTTCGAAAGTCTATCGCGACACGTTGGGCGCTGAAGTCTCGGCGGCCGTGCCGCAGCCCGACCACGGCGTCACCACCGTGTTCATCACGCTGCCCAACACCAAAATCGAGCTGTTGGAGCCGCTCGGCGAAAACTCGCCGATCGCCAAGTTCCTCGAGCGCAATCCCGACGGCGGCATTCATCACGTCTGCTACGAGGTGCCCGACATCCGCGCCGCCCGCGACACCTCAACGCCAAGGCGCGCGCGTGCTCGGTGACGGCGAGCCGAAGATCGGCGCCCACGGCAAGCCGGTGCTGTTCCTGCACCCGAAGGACTTCTGCGGCACTTTGGTCGAGCTGGAACAGGCTTAATGGCGATCACCACCATCATCGCGATCTATTTCATCATCTGGTGGGTGGTGCTGTTCGCCGTGCTGCCCTGGGGCGTGCGCAGTCAGGACGAAAGCGGCGAGGTCACGCCCGGCACCGATCCCGGCGCGCCGGCGGTGCACAAAGTATGGATGAAGCTGTTGTGGACGACCGTGATCGCCAGCGTCGTGTTCGGCATTCTCGCGGCGGCCTACAGGTTGGACTGGATCCCCATCGATTTCCTGATGGCGATTTCGAACCCGCCGCACCGATAAAAAAAGAGCAGGGCGGCTGCCCTGCTCATTGTCGTTAAAGAGTCCTGACCCAATTCTTTTTAATATTGCGATCGGGGTGGCAGCGTTTTCCGCGCCCAGGACTTGCTTCCCTCCCAAGACTTGGACCGCAAGCAGGAACCCGGTCTTGCTGCCGGATCTCCGTCCACGCGGACGACGAGGACACTAGCCCGTCAGTGCGGGGCTGTCACCCATTTTCCTCCCGTTACTGCGCGGGCGCGATCACGATCGGCGCGTCGAGCACAATCTTGCGTCCGTCCTCGGCCGTGACAATGACGCGCACCATCCAATTGCCGGGCTGCGCAAGCGCGATGCCGTCGACCTGCCAGGTTCCGTCGGGTTGCCGCACCGCAGCACGGTCGACCGGCTGCGGGCCCGGCGCCGGCGGGTCGAGCGTAAATCGAATCTCACCGGTCGGGAATTCCGATAAATCTTCGTGCACGACGCGAATTCGGGCACTGACCGGTCCGGCGCGGCCGGGGTCGATCGTCACGTCGGCCATGGCCTCTTCGGAATGGATATGGACGAAGGCGGCGTCGGCCGGGATGTCCACCGGCGACAAATGGTTGTGCGCGGTCGGCTGCATGGTTCCGAGCGCGCCCACTAAAAAGACAATGCCTAATCCGAGCGCGGTCTCGGCCATGCTGTTTCGCATGAGCGAACGGCGCGCGTGCGTCGCTGTGACGCGGGGCGTCAGGTAGAATCGGTTGACCGCCGCAATTCCAAGCATGGCGGCGAACAGGCCGATCTTCAGGAACAGCAGTCGGCCATAGCCGGTGGCGATGAGATCGCGCGGGCCCGACAGCAGGTTCCAGCTATTGATGAGGCCGCTCGCCAGCAGCGCGCCGACGGCGACGATGCCGAGCAGCGAGAACCGGCGGCGGCGCGCGCGGCCAGCCCCTGCGGCGGCCGCGGCAGAGGCGAGCAGCAAGGCGAGCGCCGGCAGGCCACCGAGCCAGGCGCCGGCCGCGACGAGGTGCACGAGATCTGAGGCAAGATGCAGCTCGCCGGCGGCTGCCTGGCGTCGCGCCGGCATGGCCGATGAAGGCGATGAGCGCGATCAGCGCGACCGCCGCCGCCATTTGCAGCCAGCGCAGCGCCGGCCAGGCGAGCATGAGCGCCAACGCCAGCGCAATCGCGAGCCGCGCGGTCCACACCGCGCCGAAGCGCGTGCCGGTCAGCACCTGCCACAGCCCGCCATGCAGGCAGACCGCGATCACCGGCGCGCCATAGATGTCGGCGGCGAGCAGCGCGAGCCAGGCCGCGCCCGAGGCGATGGCGACCGCGAGCGCTGCCCAGACCATCAGGTTGCAACGCCGGCGCAGCACGGCGAGCGCCGCTGCACCGCCGCGCACGCGGTCGAAGGCCGGTTCCGCGACCAGCAGCCATGAAGCCGACCGTGCCCGCAGGCCAGCACGGTGGCGGCGATGTGCATGGTGCGCGCCAGGATGATCGGTTCGATCACGGCTGCCTCGGTCATTCGCTTACGCGCCGGGCCGAGTGCTCAGGGGCCGACGCGGAAGGTGAAGCTACCGTTCGTGCGATGCGTGTCCACGGAAAGAACACGCCAGATCACCTTGTAAGTCCCGGGCGGCAGCGGCTTGAGCGAGACGCGCATCTGGGTCGGGCTGCGCCGACGCGCTGGCCTTGCCGTCTTGCATGGCGGCACCTGTGGCGTCTGCGCACCTCGATGCTGCTGAATTTGGGTTCGAGCTTTTCGGTGAACGACAGCACGACTTCTTTCGGGGCCTCTTTCACCGTGCTGCCGACCGCCGGGCTCGAGCGCGCGAGTGGCCGGACATGCGCTTGCGCACCGTCAGGCGCGAGAACGGCGATCATGAGCGCGAGGAGAGTGATGGCTGCGAAGCGGTGCATGGTGAACCTATTAATGGCGGAAACCTTGATTTATTCCCAACAAGGCGGCGCAAGTCGGGCTGCCGCCCTTGTCTTTTCCCCGCTTATCCGCTTTCACTCCGCCGTTCCAGCCCTTCGAGTCTATCCCCCATGCGCCTGTCCCGCTATTTCCTCCCCATCCTGCGCGAGACGCCGAAAGAGGCGGAAATCGTCTCGCATCGGCTGATGCTGCGCGCCGGCATGATGCGGCAGGAGGCGGCCGGCATCTACGCCTTCCTGCCGCTCGGCTTGCGCGTGCTGAAGAAAATCGAGCAGATCGTGCGCGAGGAGCAGGACCGCTCCGGCGCCATCGAATTGCTGATGCCGACCATCCAGTCGGCCGAGCTGTGGCGCGAGAGCGGACGCTACGACGCCTATGGCAAGGAGATGCTGCGCATCAAGGATCGCCACGAGCGCGACATGCTGTACGGGCCGACCAACGAGGAGATGATCACCGAAATCTTCCGCGCTTACGTCAAGTCGTACAAGGACCTGCCGCTCAATCTCTATCACATCCAGTGGAAATTCCGCGACGAGGTGCGCCCGCGCTTCGGGCTGATGCGCGGCCGCGAATTCCTCATGAAGGATGCTTACTCGTTCGACCTCGATCAGGCAGGAGCTACGCATTCCTACAACAAGATGTTCGTCGCTTACCTGCGCACCTTCGCGCGCATGGGATTGAAATCGATTCCGATGCGCGCGGAGTCGGGGCCGATCGGCGGCAATCTGCAGCCACGAATTCATCATCCTGGCGCAGACCGGCGAGTCGGAAGTGTTCTGCCACAAGGACTATCTCGACTTCGCAGTACCGGGCGCGGACGTGAACTTCGACGACGTCAAGGGCTTGCAGGCCATCGTCGACAAGTGGACCTCGCATTATGCCGCGACTTCCGACATGCACGATGCCGCGGGCTACGCGAAAATTCCCGCCGACAAGCAAATGTCGGCGCGCGGCATCGAGGTCGGGCACATCTTCTATTTCGGCACCAAATATTCCGAGCCGATGAAGGCGACCGTCCAGACCGCGGACGGTAAGGAGGTGCCGGTGCAGATGGGCTCCTACGGCATCGGGCCGTCACGGCTGGTTGCGGCCATCATCGAGGCCTCGCACGACGACGCCGGCATCATCTGGCCGGAGCCGGTGGCGCCGTTCAAAGTCGCCATCCTCAATTTGAAGCAGGGCGACGCTTCAACCGACGGCGCCTGCGAAAAGATGTACAGCGATCTCACGGCCAAAGGCGTCGAGGTGCTCTATGACGACCGCGACGAACGCGCGGGTGGTAAATTCGCCGTCGCCGACCTGATCGGGTTGCCCTGGCAGGTGCTGATCGGCCCGCGCGGGCTGGCCGAGGGCAAAGTGGAGGTCAAGAAACGCGCCGACGGCAGCCGCGAGATGATGACGCCGGCGGCGGCGCTGGATTTGCTGACAAAGTAGCGTCCGTCATTCCGGGCGTCGCCGGCCGCAAGGCTCGCGAACCCGGAATCGTGAACGCGCTGGCGCATGATCGGGCCGACGCTCGACGCGCGTCCCGGATCCCAAGAATCCTGTGTGCCGCCAAGCACTTTGCCCGCAATACTGGGCTTGAATCCGCCAGAATCGTGTGAAAATCGAAGCCCCGGGGAACCAACCATCGATGACCGAGCCCAACGGCACGCGGCCCTTCTCTACGTTCGAATGGATGCTGTCGCTGCGCTACCTGCGCGCGCGCCGCAAGGAAGGATTCATCTCGGTCATCGCCGGCTTCTCCTTCCTCGGCATCGTGCTCGGCGTCGCCACGCTCATCATCGTGATGGCGGTGATGAACGGCTTCCGCCACGAGCTGTTGGAAAAGATCCTCGGCCTCAACGGCCATCTGCTGATCCAGCCGCTGGAGAAGCCGCTCACCGATTGGGAGGCGGTCGCCGCCCGCGTCATCAAGGTGCCGGGCATCACGCTCGCCGCGCCCATTGTCGAGGGCCAGGCGCTGGCGTCCTCGCCGTTCAATTCCGGCGGCGTGCTGGTGCGCGGCATCCGGCTTGGCGGACCTGGAAAAGCTTCCCTCGATTGCCAAGAACATCAAGCAGGGCACGCTGAAAGGCTTCGACGAGGGCCAAGGCTTGGCCATCGGGCGTAGGCTCGCCGACCAGCTCTCGCTGCGCTCCGGCGACAACATCACATTGGTCGCGCCGCGCGGCGCGGTGACGCCGATGGGCACCATGCCGCGCATCAAGGTCTACAAGATCGCCGCCGTGTTCGAGATCGGCATGTCGGAATACGACAGCGCTTTCGTGTTCATGCCGCTGAAGGAAGCGCAGGCCTATTTCAACCGCGCCGGCGACGTGACCGCGATCGAGGTCTATACGGCCGATGCCGACCACGTCGACAAATACCGCAAGGCGGTGGAGGCGGCAGCAGCGCGGCCGATCTTCATGATCGACTGGCGCCAGCGCAACGCCACCTTCTTCACCGCGCTGCAGGTCGAGCGCAACGTCATGTTCCTGATCTTGACGCTGATCGTGCTGGTGGCGGCGCTCAACATCGTTTCCGGTCTGATCATGCTGGTGAAGGACAAGGGCCAGGACATCGCCATTTTGCGCACCATGGGGGCGACGCAGGGCGCCATCATGCGCGTGTTCCTGATCACCGGCGCCTCGATCGGCGTGGTCGGCACGCTGGTCGGCTTCCTGCTCGGGGTCGTCATCTCGCTCAATATCGAAAGCCTGCGCCAGTTCATGTCCTGGCTCACCAGCACCGATCTGTTCTCGCCCGAACTCTATTTCCTCTCGCATCTGCCCGCCGACATGGACACCAGCGAGACGGTGGCCGTGGTGCTGATGGCGCTGACGCTGTCGCTGCTGGCGACGCTCTATCCGTCCTGGCGCGCGGCGCGCCTCGATCCGGTGGAGGCGCTGCGCTATGAATGAGACCGTCGTCGACATGAGCGTGGAGACGACGCAGCAGGCGGAGGAAATCCCGATCCTGTTCCTGCACGACGTCGAGCGCCATTACCGGCAGGGCGAGGAGACGCTGCACGTCTTGAACGGCGTCGAGCTGGCGCTCTGGGCCGGGCAGTCGGTGGCGCTGGTGGCGCCCTCCGGCGCCGGCAAGTCGACGCTGCTGCACATCGCCGGCCTGCTGGAGCATCCCGACCGCGGCGACGTCTATATCGACGGCCGCGCGACCGCGATCCTGCCCGACCACGAGCGCACCCGCATCCGCCGCCAGGACGTCGGCTTCGTCTACCAGTCGCATCATCTGCTGCCCGAATTCTCGGCCATCGAGAACGTGATGCTGCCGCAGATGATCCGCGGCCTGTCGCGGCGCGAGGCGAGGAAGCGCGGGACGGAGCTGCTGAGCTATCTTGGCCTGGCCGAGCGGCTCACGCACCGGCCGGCGGAACTCTCAGGCGGCGAGCAGCAGCGCGTGGCGATCGCGCGCGCGGTCGCCAATGCGCCGCGGATTTTGCTGGCCGACGAGCCGACCGGCAATCTCGACGTGCACACCGCCGATCGCGTGTTCGAGGCGTTCAATCAGCTGATCCGCGCCTCAGGGCTCGCCACCGTCATCGCCACCCACAACATGGAGCTTGCCGCGCGCATGGACCGGCGGGTGACGTTGCGCGAGGGGCGGCTGGTGGAGATGGAGTAGGCGGCGTCGCGTCTGGAAAATAATCAAGAAGAGGCCGCCAACTGAGGCGGCCACTCGTAACGAGCGAGCAGCCTGCGTCAGCCCCTCAACAGAAGCACGATAATAACGATCACCAATATCGTGCCGAGGCCACCGCCATAATAGTGGAAGGGAGGACCCAGATAGAAACCACCACCGCCAAAAAGGAGAACCAGTACGACCAAAAGTATAATTAGGCCCATTGTATCCCTCCTATAAAAATCTCCGCACGATGCGGACGGCTCCGAGGCACAAGTTCCATTCGCTTGGAAAGTTCCATCTCCAACTCGAATTAGGATCGGCCTATTTGAACGTCACAAACTCAATTTCATGAGTCTCACATACCGGGCACTCAAAGGTCCGCTGGTCTTGAAATGGTCCTTTAGCCTCAACGCGAGCGAGCCACATCTGCGCGCCGCAGATGGCGCATAATGGCCGGTCTATGGTCGTTGTATGAGAAGGTACGGTTTGCTGTTGCGCCATGGCTCAGGCGGACACATCTGTCTCTGTCTGCGACTACGAAGCATAGTGAGCGACATTGAAGCCGATGGAACTCAATAGCCAGCGAAGTAGGTATGCTCGAACCCAATAACAGGTGCGCTCCTAGGTAGATTGCCGTAATTCAAACTGACCCAATTACCAGCCCTTGACTCTAGAACATAACATGAACTATGTTCCCTGTCCGTTCTGGGGAGGGATTCGATGTTCAAAGCTGTCGTCCACGAAGCCGCCGCACTGACCTCGCTCGCGTTGTTCGTCGGCATGATCGCCATCTGGTCGCAGGTGTTGGGTAACTTCTAGCCCTGGTGTCGCGTATCCGCGTCGTCATCCGGCTGCAAAGCCGGCATGACGGTCGCGGAATGACGGGTGAAAAGCGGGCATAGCGGGTGCGGTAGCGGCCTGGGCGATGGACTTGGGCTCCCGCCGTCCGCACTGTGGGTGAGACAAGGAATCACCCGAGCTTCTAAACGACATGGCCGATCTCGATTTCGTGCACCTGCACGTGCACTCGAACTATTCGCTGCTGGAAGGCGCGCTCACCATCGCGCGCCTGGCCGAGCTTGCCAAAGCCGATCATCAACCGGCGCTGGCGCTCACCGACACCGACAACATGTTCGGGGCGCTGGAATTCTCCGAAAAGCTCAGCGGCGCCGGCATCCAGCCCATCGTCGGCTGCGCGCTGGCCATCGACTTTGGCGACACCGACCACGGCCAGCGCAACGGCACCGCCGTGCCCGAGCGTGCGCGCATCGTGCTCTTGGCCGCGCGCGAAGAAGGCTACCGCAGCCTGATGCGGCTGTCCTCACGCGCCTTCCTCGACAGTCCGCCGCACGAGCCGCCGCGGCTCAAGCTTGAATGGCTGAAAGGTGAAATCGACGGCATCGTCGCGCTCACCGGCGGCCCGGGCGGCCCGCTCGATGCGGCAATCGCCGCCGGGCAGAGCCATCTCGCCGCCGGCCGGCTCGACGCGCTGCTCGAATTGTTCGGCGACCGGCTCTATGTCGAATTGCAGCGCCACGGCACCGCGGCCGAAAAACGCACCGAGCCGGTGCTGATCGATCTCGCTTACGGCAAAGGCATCCCGCTGGTCGCGACCAACGAGCCGTTCTTTGCCACCGTGCAGGATCACGAAGCCCACGACGCGCTGATCTGCATCGCCGAAGGCCGCCTGCTGTCCGAGAGCGACCGCCGCCAGCTCAACGCCGAGCACCGCTTCAAGTCGCGCGCCGAAATGGCCGCGCTGTTTGCCGATCTGCCGGAGGCGCTTTCATCCACCGTCGAGATCGCCGAGCGTTGTTCGTTCCGCCCGCACATCCATCAGCCGATCCTGCCGCGCTTCGCGGCCGGCGAGGGCAGCGTGCTCGACGAGGCGGCCGAATTGCGCAAGCGCGCGGAAGCGGGATTGACGCGCCGGCTCGCCGGCGCCGGCGTCGCGCCCGGCCACACCGAGCAAGAATACCGCGAGCGGCTCGATTTCGAGCTTGGCGTCATCGACCGGCATGAAATATCCCGGCTACTTCCTGATCGTCGCCGACTTCATCCAATGGGCGAAGGCGCAAGGCATTCCGGTCGGCCCCGGCCGCGGCTCGGGCGCCGGCTCGCTCGTGTCCTACGCGCTGACCATCACCGATCTCGATCCGATCCGCTTCGGCCTGCTGTTCGAGCGCTTCCTCAATCCCGAGCGCGTGTCGATGCCGGACTTCGACATCGATTTCTGCCAGGACCGCCGCGACGAGGTGATCCGCTACGTGCAGGAGCGCTACGGCCGCGAGCAGGTCGCGCAGATCATCACCTTCGGCACGCTGCAGGCGCGCGGCGTGCTGCGCGATGTCGGCCGCGTGCTGCAAATGCCTTACGGGCAGGTCGACAAGCTCTGCAAGCTGGTGCCGCAGAACCCGGCGAGCCCCGTCACGCTTGCGCAAGCCATCGAAGGCGAACCGAAACTGCAAGCCGAGCGCGACGGCGATCCGGTGGTCAAACGCGCCTTCGACATCGCGCGCAAGCTCGAAGGCCTCACTCGCCACGCCTCGACGCACGCCGCCGGCATCGTCATCGGCGACCGCGCGCTCACCGAACTGGTGCCGCTCTACCGCGATCCGAAATCCGACATGCCGGTCACCCAGTTCAACATGAAATGGGTGGAGCAGGCGGGGCTGGTGAAGTTCGACTTCCTCGGCCTGAAAACGCTCACCGTGCTCGACGTTGCCTGCAAGCTGGTCAAGCGCCGCGGCATCGACATCGATCTCACCGACATCCCGCTCGACGACAAGAAGACTTACGATCTTCTGGCGCGCGCCGAAGCGGTCGGCGTGTTCCAACTGGAAAGCGCCGGCATGCGGCGCGCGCTGCTCGACATGCGGCCCGACCGTTTCGAGGACATCATCGCGCTGGTCGCGCTCTACCGGCCCGGTCCGATGGCCAACATCCCGACCTATTGCGCGCGCAAGCACGGCATGGAGCAGCCCGACTATATCCATCCCAAGCTCGAGCCGATCCTGAAGGAGACCTTCGGCGTCATCGTCTACCAGGAACAGGTGATGCAGGCCGCCCAGATCCTCGCCGGCTATTCGCTCGGCCAGGCCGATCTGCTGCGCCGCGCCATGGGCAAGAAGATCCGCCGCGAGATGCAGGCGCAGCGCAAGGACTTCGTCGCCGGCTGCATCGACGAACGGCGTCGAACGCTACCAGGCCGACGCCATCTTCGATCTGCTCGAGCGCTTCGCCGAATACGGCTTCAACAAGAGCCACGCCGCGGCCTACGCGCTGGTCGCCTACCAGACCGCCTACATGAAGGCGAATTATCCGGTCGAGTTCCTGGCGGCCTCGATGACGCTCGACATGGGCAATACCGACAAGCTCGCCGAATTCCGCGCCGAGGCCGAGCGTCTCGGCTTGCGCGTCGATCCGCCCTCGATCAATCGTTCGTGCGTTGCCTTCGAAGTGGACGGCAACACCATCATCTACGCGCTGGCCGCGCTGAAAGGGGTCGGCAAGCAGGCGGTGGAAGCGATCATCGCCGCGCGCGCCGAACGCAAGTTCGCGGACCTGGCCGATTTCGCCGACCGCATCAATCCGCGCGCCGTCAACAAGCGCGTGCTGGAGAGCCTGGCCGCCGCCGGCGCCTTCGACGAATTCGAGAAGAACCGCGCGCGCGTCTTTCCCGCCATGGATCAGCGTGCTCGCGCCGCGCCCAGCGCACCCACGAAACCGCCGCGGTCGGGCAAAGCGAATTGTTCGGCGGCGGCGGCACGCGCGAGCCGATCGCGCTGCCGGCAAGCCGAGCCTTGGCTGCCGGCCGAGCGGCTGCGCCGCGAATATGAGGCGGTCGGCTTCTTCCTGTCCGGCCATCCGCTCGACGACTATGCCGCGGTGCTGAAGAAGCTGCGCGTGCAGCCTTGGGCGGAGTTTTCGCGCGCGGTCAAGGCCGGCGCCACCGCCGGCCGCGTCGCCGCCACCGTGGTGTCGCGCACCGAGCGGCGCACGCGCACGGGCAGCAAGATGGGCATCATCGGCCTGTCCGATCCGTCCGGTCATTTCGAGGCGGTGATCTTTTCCGAAGGCCTCGCCGAGCATCGCGACCTGCTCGATCCCGGCACCGCGGTGTTGCTGATGCTGTCGGCGGAAGTGCAGGGCGACGACGTGCGCGCGCGCATCCAGTCGGCCGAGCCGCTCGATGCCGCCGCCGCCAATCTGCACCAGGGCCTGCGCGTGTTCTTGCGCGACGAAAAGCCGCTCGAAGCGCTGGCCAAGCGGCTGGAGCCATTGCAGATCGGGCCTGCCCGATCGGCGCAAGGACATACGTCGCGCGCAGCCAACGGCGACGGCGAGGTCAGCGTGGTTTTGATGCTCACGCAGGGCGCCGAGGTCGAGGTGAAGCTGCCCGGCCGCTTCAAGGTCTCCCCGCAGATCGCCGGCGCCATCAAGGCGGTGCCCGGCGTGGTGCAAGTCGAGGCGCTATAAGGGTTTTCCCGGACGGCGCCGGTCTGGCCGGCCTTGCATCGCCGGATCGCGCCTATATAAGCCCCGCCATCACTCACGCGGACGATGGCTTTAGGCCCCGACAATGGGTCGCTAGGCCGTCCGGTGGCCCCTTCCGGGGCTCACAACCGTCCGCGGCGGATCAACCGGAGAAGATTTATGGCGCTGCCTGACTATTCGATGCGTCAGCTGTTGGAAGCTGGCGTGCATTTCGGCCATCAGGCCCACCGCTGGAACCCGAAGATGGGCACTTACATCTTCGGCACCCGCAACAACATCCACATCATCGATCTGGCGCAGACCGTGCCGATGCTGCATCAGGCATTGCAGGCGGTCAGCGACACCGTCGCCAAGGGCGGCCGCATCCTGTTCGTCGGCACCAAGCGGCAGGCGCAGGACGCCATCGCCGACGCCGCCAAGCGCTCGGCGCAGTATTACGTCAATTCGCGCTGGCTCGGCGGCACGCTGACCAACTGGAAGACCATCTCCGGCTCGATCTCGCGCCTGCGCAAGCTCGACGAGATGCTCAACTCGGGCGAGGCCGGCGGCTACACCAAGAAAGAGCGCCTCACCATGCAGCGCGAGCGCGACAAGCTCGACCGCTCGCTCGGCGGCATCAAGGACATGGGCGGCGTGCCCGACCTGCTGTTCGTGATCGACACCAACAAGGAAGACATCGCGATCAAGGAAGCGCGGCGGCTGAACATTCCGGTCGCCGCGGTGGTCGACACCAATTGCGATCCGGACGGCATCACTTACGTCGTTCCCGGCAATGACGACGCCAGCCGCGCGGTTTCGCTCTATTGCGATCTCATCGCCAAGGCGGCGATCGACGGCATTTCGCGCGCGCAGGGCGAGATGGGCATCGATATCGGCGCCGCCGAGAAGCCGCTGGTCACCGAGGAAATCCCGACGCAGCCCGCGCCCGCCGATCTCGGCTTCGAGCAGCTGCCCGGCCCGCGCGGCGTTGCCGACGATCTCAAGAAGCTGCCGAGCGTTTCGCCGGCGATCGAGAAGCAGCTCAACGATCTCGGCATTTTCCACTATTCGCAGATCGCCCAGCTCAACGAGAAGGCCGCGCACAATATCGGCGAGGAAGTGGGCTTGCCCGGCCGCGTCGAAAGCTGGATCGCCAAGGCCAAGGAATTGACGGCGGAAGCTGAGTAAGCCGGGCCGTCAAGCCCGGCCTTGTGCCGGGCATCCACGGTTTAACGGCGGCGCTGCATTGACGACATGCATGGCTCGGCCATGACGGATCAAGGAAAGAGTGCGATGGCAAATATCACTGCGCAAATGGTCAAGGAACTGCGCGAGTCGACCGGCGCCGGCATGATGGATTGCAAGGCCGCGCTGACCGAGACCAAGGGCGACATGGAGGCCGCGGTCGATTGGCTGCGCAAGAAGGGCCTGTCGAAGGCCGCCAAGAAGGCCGGCCGCGTCGCCGCCGAAGGCCTGATCGGCGTGCTGGTGCAGGGCACCAAGGGCGTGCTGGTCGAGGTCAATTCGGAGACCGATTTCGTCGCGCGCAACGATCTGTTCCAGGGCCTGGTCAAGATGATCGCCGATGTCGCGCTCACCGCCGGCACCGACGTCGAGAAGATCAAGGCCGCCAAGGCCGGCTCGATCACCATCGCCGACGGCGATCGCCGACACGATCGCCAAGATCGGCGAGAACATGACGCTGCGCCGCGCGGCCGCGCTGTCGGTCAAGCAGGGCGTGATCGGCGCCTACGTGCACAATTCGATCACCGACGGCCTCGGCAAGATCGGCGTCATTGTCGCGCTCGAGTCGGCCGGCAAGGCCGACGCGCTCAGCGCATCGGCCGCCAGCTCGCCATGCATGTCGCGTCCGCCAATCCGCAGGCGGTCGATCCCGCCGGTCTCGATCCGGCGGTGGTGGAGCGCGAAAAGAATGTGCTGGCCGACAAGTTCAAGCAGCAGGGCAAACCCGCTAACGTGATCGAGAAGATCGTCGAGTTGGGCCTCAAGACCTTCTACAAGGAAGTCTGCTTGCTGGAGCAGCCGTTCATCTTCGACGACAAGAAGAGCGTGGCGCAGGCGCTCAAGGAAGCCGAAGGCGGTGCGGCGGCGCCATCAAGATCACGGGCTTCGTGCGCTACGCGCTCGGCGAGGGTATCGAGAAGCAGGAAAGCGACTTCGCCGCCGAGGTGGCGGCCGCCGCGGGGCAAAGCTGATCGCCGAGCCGCGCGGCTCGCGGGAGGATCGCATTCAATGGCTGACCCGGTCTATCGACGCGTCATCGTCAAAATCTCCGGCGAGGCGCTCACCGGCGCGCAAGGTTTCGGCATCGATCAAGCCATGGTCGAGCGCATCGCCGCCGATCTGGTGGCGGCGGCGGCGCTCGGCGTCGAGCTCGGCGTCGTGGTCGGCGGCGGCAACATTTTCCGCGGCGTCGAAGTCTCCGGGCGCGGCGTGCCGCGGCCGGTCGGCGACACCATGGGCATGCTGGCGACCGTGATGAATTGCCTGGTGCTGGAGGCGGCGATCGAGCGGGCCGGCCGCGAGGCGCGCACCTTGTCGGCGCTTGCCATGACCGCGGTCTGCGAGACCTACAACCGCAAGCGCGCGCTGAAGCATCTCGGCAAGGGCCGCGTCGTGCTGCTCGCCGCCGGCACCGGCAATCCGTTCTTCACCACCGACACCACGGCGGTGCTGCGCGCGGCCGAACTGGAGGCGCAGGCCGTGCTCAAGGCCACCAATGTGGACGGCGTCTATAGCGCCGACCCGAAGACGGACCCCAAGGCCAAGCGCTACGACCGGCTCAGCCACCAGGAGGCGATCGAGCAGGACCTGAAGGTGATGGATGCCACCGCCTTCGCGCTTGCCCGGGAAAACCGTATGCCTATCATCGTGTTCTCGATCGCCGACAAGGGTGCGATCGAGGCCGTTTTGCGCGGCAAGGGGCGGGCGACGGTCGTCGGCTAGGCTGTCGGCCGGCGGTGCTGCGGCGCAAAAAGGAGCCTGGCCCGCCGTTAGCGGCGTGTCGGGGGATGGCAATGGTCAACGCAACGCACGATCTCAACGAAATCAAGCGCCGCATGCACGGCGCCAGCGCCGTGCTGAAGACCGAATTGTCCGGCCTGCGCACCGGGCGCGCCTCCGCGCATCTGCTCGATCCGGTGCTGGTGGAGGCCTATGGCGCGCAGATGCCGCTCAATCAGGTGGCCACCGTCAGCGTGCCGGAGCCGCGCCTGCTCACCGTCAACGTCTGGGACCGGTCATTGGTGCATGCGGTGGAAAAGGCCATCGTCAATTCCAATCTGGGCTTATCGCCGGCGACCGAAGGGCAGATGCTGCGCCTGCGAATCCCCGAGCTCAACGAGGAGCGGCGCCGGGAATTGGTCAAGATCGCGCACAAATACGCCGAGACCGCGCGCGTGGCGGTGCGTCACGTGCGGCGCGACGCCCTCGACGTGGTCAAGAAGCTCGAAAAGGACCACAAGATCAGCAAGGACGACCACGACCGTTTCTCCGCCGACATCCAGAAGGCGACCGATGCGGGCATCTCCGAGATCGATCAGATGCTGGGCGCCAAGGAAAAGGAGATCCTCACCGTCTGAGGTCGTAAATCGATGACCGAGGTCAAAATTCCGCAAAGCGCCGGGCCGCCGTTCAAGGTGCCGCGCCATGTCGCCATCATCATGGACGGCAACGGGCGCTGGGCGGCGGCGCGCGGCCTGCCGCGCGGGGAAGGCCACCGGCGCGGCGTCGAGGCGTTGCGCCGCACGATCCGCGCCGCCGGCGATATCGGCATCGGCTTCGTGACCATCTTCTCCTTCAGCGCCGAGAACTGGTCGCGTCCGGCTTCCGAGATCGGCGAGCTGATGGGACTGCTGCGCCGATTCATCCGCAACGATCTTGCCGATCTGCACAAGAGCAATGTGCGGGTGCGCATCATTGGCGAGCGCACCTCGCTCGATCCCGAGATCGGGCGGCTGCTGGTCGAAGCCGAGGAGCTGACCAAGAACAATGACGGCCTCACTCTGGTGGTCGCCTTCAATTACGGCGCGCGCCAGGAGATCACGCGCGCGGCGCGCCGCATCGCCGGTGAAGTGGCGCAAGGTCGCCTCATGCCCGCCGACATCACGGCCGAAACGATCGGCGGCTTTCTCGACGCGCCCGATCTGCCCGATCCCGATCTGATCATCCGCACCAGCGGCGAGCAGCGGCTGTCGAATTTCCTGCTCTGGCAGTCGGCCTATAGCGAATTGGTATTCGTGCCGACCTACTGGCCGGATTTCGACCGCGCTGCGCTGGAAGCCGCGATTCTCGAATACCAGCAGCGCGAGCGCCGGTTCGGCGGCTTGGTCGCCAAGACCGGATCCTGAACGCCGTGGGCGAGCCCGCTCCTGTTTCCGGCTCAAGCGAGACTGGCAGCCCCGCGTCCGCGCCGTCGCATAATCTGTTTT
This sequence comes from uncultured Alphaproteobacteria bacterium, assembly GCA_963742375.1. Lineage (GTDB taxonomy): Bacteria > Pseudomonadota > Alphaproteobacteria > Rhizobiales > Xanthobacteraceae > Pseudolabrys. Next base: position 125,768 of record CAVULP010000007.1, read on the forward strand.
TGCGCATTCTTTCCGCCTGGTGCTGGCGCCGCTCGCGATTGCGGTGGCCTGGCTCGGCGACTGGCCTTTCGCGGTGTTCTGGGGGATCGCGGCCATCGCCGTATTGTGGGAATGGGTCACGCTGGTCGCCGGTCCGGGCAACCGGCTGATGCTGTCGTCCTGCGCGTCCGCAATCGCGGTGGCGGCACTGGTCGCCTGGCGCCATCGCCCGACCACGGCGATCCTGCTGATCGGCTTGGGCGCGCTTGCCGCCACCATCTTCGCGCCGCGCGAGCGGCGGTTCTGGATCACCGCCGGCATCGGCTATGCCGGATGCATGCTGCTGGCGCCGATGCTGCTGCGCGCCGACGCGGCTTACGGGTTTTCCGCCATGGTGCTGCTGTTCGCCATCGTCTGGTCGACCGACATGTTCGCCTATTTCGCCGGCCGCGCCATCGGCGGGCCCAAGCTCGCGCCCGTGATCAGCCCGAAGAAGACCTGGTCGGGCGCGGTGGCGGGCATCGCGGGCGCGATCATCGTCGCCGTGGCGGTGGCCGGCTTTCTTGGCCCGTTCGACAAGAAAACGATTGCGATTGTCGCATTGCTGTTGTCGATCATGGCGCAGCTCGGCGATCTGTTCGAATCCTGGCTCAAGCGCCGGTTCGGCGCCAAGGATGCAAGCCACCTCATTCCGGGCCATGGCGGCGTGATGGACCGGCTCGATGGCTTCTGGGCGGCCGCGCTCACCGGCTGCCTGGTCGGACTGCTGCGCGGCGGCTTCGATAGTGCCGCGCGCGGCCTGCTGGTATGGTGAGCCGATGACCGCAACTGTTGCCCGCTCGAAGCCGGTGCCGGCAACGGCCGTCCGGCGCATCACCATTCTCGGCGCCACCGGTTCGATCGGCGCCAGCACCATCGATCTCATCAGGCGCGAGCCCGAACGCTATCGCGTCGAGGCGGTTACCGCGCGGCGCAACGCCGCGGCGCTTGCGCAGATCGCGCGCGACGTCGGCGCCCAGCTTGCGGTCGTCGCCGATCCTGCGGCCTTCGGCGAACTGAAGGAAGCGCTGGCCGGCACCAGCATCGAAGCCGCGGCCGGCGAGGAGGCGTTGCTGGAAGCCGCACAACGTCCCGCCGATTGGGTGATGGCGGCGATCAGCGGCGCGATCGGCCTCAAGCCGACACTGGCGGCGGTCGAGCGCGGCGCGACCGTCGCGCTCGCCAACAAGGAATGTCTGGTTTGCGCCGGCAGCCTGTTCATGCGCAAGGCGGCGAGCGCGGGCGCCACCGTGCTGCCGGTCGATTCCGAGCACAATGCGGTGTTCCAGGCGCTCGGCGCCGGACCGCGCGAGGACGTCAGGCGCGTGATCCTGACCGCGTCCGGCGGTCCGTTCCGCACCTGGTCGCTCGATCAGATCAAGCAGGCGACGCCGGAGCAGGCGCTGCGCCATCCCAACTGGTCGATGGGTCCGCGCATCACCATCAATTCCGCGAGCATGATGAACAAGGGCCTGGAGCTGATCGAGGCCCATCATCTGTTCGCGCTCAAGCCCGACGAGATCGACGTGCTGGTGCACCCGCAGTCGGTCGTGCATGGGCTGGTCGAATTCCGCGACGGCTCGGTGGTGGCCCAGCTCGGCTCGCCCGACATGCGCATCCCGATCGCCCATTGCCTGGCTTGGCCGCAGCGGATCGATACGCCGGCGGCCCGTCTCGATTTGGCACGGGTGCGCGAATTGACTTTCGAGGCGCCCGATCCGGTGCGCTTCCCGGCGGTCACGCTGGCGCGCCGCGTCATGGAAATGGGCGGAGCGGCGCCGACCGTCCTGAATGCCGCCGACGAGGTGGCGGTGGGCGAATTCATCGCCGGCCGCATCGCTTTTCCGGCGATTGTGACGCTGGTCGAGGCGACCCTGGATGCAGCCTCCGCGCGCGGCCTCTTGGCCGAGCCCGCCGGGATCGATGAGGCCATCGCCGTTGACCATATTGCGAGAAGTCTTGGCCCAGGACCTCTTGCCCGAAATTGCCGCAAAGGCATCCTAGTAACGTTTCGGTAGTTCTAGCGCGCCGGTGGGCGGGACGAGGGGTAGTAATGCATTTCGACATTATGGCGGGCCTGAGCGCGTTCGGCGGGGGACTGCTCGGCTATCTGGTCCCGTTCCTGTTTGTGTTGACGATTGTCGTTTTCTTTCACGAGCTTGGCCACTTTCTGGTGGCCCGCTGGTGCGGCATCAAAGTGCTCACATTCTCGCTCGGCTTCGGTCCGGAACTCGTCGGCTTCAATGACCGCTACGGCACCCGCTGGAAGATCTCGGCCATCCCGCTCGGCGGCTATGTGAAATTCTTCGGCGACGACAATGCGGCGAGCGTGCCCGACCATGACGCCAGCGCCGCCATGAGCGAAACCGAGAAGAAGGTCAGCTTCGCCGGGCAAAAGGTGGGCGCGCGCGCTGCGGTCGTGGCGGCCGGGACCGATCGCCAATTTCATGCTGGCGATGGCCATCTTCGCCGGCATTTTCATGATCGTCGGCAAGCAGACCACCAGCGCGCGGGTCGATGCCGTGCAGCCGGCAAGCGCGGCCAGCGCCGCCGGCTTCCAGCCGGGCGATCTCGTCTTGTCCATCAACGGCGAGCAGATCGACAGCTTTTCCGACATGCAGCGCATCGTCAGCATCAGCTCCGGCGAATCGCTCACGATCGTGATCGAGCGCCACGGCAGCGAGGTGACGCTCAAGGCGACGCCGCAGCTCAAGGAGATCAAGGACAATTTCGGCAACATTCACCGGCTGGGCGTGCTTGGCATCAGCCGCTCAATGGCGGCCGGCGACATCAAGACGCAGAAACTGGGCCCGCTGGCGGCGGTTTGGCTCGGGGCGCGAGGAGACCTGGTTCGTCGTCGACCGCACGATGTCCTATATCGGCGGGGTCTTCGCCGGCCGGGAAGCGGCCGACCAGCTCGGCGGGCCGATCCGCATCGCCCAGGTCTCCGGCCAGGTGGCGAGTGCGGGATTCACCGCGCTTATTCACCTCACCGCCGTGTTGTCGGTCTCGATCGGACTTTTGAACCTGTTCCCGATCCCGTTGCTCGACGGCGGTCACCTTTTGTTCTATGGAATCGAGGCTGCCCGCGGCCGGCCGCTGTCGGAGCGGGCTCAGGAGGTCGGGTTCCGGATTGGGCTGGCGATCGTCGTCATGTTGATGATTTTTGCAACCTTTAATGACATCCTGCACCTGGCCACGTCGTAACCGTTGCCGGGGTGCAACTTTTTGAGGGGAAAGGGAAACTCCGGCCCGGAGTTTCGTTTGCTCCGCCACTAAAACGCTGTACAAAGCCGCTTAAAATCAGCCAACCCGACGGGTCACAGCGGGGGCGGCCGCAAAGATAAAAAAGGCGCGTAGCGCATGGGACTGTGTGTGCGGTGGGTACGGGGGCTGGCTTTTGCTTTGCAGTCCTCGGCGGTGTATTTGCGTTGCCGGGGTGGTGACAGTTGCGTCTACGGGCGTCGCAATTGCGCAGACCGTCAATTCCATCGTCGTTGAAGGCAACCGGCGGGTCGAGGCGGCCACCATCCGCTCCTATTTCAAGCCCGGCCCAGGCGGCCAGCTGGGTGCCGCCGAGATCGACGAAGGCCTCAAGGCGCTTTACACGACCGGACTGTTTTCCGACGTGCGCATCAGCCACGCCGGCGGCCGGCTGGTCGTCACGGTGGTGGAGAACCCGGTGATCAACCGGGTCGCCTTCGAGGGCAACAAGAAGGCCAAGGACGAGCAGCTGGAAGCCGAAGTGCAGTCGAAGCCGCGCGGCACCTTGTCGAAGCCGACGGTGCAGGCCGACGTGCAGCGCATCATCGAAATCTATCACCGCAGCGGCCGTTTCGACGTCACGGTGGTGCCGCAAGATCATCGAATTGCCGAACAACCGCGTCGACCTGGTGTTCGAGATCAACGAAGGCGCCAAGACCGGCGTCAAGGAAATCCACTTCGTCGGCACGCACGCCTATTCGTCCGGGCGCCTGAAGCGGGTGATCAAGACCACCGAGACCAACTGGCTCAGCTTCCTGCAGACGACCGACATCTACGATCCCGACCGCGTCGAAGCCGACCGCGATCTGTTGCGCCGGTTTTATCTCACGCACGGCTATGCCGACGTGCGCATCGTGTCGGCGCTCGGCGAGTATGATCCGGCGAAGAAGGGCTTCATCATCACCTTCACGATCGATGAAGGCGACCAGTACCACATCGGCAGCGTCGACGTGATCTCGAACGTGCATGCGATCGACCCGTCCTCGCTGCGGAGCCGCGCCAAGCTCAGCCCCGGCGACATCTACAACGCGGATCTGGTGCAGAAGAGCGTCGAGGCCATGACGATCGAGGCCGCCAAGCACGGCTATGCCTTCGCCACGGTGCGTCCGCGCGGCGACCGCGACTTCCAGAAGAAACGCATCAATCTCGTCTTCGTCGTCGAGGAAGGCAGCCGCGCCTATATCGAGCGCATCAATATTCACGGCAATACCCGCACCCGCGACTACGTGATCCGCCGCGAATTCGATATCGGCGAGGGCGATGCCTATAACCGCGCCTTGATCGACCGCGCCGAGCGCCGGCTGAAGAACCTGAACTATTTCAAGACCGTCAAGATCACCAACGAGCCCGGCTCGGCGCCGGACCGCGTGGTCGTCAACGTCAATGTCGAGGAGAAACCGACCGGCGAGTTCGCGATCTCCGGCGGCTACTCGACGGCCAATGGCTGGCTTTCCGAGGTCAGCATCGCCGACCGCAACCTCATGGGCCGCGGCCAGTTCGCCAAGGCCTCAGTCAGCTATGGTCAGTATGCGCGCGGCTTCAAGCTCTCGTTCGTCGAGCCCTATCTGCTCGGCTACCGCATGGCCGGTGGCATCGACCTGTTCGCGCAACAGAACCTGGCGACGAGTTATGTTTCGTATAATTCGAAGACGATTGGCGTCAATTTGCGTCTCGGCTTCGCGTTGACGGAAGAACTGTCGTTGCAGCCGCATTATTCGATCTATCGGCAGGAAATCACGCTGCCAGATCAGTACAATTGTTGGCCGGCCGACAGTATAACTGCTGCAGGGAACACCTGCACGCCGGCCTCGCTGCCGGTGCGCTTGGAGCTTGCGCAAGGCCCGGTGACGGTGTCGCTCGTCGGCTATACGCTGAGCTACAACACACTCGACAACGTCAACAATCCGACCAGCGGCCTATTCGCGAGCATGACGAACGATTTGGCCGGCGTCGGCGGCGACGTGAACTTCATCCGCACCACCGGCGAATTGCGCACCTACCACGAAGTGCTGCCGGACGTGGTCGGTGTGGTCAAATTGCAGGGCGGCCACGAGACCGGCTGGGGCGGCAAGGATCTGCGCATGCTTGATCATTTCTTCATGGGGCCGAACCTGGTGCGCGGCTTTGCGCCCGCCGGCATCGGTCCGCGCGATCTGACCACCGGGACGACCAATGACGCGCTCGGCGGCAGCATGTATTGGGGCGCCAGCGTGGAATTGCAGACGCCGCTCTACTTCTTGCCGAAGGAAATTGGCATCAAGCTCGCGACCTTCGCGGATGCCGGCTCGCTGTGGAACTACAAGGGCCCGACCTCCGGTTCGGCGCCGGCCGGATCGCCGGTCCAGACCATCCTAGTCGGTCTCGACAAGTTTTCCGACGTTCGCTCCTCGGTCGGCGTCGGACTGATCTGGGATTCGCCGCTCGGTCCGTTGCGGTTCGATTTCGCTTTCCCGCTGACGAAATACTGCGCTACGCAGGTGGGCGGCGGTCAGATTTGCGACCGCACGCAGGAATTCCGCTTCAGCGGCGGCGCGAAGTTCTAGGCCCAGCCGCAAAACACGGCACGATGAGCGAGCCTGTCTTCTTACGATACGCCCGCGGCCTCACACTCGAAGAGGTCGCTGCCTTGACCGGCGCCGCGCCGCCGCCGGCTTCCGCGCGCGCGCGCCGCATCGTCAATGTCGCGGCGCTTGACTGCGCGGCACCGCCCGATCTTGCCTTCTTCGACAAGAAGAGCTTGGCGGCGGTCGCTGCCGCTACCCATGCCGGCGCTTGTCTCACCACGGCGGCGCTCGCCAAGGAGTTGCCGGAGCGCGTGACGGCGCTGATCGTGCGCGAGCCCTACCGCGCTTTTGTGCAGGTGGCGCGCGCGCTTTTCCCGCACGCACTGCGGCCGTCTTCGCGCTACGAGGCGGGCACGGCAGCCGGCGCCCATGTGCATCCGAACGCGCGGCTGGAGGCCGGCGTCACCGTCGAGCCGGGTGCGGTCATCGGGCCGCGCGCCGAGATCGGCTCCGGCACGCTGATTGCGGCCAGCGCCGTGATCGGGCCGGAGGTCCGCATCGGGCGCGACTGCGCGATCGGCGCCGGGGCCGCCATCAGCAACGCCCTGATCGGCGACCGCGTCATCATCCATCCCGGCTGCATGATCGGCCAGGACGGCTTCGGCTTTGTCATGGGAGCCAAAGGGCACCTCAAGATTCCGCAAGTCGGCCGCGTCATCATCCAGGACGAGGTCGAGATCGGCGCTGGATCGACGATCGACCGCGGCGCCATCCGCGATACCGTGATCGGCGAGGGCACCAAGATCGACAACCTGGTCCAGGTCGGCCACAATGTGAGCATCGGCCGGCACTGCGTGCTGGTGGCGCAAACCGGGATTTCCGGCTCTTCGACGCTGGAAGACTTTGTTGTGCTGGGCGCCCGCGTCGGCCTAAATAACAACGTTACGATCGGGGAGGGGGCGCAGATCGCCGCGACCAGTATCGTGCACGGCGACGTGCCGGCCGGCGCCCGCTGGGGCGGCATGCCGGCCAAGCCGGTGAAGCAGTGGTTCCGCGAGATGATGATCCTCGAGCAGCTCGCGCGCCGTGAAATGCGTCGCGCGAACAACCGAGCACCGAAACGCCGCCGGACGAGTGAGACGATCAGATCATGGATGAGACGGTCAAAACGCTGGAAGTGGCCGACATTGCGGCGGTGCTCAAAATGCTGCCGCACCGCTATCCGTTTCTCATGGTCGACCGGGTGATCGAAATTCGCGGCGACGAAAGCGGCATCGGCATCAAGAACGTCACCGTCAACGAGCCGCAGTTCCAGGGCCATTTCCCCGACAATCCGGTATTTCCCGGCGTGCTGATGATCGAGGGCATGGCGCAGACCGCCGGCGTGCTCTGTATTGCCGCCATGGCGTCGAAGCAGCCGAAGTCGGTGTTCTTCCTGACCATCGACAAGGCGAAATTTCGCAAACCGGTGCGGCCCGGCGACACCATCGAATACCACATGCGAAAAATTGGCCATCGCAAGACCATGTGGTGGTACCGCGGCGAGGCCAAGGTCGCCGGCCAGATCGTCGCCGAGGCCGAGGTCGGCGCCATGCTGACTGACGCATGAGCGCGCGCATGATCGATCCCTCGGCGCGGATCGAGGCCGGGGCAGAGATCGGGAAAGACGTATCGATCGGCCCCTATTGCATCGTCGGCCCGCACGTGGCGATCGGCGACGGCTGCCGGCTGGTGGCGCATGTCAATCTCGGCGGGCACACCAGCATCGGGCCGCGCACCGTCATTTATCCTTTCGCCTCGCTCGGCTCGCCGCCGCAGTCGGTCAGTTATCGCGGCGAACCGACGCGGCTCGTGGTCGGCGCCGATTGCGACATCCGCGAAGGCGTGACCATGAACACCGGCACCGCGGGCGACCGCGGCGTCACCACGGTCGGCGACAAATGCTTTTTCATGGTCAACACCCATGTCGGGCATGATTGCCAGGTCGGCAACAATGTCGTGTTCGCGAACAATGTCGTGCTCGCCGGCCATGTCGTGATCGGCGACAATGTCGTGTTCGGCGGCGGCGTGGCGGTGCGCCAATTCGTGCGCATCGGCGAAGGCGCGATGATCGTGGGCTTGAGCGGCGTGCGCGCCGATGTCATCCCCTGGGGCATGGCGCATGGTTTGCTCGCCGATCTGATCGGCCTCAACGTGGTCGGCATGCGCCGCAGCGGCGTTTCGAAGGCGGAGTTGTTGAATGTTCGGCGCGCCTACGAGGCGCTGTTTTTCGGCGACGGCGAATTCCGCGCGCGGCTCGATCGGGTGGAGCGCGAATTCGGCAGCGATGCGCTGGTCGCCAAGATCGTCGATTTCATCCGCGCGGGAAAGCGCCCGCTCACCATGGCGGTCAAGCGCAACGCGCTCGAAGAAGACGCATGAGCGCCGCCGAGGCCGCCAGCCGGGACGCCCCGCTCGCTTTGATCTGCGGCGGCGGCAGTCTTCCGCTGGCGGTTGCCGACTCGGTCGCCGCGCGCGGACGAAAGGTGCTGCTGTTTCCCGTGCACGGCGCCGCCGATCCGAATCGGGTGACGCGCTATCCGCATCACTGGCTTTATCTCGGCCAACTCGGCAAGCTTTCGCGTCTGGCGCACGCGGCCGGTTGCCGCGACATGGTGTTGCTGGGATCGTTGGTGCGTCCGGCGCTCTGGCAATTGCGTTTCGACCTCACCGCGTTGATGGTGTTGCCGCGTATCGCGGCGGCGTATCGCGGCGGCGACGATCATTTGCTGTCGCATGTCAGCCGGCTGGTCGAGCGGCTGGGGTTTCGGCTGCTCGGCGCCCATGAGGTCGCGCCGGAAATCCTGGTGCCGGAAGGCGCGCTCGGCCGCGTCGAGGCGTCCGAACGCGCGCGTGCCGACATTGCGCTCGGCTTCGACTATTTGCGCGCCGCGGGTCCCTTCGATATCGGCCAGGCAGTGGTCGTCGCGGAAAAGCATGTGCTGGCGGTGGAAGCCGCCGAAGGCACCGATGCCATGCTGACGCGCGTCGCGCAATTGCGCGCGAGCGGCCGCATCGCCGCGCCTGCCGGCCGCGGCGTGCTGGTGAAGGCGCCGAAGCCAAACCAGGACCGGCGCTTCGATCTGCCCACGATCGGCCCGCAAACGGTCGAGGGCGCCGTCCGCGCCGGCCTTGCCGGCATCGCGGTGGCGGCCGGCGAGACGATCATTGCCGAGCCGGAGGCTTTGATCGCGGCCGCCGACCGGGCCAACATTTTCGTGATCGGCGTGCCGGCCGGATCGGTGCGATGACCGGCGCGCTTGCCCCGCATGTCTTCCTGGTGGCGGGGGAGGAATCCGGCGACCGGCTGGGCGCCGCGCTGATCGCGGCGCTCAGGCGGGCCAGCCAAGGCCGCGCGCGCTTTTCCGGCGTCGGCGGCGCGCATATGGCGGCGGAGGGCGTGCCCAGCCTGTTTCCGCTCGGCGATCTGGCGATCATGGGTTTTGCGACCATTCCCGCCAGCCTGCCGAAGATCCTGCGGCGCATTCGCGAAACGGCCGACGCGGTCATCGCCGCCAAGCCCGACGTGCTGGTGATCATCGACAGTCCCGAATTCACCCATCGCGTCGCCCGCAAGGTGCGCGCCCGCAACGCCGCGATCCCGATCGTCGATTATGTCTGTCCCTCGGTCTGGGCCTGGCGGCCGGGGCGCGCGCGCGCCATGCGGCCTTACGTCGATCATGTGCTGGCGCTGCTGCCGTTCGAGCCGGAGGCGATGCAACGGCTTGCACGGCCCGCCCTCCACCTTTGTCGGTCATCCGCTCGGCGAGCAGATCGGCGAGTTGCGTCCGAATGCAGAGGAGGCGCGCCGGCGCATGGCCGACCCGCCGTTGCTGCTGGTGCTGCCGGGCAGCCGATCGGGCGAGATCCGCCGCATGGCGGGCATGTTCGGCGATGCCGTTGCGCTGCTGGCCGAACGCGCCGGGCCGCTCGAGGTCGTGGTGCCGACGGTGCCGCGGCTTGCCGACACGGTGCGCGCGGCACTCGCAAGCTGGCGCATTGCACCGCGCGTGGTGACCGAAGCGGCCGAGAAGCACGCCGCCTTCCGCCAGGCGCGCGCCGCGCTCACCAAGTCCGGCACCTCCACGCTCGAACTGGCGCTTGCCGGCGTTCCCATGGTCGCGGCCTACAAGGTTCCGCTGGTGGAGGAAGCGGTCGGCCGCCTGCTGATCACGGCGCCGAGCGCAATCCTCGCCAACCTGATCCTGGGCGAGAACGTGGTGCCGGAATTCCTGCAACGGGATTGCACGGCGGAAAAGCTCGCTGCCGCAATCCTGCCGCTCCTGTCCGATAGCCCGCAGCGGCGCCGCCAAATCGAGGCGTTTTCCCGGCTCGACCGCCTGATGGGTATCGGCCAGGGCGCGGCCAGCGAGCGGGCCGCCAGCCTGGTTTTGGCGAGCGCCCGCGCGCCTTAACCAACCGCAGCGCGAGGCCATGGCCTCCGCGCCCGCGAAAGAGTAGTTTTTGTCCGCCCCGGCCGATCGGCCGTATAATATGGCTGAAAGCTGGGATTCCCGCCCGTGAGCATGTCCACCCGCGCCGCGATTACCGCCGTCCACGGCTATGTGCCGCCGGACGTTCTGACCAATGCCGACCTCGCGCGCATGGTCGACACCACGGATGCCTGGATTACCGAGCGCACCGGCATCAAGGAACGCCACATTCTCAAGGGCGAGGGGCTTGGGCTCATCGCATATGGGCGCGCAGGCCGTGCACGGTCTTCTCGCCAAGACCAAGACCGATCCGGCCGACATCGAGCTTCTCATCTGCGCCACCACGACGCCCGATTTCGTGCATCCCTGCACCGCCAATCTGATCTGCGACATGGTCGGCATCCGCAGCGTCGGCAGCTTCGACGTGCAGGCGGCCTGTTCCGGTTTCCTCTATGCGCTGACGGTCGCGCAGCAATTCATCGCCGCCGGCACCTACAAGAAGGTGATCGTGGTCGGCGCCGACAAGATGTCGGCCATCGTCGACTACACCGATCGCGCCACCTGCGTGCTGTTCGGCGACGGCGCGGCCGCCGTGATGCTGGAGCCGAACACCGACTACGGCATCATGGACACGATTTTGCGCTCCGACGGCTCGGGCGCGAAATATCTGCACCAGAAGGCCGGCGGCAGCCGCATGCCGCCGACCGCGGAGACCGTCGCCAAGCGCATGCATTACGTCCATCAGGAAGGCGCGCAGGTCTATAAATTCGCCGTCGCCGGCATGTCGGAAGTCACGCGCGACATCATGGCGCGCAACAATCTGACCGCCGACATGATCGACTGGGTGGTCCCGCACCAGGCCAACCGCCGCATCATCGAGACGACCGCCGAGCGGCTCGGCCTGCCGCTCGAGAAGGTCATGTTCACCATCCAGAAATACGGCAACACCACCACGGCGACGATCCCGCTCTGCCTGTGGGACTACGAGGAGAAGCTCAAAGTCGGCGACCGGCTGCTGCTCGCCGCGTTCGGCGGCGGCTTCACCTGGGGCGGCGCCTATCTGACCTGGGCCTATGACGGGGCCAAGGCGCCCAAGCTCAACGGCAACGCGCCGAACGGCAAGCTGGTCAAGTCGCCCTGGCTCTGAACTCTACTTCCGCCGCGAGATCGGCATGTAGTCGCGCTGCGTCGCGCCGGTGTAGAGCTGGCGCGGGCGGCCGATCTTCTGCTTCGGATCCTCGATCATTTCCTTCCACTGCGCGATCCAGCCGACCGTGCGCGCCACCGCGAACAGCACGGTGAACATCGTGGTCGGGAAGCCCATCGCCTTGAGCGTGATGCCCGAATAGAAGTCGATGTTCGGATAGAGCTTCTTCTCGATGAAATAGTCGTCGTGCAGCGCGATCCGCTCCAGCTCCATCGCGACGTCGAGCAGCGGATCGTCCTTGATGCCGAGCTCGTTCAGGACCTCGTGGCAGGTCTTCTGCATGATCTTGGCGCGCGGATCGTAGTTCTTGTAGACGCGGTGGCCGAAGCCCATCAGGCGGAAGCTGTCGTTCTTGTCCTTGGCGCGCTTGACGTATTCCGGAATGCGCTCGACCGTGCCGATCTCGCGCAGCATCTTGAGCGCGGCCTCGTTGGCGCCGCCATGCGCCGGGCCCCACAGGCAGGCGCAGCCGGCGGCGATGCAGGCGAACGGATTGGCGCCGGACGAGCCGGCGAGCCGCACCGTCGAGGTCGAGGCGTTCTGCTCGTGGTCGGCGTGCAGGATGAAGATGCGGTCCATCGCGCGCGCCAGCACCGGGTTCGGCTTGTATTCCTCGGCCGGCACCGCAAAGCACATGCGCAGGAAGTTGGAGGCGATAGTCGAGCTCGTTCTTCGGATAGACGAACGGCTGGCCGATCGAATATTTGTAGGCCATGGCGGCGAGCGTCGGCATCTTGGCGATCATGCGGATCGAGGCGACCATGCGCTGATGCGGATCGGAGATGTCGGTGGAGTCGTGATAGAAGGCCGACAGCGCGCCGACCGAGCCGATCATCACCGCCATCGGATGCGCGTCGCGCCGGAAGCCCTGGAAGAACCGGCTCATCTGCTCGTGCACCATGGTGTGGCGCGTGACGCGATAGTCGAAGTCGGCCTTCTGCGCCGGCGTCGGCAGTTCGCCGTAGAGCAGCAGGTAGCAGGTCTCCAGGAAGTCGCCGTGCTCGGCGAGCTGCTCGATCGGGTAGCCGCGATAGAGCAGGACGCCCTCGTCGCCGTCGATGTAGGTGATCTTGGATTCGCAGCTCGCCGTCGAGGTGAAGCCCGGGTCGTAGGTGAACATGCCCGCTCTCGGCGTAGAGCTTGCCGATGTCGATCACGGATGGGCCGATCGTGCCCGCGTAGACGGGGAAGTCCCAGTTCTTGTTGCCGACGGTGAGCGTGCCGGTCTTGGTGTTGTCGTCTTGTCGGTCTTGGCGTCCATGGTCGAGCCCTCGAATTGGCGAGCGAAGCGCTGGCTACAGCGTTATGGCCGGGGATGGCGGTCGCGCCGGTCGGGGCGGTTCCGGCCGTAATTGGGTAGCTCATTCAAGTGTGCGCTGCAAGATCGTTGCAGCTATGCCGGCGGCGCAGCCTTGATCTTTGCCAAGTGAACTTCGTTTTTGACCTTTGGCTTAAGCCGCCGGGCGGGCCACGTTCTGGTCGCGCAACCGGGCGAGGCTTTCCTCGCGCCCGAGCACGGCCAGCACGTCGAAGATCGGCGGCGAGGTGGTCCGGCCGGTCAGCGCGGCGCGCAGCGGCTGCGCCACCGCGCCGAGCTTGAGCCCGGCGCGCTCGGCAAAGGGCCGCACCACGGCCTCGGCCGCACCGGCGTTCCAGTCGCTCACGCCCTCCAGCTCCGGCAGCAGCGCGCCGATGAGGCCCTTGGCCTCGTCGGTGAGCAGGGCCTTGGCCTTGTCGTCGGGCTCGAGCGGGCGGCCGGCCCAGACGAATCGCGCGGCCTCGACCAGTTCGACCAGGGTCTTGGCCCGCTCCTTCAGGCCCGGCATGGCCGCGGCGAGCTTGGCGCGCAGCGCCGGCGTCATTCGGCCGGCCAGCTCCTGCCCGCCGGCGATATGCGGCAGGAGCTGCTCGAGCGCGGCCAGCAGCTCGGCGTCGGCGCTGGCGCGGATGTAGTGGCCGTTGAGATTTTCCAGCTTGGCGAAATCGAAGCGCGCCGGCGAGCGCCCGATCGCCGGCAGATCGAACGCCGCGATCATCTCCTCGGTGGAGAAGATCTCCTGGTCGCCATGCGCCCAGCCGAGCCGCACCAGATAGTTGCGCATCGCCGCCGGCAGGTAGCCCATGGCGCGGTAGGCATCGACGCCGAGCGCGCCGTGGCGCTTGGAGAGCTTGGAGCCGTCCGGCCCGTGGATCAGCGGGATATGCGCCATGACCGGCACGCTCCAGCCGAGCGCCTCGTAGATCTGCTTCTGCCGCGCGGCATTGGTGAGGTGGTCGTCGCCGCGGATGATGTGGGTGACGCCCATGTCGTGGTCGTCGACCACGACCGCCAGCATGTAGGTCGGCGTGCCGTCGGAGCGCAGCAGCACGAGGTCGTCGAGGTCCTCGTTCTGCCAGGTGACGCGGCCCTGCACCTGGTCCTCGATCACGGTCTCGCCGGTCAGCGGCGCCTTGAGGCGGATCACCGGCTTGACGCCGGCCGGCGCCTCGGCCGGGTCGCGGTCGCGCCAGCGGCCGTCATAGAGCTTGGAGCGGCCCTCGCGGCGCGCCGCCTCGCGCATCTCGGCGAGTTCCTCGGGCGTGGCGTAGCAGCGATAGGCCTTGCCGGCGGCCAGCAGCTGCTCGGCCACCTCGCGGTGGCGCGCGGCGCGCGAGAACTGGTAGACGATCTCGCCGTCCCAGGCGAGGCCGAGCCAGGTCAGGCCGTCGAGGATGGCGGCGATCGCCGCCTCGGTCGAGCGCTCGCGGTCGGTGTCCTCGATCCGCAGCAGCATCTTGCCGCCGCGGCGGCGCGCGTAGAGCCAGTTGAACAGCGCCGTGCGGCCTCCGCCGATATGGAGAAAGCCGGTGGGCGAGGGCGCAAAGCGGGTGACGACGGGCTCGGTCATCGGCGGGCATGTAGCACAGATGCGGGCAATAGTGTCAGCGCGATTGACATTGAGCCGAGCGACACGTCATGGCATAGGCCGCGACCAAGCGCGGCCGGCAGATTCGGGACCAGGACGAGGAAGCATGGCGAAGGGCGATATGGCAAGCGGCGAAGCGGCGCGGCGAGGCCGGGCGCGACTTCATCCGCGACATCGTCCAGGCCGACCTCGACGCCGGCCGCGTCAAGCCGGTGGTGACCCGCTTTCCGCCCGAGCCGAACGGCTATCTGCACATCGGCCACGCCAAGTCGATCTGCCTCAATTTCGGCATCGCCGAGGAATTCGGCGGCCGCTGCCACCTGCGCTTCGACGACACCAATCCGACCAAGGAGGAGCAGGAATATATCGACGCCATCGAGCGCGACGTGCGCTGGCTCGGCTTCGACTGGGGCAAGCACCTCTATCACGCCTCGGACTATTTCGAGCAGCTCTACGACTGGGCCGAGCACCTGATCCGCGCCGGCAAGGCCTATGTCGACGACCAGACGCAGGACGAGATGCGCGCCAACCGCGGCACGCTGACCGAGCCGGGCAAGAACAGCCCGTTCCGCGACCGCACCGTCGAGGAGAACCTCGATCTGTTCCGCCGCATGCGCGCCGGCGAATTCGCCAACGGCGCGCGCGTGCTGCGCGCCAAGATCGACATGGCGTCCGGCAACATCAACCTGCGCGATCCGGTGCTCTACCGCATCCTGCACGCAGCCCATCCGCGCACCGGCACGGCCTGGAAGATCTATCCGAGCTACGATTTCGCGCACGGCCAGTCGGACGCCATCGAGGGCATCACGCATTCGATCTGCACGCTGGAATTCGAGGATCACCGGCCGCTCTACGACTGGTTCCTCGACAACCTGCCGGTGCCGTCGCGGCCGCGCCAGTACGAGTTCGCGCGGCTCAACCTGACCTACACGGTGCTGTCCAAGCGCGTGCTGACCGAGCTGGTGCGCGACGGCCACGTCGACGGCTGGGACGATCCGCGCATGCCGACGCTCGCCGGGCTTGCGCCGGCGCGGCGTGCCGCCGGCGGCGATCCGCGATTTCGTCAAGCGCATCGGCGTCGCCAAGGCCAACAGCGTGGTCGACGCCGGCATGTTCGACTTCTCGGTCCGCGAGGCGCTCAACAAGAGCGCGCTGCGGCGCATGGCGGTGCTGCGGCCGCTCAAGGTGGTGATCGAGAACTATCCGGAAGGGCAGGAGCGAGGAGCTCGACGCGGTCAATCATCCCGACGATCCGGCGGCCGGCTCGCGCAAGATCAAGTTCGGCCGCGAGCTCTATGATCGAGCACGACGACTT
Organism: uncultured Alphaproteobacteria bacterium; assembly: GCA_963742375.1. Classification (GTDB taxonomy): domain Bacteria; phylum Pseudomonadota; class Alphaproteobacteria; order Rhizobiales; family Xanthobacteraceae; genus Pseudolabrys. Next base: position 141,454 of record CAVULP010000007.1, read on the forward strand.
CATGGAGAACCCGCCGAAGAAATTCTTCCGGCTGTCGCCCGGCACGGAGGTGCGGCTGCGCTATGCCTATTTCATCACCTGCCGCGAGGTGGTGAAGAACGCAGCCGGCGAGGTGATCGAGCTGCGCTGCACCTACGATCCGGCGACCCACGGCGGCAACGCGCCGGACGGCCGCAAGGTGAAGGCGACGATCCACTGGGTGTCGGCGGCGCATGCGGTGCCGGCCGAGGTGCGGCTCTACAATCCGCTGTTCACGCAAGCCCGATCCGGACGCGCAGAACTTCGCCGCCGACCTCAATCCGAACTCGCTCGAAGTGCTTGAGCCGAGCGCGCGGCTCGAGCCGGCGCTCGCGCGACAAAGGCCGGGCAGGCCGGTGCAGTTCGAGCGCCAGGGCTATTTCTGCCGCGACCGCGGACTCCGCGCCGGGCAAGCCGGTGTTCAACCGCACCGTCGGCCTGCGCGACACCTGGGCCAAGGAAGTCGCCGGCAAGGGCGTGATCGTTCACAGACGCGTTCGCCGCGTAGTCCGAGGCCGCAACCGCGCGGCCTAGCGATGTAAGTCATTCGCATTGCCGGCGTCGGGGGCGTCCGCGTGGCAGCGCAGCGCATGGCGAACGCAATCGGGCGCGCGCAGAAGCCTGGGCGTGCCGGCATCGACGCCGCGCGCCGGCGCGCCGGCCTCGTGCATGCCGGATGGCCTGGCCGCGCCCGCCGACCGGCTTCGCGCGGCTGCTGTCGCAATGGGCGCTGGCCGAGGTCGGCGCCCGGGCCGGCTGTTGCCCTGGCTGCCGGTCGCCTTCGGCTTCGGCATCGTCGTCTATTTCACCGCCGAGCGGGAACCGCGTCTGGTGGGCGGCGGTCGCGGCTCGCGCTGGCGGCGCTGACGATCGCGGTCCTTGCGCGCCAGCGGCCGTTCGGCTTTCCGCTCGCGCTCGCCATTGCGGCGGTCGCCGCCGGCTTTGCCACCGCCACGCTGCAAACCGCGCGCATCGCGCATCCGGTGCTTTCGCTCCCGGCCTGGAGCGCGCAAGTCGCGGGCTTCGTCGAGGTGCGCGAGGAACGCGAGCGCACCGACCGCATCGTGGTGCGCGTTGCCCGCATCGCCGCGCCGCGCATGCGCGAAGCGCCCGAGCGCGTGCGCGTCTCGGTGCGCAAGGGCACGGCGCCGGCGGTCGGCAGCTTCGTCGCGTTCAAGGCGCATCTGTCGCCGCCGCTGCAGCCGCTGCGGCCGGGCGGCTACGATTTCGCGCGCGACATGTATTTCCAGCGCATCGGCGCGTCCGGCTTCGTGCTCGGCGCGATCAGGCCGGCCACCGCGCCGAGCGCGCCCAGCCTGCGGCTGCGCTATGCCGCCATCGTCGACGGCATGCGCGAGGCGCATCGACCAGCGCATCCGCGCGGTGCTGCCCGGCGACCGCGGCGCGATCGCCTCGGCGCTGATCACCGGCAAACGCGATGCGATCTCGACGCCGGTCAACGACGCCATGTATGTTTCGAGCCTGGCGCACGTGCTGTCGATCTCCGGCTATCACATGGCGGTGGTGGCCGGCATCGTGTTCTTTTTCATCCGCGCCGCGCTTGCGCTGATGCCGGCGCTCGCCAGCCGCCACCCGATCAAGAAATGGGCGGCCGCCGGCGCGCTGTGCGACCGCGGCGTTCTATCTGCGTGCTGTCGGGCGCCGAGCGTCGCGACGCAACGCTCCTTCATCATGATCGCGATCGTGCTGATCGGCGTCATGGTCGACCGGCCGGCGCTGACCTTGCGCACCCTCGCGGTCGCCGCCTTCGGCGTGCTGCTGCTCGCGCCGGAGGCGATCGTGCATCCGAGCTTCCAGATGTCGTTTGCCGCGACGCTCGCGCTGATCGCGGCCTATCAACACGGCCTGCCGTGGCGCGCCGAAGCGCCGACACGCCGCTCGGCGCGCGCGTCGCGCTGTGGGGCGGCGCGCGAGATCGTCGGCGCTGATCCTCGCCTCGCTGGTCGCCGGCCTCGCGACCACGCCTTACGCCGCCTATCACTTCCACCGCCTCGCGCCCTACGGCGTGCTCGCCAATCTGCTCGCCATGCCGGTCGTCTCGGCCTGGGTGATGCCGATGGGCATTCTCGGCGTGCTCGCCATGCCGTTCGGCTTCGACGCGCTGTTCTGGCAGCTGATGGGCGCAGGGCATCGACTGGATGATCGCCGTCGCGCTGTGGGTCGCGCATCTGCCCGGCGCGGTCGGCCGCATTGCGCGCCTTCGGTACCGGACCGTTGCTGCTTGGCGACGGCCGGCTTGCTGCTGCTCTGCCTGCTGCGCACGCCGCTGCGCTGGAGCGGCGCGGTGCTGGCGGCCGTCGCAACCGTGTGGGCGGTCACGGCGCCGCAGCCCGACGTGCTGGTCGCCGGCGACGGACGCGCGGCCGCGATCCGCGGCGCCGACGGCCGCCTGGCGGTGCTCGCGAGCGGCCGCGACACCTTCGCGGTCAAGGAATGGCTGATGGCCGACGGCGACGCCCGCGCGCCGAACGATCCAAGCCTGCACGACGGCATGCGCTGCGACGCCATCGGCTGCATCGGGCAGCTCGCCGACGGGCGGCTCGTCGCCATGACGCTCAGCGTCGAAGCCTTCGCCGAGGATTGCGCGCGCGCCGCCGTGGTGGTCGAGCGCGCGCGAGGCGCCGCGCGACTGCGCCGCCAGGCTGATCGACCGCAAGGCCTGGCGCGCGCACGGCGCCATCGCGCTGCGCTGGACCGGCGATCGCTTCGAGGATGCGTCGCGCGTCCGCCCGGCTACGACCGGCCCTGGGCGCGGGCGCCGCCCGTCGCGAGCGAAACGCCGCAGCCGTCATCGCCGCGCGACGCAACGCCGCGACAAGCGGATCTGGAGGCCGGCGATTGATCGCAGTCGTCCCGCGAAGCGCGACGCGGTCGCGACGCGCATCGCGACCGGATCGCTTCGCGAGGCATGCGGGTCGCGCCAGCGCGCGGAGCGCTCAGTACCGCCGGAACAGCCCCACCAGCTTGCCCTGAATGCGCACGCGGTTGGGCGGCAGGATGCGCACCTCGTAGGCCGTGTTGGCCGGCTCGAGCGCGATCGAGGCGCCGCGGCGGCGGAAGCGCTTCAGGGTCGCTTCCTCGTCGTCGATCAGCGCCACCACGATGTCGCCGGTGTCGGCGGCTTCCGACTTGCGGATCAGCGCGATGTCGCCGTCGAGGATGCCGGCCTCGATCATCGAATCGCCGCGCACTTCGAGCGCGAAATGCTCGCCGGCCGACAGCAGGTCGGGCGGCATGTTGATGACATGGCTCGGGTCTGGATCGCCTCGATCGGCGTGCCGGCGGCGATGCGGCCCATGACCGGCACCGCGACCGGACGCGGCCGTCTTCGTCGATCGTCGTCGCGGACGCCGCCCGCACGCGGCCGAGATTGCCCTCGATCACGCTCGGCGTGAAGCCGCGCGAGCGGCCGCCGCTGATGCCGTGGGCGACCGAGTCGGGCAGCTTGATCACCTCGATGGCGCGCGCCCGGTTGGGCAGGCGGCGGATGAAGCCGCGCTCCTCCAGCGCCGTGATCAGCCGGTGGATGCCGGATTTGGAGCGCAGGTCGAGCGCATCCTTCATCTCGTCGAAGGAGGGCGGCACCCCGCTCTCCTTCAGCCGCTCGTGGATGAAGCGCAGGAGCTCGAATTGCTTGCGGGTCAGCATCGGCATCTCCCCGGTCGCGGCCTGCCCCCAAAAGGGTCCCCGGCCAGAAACAAATCATGAACGGACACTATCTGTTCGATATGTGTTCCGCAACCATTTAATTTGGAGTGAAAAACTCGAAAGGCCGCTAAAGGCCAAGCTTAAGGATGACACAGGGTGAACCGGCGGGCGCCGCCGGCGCGTTGCGGCTCGCGAATCAGCAGGCAATCGGCCTGCGCCAGCGGCGCCATCAGGGAACTGTCCTGGGCCGGCAGCGGCGTGGCCAGCAGGCCCTCCGGCGTGTCCGTCGAGCGTCGGCCCGCAGGTAGTCGGCGCGCTCGTCATTGGCCGGCAGATCGCAGCCGAGCCGGGCGGGCTCCGGGACGTGGCGCAGCGTCGCTGCGGCCGGCCAGGCGGCCGATCAGCGGCACCAGGAACAGGAACGCGCAGACATAGGCCGAGACCGGGTTGCCGGGCAGGCCCAGCACATGCATGGCGCCGAGCCGGCCGTGCATCATCGGCCGCCCCGGGCGCAGCGCCACCCGCCAGAACGACAGTTCAAGCCCTTCGGCGGCGAGCGCCCGCTGCACCAGGTCGTGGTCGCCGACCGAGGCGCCGCCGCTGGTCACCAGAATATCGGCGCCCCAGTCGCGCGCCTTGCGAACCGCGGCGGCGATGTCCTCGACGCGGTCCGGCGCGATGCCGAGATCGACGACCTCGCCGCCTTCGCCGCGCGCCAGCGCCATGAGCGCAAAGCCGTTGGAATAGACGATCTCGCCCGGCCCGGGCGTGCCGCCGGGCCGCACCAGTTCGTCGCCGGTGCCGAGCACCGCCACCTTGGGCCGGCGGTGCACCGGCAGGTGCGGATGGTTCATGGCGGCGGCCAGCATCAAGATCGCGGTCGGTCAGACGCGTGCCCGCGCGCAGCAGCACTTGCGCCTTGCGCGAAATCGAGCCGCGGCCGCGCACGTTGCGGCCCTTGGCGGTCGGCTTCTGGACGGTGACGCTGATCGCCGTCGCGCGCGGTGTTTTCCTGGATCACGACGGTGTCGGCGCCCGGCGGCATCACGCCGCCGGTGAAGATGCGCGCGGCCTGTCCGGCCTTCGACCTCGCCTTCGAACGGATGGCCGGCCGCGACTTCGCCGATGAGCGTGAGCGTGACCGGCGCCTGCGCGACGTCGGCGGCGCGCACCGCATAGCCGTCCATGGCGGAGACCGCGGCCGGCGGCTGCGTGCGCAGCGCGGTCAAGTCCTCGGCCAGCACGCGGCCGAGGCGCGTCGATCGAGCGTGACCGTTTCCGCCGGCAGCGCCTCGGCGCCTGCGAGCACGCGCGCCAACGCGTCGGCGACCGGCATCAGCGCCACGGCGCTTAAGTCCTCCGCTTTCGCTAGGGGCCGGACTTGCCGCCGGTCTTTTCCAGCAGCCGGATGCCCTCGATGCGCATGCCGCGCTCGACCGCCTTGACCATGTCGTAGATGGTCAGGCAGGCGACCGAGACCGCCGTCAGCGCCTCCATCTCGACGCCGGTCTGCGCCGGTCACCTTCACGGTCGCGCGCACCAGGAAGCCCGGCAGCGAATGCTCCGGCTCGATCTCGATCTCGACCTTGGTGATGGGCGAGCGGATGGCAGAGCGGAATGAGCTCATGGGTGCGCTTGGCCGCCATGATGCCGGCGAGGCGCGCGGCGCCGAGCACGTCGCCCTTGGCGCATTGCCCTCGAGCACGAGGTCGAGCGTTGCTTTCGCCATGATCACGCGGCCCTCGGCGACCGCGATGCGCTCGGTCGCGCCCTTGGCGGAGACGTCGACCATGCGGGCCTCGCCGCGCTGGCCGAGATGGGTGAGCGGGACGCGGCCGCAGGCGCCGGCGCGCGTGCCTTGGCCTTGCGGCGCTTCTTGGCGCGGGTTGCGGGCGCGGCTTGGCTTGGCCCGTTTCACGCCGTCTGTTTCGCTTTTTGGTCTTTTTTGTGTTTTGGCCACGGTCTACTCCGCTGCGGCGCTATGGGGCGCGCGGGCGAGAAGGGCGCGGGTCGCCGCCGCCACATCGGCCTGCCGCATCAGGCTTTCGCCGACCAGGAAGGCCTGGATGCCGACGCGGGCGAGGCGGGCGAGGTCGGCCGGCGCGAAGAGGCCGCTTTCGCCGACCACGACGCGCTCGCGCGGGATGCGCGGCGCCAGCCGCTCGCTGACCTCGAGCGTGGTCTCGAACGTGCGCAGATCGCGGTTGTTGATGCCGATCAGCCGCGATTTCAGCCGCAGCGCGCGCTCCAGCTCATCTTCTTCATGAACTTCAACCAGCACGTCCATCCGATGGCAAAGGCGGCGTCCTCGAGCTCCTGCGCCGCGGCGTCGTCGACCGCCGCCATGATGATCAGGATGCAGTCGGCGCCCCAGCGCGCGCGCTTCCACCACCTGATAGGGCTCGTAGATGAAATCCTTGCGCAGCACCGGCAGCGCCGTGGCGTCGCGCGCCTGGCGCAAGAATTCCGGCCTGCCCTGGAACGAGGGCGCGTCGGTCAGCACCGACAGGCAGGCGGCGCCGCCCGCCTCATAGGCCTTGGCCAGCGCCGGCGGATCGAAATCGGCGCGGATCAGGCCCTTCGACGGGCTCGCCTTCTTGATCTCGGCGATCAGCGCGTAGTCGCCGCCGGCGATGCTTGCGCTCGATCGCGCGCGAGAAAGCCGCGCGGCGGCGGCGGCCGCCTTCGCGTCGCGCTTCGAGCTCGCCGAGCGGCCGCGCGCGCTTGGCCGCCGCGATCTCCTCGCGCTTGTAGGCCTCGATCTTCTTGCAGGATGTCGGCCATCGGGATCTCACGCCTCCGCGGCGTTGGACACCGCGATCAGCCGGTCGAGGCTGCCTTCCGCTTCGCCGCTGTCGATCGATTTGGCGGCGAGCTCGGCGCCGTCCTTCAAGTCCTTCGCCTTGCCGGCGACCACCAACGCGGCCGCGGCGTTCAAGATCGCGACGTCGCGGAACGGCGCTCGGCTTGCCCTTGAGCACGTCGAGCAGCGCCTCGGCATTGTGCTCGGCATCGCCGCCGCGCAGCGCCTCCGGCTTGGCGCGCGGCAGGCCGACGTCCTCCGGCGTGATCTCGAAGGTGCGGATCTTGCCGTTCTCGAGCGCGGCCACGCTGGTCGGCCCGGCGGTCGTGATCTCGTCGAGCCCGTCGGAGCCGTGCACCACCCAGACGCATTCCGAGCCGAGATTCTTCAGCACCTGCGCCAGCGGCTCGATCCATTGCTGGGAGAACACGCCGACCATCTGGCGCTTGACGCTCGCCGGGTTCGACAGCGGCCCGAGCAGATTGAAGATGGTGCGGGTGCCGAGCTCGACGCGCGTCGGCCCGACATTCTTCATCGCCGGATGATGCGCCGGCGCGAACATGAAGCCGATGCCGGCCTCGCGGATGCAATCGGCCGACCCGCTCGGCGTCGAGATCGATCTTGACGCCGAGCGCGGCGAGCACGTCGGCCGCGCCCGATTTCGACGACAGCGCGCGGTTGCCGTGCTTGGCGACCGGCACGCCGGCGCCCGCCACGATGAAGGCGGCGCAGGTCGAGATGTTGTAGGAGCCGGAGGCATCGCCGCCGGTGCCGACCACGTCGATGGCGTCGGGCGGCGCCTTCACGCCCAGCATCTTGGCGCGCATGGTGGTGACCGCGCCGGTGATCTCGTCGACGGTCTCGCCGCGCACGCGCAAGCGCCATCAGCAGCGCGCCCATCTGCGACGGCGTCGCCTCGCCCGACATCATGCGGTCGAAGGCGGCGGCCGCTTCCTCGCGCGTCAGCGACGCGCCGGTCGCGACCTTGGCGATGAGCGCTTTGAAGTCGTCGGCCACGGTGTGCCTCTATTCCGCGGCGGCGAGCGCGCGCCGGCCCGCTTTGGCGTTCCAGGCGGCGGCGATATCGAGGAAATTCTTCAGCATCAGATGGCCGTGCTCGGAGGCGATGCTCTCGGGATGGAACTGCACGCCATGCACCGGCAGGCTGTTCATGCATCACGCCCATCACCAGACCGTCGTCGGTCTCGGCATTGACGGTGAGCGCGCGCGGCATGCTGGCGCGCTCGACCACCAGCGAATGATAGCGCGTCGCCTTGAACGGCCCGTTGATGCCGCGGAACACGCCGCTGCCGTCGTGGCGGATCTCGGACAGCTTGCCGTGCATCGGGCGGCGCGCGCACGACCTTGCCGCCGAACGCCTGGCCGATCGCCTGATGGCCGAGGCAGACGCCGAGGATCGGCACGCTCGGCGCGGCCTTGCTCGATCAGGTCGAGGCAGATGCCGGCCTCGTTCGGCGTGCAGGGGCCGGGCGACAGCACGATCGCCTCCGGCTGCGCCGCCATCACCGCGGCCGCGGAGATCTTGTCGTTGCGATGGACAACGACCTCCGCCCCCAGGCTCCCCAGATAGTGGACCAGGTTGAAGGTGAAGCTGTCGTAATTGTCGATCAGGACGATCATGTTTGCTTGCCCGCTCAAGGTCTTAAGGCCGCCCCGGAGGGGGGTCAAGCTTGCGTCTCAGTCAGGGTTTTCGGGCGGCGGCGGCACCATGTCCCTGAGCTGTATGTTGAATTCTTTGTCCGACAAAGCGCTGCCCGGCGTCCCGATATGGTCGTCCGGTTTGTCGGTCAGGTGAACGAGGCGCGGGACGAACAACACCAGAATCAACAGCAGCCATTGCGCGATCAGGAACGGCATGAGCGCCTTGACGAAGGCGCGGAACGGCGCCGGCGGCTTGACCGCGCCGCGCACCATCATCAGCGCGTAGCCGAAGGGCGGCAGCAGGAAGCTCGACTGCAAAGTCAGCAGCACCAGCACCGACACCCAGCGCGCATCGGCAACGCGCAGCAGCAGCGGGGGGATCACGATCGGCACCACGACGAAGATGATCTCGAAGGCGTCGAGCACGAAGGCGCACAGTCCGATGACGCCGAGCACCGCCGCCACCGCGAGCCTGTCGCTGCCGGGAATAGCGACCACGAGATTGCTCACCAGGCGGTCGGTGCCCAAGAGCCGAAGGATCAACGTGAACGTCGTCGCCGCCAGCAGCAGCGAAAACAGCGCGCCGGTGATTGCCATGACGTCGCGCAGCAGCGGCCGCAAAACCCGCAAGGGCAGATACCCGGCGATCAGTGCCGGCGCTGAGCAGCGTGAAGGCGCCGACGGCGGCCGCCTCGACCGCGAAGAAATAACCGGCGGCGACGCCGCCGAGCAGCACCAGCAGCGCGGCCAGCGCAAAGCCGGCGAGCAGGCCTTGCTTCACGGTGAGCCGCTCGCGCGGCGGCAGGCGCTTGGCCGAGCGTCCCGCGAACCAGGCGAGCGCCAGGCAGAGCACGAGAAAAATCCCCGCCGGCACCAGCGCGGCATGGAAGACATCGGCCGTGTTGATGATGCGGTCGTCCGCGCCCGGTCTGCGTCAGCGCGAAAGAATGCGCCGACAGCATGGCGTCGCTCAGCAGGATCAGCACCAGCGAGGGCGGCACCAGCACGCCGAGTGTCGAGGCAACCGCGATCACCGCATCGCGCGTCGCCGGTGGAACGCCTTCGGCGCTGAGCTTCGGCGCGATCACGCGCGCGAGACCGAGCACGCTGGCGCCGACCGAGCCGTTCATCGGCCCGAGCAGCGCGCCGAGCGCAATGCCCGACACCAGCGGCGCCGACGGCTTGCGCGGCAGCAGCGCGATGCAGGCGCGATAGAGCGCATCGGCGACCGGCAGGCGGTCGAGCAGCAGCCCCATCGTCACGTAAAGCGGCAGCGCCTGCAGCAGATCGTTGTCGAACAGATTGATCAGGCGGCCGGGCAGGGCCCATAGCAATCCGAAGCGGAATGGTGCCGGAGACAACCGCCAGCACCGCGCCGAGCCGTCGCCGCCGTGAGCAAAACGAATGCGGCGGGCAGGCCGGTCGAAATGATGCCGACGCCGACCAGGATCAGCAGCGCAAGGCCGCTCCACTCCATCAGACGTCACCGCGGTCGAGCGGGCGGGCAATATCGACCGCGGCCTGCGCCAGCAGCACGATGCGTCATGAGCCAGAGCGCGAGCTTGATGATGAAGTAGCCGGGATTGTAGGTGTCGGGAAACGCCTCCAGCACTTCGAGCGAAGGCAGCAGCATGCTCTTGCCGGCGAAGGTCACGAACAGCGCCCATGGCACCAGGCCGAACGCGCTGCCGAATTGCTTGATGCGGTGGCGCACGCGCGGCGAATAGCGCTGCGCCAGCGTATCGGCCGCCAGGTGCGTGCCGGCGCGCGTCGCCGCCGTGACGCTGACGGCGACATAAAGCGCGAAAATGATCTGGCCGAGATCGTTGGCCTCGCGCGAATAGGCGCGCAGGATATCGCGCAGCGGCCATTGCAGGAACAGCAGCAGCACCAGGGGCAGCGCCAGCCACATGAACGTGTCCACGACACGCCCGAGCAGCCGGTCCAGTGTTCGCAGAAAGCTCATGACCGCGCTCCCGACGTCATGACGTGCATATTTCGTGCCGCCTTACTGCCCGCGCTTGGCGGCGCTGGCGAAACGGCGCGCTTCTTCGGCGGCGCGGAACAAGGCCTTCGCCTTGTTGATGCATTCCTGCTGCTCGATTGTCGGGATTGCTGTCGGCGACGATGCCGGCGCCGGCCTGCACATACATGTTGCCGTCCTTGACCAGCGCGGTGCGCAGCACGATGCAGGTGTCCATCTCGCCGGCGGCGGAGAAATAGCCGACGCAGCCGGCATAGAGCCCGCGCTTTTCCTTCTCCAGTTCGTCGATGATCTGCATGGCGCGCACTTTCGGCGCGCCGGAGACGGTGCCGGCGGGAAAGCCGGCGGCCAGCGCGTCGAGCGCGTCGTATTTCGCGTCGAGCTTGCCCTCGACATTCGAGACGATGTGCATCACGTGGCTGTAGCGTTCGACGAAGAACTGATCGGTGACCTTGACCGTGCCGATGTCGCGCCACGCGCCCGACATCGTTGCGGCCGAGGTCGAGCAGCATCAGGTGCTCGGCGCGCTCCTTCGGATCGGCGAGCAGTTCTGCTTCCAGCGCCTTGTCCTCGTGCGGCGTGGCGCCGCGCGGCCGCGTGCCGGCGATCGGGCGGATGGTGACGACGTCGCCGCGCACGCGCACCAGGATTTCCGGGCTGGAGCCGGCGACCGCGAAGTCGCCGAAGTCGAGGAAATAGAGAAAAGGCGACGGGTTGGTCGCGCCGCAGCGCGCGATAGAGCGAGAACGGCGGCAGCGTGAACGGCGCCTCGAAGCGCTGCGCCAGCACGATCTGGAAGACGTCGCCGGCGGCGATGTAGTCCTTGGCCGCGCAGCACCATCGCCTTGTATTCCGCGGGCGTGGTGTTCGACTTCGGCGCCACCTCGAGCGGGCCTTCGTCGTATTCGGCCAGCGACTTGTCGAGCGGCTGGTCGAGCGCATCGACGACGCCCGACAGCCGCTCGACCGCGCGCGTGAGCGCGCTCTTGGCGTCGACGCCCTGTTCCGGCCGCACCGGCGTCACGACCGTGATCGCGTCCTTGACCGCGTCGAACACCACGACGATGCGTCGGGCGCACCAGCACGCGCGTCGGGAATGCCGATCGGGTCGGGATTGGGCGGCGGCAGTTCCTCCATCAGCCGCACCATGTCGTAGCCGAGATAGCCGAACACGCCGGCCGCCATCGGCGGCAGGCTGTCCGGCAAGGCGATGCGGCTTTCCGCGATCAGCGCGCGCAGCGCGGCCAGCGGCGGCTCGTTGAGCGGCGCGAAGGCGTCGGGTTTGGCGTGCGCGCTGCGATTGATTTCGGCCTTGCCGCCATTGGCGCGCCAGATCAGATCGGGCTCCAGCCCGATGATCGAATAGCGCCCGCGCACCGCGCCGCCTTCCACCGACTCCAGCAGAAAGCTCATCGGCTTGCCGCCGCCGAGCTTGAGATAGGCCGAGACCGGCGTTTCCAGATCGGCGACCAGCGTCGTCCACACCACCTGCGCCTCGCCGCGGCCGTAGCGTTCGGCGAAGGCGTTTCCGACGGCTCGATCTGCATGGCGTGGCTATTGGTTGGTGGTGCCGCCGATGACCTGGTTGATCGCCGCCTGATTGATCTCGACGCCGAACTCGTTTTCCAGCCGCGCGATATATTCGCCGGTGATGTCGTCGCTGTAGGAATTCTTCAACGAGGCCGCGATCGCCTTGTCTTGCGCCGAGGCCGGATCGAGCTTGGGATCGGCGACTTCGGTGACGCGGAACACGTAGCGTTCGGTCTGGTCTTTGCCGTCGGCGACGCCGGCCGCATCTTTCGGCGTGCGGAAGACCGCGGCGACGAGCGTTGCCGGCAAGAAGCCGGCCGGCTTGCCGCGTTGCAGGCCCTGCGCCGTCTCGACCTTGAGACCGGCGCCGCTCGCAACCTCGGCAAGCGAACTGCCGGCCTTGAGCTTGCCGAGCAAGTCGTCGGTCTTGGCGGTCAGCCGCTTGGCGATCTCGTCGTCGCGCCAGCGTTTCGCGACCTGATCCTTGACCTCGTCGAGCGTGCGCTCGCGCGACGGCGTGATGCCGGTGACGTCGTACCAGAGATAGCCGCCGTTCGGCAATTGCAGCGGCGTCGTTGTCGACGCCGACATCGGTGGCGAAGGCGGAGGCGACGACATCGGGCCGCTGCGGCAGGTCGGGGATCGGCTTGCCGTCGGCGCCGCGGCCGGAGCGGTCGACGGCGTCGAGCACGCGGGTCTTGACGCCGAATTTCTTGCCGGCTTCGACCAGCGTCGCGCCGGCCGCGCGCTCGTCCTCGATCTTGTCGCGCAGATCGCCGACTTGTGTCCTGGCGTGCGGCTCTCGGCGATCTCGCGCTTGATCTGCGCCGCCACGTCCTCATAGCTCTTCTGCGTGCCCGGCTCGATCTTGCCGACCTGCAGCAGCACGGTGCCGAAACGCCCGTGATCGGCTGCGCTGACCTCGCCCGGCTTGAGCGCGAAGGCGGCGTCCGCGATCGCCGGATCGATGATCGCGCTCTTGACCACCATGCCGAGATCGGTGTCGGACGCCTTCAAGCCGCGGTCCTTGACCAGGTCGTCGAAGCTTGCGCCCTTGGCGATGCGTTCGTGCAGCGGCGTTCGCCTCCTCGGCGTTCGGATAGACGATCTGGCGCACCTCGCGCTTCTCGGGCGTGCCGTATTGCGCCTTGTGCTGCTCGTAATAGTTCTTGGCGTCGGCGTCGCTGACCGCGTCGGGCTTGGCGATATCGGCGGGCGACAGCGAGAGCAAAGTGATCTTGCGGTATTCCGGCGCGCGGAACAGAACCTTGTGCTCCTCGAAATATTTTTCGAGCACGTCGGGCGCCGGCGCCGGGATATCGCCGGCCTGCGCCGGACCCAAAGCGACGTATTCGATGCTGCGCTGCTCGTTCTGGTAGCGATTGATGGCGGCGACGGCGATGGCCGGCACGTGCACTTCGCCGACCAGGCTCTGCGCCAGTTGCCGGCGCAACATGACGCGCCGCTGCTCCTCGACATAGCGGCTTTCGGTGAAACCGGCCTCGCGGATCAGCTCCTCGAACCGCGCGCGGTCGAATTGGCCGGTGAGCCCGCGGAAGTTCGGATCGGCGGTGATGCGGCCGGCGATCTCGGCGTTGCTGACGCCGAGGCGGAGCGCCTTGGCCTGCTCGTCGAGCGTGGTTTCCGCCGCCAGCTGGCCGATCAGCTGGCGGTCGATGCCGAGCGCGCGCGCCTGGTCGGGCGCGATCGGGCGGCCGGCGCGGCGGCTGATCTGGCGCAGCTGGTCGTTGTAATATTCGCGGAACTGCTCGACCGTGATCTCGGTGCCGCCGATGGTGATCGCGGCGTCGTGCGTGGCGCCGCGGAATATGTCGCCGATGCCCCAGATCGCGAAGCTGATGATCAGGAGCCCATCACGACCGCCATGAGGCCCTTGCCGAGCCAGGTCGAGGAGGCTTTGTGGATTCCGCGAAGCATGCGCGTCTTGGTCTCGAAGGTGGCGGTGACGGGATGAATGGCTGGTGGCGCCCTTATAGGGAGCGGGCCAACTCCCTGCAACTCAAGAAGGATCGGGCTTTGGCCGGACGCGCTCTGGCGCAGTTCCGGCGGGTCTGATAACCGCACGGCGAAAGGGACTTACCCCGATGGCGGGCGCCGCACCCCGCCCGCTGGTGGCGGGCAATTGGAAGATGAACGGGCTGGCCGCCTCCGAGGCCGAGCTCGCCAGGATCATCGCCGGCGGCGCCTCCTGCCAATGCGATCTGATGGTCTGCCCGCCGGCGACCCTGATCGCGGAGTTTGCCGCCGCCGCGCGCGGCTCGCTCGTGACAATCGGCGGCGCAGGACTGCCACCCGGAGGCGTCCGGCGCCCATACCGGCGATATCGCCGCCGAGCATGCTGGCCGATGCCGGCGCCCGCGCCGTCATCGTCGGCCATTCCGAGCGGCGCGCCGATCACCATGAGAGCGATGCGCTGGTGCGCGCCAAGGCGCTGGCCGCCCGCCGGGCGGGGCTGTTCGCGATTGTCTGCGTCGGCGAGCAGCGCAGCGAACGCGAGGCCGGCAAGACCTTGGACATCGTCGGCCGCCAGCTCGACGGCTCGCTGCCGGACGGTGCCGGTGCCGCCAATCTGGTGGTCGCCTACGAGCCGGTCTGGGCGATCGGGACCGGGCTCACCCCCACGCCGGCCGATGTGGCCGAGGTGCATGGCTTCATCCGCAAGCGGCTGGGCGCGCGCCTCGGCGCCGAAGGCGGCGGCATCCGCATCCTCTATGGCGGCTCGGTGAAACCGTCGAATGCCAAGGAACTGCTGACGGTTGCCGATGTGAACGGCGCCCTGGTCGGCGGCGCCAGCCTGAAAGCGGCCGATTTCCTCGGGATTGCGGCGGTTTACCGCTAGGGTGGAAATGCCGCGAACTATCGTGTAGAGACGCCGCGAATTCCTATATGAACGGCGCGGCCGCCCGGGCGGGAAGCCCGGACCGGCTTTAGGTATTGGACGGATCTTGAATTCATGCAGCACGTGATCATCGTCATCCACCTGATGCTGGTGCTCGCCTTGATCGGCGTGGTGCTGCTGCAGCGCTCCGAAGGCGGCGGGCTCGGCATCGGCGGCGGCGGCGGCTTCATGACCAATCGCGGCACCGGCAACGTGCTCACGCGCGCCACCGCGATCCTTGCCGGGCTGTTCTTCACCACCAGTTTGGCGCTGTCGATCCTGGCCGGCATGAACCGCGCGCCGACCTCGATCATTCGGGGCGGCCAAAGCGCGCCGGCGACCGTGCCCGGCGGCGCCGCCGCCGCTCAATAGCGGCAGCGGCGGCCTCTTGAAACAGTTGCAGCAGGGCGCGCCGGGCTCGCAGCCGGCGGCGCCCGCCGCCCCCGCCGCGCCCGCCGTCCCCTCGGGGCCGGCGGTGCCGCAGTCGAAGTGACTTCAACGAAGGGCCGGGCAACCGGCCCTTCGGCGTTATGGAGGTGCGGAGAAACCGCGCGATGCGATGGCAAGGTTGAGACATCGAATGCAAGCAACTGCGCGGGCTGAAACGTCCACAGCTACGCACAGGCGCAGACCGGCGTTGCGGTTTTCGCGCTCGTCGAATCGAACCGGGGAGGCTAAAGCTTAGGCCCCATGGCGCGGTACATTTTCATCACCGGCGGCGTGGTCTCTTCACTGGGCAAGGGTCTCGCGTCCGCGGCGCTCGGCGCGCTGTTGCAGGCGCGCGGCTATAAGGTCCGGCTGCGCAAGCTCGACCCGTATCTCAACGTCGATCCGGGCACCATGTCGCCCTACCAGCACGGCGAAGTCTTCGTCACCGACGACGGCGCCGAGACCGATCTCGACCTCGGCCATTACGAGCGCTTCACCGGCCGCCCGGCCACGCGCCACGACAACATCACCACCGGCCGCATCTATCAGGACATTCTTTCGCGCGAGCGGCGCGGCGATTATCTCGGCGCCACCATCCAGGTGATCCCGCACGTCACCAACGCCATCAAGGATTTCATCCGCGACGGCAATGACGGCTTCGATTTCGTGTTGTGCGAGATCGGCGGCACCGTCGGCGACATCGAGGGCCTGCCGTTCTTCGAGGCGATCCGCCAATTCGGCAACGAGCTGCCGCGCAATCACGTTGTCTATATCCACCTGACGCTGTTGCCGTTCATTCCGAGCGCGGGCGAGTTGAAGACCAAGCCGACGCAGCATTCGGTCAAGGAGCTGCGCTCGATCGGCATCCAGCCCGACATTCTGCTCTGCCGCACCGACCGGCCGATCCCGCATGGCGAGCGGCGCAAGCTGGCGCTGTTCTGCAACGTGCGCGAAAACGCCGTGATCGAGGCGCGCGACGTCGACAACATCTATGCGGTGCCGGAGGCCTATCACGACGCCGGCCTCGACTCCGAAGTGCTCGCCGCCTTCGGCATGGAGGCGGGCGCGCCGCCCGATCTTGCGCGCTGGCACACCATCAACGAGCGCATCCGCAATCCGGAAGGCGACGTCACCATCGCCATCGTCGGCAAATACACCGGCATGAAGGACGCCTACAAATCGCTGATCGAGGCGCTCTCGCACGGCGGCATCGCCAACAAGGTGAAGGTCAATCTCGACTGGATCGAATCCGACGTGTTCGAGAACGAGGACCCGGCGCCCTTCCTCGAGCAGGTCAACGGCATCTTGGTGCCCGGCGGCTTCGGCCAGCGCGGCGCCGAGGGCAAGATCAAGGCGGCGCGTTTCGCGCGCGAGCGCAACGTGCCGTATTTCGGCATCTGCTTCGGCATGCAGATGGCGGTGCTCGAGGCCGCGCGCAATCTGTGCGGCATCGAGGAGGCCAATTCGACCGAGTTCGGCGCGACGAAAGAGCCGGTGGTCGGGCTGATGACCGAATGGCTCAAGGGCAATGAGTTGCAGCGGCGCACCGACAGCGGCGATCTCGGCGGCACCATGCGGCTCGGCGCCTATCCGGCGGTGCTCACGCGCGGCAGCCGCGTCGCCGATATCTACGGCAAGACCGAAATCTCCGAGCGCCACCGCCACCGCTACGAGGTCAACACCGGCTACAAGGGCCGCCTCGAGCAGCGCGGCATGCGCTTCTCCGGCATGTCGCCGGACGGCATTCTGCCGGAGATCATCGAATACGAGGACCATCCCTGGTTCATCGGCGTGCAATTCCACCCCGAGCTGAAGTCGCGGCCGTTCGAGCCGCACCCGCTGTTCGCCTCTTTCATCGGCGCGGCGGTGGAGAGAAGCCGGCTGGTGTAACGCTCGCTCAGTCGTCCATGGGGCGGCGCATCTTGTCCTGGGCGTCGCGGCGCAGCACGCCTTGCAACTTGGCCTGATATTTCCCCTTCGCGGCCCGTTCGGCCTTTTTGGCTTTCTTGGTCGCCGCATCGGGCGCCAACGGATGGTTGTCCCGACGCTGGCCTTGTCGCGATTTGCTGGTCATTTGATATCCTGGATATTGGAGGATGCCTGGCTGTGCAGGGACGTCTCTGCCCAGTTGATCCATGACAGAAAACGGCGGCATTGTCTGCTCGGGCCATGCAAAAGGAAAATGGCGGCCATGCCCCGCGGCCTCGATCACATCGTTCATGCCGTGCGCGATCTTGACGCGGCGGCCGCGCTTTATCGCGGGCTCGGCTTTCAAGTCGGCGCGCGCAACCGCCACCCCTGGGGCACGCATAATACCATCGTGCAGTTCCCCGGCTTTTTCATCGAGCTGCTGACGCTGGCCGAGCCCGACAAGCTCGGCGACGATGGCTTCTCGAAACTGTTCGGCGCTTACACCGGCGATTTTGTCAAACGTCACGAAGGTCTGTCGCTGCTCATTCTGGAATCGAAGGACGCGGCGCGCCGACGAGGCCGCCTTCCGCGCGGCCAAGATTGCCGGCTCCGACGTCATGCGCTTCGAGCGCGAGGGCAGGCGGCCGGACGGCAGTGCGGTGAAGGTCGGCTTCTCGCTCGCCTTCGCCGAGGACAAGGCCGCGCCCGAGATTCATTTCTGCGTTTGCCAGCAGCATTATCCGGAGAATTTCTGGAACCCGGCGTTTCAAAAACACGCCAACGGCGCGACGGGCATTGCGGGCGTCGTGCTGGTCGCGGATGAGCCGGAGCATCACCGCGCCTTCATGGAGAATTTTTCAGGCGGTGTCGCGACCAAGACCGACGGCGGCTTCAGCATCGCCACCCCGCGCGGCACCATCGAGATGCTGACGCCGGCCGCTTTCGTCGCCCGCTATGGCGTCAAGGCGCCGGACACCGCGCAGGGCGCGCGGCTGGCCGCCATCCGCTTCACCGTCGCCGACGCCGGCCTGTTGCAGAACCTGCCCGAACTTGCCGGCATTGCCGGTCTTTACGCCGGAAATCCCGCCGTGATCGGCGCAGACGATGCCATGGGCGCAGTCATGGTATTCGAATCTGCCCGTTGACCGGACGCCGCGACCGCTTCATGGTCCCGCCCGCGAGGACGAAACCTTGGATCAGAGCCTGCTGCCTAACGCTGCCGTCACCATCGGCGCCGTCCGCTTCGGCAACGACTTGCCGCTGGCGCTGATCGCCGGCCCTTGCGCGCTGGAAAGCCGCGCGCATGCGCTGGAGATGGCGGCGCGCGCTGAAGGAGATCGCCGGCAAGGTCGGCATCGGCCTCGTCTACAAGACCTCCTTCGACAAAGCCAACCGCACCTCGGCGCGCAGCGCGCGCGGCCTCGGCCTCGACGCGGCGCTGCCGGTGTTCGCCGAGATCCGCGACACGCTTGAAAATTCCCGTGCTCACCGACGTGCACGAGGCCGCGCAATGCGCGCGCGTGGCGCAAGCCGTCGACGTGTTGCAGATCCCGGCGTTCCTGTGCCGCCAGACCGATCTGCTGATCGCCGCCGCCAAAACGGGAAAGGCCGTCAACGTCAAGAAGGGCCAGTTCCTGGCGCCCTGGGACATGAAGAACGTGGTCGAGAAGATCACCGGCGCGGGCAACCGCAACGTGCTGGTGACCGAGCGCGGCGTCTCCTTCGGCTACAACACGCTGGTGTCCGACATGCGCGCGCTGCCGATCCTCAAGCGCATGGGCGCGCCGGTCATCTTCGACGCCACGCACTCGGTGCAGCAGCCGGGCGGGCAGGGCGACACGTCGGGCGGCGAGCGCGAATTCGTCTCCGTGCTGGCGCGCGCCGCGGTCGCGGTCGGCGTCGCCGGCGTGTTCATCGAGACGCATCAGGATCCCGACCGCGCGCCCTCCGACGGGCCCAACATGCTGCCGCTGAAAGAGATGGAGCCGCTGCTGCGCGAGCTGGTCGCGTTCGACCGCCTCGCCAAGCGCTGATCGAAAGTCAGCGCATGATCCCGAAAAGTGGGAACCGGTTTTCGGATAAGATCATGCGCAACCAAAAATGACCCGCACGCTCAACGTCATCTCGTTCATCGTCTTCGCCAGCGCGCTGTTCATCCGCTCGACCGACCCGGTCATTCCGCTGATCGCCGACGGCTTGCACGTCGAGCCGGCAACGGCGGCGCTTCTGTCCACCGCCTTCACGCTGCCTTATGCGCTGGTGCAGCCGCTGCTCGGCGCGCTCGCCGACATGATGAGCAAAGTGCGGCTGATGCTGCTGTGCATGATCCTCGTCACGGCCGCGACTTTGGCCTGCGCCTTTGCGCCGAGCTTCGAATTCCTGCTGATCGGCCGCGTCATCGCCGGGCTTGCCGCCGGCGGCGTGGTGCCGATTTCCTTCGCGCTGGTCGGCGACATGATCCCGATCGCGCAGCGCCAGGTGGCGATGGGCCGCGTGCTGTTCGCCATCATGACCGGCAACCTGCTGGGCGCGGCCTGCGCCGGCGTGATCGGCGACCTGATCGGCTGGCGCGGCGTGTTCCTCGTCACCGGCACGCTCGGCGCGATGGCCTCGCTGGTTGCCGTCGCCGGCTTCCGCGGCGTGAGCGAAGCCGTCGGCCGCTTCGACCTGTCGGTCTTCATGCCGAATTACCGCTCGGTCTTCCGCAATCCGCTGGCGAAAATCTGCTTCGGCGCGGTGTTTCTCGAAGCCGTGTTCATGTACGGCGTGTTCCCCTATATCGCCACCATGCTGCGCGAGGCCGGCGAGCCGCGCGCCTCGATCGCCGGCGTCGTGATCGCCGGCTTCGGCATCGGCGGCGCGCTCTATGGCGTGCTGGTGTCGCGGCTGCTGCCGCTGCTCGGCGAGCAACGCATGATGCGCTTGGGCGGCGCGACGCTCGGCTTCTGCCTGCTGGTGATCGCGGCGCGGCTTGCATGGCCGCTGGAGTTTTTCAATTTCGCGCTGCTCGGTTTCGGTTTCTACATGCTGCACGCCGTCATCCAGATTTACGCCAGCGAACTTGCGCCCAGCGCGCGCGGCTCGGCCATGGCGCTGCATTCGTTTTTCTTTTTCCTTGGCCAGGCGGTCGGCCCGATCATCTACGGCGCCGGCCTCAACACCATCGGCCTCGGGCCGGTGCTGCTGGTCGGGGCGGCGGTGCTGGTCGGCGTCGGCTTGACCTGCGCGCAATGGCTGCGGCGGCCGGCGGCGGCGAGCGCGTGATCGCGAAATGCAGGTCGATCAGGTCGCGGACTGGACGAAACGGCCAGACCAAGGATGGTCGCAGGCGGAAACGGACAATTCGCAGCGCCGGATGGGCCGGTTGCGATTGCCCAAGGCGGACGTCGATTCGCCTCGATAGCCACCAACCAACCGTGTGCTCGGAGCGAGACTCTGATGGCGTCAGCGTCGAAAGAGGTTGGCTGCTATTCTCGGGACGTGGCGGGACAGCCGCCTGATGGGCCGGGACGAGGAAGCCACACTCGCAGCGCTCAAGGCACATCGAAAAGAAGTGATCGATCCCAAGATTGCCGAGCATCGCGGCCGCATCGTCAAAACCACAGGCGACGGCGCGCTGGTCGAATTTGCCAGCGCCGTCGATGCCACACGCTGTGCGGTTGATATCCAGCGTGCCATGGCCGAGCGCAACGCAGCCATTCCCGAAGATCGCCGGGTCGAATTTCGCATCGGCATCAACGTCGGCGACATCATCATCGATGAAGGCGACATCTATGGCGATGGCGTCAATATTGCTGCTCGCGTCGAATCGCTGGCAACCCCCGGCGCGATCTGTCTTTCCGAAGACGCCTACAAGCAAATCAAGGGCAAGCTCGAGATCGATGTCAGCGACATGGGTGAGCAACAACTCAAAAACATCGCGCAACCGTTGCGCGTTTATGGCGTTCGCCCTGACGTGGTCGCAATCCGGTCCGGGGTTGTCGCTTCCCGACAAGCCTTCCGTCGCGGTGCTGCCCTTCCAGAACATGAGCGGCGATCCGGAGCAAGACTATTTCGCCGATGGCATGGTCGAAGACATCATCACCGGCCTATCGCGCATC
This sequence comes from uncultured Alphaproteobacteria bacterium, assembly GCA_963742375.1. Taxonomy (GTDB): domain Bacteria; phylum Pseudomonadota; class Alphaproteobacteria; order Rhizobiales; family Xanthobacteraceae; genus Pseudolabrys. The sequence goes on from CAVULP010000007.1 coordinate 162,459, forward strand.
AAGTGGCTCTTCGTCATCGCGCGCAATTCGTCCTTCGCCTACAAGGGCCGGGCGGTCGACGTAAAGCAAGTCGGACGCGAACTTGGCGTTCGCTACGTGCTCGAAGGAAGTGTTCGCAAAGCGACTGATCGTGTGCGCATCACCGCGCAGCTCATCGATGTTGCAACGGGAGCGCATGTTTGGGCCGAACGCTATGACCGCAAATCCGACGATATTTTCGCCCTGCAGGACGAGATCACGTTGTCTGTCGTCGGCGCGATTGAGCCGAGTCTTCGTCTGGCTGAGGTCGAGCGAGCCAAACGAAAGCGGCCGGATAGCCTCGACGCCTACGACCTTGTTTTGCGGGCGTTGCCCGATGTCTATTCGAGAATGCCGGAGCAAGCGAAGAAAGCGCTTGTGCTTCTGGAACGCGCACTTGCGCTTGATCCGAATTATGCGCTTGCGCACGCCTGCGCCGCGCAGTGCAATCATGCGCTCTTCCTGCGCGGCGAGCATCACGATGAAAATCATAAGGCTGCGGTTCGCCACGCTCAGGTGGCGATAGCGCATGGCCAGGATGATGCGCTTGCTCTCGCCTTGGCCGGATTTTCTATTGGCATGGAGGGGCATGATCGCGCCGCCGCGTTTGCCGCATTCGAGGCAGCTCTTGCCGTGAAATTGAAGCGAGCGTGTGACCAATTTTCCGTTCGTCCCCGCGCAAGCGGGGACCCAGGGATAATTTCGAAAGCCTAGCGAACTTAAACCCTGGATTCCCGCTTGCGCGGGAATGAACGGATAAAAATCAGCCGCGCCCGCGATAGAGCGGCACGCCCTGGTCGGGCGGCAGCCAGACGTCCTTGGGCAATTTGCCCGCCTGCCAGAACACGTCGATCGGCATGCCGCCGCGCGGAAACCAGTAGCCGCCGATGCGCAGATATTTCGGCTTCAGCAGCGCGACCAATTTCTTGCCGATGGCGACGGTGCAGTCCTCGTGGAAGGCGCCGTGATTGCGGAAGCTGTTCAGGTAAAGCTTGAGCGACTTCAACTCCACCAGAAACCGCGCCCGGCACATAGTCGATCACCAGCAGCGCGAAGTCGGGCTGGCCGGTGATCGGGCAGAGACAGGTGAATTCCGGCGCGGTGAAGCGCGCGACGTAATTGGTGCCCGTATGCGGATTGGCCACGCGGTCGAGCCTCGCTTTGTCGGGCGAGGCGGGGATGGGCGAGGGGCGTCCGAGCTGCAACGGTCGTCTGGCCATGGCCATGCAATGCCCCGCCGGGACGGGGCATGACAAGGGGGTTGTCGATCCTGTAGAAGCGCCGCATATCCAGTCCGGGACCTGCCATGACCGCCATCACCGACATCATTGGCCGCGAAATCCTCGATTCCCGCGGCAACCCGACCGTCGAGGTCGACGTCATCCTCGAAGACGGCTCGCGCGGCCGCGCCGCGGTGCCCTCGGGCGCTTCCACCGGCGTGCATGAGGCGGTCGAACTGCGCGACGGCGACAAGGCGCGCTACGGCGGCAAGGGGGTCACCAAGGCCGTCGCCGCGGTCAACGGCGAGATTTTCGACGCGCTCGGCGGCATGGATGCCGAGGCGCAGGCCAAGATCGACGAAACGCTGATCGCGCTCGACGGCACGCCCAACAAGGGCCGCCTCGGGGCCAATGCCATTCTCGGCGTCTCGCTCGCCGCCGCCAAGGCCGCGGCGATTGCCAAGAAAGAGCCGCTCTATCGCTATGTCGGCGGCGCCGCCGCCCGCCTTTTGCCGGTGCCGATGATGAACATCGTCAATGGCGGCGTGCATGCCGACAATCCGATCGACTTCCAGGAATTCATGATCGTGCCGGCGGGCGCGCCGAATTTCGCCGAGGCGCTGCGCGCCGGCTCGGAAATCTTCCACGTGTTGAAATCGCAGCTCAAGGCGGCCGGCCTCAACACCAATGTCGGCGACGAAGGCGGCTTTGCGCCGAACCTGCCGTCGGCGGAAGCCGCGCTCGATTTCGTGGTCAAGGCTATTGCGCAGGCCGGCTACAAGCCGGGCGGCGATGTCTTTATCGCGCTCGATCCGGCGGCCAGCGAATTCTACAAGGATGGCGCTTACGTTTATTCCGGCGAGGGCAAGACCCGCTCCAAGCAGGAGCAGGCGAAATATCTCGCCGATCTTGCCGCGCGCTATCCGATCGTGTCGATCGAAGACGGCATGGCGGAGGACGATTGGGAGGGCTGGAAGATTCTCACCGATCTGATCGGCGACAAAATTCAGCTCGTCGGCGACGATATTTTCGTCACCAACGTCGAGCGCCTGTCGAGGGGCATCAAAGAGGGCATCGCCAATTCCATCCTGATCAAGGTCAACCAGATCGGCACGCTGACCGAGACGCTCGCCGCCATCGAGTGCGCGCACAAGGCCGGCTACAGCGCGGTGATGTCGCACCGCTCCGGCGAAACGGAAGACTCAACCATCGCCGATCTGGCCGTCGCCACCAATTGCGGGCAGATCAAGACCGGCTCGCTCGCGCGCGCCGACCGCACCGCCAAATACAATCAGCTGCTGCGCATCGAGGAGGAACTGGGCGCGCAGGCGAAATATGCCGGGCGCTCCGTGCTGAAATCGGCGCGTTAACATCGTTTTTCGGCGCCGGCTTGCGTTCGGCGGCGAAATTGCCGCAAATTGCCGGCCGACAGCCGAACGCCTTGAGAGTTGCCGCAATGGATCAGACCACGACTTTGGGCCGCCACGACCGCCGCCGCGCGGTCGAGCGCCTGGCCGCCTTCATCGCCCAGTCGGTCGAGCAGGCGCGCGCGGTGGAGAAGCCGTTCTACCATCTCGAATTCGACCGCGTGTTCCCCGACGACATCTACGCGCAGATCCTCGCGCTCAAGCCGGAGGCGCGCGACTACCGTCCGATGCACGGCCGCAGCAAGACGAGCGACGTCACGCCGACGCGCGTGAAGATCGACCTGTTTCCGGAATACATCCGCAATCTGCCGGCGCAGAAGCGCGCGCTGTGGGACGTGGTCGGCCGCGCGCTCTGCGCCGACGAGGTCAAGCGCGCCTTCATCCGGCGTCTGGCGCCCGGTCTCGAGAAGCGCTTCGGCAAGGATTTCGCGGAGGTCGGCATGTACCCGATCCCGATTTTGACGCGTGACATTCCGGGCTATTTGATCACGCCGCACACCGACACCAAATGGAAGGGCATCACCGTCCAGCTTTATCTGCCGGCGGACGACGCCAATACCGACATCGGCACCATCTTCCACGACGTCAAGCCCGACGGCTCGAAGCCGAAGGCTGCGCAGATGCGCTTTGCGCCCAACACCGGCTACGCCTTCGCGGTCGGCAGCGACACCTGGCACTCGGCCGACCCGGTGCACAACCGCGTCAAGACGCGCGATTCGATTTTGCTCACCTATTTTGTCGACAGCGGGCTGTTGCGCTGTTCCGCAACCGCGGCAAGCGGCTGGGCAATTTCCTGCTCAACGAGATCAGGCAGCGGGTTTAGGATGCCGTCATTTCCGGCTCGATCCACTAAGGCGCTCGTCCCCGCGGAATCGAGGACTCCGCAGCGGTTTGCGCTGGATTCCCGCTTGCGCGGGCATCGAGCGGGACACGGGTGCAGTGCACATTAAAACCGCCTTAACGCGCATTGCCGCATCCTCGCCGGTCATGGTCACCAACCGCCGCCGCCGCACCATCCTGACCGCGCTTGGCCTCTATATCTTCGCCGCGCTGTTCATCGGCTATTTCGGCGTCAACGCCTTCACCGGCGCGCACGGCCTGCGCGCGCAGGCCGATCTCGACAAGCAGCTCGCCACCATGCAAGGCGAGCTCTCCCGGCTCAAGGCCGAGCGCGCGGTGTGGGAGCGGCGGGTGTCGCTGCTGCGCTCCGACAAGCTCGATCCCGACGTGTTGGACGAGCGCGCCCGCGCGCTTCTGGGCTACGTCGACCCGCGCGACGCGGTGCTGCTGACCGCCCCGCGCTAGAACCCGGCCGGCCGGTCCGGCGTTATCCCCCGCCTGGCATTCTTCTTTGCCGTCAAATCCTTGGGCAACGGCTGGTGCAAAGGCGCCCGGCGCCCTCGCGCTTCCGCCGCTTGCCGAATTAAGCTAAGGGGATTGCCGGAACCGGCCTCAATCCCGCCCCCGCCGATCGTTGTCCAGGAGTGCCCATGGCGGTCGCCAAGAAAAATCCCGATGCCAAACCGGCGGCCAAAGACGGCAATTTGGACGGCAAGCCGGTCGCCGACTTCAGCAAGGACCAGGAACTCGCCGCCTACCGCGCCATGCTGACCATCCGCCGCTTCGAGGAGAAGGCGGGGCAAATGTACGGCATGGGACTGATCGGCGGCTTCTGCCACCTCTATATCGGCCAGGAGGCCGTCGTCACCGGCATGCAGATGGTGCTGCAGCCGGGCGACGAGGTGATCACCGGCTACCGCGACCACGGCCACATGCTGGCTTGCGGCATGGAGCCGAAAGGCGTGATGGCGGAACTGACCGGCCGCGCGCACGGCTATTCCAAGGGCAAAGGCGGCTCGATGCACATGTTCAGCGTCGAGAAGAACTTCTATGGCGGCCACGGCATCGTCGGCGCGTCGGTGCCGCTCGGCACGGGGCTCGCGTTTGCCAACAAGTACCGCGGCAACAAGAACATCTGCCTCACGTATTTCGGCGACGGCGCCACCAACCAGGGCCAGGTCTACGAGAGCTTCAACATGGCCGAGCTGTGGAAGCTGCCGGTCATCTACGTGATCGAGAACAACCGCTACGCCATGGGCACGGCGATCACGCGCTCCTCGGCCGAAACCAATCTGTCGCGGCGCGGACTGTCGTTCAATATTCCGGGCGAGCAGGTCGACGGCATGGATGTGCGCGCGGTAATGGCCGCGGGTGCCAAGGCCGCCGCATGGTGCCGCGCCGGCAAGGGCCCGTTCATTCTGGAAATGCTCACCTACCGCTATCGCGGCCACTCGATGTCGGACCCGGCCAAGTACCGCTCGCGCGAGGAGGTCGAGAAGGTGCGCACCCAGCACGACCCGATCGACATGGTGCGCCACCGCATCCTGGAGAAGAAGCTCGCCAACGAGGACGCGCTCAAGAAGATCGACGGCGAGGTGCGCGATCTCATCAATCAGGCCGCCGAATTCGCCACCCACGATCCCGAGCCGGATGCCTCCGAGCTCACCACCGACGTTTACCGTTAAGCGTAGCAACAGCCATGCCGACCGAAGTCCTCATGCCCGCGCTGTCGCCCACGATGGAGAAGGGCAATCTATCCAAGTGGCTCAAGAAAGAGGGCGACACGGTCAAATCGGGCGACATCATTGCCGAGATCGAGACCGACAAGGCGACCATGGAAGTGGAGGCGGTGGACGAGGGCACCTTGGGAAAAATTCTCGTGCCGGAAGGCACCGCCGACGTGGCCGTCAACACGCCGATTGCGTTGATCCTGGCCGACGGCGAGGACAAGGCGTCGATCAAGGACGCCAAGCCGGCGCCGCCGCAGAAGGCGGCTGAATCCGGCGCCGCCCGCGAAATTCGAAAAGCCGCAAACGCCGGCGCCGCCTAAACCTGCGCAAGCGCCGGAAGCGCCCGCCGTGCATGTTGCGAGTGACCCCGACATCCCCGACGGCACCGAGATGGTGACCATGACCATGCGCGAAGCGCTGCGCGACGCCATGGCCGAGGAGATGCGCCGCGACAAAGATGTGTTCGTGATGGGCGAGGAGGTCGCCGAATATCAGGGCGCCTACAAGGTCACGCAAGGGCTGTTGCAGGAGTTCGGCGCGCAACGCGTGATCGACACGCCGATCACCGAGCACGGCTTTACCGGCTTGGGCGTCGGCGCGGCCTTCGCCGGCTTGAAACCGATCGTCGAATTCATGACCTGGAATTTCGCCATGCAGGCGATGGACCATTTGATCAATTCGGCGGCCAAGACGCATTACATGTCCGGCGGCCAGGTGAACTGTCATGTCGTGTTCCGCGGGCCGAACGGCGCCGCCGCCCGCGTCGGCGCCCAGCACAGCCAGGACTACTCGTCCTGGTTCTCGCATGTGCCCGGCCTGAAGGTGATCGCGCCGTCGAACGCCGCCGACGCCAAGGGCCTGCTCAAGGCCGCGATCCGCGATCCCAATCCGGTGATCTTCCTGGAAAACGAAATTCTCTACGGCCACTCCTCGGCCGTCCCCAAGCTCGACGATTTCGTGTTGCCGATCGGCAAGGCGCGCATCGCGCGCGCGGGCTCCGACGTGACCATTATCGCCTGGTCGATGGGCATGTCTTACGCGCTGCAGGCCGCCGACGAACTCGCCAAGGACGGCATCGACGCCGAGGTGATCGACCTGCGCACGCTCAAGCCGATGGATGTCGGCACGCATCATCGAGTCGGTGAAGAAGACCGGCCGCGCCGTGACGGTGGAGGAAGGCTGGAAGCAATCCGGCGTCGGCGCCGAGATCGCCGCGCAGATCATGGAGAACGCCTTCGACTATCTCGACGCGCCGGTCGCGCGCGTCACCGGCAAGGACGTGCCGATGCCTTACGCGGCCAATCTGGAAAAGCTGGCGCTGCCGTCGGTCGCCGAGGTGATCGCGGCGGCCAAAGCCGTCAGCTACAAGTAACCGCGCGCTATGCCCACCAACATCCTCATGCCGGCGCTGTCGCCCACGATGGAGAAGGGCAACCTCGCCAAATGGCTGAAGAAGGAAGGCGACACGATCAAGTCGGGCGACATCATCGCCGAGATCGAGACCGACAAGGCGACGATGGAAGTCGAGGCGGTGGACGAGGGCACGCTCGCCAAGATCGTGGTGCCGGAAGGCACGCAAGATGTCGCGGTGAATGCCGTGATCGCGGTGCTGGCCGGCGAGGGCGAGGACGTGAAGGCGGCGGCTGCGGGCGCCGCGAAAGCGCCGGCGCCGAAAGCCGCCGAAGCACCGAAGCCCGAATCACGCCAAGATCGAGACCGACAAGGCGACATGGAAGTCGAGGCGGTGGACGAGGGCACGCTCGCCAAGATCGTGGTGCCGGAAGGCACGCATGACGTTGCCGGTGAATTCGGTGATCGCGGTGCTGGCAACGAGGGCGAGGATGTGAAGGCGGCGGCTGCGGGCGCGCAAAGCGCCGGCGGCAAGCGCCGGCGCCGAAGCCTGCCGCCTCATCCTTCGAGACGCGCCGCTGCGCGGCGCTCCTAGGAAGCGGCGAAGAAGCCGCGCCGTCGCGCGCAAGTCCACCCTCACCCTGAGGAGCCCGCTGTGCCAGCGAAGGCGGGCGTCGGGCGCAGGCCGCCGCGCAGGCAGCAACCGCATCTTCTCCTCGCCGCTCGCGCGCCGTCTCGCCAAAGACGCCGGCATCGACCTGCAGCGCGTCTCCGGCTCCGGCCCGCATGGCCGCGTGATCGCGCGCGACATCGACGCGGCGAAATCCGGCAAAGGCTTGCGCGCCGCGCCGTCCATCGGTGCTCCGTCAGGAGCACCGTCCGCTCAAACAATGTCGGACAGCCAAATCCGCTCGCTTTACGAAGACGGTTCCTACGATTTCGTGCCGCACGACCAGATCCGCCGCGTCATCGCGCAGCGGCTCACGGCGTCGGTGCAGACCATCCCGCATTTCTACGAGACGGTCGATTGCGACATCGGCCGACTGATGGCGGCGCGCGAGGAGATCAACGCCGCAGCGCCCAAGGACAAAGACGGCAAGCCGGCCTACAAGCTTTCGGTCAACGATTTCGTCATCAAGGCGCTGGCGCTCGCGCTGCAACGCGTGCCCGACGCCAATGTGAGCTGGACCGAGGCCGGCATGCTCAAGCACAAGCACTCCGACGTCAGCGTCGCGGTGGCGCTGCCGGGCGGGCTGATCACGCCGATCGTGCGCAATGCGGAAGGCAAGTCGCTGTCCGCCATCTCCAACGAAATGCGCGAGCTTGCCGCGCGCGCCCGCGCCCACAAGCTCAAGCCGCACGAATACCAGGGCGGCACCACCTCGGTGTCGAACTTAGGCATGTACGGCATCAAGGATTTCACCGCCGTGATCAACCCGCCGCAGTCGACCATCCTCGCGGTCGGCGCCGGCGAGGAGCGCGCGGTGGTGCGCAACGGCCAGCTTGCGGTCGCCACCATCATGAGCGTGACGCTGTCCTGCGATCACCGCGCGGTCGACGGCGCGCTCGGCGCCGAGCTGGTCAGCGCGTTCAAGATGCTGATCGAGAGCCCGGTGATGATGCTGGTGTGACGTGCGCCTTTTCGGACTGATCGTCTTGGCAGGGATTGTTTCGGCCGCCGTCGCCGAGTTGCTCAACTATGGCGTGACGTATTGGGCGCCATGTCAGGGCGAGGGGCTTGCCTGCACGATGGACGGCGTCGCCGGCACGATTGCCACGCTCGCGCTCGCGGCGCTCGCCACGGTCGTCTTCGGCGTCGTGATGTTTTGGCGCCCGCGCGCCCTAGCATTGAATCTGGCGTTGCTCGGGCTGCTCGTTCCAGTCGGACTTCTGCTCGCGCTGACGCTGAACGAAATCGTTGTACTGCGCGACGGCTGGTTTTTCTACTGGCGTGAAGTTCAGAAACTCTTGCAGATCGTCGCGGCGCCGGCATTGGCCGTGCTGGTGCAATGGCTGATCTTGCGCCGCTATATCTCGCGTAACGCCCACGCTTCGCCGCACGCGCTTAGGTGAGGCGAAGTGTTGCCTTCCTAAACGAGATGGCCGGGACAAGCCCGGCCATGACGAGGGACAAACCTCACGCCGGCTTCAGCCCGCGCGCCTTGAACACCGCCACCGCTTCCGGCGATTTCAAGAACTTGATCAGCGCCTTTGCCCCGTTCGGTTCCTTGGCATCGGGGCTGACGCCGGCCGAATACGCGGTGATCTTGTTGAGATCGCCCGGCGGCGGCCCGACGACATCCACGCCGGCGACTGACATCACCTCCGGCTCCTGCTGAATTGCGAGCTCGGCTTCGCCGCTCACGACCAGGTTCGCCGCGTTGCCGCTTGGCGGCGGATGATGCGTTTTGGCCTTCATCGCATCGGCGATGCCCATGCGATCGAGCGACTTGGCGAAGAACACGCCGCTCGCCCCGCCTGAGGCCGGATTGGAATAGGCAATCGCCTTTGCCGCCAGCAGCGTCTTCTTGTAGGCCTCGGGCGTCGAAATGTCGGGCTTCGGCGCGCCCTTTTTCACCACCACGGCCATGCTGGAGCTGGCGAACGTGGCATCGGAGCCGGGAGAGACCTTGTTGATTTTCTTCAACGCGTCGAGGCTCTGCGTCGTGAGGATATAGAGATCGGCGCTTTCGCCCGCCTGCACGCGCTTGACCAGGATGGCCGCGGTTGCCCAGCTGATGGTGAGCTTGTTGCCGGTTTCCTTCTCGAATTTCGGCGCCAGCTCCTCCAGCGCGGCCTGCACGCCGATGGTGCTGAACACCTTGATCTCGGCGGCGGATGCGGATGTCGGCAAATGCGACGAAAAATGCGGCGGCCGCGATGCGGCCGATGGTCCTGCGCATGATGTCTCCCCCAACTATGGCTTTGTGCAGCCTTGTCGTTACCGGGAATTAGATTCCCGTCCGAGCTTGCAGACAATGGGGGTGGCGGCTTGATTGGCGCTGGCCCATATGGGACACGGATGGCATAAACTTCGCCAGTGGAGAGGCTTAAGTGGCCGACACCTCCTTCGACGTCCTCATCATCGGCTCCGGCCCCGGCGGCTATGTCTCCGCCATCCGCGCGGCGCAGCTCGGCTTCAAGACGGCAATCGTCGAGCGCGATTATCTCGGCGGCATTTGCCTCAACTGGGGCTGCATCCCGACCAAGGCGCTGCTACGCTCCGCCGAAATCTTTCACTATATGCAGCACGCCAAGGACTACGGGCTGACAGCCTCCAATGTCGGCTATGACGCCGGCGCGATCGTCAAGCGCTCGCGCGCGGTGGCCAAGCGGCTCAACGACGGCGTCGGCTTCCTGATGAAGAAGAACAAGGTGCAAGTGATCTGGGGCGAGGCCGCGATCGACGCGCCCGGCAAGGTCACGGTGAAGGCGTCGAAGAGCGAAGCGCCCAAAGGCGCGCTCGGCGCGGGCAGCTACCAAGCCAAGCACATCATCATCGCCACCGGCGCGCGGCCGCGCGTGCTGCCGGGGCTCGAGCCCGACAAGAAACTGGTGTGGACCTATTTCGAGGCCATGGTGCCGCCGGCGATCCCGAAATCGCTGCTGGTGATCGGCTCCGGCGCCATCGGCATCGAGTTCGCCTCGTTCTTCCGCACGCTCGGCGCCGAGGTGACGGTGGTCGAAGTGCTGCCGCAAATTCTCCCGGTCGAGGACCACGAGATTCAAGCTTTTGCGCGCAAGAGCTTCGAGAAGCAGGGCATCAAGATCCACACCAACGCCAAAGTGACCAAGCTCGACAAGAAGGCCGACAGCGTCACCGCGACAATCGAAGAGGGCGGCAAGACGCAGACCCTCACGGTCGAGCGCGTCATCTCCGCCGTCGGCGTCACCGGCAATATCGAGAACCTCGGCCTGGAAAAACTCGGCGTGAAAACCGAGCGCGGCATTATCGTCGTCGATCCATTCAACAAGACCAATGTGCCCGGCATCTACGCCATCGGCGACGTCTCCGGGCCGCCGATGCTGGCGCACAAGGCCGAGCACGAGGGCGTCGTCTGCATCGAGGCGATCAAGGGCCTCAACCCGCACCCGATGAACAAGTTGATGATCCCGGGCTGCACCTATTGCACGCCGCAGATCGCTTCGGTCGGCCTCACCGAGCAGGCGGCGAAAGACAAAAAGCTCGACATCCGCGTCGGCCGCTTCCCCTTCGTCGGCAACGGCAAGGCGATCGCGCTGGGCGAGGACCAAGGGCTGGTGAAAGTCATTTTCGATAAAAAAACGGGCCAGTTGCTCGGCGCCCATATGGTCGGCGCCGAGGTCACCGAGTTGATCCAGGGCTATGTCGTCGCCATGAACCTGGAGACGACCGAAGAAGAATTGATGCACACCGTCTTCCCGCATCCCACGCTGTCGGAGATGATGAAGGAGGCGGTGCTCGATGCCTACGGGCGGGTGCTGAATATGTGAGTCACCCGTCGTGCCAGAAGGTGCGAGCGCGTCGGATGCGGCGCGCCTCGACGCGTCACGGCATGACGAAGATGGGGAGGAACACCGATGGCCAAATTCGCCAACATCCTTGAAACCGTCGGCCGCACGCCGGTCGTCAAGATCAACAAGCTGGGGCCGAAAGGCATCAACCTCTACGTCAAGATCGAGGCCTTCAATCCGCTCGGCTCGGTCAAGGACCGCCTCGCGCTCGGCGTCATCGAGGCGGCGGAAAAATCCGGCGCGCTCAAGCCCGGGCAAACCGTCGTCGAGGCCACCTCCGGCAATACCGGCATCGGGCTCGCCATGGTCTGCGCCGCCAAGGGCTATCCGCTGGTGGTGACCATGGCGGAGACGTTCAGCGTCGAGCGCCGCAAGCTGATGCGCTTCCTCGGCGCCAAGGTGGTGCTCACGCCCGCGGCCGAGCGCGGCATGGGCATGGTCAACAAGGCGACCGAACTCGCCAAGACGCACGGCTGGTTCTTCACCCGCCAGTTCGAGAACGAGGCCAACCCCGCCATGCACGAGCGCACCACCGCGCGCGAGATCATCGACGACTTCAAGGGCGAGAAGCTCGACTATTGGGTCACCGGCTTCGGCACCGGCGGCACGCTCACCGGCGTCTCGCGCGTGCTGCGCAAGGAGCGCCCCGACACCAAAATCATTGTCTGCGAGCCGGCCGACGCGCCGATGCTGTCGAGCGGCTCCCAGCAGGAGCGCAATGCGGACGGCTCGCCCGCCAAGGCGAACGCCGCGTTCAAGCCGCACCCGATGCAGGGCTGGAGCCCGGACTTCATTCCGAAGATCACGGCCGAGGCGGTCGATAAGAAGGCGATCGACCGCATCGTCACCGTTGCCGGCGCCGACGCGCTGCGCTGCAGCCGCGAGCTGGCGCAGAAGGAAGGCATCTTCGTCGGCATCAGCGCCGGCGGCACCTTGGCCGGCGCGCTCGAAGTCTGCAAGAGCGCAGCGCCGGGCTCGGTCGTGCTCGCCATGCTGCCCGACACCGGCGAGCGCTATCTGTCGACGCCGCTGTTTGCCGATATCGGCGCCGACATGAACGAGGAGGAAGTGAAGATTTCCAACTCGACGCCGAGCAACCGCATGCCGCCGAAGGCGACATAGCAGCAGGGCGTGACCCGGGTGACCTTGCGGCGCAACCTTTGCAGCCGTAAGTAAAGACCATGGCCGTCGTCTACGACCTCAACAGCCCGCGTCCGCGCCATCCGGAAAAGGCGCATCGGCCGGATTCGCCCGCGCTGCCGAAGCCCGACTGGATCCGCGTCAAGGCGCCGGTCTCGCCCGGCTTTTTCGCGACGCAAAAGATCATGCGCGACAACGGCCTGCACACGGTGTGCGAGGAGGCCGGCTGCCCGAACATCGGCGAGTGCTGGGAGAAGAAGCACGCCACCTTCATGATCATGGGCGACACCTGCACGCGCGCCTGCGCGTTCTGCAACGTCAAGACCGGACTGCCCGGCGCGCTCGACTGGCCGAACCCGAACACGTCGCGCGAGGCGACCGCCAAGCTGGGCCTCGCCCACATCGTCGTCACCTCGGTCGACCGCGACGATCTCGCCGACGGCGGCGCGCAGCATTTCGCCGACACCATCCGCGCCATCCGGCGCGCTTGCCCGCAGACCACGATCGAAGTGCTGACGCCCGATTTCCTGCGCAAGGACGGCGCGCTCGAAGTCGTGGTCGCGGCCAAGCCCGACGTGTTCAACCACAATCTGGAAACCGTGCCCTCGCTCTATCTCACGGTGCGGCCGGGCGCGCGCTATTTCCACTCGCTGCGGCTGTTGCAGCGGGTCAAGGAACTCGACCGCGCGATGTTCACCAAGTCCGGCATCATGCTGGGCCTCGGCGAAGAGCGCAACGAAGTGCTGCAGGTCATGGACGACCTGCGCTCGGCCGAGGTCGATTTTCTCACCGTCGGGCAATATCTGCAGCCGACGCGCAAGCACACGAAGTCAAGCGCTTCGTGCCGCCGGACGAATTCAGGTCGCTGGAAGCGATCGCCTACAGCAAGGGCTTCCTGATGGTGGCGTCCTCGCCGCTGACGCGCTCCTCGCATCACGCCGGCGACGACTTCGCGCGGCTGAAGGCTGCGCGCCTCGCGAAATCCTGATGCCGCAATTCTCCACCAAGCGCCGCGTGCGCCACAGCGCGCAAGAAATGTTCGATCTGGTGGCTGACGGCGAGAGCTATCCAAAATTCGTGCCGCTGTGCAGCGATCTGCGCGTGAAAAGCCGCACCGACAAAGGCGAGGGCATCGTGGTGCTGGTCGCCGACATGACGGTTGCCTACAAACTGATCCGCCAGACCTTCACCAGCCGCGTCACGCTCGACCGGCCGAACTTGAAAATCCTGGTGGAATATGTCGATGGCCCGTTCCGCCGCATGCAGAACCGCTGGACCTTTCAGCCGGCGGGCGAGCACGCCTGCGACGTCGAGTTCTTCATCGAGTACGAGTTCAGGAGCCGCACGCTCGGCATGCTGATGGGCGCGATGTTCGACACGGCGTTTCGCAAATTCTCCGCCGCCTTCGAGCAGCGCGCCGACCGCGTCTACGGCCGCAAGCGCGCGTAAGCCACGCGGCCGGCCCGCGGCTGCCGCGCTACTTCTTCTTGCCAGGCGGCTCGCGTTTGAGCGGGGTGATCGGCTCGCCGGTCTTGGCGTCGCGGCCCATCTCGAGACAGGCCGCGAGTTCGGTATAAGTCGGCTCGAACCACTGGATCGTGCGGATGCATTTGGCGCGGTCGGCGGCCGCAAACGACGACCAGTCGGTCACAAGCTTGACGCGCGTGCGCTCTTCGCTGTCGAGACAGCCTTTCAACCGCGCCTTGCCCTGCTCGCCTTCGCCCGTCGCGGCCGCGGCGCCCTTGCAACTTGCCGTCACGTCCCAATGCGGCACCGCGTCCACGGCGGCGATCTGGATCACCAGCGGCACTGCGAATAATGGAACGAACATGGCAGCTACACCCCCTGAGTCGAGCCTTTCAGGCATTTTCCGCTATCTGCTTGAGCATCCGCAAGGCCTCCAGCACCGATTTGCACCGCATGGCCGGCCGCAAAATATCGGCTGCCAGACAATACAGCTTCCGGTTGTATCGATCCATCAGGTAGTACCGTTTACGCGGTGGTAATTCTAATAAAAGATCGATCTGCGCGACCGCACGTTATCTTGCAGCCGATCGACGTCGAGAAAACTTAGCGAACTAAATCCACGTCAAGTGGAAGGCGTTCCGCGTCGAAGCGGAGCGAAGGGGGAGTCATGTCCAAGGTGGTTGCGCGGCTTTTGCCGCAGTGCTGGCGATTGCCCTTTTGTCCGTCGGCGCCGTTCGCGCCCAGCAACCCGATCGGCCGCCAAACCTTAATCTCGGCGACGCCGTCGTCAGCGGATTTTCCGGCACGCTGGCGCCCGACCCGAGCAAGCCGCGCCCGCCGCAAAAGTCGACCATCGATCTCACCTTCATCAACCCGGACGGACCTTCCGCCCGCATCGTCGCGCCTCGGCCAACCGGGCTATGTCTGGGACGGCCGCCTGTTGCAGGCGCCCAAGACCTTCGACGTGTTCGCGCGCGACGTCGGCCAGGTGTTCGGTATCGCGCTCGACGATCAGACCCCGCCCAACATCTATCTCGCCGCCACCTCGCTGTTCGGCCTCAACATCGTCAGCCGCGGCCGCGACGGCACGCCCGAGCGCCGCAAGCGCGGCGGCCCCGGCGCCGGCTGGATGAAGGGACAATTCGGGCTCGAGCTGCAGGGCGGCCCCGGCAGCATCTACAAGGTCGACGGCCGCACCGGCGTCGTCAGCCTGTTCGCCAATGTCACGCTCGACGGCGTGCCGAACCCGGGCCCGGGCCTCGGCAATCTCGCCTACGACGCCGCGCACAAGCAGCTGTTCGTGTCGGACCTCTACACCGGCATGATCCATCGCTTCGCGCTCGACGGCCGCGACCTCGGTCCGCCTTACGACCACGGCGTCACCGGCCGGCCGACCCGCGGCAATGTGCCGGCGCAAGCCTTCAATCCGACGCCGCCGGCTCAACATCGCCACCGCGCGTTTCAACTCCGAAGACCCCGACACCTGGGACTACGCGCCCGCCGCCGCGCCGCGTCTGGGCGCTCGCCGTGCACGAGGGCCGGCTTTACTACTCGGCGCGCAACGGCGCGCCCAAGAACGGGCCGCAGATCTGGTCGGTCGGCATCGAACGCGACGGCAGCTTCGCCGCCGATCCGCGCTGGGAGCTCGACGTTGCGGCCGAGCCGGGACCCTATGCGGTCTCCGACATCGCCTTCTCGCAAAAGGGCGCCATGATCCTGGCGCAGCGCGCCGCCGTCATCGGCGCCTACGATTACATTGGGCTTTGTCGCAGCGCGGCGAGCCGCGCGTGCTGCGCTATTGGCTGAAAGACCGAACGATCCGCCGTCGCCCGGGCGCTGGAAACCGCTGCCGGAGGAATATGCCATCGGCTTTGCCGACAATTACCGCAACACCAATGGCGGCGTCGCCTTCGCGCACGCGCGCGCGCCTGATGTCGCCGTAGCGCATCTCCTTGTGCATGAGCGCGCCGGCGCGCGAGGCGGCGGCGATATGCACGAGGCCGACCGGCTTGTCCGCGCTGCCGCCGGTCGGGCCGGCGATGCCGGTGATGGCGACCGCCACGTCGGCATTCGAATGCGCGATGGCGCCGCGCGCCATTTCCTCCGCCGTCTGCCGGCTGACCGCGCCATGATCGCGCAGCGTCTCGGAAGAGACGCCCAGCATCTGCTGCTTGGCCTCGTTCGAGTAGGTGACGAAGCCGCGCTCGAACACCTCGGACGAGCCGGCGAGATCGGTCAGCGCGCCCGCCACCAGCCCGCCGGTGCAGGATTCCGCCGTCGCCGCTTTCAGCCGGCGCACGCGGCAGACATCGAGGGCGATTGCCGCGGCGGCGTGCAGCTCTTCGTTCATGGCAGACGCCTCACTCAGCGCCAAACGGCAACCGCACCGTCGCGGTTGCGTAACACGACGATGCCTTCGCCGCGCCCGGTGAAACCCAGTTTCTCGCTGGTCGTCGCCTTCACCGCCACGCGCTCGGGCGCAATGCCGGCGAGTTCGGCGATGCTGCGCCCGCATGTCGTCGCGATGCGGGCCGATCTTCGGCGCCTCGCACACCACCGTGATGTCGATATGCGCGATGCGCCCGCCGCGCGCTTTGACGCGCTCGACCGCAAACGTCAAGAACCGGTCGGAGGAGGCGCCTTTCCATTGCGCATCGCTGGGCGGGAAATGCGCGCCGATGTCGCCCTCGGCCAGCGCGCCGAGCAGCGCGTCGGTCGCCGCATGCAGCACCACGTCGGCGTCGGAATGGCCGGTCAAGCCTTGCCCGTGCGCGATGCGAACGCCGCCGAGCATGACGTGGTCACCCGGCGCAAAGGCGTGCACGTCGATGCCGGTGCCGGTGCGCACGTCGCCGAGCGCGGCAAATTGCGCGGCCTCCGCGCGGGCGAAATCCTCGGCATTCGTGATCTTGATGTTGCCCGGCTCGCCCTCGAACACGGAGACCTTCATGCCGGCCCATTCGGCGAGCGCCGCGTCGTCGGTGAAATCCTCGCGGCCTTGGGCTGCGGCTTTGCGGTGCGCGTCGAGCAAAGGCGCGAAGGCAAAGCCTTGCGGCGTCTGGATGCTGCGCAGGCGGGCGCGCTCGAGCGTCTGCACGACGAAGCCGGCGTCATCGACCGCCTTGATGGTGTCGGTCACGGGCAGCGCCGGAACCGCGGCGCCGGTCTTTTGCGCGGCTGCGATCGCGCGCGCGACCAGCGCCGGCGTCGCGAAGGGGCGGGCGGCGTCATGCACCAGCACGATCTCCGGCTTGCGCGGCTCCAGCGCCTCCAGTCCGGCACGCACCGAAGCCTGCCGCGTGGCGCCGCCGAAGGCGGGCGGCAGCAGGTCGATCTTGGCGGCGGCGTGCTCGAAGAATTCGCGATCCTCGCGCCTGATCACCGGCTGGACGAGGCCGACGTTCGGGGCCTCTACGAGCATTAACAGGGCCCGGCGCAGCATGATTTCGTCGCCGATGCGCCGGAATTGCTTGGGCTTATCGCCGCCCGCCCGCGTGCCCCGGCCGGCAGCCACCACCACCACTGCCACCTCGGCCATGCTCTATTTGCTCCCGTTTTGCGGCCTTTAGCCTTAGCGCGTTCCAGCCGCGCGCGGTACCGCCAGGAAATTCACTGTATCCGTGACCATGAACAGTTTTTTGCAGTGCAGCACTTGCGCCGGACCTGGACTTGGCTAAACTATAAGCATCGCATGAGGGTCGCCTAAATGGTGGGCAGTTACCCACGAGCCAACGAAATCGGGGCTTTTCCGGCCGGCTCATTGCGGATCGGCCCGCTCAGCCTGCCAAATCGCGTGGTCCTGGCCCCGATGTCGGGGATCACCGACGCGCCTTTCCGCCGTCTGGCTGAACGGCTGGGGGCCGGGCTGGTGGTCTCGGAAATGACCGCCTGCGCAGGCCTTGCCCGCGGCGAGCGCGAAGCTCAGCTGCGCAGCGAAGGGGCGGGGGTCGCCACGCATGTCGTTCAGCTGGCCGGCTGCGAAGCCATCTGGATGGCGGAAGGCGCCCGCATCGCCGAGGCGCAAGGCGCCGACATCATCGACATCAACATGGGCTGCCCGTCCAAGCAGGTCACCAACGGCGCGGCCGGTTCCGCGCTGATGCGCGACCTTGCTCACGCGTTGCGGCTGATCGAGGCCACCGTCGCCGCTGTCGCTGTGCCCGTCACGCTCAAGATGCGCCTGGGCTGGGATGACGTCTCCATCAACGCCCCGGACCTTGCGCGCCGCGCGCAATCGGCCGGCGTGCAGATGATCACGGTGCACGGCCGCACCCGCTGCCAATTTTATGACGGCAGCGCCGACTGGGCCGCGGTGCGTGCGGTGAAAGCGGCGGTTTCAATTCCGGTCGTCGTCAATGGCGACATCTGCACATTCGACGATGCCGCCCGCGCACTCGCAATTTCCGGCGCGGATGCCGTCATGATCGGCCGCGCCGCGCAAGGCCGGCCGTGGTTTCCGGGGCAGGTGGCGCGCTTCCTCGCCACCGGCAAGCGCGAACGCGGCGCCGCCGCTCGCCGAGCAGCACGCGATGACGGCTGCGCTCTACGACGAGATGATCGAACATCATGGCTTTGCAATCGGCCGCCGCCACGCGCGCAAGCATCTGGCCTGGGCGCTCGACACCGCGCCATGCCACCGCCGGCGCGCCGATCGCGCTGCTGAAGGATCACCGCGCCCGCGTGCTCACGGCGGAAGAGCCGAGCGCCGCGCGCCGCCTGCTCGCCGACGCTTATGACGCCTTCGCATGCGCACCTCAGTTGGAGGGCCGCCGCATGAGCCGGGCGCACGCCGTCTCTCCCACGCTCGGCTCGCCGGCCGACGCCGTGCTCAATGCGCTGCCGCATCCGGTGATCATGGTCGCGCCCGGACGGCAAGATCGCCGACGCCAATGTGGCGGCCGAGCAATTCTTCGAAGCCTCGATCCCGGTGCTGCGCCGTCACATGGTGCGCGAGCTGGTGCCGTTCGGCTCGCCTTTGCTGGCGCTGATCGAGCAGGTGCGCCAGCGCGGCGCGCCGGTGAACGAATACAAAGTCGATCTGGCGACGCCGCGCAATCCGGGCGAACGGCTGGTCGACCTGCACGTGGCGCCGCTGCCGGAATATCCGGACCACGTCGTGGTCATGCTGCAAGAGCGCACCATCGCCGACAAGATGGACCGCCAGCTCACCCATCGCGGCGCCGCGCGTTCGGTGATCGCGCTTGCCGCCATGCTGGCGCACGAGATCAAGAATCCGCTGTCGGGCATTCGCGGCGCCGCGCAGCTGCTTGAACAATCCGCCAACGACGACGACCGCTCGCTCACCAAGCTCATCTGCGACGAGACCGACCGCATCGTGAAGCTGGTCGACCGCATGGAGGTTTTCGCCGACGAGCGCCCGATCGAGCGCGCAGCCGGTCAACATCCACGTCGTGCTCGATCACGTGAAGCGGCTGGCGCAATCGGGTTTTGCCCGTCATATCAAGTTCGTCGAGGACTACGATCCCTCGCTGCCGCCGGTGCTGGCCAATCGCGATCAGCTCATCCAGGTGTTCCTCAATCTGGTGAAGAACGCGAGCGAAGCGATCGGGGATGCCGCGGACGGCGAAATCCAGCTCACCACCGCGTTTCGTCCCGGCGTGCGGCTGTCGATGCCCGGCAACAAGGCGCGCGTGTCGCTGCCGCTCGAATTCTGCGTGCGCGACAACGGTCCCGGCGCACCGGAAGACCTGATGCCGCATTTGTTCGATCCCTTTGTCACCACCAAGCAATCCGGCAGCGGCTTGGGCCTCGCCTTGGCGGCCAAGATCGTCGGCGATCACGGCGGCATTATCGAATGTGAATCGCAGCCGCGGCGCACGATCTTCCGCGTGCTGATGCCCATTTATAGCGGCGACGGCGGCGCGATCGAGGACGCGCCGTCCGGCCCCGAGCCCGTGAGGTGATCATGCCGACGGGAAGCATCTTGGTTGCCGATGACGATGCCGCGATCCGCACCGTCCTCAACCAGGCTTTGTCGCGCGCCGGCTACGAAGTGCGCTCGACCGGCAACGCCGCCACGCTGTGGCGCTGGATCAGCCAGGGCGACGGCGACCTGGTCATTACCGACGTCGTCATGCCGGACGAGAACGCCTTCGACCTCCTTCCGCGCATCCGCAAGGCGCGGCCCGATCTGCCGATCATCGTGATGAGCGCGCAAAATACTTTTATGACGGCAATAAGAGCCTCCGAGCGCGGCGCCTACGAATATCTGCCGAAGCCGTTCGACCTGAAGGAGTTGATCGCCATCGTCGGGCGCGCGCTGTCGGAGCCGAAGGAGAAACGGCCGGCCGCCGCCAAGACCGAGGATTTCGACAATATTCCGCTGGTCGGCCGCTCGCCGGCGATGCAGGAAATCTACCGCGTGCTGGCGCGCCTGATGCAGACCGATTTGACCGTGATGATCACCGGCGAATCCGGCACCGGCAAGGAGCTGGTCGCGCGCGCGCTGCACGACTACGGCAAACGGCGCGCCGGCACTTTCATCGCCATCAACATGGCGGCGATCCCGCGCGACTTGATCGAGTCGGAATTGTTCGGCCACGAGAAGGGCGCCTTCACCGGCGCCAACACGCGCTCGTCCGGCCGCTTCGAGCAGGCCGAGGGCGGCACGCTGTTCCTCGACGAGATCGGCGACATGCCGATGGAGGCGCAGACGCGGCTTTTGCGCGTGCTGCAACAAGGCGAGTACACCACCGTCGGCGGGCGCACGCCGATCAAGAGCGACGTGCGCATCGTCGCCGCCTCCAACAAGGATTTGCGGGTCTTGATCCAGCAGGGCCTGTTCCGCGAGGACTTGTTCTTCCGCCTCAACGTGGTGCCGCTGCGACTGCCTCCCTTGCGCGAGCGCACTGAAGACATCCCCGACCTGATCCGGCATTTTTTCGCCCAGGCGGAGCGCGAAGGCCTGCGGCCCAAGCAGATCGACCAGGCCGGGCTCGACCGGCTCAAGCGCCACCGCTGGCCCGGCAATGTGCGCGAGTTGGAGAACCTGGCGCGGCGCCTCGCCGCGCTCTATCCGCAGGAGATCATCACGGCGGCGGTGATCGAGGCCGAGCTGGCGCAGCCGGCGATGCCGCCCGCCGGCGATGAGCCGCGGCCCGAGGAAGTCTCTAAGCGCCGCCGTCGAACGGCATCTGGCCGCCTATTTCTCCGGATTTCGAGGGGCTGCCGCCGGCCGGCCTCTATCACCGGGTCCTGCGGGAGATCGAATACCCGCTGCTGACCGCGGCGCTGGCGGCAACCCGCGGCAACCAGATCCGCGCCGCCGACCTGTTGGGCGTCAACCGCAACACGTTGCGCAAGAAGATCCGCGATCTCGACATTCAGCTCTTCCGCGGCGGCAGCTAGGGCATGACGCCGAAAAGCTTGTCCTCGACTTGATCGGGGATCGGAGCCGGTTTTCGGAAACGATAAAGATTATGCGCAGGCGCTAAGTCCCGGAATTAACGGAACTGTGACTATCGCGCCGCGATATTGTCGCAATTCGGCAACAATGTTGTATAAAAGCATCAGTGCCGGGAGGACACACCCTTCCGCGCGCCAATGGGGTGCTTAAGCCCCGCCAGCCGCCGCCCGGGGGTCATTTGAGCGTCGAACAGGCCGCAACCGCCGAAACCGCGCTCGCGGCGCCGCCCGCCAGGCGGGGGAAACGCGGGTGCTCGGCCCGCTCGCCGTCGGCCTCGCGCTGCTGTCGGCCCTCGTCACCTTCATCGTCCTCGCCGACTTTACGCCGATCCTGCCGACCCATGATGTGGTCGTCACGCTGCTGCTGGTGAATGCGTCGACGGTGCTGCTGCTGCTCGGCATCATCGTGCGCGAGGTCTGGCTGATCGTGCAGGCGCGCCGCGCCGGACGCGCGGGCTCCAGGCTGCACGTGCGCATCGTCGGCCTGTTCGCCATCATCGCCGCGGTGCCCGCCATTCTGGTCGCCATCGTGGCGAGCGTCACGCTCGACCGCGGCCTCGACCGGATGTTTTCGATCCGCACGCGCACGGCCATCGAGAATTCGCTGCTCGTGGCCGAAGCCTATCTGCAGGATCACGCGCAGATCGTGCGCTCCGATATTTTGACGATGTCCGTTGACGCTGGCGCGCGACGAGCCGGTCTTCAAGGATGACCGCGTCAAGCTCGCGCAGTTCCTGACCTTCCAGGCCTCGGTGCGCGGGCTCGCGTCGGCCATCGTGATCGACAATAACGTCAACGTGATCGCGCGCGCCGACGTCAAGGTCAATCAGACCTTTGCCATGCCGCCGCGCGACGCGCTGCCGCGCATCGGCGAAAAAGAACCGCAGGTCGTCCTGCTGCCGGACACCAATTACGTCGCCGCCGTCGTCAAGCTGCCGAAATACGACGACTATTTTCTCTACATCACGCGCCTGCTCGATCCGCGCGTGGTGCCGCAATTGCGGGCGACGCGCGAAAGCGCGAGCGAGTATGCCGCGATCGCGGCGCGGCGCGTTGGCGTGCAGGTCGCCTTCGCGCTGATGTACACCGTGATCGCGCTCACCGTCCTGTTGTCGGCGGTCTGGATCGGACTCAATTTCGCCAACGTCCTGGTCGCGCCGATCCGGCGCCTGATCGGCGCCGCCACCGTCGTCTCCACCGGAAACCTGTACGTGCGCGTGCCGGTGCGCCAGTCGGAAGGCGATCTCGCGCAGCTGGGCGAAACCTTCAACCGCATGACGGCCGAGCTGCGCACGCAGCGCGACGACATCATGCGCGCGCGCGACGTCATCGACAGCCGCCGCCGATTCACCGAGGCGGTGCTGGCCGGCGCCAGCGCCGGCGTGATCGGCGTCGACGGCAAGGGCTGCGTCACCATCCTCAACCGCTCGGCCGAGCGCCTGATCGGCTGCACCGAGGCGGAAGCGCTCGGCGCGCCCCTTGGCGGAGGTCTTTCCGGAGCTCGCCGAATTCATGGCGGCGGCGCGCGTCGGGCGCGCGCACGCAGGATCAGGTCACCATCACGCGCAAGGGCCGCGAGCGCAATCTCTCGGTGCGCATCACCAGCGAGCAGTCGGCCGAATCCGAGCACGGCTATGTCGTCACGCTCGACGACATTACCGAACTGGTCGCCGCGCAGCGCACCTCCGCCTGGGCCGACGTTGCCCGCCGCATCGCGCACGAAATCAAGAACCCGCTGACGCCGATCCAGTTGTCGGCCGAACGGCTGCGCCGCAAATACGGAAAAGTGATCGGCGAGGACAAAGGCGGCGTGTTCGATCAGTGCACCGACACCATCGTGCGCCAGGTCGACGACATCCGCCGCATGGTGGACGAGTTCTCGCAAATTCGCCCGCATGCCCAAGCCCGTCATTGCGGCCGAGGACGTGGCCGACACGGTGCGGCAGGCGGCGTTCCTGATGCGCGTCGGCCATGCCGACATCGACATCGACGTCGAGATCGCCGAGGACCCGATGCCGGCGCGCTTCGACCGCCGGCTGGTCTCGCAGGCGCTCACCAACATCATCAAGAACGCGACCGAGGCCATCGCCGCGGTGCCGCCGGCCGAGCTCGGCAAGGGCGTCATCCGCGTGTTCGCCGCCCGCGAGGGCGAGGACATCGTCATCGACGTCGTCGACAACGGCATCGGATTGCCGAAAGAAAACCGCAGCCGGCTGCTCGAGCCCTATGTCACGACGCGCGAGAAGGGCACCGGCTTCGGCCTCGCCATCGTCGGCCGCATCGTCGAGGAGCACGGCGGCCACATCGAGCTGCACGACGCCGCCGACAAAATCCCCGGCCAGCGCGGCGCCTGGATGCGCCTGCGTTTTGCCGCCGTCCGGCGAGGCGGCGGCGCCGCAAACCGAAAGCCAAGAAACCGTGAACGAGCAGTCCCATGTCCGCTGAGATTCTGATCGTCGACGACGAGGCCGATATCCGCGATCTGGTGGCCGGCATCCTGCAGGATGAAGGCTACGACGACGCGCACCGCGCGCAACAGCGACGAGGCGCTGGCCGCCATCGTCGCGCGCCGGCCGAACCTGGTGTTCCTCGACATCTGGCTGCAAGGCAGCAAACTCGACGGCCTGCAATTGCTCGACGCCATCAAGCAGGAGCATCCCGAACTGCCGGTGGTGATGATCTCCGGCCACGGCAATATCGAAACCGCGGTCGCGGCCATCAAGCGCGGCGCCTATGATTTCATCGAGAAGCCGTTCAAGGCCGACCGGCTGGTGCTGGTGGCCGAGCGCGCGCTCGAGACCTCGCGGCTCAAGCGCGAGGTCAAGCAGCTGAAGCAGCTTGCCCCGCTGCCGGCCACCTTGATCGGCAAGTCGGTCCGCGATCGACGCAGTTGCGCCAGACGCATCGAGCGCGTGGCGCCGACCAACAGCCGCATCCTGATCGTCGGTCCCTCCGGCTCCGGCAAGGAACTGGCCGCCCGCACCATCCATAAGCTATCGGCGCGCGCCGAACGGTCCCTTCATCGTCATCAACGCCGCCGCCATCACGCCCGAGCGCATGGAAGTCGAGTTGTTCGGCGTCGACCAGTCCAACGGCGCGGAGACGCGCAAGCCGGGCGCGCTGGAAGAGGCGCATGGCGGCACGCTGTTCATCGACGACATCGCCGATCTGCCGCGCGAGACGCAGAACAAGATTCTGCGCGTGCTGGTCGATCAGACCTTCCAGCGCGTCGGCGGCAGCGCCAAGGTCGCGGTCGACGTGCGCATCGTGTCCTCGACCGCGCGCAATCTCGAAGCGCGAGATCGCGGACGGAAAATTCCGCGAGGACCTCTATCACCGCCTCTCGGTGGTGCCGATCCGCGTGCCGCCGCTCTCCGAGCGGCGCGAGGACATTCCCGAGCCTGGTCGATTACTTCATGGACCAGATTTCGCAGGCCACCGGCCTGCCCAAGCGCCGCATCGGCGACGACGCCATGGCGGTGCTGCAATCGCACGACTGGCCCGGCAACGTGCGCCAGCTGCGCAACAATGTCGAGCGGCTGATGATTCTGGCCGGCGGCGACCCCGACGCCGTGCTCGACGCCTCCATGCTGCCGCCCGACGTCGGCTCGATGGTGCCGACCATGCCGAACGGCAATGGCGGCGAGCATCTGATGGGGCTGCCGCTGCGCGACGCGCGCGAAGTGTTCGAGCGCGAATATCTGGTGGCGCAGATCAGCCGCTTCGGCGGCAACATCTCGCGCACCGCCGAATTCGTCGGCATGGAGCGCTCGGCGCTGCATCGCAAGCTCAAGGCGCTGGGGATCGGGTAGGGCCCATCATGCCAACCTCGCTCGCCCTCATGCTGAGGAGCGTTGCGAAGCAACGCGTCTCGAAGCATGAGGCGCCATGGTGCCGCCCATCCTTCGAGACGCGCTCCTGCGGACGCTCCTCAGGATGAGGCGGAACTAATCGCATGTCCCGCATCGCTTACGTCAATGGCCGCTACCTGCCGCGCGCGCAGGCGCAGGTCTCGATCGAGGACCGCGGCTATCCAGTTCGCCGACGGCGTCTACGAAGTCTGCGAGGTGCGGGCAGGGCGCCTGATCGACGAGCGCCGCCACATGGCGCGGCTCGATCGCTCGCTCAAAGAACTGCGCATCGCGCGGCCGATGACGCCGGCCGCGCTTGCCGTCGTCCTGCGCGAGACCATCGCGCGCAACCGCGTGCGCGACGGCATCGTCTATGTCGCAGATCACCCGCGGCGTGGCGCGCCGCGATTTTCCGTTTCCGCCGGCCGGCACGCGGCCGTCTTTGGTGGTCACCGCGCGCGGCAACGATTTCGCGCGGCTCGAGCAATTGGCAGCCGACGGCATCGCCGTCGTCACGCGTGCCCGACATCCGCTGGGGCCGCGTCGACATCAAGTCGGTGGCGCTGCTGCCCAATGTGCTGGCCAAGCAGGCGGCGCGCGAGCAGGGCGCGCGCGAAGCCTGGCTGGTCGACGCCCAGGGCCGCGTCACCGAAGGCGCCTCGTCGAATGCCTGGATCGTGACGCGCGACGGCAAGATCGTCACCCATCCGCTCGGCCGCGATATCCTCTCCGGCATCACCCGCTCGGTCGTGCTCGACGTGATCAAGGCGCAAGGTCTCGCGCTTCGAGGAGCGCGCCTTCACGGTCGAGGAGGCCTATGCCGCGCGCGAGGCCTTCATCACCTCGGCCAGCCAGATCGTGCTGCCGGTGTTGCGCATCGACGGCCGGCCGGTCGGCAACGGCGCGCCCGGCCTGATCGCGACCGGCTTGCGGCGCGATTACCACCGCCACGCCGAGCGCTCCTGAGCACGCCCGCGCCCGGTGCAATACATTATTTATTTCAATAACTTGCCGGCGGAGCGGCCGGTTTGGCTTGCACCCGATGCCGCTGTGCCATCTAATAGCAGGCTCTTGAGCCTTGCGCGCTTCTGCGTGGGGTTACGTGGCGCATGGTGCGGAATTCGCATGCGCAGGGCTCGGGCAACGAAGGTCTCGCGCGCTAGCCGCGAGCAAAAAATGGAACACGGCCATGGCAGCCGAACGTGCACAAAATCTGCAAGACACATTTCTCAACCACGTCCGCAAAAGCAAAGTCCCGCTCACCATCTTCCTGGTCAACGGGGTGAAATTGCAGGGCGTGGTGACCTGGTTCGATAATTTCTGCGTGCTGCTGCGGCGCGACGGGCATTCGCAACTCGTCTACAAGCACGCGATCTCGACCATCATGCCGGGTCACCCGATCCAGCTGTTCGAAGGCGGCGAAGACGCTCCGCCGGCCGCCGAGAAAGCCTAATTGGAACAACGCAGACGCGACAAGCGCGCCGATCGTCCTGAGCCCGACGGCGACAGGCGGCGAGACCGGCCGCGCCATCGTCATCGAACCGTGGCTTAAAGCGTCGGCGGCGACGGGCAGCGGCCACGCGCGAGCCCGATCTGCGCACGCCGCAGGCGCGTCTGGCGGAGGCCGTCGGCCTTGCGCGCGCCATCGATCTCACCGTGGTGCAGGCAGGCCTGGTGACGCTCGCCGCCGTCCGGCCGGCGACCTACATCGGCACCGGCAAGGTCGACGAGATCGCCGGCCTCGTCAAAAGCCTCGACGGCGTCGGTCGTGGTGATGGACTGCCCGGTCTCGCCGGTGCAGCAGCGCAATCTGGAAAAGGCCTGGGACGCCAAGGTCATCGACCGCACCGGCCTGATCCTGGAAATTTTCGGCCGGCGCGCGCGCACGCGCGAAGGCGCGCTGCAGGTCGAGCTCGCGCATCTCACCTATCAGAAGAGCCGGCTGGTGCGGTCCTGGACGCATCTCGAACGCCAGCGCGGCGGCTTCGGCTTCCTCGGCGGTCCGGGCGAAACGCAGCTCGAAGCCGACCGGCGCGTGATCGAGGACCGCATCAAGCGCATCGAAGGCGAGCTCGACAAGGTCAAGCGCACGCGCGAGCTGCATCGCGAGAGCCGCAAGCGCGTGCCTTATCCGATCGTGGCGCTGGTCGGCTACACCAATGCCGGCAAGTCGACGCTGTTCAACCGCATGACGCCGGCGAGCGTGCTGTCGGCCGACATGCTGTTTGCCACGCTCGATCCGACGCTGCGCGCGGTCGATCTGCCGCACGGCAACCGCATCATCCTGTCGGACACGGTCGGCTTCATCTCCGATCTGCCGACCATGCTGGTGGCGGCGTTCCGCGCCACGCTCGAAGAGGTGATCGAGGCCGACGTCATCCTGCATGTGCGCGACGTCTCGCACGAGGACACGGGCGCGCAGTCGCACGACGTCGAAAAGGTGCTCGGCGAGCTCGGCATCGAAGCGAGCGATCCGCGCCTGATCGAGGTCTGGAACAAGATCGACCGGCTCGATGCGGACGGCCGCGCGCGCGCTGTTCAATCTGGCCGAGCGGCAGCCGTCGGAGCGCCGGCCGCTGCCGGTCTCGGCGCTGAGCGGCGAGGGGATCGAGCGCCTTGGTGGCCGCGATCGAAACGCGGCTTGCGCTGACGCGGCAGACGCTCGAGCTCTCGATCGATCCCGCCGACGGCGCCGGCTTGAGCTGGCTCTACCGCCATTCCGAGGTGCTTGACAAGCACATGCGCGACGACGGCCGACTGGCCGTGACCGTGCGCGCGGATGCCGACAACGTGGCGCGGGTGCGGGCGAAGTTTGCCGCGAGCGCTGAGAGCGCAGCGCAGCTTCTCCCTCTCCTGAGGAGCTCGCGAGCGAGCGCGGCGCTGAAGGATGAGGCAGCCTCATGGTTCGAGACGCTCGCTTGCGCGACGCTCCTCAGCACGAGGTGAGAGGCAGCGTCACGCTGCTTTCGCGCAACGCATTGAAATTCACGCCGAAATAAACTTATCCCCGCTCACTTAGGCGCGCTTATCATGCGCGCATCCCGCCCGTTACCGAGGGGTGTCTGATCAGCATCTTCAGATGCGGGGCGGGGAGCGGTGGCCGGGGAATTCCTTTGCATCGGAGATGCGGTGCAAAGGCCCGGCGGTCGAAGCCGCAGTCGTCCCGGCGCGCCAGCCGCGCGCCACGGGCCCCGTGATGGCGGGGCCGGCAACCGGTCACAGGTTGCCGGTCCCGACCTGGGCCCACAACGGTGGATAGGCGGCCTTGCAATTCGCAAGGAGCAGGCGGTCGCCTGAAACGGTCAGTCCACCGGGGGCACTGCGGAGCAAACCTCAAACACCGCGCGCGGGACGCCATCGGACTTGGCGGACTTGCGGCATACCTCCGAAGCGCGTGAGCGCGAAGGAGGGCGACTTCGACAAGCCTCGATGTCGCGAGGTGTCGAGGCCCGCGGGTCCGTCAGGACCCTTGGCGTCCCGCGCGCCCTCGGTTTTCGGGCAGCGGCAGGAACAGGCGACGGCGGACCCGGCGCTGGCCAAAGAATCGCGGCAGCGCGCGGGCTGTTTGACAATTGAATCGGTAAGGGCAGGGACGCGCAAAGATTCCGCTCGTCCCGCGCAAGCGGGGACCCGAGTCACGGCTGGATGCGCCGCTTTGCGCGGGCATCGAAGCGGAGCAGGTGGCAACGGCGAGGCGGCTATTCGCCCGTTTTCTCCGCCGCTTTCGCCGCATCCCACAGCGCGTCCATCTCGGCCAAAGTCGCGTCCTGCGGCCGTTTTCCCCGCGCGGCGAGCGCGGCCTCGATCGAGGCAAAGCGGCGCTCGAATTTGAGGTTGGTCGCGCGCAGCACGCCTTCCGGGTCGGCGCGCCATGTGGCGCGCCAGGTTGACCACCGCGAACAGCAGATCGCCGACTTCGCTCGCCACCTGCGCCTTGTCGCCGGCATCGAGCGCGGCTTCGATCTCGTCGGCTTCCTCGCGGATCTTGGCGAGAACGGCGCGCGGATCGTTCCAGTCGAAGCCGACGCGGCCGGCCTTGTCCTGCAGCTTCAAGGCGCGGGTTAACGCGGGCAGGGCGAGCGGAACGCCGGCGAGCGCGCCCTCCGCCGCAGCCTCGCCTCGTTCGGCTTTTTCCTCCGCCTTGATGCGCTCCCACAGGCCTTTGACGGCTTGCGCGGTGCGGCCCTGTTCGTCGGCAAAGACATGCGGGTGGCGGCGGATCAGCTTGGCGGTGATGGTCTCGACCACGTCGCCGAAATCGAAGGCGCCTTGCTTCCTTGCGCCATGCGGGCGTGGAAGACGACCTGGAGCAGCAGGTCGCCCAGCTCGTCCTTGAGGTCGGCCAGGTCGCCGCGGGCGATGGCGTCGGCCACCTCATAGGCTTCCTCCAGCGTATAGGGCGCGATGGTCGCGAAATTCTGTTCGAGGTCCCAGGGGCAGCCGGAGCCGGGCGTGCGCAAGGCCGCCATGATCTCGATCAGCCGGGCAATGTCGCGGGAGGGCTTCACGGGGGCGCGCGGGTGGCTCGGGGGTGGACGGGCCCGGGACCGTATCAAAGCCCGCCCGCGCCCGCGAACGCAGATGGCGGATTCGCATAAGACATATTATGGAATATTATCCATGTGCGAATGCGGTATCACTTTACACGACCCTAGGCTGCTTCTCAAGTTTGCGCAACCGAGGTCGGTCGCCGCGCGGCCATTCGAACTTGGAATGGTCAACCGCGCTCGTGGCTCGCCGCGCCGGTAAACTTGAACACGGGCGCGCTATCGGTGACCAAACGGCTGTCGCTTGTCAAGATGCTCGTGCAGACAGCGGGCCGATGCCGCGATGATCGAGCACGATCGAGCGGATATTGCCGCCGCGCTCGACAAGGCTCAGCACCTTGACGTTCGCCTTGCGACCGCCGGGACGCTTGCGGGTCTTGGGCGACGGCCCATTTCCATGTCGTCGGCTTCGACGGTCTTGCCAGCGCCGCCCAGCGGGCCAGGTCGGCCGCCGGGGCCATCATGTCGCGGATACGATGGCCAAGGAACCAAGCGGTTTTCATGCTGCAATTGAAGCATCCGCTGGATCTGGCGGGTCGCGATGCCCTTCTTGCTGGCGCAAATCAGGTGGATGACCTGCAGCCACAGGCGCAGCGGCAAGTGGCTATCCTCGAAAATCGAGCCGATCCGCACCGTGAAGGTCTTGCGGCAGGCGTAGCACTTGCGCAGGCCGGGACGGGTGGACTTGCCGGTCAGGCGGCCAATCCGGCCGTTGTCGACGTTGCCGCAATGCGGGCAAACCGGGCCGTTCGGCCAAAGCTGCGCCTCGACGTAGGCGAAAGCGGCGTCTTCGTTGTGGAAATGGGGGGCGGAAAGGACAGACTTGGCCATGGGAAATCTCCTATGGCCTCAACACTATACCTAGGCGGTGGGGATGTCAAGTGTAACATCGCCTATTTCGAATGACCCCAAGACAAGCCGCGACTTTAGGAGACGTCGATACAAGCGCTGAAATGTCTATTTTATTCACGCAATCGATGGGTCAGGGCTTTCCGCGAGTTTCGCGGTCGCATTAATCAGTGAAATCAGTCTATTGACGGAGTTATTTCAGACATTGCATTAGCTCACGGCAAAACTCATCCGGTCATAGGCCGGCTCGACATTCGCAGGCAGCGTGGCCTTGAGCGTCGCGTAGTCCATGTCGCTGTGCAGGTTGGTCAGGATCGCCCGCTTGGGCTTGATCCGCTCGATCCAGGCCAGGGCCTCCTCGAGGTTCAAGTGGCTGGGATGCGGCGCCTTGCGCAGCGCATCCACGATCCAGACGTCCAGCCCGGCCATCAGGGCAACGCTCTCGGGCGGCAGCCCCTTGATGTCGGCGGAATAGGCCACATTGCCGAAGCGGAAGCCGAGCGAGGGGATATCGCCATGCTCCTGCAGCACGGGCAGTGACCTCGATCGCGCCGCCCTGCCCGTCGATGGTTGCGGCCTGGCCGGGAACCAGCCGACGCTCGGCCGCAATCGGCGGATATTCGCTGCCCGGCGGCGTCATGAAGCAATAGCCGAAGCGCCCATGCATGGCGCGCGAGGTCGGCTCGTCCATGTAGACCGGCACGCGCTGGCGCTTGCGCACGAACAGCGGGCGCAGATCGTCGATGCCGTGGGTGTGGTCGGCGTGCTCGTGGGTGATCAAGCACGCCGTCGATCCAGTCGACTTCGGCGTCCAGAAGCTGCTCGCGCAGATCCGGCGAGCAATCGACCAACACGCGCGTGCGGTGGCCCTGGCTGTTCGCGCGGTCGACCAAAAGCGAGCAGCGCCGGCGGCGGTTCTTCGGATTGTTCGGATCGCATTCGCCCCAGCCGAGCGCCACGCGCGGCACGCCCATCGACGAGCCGCAGCCGAGAATGGTGAAAGTCAGGCTCATGCGGCGTTGGCCAAATTGCGCGGCACTTTGTTGAACAGCCGGAAGAAATTCTCCGTGGTCTGGCGCGCGATCTCGTCCGGCGACACGCCGCGCGCCTCGGCCAAAACCTTGGCGGTTTCGACGACATAAGCCGGCTCGTTGCGTTTTCCGCGATGCGGCAGCCGGGCGCCAGATAAGGCGCGTCGGTCTCGACCAGAATGCGGTCGGCCGGAAGCTCCTTGGCGATCTCGCGCAAGGCGGCGGAATTCTTGAAGGTCAGAATGCCGGTGAACGAGATATAGAGGCCCAGCTCGATGGCCTTGAACGCCAGTTCGCGCCCGCCGGTGAAGCAATGCAGCACGGCCGGGAAGGCGCCCTTCCCGGTTTCCTCGACCAGAATCTTCGCCATGTCGGCATCGCAATCGCGCGAATGGATCACCAGCGGCAATTTGGTTTCGCGCGCGGCGGCGATGTGCCGGCGGAAACTTGCTTCCTGCACGTCGCGCGGACTGTTGTCGTAGTGATAGTCGAGCCCGGCTTCGCCGATCGCGACGATCTTGGGATGTTTTGCGCGTTCGCACAAGATCGCGCGTCGTGACGTCGGGCTCTTCCTGCGCATTGTGCGGATGGGTGCCGACCGAGCAGAACACGTCGGGAAATCTCTCGGCAATGGCCAGCACCTGCGCGTGCTTCTTCACGCGCGTCGAAATGGTGACGATGCGGCCGATGCCGGCCGCGCGGGCGCGCGCGACGACCGCGTCGAGCTCGCTGGCGAAATCCGGAAAATCCAGATGGCAATGGCTGTCGACCAGCATCTTCAAGTCTTTTCTTCCGGCTCCACATAGCGCGGGAACACCGGTGTCGGCGGCGGCAGCGTTGCGCCCGCTTTGATGCGGCGGCCCGGTTGCAGCGCGTCGAAGGCGCGTTCGCCGGCCGGGATCGCCAGTTGATCGAGCATGTTCGCCGCCGAGAACGGCACGAAAGGCTGCGCCAGGATGGCGACTTGGCGCAGCACCTCGGCGGTGACGTAAAGGATCGTCCCTTGCCGCTTGGGATCGGTCTTGGCCATGGCCCACGGCTCTTCGGACGCGAAGTAACGGTTGGCGTCGGCCACCACGGCCCAAACGGCGTTGAGCACCTGGTGCAGCTGCTGCGTCTTCATGTGCTCGCGCGCCTTGCCGATCATTGCATCCGCGGCGGCGAGGATCGTTTTATCGGCCTGCGTGAATTCTCCCGGCTCCGGCAGCGTGCCGCCAAAGGCCTTGCCGATCATCGACAGCGAGCGCTGCGCCAGATTGCCGAGGTCGTTCGACAAGATCGGCATTGATGCGGTTGACGATGGCCTCGTGGCTGTAATTGCCGTCTTGCCCGAACGGCACCTCGCGCAAAAAGAAATAGCGCAGCGGATCGACGCCATAGGCGTCGCACAGCGCAAACGGGTCGATCACGTTGCCGACCGACTTCGACATCTTCTCCCCGCGGTTGAACAAAAAGCCGTGCGAGAAGATGCGCTGCGGCACCGCGATGCCGGCCGACATCAGGAAGGCCGGCCAATAGACCGCGTGAAAGCGCACGATGTCCTTGCCGATGACGTGCAGCGCCGCCGGCCAGTAGCGTTTGAACATCTCGCTGTTGTCGTCGGGAAAGCCGACGCCGGTGATGTAATTGGTGAGCGCGTCCACCCACACATACATGATGTGCTTGTCGTTGCCGGGCACGCGGATGCCCCAGTCGAAGGTGGTGCGCGAGATCGACAGGTCCTGCAGGCCGCCGCGCACGAAGCTCGCGACTTCGTTCAGCCGCTCCTTCGGCAGCACGTAATTCGGCCGCTCGAACAGCTTGAGCAGCTTGTCCTGATAGGCCGAGAGCTTGAAGAAATAGCTCTCCTCCTCCACCCACTCGACCGGCGTGCCGGTCTTTGACGTGACGCGCACCTTCTGCTCGTTGAGCTGCGTCTCGCTCTCGGCGTAATAGGCCTCGTCGCGCACCGAATACCAGCCGGCATATTTGTCGAGATAGATGTCGCCGTTCTTCTCCATGCGCCGCCAGATTTCCTCCGACGAGCGGTGGTGGCGCTCTTCGGTGGTGTGGATGAAGTCGTCGTTCGAGCACTCCAGCCGCTCGACCATCTTCTCGAACAGCGGCACGTTGCGGTCGCGCAGCTGCCCGCGCGGTCAGCCCCTCGCGCGTCGCGGTCTGCTGCATCTTCTGGCCGTGCTCGTCGGTGCCGGTGAGGAAATAGACGTCGTAGCCGTCGAGCCGCATGAAGCGGGCAATCGCATCGGTCGCGATCGCCTCATAGGCGTGGCCGATATGCGGCGGGCCGTTCGGGTAGGAGATCGCGGTGGTGATGTAATAGGGCGTTTTGGCCGGCATTTCACTCGTCTTCTTAACCGCGTCCCGGGCGCACGCAGCGGAGAAACGGTGTGCTGCAGACCCGGGACCGAGGAATCCGGACGTACGTATCAATCCCCTGCCAGCGGAGCAAGCACGAGGACATCGGCAGGCCGCAATCGTTAGACTAGGATTGCGACAACGTTACGGCTCAGCACCATGCCTGCCCTCTCGCTCTCCCCTTACGACCTTGCCGCCCGCCTGGCGCTGGCGATCGGGCTTGCCGTCTTCCTCGGGCTCGCCTTCGAGGAGGTCTACAAAAGCGAGCAGCGCTCGGTCCCCGGCGGCATCCGCAGCTTTCCGATGCTGGCGATGGCCGGCGCCATGCTCACCTTGATCGAGCCGTCTTACGCGCTCGCCTTCGTCGCCGGTATGCCGATTTTAGCGCTCTGGCTCTACGCCTATATGCGCGCGACGCCGCCCACGCCCGACAGCGCCAGCATGATGATCCCGGCCTCCAATTTGCTCGCCTATGTGATCGGGCCGGTGGCGCTGCTGCAGCCGCCTTGGGTGGCGGTCGCCGTCACCGTCGCCGCGGTGCTGCTGTTGTCCGCGCGCGAGCGGCTGCATGGGCTGATCCAGATCGTGCCGCGCCAAGAGCTGCTGACCGCCGGGAAATTCCTCATCCTGGTCGGCATCGCGCTGCCTTTGGCGCCGCGCCAGCCAGTGACGTCGCTCACGCCGCTTACGCCCTATGGCTTGTCGCTGGCCGTGGTCGCGGTCTGCACGCTGTCCTATGCGAGCTACCTGCTGCAACGCTTTCTGCCGGCGCGCCACATGGCGCTGCTGCCGGCGGTGCTGGGCGGCGCCTATTCCTCGACCGCCACCACCGTCGTGCTCGCCAAGCGGCTGCGCGAAGGCGGGCAAGCGCGCGCGGATATTTCGGCCGGCATCGTGGCGGCAACCGCGGTGATGTACCTGCGGCTCGGTGTGGTGATCGCGATTTTCGACGCGCCTTTCGCGCTCGAAGCTGGCGCCCGCGCTGATCGCGCTCGCCGCGATCGGCGCGGGCTTGGCGGCTTATGAGTGGCATCGCATGACCAAAGCGGCGCGGCGCAAGCCTCGCCATGGCGCCGCGCAATCCGTTGCAGATCGCGACCGCGCTGGTGTTCGCCGTGCTGCTGGTCGTCATCTCGGTCGTTACCGCCTGGGTGCGCGGCAGTTTCGGCACCAGCGGACTTATGACGTTGTCGGCGGTGGTGGGCTTGACCGATGTCGATCCCTTTCGTGCTCAATATCGCGGAAGGCGGCATCGCGAACATTTCGATACCGGTGCTGTGCGCGTCCGTGCTCGTTGCCGCCGCCTCGAACAATGTGGCGAAGGCGGTCTATGCCGTCGGTTTCGGCGGCGCAGCCGCACGCCGGCCGGCTTTCTTGCTGCTGCTGCTTGCGCTGCTGGGCGTCGCCGCCGCCGCGATCTATGTGGTGCCCGCGTGAGGACGCGCGGCTAGTTCGCGCATAATTTGTCGAGACCCTGCAGCGTCACGCCGATGGCCTGACCTTCCTTGGAATTTTCGTCCACGCTCTGCAGCCCGTCCATCAGCGCGTTCCATTCGGGGCCAAGTTTCTCGGCCAGTTCATCGGCCTTCTGCGCGAGTTCGTCGGCTTTCTTGTCGTCGTGCATCTGCTGAGCCTGCTCGATCTGATCGCTGATCTTCGTCATGTCGCAATAGGCCTGCGCCTTTGCCTTGTCGCTGCCAATCAATTTGACGACGCGTTGCGCATCCGCATCGGTCGCCTTTGGCGCTTTCGGCGGCTGTTGCGCCTGCGCGCAGAGCGGCAAGGCGGTCATGGCGGTCATGGCGACCGCGGCGGCAATGGCCAGGACGGATTTCAGGTTCATGCAGGCCCCCTGTGAGCGGGCGGGAGGAACGGGTTCCGCCGCCAGCGGAATGATTAGGCGCAAAAAGTTTGTCGCGAAAGTGGCTTCGCGCCCGGCGCGGCCAATCTTTACGTCCGCGTTACGCGTGCCGCTTCCGCCAGCGCGCCGAACACTGCAAAAGCGAAGGGCTTGCGCTCGAGATTATAGGCCTCCACCTCGCGCGCCGCGCGATTGA
Source organism: uncultured Alphaproteobacteria bacterium (assembly GCA_963742375.1). GTDB lineage: Bacteria > Pseudomonadota > Alphaproteobacteria > Rhizobiales > Xanthobacteraceae > Pseudolabrys. The sequence goes on from CAVULP010000007.1 coordinate 198,260, forward strand.
TCTTGTCCCAGGTCTCGGCCACGCGCGCCATCTGCGGCTTGCTTTGCGCCGTCGCGGCAAGCTGGCCCGATAGCCAGCCATTGACCAGGTCCATGAATGTCTCGAGCGTTTGCGGATCGGCCCCGCCGAGCGCGTCGCCGAGCGCATGCAGCGCGCGCGGATCGGGATCGGGCAATTGCGCGATGAGATCGAGCACACGCTGGCGCAAGGCCATGGCGTCCTGATCGAGCAGCGACAGCGCGCGGGCGGCGCTGCCGGCAGCCGCGCGCGCGGCGTCCTGCACCTCGCTATCGTCGGCGCCGCGGCCGGCCGCGGTGGCAACCGCACGCGCAACATCGGCGTCGTCGAGCGGGCGCAGCAGCAGCCTGCGGCAGCGCGAGCGGATGGTCGGCAGCTCGCGGCCGGGCGCGTGGCTCACCAGCAGCAGCAGCGCGCGTTGCGGCGGCTCTTCCAGCACCTTGAGCAGCGCATTGGCGCCTTCACGTTGCAGATCGTCCACGCTGTCGACAATGGCGACGCGCCAGCCGCCTTCCCCGGCGGTCGAGCCGAAAAAGGAAACCGTCCGCCGCACGTCCTCGACGCGGATCACGGTATAGAGCTTGCCGGTCTGCTCGTTGATCACGCGCTCGAGCACCAGCAGATCGCCCTGCGCCTGGGCGGCAATGCGGCGCGCGACCGGGTGCTCGGGATCGAGCGAAAGCGAGGTCGCGTTTTGCACCTCGCGCGCGGACGGATCGGGATGCGCCAGCACGAAGCGCGCGAAACGATAGGCCAGCGTCGCCTTGCCGATGCCGGGCGGGCCGCCGATCAGCCAGGCATGCGGCACCCGCCCGCTTTTGTAGCTCGCCAGCAGCGTCTGTTCGGCGTCTTGATGGCCGAACAGCGCGGCGGTCTCGCGCGGCAGCTTGACCTCGCGCTCCTCCTCGCCGCCGCTCACGGCGAAGCGCTTTCGGCAACGCGCGCGCGCTCGGGATGCAGGCGTTCGGACACCGCGGTCCAGATGCGCTCGGACACCACGTCGCGCGGCGGCCGGCCGTCGATGAGGACAATGCGTTTCGGCTCCTCATGCGCCTGCGCGCGATAGGCGCGGCGCAGGTCCTCGTGGAATTCGAGCGTCTCCGCTTCGAAGCGGTCGGCCGTGCCGCCGGCGCGCCGCCGCGTCGCCCGCGCCAGACCGACATTGGCCGGCACGTCAAGCACGAAGGTCAAATCCGGCATGGCGGCGCCGACGGTCACGCGCTCCAGCCCGCGGATTAGTTTCTGGTCGACCTTGCCGAGCGTGCCCTGATAGACGCGCGTCGAATCGATGAAGCGGTCGCATACCACCCATTTGCCGCCGACCAGCGCCGGACGGATGACCGTGCGCACGTGGTCGTCGCGCGCGGCGGCGAACAAAATGGTCTCGGTTTCCGCGCCCAGCGGCTTGGCGGCGCCCGAGAGTAGAATGTGGCGGATGATCTCGGCGCCCGGCGAGCCGCCCGGCTCGCGCGTGAGCACGACATCGAGGCCGAGCCCCTGCAGTCGCTCCGCCAGCCGTTTGGCATGGGTGGACTTGCCGCTGCCCTCGCCGCCTTCGAAGGTGATGAACCGTCCGCGCATTGCGCTATCGTATCACAGCCGCTCGGCGCCGGCACGGAACAGCGCGATCACCATCTCGCTGACGGCATCGATGGCGCGCTGCGGCAGGTTGCCCTTGCCGACATTGCCGGCGGCATGCAGCGGCGTCTCCAGCACGACGTTCTCGCCGCGCCACACTTTGAGCGCGCCCACGGGCGTGCCTTCCTTCACCGGCGCCGGCACCGGCCCCTTATAGACGATGCGGGCGATCAGCCGCTCGCCGCCGGCCTTCGGCACCATGATCTTGACCTCGCCGACATCGGCCTTGAGCGGCACCGAGCCGTTGGCGCCGCCATAGACCTTGGCCGAGCCGAGTGTCTCGCCTTCGGCGAACAGCGCGCGCTCCTCGAAATTGCGGAAACCCCATTCCAGCAGCTTCTTGCCCTCGCGGGCCCGGTCGTTGGCGGTCTTCTCGCCGTTGACCACGACGATCAGCCGCAAGCCGTTCTCCACCGCCGAGCCGACCAAGCCGTAGCCCGCTTCCTTGGTGAAGCCGGTCTTGAGCCCGTCGGCGCCGACGCTCGAGGCCAGCAACGGATTGCGGTTCTGCTGGTGGATCTTGTTCCAGGTGAAGTCGGGCTGCGCGAAGATCGGGTAGTATTCGGGATAATCCAGAATGATACGGCGCGCGAGCATCGCCAGTTCGCGCGTGGTGACCTGCTCGCCCGGATCGGGCAGTCCGTTGGAATTGGTGAAGGTGGACTTGGACAGCCCGATTTCGCGCGCACGCTTGGTGAGCAGATCGGCGAATTCGCGTTCGTTGCCGGCGATGCCCTCGGCGAGAATAATGGCGCCGTCGTTGGCCGACTGGATGATCATGCCGTGGATGAGCGCGTCGACCGGCACCTTGCTGTTGAGCGCGGCGAACATCGTGGAACTGTGCGAGGGCGCGCCGCCCGTGCGCCAAGCGTGCTCGCTCACGCGAATATTCATCGGTCAGCTTGATCTTGCCGGTCCTGAGCAGATGGAAGACGTATTCTGTGGTCATCAGCTTGCCGAGGCTGGCCGGATAGATCAGCTGATCGGGATTTTTCTCGTAGAGCACGCTGCCGCTTTTCGCCTCGATCAAGATGGCGTGCGGCGCGTTCAAGCCGAGCTCGTCCTTTTTGGCGGCGTCTTTTTTCTGCGCCTGCGGATGGGCGGCTTTCGGCGGCTCCTTCTTTTTCTGGGCAAGCGCGGGATAGACCAGCAGCGCGCAGCCAACCGCGACCACCGTCACCATTGATGCAAATCGAAAACGCCAGATATTCATCAGGCACGCTCTTTCGCCGGCCACGCGGAAAACGCGCAGGCGCTCGATCCAAACAATAGCGGTCTGGCGGAGATTTGCGGCTCAGTAAAGGCCGCGGCCGCTCATGTAGCCCGCAGGAGCATCATAGCGTACCGGGGCATAGGCGGAAACCGGCGAGACGGCGGCGTCCGGCCGCGTGGCGGCGGCAAGTTCGACGGTCGGGGCGCGGCGCGCGGCATACGGTTGCGGCTGGGCAGCGCCCTCGCCTAGCGCATAAGGCCGCTCCGGCGGCGTCGGCGCTTTGCGGATGGGGGCCATCGGGCGTGGATCGAAATAGGTCGGGGCATAGTCGCCGGCAGACGCGACCTTGACGTCCGATACCGGCACATTGTCGCGCTCGCGCAAGGTGGCGGCGAGCTTGCGGTCGTCGGAGCCGGCGAGCGGGGCGCGGCCGACATACTCGACTTTCACCTTAGTCACGCCTTGCCCGTAGAAGCCGAGCAGCTTGGCGGTCTTTACCGACACGTCGATCAGCCGGTTGCCCACATAGGGTCCACGGTCATTGACGCGCACCACAATCGAACGGTGATTGTTGAGATTGGTGACGCGCACATAAGACGGCAGCGGCAACGTCGGAGACGCGGCCGAGAGCGAATTCATGTCGAAGATTTCGCCGTTGGCGGTATAGCGGCCATGGAAGTCGTCGCCGTACCAGGAGGCGAGCCCGACCGCGCTGTATTGGGCGTCTTCGCCCGGCGTATAGACGCGCCCGGCGACGCTATAGGGCTTGCCGACACGGTAGACGCCGCCGCCCTTCGGCACCGGCTCGCCCGGCTGCACGACGCGGGCGCTGGAGGCGACGCCATAACGGGGATCGACCCGGCCGGCCATGTTGCCGCCGGAGCAATTGGCGAGCAGCAAACCGCCCGCAATCAGGCCCAAAAGCCCGGCGGCGCGGCGCAATGCGCAAATGCCCCCCGATCCGGCCATGCCGCTTTCAAGCCCCTCGCTGAGAAGTTCCAGGATACCGCGGATGGTCCCCGCCGGGAACCAGTGCACACAGGCGTGGTAAACAGTTGGTTCCCATGTGAGTTTGGCGTTTCCGCGGCAAACTCGTGGCGGGCGTGTTCTGCGTCAGATGCCGCCGTCGCCGATGATGCTGTAGGGCGCCCAGAACAGCGGATGGGCATAGGCAAACAGCATGCTCCCCTTCTTGTCGGTCAAGCCCTTGCTGTCGAGCAGCGCCACCATGGATTGGCGCAGGGCCTCGCTGCGCGACAATGCCGGGTTCGCCGTCTGGCGCCGGAATAGCTCGCTGGTGATTTCGCGGGCCGATTGGGAGTCCACCGACCAGTTGGTCACCAGCAGGGCCCGCGCCCCGGCATAGAAAAACGCCTGGCCGAGGCCGGAAGCAGCTTCCGCGCCCGCGCCGGCGCCGGCGCCGGTGTTGCACGCCGACAGCACGACCCAATCGGCATCGAGCTTGAGCGAGATGATCTCTTCCATGGTCAGCAGGCCGTCACCCTTGATGCCGGCGACGTCGGGCGCCGTGAGCGCCAGCGCCGGCTGGGTAAGGCCGTTAAGCTCTCCCGCCGCCAGCCCATGAGTGGCGAACACGATGATCTTGTAGTGCGACAGATCTGTCGCCTTCACCATCTCTTCGTTGGCCTTGGCGCCGAGCAGCAGCACCTTCGACGGATCCTCGCCGAGCGCGCGCGCGATCGCTTTCAGCTCGTCCGCGGTGTCGGGCAAGGCGGGCAATTGCGCGAGCTCGGCGCTGTCGACGCCGTCGAGTTTCGGGCTCGATCGCCGCTGCAACGGCAGACCGCGGGTCGCCATGGCGACCTGGACCGGCGCGTCGGCCTTGGCCATCTCGGCCTTGGCCATCTCGATCTTGGCCTGCTCCTTGCTGAAGATCGGATCGCCGAAGCCGATCATGCGCTCGCGGTTGGTCGAGCCCGGCGGCATCTGCCGCAACGTGCGCAATGCCGCCGCCGACGGCACCATGCTCACCGCGTGCGTGCGGGCGAGCCAGGCCACGTTGCGGTAGCCCGAAAACAGCGGCCCCTTGCCGTCGTCGATCTTCGCCGGCGCGGTCGGCAACAGCGACAGCGGCAACAGGCCGAGCGCGCCGTTGGTGACGACGATCAGGCTCTTGGCCGGTTTCCAGCCCGCCTCGACCGGCTTGAGCAGTTGCTCGTAAAGACCGTAAGCGATATCGAGATCGAACGGCGGGATATCCGCAATGGTCGCCGCTTGCGGCTCCAGCGCCTCGCGCAGCTTGCGAATCCTGGTTTCCAGATCGCCGGCACTCGCATGGATCGCGGCAAACGCCACCTTGCCATCTTTCGGCACCGCCCAGACGAACCCAATGTCGCGCCCGAAATAGAACGACAGCAGCGCCTCGTCGGGTTTCAGCACCGCCTTGATCTGCTCGACCGAGGGCGGCTTCGGGTCGATCAGGTCGGCGTAGCGCGGAAACCGCTTGGCGATTTCAGTGCGCGCCTTATCGCGCGCGGCGCGCAGCTTGCCGATCGAGGCCTGCAGCGCCTTGACCGCGGTCTCGTCGCGCTGGCCGGAGGGAAGCGCCAGCACATTGTTGAGCGTGCCAAGCTCCGCGTTCACCCGTTTGCCGAGGTCCTGCTCCTCGCGTACGAGGCCGGCAAGCGCGGGATCTTTGACGTCCATGCGCGCGCTCGACGCCGTCAGCGCCTGCTGGACCGAGCGGCTGCGGATGGCATCGGCCAATGTGAAGGTCTCGATCGCGGCTTGTTCGCTGTCGCCCGCGTGGCTGCGGGCGCGCAGCGCGATATAGGCTTCGACGATATTGCGCAGACGCTGGCTGCGCGCCGCGACCAGGGTTGCGCTGTCGTCGTCGGCGTTCTCGCGCGCGGCCGCCAGTAACATCGGGATGGCCGCACGGAATTCGCGCGCCGCCTCGGCGTCGCGATTGGCCTTCATATAGCCGACGGCCAGAATACCGCGCGCAATGGCGGTTTCGTAGCGCGCCTCGCCGAAGCGGCGCGATGTTGCGCTTGAGCAGCTTTTCGGCGGAGGTGATGCCTCGATCGACTTGTCCGGCGGCGTAAAGCGCGGAAATGCGCGAGCCGTTGAGATCGAACACTTCGCGCCGCGCGGCGTCCCATTTCGCCATCGCGTCATCGATCTGGTAGTAAACGGCGATGGCCTCATTGCGCTTGTGCTGGAGGGAAAGAATTTGGGCGAGGCGCGACAGATGACTCACCGCGGACTGTGAATCGGCAGGGACACCCAACGTATTACTGATCTCGATTGCGACGCGCACCAGCTTCTCGGCTTCGCTATAGCGGCCTTGCTCCACGAGCACGGAGGCCAACCCCATAATGAAAGATGGAGTTGTCGGGCTGTATTTGCCCTGATCCTTGAGACGCGCGAGCAGCGCGCGCCGAACATCCGCTTCGGCTTCGGCAAGCCGTCCCTGATTTGCCTTCATCCAGCCGGTGCGCATAACCAACACGTCGGCGGCGTTGCTGATTTCCGATTCATTTGGCGCATTCGCAAGGTGCAGCATCGCTTTAATCGAGGCGCGCTTGCGGATTTCCGCCAACCGATATGAATTCTCCGCTTCTCGGTACTGACCGCGCGCTTCGAAGATGAGCCCGCGCGCATATTCGACTTCGGCTTCCCAATTCTGGCCTTTCTCCGCGTAGCTTCGGCGCCAGCCCGGCAGCCCGCTCGTCCGTGCCTCGTGGATGAGCTTGAGGCTGCGGTCCAAATACGCCTCAGCTTGGGCAATGTCTCCCATCTGGATCAAGATGCGCGCAAGATTGCGGGTGCTATTGAAGGTATATCCTCGCGCCCCTTTTTCGCCGGCGGCGCGAAGCATCTGCTGAAAAAACTCAAGCGATTTTTTTGGATCGCCCGCGGCCGAATATTCGATGGCGGCAAATTGCGTAATTCGCCCCATCAGATTCGGGTCGGCCACACCACGGCCCGCTTCAATCGCCTTATTGGCGTCTTCGATCGCTTCGGCAAGCCGCCCTAACTGTGAGCGGCTCGAGCCACGCTTGTAATAAAACCGAGCGAGCTCGATCTTCGAAGCCTTGCTCGACACGGGCGCGTCGGCGGCAGCTTTTATTGCCGCGATTTTGGCGGGATCGGGTTTTTCACTATCGAGAATGGCGGTGATATCTGTGATGGTGCGCGGCGGCGCAACGAACACTGTCGGCAGCGCCTCGGCCTGCTTCTCGATCTCCGCGCTCGGAGCCTGCTCGGTCGGCAAGGCAACAGGAACATTCGCGCGCCCGTTGGCGGCATTGAGCGCCTTATGCACGCAGGCCTGTACAAGGGGCTTGGCCTGGGCCCGGCATGACTCGCGGTCGCCGCCGCGCTTGCAGGCCTGAACGAAGGGGTGGCCGACGGTGGCCCGGCACGTTTCGCGCGCCTGCTCCAAGGTCAATGCCAACGCCTGCTGCGCGCCGATCACGGCCAGCAAGAACGCCAGTCCTCTGAGCGAAATCCGCATCGCCTTGGCCATAATGGTCTTCTTATGGCGCATATGCCCCACCGCTTTTGCGCCGCATAGGGTAACCATTTTCCGGATTCGTGAAAAGTCTGTGCCCCTGCGCCACTTAATATCTTTCCCGGTGGCGGAGGGAAGGATAAAATAATCGCCTGTCACGGCACTTTCGGGCTGTTAAGCTCGATTGCGCACGGACACGGGGAACAAACGGGGCATCTGTCATGAGGTTCATGCTCTTCGGCTGGTGCTTTCTTGCGCTCGTTCTGAGCGGCCAAGCCGCCAGCGCCGGTAACGTACTCATTAAGCCCGACGAAGCCGCGTTGCCGCCGGCCCCCAATTCAACCGGCCTCGCGCTGGTCACCCGCGGCATCACACGCCGTCCCAACGTGACGTTGACGTCGCCGGAAGCGAGTGTGACCTCGCCGTTTAATCTGGAGTTCACGTTCCAGGCGCATGGCGGGAGCACCATCAAGCCGAATTCCTTTCACCTGATCTACTTGAAGAAGCCCAATATCGACTTGACGGCGCGGGTGAAGCCTTTCGTCTCGGCGAACGGCGTCGAGATGGCCGGGGCCGAGGCCCCGCCCGGAAAGCACATGATCAAGGTGCAGATTTCCGATAGCGACAATCGGCAAGCCTCGGCCGTTTTCGTCCTCAACGTGATCAAGTAGCGCCCACGATGCAGTGCCCCTACTGCGTAGAGGAAATCTCGGATGCCGCGATTGTCTGCCCCTATTGCCGGCACGATCTGGCGCCGTCGCGGGCCCTGATCGACGCAAACAAGGCGCTGCACGAAGAGGTCGACGCACTGCGCGCTGAACTCGCCGTCGTACGCGCGCAAAACGCGCGCGCGCTTGCCGACGCGCAAGTCGCTGCGCGCCACCGGCGCGCGCCGCTTCAATCGATCGTCGGCGAGTTGGTGAGTTACGGCCTCGTTCCGATTGCGCTGCTTTTATTCGCGCACTTTCTAATTATTTTGGCTTGGGACCGGCCAACGGTCTACCTTCGCATCGTCTCGATAATCCTGCCGATGCCGTTCGGCTTCGCGCTCGTTCAGCGTGAACAGCGAACGCTTGGCTGGGCGGCGGCGATCGGCGCCGCTGTCAGCCTGCTGTCGATCTTCGGCATGTCGCTCGCCGTGGCAATTCATGACAGCGTGCCGGTTCTGCCGTCGAATGGGCAGGAGTGGAACGAAGATTTTCAGTATTTCATTAGCATTGCGCTTGCATTCATCACCGGCGGGCTGCTGGCGAACATCGCGCGCGGGACGACGCAGCAACTCGCGGCCGCGCCAACGCGCACGGCCAAATTGGCGGCCATAATCGCTCCGATGCTCGCGCCGAAAGGGCGAAAGCTGATGAAGGGCAAAAACGCCAAGACGATCGCGATGATCGAACGCGCGCTCGGCATCCAGAAGGTGGTGGCCGGCGTGCTGGCCGCCGCTACGACCGCGGGCTCAATCTATACCGGCGTGATGAGCGTGCTGCACTAGCCGGCGCAGCGCGCCGGCTGCAAACTTGCCGTCCGGCGCCTCGGGTGTCATTTAAGCAATTTGCGGAAGGGTGGCCGATTGGTTTAGGGCACCGGCTGTTTTTCGGCTTATCAAGACCTCAAGTGCTAGCCTGTTCATTTGACACGGATCGCTCGCCCGGTCGTCGATATCTCAAAACAAGCGGGAGCCTGTATGACATTCGGTCCGGCCTTCTCTTCAACGACGATGGCCGAGCCTAATACCTAACGCCCTTGCTTTTTGGCGCAATGAGCCGACGGTACGTTTCATGAGCCTAGAAATCTTTTTTACGCGTATTTTGTCCTTCGAATACCGTCTTAGCTCCGCCACTTGAGCCCTGGTCCAAGCAACTCGCTTGGTGCGTCGTCGCCTTGCTTTTTTGGCCATTCAACTCTCCATGTCATTGAAACGAGGTGGCGGTGTTTTCGACGCTACAATACGGCGTCCTTGGCGGCCTTTACCGGCCGAGCTTTGATGATCTTCCGGGCTGGCTTCGCCTTAAATATTGTTGGCTCCTTTGTGAACGGATTGATGCCACTTCGTTCCTTCGTTGCTGGCTTCCTGATAACAACGAATTTGGCAAATCCAGGCACAACGAAGGCTCCTGATTTATTGAGTTCCTTGTAGCCTATCGTAGCGAGCAACTCGATGACTGCTTTGACGTCCTTGCGCGCCATCGACTGCGCCGCGGCGATTTTTTGAATGAGTTCCGACTTCGAGATCAACTTTGCCATGCGCTCCTCCATATATTCGAATCATCCGGTGACTGAGTTAACCTAAATCTTGCGGTGGAGGATACTCCGCAGGTCGCTGCGATGCAGCAATTCCGGGGACAAAGTTGAACAAGCCTTACGAGACGCCTCTTGCATAAGGGGGGCAAGTGGTCGGGTCGATGAGATCATGCCGATGCAGTAGTCTCCATTTTTCGGTGCAAAAGCCGTCAGATCACCGCCGCGATTGATTGAATTCAGACATTCCAGGAACTAGCTTCGTCGATCGACGTGAGCACACGGTCACCTCGCTTGGCGAATCCGCCGAGCACGATGCGCATTAGATCGGTCGCATTTCGGGCGCCGAGTTTTTGCATGATGTGAGCGCGATGCACCTCAATCGTGCGATGGCTGACGCCGAGTCGACGGCCCGTTTCTTTGTTGGATGCGCCGCTTGCGATTTGGACGAGCACCTCGCTCTCGCGCGCCGTGAGCGAATTGCAGGCCGGACAATCGCGCAATTCGCCGTTGCGAGCGCCATTGCCATTATGCTTGCCAAAAGTCGCCATGGCGGTGCTGAGCCGGGCGACGATGCTGCGGCCGTCAAACGGCTTTACAATGTAGTCGAATGCCCCATTTTTGATCGCCTCGACCACGCAGCCGATATTGTCGTCGCCGGAAACAATGAAGATCGGCGCCGGGTAATTCTGTGCGTTGAGTTCCTTCAGCAGTGCGACGCCGGAGCGGCCGGGCATGTGTAAATCGAGAATGATGCAGGCCGGCGCGGTCGCGCGCGCGGCGCCAAGAAATTCTTCGCCATCGGCGAACGTGGTGGCGTTATAGCCGGCCGAATTGACGACGAGCGCGAGCGAGTCGCGCACGGTCGCGTCATCATCGACGATAAAAATGTCGCTGCTCCGCGCAACCGGGAAAACCATGCTCGCTTGATCCTTGCGCCATAGACGATCGTCTTGTTTATTTTGCGCGCAAGACGGTTGCAGTTGGTTAAAACCAAAAGCGCGAACGACGGCTTACGGTACCCATGGGTGGGCTATCACTACCCCTATGGGGAGCGGCCGAAAAATCTTTTTGTTTTCGGCGAGCATGCAGCTCGAAGACCGGCCGCGCAGCTGCTTGCCGTCTTGCCGTCTCAACGACGGCGGTCGATTTAAGCGCCGGTGTGCTTGCGGGCAAAACCGGTGGTGTTGCGCCGTTATCCATCGACGGAGCGGAACATCTAAGGACGTTTGAGCAAGCGCGAACTCGATGGGCCGCCACCATTGGCGGATCCATCTTTCATTCAGTGCCTGTCAAAGCTGCAATATTTTTTCACCGCTTCAAAAAGCTCATCGGTGTCGAACGATTTCTTGAAGATATACGCCGCCCCAGGTCGCCCGCAAATTTCCCGCCTCAGCAGTTGCTCCGTTATGACATCCAGCTTCTGCCCGCTCATCACGATGACGGGAATATTCCCCGTGATCTCGGTACTGCGCAATCGATTGAGAAGGTACAGCGCGTCTCCGTTCGGCATATAATTATCGGTAATGATGACAGTCGGGTGCGCCTTGGTCGCAAGTCGATATCCATGAACGGCATCGGATGCATACAGCGTCACGACACCAAATTTACCCAGTCTGCTGGCGAGGAACTGTTGTATCGCCGGATCGTCGTCAATCAGGAGCACGCGCGGGTGTTCATGCACTTCGGTGTTTTTCGACTGCGCCTCCAGCCCGGCAATCGCGCTCACCATATTCGGGAAGATTTCAACCAGTGCGGCTTCGATGCTTTTCCAGAATTCAAACCCCTTACGGCCGTAGAACAAGCCCAAGCTCTCGCACCGTTCGGACGTCTCAAGGTCTGAACTCCCCGTGATGACGATGACATCGACGGGTTTGCTGCCAGGATCCAGCATGCGCGTGCAAGCCGAGAGTCCGTCCAGCTCAGGCATATTCACATCAACGATCATGATATCGGGATGGTTATGGCGCGCTTTGATCAGCATTTGCATGCCGTTCATCGCGGTTTCAACCTTAAACCCCATCTTCATGCATCGATCTGCGAGCAGGCTGACAATGGCGGGATCGTCGTCCGCGATGAGCATCTTGGGCGGCAATTTTTGGCTCGCCTCAATCATGTCCGTCATGTAGGCCTCCAGCCTGGTTTCACGCGCGCGCGATACATTCAAGAAGCGCATCAAGATTGGCTTCGACGATTCCTAGAGCGCCTCGGCCGGCGCGCCGCTCGACGATGGCGTCTTCGAGGGCTGACGCCGTAGAGCTGACGGTTTGGAAATTGAAGACGCCGGCGGCCCCCGAAAGCTTGTGAACGCACATCTGGAAACCCTCCGGAAGAACGGATGAATCCGGATCGTCGGACAATGTCTTCCGGTACTGCGCGAGCGACGCCGCATCGCTTCGCAAGCGATCGGCAAAGTTATAACGGGCCGCGTCCGATTTGATGGAATGAAGCTGATGACGCAGCATGGCGGCAAGATTCATGGAGTCGAACGGCTTTGTGAACACCGCTGCAGCGCCGAGCAGTTTCATTTGCTCAAGGTCGCCGGCTTGCGCGCGAGCTGTCACGAAGACAACCGGGATTTTCGCCGTTCCGGCGTTTTCGCGCAGCCGCGCGAGCATGGTCGGCCCGTCCATCCCCGGCATCGTGACATCGCAGAGGATCAGGTCGGGCGCCCGTTCGGCCGCCATCGCAAGCGCATCCTCCCCATGAGCGCAACTTACCACCGAAAATGCGGGATCGAGACCGAGCGATAACTCCACCACTGCGCGGATATCGGGGTCATCGTCAACGTGGAGAATGCGAAACGACATGACTCTGGCTTCTTGTTTCTAGAGTTCACGCATAGCTCATTCACATGCGCGTCATTGTCGAAGCGAAAGCGATTGCAGCGCGATTCAAAACAAGAATCGCTAAGCTGGCGCTAATTCATTGCTACGCACTAATTCGTAGGTCAGATTACTTACAAACAAAAAGTGGGTCGCGCCGAGCATGACTGTGTGCGCAGCTCTACGATTAATGCTTGGCGATTTCGCAAACAGGCAGCATGAAATTCGTTTCGGGACCAAAACATGTCCCGTTATCGATCGTAGCAAGTCGCATGTGACTCTCCGTCGGCATTCTCTTGCCGGAAGGTACTCTCATATTGGTGTTCACAATAGGACAGCGCAACTTTGCGTTTAGTGGCATCTTGTTCGATAGTTGGAATCGTTCATCGTGCAGTTGCGAATGAATTGCATGCAAATAGTTCGGTGCCTTGATGGGCATCGCAACGCGATTCCGAGACACACGGCTGTAAAGCGTTTTTACGCGTCAGCGTTGGGACTTCATTTGGTTCGCACGCAACAGCCGATGGCCGCAAAGCCAGGTCACCAGTTTGGGTGCATTACCATGTCAAAGGACACACTCATGAAAACGTCGATCGTCAAGCGCTCCATCGTCCTCGCCGGACATAAGACCAGCGTCAGTCTTGAGGATGCATTCTGGCGCGGGCTTAAGGAAATTGCGCAAGACCAACGCATGACCTTGTCAAAAATGGTGGCCGAAATCGATACCGGCCGGAGTCATGCCAACTTGTCCTCAGCCATCCGGCTGTTCGTGCTCGACCGCGTCAGCACTCGGGTATCGGCCTCTGCTGGTGGCGCGGCCGCGGCAACTATGGTGAACGGTGGAAGCGCGCAATTTGGCGGCTGAATTCATCGCGCAACGGGCTGTGCCGGTATGCTTTTAGCACGACCGTCGATAGCTTGCGCCATCGTTTGATGGGCAGTCCTTCGCATTCCACCGATAAGGACGCCGCATGAGGTCATTTCGCGTGCTGAATATCGACGATGATTCCGACATCCGCGAGGTCGTGGCGATCTCGCTCGGCCTAAACCCAGAATTCGAGGTGCACTGGTTGCGCTTCGGGCAAAGACGGGCTCGCGGCCGCCGCGAAATATCGTCCCGATATCATCCTGCTTGACGTCATGATGCCGGAAATGGATGGGCCGGTGGTGCTCAAACATTTGCGGGAGAATCCGCAGACGGCCGGCATACCCGTCGTTTTCATGACCGCTCGTGTGCAGACGCACGAGCTCGAACACTTCAAATTGCTGGGGGCCGCGGGCGTGATCTCCAAGCCGTTCGATCCGATGACGCTGGCCGGCGCCGTGCGGCACTATCTCCATACCACCACGCTTAGTGACGGCACGGCGCTCGGCGCACCGTCAGCCTAGCATCGGCCACACCGTAATTTTCTCAATACCAATTTACCTTCGTCATTCCCTGCTAACCAACGAAACGATCGTCGCGAAAACTACGTACATTACCGGAATGATTTGCCGGTCTCGATTACTCAAAAAGCATTGTTTTCGTGATTGAAAGGCAACGCAGGCTCCGGAGACGAGAGCCCGTGTGCCGCCGAAAGCGTCCCTCAGACGCGGACACCTTCCGCGGCACCTAAGGCATGGAGGCGCTTCCATTGAACAGCGGTACGTCGACTGAAAAAGCCGATCCTGGGCAGTACAGGTTTCCGCTGCGGTATTTCGTGGCGGCAATTTTTATCAGCTTGCTGACGGCCACCGTAGCCACCGGGCTGTCGTGGTCCCTCCATCATCATTACGATGCGGCACGCGCGAGCGAAAACCAACTCAACGATTATATCGGCCAAGTGAAGCTGTTCGACGAAACGTTGACCATGTCAGCGCGCTTAGGGGCCGCGACCGGAGATTTCGGCTACGAGGAGAGGTACGATAAATTCGATGCCGACCTCGACGCGCTGATCAAGAAAACGGCAAGCGCATTGGGCCTGCCCGAGGTACGGCAGTTCGTCGAGCAAACCGACGAGGCAAACCGCGAACTCGTGAAAATGGAGCGGCGTGCCTTCACCCTGGCCTCTGAGGGTCGGCGAACGGAGGCGACCGCGCTATTGGTCAGCGACGATTATTCGAAGATGGAAGCGCATTTACGCCGAAGGCGTGGACAAGACTGTGGGCTGGCAACGCGGCGTACTCGAGCGCAACCAGCGGTATCTTCACTGGCAAACAATAGGTTCTGAGATTTCGAGCGGCGCGGCCATTCTTGCCATGCTGTGGGCTTGGTATTTCGCGATACGTGCCGGGCGGCACTGGGCTCAAGAACGATCGACAACGGAAGCGGCCCTTCGCAAGGCCCATAACGAGCTGGAACTGCGAGTTCAGGAGCGCACCGCGGCGCTGCAGTCTAGAAAACCTGCAGATTCGACACTGCGTTGAACAATATGGTGCAAGGCCTTTTAATGTTCGACAGCGCCGGCGCACTCATCGTTTCCAATCGTCGCTTTACTGAAATGTATGGGATACCACCGGAACAATGGCAAGCTTCAGCGTTAGGCCTGACGGTTCTTCAAATCATTGATCTTGCCGAGCGCTTGACCAATTTGGTCATGAAAAATAAATCGCAAATCGTTACCGAGCTTCAAAATATCGTAGACCGCCGTCAAGCAAGCGCGGTCGTGTTCGAGCTTACCAACGGGCGGACGTTCTGTGCATCGTGCTCGCCAATGGCCGACGGCGGTTTCGTGATCACGCTCGAAGACATTACCGAACGTCGACGCAATGAAGCGAAAATTTTACATTTGGCGCATTACGATGCGCTGACGGATTTGCCGAATCGGACTCTTTTCTACGAGAAGATGGAAGACCTTCTCGTGCGCACGGCGCAGGATGGCGGCTTCGCGGTCTTCAGTCTGGATCTCGATCGCTTCAAGAGCGTCAATGACACGCTCGGACATCAAATCGGGGACAAACTGTTGCAGGCGGTGGGCGAGCGCATACGCGGCTGTGTCCGCGAGACTGACATCGTCGCGCGGCTGGGCGGAGACGAGTTCGCAATCCTGCAGACCAAATTCGAGAAGCCAGCGGATGCAACTGCGCTGGCATCACGTCTGATTAACGCCGTCGGCGCGCCATATCAGCTCGACGGCCACCAAGTCGTCGTGGGAACAAGCATCGGTATCGCAATCGCGCCGGGTGACGGAACGGATCCGAATCAGCTTATGAAGAACGCAGATTTGGCGCTCTATCGCGCCAAGGCAGACGGTGGAAGTAAATATCGATTTTTCGAAGCGCAAATGGACGCTCGCATGCAGGAGCGCCATGCGCTCGAGCTTGATCTTCGAAACGCGTTAGCAAACGGCGAGTTCACGCTGAACTATCAGCCCATCGTCAATATCAAAACCGGCAAGGTGTCCACTTGCGAGGCGCTCATTCGCTGGCGGCAACCCGAACGCGGCTCGGTGGCGCCGCTCGAATTTATCCCCATCGCGGAAGAAACCGGGCTCATCGTGCCGATCGGGGAATGGGTGCTCAATCAAGCCTGCGCCGACGCAATCGAGTGGCCGGACGATCTCACGGTAGCGGTCAACGTATCGCCAATTCAGTTCAAAAACGCCAATTTCATCGGCATCGTCAAAACCGCGCTTGAAAAATCCGGATTGCCGGCGAACAGGCTGGAGCTCGAGATTACCGAGCTGGTTCTCATGCAAGACGACAAAGCCGCATTGATCCTGCTTCGCAAGCTCAAGGATCTCGGCGTCACCATCGCAATGGATGATTTCGGGACCGGATACTCATCGATTGGCTATCTCCGCAGCTTTGCGTTCGACAAGATCAAGATCGATCAGACCTTCATTCGAGACTTGCCAAAGAGCAAGGATAGCCTGGCAATTCTTCGCGCGGTTGTCGGCCTTGGCCGCAGTCTCAACATCGTCACGACCGCCGAGGGGGTCGAAACGCAGAAGCAGCTTGAGATTCTGAGAACCGAAGGATGCACCCAAGCGCAAGGTTACTTCTTCAGCCAGCCGAGATCCGCGGCGGAGACGAAAGAATTGCTCATCTCGCTCGACGGGCAACCGAAAGCGGTGGCGTGATTATCCACTGCATAAATTTGTCGCGATCGTGCCGGCGAATAAATACAAGTCCGCAATAAATTGACCGCCTATTGGATCGAGCGGGCTTCCCGGCTCACTCTCCGATTTCCGGTCTTTCATGCAGAACCAAGTTCAACAAGGACCGGTGGACTTCAATTCGGCCGTTGTAATCGATCAGACCCAATCGACGGAATTTGTTCATGAAGAAGTTGATGCGCGCTCGCGTCGTACCGATCATTTCCGCCAGCGTCTCTTGGCTGATTTTCGCCAACAGCGGTTCGGGCTCGCCTTCTTCGCCGAAATTCGCAAGAATCAGCAGCGCCCGAGCCAGGCGTTTTTCACTCGAGTTGAACAACTGATCGACCAGATCCGCCTGAATATGACTGTTGCGAACCAAGAGGTGCGAGATAAAAAACTCGGCAAACGCCGGCTCCTCGTGAATCAGCCTGGCGATCTCTGCTTTGGTTAATCGCGTGACCGTGCATTCCGTCAGAGCGATCGCCGTCGACAAACGCAGGGTCTCTCCGTCCGCGCAAGCTTCTCCGAAGAAATCGTCGGCTTTCAGAATGCCGACAATCGCTTCCTTGCCCTGCTCGGACGTCACGGTGAGCTTGGCCGTGCCTGTCTGAAGGTAAAAAACCGAATCCGAAAGATCGCCCTGCTGAAAAATGCTTTGATTGATCGCGTATGTCGATACGGTTCGTCCGCCGTTCGCATTCGAGAGAAACGCTTTGGGATCAAACGGGAGTTCTTTCTTTTGATTCTGATTCATGGAACAGGCCTCGCTTAAGCGCCATTGGAATCACAATTTTAAATTGCACCGCCTGACACTGATGACCGATAGCCGCGCCGGTGACGCTCCGCTCATTCACCGCCTGTACGCCTGTACGATTGAGAAACGGAGGTGCCGACGCCTAAAATCTGGCGATGCACGCCTCATACCCGCCGATGGGTAGCAATGTTGCTCGTTTCGCGCTGCAGACTTCGGCCTGTCTTGCTTCAAGAGCAACTGTTGAGAGAATACAACCCTGGCGTTCAAATTGCAACCGAAAAATAATGTGGAACCTGCCGCTTATCCGGTCACGATCGCGACCACTGTTCGGGCTCTTCTGCGGTTTATTGAACTGGTTCAGCCTCTTAACTTGCTTTTGTCGCCTTCCCAAAGCGGCTAGCAAATCGCCTGCCGTTTCGTTTTGTTCTCGTAAAGAAATGCAGGTAAATCAGGCTTAGGAAGGGTGGCCGAGTGGTTTAAGGCACCGGTCTTGAAAACCGGCATACCCGCAAGGGTATCGTGAGTTCGAATCTCACCCCTTCCGCCAGCCTTCGCTCCTGCGGAGCTTCGGCTCGGCGGGCCAGAATGGGCGAAGGCTGCCGCGCCGAAGCGTCAGCGAAGGCGGGCCACCAAGAAACTTCAGTCGAGCGGCAGGAACGGCGCGCCGCGCGTGCGGCATGCGCGCTGACAATAAAGGTCGCACGAGTCGGTGCGCACAATGCAGGCGCCTTGCGCGTCATTGTAGAGGCATTGGTTCAAACCCCAGGCGCAATAGGCGCCGCATTCGCTCCAGCAGGCGCCGGCATCCCATACCGCTTGCGAAGGCTCGCTGCGCGGGAACGGCGGCTCCTGCGGCGGGCCGTTATAGCGCCAAATCGGAGGATGCGGGCCGACGACCGGCGCAAGGCGGTCAGCGGCCGAGGCTGGCAATAAAATGCCGGCCAGGAACAAAACCGTGAGCATGGAAACCCGCATGAGCCGCCCTCGCCCATGCGAGGATAGCGTCCCGCGCGGCGCTTGGCCACCCGCCGTTGCGCCATTGCCTTGCTATCGCCCCCGATTGACCCTAGCTCTTGCCCGCATGCGCGCTCCCGACAACGATACCCCCGCCCCCAAAGTGAGCTTCGTCTCGCTCGGCTGCCCGAAGGCGCTGGTCGATAGCGAGCGCATCGTCACGCGGCTGCGCGCCGAGGGCTACGAGCTTGCGCGCGATCACGCCGGTGCGGATTTAGTCGTCGTGAACACGTGCGGCTTTCTCGACAGCGCCAAGGCCGAAGTCGCTCGGCGCCATCGGCAAGGCGCTCAAGGACAACGGCAAGGTGATCGTCACCGGCTGCATGGGGGCGGAGCCGGAGAGCATTTCGTCGGCCTATCCGGACGTGCTGGCGATCACCGGTCCGCAGCAATACGAGAGCGTGGTCGAGGCGGTGCACAGAGCGCTGCCGCCCAAGCACGATCCGTTTCTCGATCTGGTGCCGCCGGAAGGCATCAAGCTCACGCCGCGGCACTACGCGTATCTGAAGATTTCCGAAGGCTGCAACAACCGCTGCACCTTCTGCATCATCCCGCGCCTGCGCGGCGATCTGGTCTCGCGCCCGGCCGGCGACGTGCTGCGCGAGGCCGAGAAGCTGGTCAAAGCCGGCGTGAAGGAACTGCTGGTGATCTCGCAGGACACGTCCGCCTATGGGCTCGATCTCAAATATGCCGCGAGCGAATGGCGCGGGCGCGAGGTGCGCGCGAAATTCATCGATCTCGCCCGCGCACTAGGCGAACTCGGCATCTGGGTGCGGCTGCATTACGTCTATCCCTATCCGCATGTCGATGACGTCATTGCCGCTGATGGCGGAACGCAAAATCCTTCCCTATCTCGACATCCCGTTCCAGCACGCCGCGCCCGACGTGCTCAAGCGCATGAAGCGGCCGGCGGCGCAGGAGAAGACGCTCGAGCGCATCGCGCGCTGGCGCGAGATTTGCCCCGAGCTGACGCTGCGCTCGACCTTCATCGTCGGCTTCCCGGGCGAGACCGAGGCGGATTTCGAATTTCTGTTGCGATGGCTGGAAGACGCCGCGCTCGACCGCGTCGGCTGTTTCAAATACGAGCCGGTGCGCGGCGCCGCCGCCAACGACTGGCGGAGCCGGTGCCGGACGACGTCAAGGAAGAACGCTGGCACCGCTTCATGCGGGCGCAGCAGAAGATTTCGACGCGCCGGCTCAAGCGCAAAGTCGGCACGCGTCAGCAGGTGATCATCGACGAAATCGGCCCGAGCGTGGCCAAGGGCCGCTCCATGGCCGATGCGCCGGAAATCGACGGCGCGGTCTATGTCGCAAGCCGCCGTCCCTTGCGCATCGGCGAGATCGCCACCGTGAAGATCGAGCGCGCCGACGAGTATGATTTGCACGGCAGCGCTGTCGGCTTTTAACGTTTCAGCCCACCCGCCACTTTCAGTACGGCGTCGGTCAGTTTTTTCAGTTCGTCCGGCATCATCGTGAAGGCCGGCGTCAGATAAATCACATTGCCGAACGGCCGCACGAACACGCCCTCCTCGACGAAGCGCGCGCGCAACGCGTCGAGATCGTCGATGCGGGTTAGCTCGACCACGCCGATGGCGCCTTTGACGCGCACGTCCTTGACGCTCGGCAGATCGCGGCAAGGCTGCGAGTTCGCGCGTGAGCTGTGCCGATATCGCCGCCACCTGCTGCAAACGCGGCTCACGTTCGAACAGATCGAGCGAAGCATTGGCGGCGGCGCAAGCCAAGGCATTGGCCATGAAGGTCGGGCCGTGCATCAGCGCTTTCTTCGGGTCGTCCGACCAAAAGGCGTCGAACACTTTTCGTGTGGCAATTGTCGCCGCCAGCGGCAGCGTGCCGCCGGTCAGCGCCTTCGACAGCGTAATAATGTCGGGCGTGACGCCGGCCGCCTCGCAGGCAAACATCGTGCCGGTGCGGCCAAAGCCGGTGAAGATTTCGTCGAAGATCAGCAGCACGTCGTATTTGTCGGCGAGCGCGCGCAGGCGCTTGAGGACGGCGGCGTCATGAAACTTCATGCCCCCGGCGCCCTGCACCAACGGCTCGACAATAATTCCCGCAATCGTGTCCGCGCGTTCGCTAATCAGCGCATCGAGCGCGGCCGCGGCTGCCTCGCCGCTCGGCAAATCGACGATGTGCTGCTCGGGCAAGAGCCCCGCGAACAGCGCGTGCATGCCGCTCTCGGGATCGGAGACCGACATGGCGCCGGTGGTGTCGCCGTGATAGCCGCCCTTGAACGCGACGAATTGCGTGCGTCCGCGCATGCCGCGATTGATCCAGTACTGCGCCGCCATCTTCATGGCGATCTCGACGGCGACCGACCCCGAGTCGGAAAAGAACACGCGCGTCAAATCGCCCGGCAGCAGCGCTGCCAGCCGGCGCGCCAGCGTCAAAGCCGGCTCATGGGCCAGCCCGCCGAACATCACATGCGGCATTTGCGCAAGCTGACGGGCCACCGCGTCGCGGATGTGCGGCTGGTTGTAGCCGTGGCAGGCGGTCCACCAGCTGGCGATGCCGTCGATCAGTTCGCGCCCGTCGGCGAGCCGGATGCGGACGCCGTCGGTGCTCACCACCGGCAGCGGCGGCGAAATCGTCTTCATCTGGGCATAAGGCAGCCAGATGCGGTCGATACCTTCGGCATACCAGTCCGGAAAACCGCTGTTTTTGTTGCTCCCGCCCACCATGCTGCTTCCTATGAACGCAGCGGGCATTTTGACCTGCCCTGCGCTAAAGTCACCTCATGAAAACGCTCGACGCCTTCGCGCAAGCCAAGCTCGACGATCTTGCCCGCCGGCATTTGCGCCGCGCGCTGGCCGAGACCACGCGCGAGGACGGCATCTGGGTCGAGCGCGACGGCCGCCGGCTGCTCTCGTTTTCCTGCAACGACTATCTCAACCTCACGCAACATCCGGCGGTCAAGCAGGCGGCGATGGCGGCGCTTGAGCGCTACGGCGCGGGCGCCGGCGCCTCGCGCCTGATCACCGGCAACCACCCGCTCTACGCCGAACTGGAAACGCGCCTCGCCCGCATCAAGCAGACGGAATCGGCCGTTGTGTTCGGCTCCGGCTATCTCGCCAATGCCGGCATCATCCCGGTGCTGATCGGCCGCGACGGGCTGGTGCTGGTGGACGAGCTGTCGCATGCCTGCATCTATGCCGGCGCGCAATTGTCGCGCGGGCATGTGCTGACGTTCCGGCACAACGACGTCGCGCATGCCCGCGAACTTCTCGCCGCGCACCGCGCCGAGCACGACCATGCACTGATCGCGACCGACGGCGTGTTCTCCATGGACGGCGATCTCGCGCCGCTTGCCGATTTGCTGTCGCTCGCGAACGAGTACGACGCATGGCTGATGTCGGACGACGCCCACGGCCTCGGCGTGGTCGGCGGCGGGCGCGGCTCGTCGTTTGTCGGCAACGCGCGTATTCCCATTCCGCTGCAAATGGGCACGCTGTCGAAAGCGGTCGGCGCCTATGGCGGCTATCTCTGCGCCTCGGCGCCGGTGATCGAGCTGATGCGCAACCGCGCGCGCACTTTGATTTATTCGACCGGCCTGCCGCCCGCGATCGTCGCAGCCAGCATCGCCGCGCTCGATGTGATCGAGCGCGAGCCGGGTTATGCCGCGCTGCCGGTGCAAAAGGCGAAAGCCTTCACGCAAGCCGCCGGCCTGCCCACGGCGCAAAGCCCGATCGTGCCGGTGGTCATCGGCGATGAGCAGGACACGCTCGCCGCCTCGCGCCTGCTCGCCGGCGAAGGATTTCTAGTCGCCGCCATCCGCCCGCCCACGGTTGCCGCGCCGGCACCGCACGTCTGCGCCTGACTTTCACGGCACAGCATCCCGACGATCAGATCGCGCGCCTCGCCACGATCGTGCGCGATAAAGTGTTGGCGGCCTGAATCGTGGCCGCCTATTTCGTCACCTCGACCGGAACCGATGTCGGCAAGACCTTCGTCACCGCCGGGCTGATCCGCTATCTGCGCGGCTCCAACCAGAGGGTCGCCGCGCTCAAGCCGGTGGTGAGCGGCTACGATTCCTCCGTGGTCGAGACCAGCGATCCAGCGGTGCTGCTCGGCGCACTTGGTCGTTCGGTTTCGGCCGATGAAATCGCCGCCGTCACGCCCTGGCGCTTCCGCGCGCCGCTGTCGCCCGATCTCGCCGCCGCGCGCGAAGGACGCAGCATCGCGTTCGATGAGCTGGTCGCTTTCAGCCGCGCGGCGATCGAGCGCAACAACGGCATCCTCTTCATCGAGGGCGTCGGCGGCATCATGGTGCCGCTCGACGCCAGGCGCACGGTGCTCGATTGGATGGCGGCGCTCGACATCCCGCTGCTGCTGGTGGTCGGCGGCTATCTCGGCACCATCAGCCACACATTGACGGCGCTCGACGTGCTGGCGCAGCGCAAGCTCACGATCGCGGCCATCGTGGTGAGCGAGAGCGAGCGCAATCCGGTCGAGCTCGATGACACGGTTGCCAGCATCGCGCGCTTCTCCGGCGGCGTCGACGTGATCGGACTGCCGCGGCTGCCGGCCGGCATCACCCAGCATCCGGCTTTCGCGCGCATCGCCGCGCATCTGTGATCAGTGACGCAGGCTGATGAGGGTTTCCAGCATGCCCTCGAAATTGATCAGCGCATGCATCAGCATGGTGAGGATGGTAGAGCCGGTGGCCCAGCGCAGCCAGCCGAGCAGCACGCCGAAGCAGAATACCTGAGCGATGATGTACCAGTCGTATTGCACGTGCACGATCGCCCATAGAAACGCCGTGAGTGCGATCACCGGCCAGACGTCGCGCGGGCGACGCAGCCAGCCGCGAAACAGGAAACCGCGGAACAAGCTCTCCTCGCCGATCGGCGTCACCACGACGACGGCAAGCCACAAGAGCGGCAACCAGCCGGCGGCGGCCGCCGTGCGGTAGATGTCGAGCTGGAACGAGGTGACGATGAATTTGCCGAGCAGCCAGCTCAGTGCATTGCCGGCGATGATCAGCGCCACGGTGGCGGCGATCCCGAACATCAGCTCGCCGCGGCTCGGCCATTTCAGCCCGAGATAGTCGGCCACGCTGGCGCCCGGACGCTGCACCATCAGGATGAGCAGCACCAACTGCACCGGGATCGACACGAAGATGACGATGGTGACCGCGACGCCGTCGCCGCTGAAGTCCGGCATCTGCACGATGCCGCGTCCGAACCACCAGGCCAGAGCCACCAGCGCGGCCGCTTGCCCGCCCAGCATCGCGACGAGCCCGAGGCCGAACGTCGCCCAGCGCCCCCAAGGTTGCGGATCGGTGGTCATGGCGCGCCTTCAAAACGGTTCGGCCGCACGCCGCCAAGGCGTACGGCCGGGCCGACCAATTCGCAAATTACGGAACCAGGATCGACGAGCCGGTGGTGTCGCGGCCTTCCAGGTCCTTGTGCGCCTTCTGCGCGTCCTTGAGCTTGTAGGTCTGGTTGACCGGAATCTTCACCGCGCCGGAGCCGACCTTCTCGAACAGATCCTTGGCGCAGGCCACCAGATCGTCGCGCTTGGCGACGTAGTTGTTGAGCGTCGGCCGCGTGGCGAACAGCGAGCCCTTGGCTTGCAGGATGTTGATGTTGAAGGCGTCGATCTGGCCTGAGGCCGAGCCGAACGACACGAAATAGCCGAGCGGCCGCAGGCAATCGAGCGAGGCCGGAAACGTGGTCTTGCCGATGCCGTCATAGACCACGTCGCACAATTTGCCGCTGGTGATGTCCTTCACCTTCGCCACGAAGTCCTCGTCGCGATAGAGGATGGTGTGATGGCAGCCGTTCTTCTTGGCGATTTCGGCCTTGTCCTTGGAGCCGACGGTGCCGATCACCGTGGCGCCGAGATGATTGGCCCATTGGCAGAGGATCAAGCCGACGCCGCCGGCCGCCGCGTGCATCAGCACGATCGAGCCCTTGGTCACCTTGAAGGTGCGGTTGACCAGATATTGCGCGGTCATGCCCTTGAGCATCATGCCGGCGGCCTGCTCGTAGCTGATATTGTCGGGCAGCTTCACGGTGCGGTCCGCCGCCATCACGCGTTCGGCCGCATAGCCGCCGAGCGGGCCGACATAGGCGACGCGGTCGCCCACTTTCAGGTCGGTGACGCCAGGCCCGACCGCGATGACATCACCGGCGCTCTCATTGCCGGCGATGAACGGCATGCCGGCCGGCGCGGGATACATGCCCATGCGGAAATAGGTATCGATGAAATTGATGCCGGCGGCATGCGTTTTGATCTTGATCTGGCCCTGTCCCGGCGCCGGGATGTTGACATCCTCGTAGGTCAGGACCTCGGGACCGCCGTGTTTATGTACGCGCACTGCCGCGACCATGATTCACTCCCTTGACTGAACTTGCATGTTTTTCGGATTTCGGCCGCGATCATAGGCAGCCAAGCGCGGAGCGCAAGGCGTAAACCTGCCCACTAGCGCCCGCCGGAGACGTTGAGCACGCTGCCGGAAACGTAAGAGGCGGCATCCGAGAGCAGAAACAGGATCGCCTCGGCGATCTCGTCGGGCTTGCCCGGCCGGCCCATGGGCAGCATCGGTGTCACCCGCGCGAGCCGCCCGGGCTCGTGGATCTCGGTATCGGTCGGCCCCGGGCGCACGGCGTTGACGCGAACGCCCTCCTTCGCCATCTCGCGCGCGAGGCCGACGACGAGCGCGTCGATTCCGGCCTTGGCGGCGGCGTAAAAGATGTATTCGCCGGCGCCGCTGGTCACAGCGGCTATCGAGGAGATCAGCACGATCGCTCCGCCCGACCCCCCTCTCGCGGTGGACATGCGCCGGACCGCCTCGCGCGCGCACAGAATGCCGCCGTAAAGATTGACGTCGATAACGTCGCGCAGCATCTCGGCCGGCGCGTCGGCGAGCCGCGACATTTTGCCGATGATGCCGGCACTGTGCACGAAATGTGTGATCGGCCCGAGCGCGCGGGCCGCCTCATCGAACACCCGCACGATGTCGGCCTCGACGCTCATGTCGCCCTGCAGCGCGACCGCCTTGCTGCCGGATTGTCTTCACCGCCGTCGACCACGCTGGCGGCGGCCTTGGCGTTGCCTTTGTAAATGACCGCGACGTCATAGCCGCGCTCGCCCGCAAGCCGCGCGGTCGACGCGCCGATGCCGCGGCTGCCGCCGGCGATAAGAAGGACCGGTCGCGCCATGCAAAGCTCCTGTCAGGCCGGCCGCGGCAACAGCCCGGCCGCGAAGAAATAGATCGCAATCAGCGCCAGCGGCCAGGTCACGTAAGGCCCGGGCGAAAGATTATCGACGACGGCGACGAACGCCAACACAGCCCAGGTCACCAACAAAGCAATGTTGAGCGCGCGCAAACGTTTGACGCGCAGCGGATGCAGGAACTTGAACGGCGCAAAACTCAAAGCCGCGAGCACGACGACCATGGCCAAGGCGAGCCATGGCGCCGGCTCGAACACGAACAGATAAAACGCGGCGAGATTCCACAAGGCGGGAAAACCTCGAAAATAATTGTCGGACGTCTTCATGCTGCGGTCGGCGAAATAGAGCGCCCCGCTGACGACCACGACGATGCCGGCCGGAAGGGTGAAAGCCAGCGGCAATAGCCCGCCCGCCGCAATCGCGTAGGCCGGCACGAACACATAGGTGACGAAATCGACCACCAGATCGAGCGTCTCGCCCGACCAGCGCGGCAGCACTTCGGCAATATTGAATCGGCGCGCCAGCGGCCCGTCCGCGCTGTCCACGATCAACGCGACGCCGAGCGTGATGAACATCGCCTCCCACAGGCCGCCGGTCGCGAATACCAGCGCCAGCAGCGCCAGCGCCGCCCCGCTCGCGGTGAGCACGTGCACGGCGAAAGCGCGCAGCGTGATGAGGCCGCTCACTTAGCTGTTGCCCCAATCGAGCTTGACGATCTCGGCCGAACGGCCCGCCAGATTCCAGTTGCGTCCGAAGCCGCGGAAACGCGACTTGTCGGCGCGCGAGACGATGACGTCCGGGCCGATCCAATATTCGCTGTTGCGGATCACGACGTTCTCGCCCTTCTGCTTGCCGGGCACCGGCGTGATCGCTCCGCCGCCATATTTTTCGAGGCTGATGATGCGGGTGTCGCCTTGCGTCTCGTAAGTGATCGGCACCTGGTGCACGCCGAGAAATTGCCCGACCAGGATCGAGAGCAGATGCGTTGTGCCGCCGACGCGGCCGGTGAAGATGCGGGTCAACCCCTTCACCGCCTGGATCGGCGCCTTGTCGTCCACGAACAGCGCCGCGGTCCAGTTGCCGCGCGCCATGATGCCGGGCAGGTCCATCATCAGGCCGACTTTGATGCCGGAGAGATCGACAGTGTCGAAATGCCCGTCGTCGATGCGGATGCCGGCCCAGGTCTGACAGCGCTCTTCGGTCGGCGGGTGATTGCCGAGCGAGATCACGCAGGGGCAAAACACCGTGCAACTGCACGACAGCGCCATCTCGCCTTTCAGGGTCCACGCTTCGGTCAATTGTCACTCCCGGCTTTTCTCAAGTTTCTAGCTCAAATCCCCGGCGGCGGCCAATGGGTCGCGAACGACACCAGCACGAAGGCGACGCCGACGGCGATCAGCGCGGCGCCGAGGCCGTAGGTCAAGCGGTCGCCGCTGCCGATCTTCTCCAGCGTCATCACGATGCCGAGCGCCGCCATCCAGATCACGTTCATGACGCCGACCGCGAACATCACCAGCATCATCGCCCAGCAGCAGCCGAGGCAATAGAGGCCCTGTTTGAGGCCGAGCCGGAACACGCCGCGCGGCGTCGTCTCCCAATGGGCAAAAAAGAACGGGAACGGTTGGCGGCATTGCCTGAGGCAGGCGTGCTTGAGCGCGGAAAACTGGTAGAGCCCGGCGCCGATGAAGATCGCGCCGGAAAACAACGCACTTGTGGAAGCCATGCCGGTGTCGATGAGGCCCGCGCGCGTGACGACAAATTGCGCAAAGCTGGCGGCTGCCGCGAAACCGAGCCAGACCACGGTATAGCCGGCCGCGATCATGAACGGCGAGACGATGCGCTCGCCTTTGCGCGCGGCGGTATCGGCGATTTCGGCATAAGTGAGGATCATGGGACCCGCGCTCGGCAGCATCATGGCGAGCACCATGGCCGCCCACATGAGCACAACCACTGCGAAGCTGCCGACGCCCCAGGCGCCCTCCGGCATGCCGAGACCGAAGGTCGGCCGGCACAGCACCGCGATGGCGCGCGGCACAAGATCGAGCGCAGCCATGCCGGGGCCGAGCGCGCCGAGTTCGCCGCCCATACGGGCGATCAGCAGCGCGAGGTAGAGCCAGCCGAGCGCCGCCAGCGCGACGACGCAGGCAATGGCGACGAGCTTCGGCCGCGCGAATGCCGCGCCCAGCCGAGCGGCGGCAGGCGGTAGATGGCTGAAATCGTGCTCGGCGGCTTTGCTCATTGTGACCACATAGCGCATCGTGGCGGCAGGTGCTATTTCGTTACCCGTAAACATGAGCGGACGAATTGATGTCGGACAAAACGGCCAGCGCAATCGTGGTCGGCGGCGGCCCGGCGGGCCTGACCGCGGCGATCGCGCTTGCCGCCGGCGGCATCGAGACCGTGCTGGCCGGAAAGCGGCCCTCACCCGCCGACAACCGCACCACCACTTTGCTCGCCGGGTCCGTCACGGCACTCTCCGCCCTCGGCGTTTGGGACCTTTGCGCGGCGCAAGCCGCTCCTTTGCGCGTGATGCGCATCGTGGACGACACCGGCCGGCTGTGGCGCGCGCCGGAAGTGAAGTTCGAAGCCGGCGAGATCGGGCTCGAGGCCTTCGGCTATAATATCGAGAACCGCCATCTGGTCGAGGCGCTCGACCGGCGCGCCCGCATGTTTCCCAATTTGCGCATGGTGGACGACGAAGTGCTTCGCGTCGCGCCGCACGAGCGCGCCGCCACTGTCGCCCTCAAGAGCGGCGAGAATTTGCAGGCGCCGCTGGTGGTCGGCGCCGATGGGCGGCGCTCGCTCTGCCGCGACGCCGCCGGCATCGGTATCGTGGAGCATGAGTATCCGCAAATCGCACTCACGCTGTGCCTGAAACATTCGCGCCCGCATCGCGACACTTCCACCGAATTCCACACGCCGAGCGGTCCGTTCACGCTGGTGCCTTTGCCGGGCCAGCGCTCGAGTCTGGTCTGGGTGCGCGATCCGGCCGACGCCGATGACCTCGCCGCGCTCGACGACGCCGAGCTCTCCGACGCGATCGAGCACGCCTCGCATTCGATCCTCGGCAAGATCGCGGTCGAGCCCGGGCGCGGGCGCTTTCCACTCACCCGCGCCAACGCCCGGCGCTTCGCCGCCAACCGCATCGTTCTTGTCGGCGAGGCCGCCCATGTCATCCCGCCGATCGGCGCGCAGGGGCTCAATCTCGGCTTGCGCGACGCATCCTGCATCGGCGAACTCGCGGCCGCGGCGCGGCGCGACGGCCGCGACATCGGCGGCATCGACGTGCTTGCCGCTTACGACAAGATGCGGCGCGCCGATATCGGCAGCCGCACCTTTGCCGTCGATCTGCTCAACCGCACGCTGCTCAGCGATTTTCTGCCCGTTCAGGGCGCGCGCGGGCTCGGACTTTATCTGCTCGATCGCATCGGGCCCTTGCGCCGCGCGCTGATGCGCGAGGGCGTGGCGCCGCGCAGCAGCGCGCCGCGGCAGATGCACCGGGACGCGCTTTAGCGGAACAGCAGCGCCGGCAAACTCCCGCTCTTGACCATCCACATCACGCTGGTGAGCGTGACCACGGACACCAGCGTGCCGATCAGCACCGCGCTCGAGGCCTGCTCGACCCAGGCGTCGTATTGCCGCGCGAACACGAAAACGTTGAGCGCCGGCGGCAGCGCCGCCATCAGCACCGCGGTGTAGACCCAGATCTGATCGAAAGGCCCGAACAGCGACAGCAGCAGAAACACCAGCACCGGGTGCAGCGCGAGCTTCACTGCGGCGAGCGGAGGCACCTCCCACGGCATCGACTTGAGCGGCCGCAGCGCCACGGTGACGCCGAGCGCGAACAGCGCGCAGGGCGCGGCCGCGTTCTGCAGGAACTGCATCAACCGTTCGATCGCGACCGGCGGCTCGAAATGCAGCGCGGCCGACACAACGCCGAGCGCGCTGGCGATGATCAGCGGATGGCCGGCGACCCGCCGCAAGACTTCGACCGCGATCGCGGGGATGCTCATCGGACGCGGCTGGGCGAGCGCCATCAGGAACGGCACCATGGTGAACAGGATGATGTTGTCGAAACAGAAAATCAGCGCCACCGGCACCGCCGCCTGCGGCCCGAGCGTCGCCAGCGCCAGGCCAGGGCCCATATAGCCGATATTGCCGTAGCCACCGGCCAGGCCCGCGATGGTCAATTCCGCGATATTGCCTTTGCGGATCGTCATGCCGATGGCAAACGAGATCGAGAATGCCCAGAAGGTCGCCAGCGTGGTGGCGAAGATGAAGTCGACCTGGGCGAGCTGATCGAGCGGCGTCTTGGCCAGGATGCGGTAGAACAGCGCCGGCAGCGCCACATAGACGATGAAGAAATTCATCCAGGCCAGCGCGGTATCGGGGATCTGCTTGATGCGGCCGCAGGCAAAACCGATGAAGATCAGGCCGAAAAACGGCAAGGCAAGATTGATGACGTCGATCATCCGTCGGCTCCGGGCGCGGCCCACTTTTGCCCCACTTGGCGCGGGCTTTGCATTGCTCTAAACGGCGCACAAGCGTTTTGGAAGGACCAGACCCCGTGAAGCCTCCCCGTCAGTTCTATCAGCCGCTTGCCATCGGCGCGCCCGCCCCGTTGCGCGAATTGCCGGTGCGGCTGGAGCGCATGATCCATTTCGTGCCGCCGCACAATGAAAAAGTGCGCGCCAAGGTGCCCGAACTGGTCCGGCAAGTGGACGTGGTGCTCGGCAATCTGGAGGATGCGATCCCGGTCGACGCCAAGGAGGCCGCGCGCGCAGGCTTCATCCAAATGGCAAAGAGCGTCGACTTCGGCGACACCGGCCTGTGGACGCGCATCAATGCGCTCAATTCGCCTTGGGCGCTCGACGACGTCACCGAGATCGTGGCGGCGGTTGGCAACAAGCTCGACGTGATCATGTTGCCGAAAGTGGACGGCGCCTGGGACATTCACTATCTCGACCAGCTGCTGGCGCAGCTCGAAGCGCGCCATGCCATCAAGAAGCCGATCCTGATCCACGCTATCCTGGAGACCGCGCAAGGCGTCAATAATGTGGAGGCGATCGCGGCCGCCTCCCCGCGCATGCACGGCATGAGCCTCGGGCCTGCCGATCTTGCCGCCTCGCGCGCCATGAAGACGACGCGCGTGGGCGGCGGCCATCCGGAATACAAGGTGCTGGCCGATGCGCAAGGTGACGGACCGCGCTCGGCCTTCCAGCAGGATCTCTGGCACTACACGATTGCGAAAATGGTGGACGCCTGCGCCGCCGCCGGCATCAAGCCGTTCTACGGACCGTTCGGCGATTTTTCCGACGTCGCCGCTTGCGAGGTGCAATTCCGCAACGCCTTCCTCATGGGCTGCCTCGGCGCCTGGTCGCTGCACCCCTCGCAGATCGACATCGCCAAGACGGTGTTCTCGCCCGATCCGGCGGAAGTCGCCTTCGCCAAGAAAATCGTCGCCGCCATGCCGGACGGCGCCGGCGCGGTCATGATTGACGGCAAGATGCAGGACGACGCCACCTGGAAGCAGGCCAAAGTGCTGCTCGACCTCGCCAGACTGGTGGCGGCCAAGGATCCGGCGATGGCTACGCGCTACGGGCTTTAAGGCTGGCTAATGCCGGGCGGATGCATTATGTGGCTTGCATGACGAGCACGAGCAAAATGCGCAACGCCAAATACCAGCTCGGCCAAGTGGTCAAGCACCGGCTGTTCTCGTTCCGCGGCGTGGTGTTCGACATCGATCCGGAATTCGCCAATACCGAGGAATGGTGGCAGGCGATCCCGGCCGAAATCCGCCCGCGCAAGGATCAGCCGTTCTATCATTTGTTCGCGGAGAACGATGAGAGCGAATACATCGCCTATGTCTCCGAGCAGAACCTTCTGCCCGACACCTCCGGCGCGCCGGTGCGCCATCCGCAGGTGGCCGAAGTGTTCGAGCGCGACGAGAGCGGCAGCTACCGCCCGCGCAACAGCCAGTACAATTGATCGGCGCGCACGAAAAAGGCGCGGCCCTTGAGCCGCGCCTTTCGTCAATTGTGTTTCGGCTCGCGCGTTACTACTTCGGCGCGGGCGCGGCTTGCGCCGGCTGCTGTTGCTCCAGCTTCTTGCGCGCCTCTTCCGCCTTCTTCTGAAGCTCGGACTGCAATTTGCGCTGCTGCTCCTCGACCACCTTCGGATCGGTCGCCGGCCCGTCATAGGCCTTGGCGAAATCGGTAAGCGGCAGCGGCAGGCTGATCGGCGCGTTTTGCATATTGATAGCCTGCAGCGTGAGCGTCTTACCTTTCTTCATTTGCTTAATCATATCTTCGGTGACGGGATAGTCTGACTGGCAGCCGACCGGGAAACACATGTTGTATTGGGCGGAGACTGGTTGCGCCTTGATCGATAATGACCCGTGTGCCTGGCTGAATCTGCATTCCCAACGGCACTATGATACGCAACATTTTCGGCAGGCCTTCCGGCTCGATCAGTTGTGCCATTGCGACGGGCATGCCGTTTTCCAGCCGACCGTCTTTCATCACGACGCAGAGTTGCTTGTTGTTGGTCGCCGCATTTTTGTTGCATATCTTCGTCCAGGGCGAATACATGAGCTGCGGCTGACCTTGCGCGGCCTCTTGCTGCTGCGGTTGCGCCTGCTGTTGCGGGGCGGGCTTGGCAGCAGGCGCGGGCTTGGCCGCCGGCTTCTTGGTTTGCGCCAGAGCGCCCTGCGCCAGGCAAAACGCCGCCGCTGCCAGGGCGAAGGCGGCCAATGTGGCTGTCAGCGCCCGGCCCAGCGGCCGGGCCGATGCGATCCGATAATCCATTGCAAACTGGTCCCTTGTTGTCCCCGCCGGCGGTCCTGCGCCCGCCTGGACGGTCGCCTCTTTGATCGGCTCTCTCCGTGTCAAATACGGCGGGAGCGTGACTTTCGTCCGTTGCCTGATAGCCGAATTCGCGCCTGCAATAAAGCCACGAATGCATCAAAACTACGGGCCGGGCGCGGCCGCCGCCCACGTGATAAATTCGCGCTAAATCGGAGCGAATCGCATTCAAACTCTCACGCCGCCGTTCAACCTGCGCGCATTGACGCAAGGCGCGCCCTCGCGCCGCGCGGTTCTGCACGGCGGGCTGGCCGCCGCCGCGGGTTTGACGGTTTGGCCCGCGCGCGCGCAGCCAACCGCCCACGCCATCGCCATGCATGGCGAGCCCGCCTGGGCGCCGAACTTCACTCACCCGAGCTACGCCGATCCGGCCGCGCCCAAAGGCGGCACGCTGGTGCAAGGCGTGCTCGGCACCTTCGACTGCCTCAATCCCTTCATCGTCAAGGGCCTGCCCGCCGCCAATATCCGCAGCTACATCATCGAGAGCCTGCTGGCGCGCGGCTATGACGAGCCGTTCACGCTCTACGGGCTCATTGCCGACAGCGTCACGACCGACGCCGCGCGCAGCGTAGTCACCTTCACGATCAACAAGGCGGCGCGCTTTTCCGACGGCAAGCCGGTGACGCCCGCGGACGTGATTTTTTCCTGGCAGCTGTTGCGCGACAAAGGCCGGCCGAATTTCCGCATCTACTACGCCAAGGTGGTGAAGGCGGACGTGGTCGGCGAACACGGCGTGCGCTTCGATCTCGCCGGCTCCGACGACCGCGAATTGCCGCTGATCATCGGATTGATGCCGGTGCTGGCCGAGCACGCGATCAATCCCGACACGTTCGAGGACACCAGCTTCGTTGCGCCGCTCGGCAGCGGACCCTACAGCGTCACCGACGTGCGGCCGGGCCGCCGCGTTACCTTCACGCGCAACAAGAATTATTGGGGCCGCGAGCTGCCGATCAACCGCGGCTCATGGAATTTCGACACCATCCGCTACGACTATTACCGCGACGGCAACACGCATTTCGAGGCGTTCAAGAAGGGCCTCTACGACGTGCGCGCCGAAACCGATCCCGGCCGTTGGCAGACGGCCTATAATTTTCCGGCGCTGCGGACGGGCCGCGTGGTCAAGGAGGAATTCCCCTACGGGCTGCCCAAGGGCATGCAGGGCCTGGTGTTCAACACAAGGCGGCCGATGTTCGCCGATGTGCGCGTGCGCGAGGCGCTGCTGCATTTGTTCGACTTCGAATGGATCAACCACACTTATTTCTTCGATCTCTACAAGCGCACCGCCAGTTATTTCGACGGCTGCGATCTGTCCGCGCACGGCCAGCCTGCCAATGCGCGCGAGCGCGAATTGCTCGACGCCGTTTCCCGGCGTCGTGCGCGCCGACATCATGGAGGGCACAATGGACGCCGCCCAAGACCGACGGCTCCGGCCGCGACCGCGCCGGCCTGCGCCGCGCCTTCGAACTGTTCAAGCAGGCGGGCTATGCGCTCGACGGCACGCGGCTTGTCCATCTGGCGAGCGGACGGCCGCTGTCGTTCGAGATCCTCACCACCACGCGCGACCAGGAGCGGCTGTCGCTCGCTTATGCGCACAGTCTCAAGCGCGCCGGCATCACCGCGCTGGTGCGCAATGTCGACGGCACCCAATTCGAGCACCGCCTGCTCAGCTACGACTTCGACATGACCGAATATCACTGGGAGCAGTCGCTTTCGCCCGGCAACGAGCAGCTGTTCTATTGGAGCTCGGAGGCGGCGGACCAGCAAGGCAGCCGCAATTACATGGGCGTCAAGTCGAAGGCGGTCGATGCCATGATCGCGGCGCTGCTCGCCGCCACCGCACGCGAGGATTTCGTCGCCGCCGTGCGCGCGCTCGACCGCGTGCTGTTGTCGGGCTTCTACGTCATCCCGCTTTATTATCCGCCGGTGCAATGGATCGCGCGCTGGACGCGCATCAAGCATCCGACACGCACCTCGCTGTTCGGCTATCTGCCGGAAACCTGGTGGCACCAGGACGCCCGCTCATGAGGAGAGCGCCATGATCCTTGACGGCGACAAAACGGCGACTGGGGCCACGCTCGATGAGCTGTTCCGCCGCGCCGGCGTGCGCGCGCCGCAGGCGCTTGCGCTCAGCGATCCGCCCAACCGCGCAAGCTTCACCGACGGCGCGCCGCGCCAACTGACTTATGCCGAAGCCGACCGCGCCATCTCGGCGCTGGCCGCGCGGCTGCACGGGCTCGGCCTCAAGACCGACGCGGTGGTCGCTCTGCAACTGCCCAACACCGTCGAAAGCGCGATCGCGCTGCTCGGCGTGCTGCGCGCCGGCATGATCGCGGCGCCCTTGCCGCTGCTCTGGCGGCAGCAGGAGATCGTCGCCGCGCTGCGCGGTACCGGCGCCAAGGCGATCGTCGCCTGCGCGCGCGCAGGCTCCGCGCAGCCGGCCAAGACCGCGATGCTGGCGGCGGCCGAGCTGTTTCCCATCCGCCACGTTTGCGCTTTCGGGCGCGATCTGCCGGACGGCGTCGTTCCGCTCGACGACGTGTTCGCGCCGGACGCTTCCGATTTCATGCACGCAGCCGTGCGGCCGGGGCCGGCGGCCGCGCATGTCGCGGTCGTCACCTTCGAAGTCACCGGTTCCGGCATCGTGCCGGTCGCCCGCAATGCCGCGCAACTTGTCGCCGGCGGGCTCGGCGTTTTTCTGGAAGCCGCGCTCGCGCAGCAGGCCAATATTCTGTCGGCCATCCCGTCAGCTTCGTTTGCCGGCCTCGCGTTGAGCGTGCTGCCCTGGTTGCTGTCCGGTGGCACCTTGGCGCTGCATCACGGCTGCGATCCGAACGCGCTCGGGGCGCAATGCGAGGCGCTGAGCGATGCCGTGCTGATACTGCCGGGCCCGGCGCTGGCACCGCTGGCGGAAGCGGGCCAGCTGCTCGCGTTTAAGACCATCGTTGCGCTCTGGCGCGCGCCCGAACGGCTCGCCGCTTGCGCGCCGTGGTATCGCGCGGCGACGGTGATCGATGTGGCGGCGTTCGGCGAAACCGGCCTGGTTGCCGGCAAGCGCTGCCGCCGACGGCAAGCCGGCGCCGATCCCCTGCGGCCTCATCAGCACGCCGCGTGGCGCAGCCGGCGCGGTCAGCGTGCTCGAAACCGCGCGCACGCGCGGCGGCACCGTGGCGCTGCGCGGCCCCATGGTGCCGGCGCGACTTTTCCCAGCCGGCGAGCCGCTCGCGCCGGATGGTTTCATCGATACCGGCTTCACCTGCGTGGTCGACGGCGACGCCCTCGCCATCACCGGAGCGCCCGCAGGCATCACCACGGTCGGCGGCTATCGCTTCGCGCAGGCGGCCGTCGATGCGCTGATTGCCGAGGCCGACCCGGCGGCGGCCATCATGGCGGTGCCGAACGGCCTGCTCGGCGGGCACTTGGCGGGGCGCAGCGCGGACCCGCTGGCGCTCATCGCAGCCCTGCAGGCGCGCGGCCTCAATCCCTTGATTGCCGGTGCCTTTCGCCGTCACCTCCGTGTCGGCGCCGCCTGATTGTCCGTTTCGTTGACGGGGTATTAACAGCCCCGCCGGTAAGGTCGCGGCTCCTTATTGGTGGCGTTGCGTACCCCATGTCGCTGCAAGGTCCGATCATCGTGGTCGCGGAAAATCCGGCGACCGACCTCACGCAGGCGCTCAGCGCCGCAGGCGCCTTCCCGATCGTCGAAGCGAATTGGGCCGACGCGCCGACCGCCTTCGTCGCGGTCAAGCCGGCCGCCGTCGTGATCGCCGAGCCGGGCGCGCCGAAGAGCGAAACCTCCGCCCGCATGCTCTGTCTGCAAATCGCCACCGCCAGCGGCCCGATCGTGCCGGCCATCGCGTTGGCGCAGGGCGCGCTTGAAGCCGCCATCCCGGTGGCGCTGCCGGCCGATGCCGGCTTGCCGGTCGAGCGGCTGATCGCGCGCCTGCAATCGGCGATGCGCGTGCGCGCGCTGCACGCCACGGTGCTGCGCCGGATCGAAATGTTCGCCTCGCATGGCGGCAAACTGCCGGCGCTGCCGGTCGGCGACGCGCTGGACGACGCCACCGTGCTGATCGCCGGACGCGGCCCGCTTTATCCCGCGCTCAGCGTGGCCATCGGCGAACGGGTCAAAATGCTGGGCGGCTTGAGCGTGGAGACCGCCGCCAAGCATCTCGCTACGCGCGACATCGACGGCATCGTGGTCGGCGACGGGTTTTCGCCGCGCATGGTGGAGGCTTTCCTGACGCTGCTGGCGCAGGACGCCCGCTTCCGCGACATTCCGGTGGCGGTGATCGGCGAAGCGCCGCCCGATTTCGCCGACGCGCTGCCCAATATCGATCACGTCGACGCCGATCCCGCCCGTCTCGTCGCGCGCATGGTGCCGCTGGTGCGCATGCACGCCTTCGAGGCCCGGCTCAAACGAATGCTCAAATCGCTCGACGCCGACGGCATGTTCGACCCGCGCACCGGCCTGCTCACCCGCGATTGTTTCTTTCGCGATTTGTCCAAGGCCATCGCCGAAGCGAGCGAGCGCAGTCAGGCGCTGTCGATCGCGCGCTTCTCCTTTGATGGCGCGCAGGACGAGCGCGCCGGCCTCGACCGCGCCCGGCTGGTGACCCGTCTCATCCGCGACATCGATTTTGCCACCGCCGAGGACGACGGCGCGATTCTCGTCGTCTTCACCCAGACCGATCTGCGCAGCGCGCATGTGGTGGCGCGCCGCATCGCGGCGAGCCTCAAGAATGCCGTTTCCCCGCACGGCACCGTCACCGCCAATGTCACGCTGGCGACGCTCAAAAACGCCGACACGCTCGACAGCCTGATGATCCGCGTGATGGGCTCAAGGGCTGTTGCAGCCGAATAAAGCGAGGCATAGGTTAGCTCCGACAGGAGTTCAGCCATGCCCGACCCAACGCCCGTCCGCATCGACGTCGTCTCCGACGTGGTCTGCCCCTGGTGCTTCATCGGCAAGCGCCGCCTGGAAAAGGCGCTGGCGCTCAAGCCGGACGTGCCGGTGGAGGTGCACTGGCATCCTTACTTTCTCAACGACTGGATCCCGCGCGAGGGCATTGCGCGCGAGGACTATCTCACCACCAAGTTCGGCTCGCCCGAGCGTTACAAGGGCATCGCCCAGCGCGTCTCGGCGGCGGCCGCGGAGGAAGGCCTCACTTATGCGTCCGACAAAGTGAAACGCCAGCCCAACACGCTCGACTGCCACCGCCTGATCCGCTGGGCCGACGGCATCGGCAAGGCGGCCGAGATGAAGCAGAAGCTGATGGACCTTTATTTCACCGCGGGCGCCGACCTCACCGACCGCGCCGTGCTGGTTGAGGCGGCGGCCGACATCGGGCTTGACCGCGAAGCCGTCGGCGCGGCGCTGGCAAGCGACCAGGACGTGGCGCAGGTCGAGCAGGAAGCGCAGTCCGCCAAGGAGGCCGGCATCGAGGGCGTGCCCTGCTTCATTTTCGGCGGCAAGTTCGCGGTGTCTGGCGCGCAGGCGCCGGAATATCTCGCCGAGGCGATCGAACGCGCGGCGCAAGGCCGCGAAGCGGCCGAATAACAGCGAGCGTGACGCGATGAAGATCACCGCCGCCGTGGTGCGCGAGCGTGGCGGCGCCTTCGGCATCGAACAGCTCGATCTCTCCGACCCGCGCGCCGACGAATTGCTGGTCGAGGTCGCGGCCTCCGGCATGTGCGCGACCGATCTGCACGGCCGCGACGGCTATTATTCGACCCCCTACCCGGCGGTGTTCGGCCACGAAGGCGCCGGCATCGTGCGCGCGGTCGGCAGCGGCGTCACGCAGTTCAAGCCCGGCGACCACGTGGTGATGTCCTACCCCTGGTGCGGCGAGTGTGCGAACTGCCGCACGCACCGGCAAAGCTATTGCCTCGCCGCCTTCGACTTGAAGATGAATGGCACGCGCGCCGACGGTTCCACGCTGCACTCAAACGGCGGCAAGCCGGTCTACAGCGCCTTTTTCCAGCAGTCCTCGTTCGGCAACTACACCATCGCCAATGAGCGCTTCGCGGTGAAAGTGCGTAACGACGCGCCGATCGAGACGCTCGGCCCGCTTGCCTGCGGCGGGCAGACCGGCGCCGGCGCCGTGCTCAATGTGATGAAGCCCGCGCCCGGCGACAGTTTCGCGGTGTTCGGCGTCGGCGCGGTCGGGCTGTCGGGGCTGATGGCGGCGAAGATCGCCGGCTGCGATCCGATCATCGCGGTCGATGTGCATGAGCATCGTCTTGCAGCTCGCGCGCGAACTGGGCGCAACCCACACGATCAACCACGGCGGCCGCAGCGATGTCGTTGCCGACATTAAGGCAATCACCGGGCTCGGCCTGCGTTTTTCGCTGGAGACGTCGGCGCTGGCGGCGGTGTTCCGCGAGGCGGTCGATGCGCTGATGCCGGCCGGCACCTGCGTGCTGCTCGGCAGCGCGCGCAAGGGCACCGAAGTCTCGTTCGAGACGCCGTTTCTGCAGAACGGCCGAACCGTGCGCGGCGTCATCCAGGGCGACAGCGTGCCGCAGCAGTTCATCCCCACGTTGGTCGACCACATCGCCGCCGGCCGTTTTCCGGTCGAGCGCCTGATCACATTTTACGATCTCGCCGACATCAACCGCGCGGCGGCGGAGTCAGCGGCGGGCAAGACGATCAAGCCCGTCTTGCGGATGCCGCACTAAGCCGCCTTGGCCTGCTCCGCGATCGACACCAATCGGCGCAAGATCGCGGCGGTTCCTTTGAGCCGCTCGACCGGCCGCTGCCAGTCCTCGAAGAATACAAGCTGCTGCGTCTTGGCGTTCTTCGGGTCGTTACGCATGCGCACGCCCGAACCCTGTTCGCGGATGATAGCCGAGCAAGCCGTCCGGGTTCGGAAACACATTGTCGCGGAAGGCGAGCACGACGCCCCGCGGCCCCGCCTCGACTCTTCTCGACATTGGCACGGCGGCAGAGCGCCTTGATCGCCACCACCTGCAACAAATGCTCGACCTCGCCCGGCAGCTTGCCGAAGCGGTCGACCAGCTCGGCGGCGAACGCGTCGATCTCGCGCTCGTCCTCGATTTCGGCCAGCCGCCGGTAAAGCGCGAGCCGCACCGACAGGTCGGCGACGTAATCCTCCGGGATCAGCACCGGCGTGCCGATGGTGATCTGCGGCGACCAGCGGTCGGCGAGCGGCGCGGTGATGCCGGCCTTCAGGCTCATCACCGCCTCTTCCAGCATCTGCTGGTAGAGCTCGAAGCCGACCTCCTTGATGTGGCCGGATTGCTCCTCGCCCAGGAGATTGCCGGCGCCGCGAATGTCGAGGTCGTGCGAGGCAAGCTGGAAGCCGGCGCCCAGCGTGTCGAGCGATTGCAGCACCTTCAGCCGCCGCTCGGCCTGCGCGGTGATCTTGCCCTGCGCCGGCAGCGTGAACAGCGCATAGGCGCGCAGCTTGGCGCGCCCGACCCGGCCGCGCAGTTGATAGAGCTGCGCCAGGCCGAAGCGGTCGGCGCGGTGCACGATCAGGGTATTGGCGGTCGGA
This sequence comes from uncultured Alphaproteobacteria bacterium, assembly GCA_963742375.1. Classification (GTDB taxonomy): domain Bacteria; phylum Pseudomonadota; class Alphaproteobacteria; order Rhizobiales; family Xanthobacteraceae; genus Pseudolabrys. The sequence goes on from CAVULP010000007.1 coordinate 238,093, forward strand.
ATGTCGAGACCGGATTCGATGATGGTGGTCGACAGCAGCACATCGTATTTGCCGTCGTAGAAGGCCGACATGATGTCGTCGAGCACGGTCGGCGGCATCTGCCCGTGCGCGACGGCGACGCGCACCTCCGGCACATTCTTGTCGAGGAAATCCTTGGCGCCGGCGAGATCCTCGATGCGCGGGCACACGTAGAACGCCTGGCCGCCGCGATATTTCTCGCGCAGCAGCGCTTCGCGCACGGTGAGCGGATCGAACGGCGACACGAAGGTGCGCACCGCCAGGCGGTCGACCGGCGGCGAGGCGATGATCGAGAGATCGCGCACGCCGGTGAGCGCGAGCTGCAGGGTGCGCGGGATCGGCGTCGCGGTCAGCGTGAGCACGTGCACTTCGGAGCGCAGCGTCTTGAGCTTCTCCTTGTGCGCGACGCCGAAATGCTGCTCCTCGTCCACCACCAGCAGCGCCAGGTCCTTGAACTTGATGTTTTTGCCGAGCAGCGCATGGGTGCCGATGACGATGTCGATGCGCGCCGTCGGCGATGCCGGCCCTGACCGCGGCGAGCTTGGCCGCCGGCACCAGCCGCGAGGCCTGCGCGATATTCACCGGGAAGCCGCGAAAGCGCTCGGTGAAGGTCTTGAAATGCTGGCGCGCCAGCAGCGTGGTCGGCACGACGACTGCGACCTGCTTGCCGCTGATCGCGGCGATGAAGGCCGCGCGCAAGCGCCACTTCGGTCTTGCCGAAGCCGACGTCGCCGCAGATCAGCCGGTCCATCGGCCGGCCGGAGCCGAGATCCTCGATGGTGGCATCGATGGCGGCCAGCTGGTCGTCGGTCTCCTCGTAGGGAAAACCGGCGCAGAATTCGTCATAGGCGCCCGGCCCGACCGTGAGCCGCGGCGCCTCGCGCAACTGCCGCTCGGCCGCGATCTTGATCAGCTCGCCGGCGATCTCGCGGATGCGGCTCTTCATGCGCGCCTTGCGCGCCTGCCAGTTGCCGCCGCCCAGCCGGTCGAGCTCGACGCCCGTTTCCTCCGAGCCGTAGCGCGACAGCAGATCGACGTTCTCCACCGGCAGGAACAGCTTGGCGCCTTCGGCGTAATGGATTTCGAGGCAGTCATGCGGCGCGCCGGCCGCCTCGATCGGCTGCAAGCCGATGAAGCGGCCGATGCCGTGATCGACATGCACGACCAGATCGCCGGGCGCGAGGCTGGTCACCTCGGCGATGAAATTCTCCGCCCGCCGCATGGCGCGGCGCGGCCGCACCAGCCGGTCGCCGAGAATGTCCTGCTCGCTGATGACGGCCGCGTCCTGCGTCTCGAAACCGCTCTCGAGGCCGAGCACCGCGAGCGCGATGGCCGGCTTGGGCAAGCCTTGCGCCTGCGGCCATGAGCCGACCGGCGTCAGATTGTGCAGTCCGTGGTCGGCCAGCACGTGGCTCATGCGCTCGCGCGCGCCCTCGCTCCACAGCGCGATCACCACGCGCTTGCCGGCGGCCTGCAGCGCCAGCACGTGTTTGCCGACCGCTTCGAACACATTGGCGCCCGGCTCGGCGCGCTCGGCGGCGAAATTGCGCCCGGCCCGCGCGCCGATATCGATCACGTCTTCGGCGTCCGGCACCGCGAACGGCGTCAGCTTCGCAAGCCGCTCCGCCTCCAGGCGCTCGCGCCACTCGCTTTCCGACAGATAAAGCCGCTCCGGCGGCAGCGGCTTGTAGGGCGGCGTCGCGCCCTCGCTCAGCGCCTGCTTGCGCGCTTCGTAATAATCCGCGATCTGCGCCAAGCGCTCATGCGCGGCGTCTTCGGCCAGATGTTCGAGCGCCAGCGGCGTTCCCGGCAGATAATCGAACAGCGTTTCCAGCTTGTCGTGGAACAGCGGCAGCCAGTGCTCCATGCCGGGATGGCGCCGGCCCTCGCTCACCGCTTCGTAGAGCAGATCGTCGGGCGTGGCGGCGCCGAATTGCGCGACATAGCCGGTGCGGAAGCGGCGGATGGTTTCGGTGATCAGCTGGAATTCCGCGACCGGCACCAGATCGAGCCCGCGCAGCTCGCCTTCGCTGCGTTGCGTCTCCGGATCGAAGGTGCGGATCGTCTCCAGCGCGTCGCCGAAGAAATCGAGCCGCACCGGCAGGTCCATGCCGGGCGCGAACAGATCGAGGATGCCGCCGCGCACGGCGTAGTCGCCCGGCTCGCGCACGGTCGAGGCGCGGGTAAAGCCGTTGAGCTCCAGCCATTCGATGATGCCGTCCATGCCGATGACATTGCCGGGCGCGACCGAGAGCGCATGCGTGGCGACAAAGTCGCGCGCCGGCACGCGCTGCAGCGCGGCGTTGACCGTCGTGAGCAGCACCGACGGTCTGTCGCGGCCTTTCACGCGGGCCAGACGCGACAGCGCGGTCATGCGCTGCGCCACCGTGCTGGCATTGGGCGACACGCGGTCGTAGGGCAGGCAATCCCAGGCCGGAAATTCCATCGTCAGGATGTCGGGCCCGAAGAACGACAGCGCGCGCGACAATTGCCGCCATGCGCTGGCCGTCGCGGCAGACGACGCAAAGCGAAATCGCCGGCGCCTTGTCGCGCGCCGCCACCGCGCGCGCGAGATCGGCGAGCACCAAGCCTTCGGCGCCGTCGGCCACCTGCGACAAGGTCAGCGGCTTGCCGGCGCGCAGCAGTTCGGCGGGCGATTTGGCCATCGCGCTCACGTCGGGGCCGGCCCGATGCGATTAAAGGCGCGCATCCGCCGGAACAGCGGGCTGTCGAGATCCGCCGGCAGCGCTTCCACGCCGTTCACATAGGCGAACATCTGCTGGTCCGGAATCTCCAGCCAGCGCTCGAACTCGTCGAGCTCGGCCTCGCTGAATGTCGCAAGCGCGCTGTCGGCAAAGCGGCCGAGCACCAGGTCCATTTCGCGGATGCCGCGATGCCAGCAGCGAAACAGCAGCTTGCGCCGCCGCGCATCCAGCCCCTCGCTCGAAATCTCGCTCATCGTTTCTCCAACGCCAAAAACCCGGACGGGGCCGGGCGGGGTTTATATAAAGGTCTTCGGCGGCAATGTCAGCGCCCGCTTTGCACAGGCCGCATTGCGTCTGTAAAGCGCGCAAGCCAGCATGCCTGCCATGCGGCCGCTCGTGCTCAATCCGCTGTTTGCCTCGCTGACCAGCCTGCCCGGCATCGGGCCGAAGCTGGAAAAGCTCTATGCCCGGCTGCTCGACCGCGAGGGCCCGCGCGTCATCGACCTGCTGTTCCACCTGCCGACCGGCACCATCGACCGGCGCGCGCGGCCGAAACTGCGCGACGTGCAGGCCAGGCCAGGTCGTCACCGTCGCGGTCACGGTCGATGAGCATCGCCCGGCCCCGCGCCACCGTCCGCGCGCGCCCTACCGCATCGTCACCAGCGACGAGACCGGCAACGCTGACATTGACCTATTTCAGCGCGCGCCCGGACTATTTGGAGAAACTCCTGCCGGTCGGCGAAATTGCGCTACGTCTCCGGCACCGCCGAATTCTACGACGGCATGTTGCAGATGGTGCATCCCGACCGCGTGGTGGACGAGGCCGGCTTTGCCGCGCTGCCGCTGGTCGAACCGGTCTATCCGCTGACCGAAGGCCTGGCGCTCGGCAATGTGCGGCGCGCGATGGACGGCGCGCTCGCGCGCGTCCCAGCGCTGCCCGAATGGCAGGACGCGGCCTGGGCCTCGCGCGAGCGCTTTCCCGCCTTCGCCGACGCGCTTCGCCATCTGCACCGGCCACACGAGCCGCACGATGTGCTGCCCGAAAGTCTGGCCTGGACGCGGCTTGCCTATGACGAATTGCTCGCCGGCCAATTGGCGCTCGCGCTGGTGCGCGCGCATATGCGCCGGCAATCCGGCCGCGGCACGGCGAGCGAGGGCCGCTTGCGCGCGCGCATCATGAAGGCGCTGCCCTATGCGCTCACCCACTCACAACAAAGGGCTGTCGACGACATTATCAACGACCTCGCTTTGCCGCAGCGCATGTTGCGGCTGCTGCAAGGCGATGTCGGCTCCGGCAAGACCGTGGTGGCGCTGATCGCGGCGGCCGCCGTGATCGAGGCCGGGCGTCAGGCGGCGTTCATGGCGCCGACCGAGATTCTCGCCCGCCAGCATCTGAAAACCATCGCGCCGCTGGCGGAAGCGGCCGGCATCCGCGTCGCCATCCTCACCGGCCGTGAGCGCGGCGGCGAGCGCGAGACCATTCTCGATCGCCTCGCCCTCGGCGATATCGATCTGCTGATCGGCACGCACGCGCTGTTTCAGGAGACGGTCGCCTTCCACGATCTCGCGCTCGCCGTGGTCGACGAACAGCACCGCTTCGGCGTGCATCAGCGGCTCGCGCTCACGCAGAAAGGCGAGGCGGTGGACGTGCTGGTGCTCACCGCCACGCCGATCCCGCGCACGCTGGTGCTGACCTTTTTCGGCGACATGGACGTCTCGGAACTGCGCGAGAAGCCGGCCGGCCGCCAGCCGATCGACACCCGCACCATTCCGCTCTCGCGGCTGGAGGAAGTCGAGGACGCGGTCGGCCGCGCGCTCGCATGACGGGCAGCGCGCCTTTTGGGTCTGCCCGCTGGTCGAGGAATCCGAAAAGATCGACCTCGCCGCCGCCGAGGCTCGCTTCGAGGAATTGCGCAAGAAATTCGGTGCCAAGGTCGATCTGGTGCACGGCCGCATGAAGGGCGCCGACAAGGACGCCGCCATGGCGCGCTTTGCCGTCGGGCGAAACCCAGTTGCTGGTGGCCACCACGGTGATCGAGGTCGGCGTCGACGTGCCGGAAGCAACCGTGATGGTGGTCGAGCATGCCGAGCGCTTCGGGCTCGCGCAGCTGCACCAGTTGCGCGGCCGCATCGGCCGCGGCGCCGGTCACTCGACCTGCCTGCTTGCTCTACAAAACGCCGCTCGGCGAAACCGCCAAAGCGCGGCTGGCGACTTTGCGCGACACCGAAGACGGCTTCCGCATCGCCGAAGAAGACTTGAAGCTGCGCGGCGAAGGCGATCTGCTCGGCACGCGCCAAAGCGGCCTGCCCGGCTTCCGCGTCGCGCGCCTGGAAGTTCACGGCAAATATCTCGGCGCGGCGCGCGACGACGCGGCGCTTGTGCTCTCGCGCGATCCGGCGCTCACGACGCCGCGCGGCGAGGCGTTGCGCCATCTGCTCTATCTGTTCGGCAAGGACGAGGCGATCCAGCTGATCCGCGCCGGCTAAGAGCCCGCCAGCGGATCCGGACCGAAACGGTTCGTGCCGGTCGTGCCTTTGATGCAGTCCCAGATGATCAGCAGAATGATGCCGACGATGGTGAAGATAATCAGCAGCCACCAGGCGCTGCGATCGAGATCGTGCAGCCGGCGCGCCGCCATCGCGAGCCCGGGAAGAAAGAATATGAGCGAAACCAATGGCCCGAACAGGCCGGTCGCGCCCTCTCGGAGTCGAAGACTGCCCGGTCGATGATGCCGGCCGCCAACGTGACGAGAACCACGAACAGCGTCCAGTACCAGAATTCCGAACGCGCGGCGCGGCCGGAGAAAGTGACGTAGTTGCGAAACCCGATTTGATCGCTTGGCCGAAAGTCATCGCCACCCCCGAGTTTGACTTGACCGGCCGAGCCTAGCAGCGATCGGGCCGTCCGCGAGCAGCCCTACTCCACCGCTCTTTCTTCTTCTTGCGCGCCGCCTGCGCCGCGCGCGCATTCGCCGCCAGCGCGGCAAACTTCTTATCGCCGTCGCCGTTGGGCTGCACCATGCCGGCCGAGATCAGAAGCGTCATTGCGTTCTCGACCGTGATGTCGAGCTCGATCAGATCCTTGCGCTTGACGAAAAAGAAAAAGCCGGTGGTCGGGTTGGGCGTGCAGGGCAGGAACACCGAGACGTGTTCGCTATTCGGCAGCTTGGCCGCGACGTCGCCGCCCGGCGGCTGCGACACGAACACCAACGACCACATGCCGGGCGCTGGAAATTCCACCAGCCCGACTTTGCGAAAGCTCGATCCCTCTTTGGAGAACAGCGTCTCGAAAATCTGCTTCATGGTCTTGTAGATCGGCCGCACGATCGGCATGCGGGACAGAAGGTTCTCGCCCCAGCCGACCAGCGTGCGTCCGACCAAATTGGCGGTGAGGAAGCCGAGCAGCGTGAGCGCAAAGAACGCCACCACCAGTCCGGTGCCGGGAATCGGCCACGGCAGATAGGTTTCCGGCCGGTAGATCGGCGGGATGAACGGACGCACCAAGCCGTCGACCCAGGTGATGAACGACCAGATCAGCCATGCGGTGACCGTCAGCGGGCCGGCCACCACCAGGCCGGTGAGGAAATAATTTCGGATGCGGGCGGCCGCGCCGCGTGTGCGACGCCGCGACCTGCTGCACGTCGGCGGCCGGTTGCTTGCCCGGTTTCGTTTCGATTTCCATCATGCGCGTTTATTCCACTGTGACCGATTTCGCGAGATTGCGCGGCTGATCGACGTCGGTGCCGATCGCGACCGCGGTATGATAGGCGATGAGTTGCACCGGGATCGCATAGACCAAAGGCGTCACCGTCGCCGCCATGTCGGGCAGCGTCAGCGTGACGATGTTGTCCCTGGCTGCTTCCTTGGCGCCTTTCGGATCGGTCATCAGGATGATCTTGCCGCCGCGGGCGGCGACCTCCTCCATGTTCGACAGCGTCTTTTCGAACACGCGGTCATAGGGCGCGATCACGATCACCGGCATGGTTTCGTCGATTAAGGCAATCGGTCCGTGCTTGAGCTCGCCGGCGGCATAGCCCTCGGCGTGGATATAGGAAATTTCCTTCAGCTTGAGCGCGCCTTCCAGCGCGATCGGGAAACTGGTGCCGCGGCCGAGATAGAGCACGTCGCGCACCTTGGCGAGATCGTGCGAAAGCCGCTCGATCTGCGGCTCGAGCGCGAGCGCCTGGATCATCAGGCGCGGAACCTCGATCAGCGCATGCACAAGTTTCTGCTCATCGGCCTCCGACAATTCGCCGCGCGCGCGGCCGGCCGCGATGGCAAGGCAGGCGAGCACGCTGAGCTGGCAGGTGAAGGCCTTGGTCGAAGCGACGCCGATCTCGGGCCCGGCCAGCGTCGGCATCACCACGTCGGCATCGCGCGCGATCGTCGAAGTCGGCACATTCACCACCGCCAGCACGTGCTGCTTGTGCTCCTTGGCGTAGCGCAGACTCGCCAGCGTGTCGGCGGTCTCGCCCGACTGCGAAATGAAGATGGCGAGGTCGCCGTCGACCAGCGGCGCTTCGCGGTAGCGGAATTCGGAGGCGATATCGATCTCCACCGGCAATTTGGCGAAGCGCTCGAACCAGTATTTCGCCACCAGCCCGGCGTAGAAGGCGGTGCCGCAGGCCGAGATCGAAAGACGTTTCAGCTTTTTCCAGTCGAACGGCAATTGACCCGGCAGCACGACCTTTTCGCTCACCATGTCGATGTAATGGGCGAGCGTGTGGCCGACCACTTCCGGCTGCTCGTGGATTTCCTTGGCCATGAAGTGCTTGTAATTGCCTTTTTCCACCAACAGGCCGGACGCCGCCGACGTGATGATCGGCCGCTCGACGCGTTTACCCTGCGCGTCGTGGATCTCGACGCCCTTGCGGGTGACCACCGCCCAGTCGCCGTCCTCGAGATAGCTCACCTGGTCGGTGAAGGGCGCCAGCGCGATCGCATCGGAGCCGAGATACATTTCGCCCTTGCCGTAGCCGACCGCCAAGCGGCGAGCCCTTGCGCGCGCCGATCATCAGGTCGTCTTCGCCGGCGAACAGGAAGGCGAGCGCGAAGGCGCCGCGCAATTCCTTGAGCGCCGCCGCCACCGCTTGCGCCGGCGTCTTGCCTTTCTTCATCTCCTCGGTAACCAGATGCGCGACCACTTCGGTGTCGGTTTCGCTGCCGAATTTGGCGCCGTTTTTGCCGAGCCGCTCGCGCAGTTCGCGAAAATTCTCGATGATGCCGTTGTGCACGACCGCGACGGTCGCGGTCGCGTGCGGATGCGCGTTGCTCTCGCTCGGCTTGCCGTGCGTGGCCCAGCGCGTGTGTCCGATCCCGATATTGCCGGGCAGCGGCTCCTTGGCGAGCCGCGTCTCCAGCGCCTTGAGCTTGCCTTGAGCTCTGCGGCGCGCGAGCTTGCCGTGGTCGAGCGTGGCGACACCGGCGGAGTCATAGCCGCGGTATTCGAGGCGCTTGAGCGCATCGACCAAGTGGGCCGCGACCGGTTCGCGCCCGAGAATTCCAACGATACCGCACATTGGGCCGCAGGGCCCCCCTTCGATCCTGGTTTAGCCGCCGCCGTCAACGATTTGGAAATCAAAACGCATTGCGCCGTGTGACAGGCTTTTGCAGCTTAATAACGGCGCCCTAGGCGCGCTTTTTCGGCGGTGCCTTGCGCAAGCTTTTGCCCAAGGCTTTGACCTGCTGCAAGCGTTTTGCCCAGCCTTCCTTAACCGCCTGTTTGGCCCGCGCCACCGCCAAGGCGCCCGCCGGCACGTTCTTGGTGATGACGGAGCCGGAGCCGATATAGGCGCCGTCGCCGATCTTGACCGGCGCCACCAGCGACGAATTGGAACCGATGAAGGCGCCTTTGCCGATATCGGTGCGGTGCTTGGCGACGCCGTCGTAATTGCAGGTGATGGTGCCGGCGCCAATATTGGCGCCCGCCCCCACCCGCGCGTCACCGATATAGGCGAGGTGATTGGCCTTGGCGCCGGCCTCGATGGTCGGCTTCCTTCACCTCGACGAAATTGCCGATATGCACGTCTTCCCGAATGTCCGCGCCGGGCCTTAAGCGTGCGTATGGTCCAACGCGCGCGCCCTTGCCGACATGGGCGCCTTCCAGGTGCGAGAACGACCGGATGGTGGCGCCGTCCTCCACGGTGACGCCCGGCCCGAACACCACATTCGGCTCGATCGTGACGTCGCGGCCGAATTTGGTGTCGGCGGAGAGAAACACGGTCTCCGGCGCGATCATGGTCACGCCCGCCTCCATGGCGGCCGCGCGCAGGCGCTGCTGCAAGACCGCTTCGGCCTCGGCGAGTTGCGCCTTGGTGTTGATGCCGCGCACGTCGTCCTCCCCGGTTTCGATCGCGACTGCCTTCAAGCCCATATCGCGGGCGATGGCAACCGCATCGCTGAGATAATATTCGCCCTTGGCGTTGGCATTGCCGATGCGATCCAAAATGGCGAGCGCGTGCGAGCCGGCGAGCGCCATCAGCCCGCCATTGCACAGGGTAAGCTTACGCTCCTCCGGCGTGGCATCGCTGTCCTCGCGGATGGCAAGCAACTCATTGCCGCGCGTCAGCAGCCGGCCGTAGCCTTTCGGATCGGCGGCCTTGAAGCCAAGCACCGCGACGCCCGCGCCCGCGGCCAGCGCGCCGCGCAATTTGCCGAGCGTCTGCGGCGCGCACCAGCGGCGTGTCGCTGAACATGACGAGAATATCGTCGGCCCCGCGCATGATCGCCTTGCGCGCGGCCAGCACCGCATGCGCGGTGCCGCGCCGCTCGCGCTGCTCGAAGGTCTGCGCGTTCGGCACAATCGCGCGCGCCTCGCCCGCAACCGCTCCGTGGTCGGGGCCGACGATGACCGCAATCTCGCCGCAACCCGCCTGCTTGGCCGCCGCCAGCACATGCGCGAGCAGCGTGCGCCCGCCGATTGCGTGCAGCACCTTCGGCAGGCTCGTGCGCATGCGCGTGCCTTCGCCGGCGGCGAGCACGATCGCGAGGCATGTTCGTTTGCTCATTATCTTCCGCGCTCGCGCTATTGCCGCAATCGGGGCGCACCCTAGCGGTTGAGGCCTGTGGGTAAAGAGCGGATCTGGCGGCGCCTAACGCGACCCGCAGCGGAAGCGAGCATTGCCGGATTCTGCTAACGTTTTCAATGATGTGATTCGCCTCTTCGAGAAGGTCCGGCATGGCGATCGAGCCTGTTCCGCAAGAACCGGACATGATCGAAATTCGCGCGCGCCGCTTCGATTTGCGTGCGCTGTTGCGCTTGACCGCCTGGGGCGGCGCCGCGGCCGTGGCGCTTAGCGCGGTGGCCTTTGTCAGCCAGACCGAGAGCGGCAGCCAGCGTCTCGAGCTCGCGTTTGCCGCGGCGGAATTGCCGGTTAAGCCCGTCGCCACGGTCAAAATACCGCCGCGCCGCGAACAAGACGCCGAAATTGCGCGTCTGCAAACGCAAGTGCGCACGCTTGCCGCCGACCGCGACCGTCTGGCCGAACGCGTCGCCGGCCTCGAGCACAACATCGAAGACATGACCGGCTCGATCAAGCGCCAGGCCGCGCAGCCTGCGCTCGCAATGCCGCCGATCCTGTCCATGGTCTCCGGCCCCTGGTCCGCCGCCCGCTGCAACCGCCGAGCCGCCGGTCGTATCGCCGCCCGCCACGACGGCGGCCAAACCCGAGCCGGTCCAGCAACAAGCCGAGGCGCCCGCACAGGCTTCGCCGCCGCGCGCGGCCGTGCCCTTACCGCCGGTGCGCATCGCCGCCGCGCCCGCCGCCGAGCCCGCCCCGCCGAAACTTGAATTCGGCGTCGCGCTCGCCAGCGCCTCCAGTCTCGACCTCACGCGCCTGCAATGGCTGGCGTTGAAAGCCAATTACGGGCCGCTGCTGGCAGGGCTTCGTCCCTCCGCCGCGCGCGAGCAGCGCGGCAGCGTCACCCATTACCGGCTGGTGGCCGGACCGCTGCCGAATTACGCCGCCGCGACGCGGCTCTGCGCGCGCCTGAACGCCGCGCACGCCGTTTGCCACGCGGGCAAATTCGCCGGCGAACCTTTTTAGCCTCGATTGCCGCGGCGCCTGCGCGCCGGCATAATCGCCGCGCATCCGGATACGACCATGAAGCTGTTCCTGCCGAGCGCGCGCGCGACGAATTATCTGCTGATCGTCGGTTTCTGCTCGCTCGGCTATGCGCTCTATCTGCGTTATTTCGCGATCGAGCAGAGCAATGTCGGCCTGGCTTGCGCCGGCGGGCTCAATTCGTGGCTGTGCGCCTCGCGGCACATCGCCATCATGTTGTTTTCCTATTCGGTATTCGGCTGGGTGGCGCTTGGCGTTGCCGCGCTCAACCTGCTGCGGCCATCGCTTGTTCTGTTCGCGGTCGCGCTCGGCAGCGCCTGCTTCGGCGTCGTGCTTTACAATGTCGCATTGTCGGCGCTCGCGGTGGGTCTGCTGCTGCTCAGTTTTGCGCGGCGCGCACCTGAACCAGACTGACCGCGAGCGCAAGCAGCGCGGCGCCGAGCCAGAGCGACTGCCAATTGGCCAAGCTTTCGTTGAGCGCGATGTAAGGCACCGACAGCGCGAGCAGCAGCGCGGCGAGCATTTCGGCGACGCCGCGCGCGCCTCGCGGCCGCGGCATCGTCAGCGTGTGCAGCAGATACGGCAGCGCCGCCGCGGTCAGCGGCGCGAACGGGAAATCCTTGTAGCGCGGATCGAATACCAGCCCGAGCGCGCTCTGCACGGCCAGCAGCATGGTCGCGATCAGCAGCGCGCCCACCGCAAACGCAAGAGGATCGCGCAAGCGCTCCGAGGCCGGGCCAAGCAATCGTGAAAATCGCGGGAGCGGCTCGCCGCGCATGACCGCGGCGCTCACCAACGGCGCGCTCAGCGCCGCGACACCGGCAAGCGCAATCGAGCGCAGCCATCCGCCGAGCCCAAGCTTTCGAGCGGCACATTGGCGATCGTCCAGCCGATTAACGCGCCACCGGCCATCGCATTGCCGGTCACCGCGAGCCAGGCGATTGGCGGGGCTTTGCGCCCGCGCGCGGCAGCGATTGCCGCGCCGAACACAACGAACGCAAACGCGATGCCGCCGGCCGCCTGCCAGAGCCACAGCGGATGATTGGACACCGCCTCGCCCCATACGAACTTGAATTGCCGCGTACCGTCGCCGATCAGGCCCCAATGGCCGCCGACCGTGCCCTCGAGCGCCCGCTTCCACGGCTGGTCATAGGCCTCGATCACGTTGACGCGAAAATCTTCGCGCGCCGCCAGCGCCAGCACCTCCTGGATCACGCGCGCCTGGTTGGCCGGCGACGGCAGCGCGCCTTCGCGCATGCGCCCCGCGCTCGGCCAGCCGACCTCGCCGATCAGCACGTCCTTGCCGGGAAAGGCCGCCGCCACCCGCTTGCGGATCGCCGCGACATGCGCCGCCGCGTTGCGTGCCGGGATCGGGAAATCCTCCCAATAGGGCAGGATATGGATGGTGATGAAATCGGCCGCCGCCGCCACGTCCGCGGTTGCGCAGCCAGAACTCCCAGACATCGGCATAGGTGACCGGCACCGAAACCCGCGCTTTGACCGCCCGCATGGTGGCGGCGAGATCGCCGCGCCGACATCTCCCCGCGCAGCAGCACCTCGTTGCCGACCACCACGGCGCGGATCGTGTCCGGATAGCGCTTGGCAAGCGCCACCGCGGTTTCGATCTGGTCCCGGTTCTTGTCCGGGTGGCCCGACAGCCACAGCCCCTGGATCACCTTGAGCCCGTGGCGGGCGGCAATTCCGGCGATCTGGTCGAGGCCGTAGTCGGTCGAATAGGTGCGCACGCAGTCGGTCAGCCGGGCGAGCTGGGTGAGGTCGCGCTCGATCTGGGCGGCCGGGATATGGGTTGCCGGGTCGAGCGGGGTCTGCCCGCCATGGAAGGGGGCGTAGGACAGGCAATAAAGCTTTTGGCCGGGCTGCAGCGGGGCCTGCGGCATGGCCACCGGGGCGCCAAGCCAGGCCCAGAATGCGGCAATGGCCAGCGCCGACAGGGCGAGACCGGCAAGACCGAGGCGCATCGGCTCACCCCAATTCGGCAGAAAAGCCACTGGCCCGGCTTATCGCGCGCGCCGGGCGCTGCCAAGCTGGCCGGGTGCTGGACAAAGCGCCCGCGGTAGGGCCAAATTTCGATCCTTGGCCCGGCATCGGTCCGCGGCCGAGCTTGGGGGTTGCGGTCTTTCAAACAAGGACTTGCAAGCACTTGCCGGCCCGGCGGGCAGCGAACGCCGCATTCGTGACCTAATCCGGCGTCAGAGGATACCAAAGCGGGCGGTTGGGCTTCATCAATACCAGCGGGACAAAGTCGTTTATGTCGTGGCGTCGTTTTTGTTGTGTGTTTTGCGTGCTGGCTTTCAGTCTGACCGCAGGTGCCGCGTTCGCCCAAGGCAGCGGCAGCGGGGCGCCCGCCGAAAAGAAGCCGCCGGCCGAGAAAAACGCCAAGGACAGCCAGAAGAAGATCGACGAAATCGCCGAAGCCTCCCGCGTCCTCACCGGCGCCGCCGGCAATCCGGAATGCGTCTGGCTCGGCCGCCGGGTGGTCAGCCTGCTCTGGCGCGACGATCTCGACACCGCCTTCCGCCACCTCGACCTTTACGACCGGTTTGGCTGCCCGAGCGCCCATATCCAGGCCACTTTCCGCTGCCTGGTCCGCCAAGGCGACATCGATCCCAAGGCCCAGGAAACCCTGAACGGCCGGGTGCACGCCTGCTGGCTCAATCCCGGCCTGCCGCCCACCCCGGTTGCCGCCGCCAAGGCGCCGGCCGCCACGTCGGGCGGAACCGCGCCGCGCTGACGGCGTTGCCTTCCCGGTCAAATATTTCTTATTGGCGCTATGCGCGCGCCTAGGTTTTGCCATGACCTATGACTACTTGTTGCAACGCCGGACGCCGCGGTAGTCTGCAACCCTGCAGATCAAGCCTCGGCTGAGCCCAGGGGACGGGTTCGACGGTCTGCCAGCCAGCCCCATTTGGTTCTGAGTCAAATGCGCACCGTCGCTGCCGTGATCGCCCTTGTGGCGTGCGTGCAAGCCGGATTATGGGCTCTCGCGCAAAGTCACGTGAGCGCGCCCGACATCGATGGCACGCTTGCCAGCGTCTCCTACGCGCCGTTTGCCAGTTCCAGCAATCCCGACCAGGGCGGCAAGACCACGGCCGCGCAAATCCGCGCCGACTTGAAGAAGCTCGCGCCGCTCACCCGCTCGATCCGCCTCTATTCATCGACCGGCGGCGTGGAACTCGTGCCGGGCATCGCCGCCGAGTTCGGATTGAACGTCACGGTCGGCGCCTGGATCGACAAGCACGTGGAGCGCAACGAGCGCGAAATCCGCTCCGCCATCGAACTCGCCCGCCGCCACAGCAACGTCAAGAGCGTGATGGTCGGCAACGAAACCGTCTTCCGCGGCGAGCAGACCGTCGATGACCTCATCAAGATGATCCAGCGCGTCAAGCGCTCGACCAACGTGCCGGTGACGACCGGCGAAATCTGGCACGTCTGGATCGCGCATCCGGAACTCGTGTCTTCGGTCGACTACATCGCCGCGCACGTGCTGCCCTATTGGGAAGGCTTCTCGAAAGACCAAGCCGTCGATCAGGCGATCCTGATCTACGACAAGCTGCGCCAGGCCTATCCCGGCAAGCGCATCGTGATCGCCGAGTTCGGCTGGCCGAGCGCCGGCTACAACCTGCAAGTCCGCCGAGCCCGGCCGCGTCGAGCAGGCCGCCGTCTTGCGCGATTTCGTCGCGCGCGCCGACGCCTACGGCATCGACTACAACATCGTCGAAGCGATCGACCAGCCGTGGAAGATCTTCGAAGGCGGCGTCGGTCCCTATTGGGGCCTGTTCGACGCCTCGCGCGAAGCGAAATTCACCTGGACCGGCCCGATCACCGATCCCGATCACTGGCAGCTCGCCGGCATCGCGCTGTTGGTGGGCGTGCTGCTGTCGCTGCCGATCCTCGCCATGACCACGGTGACGCTCGGCCAGGCCGCCATGCTCGCCGGCGGCGCCAATGTGGTCGGCGCCTGGTTCGCCATCGTGTTCGCCTACTGGAACGGCCACTACTTCGTTGCCGGGCGCCGCCTTCGCGCTCGGCCTCGGCACTCTTGCTGCTGATCCCGCTGATCATCATCGCGCTCGCGCGCATCGAGGAGATCGCCGCCATCGCCTTCGGCCGCAAGCCGCGCCGCCTGATCGCCGCGCCGCCGCTCGCGCCCGAGCAGGCTCGCGCCGAAGGTCTCGATCCACATCCCGGCGCATCGCGAGCCGCCGGAGATGCTCAAGGCGACGCTCGATGCCGTCGCGCGGCTCGAATATCCGAATTTCGAGTGCATCGTCGTCATCAACAACACGCCGGATCCCGGCGTTCTGGCGCCCGATCGAGGAGCATTGCAAGACGCTCGGCGAGCGCTTCAAGTTCGTGCGCGCCGACAACATCAAGGGCTTCAAGGCCGGCGCGCTGCGCCTTGCGCTGGCGCACACCGCCGCCGACGCCGAGATCATCGGCGTGATCGATGCCGACTATGTCGTGCATCCCGACTGGCTGCAGCGACCTGGTGCCGCATTTCGCCGATCCCAATGTCGGCCTGGTGCAGGCGCCGCAGGATCACCGCGACGGCGAGCGCAGCGTCATGCACGACGCCATGAACGGCGAATATGCCGGCTTCTTCGACATCGGCATGGTCCAGCGCAACGAGGCCAACGCCATCATCGTGCACGGCACCATGTGCCTGATCCGCCGCGCCGCGCTTGAATGCCGCCGGCGGCTGGTCGAGCGACACGATCTGCGAGGATACCGATCTCGGCCTGACGATGCTCGAACACGGCTGGCAGGCGCATTACACCAACCGCCGCTACGGCCACGGCCTGCTGCCCGACAGTTTCGAGGCCTACAAGAAACAGCGCCACCGCTGGGCCTATGGCGGCTTCCAGATCCTGAAGAAGCACTGGCGCCGCTTCCTGCCGGGCGCGCAGCCTGCTGACGCGCGACCAGAAGCGCGAATTCGCCTCGGCTGGCTCAACTGGCTCGGCGCCGAGAGCCTCGGCGTCGTGGTCGCGTTGCTCAACCTCGTCTGGGTGCCGGTCGTCGCCTTCCTCGACATCGCCATGCCCGACCAGATCCTCACCATGCCGATCATCGCCAGCTTCGCGGTGTCGGTCGCGCATTTCGTCACGCTCTACCGGCTGCGCGTGCGCGATCCGGCAAAGGCCAGCTGCTCGGCGCGGTGTTCGCCGCCATGTCGGTGCAGTGGACGGTCGCGCGCGCGGTCGGCTTCGGCCTGATCAAGGATCACCTGCCCTTCGTGCGCACCTCGAAGGGCGGCCTGCGCCGCTCGAGCGATTTCCACGCCTTCTGGGAAGCGGTGCTGGCGGGCTTGCTGATCCTCGGCGCGGTCACGCTTGTACGTCACCAACATCAAGGACATCCGCGAGATCAATATTTTCGCGGTCGTGCTGGTGGTGCAGAGCCTGCCGTTCATCGCGGCGGTGGCGCTGGCCGCGATCGAGCGCACCCCGCTCAACGATTTCGCCACCTGGCGCGCGCTCGAAGCGCGCTTCGCCGAACTGCTGCCGCGCCGTCTGGCGCGCGCACCGGCGCCGGCGCCCAAGCGCGAAGTGGTGCCGTAGGGCGCGGATACGCCTAACCTTACTCCGGCACGACTTCGCCTGAGCCGCCAAACTCTTTGGGAAAATCCTTCAGCTTGGGGACTCCGTCCCGCATCGGCAAAACCGTTTCCGCATAGTTGACGTGGACACCTGCGCTGAACTTCAACGTCGGTAACGTCGCTGCGTAGACATCCATCAATCCGAGCCCAGGATGATTGGCCATAAGATGGCCGCCGCATTTCCTGCAGTATTTCCGTTGACTGAATTCTGTCTTTTGGAACGTGGCAATATGTTCCGCCCCCGCAGTGACCCGCACCGCTTCGGGCTTCCATAGGGTGAAAGCGTTGACCGGAGCCGCCCGACCAGGATCTGCATGATCGGCAATGGCAATATCCCATTGCTTCCGGCGCGCCGGAAACCTCGATATGAACGGCTCCGCAAAAACATTCGCCTTTGTGTGTTGCCGCCATTGTCGTTCCCTCTCCCAGTTCTGATGTGCCGGTCGCGCGCTTCAGCCCGCCAGCGCCGTCTCCACCAGCTTCACCCAATAGGACGTGCCGAACGGGATCACCTCGTCGTTGAAGTTGTAGGCCGGGTGATGCAGGCCCGCGCTCTCGCCATTGCCGACGAAGATGAAGGCGCCGGGCCGCGCGTTCAGCATGAAGGAGAAATCCTCCGCCCCCATCACCGGCGCCATGTCGATATCGACCTTGTCCTTGCCGGCGATTTCGCCGGCAACCTGCGCCGCGAAATCGGTCTGCGCGGCATGGTTCTTCAGCACCGGATAGCCGCGCCGGTATTTCACGGCTGCCTTGGCGCCATAGAGCTTGGCGGTGCCCTCCACGATCTCGCGGCACGCGCTTCTCCAGCAGGTCCTGCACCTTCGGCGTCAGGCTGCGCGCGGTGCCGCGCAATTGCGCGGTCTGCGGGATGACGTTGTCGGTATTGCCGGCGTGGAACATGCAGATCGACACCACCGCGGACTCCAGCGGATCGACATTGCGCGACACGATCGACTGCAGATTGTTGATGATCTGCGCGCCGACCAGCACGGTGTCGACGCTCGAAATGCGGCCGCGCGGCGTGGCCGCCTTTGCCCTCGATGTCGATCTGGATGTAATCGGCCGCCGCCATGATCGGGCCCGGCCGGATCGCGAATTGCCCGACCGGCAGGCCGGGAAAATTGTGCATGCCGTAGACTTCGCTCGATGCCGAAGCGATCCATCATGCCGTCATCGACCATGGCCTTGCCGCCGGCGCCGCCCTCCTCGGCCGGCTGGAAGATCACCACCGCGGTGCCGGCGAAATTGCGCGTCTCGGCGAGATAGCGCGCGGCGCCGAGCAGCATGGCGGTGTGCCCGTCATGGCCGCAGGCGTGCATCTTGCCCGGCACCGTCGACTTGTACGGCAGGCCGGTCGCCTCCTCGATCGGCAGCGCGTCCATGTCGGCGCGCAATCCGATAACCTTGCCGATGGCCTTGTCCGACTTGCCCTTGCGGCCGTGGATGACGCCGACCACGCCGGTGCGGCCGAGCCCGGTCACCACCTCGTCGCAGCCGAAGCTTTTGAGCTTCTCGGCGACGCTGCCGGCGGTGCGCTGCACGTCGTAGAGCAGTTCGGGATGGGCATGCAGATCGTGCCGCCATTCGGCGATCTCGCTGGTGCAGGTCGGCGACGCGGTTGACGATCGGCATGATTAAGGCTCCTTGCCGGGCCAATTGTAGCAACCGCGCGGGCTGAGCGCGAGTTCAAGGATAATGCGGCCCCTGCCTATTGACCGGGCACTGTCCCACCCCTACACAGCGGCCTGGTTGCTCAAGAGAGCGCGTAGCTCAGGTGGTAGAGCACGTGACTTTTAATCACGGGGTCCTGGGTTCGAATCCCAGCGCGCTCACCAATAAAAACCGGCCCTTTTGAACTTTTTCATTTCCACGTATTTGACGGGCCAACAATCCGATACAATGCGCGCGGCGGCCCCCTATCGGCAGGCTGGCCGCGGCGGAGCGATCCATGGCAATCAGACAGCGGCGTCCCGGTCAAACGTCTCGAAGGGTTGCAACAGGTGAGGACGATCATTGGATCGTCCCGGTGTGGACGCTGATTGCCGCTTCGGCGACGATCGCGCTGATCGTCGTTGCGTGGCTGCAATGGAAATCGCTCGGCACGGTCGAGCACGCATTGAACGCCGCGCAGCGCCCTTGGCTTGGCGCCGCCGTCGAGCCGCTCAAACTTGTGTTTGACGATAAAGGCGGCGGGATCACGCTCAAGATCACCACCAAAAACAGCGGCGCGTTTCCGGCGACCGATATTCTGGCGGGCCCGGTGCTGTTGCTGCGCGACGCCAAGCACCCGTTCAACATCGGGACAGCGTGCAGCCAAGCTGGAATTGCCGGCGGCTTCGGTCTCACTTTATTCAAAGACGAAGCGTCTGCAACGACCACGACCGCGTGGATTTCGCGCGCCGACTTCGGCCAAGACTTTCCGACTTTGGTCGCTGTCTGCATCAAATATCGCTTCGCCGACCGTTCGCAGGCCGGCGAAACCGGCTATCTTTTCGCGATCGCCCGGCACGATCCTGCGCATCCCGACGTCGACCGGGATTGAACCGAAGAACGGCACGATCGAGCCGCCGGAATTGGCGTTGCTGCCGCGCGGAAGCTACGCATACTGAAGCCGCCGTTGCGCTGGCGAAACAACGCGGCGGCCGCGAGTCGCGGCGCGTTGCCCAATTCCTCGGCCGTCCCTTTAACAAAATCGACGAAAATGAGGTCGCCGCAAGTATGCTGCAGCGCGCAAGTTTGCCTGCAAAGCTGCCGATAGGCGATTTTGATCGCAGTCCGCACGCTTGGGCCGCCCTGCCCGGTCACGAAACTTTATCCTTGCGGTCACCACAGTTTCATCAAAGCGTCTCGCCCTCGCCACGATGTCCCGCTAATCCCCGGCACAGGGGTAAGGAGACCAACAGGAGGCCGAGACATGCAGCTCAATTGCAACGCGGCAAAGCTGTCCGGTATGCGTGCTTTCGCAGCGCAAGCGCGCTGCCCCAATTGCGGCGACTGCGATGGTCGCGCCGCTGGCGTCCGAATTCGTGGAAGGCGGCGAAATCCACCACCACTGGGAATGCGAAGTCTGCGGGGTACCCTCCACCACCTCGGTCCCGCTTGGCGAGCTTTGAGCCCCCGGCGGCGGAATAGCTGCTAGGCTCCCGGTGTTTGCGTCAGTGGCTGTGCACAGCCAATCAAGGAGGAGCAAACATGACAACGACGTTTCTGCGCCCGGCACTGGTCGTTCTCGCCTGCGCCGGCGCGCTCGCTTTCGCCTCGCCGTCCATGGCGGCCATGATGAATATGAAGGCGGATCTGAAGGCTGCCAACGAGGTGCCGCCGACCAAAAGCAGCGGTACCGGCTCGGTCACCGTGACCTACGACAGCGCCAGCAAGAAACTCACCTGGAAAGGCACCTATTCCGGCCTGACCGGCCCGGCCACCGCCGCACATTTCCACGGCCCCGCGCGCGTCCGGCAAGAACGCCGGCGTGATGGTCCCGATCTTCCAGGGCGCGATGGCGAAAAGCCCGTTTGAAGGCTCGGCCACGCTGAACGACGCCCAGGCCAAGGCGCTGATGGATGGCGACATGTATGTCAACATCCACACCGCCGCCAACAAGGCGGGCGAAATCCGCGGCCAAGTGACCAAATAAGTGACGAAATAAGTGACGAAATAAGTAACCACGGAATTGCCGATTATCGAGCTGCCTGACGCCCGCCGGCCTGCAAAGCCGGCGGGCTTTTTCATGGCCCTTCGGCGCGCTTTACCTCACCGGCCCGCGCGAACTATCTTGGGCAGCCAAGCGAGGCAACGCAAACGCCCGAAGGAATGTCTATGGCCAAGACGAATGGCGGCACAGCGCCTTTTCTGATTTCGGGCGGCGGCATCGGCGGACTGGTCGCCGCCTATGCGCTGGCGCGGCAAGGCTTGCCGGTGCGCGTGTTCGAGCAGAGCCCTGAGTTCCGCGAAGTCGGCGCCGGCATCCAGCTCGGGCCCAACGTGTTCCGCGTTTTGGAAAAGATCGGCCTCAAGGACGCGATCCTGGCCGACGCCCACCGCCCGCCGGCGCAGGAGATGCGCGACGCGCTCACCGGCAGACTGATCACCCGCATTCCGCTGGGCGATGAATTCTTCCAGCGCTTCGGCCAGCCTTACGGTGTCACCCATCGCGCCGACATCCACGGCACGTTTCTCAAAGCCTGCCAGGCCAGCAATCTGATCACGCTCGAGACCAGCCGCCGCGTCGATGCCTTCGAGCAGCGCGGCGACGGCGTCACTTTGACCCTCGACAACGGCGAGCGCGTTAGCGGCCGCGCGCTGATCGGCTGCGACGGCATGTGGTCGAAGATCCGCGAAACCATCGTCGGCGACGGCCGCCCACGCGTCTCCGGCCACATCGCCTATCGCGCCGTGCTCAAGCGCGAGGAGGTGCCCAAGGACCTGTGGACGCCCGACGTGGTGCTGTGGGCGGGCCCGCGCAGCCATTTCGTGCATTACCCGTTGCGGCGCGGCGAGCTCTACAATCTGGTCGCCGTGTTTCATTCCGACCGTTACGAGGAAGGCTGGAACGCGGAAGGCGCCAAGGACGTCATGTGGCAGCACTTCAAGACCCAGGTGCCGCAGGTCACGCGCATGCTCGAGCTCATCAACACATGGCGCATGTGGGTGCTGTGCGACCGCGAGCCGGTGAAGAACTGGTCGCAAGGCCGCGTCACGTCTGCTCGGCGATGCCGCCCATCCGATGCTGCAATATCTCGCGCAAGGCGCCTGCATGGCGACGGAAGACGCGGTGGTGCTGGCGGAGAAGGTCGCGGCCCAGCCCGACGATTTGCCGGCGGCCTTCAAGGCCTACGAGCAGGAGCGTTATCTGCGCACCGGCCGCACGCAGATCATGGCGCGGGTCTATGGCGAGTTCTACCACGCGCGCGGCGTCACCGCCGAGTTGCGCGACATGGCGGTCGCCGGCCGCACGCCGCAGCAGAGCTACGACGGCATCGCCTGGCTCTATGGCGGGCCGTGACCGGGCGCGCCGCCGCGCTCAAGGCGTTACGCCGAGCGCCTTGAGTTCGTCGTTGGCGGCATCCCATTCGATGAATGAATGCGGGCAATCGCTGCGCCGCGAGCTTGAACAGGCGCGTCGCCTCGTCCTTTGCGCCCTTCCGCAGCGCCAGTTCGCCGCTGTAGAAATTGGCTTCGCAAACCTGGTCGTTTTTCGTCTTGGGGTCGGCGTTATCGGCGGCAGCGAGAACGGCGGCCGGCGGCAGCTGACCGAGAAACAAGCGGATCAACCGGACGCTGGCCATGACGGCCATGTCGAATTGCGGGACCTGTTGCGCCAATCGGCTCGGCAGATTGTTGCGCTGCCCGATAATGTCGAGCCACAGCGCGTGGTAGGCGTCTTTCGGATCGAGCATCGCTCGCTAGGCTGAGATCGGCGAGAGCCTTGGGCAGGCGTCGTTGTAAAGCTAAGCCATGCCCGCGCGCTGCGGTAGGCGGTAGGCATTCTTGGGATCGAGCGCGATCAATTCGCTGTAGTCCGTCAATGGCGTGTCCGATCTCGCCCTTGGCGCGGTAGAGCGCTGGCGCGGTTGGTGTGATAGCGGCGGGCGCTTGGGCTCGAGCTGGATCGCCTCGTCGTAATCGGCGATGGCGCGATCGTAATCCTTCTTGCCATAATACTCGTAGCCGCGGTTGTTATAGGCCAAGGCGGATTTCGGATCGAGCCGGATCGCTTCGCTGAAGTCGGCGATGGCGCGGTCGGGATCGTTCTTCTTGCCATAGGCGTTGCCGCGATCGACGAGGCGGCCGGCATTCGGGTCGAGCCGGATCGCCTCGCTGTAATCGGCGATCGACACGGTCATAATCCTTCTCTTGAAAATACGCGCTGGCCCGGTTCGCGTAGCGCCAAGGCATAGCTTAGCATCGAGTACGGATGGCCTCGTCGTAATCGGCGATGGCACGGTCGTAGTCCGGCTTGTCGAAATAGGCGTAGCCGCGGTCGATGTAGGCGAGAACTCTTGCCCGGATCGAAACGGATCGCCTCGGTGTAGTCGGCGATGGCGCGGTCAGTAATCCTTCTTGGCGGCGGTAGGCGAGCGCCGCGGTTGGTCATAGGCGGGTCGCGTTCGGCTCGATCCGGATCGCCGTCGCTGCAATCGGCGATGGCGCGGTCGAGTTCGCCTTTGGCGCGCAAGTCGTCGCAACGGTTGTTGTAGGCGGCTGGCGTATCTTAGGATCGCGCCGGATCGCCGTCGTTGTAGTCGGCGAGGGCGCGGTCGATATCTCGCCGGTCTTGGAGTAACACGATGCCGCGGCCGTTGTAAGGCGATGGCGAAGTTGGGATCGAGCCGGATGGCCATCGTTGTAATCGGCAAGCGTGCGAACGGCGTCGTCCTTTCTGGCGGAATACGCATTGCCGCGGTTGTTGTAAACCGGCGGGAAATCTGGAATTGAGCTGGATGGCCGCGTTATAGTCGGCGAGCGCGCGGTCGAATTGCTTCTTGTCGTCGTAGGCGTTGCCGCGGTTGTGGTACGCGGCGGAATTACGCGACGAATTGAGCCGTAAGGCTTCGTTGCAATCCGCTAAGGCGCGGTCGGCATCTTTCTTCGCGATACGAATTCGCGCACCGGTTTGCAAGCGCTGCCGCGCGATTCCGCTTGGTTTCGTTCGGCCGGCCAGAATCCGGCTGCAAGCGGCGATGTTTTGATCGGCGGCGGCGATGTTGTCGACATCCTTGCACAGGTTCCATTCGCGCTCGCTCGCCGCGCGAGCCGGACCGGTCGGCAAAAGACCACGCGATGGCACAAGCGGCGGCGACGCAAAACAGTCCCCCGATAGCGCATGACCTGAGCCCCCTGCCCGCGCAGGATCGTATCACCTTACCATGCAAGCAAGCGGTCAAAAAGACGGTACGCGCACGGCCACTCGCCGGGGGTTCGGTGATGGAGAATTGCGCGACATGGCGGTCGCCGGCCGCACGCCGCAGCAGAGCTACGACGGCATCGCCTGGCTCTACGGCGGGCCGTAACTAGCCCTGGCCGTTACCGCCCGACTTAATCGCGATCCGGCCGGTATTTGGTCTCGGGCTTGAGACCTTTACGCTTCAATTTTTCGCTGATGCGGCCGTTGTCGAGATAATGCCCGGTGGCCGCGCGCTTGGCCGCCTCGTCCCATTGCGGCAGCCAATCGCCCAAGGAGTAGCCGAACCACGGCGCCTGCGGCCGCAACGGCCCGAAGCCGAGTTCCTGCCAGATCGCCTTGGCGCGCTCCATGTAGTCTTTTTTCGGCAGCGCCAGCGGCGGCATGTCGCCCTTCATGGTGGCGTCCATGAGCAGCGTCGAATCCTCCTCCTGGTCGTGCTCGCGTTTTGGTCCATGACCCTGGCCGCGATGCGGAACGATTTGCACGTCCTCGACCGGATTCATGCGGTAGGCCATCGCCCACAACAGCGCGTCGGCATTGTCGACGTCGATGTCCTCATTGACGGCGATGCAGATCTTGCCGCAGTCGGCCTTGAAGAATGCGGCGCCGTTGAGCGCGCGCCACGTCTCGGTGCGCGAGACGCCTTTCTCCAGCGTGACGACGATGACCCGCAACAGCCCGGTCAACGGTTCGTGCAGCGACACTTTCTTGACGCCGCGAATGCCGAGCGCGTTGCGCAAATGCGCGGTGAACAGCGGTTCGTAGGCGACCCGCTTGATCACGCTCGATTCGCGAAGGCGCCACCTGACTGATATACGAGGGAATGACCGGGTTCTTGCGGTGGGTAATTGCGGTCACCCGCATCGGCATGTTGAATTCCTCGAGCGCGACATGGCCGTGCGATTCGCCGAACGGGGCTTCCGGCTCGAGATATTCGGTGTCGATCAGGCCCTCGATGACCAATTCCGACTCCGCCGGAACCGTCAGATCGACCGTGCGCGCGCGCACGATATTGATCGGGCCGCCGGCAAGCCCGCCCGCCACCGTCAGCTCGTCGACGCCGAGCGGCAGCTTTTGCGGGCCCATGAAGGCCACATAAGGCGGACAGCCGAGCACGATGGCGCAGGGCATCGGCTGCCTTAGTTTCTGATATTTGAGATAATGCTGGTAGCCGCCGGCGCCACCGACGCGCGTCGCCATGCGCACCACCAGGCGATCCGGCGCTTTCAAAGCGGCCCTATAAGTGCCCATGTTCTGCACGCCGGTCTCGGGGTCGCGCGTGATCACGTTGGTCGCCGTCAAAGTCGGTGCGCTGTCGAAGCCGGGCGTCGAAATCGGGATCGGCAGCATGTCGAGGCCGTGGCCCTCGCCTTTGAGCGCGTCGCCCTCGATCACCACCTCGTGGCAGATCGCCTCGTTGACCAGCCGCGGCGCGACCGGATGGGCGATGGCCGAGTCCCACTTGGCCTGGATCTCGGCGAGCGGCGCGCGCATGCCGACGCTGTAGATTTCGGGATTGGCGGCAATGGCGCCGACCACCACCGGCATGTCGTATTTGCGGCCCAGCCCGTCCGTGATGTTGGTGAACAGGAAGGCCTTGCGATCGGCCTCGTCGAGCCCGCCGACGAATTGCCAGCGCACCAGCGGATGCAGTTCGGCGTCCTTGTCGATTTTGCGATCGATGCGGCGCAACAGCCCGCGCTCCTCCAGCGCCGCGAGATGCTCGTGCAGATCGGGATAGTTGCGCGGCGCGGCGGTCATTGTTCGTTCCTGCCGCCCTCCGGGACGCGCGCTCGGCGCGCCCCGGAATGACCGGCGCGTTACTTCTTCGGAATGCCGGCTTTGATGATGACGGCATCCCATTTCTTGATGTCGTCCTTGAGCGTCTGCATCAGCTCCTCGGGCGTGGTGGGATCGGTCGTCACGCCGAGCTTGGCAAATTGCGCCTTGACGTCGGGCATGGCCAGCACTGCGTGCATGGCCTTGTTCATGGTGGCGATTGCTTCCGCCGGCGTGCCCTTGGGCGCGAACACGCCATTCCACGAGGTCACCACGTAGCCTTTGACGCCGGCTTCCTGCACCGTCGGCACGTTCGGCATTTCGGCCTCGCGCTTGGGGCCGGAGCTTGCCAGCACGCGCAGCTTGCCGCCCGAAACCTGCCCGTTGATCGCCGGCGGGAACTCGATCAGCATCTGCACGTCGTGGCGCAACAGCCCCACCACCACATCGGGCGAGCGCTTGAACGGCACGACCACCACATTGACGTCGGCCAGCGACTTGAACAATTCGGCGCCGAGATTCTGCGTGCCGCCGACCGCGATGGTGCCGATATTCAGCTTGCCGGGATTGGCCTTGGCGTCCTTGATGAAATCGCCGAGCGACTTGTATTTGGACTCGGCATCGACCGCGAACAGCAGGTTGAACTGGCCGAGGCCGGACACCATGTCGAATTGCGTGACCGGATCGAACGGCAACTTCTTGAACGCCGCCACGCTGATCGCCGTGCCGTTGGTGACGAGGCCCATGGTGTAGCCGTCGGGCGCCGCCGTGATCACCGAGCGCGCGGCATTGATGCCGCCGGGGCCGGGCATGTTCTCGATGACGAATTGCTGGCCGAGCATCTTGTCCAGCCGGTCGGCCATGATGCGCGAGGTCACGTCGGCGACGCCGCCGGCGCCGAAGGGCAGCACGATCTTGACCGGCTTGTCCGGCCATTTGGCCTGCGCCTGCAGCGGCGCCAGCGCCAGCAGCGCGGCAGGCAAAGCGATGAGCGCGAGGCGCGCCTTGTCGAACAGTCTCATGGTCAATCCTCCCTGGAGTTTTTTGTACGGTCGTTAGTCGAAACCGTTACGGTCGCTCGTCGAAACCATAAAGCCTGGCGGGATTGTCCACCAGAAGGCGATTTTGCGCCAGCGCATCTTGCGCGTATTGCGGCACCAGATCGACCAGATCGGCCTCGTCGGCCTCATGCGTGGCGTTGGGATGCGGGAAATCGGTGCCCCACAGCACGCGCTCAGGCGCCGCTTGCAGCAAGGCATGGGCGATCGGCACCGCCGCGGCATAAGGCGGCATGGCAATGCGCTCGGCGCCGCTGACCTTGATCCAGCAATTTTCGAGGCGCGAAAGCTCGATCAATGCGCGCAACGGCGGCTGCTCGAGCCCGGCCGCCGCCGGCACGCGGCCCATATGGTCGATCACGAAAGGCAGCGGCAGTTTCCGGATCATGTCGGAGAGCGGAATGATGTCGGGCGCGTCGAGATGCAGCACCACGTGCCAGCCGCGGCCCTTGATGCGGTCGAGCACGCGCGCGAACACGCCCATGTCGGGCGCGCCGCCCAGATGCTTGACGAAATTGAAGCGCACGCCGCGCACGCCGCCGGCATGCAGCGCGATCGAAATCGGCTTGTCGGTGAAACTGTCGTCGACGATGGCGACGCCGCGGAAATTCTTCGGATTGGAAGCGATGGCGTCGAGCATGGCGGCATTGTCGGTGCCGTGGCAGCTCGCCTGCACGATCACGACCCGCTGCACGCCCAGATGCGCATGCAGCGCCGCCAGCATTTCTTTCGGCGCGTCGGCCGGCGTATAGCGCCGGCCCGGCGCATAGGGGAACTTGTCGCCGGGGCCGAACACATGGCAATGCGCGTCGGTCGCGCCCGGCGGCAGCTTGAAGACAGGTTTGCGGCGCTTGGCGAGGAACGATGCGTGGATGTTCATAAGCACGCTTTAGCCAAGCCGCTCATGCAAGACAACCCGGCTACAGCGCCGGGAGGTCGCCCCGCTCCCATCCGGCGATGGTCTCGGCGCGGAAGGCCTCGAAACGTCCGGCCTCGATCGCCGCGCGCATGGCGCTCATCAGCTCCTGGTAATAAGCGAGATTGACGGTCGAGAGCAGCACCGCGCCCAGCATCTCGTTGGCCTTGGTCAGATGATGCAGATAGGCGCGCGAATAGGTGCGCGCCGCCGGATGCGCGCTTTGCGCGTCGAGCGGGCGCGCATCGTCGGCGTGGCGCGCATTGGCGAGATTGAGCGCGCCGAACCGCGTGAAGGCCATGCCGTGGCGGCCGTTGCGCGTCGGCAGCACGCAGTCGAACATGTCGATGCCGCGCGCAACCGCCTCCAGCAGATCGTGCGGCGTGCCGACGCCCATCAGATAGCGCGGCCGCGCCTGCGGCAGCAGCGGCGCCGTTTCCTCGACGATCTTCAGCATCACCTCCTGCGGCTCGCCCACCGCCAGCCCGCCGATGGCGTAACCGTGGAAATCGATTGTCCGTGAGTTCGCGGGCGCTCTCGCCGCGCAACGCCACGTCGTCGCCGCCCTGCACGATGCCGAACAAGGCATAACCCTCGCGCGCTTTGCTCTCGAAGGCGCGCTTGCTGCGCTCCGCCCAGCGCAGCGACAATTGCATGGCGCGCGCGATCTCCTCGCGCGCGGCCGGCAGCCGCAGGCATTCGTCGAGCTGCATCGCAATATCGGCGCCGAGCAGCGCCTGGATTTCGATCGCGCGCTCGGGCGTGAGCTCCACCATGGCGCCGTCGAGATGCGAGCGGAAGGTCACGCCGTCCTCGTCGAGCTTGCGCAACGCCGACAGCGACATCACCTGGAAGCCGCCGGAATCGGTCAGGATCGGCAGCGGCCATTGCATGAACGTGTGCAGCCCGCCGAGCGCGGCGATGCGCTCGGCGCCCGGCCGCAGCATCAGATGATAGGTGTTGCCGAGCACGATCTCGGCGCCGGTTGCGCGCAACGTCTCGGGCGTCAGCCCCTTCACCGTGCGCTTGCGTGCCGACCGGCATGAAGGCCGGCGTCTGCACGGCGCCGTGCGGCGTGACGATCTCGCCGCGGCGCGCAGCGCCGTCGGTTTTGGTCAGCGTGAAGGAAAAGGGCTGGCTCATCGGCCTTCAGGATAAAGCAAACACGCGTCGCCGTAGGAATAGAAGCGATAGCCGGCGGAAATCGCATGCGCATAGGCGCGTTTCATCGTCTCGAGCCCGCTGAAGGCCGACACCAGCATGAACAGCGTCGAGCGCGGCAGGTGGAAATTGGTCAGCATCAGGTCGACCGCGCGGAATGTGTAGCCGGGCGTGATGAAAATCGCGGTTTCGCCGGCAGAACGCCTGCAGCCGGCCGTCCTCGCCCGGCCGCGCTTTCCAGCAGCCGCAGCGCGGTCGAGCCGACCGCCACGATGCGCCCGCCTTTGGCGCGCGCTTGCGTTCAGCGCCTCGGCCACCTCCGCCGATACCGTGCCGAATTCGGCGTGCATCTTGTGCCCTTCGGTGTCCTCCGCCTTCACCGGCAGGAAGGTGCCGGCGCCGACATGCAGCGTCACCTTGTGCAGCGTCGACCCCGCGCGCCGTCAGCCGCGCCAGCAGCGTCGTCGGTGAAATGCAGGCCGGCGGTCGGCGCCGCCACCGAGCCCTCGGCCTGGGCAAAAAGCGTCTGGTAGTCGGTCCGGTCCTGCTCGTCGGGGGCGCGGCGGGAGGCGATATAGGGCGGCAGCGGCATGTCGCCGCGCTCCGCTATGGCCTGGTCGAGCACCGGACCATGGAAGGAAAATGAAAGGGTTACCTCCCCACCTTCATCTTTCTGTGAAACTTGAGCATCGAGCTGCCCGAGGAAACACACCCGCCCTTCCGTCCCGAAGCGCAGCGTGTCGCCCACCTGCACCTTCTTGGCGCCCAGGATGAAGGCTTTCCAGTGCGAGCCGTCGAGCCGCTTGTGCAGGGTCGCCTCGATCGCCGGCCTCCACCCCCCGCCCCACGCGCCGGCCCTTGAGCCGCGCCGCGATCACCTTGAAGTCGTTGACCACCAGCGCGTCGCCGGGCTGCAAAAGCTCCGGCAGATCGCGCATGGCGCGGTCCGCGAGCTCGGGCGCCTGCCCCGGCCGCACCACCAAGCAGCCGCGCCGCGTCACGCGGGACGACCGGCCGCAGCGCGATGCGGTCGGGCGGCAGGTCGAAGTCGAAGAGGTCGGTGCGCATGGTGCTTTCTTATACCTCCCGCCTGCAAGGGGGAGGTCGGACGCCGTGCGCGACAGCGCCAGGACGATCGGGTGCGGGGTCGCTCGTCGTAGCGCGTCGACGCAGACCCCACCCGGCGCGCTATCGCGCGCCACCCTCCCCGTTCCGGGGAGGGATTTACGCCCCCATCGTCGCCTTGACGATCTTGTCGGGGTTGGCGACCGGCTCGCCGCGCTTGATCTTGTCGACGTTGTCCATGCCCTCGATCACCTTGCCCCAGACCGTGTACTGGTTGTTGAGGAAGCCGGCCTCGTCGAAGCAGATGAAGAACTGGCTGTCGCCCGAATCCGGGCTCGCCGCCCGCGCCATCGACACGGTGCCGCGCACATGCGGCTCCTTGTTGAACTCGGCCTTCAGTTTCTTGCCGGAACCGCCGGTGCCGGTGCCGTGCGGGCAGCCGGTCTGCGCCATGAAGCCGTCGATCACGCGGTGGAACACGATGCCGTCGTAAAAGCCGTCTTTCACCAGCTCCTTGATGCGCGCGACATGGCCGGGCGCGAGATCCGGCCGCATCTCGATCACCACGTTGCCCTTGGTGGTTTCCAGCGTGAGCGTGTTTTCGGGACTAGCCATCGAGCGATGCCTTTCGTTGTTTTCGGGTGTCGTGAAAATGGAAATAAAACGGCCGCCCCGCAATCGCCTGGCCGAGCGCCGGCGTCACCGGCAGCGGCGAACAGCGCGCGATCGCATTGAGCAGCGCGCGGTAGTAGATCGTGCGCTCGTCGCCGACACGTCGCGCGTCTGATAGGTGACATGGGCGCCGAAAATCTCGCCATTGCTTTTGAAGCTCAATCGCACCGTCAGCTCCATTCCGGTCCGGATCGTCGCTTGACCGGCGGCCAGCGCCAGCAGCCGCGGATCGCGCGCTCGACGTCGGCCAGCGTATGCAGCGGACCTTTCGGCGTCTCGGCCAAGGCCGCCGGCGCATGAAGCCCGCCCGCCAGAGCGAGAGCCGCACCGATCCCGATCGCCGTCCGCCGCATGGCGCGCTATTTCTCGATGGTCGCGTTGCTATCTCACTTCGCGTCGGCGGCGACCTGCATTTTCAAGATCTTGTCCGGATTGGTCACCGTGCCGTTTTCGGCCTCCGAGCCTTTCTTGAGCTTGTCGACCGCGTCCATGCCGGACACCACCTGCCCGATCACGGTGTATTTGCCGTTCAGGTTGTCGTTCTCGGCGAACATGATGAAGAACTGCGAATTGGCCGAATTCGGATCCTGCGTGCGCGCCATGCCGACCACGCCGCGCTTGTACGGCACGCTGGAGAACTCCGCCTTGAGCGGCGGATATTTCGAGCCGCCGGTGCCGTTGCCGTTTTGGCCGTCGCCGGTCTGCGCCATGAAGCCGGCGATGACGCGGTGGAACGGCACGTTGTTGTAGAAGCCGTCGCGTGCCAGCCGCTTGATGCGCTCGGCGTGTTGCGGCGCGATGTCGTTGCGCAGCTTGATGATGACGCGGCCGTATTTGGTGTCGAGCAGCACGGTGTTCTGCGGGTCGAGGCCGGCCGGGCAGTTTCACCTGCGCGATGGCGGGGCTGACGCAAACGAGTGCGACAACGACAGCAAGAATGCGGATCATGAAGTCTCCCGATTTGGTTGACGCTTAGCGCGGAAATTTCTTCTTCAGGCGCGCGGCGACACTCGCCGGCACGAAGCTGGACACGTCGCCGCCCATGCCGGCGATCTGGCGCACCAATGTGGCGGTGATCGGGCGCACATCCGGCGAGGCCGGCAGGAATACGGTCTGCACTTTCGGCGCCATGGCCGCGTTCATGCCGGCCATCTGCATTTCGTAATCGAAATCGGTGGCGTCGCGCAGGCCCCGGATCAGCAGCGTCGCGCCCTGCTTGCGCGCCGCCGCGACCACGAGCTTGTCGAATGTGATGCAAACGAGCTTGCACTTTTCCCGGCGCACCAGCGGCCCGCAGGTCTGCTCCAGCATGGCCAGGCGCTCGTCGCCCGAAAACAGCGGCTTTTTGCCGGGATGCACGCCGATCGCGAGCACGAGTTTGTCGGCCAGCCGCGCGGCTTGGCGCACCACGTCGAGGTGGCCGTTGGTGACCGGGTCGAAGGACCCCGCATAGAGGGCGGTTCGCGGCAACGCATGGCGGCGGGTCTAGCCTGCCGCTTTTGCCCCTGCAAGGCCGCTGCAACCGGCCTTGAACCTTTATCCCCGCGCGCCCGACCAAGCCTCAACAGGGCAAAAACGGGGAAACGTCATGCGAAAGCTCACGACCGCCATCATGGCCGCCGCCTTCATTGCAGCCGTCATCACGCTGTTGTCGGCGCCCAGCACGCCGGTCGATGCCAGCCCGCGCCCGCTGGCGGAGGCAGCCCAGATGCACGCCTGCGCCGTCCGCCCCTGGCCCTATCTGCGCTGCGTCGGCACGCCGTTCGGCAATCCGCATGTGCGGCTGATCGCGACCGAGCGGCTGACCGACTGACCCTCAGACCGGCCGGCGCGCAAGCGACAGCCAGATGCCGCCGCCGATCAAGACCGCGCCCGAGAGCCGGCCGAGCAGCCGATTGTGCTTGGGCTTCACCAGCCAGGCGCGGCCGAGCCCCGCCGCCACGCCCCAGGCGGCGTCGAGAAAACCCGCCAGCACCACCGACACCGCGCACATCACGATGAGCTGGCGCGCCAGTGGCAGCGCCGGGTCGATGAACTGCGGCAGGAAGGCCGTGAAGAAGGCGATGGTCTTCGGATTGGTGATCGCCACCACGAAGCCGCGCCAGGCGTGCACATGAGCGCCCGGCGGCGCCGCTTCGGTCGCAGCGCCGGCGTGGCGCCAAGCCTGGATGCCGAGCCATATCAGGTAAGCCGCGCCCGCCCAGCGCAGATAATCGAACACTTCGGCCGACGTCTTCAGAATCCAGCTCAGGCCGAGCGCGATGCAGGCGAGCAGCACGGCGTTGCCCAATGTCGTGCCGATCACGGTCTGCAGGGCGGCGCGGATGCCGCGGCTGGCGCCGGTCGCGATCACCAGCGTCACGATCGGCCCCGGCACGATGACCAGGACGGCGGTGATGAGCAGGAAGGCGGAGAACAAATGCCAGTTCATCGGCGCCTTACCTGCGGCCTACTCGCTGTCTTCCTCGCTCAACCGCCCGACCGACACCACGCGTTCGTCCTCGGCGGTGTTGAGCACGATCACGCCCTGCGTCGAGCGCCCGGCGATGCGGATGCCGGCGACCGGCGTGCGGATCAGCTTGCCCTGGTCGGTGACCAGCATGACCTGGTCGCTCTCCTCGACCGGGAACGAGGCCACCAGCCGCCCGGTCTTTTCGCGGATCGTCTTGGCGCCCTTCTTGCCTTCCATCACCGCCATCGCGACGATGCCTTTGCCGCCGCGATTGGTGATGCGGTATTCATAGGACGAGGAGCGCTTGCCGTAGCCGCGCTCCGAGATCGTCAACACGAATTGCTCGGCCGCCGACAATTCGACGTAGCGTTTCTCGCCGAGCTCGATCGCGCCCGTTGCCTCTTCGGTGTCGGCCTCTTCGTCCTCGACCGCCGCAATCTCCTCATCGGTGCCGCGCCGCACGGCGCTGGCGCGCTTGAGATAGGCCGCGCGCTCGTCGGCGCTGGCGTCGGTGTGATGCAGGATCGACATCGAGATCACCTTGTCGTCCTTGCCCAGTCCGATGCCGCGCACGCCGTCGGAGGTGCGGCCGGCGAACACCCGCACGTCCGGCACCGGGAAACGGATGCAGTGGCCGCCGGCGGTGGTGAGCAGCACGTCATGCTTCTCGGTGCAGATGGTCACATCGACGATGGCGTCGCCGCCGTCGAGCTTCATGGCGATGATGCCGGACGGCCTGATCTTATCGAAATCCGACAGTTTGTTGCGCCGCACATTGCCGCTGGTGGTGGCGAACATGACGTCGAGCGCGCCCCAGGTCTTCTCGTCCTCGGGCAGCGGCATGATCGAGGTGATGGTCTCGCCCGGATCGAGCGGCAGGATGTTGATCAGCGCCTTGCCGCGCGCCTGCGGTGCTGCAAGCGGCAGCCGCCAGACCTTCTCCTTGTAGACCTGGCCCTGCGAGGAGAAGAACAGCACCGGCGTGTGCGTGGAGGCGACGAACAGCCGCGAGACGAAATCCTCCTCGCGCACCTGCATGCCGCCGCGGCCTTTGCCGCCGCGCTTCTGCGCGCGATAGGTCGAGAGCGGCACGCGCTTGATGTAGCCGAGATGCGAGACGGTGACGACCATGTCCTCGCGCTGGATCAGGTCCTCGTCATCGACTTCGGCTTCCGCTTCGGTAATGACGGTGCGGCGCGGCGTGGCGAAATCCTTTTTCACCGCGGCGAGCTCGGTCTTGATGATCGCCTGGATGCGCGCGCGCGAGCGCAGGATGTCGAGATAATCGGCGATCTCGGCGGCGAGCTTGTCGAGCTCTTCCTTGATCTCGTCGCGGCCGAGTGCAGTCAGCCGTTGCAGGCGCAGATCGAGGATCGCCTTGGCCTGCTCGGCCGACAATTTCGTCGTGCCCTTGGCGGAGACCTTGTGGCGCGGATCGTCGATCAGCGTCACCATCGAGGCCATGTCCTTGGCCGGCCAGTCGCGCGCCATCAGCGCTTCGCGCGCCTCGTTCGGGTCCTTGGCCTTGCGGATGAGCGCGATCACCTCGTCGATATTGGCGACCGCGATGGCGAGACCGACCAGCACATGGGCGCGGTCGCGCGCCTTGGTGAGCAGGAACTTGGTGCGGCGCGACACCACCTCTTCGCGGAAGGCGATGAAGGCGACCAGCAGATCCTTCAGCGTCATCACCAGCGGGCGGCCGCCGTCGAGCGCCACCATGTTGCAACCGAAACTCGATTGCAGCGGCGTGAAACGGTAGAGCTGGTTCATGACCACATCGCGCTCGGCGTCGCGCTTGAGCTCGATCACCACGCGATAGCCGTCGCGGTCGCGACTCGTCGCGCAGATCGGCGACGCCGTCGATGCGTTTTTCGCGCACCAGCTCGGCGATGCGCTCGACCATCGTCGCCTTGTTCACCTGATAGGGAATTTCGGTGATGACGATCGCTTCGCGTTCTTTGCGGATCGTCTCGAAGGCGACCTTGCCGCGCATCACCACCGAGCCGCGGCCCACGGTGTAGGCGGCGCGGATGCCGGCGCGGCCGAGGATCACGCCGCCGGTCGGGAAGTCCGGCCCCGGCACGATCTTGATCAGCTCGTCGATGTCGAGCGCCGGATCGCCGATCAGCGCCGTGCAGGCGTCGATCACCTCGCCCAGATTGTGCGGCGGAATATTGGTCGCCATGCCGACCGCGATGCCGCCGGCGCCGTTGACCAGCAAGTTCGGGAAAACGCGCCGGCAGCACCACCGGCTCGCGCTCGTTGCCGTCGTAATTGGCCTGGAAATCGACGGTGTCCTTGTCGATGTCGTCGAGCAGCGCCATCGCCGGTTTCGCCAGCCGGCATTCGGTGTAGCGCATGGCCGCCGGCGGATCGCCGTCGACCGAGCCGAAATTGCCCTGCCCGTCGATCAGCTGCAGGCGCATGGAGAAATCCTGCGCCATGCGCACCAGCGCGTCGTAGATCGCCTGGTCGCCGTGCGGGTGATATTTGCCCATCACGTCGCCGACCACGCGCGCCGATTTGACGTATTTCTTGTCGGGCGTGTGGCCCTGCTCGTTCATCGAATGGAGAATGCGGCGATGCACCGGCTTCAAGCCGTCGCGCGCATCGGGCAGCGCGCGCGACACGATCACGCTCATGGCGTAATCGAGATAGCTGCGCTTCATCTCCTCGGTGATCGAGATGGGACGCACATCGGAGGGTGTGCCGTCCCCCGATTTCGGGTTTTCGGTGTCGGACAAGGCTCGCGTCCTGAGCGGAATTTCGGTGCGGTTTGTCTAACCAATTCAAGCTGCGCTCCGCCACCCGCAAACGCGGCCGGAACACAGCTCATTTTCACATGTGATTTCAGATAGTTAGGCGAGCGGCGCCGGGCGTCAGAACGGCAGCCGCAAAGCCGCGCGGATGCTCTGCATCCACAGCGATCCGGTGCCCGACGACACACCGTATTCGAGTTCGGCGCTCATCCCGCCCGGCGCGCGCGCCCGCAATCCCAGCGCGCCCGTGGTCGTGCTTTGCGTGCCCGGGCTTTGCGTGAAGGTCGAGGTGAAGCCGCTGCCGATATCCGAGTAATACATCGACTGGTCGTAGCTGCTGACATAGGTCTGCCGGTATTCCACGCGCGCCGTCGGCGTCAGCACGCCGAAGCTGACCGGAATGTCGATCGAGCCGCGCAAACCGACCGCGGCCGAGGTGGCGCTGAACGTGCTCTGCTCGAAGTTGAGCAGTTGCGCGCTGGCGCCGGTCTCGGAGTAGCTATCGAGCGTCGCCGACAGGTAGTTGCCGCCGATATAGGGCGCCACTTTGACTTGCCCGTTGGTCATCTCAAAGCTCGCCTCGACCGCGCCGAACCAGTACGAGCCGTTGCGCTTGCCATCGGCCATCGATCCGTCGCCGGTGACGTAGCGGTGGTTGTCGAAGCCGAGCCGGCCGTAGCCGATCGCTCCGTCGAGGAATATCGGATTGAACGGCCGCAGGCTGCCATAGAGCGTGCCGCTATAGGCGGTCGCCGAGCTGCGCGTGCCGTTGCCGCCGATATTGGTTTGATCGCCGCCGTAGCCGCCGGCGATGCCGACGATGAGCCGGTCGCTGACGCGCAGGTCGACGCCCGCGGTCAAGCCGGCGCTGTTGAAGTGATTGCTCAATTGCGCGCCGCCCGGCGTCATCGTTCCGAACTGGTATGAGCCGGCGGTCCAGAACGCCATCGACGAGGCCCAGTCCGCAGCGCAAGCGGACGAACCCGGTATGCGGCCGCCCGGCCTGGTCCACCGTCCCGTAAGGCGGCAATGCGCCGTAGCCCGCGTAAGGCGGCTGCTGCGTAAGGCGCGTTCGGCTCGGTCGGCGGCGCGATGCCGAAATTGAACGAGCATGGATTGAATTCGCCGTGCAGGCTCTCGAGATGGCGCGTGATGTTGTCGGACTGCGCCGAGGCGAAGCGTTGCGCCGCCGCCACTTGCGCGGTGATCAGCCCGCGCACTTCCGGATCGCTCGCGGGATCGGGACGCGGATGCTGAACGTGTAGGCCGCGGCTGCCGGTATTGCCGTTCACGTCGAGCGCCGGCCACCGTGAACGCGGCCGCGCCGGCGCTGCGTCGGCGTGCCGCTGATGACGCCGGTCGCGGCATTGAGCGTCAGCCCGGCCGGCAGCGCGCCGGCCGCGATCGAGATACGTATAAGGCGCGGTGCCGCCGCTCGCGGTCAGCGTCTGGCTATAGGCGCGTCCGACGATCGCCGGCGGCAGGCTCGCCGGATTGATGGTGAGCGAGGCGGTGCCGATATTCACCGCATAGGCGCGCGTGCCGGTATTGCCGAGCGTATCGGTCGCCTGCACGGTGAACGCGGAGGCCCCGCTCCCGGTCGGCGTGCCGCTGATCACGCCGGCGCTGCTGAGCGTCAGTCCGGCCGGCAGCGCGCCCGAGGACAATCGCGAAGGTGTAAGGGCCGGTGCCGCCGCTCGCGGTCACCGTCTGGCTGTAGGCGACGTTCTGGCTGCCGGCCGGCAGGCTCGCCGGCGACACCGTCAGCGACACGGTGCCGATGTTGACGGTATAGGCGCGCGCGCCGGTATTGCCGACGCTGTCGGTCGCGCCGACGGTGAAGCTCGACACGCCACTGCCGGTCGGCGTGCCGCTGATGACGCCGCCGCTGCTGAGCGACAGTCCGGCCGGCAGCGACCCGGACGTGATCGCAAACGTGTAGGGCCCGGTGCCGCCGCTGGCGGTCACCGTCTGGCTATAGGCGGTGCTCTGCGTGCCGTTCGGCAGACCCGGCCGGTGACACGGTGAGGACATTACTGCCGACATTGATCGTGTAGGCGCGCGTGCCGGTGTTGGGCGTCGCATCGGTCGCCTGCACGGTGAAGCTGAATGAGCCGGTCGCGGTCGGCGTGCCGCTGATGACGCCGGTCGCGCCGGCAAGCGAAAGCCCGGTCGGCAACGAGCCGCTGAGCACCGAATAACTGTAACGGCGCGCTGCCGCCGCTCGCGACCACGGTTTGGCTATAGGCCGTGCCCAAGGTCGCCGCCGGCAGGCTCGCCGGATTGATGGTGAGCGGCGCCGCATTGATGGTGACGGAGTAGATTTGCGAGCCGGTGTTGAAGCCCGGATCGGTCGCCTGCACTGTGAATGTGAACGGGCCGCTCGCGGACAGCAAACTGCGTAGCAAGTGGCGCACCGCGCCCCGCCATTCGCTAAGTGTTGCCGGTGCGAGGCTTGCGGTTTATGCTTGATCGCTCTAAACAGAGCGGCCGGTCGCCGCAGTCTGGTATCATGCTGGCGCGTGACCGGTTGTCAGCTACCGCGGCGTGATAATTTTTCGCCGCGGCTCAACGACGCGCAGCGTCATCGGCGAATCGTTTCTATGCTTAATGGCGGTAAAACCCGCAGGCGCCAATTTGGTATCCGACGATGCCGCATCGCTGGTGGCGATAGGCAACCATGCCGGTCGAGTTCCTCATCTCCGCTTTCGTGACCCTGCTGGTGGTGGTCGACCCCGTCGGCCTGGTGCCGGCCTTCGTCGCCGTCACGCACGGCCTGCCCAAGCGCGCCCGCCGCAATGTCGCGCTGCGCGCCTGCCTGATCGCCGCCGCCATCCTCGCCGGCTCGGCGCTGATCGGCGACTGGCTGTTGCACACGCTGTCGATCACGCTGCCCGCCTTCCGCATCGCCGGCGGGCTGCTGCTGTTCTCGATCGCGTCGGAAATGGTGTTCGGCGTGCGCATCACGCGCCAGTCGCGGCAGGCCGAGGAAGCGCTCGACGAGCACGTGCGCAACATCGCCGCCTTCCCGCTCGCCATTCCGCTGATGGCCGGGCCCGGCGCCATCACCGCGACCGTGCTGCTGGCCGGCCGCGCCGGCGATCAGCCGTTGCGGGTCGCCATGCTGCTTGGTGTTATCGCGCTGGTGCTGGCGCTATGCGGTATCGTGTTCACGCTCGCCGCCCGCATCGCGCGGCTGATGGGCAGCACCGGCAATGTCGTGCTCTCGCGCCTGCTCGGCGTGCTGCTGGCCGCGCTGGCGGTGCAATTCGTGATCGACGGCGTGCGCGTGGCGATGGCCGGCTGAGCCGCCGTTTAGAACGGAATCTCGTCGTCCATGTCGTCGCGCTTGCCGCACCCGCGCCGCCGGCGCCGGCCATCGCCGGTTTGCGCGCCGCGGTCGGCCCGGACGAGCCGAAGCTATCGGCACTGTCGGCATTCGCGCCGCCGCCGCCACCCTTGGTGTCGAGCATGGTGAGCTGCGAGTTGAAGCCCTGCAGCACCACTTCGGTCGAATATTTGTCGTGGCCTTCTTTGTCCGTCCATTTGCGCGTCTGCAACGCGCCTTCCAGATAAACCTTCGAGCCCTTCTTGAGATATTGCTCGATGATCTTGCACAGGCCTTCGTTGAAGACGACGACCCGGTGCCACTCGGTTTTTTCCTTGCGCTCGCCGGTGGTCTTGTCGCGCCAACTCTCCGAGGTCGCGACGCTGAGATTGGCGATCGGCCGGCCGTCCTGGGTGCGGCGAATTTCCGGATCCTTGCCGAGATTGCCGATCAGGATCACTTTGTTGACGCTACCTGCCATGATGCTCTCCACTTGGCGTTGGCTGTATCAAAGTCACCTCGCCGGTGCTTCGACAAGCGCATTCGTGTTTATCCACACATCCCCGGATTTTGCCGACGCCCGACGCCCGGCGTGCGGCCACGACATGCTGTTCTCGTTATGTTCTTAGCATGGGGGTCTTGCCTTTGCAACGACGCCACGTCCTGTCCGCAGTCCTCACTTGGGGTGTTGGCGGGCCGCCAGCCAGCGCACTAACCAAAAATTAACCATTGGATTGACCGGTTAGACGACTGATTCGGCTCAATATTTTGTTTTTTCTGTTGCGTAAAGATCACAGTTCGAATCATCCACAAGATATAGACCTCGCGCCCAGTGACAGTTGTTTTCGGCCGAAAATCACCAGGAGGTCTCACGATGAAGCGTTTCACTCTGATGGCGTGCGCGGGCCTGTTGGCCGCCGCGATGGCTGTACCATCGCTCGCGGCCGATCTGCCCCGGCCCGCCTACAAGGCGCCAGTTTTCGTAGCGCCGTTTAGTTGGTCCGGCTTCTATGTCGGCATCAACGGCGGCTACGCCTGGGGCGATGCCAGCGTGTCCAACGCGCTCGGCAGCTTCACCACCAACGGGACAAACGGCGGGTTGGTGGGCGCCACGTTCGGCTACAACCTACAGACCGGCAATTGGGTCTGGGGCGTCGAAGCCGACTTCGACTATGCCTTCCTCAAGGGCAACGTCAGCAACACCGTGGCCGCCTGCCCCGCTTGCACGGTCAAGGATACCTGGCTCGGCACCGCGCGCGGCCGTATTGGCTACTCCTTCGAACGCTGGCTGCCCTACTTCACGGGCGGCGCCGCTTTCGGCGGCGTCAAGATTACCACGCCACTCGGCAGCAACACCGACACGTCGCTTGGCTGGACGCTTGGTGCCGGCATCGAATATGCCTTCCTCGGCGCCTGGTCGGCCAAGCTGGAATATCTCTACGCCGATCTTGGCAAATCGACTTGCGCCGCCGCGACTTGCGGCATCTCAACCGACGTCGACCCCAAGATCAACATGGTCCGCGTCGGTGTGAACTACCGCTTCTAAGCCGAAGCGGGTGCCGAGCGCTCGGCATCGTCGCGGCACGACTGCTTAGGGCCGGCACCGATTTCGGGTTTACCCGGGATCGGAACCGGCCCTTGGCTTTTTCTAGCGCCGCTTGTTCTGCGCCGCGCCGGCCGTTGCCCGGAGGCTTTGCCGATAGGAATAGACTTGGTTGGCTAGCGCTTGGTTCTTGCGCAGGCCGGCGACCATGGCCGCATCGGCCGGTTGCATGTCCTTCGGCCGCAGCGCGGCATTGCCCCAGGCCGTGCGCACATAGCGCACGACCGCCGCGATCTCCTCGTCGTTGAGCACGTCGAGCGGCGGCATCACGCCGTCGAAACTCTTGCCGCCGACATCGATCTTGCCGCTCAATCCGAACAGCACGACGCGCGACCGGATAATCGCGGGCGAGAAAAATATCCGAATTACGCGCCAGCGGCGGAAACTCCCCGGCCACGCCTTGCCCATTGGCCTGATGACAGGCGCTGCATTGGTCCGCGAAAATAGCGGCGCCATCGACTTTCGCCGCCGCCGGCGCGCCGCTTGGCGCCGCGACAAACAGGACACAGCCCGCCGCGGCGATGAGCGACGCCCTCCGCATCAAGCGGTCTCCTGATAATCGACCGGGACGCCGCAGCGGGCGTCCCCGTTCGTTCCCGAGCAAGCCGCCAGCACACTATACGGTGCCGATAACGCTCGGCAACATGTACTCGATCGGCGTGTGCGCACGCGCCATACGATGCTCAGCCAAAGTCGGCCTGGTCATTCGGCTAGATTCTCATTCAATAGGACTACTGCGCTGCAACGCAGAATCGATTTTGTCCGCCCGCGCCATTATGGCGGTTGACCGCACGCCGAATTCGTCGGATCATATTCAAATAAGAATATCTGAAGCCGCAGCGGTGGCCGCGGTTAATCAAAAACTCTCGAGGGAGAGAAACGATGATCACACGACGTCACCTGCTGCATACAGCAGGCGCGGGCGCCGCATTTGCGGCAACCGGCAGCCTGTCTAATCTCGCTTACGCGGCGTCCGCCGCGCACCGAACTAAGTCCCGGTGTCCCTGGCGGCATCGCCAGCTACATCACCATGGGAACACTGCCCGGCAAGAAGCCGCTCATTATGCTGGCCGACAAGCCGCCGAACTACGAGGCGCCGCTCGAATATCTGCGCACGCCGATTACGCCCAATAATGAATTCTTCGTGCGCTATCACCTGGCGAACATTCCCGAGGTCGATCCCAAGACCTACAAGATCGCGGTCGGCGGCGACGGCGCCAACGGCACCGCCGAGCTGACGCTCGACGACCTGAAGAAACTGCCGGCGGTCGAAGTGGTCGCGGTCAACCAATGCTCCGGCAACCGGCGCGGGCTTTCCAACCCGCACGTCGCCGGCGTCGAATGGGGCTATGGCGCCATGGGCTGCGCGCGCTGGAAGGGCGCGCGGCTAAAAGACATTCTCGACAAGGTCGGCGTCAAGAAGGAAGCGATCGAGGTCGGCTTCAATGGCGCCGACAGCCGCATCATCGACAAGACGCCCGACTTCATCAAGAGCATCCCGGCCTGGAAGGCGATGGATGCGAACACCATCGTCGCCTACGAGATGAACGGGGCGCCGCTGCCGCATTTCAACGGCTGCGCCGGCACGCCTGATCGTACCGGGCTGGACCGGCACCTACTGGATGAAGCACCTCATCACGCATCGACGCGCTGACCAAGCCGCAAGGCGGGTTCTGGATGAACCCGGCCTACCGGCTGCCGGTCGGCAAGTTCCCGATCCGTGACCGCTTCATCACGCAGGAGACCGCCGTCAACACGCCGATCACGGAAATCGTGGTCAACTCGCTGATCACCAGCCACCGCGACGGCGACAAGATCAAAGCCGGCAAGACCGCGGTCAGCGGGCTCGCCTGGGATGGCGGCTACGGCATCCGCTCGGTGGACGTTTCCACCGACGGCGGCAAGACTTGGGCCGCCGCGAGCCTCGGCCAGGATCTCGGCCCCTTCGCATTCCGGCCTTGGAGCTTCAACCTCGCGGCCAAGAAGGGCAAGAACACGGTGATGGTCAACGCCACCAATAAGCTCGGCCAAACGCCAAACCGCCGCGCTGATCTTCAACCCGGCCGGCTACCACAACAACGTGATGCAAAACATCACGCTCAGCGCCTAAGGGAGCGAACCATGCGGACATTTGCATTTGTTTTCGCCGCCGCACTGATCGCGTTGCCCGCGGCGGCGAGCGCCGAGCAGGCGATCAAGCTCAAGCCGGGCCCCGGCATGGATAAGACCGAGGCTAATTGCCAAGCCTGCCACAGCCTGTCCTACATCCCGATGAACTCGCCGTTTCTGAGCGCGGCGGGCTGGGATGGCGAGGTCAACAAGATGATCAAGGTGATGGGGGCGCCGATCGACGACGCCGACGCCAAAGCCATCAAGGATTACCTGGCCAAGAATTACGCCGGCTGAATAGGCCGAAAAAAACACACCTGCAAATCAGGCCTCGCCCACGCGGCGGGGCCTTTTTTTGAAGACGGCTGCACAGACGGGATTGCCGGCCGCGCGCTCAGCCGGCGCCGAGCGCGACGGCGACGTGATAGGTGATGAACGCGGCGACGTAGGCCAGCGCCAGCATGTAGCCGAAGGTGATCGCCATCCAGCGCCAGCTTCCGGTCTCGCGCTTGATCACCGCCAAGCGTCGAGGCGCATTGCGGCGCGAAAACGTACCAGGCCAGCAGCGCCAGCGCGGTGGCCAGGCTCCAGTTGCTGCGCCAGCACCTGGCCGATCTGCTCGGCGGCTTCCTCGCCGCCCTCGATGGCGTAGACGGTGCCGAGCGCGCGCGACCGCCACCTCGCGCGCCGCCATGCCGGGGATCAGCGCGACGTTGATCTGCCAGTTGAAGCCGACCGGCGCCAGCAGCGGCTCCATCGCGCGGCCGATCATGGCGGCGAAGCTGTAGTTGATCGCCGGGCTCGGTCGCGCCGGCCGGCGGGCGCGGGAACGAGGCCAGGAACCAGATCAGCATCATCATGGAGAAGATGGTGGTGCCGGCGCGCTTGAGGAACATCGCGGCGCGCGTGCAGCAGGCCGATCGCGACGCTGCGCGGGCGCGGCAGCTTGTAGTCGGGCAGCTCCAGCATGAACGGTGGCTCGGGTCGTCGCGCCAGAAGAAGAATTTGGCGACGAACGAGACGCCGAGCGCGCTGACGATGCCGGCGGCGTAGAGGCCGAACATCACCAGCCCCTGCAGGCTGACGAAGCCCCAGACCTGCGCGGTCGGGAATGAAGGCGGAGATGATCAGCGTGTAGACCGGAATGCGCGCCGAGCAGGTCATCAGCGGCGCCACCAGGATGGTGGTCAGCCGGTCGCGCGGGTTGTCGATCACGCGCGTCGCCATGATGCCGGGAATGGCGCAGGCGAAGCTCGACAGCAGCGGGATGAAGGCGCGCCCGTGCAGGCCGGCGCCGCCCATGATGCGGTCCATCAGGAAGGCGGCGCGCGCCATGTAGCCGAGGTCTTCCAGCAGCAGGATGAACAGGAACAGGATCAGGATCTGCGGCAGGAAGACGATGACGCTGCCGACGCCGGAGATCACGCCGTCCTCGAGGAAGCTCTGCAGCAGCCCGGCCGGCAGCGCCTCGTGCACCAGCGCGCCGAGCGCGGCGAAGCCGGCCGCGATCAGGTCCATCACCGGCTGCGCCCAGGCGAACACCGCCTGGAACATCACGAACAGCACGCACAGCAGGATCGCCAGCCCGGCGACC
Source organism: uncultured Alphaproteobacteria bacterium (assembly GCA_963742375.1). Classification (GTDB taxonomy): domain Bacteria; phylum Pseudomonadota; class Alphaproteobacteria; order Rhizobiales; family Xanthobacteraceae; genus Pseudolabrys. The sequence goes on from CAVULP010000007.1 coordinate 281,908, forward strand.
GGATGCAGCAGCACGGCGTCGAGCCGCGTCGGTCAGTGTATCGGGCTTCGCCGGCATGCGGACCGCGGCTTGCATCACGCGGTCGGCCTCGCGCTGCGCGGCGCGCAATTCGCCGGTGCTCGGCGGCTGCCAGCTGCTTGCGGCCGATCGGCGCCTGCTCGGCGGCGGCCAGCTCGTCGAGCCGGCGCATCAGCTCGTCGGTGCCGCCGCGGCGCACGGCGACCGAGGTGACCACCGGCACGCCCAGCTCGGCCGACAGCCGGTCGAGATCGATCTCGATGCCGCGCCGGCGCGCGATGTCGATCATGTTGAGCACCAGCAGCAGCGGCCGGCCGACCTGCTTCAGCTCGAGTCACCAGGCGCAAGCGCCAGCCGCAGATTGGTGGCATCGGCGACGCAGACCAGCAGGTCGGGCGCCGCCTCGCTGGCGAAGCGGCCGAGCACGACGTCGCGCGTGATCTCCTCGTCGGGGCTGCGCGCGCGCAGCGAATAGGTGCCGGGCAGATCGATGATCTTGACGCTGCGTCCCGACGGCGTCTGCAACGCGCCGGTCTTGCGCTCGACGGTGACGCCCGGATAGTTGGCGACCTTCTGCCGGCTGCCGGTCAGCGCGTTGAACAGCGCGGTCTTGCCGCTGTTCGGCGTGCCGACAAGGGCGAGATGACGGAGACCGGCCGCGGCGCTGACGCTCATGGTGTCGGATCAGACCACGAGGATCGCCATGGCCTCGCGGCGCCGCAGCGCCACGGTGGCGTCGTTGACGCGCACCGCGATGGGATCGCGGCCGAAAGCACCCTCATGCAAAATTTCGATGCAGGCGCCCTCGACGAAGCCGAACTCGACCAGGCGGCGCTCGAGCTCGCCCTCGGGCAGATTGCAGCTCTTGTCGTCGGCGGCGATGGCGTGGACGCGGCCGCGAAATCCGCGCCGGGCATGGCCCGAGCAGCGCCGGCGCTGACGCGAATGACAATGCGAACGAGTCGCGATCCAAGCGCATGATCCCCTCTTCCATCGGCAACGAACGTAGCATGTCATTTGGGACAGGACTTGCTCTAAATCAAGTGAGAAACGATAATAATTTCAATACCTTAGAATGATTATAAGGAATTCCCCTAGTGTCTGGCGCTGCACCAGGAAATGCCGCGGGCGCGGCTCGCGGGCGCGTTTTTTCCCCAATGTCGTTGCAAGAATGTCGGGGCCGCACTGGCGCGCGGGCCTCGTTCTCACTACGTTCCCGACGTTGCTCCCCGCGCCCCACACACAGGAACCGCCGGCAAGGCCCGGCGCAGCGCCGCGCCCGAACACCGCATGACCGAGTCCAGCAAAACCCGCGCCGACGCCCGCACCATCACCATCCGCGGCGCCCGCGAGCACAATCTCAAGAATGTGGACGTCTCGATCCCGCGCGACCGGCTGGTGGTGTTCACCGGTCTGTCCGGATCGGGCAAATCCTCGCTCGCCTTCGACACCATCTATGCCGAGGGCCAGCGCCGCTATGTGGAATCGCTGTCGGCATACGCCCGCCAGTTCCTCGAGATGATGCAGAAGCCGGACGTCGACCAGATCGACGGCCTGTCGCCGGCCATCTCGATCGAGCAGAAGACCACCTCGAAGAACCCGCGCTCCACCGTCGGCACCGTCACCGAGATCTACGACTACATGCGCCTGCTGTGGGCGCGCGTCGGCGTGCCCTATTCGCCGGCAACGGGACTCCCGATCGAGAGCCAGACCGTCTCGCAGATGGTCGACCGCGTGCTGGCGCTGCCGGAAGGCACGCGCATCTTCGTGCTGGCGCCGGTGGTGCGCGGCCGCAAGGGCGAGTACCGCAAGGAGTTGGCCGAGTTCCTCAAGAAAGGCTACCAGCGCGTCAAGATCGACGGCGCGTTCTCGGAGATCGGCGAGGTCAAGCCGCTCGACAAGAAATTCACCCACGACATCGACGTGGTGGTCGACCGCCTGGTGGTGAAATCCGACATCGGCACGCGGCTGGCGGATTCGCTGGAACAGTGCCTCAAGCTGGCCGACGGCATGGCGGTGATCGAGCTCGCCGACACCAAGGCGTCCGGCGCCAAGGCCAACAAAGGCCGCAACGAAAACGCCGAGCGCATCATCTTCTCGGAAAAATTCGCCTGCCCGGTGTCCGGCTTCACCATCGCCGAGATCGAGCCGCGGCTGTTCTCGTTCAACAATCCGTTCGGCGCCTGCCCGGAATGCGGCGGGCTCGGGCTGGAGCAGCACATCGATGCCGAGCTGGTGATCCCCGACCGCGATGCGTCGCTTGCGCAAAGGCGCCATCGCGCCCTGGGCGAAATCGATCGTCGCCTTATTACATCCAGACGCTCAACGCGCTGGCGAAACATTATCGCTTCACGCTCGACACCAAATGGAAAGAGCTGCCGAAGAAAACGCAGGACGCCATCCTGTACGGCTCCGGCGAGGACGAGATCAAATTCGTCTATGACGACGGCCTGCGCGGCTACACGACGAAAAAGCCGTTCGAGGGCGTCATCACCAATCTGGAGCGCCGCTTCAAGGAAACCGAGATCGGAATGGGCGCGCGAGGACCTGGCGAAATATTTCACCGACGTGCCCTGCGCCGCCTGCAAGGGCGCGCGGCTCAAGCCCGAGGCGCTCTGCGTCAAGATCGGCGGGCAGAACATCTCGCAGGTCGCGGAACTCTCGCGTGCGCAAGGCCGGCGACTGGTTCACCGAAATTCCGAAGCAGCTCACCGCGCAGCAGAACGAGATCGCCAGCCGCGTGCTCAAGGAAATCCGCGAGCGGCTGAAATTCCTCGTCGATGTCGGGCTCGATTATCTCACGCTCGCCCGCGCCTCCGGCACGCTGTCCGGCGGCGAGAGCCAGCGCATTCGCCTGGCCTCGCAGATCGGCAGCGGCCTGACCGGCGTGCTCTACGTGCTCGACGAGCCCTCGATCGGCCTGCACCAGCGCGACAACGCGCGCCTGCTGGAAACCCTCAAGCGCCTGCGCGACCTCGGCAACACCGTCATCGTGGTCGAGCACGACGAGGACGCCATCCGCACCGCCGACCACGTGCTCGACATCGGCCCCGGCGCCGGCATCCACGGCGGCCACATCGTGGCGCAAGGCCAGGTCGCCGACCTGATCGCCGCGCCGCGCTCATGGACCGGCAAATATCTCTCCGGCGAACTCAGCGTGCCGGTGCCCGAGCGCAAGCCGCGCTCGCGCCGCACGGTGAAGATCGTCAACGCGCGCGGCAACAACCTCAAGGGCATCGACGCCGAGATCCCGCTCGGCCTGTTCACCTGCGTCACCGGCGTCTCCGGCGGCGGCAAGTCGACGCTGCTGATCGACACGCTCTACAACGCGGTGGCGCGCAAGTTGAACGGCGCTTCGCTCGCCGCCGCGCCGCACGACCGCATCGAGGGCCTCGAGCACATCGACAAGATCATCGACATCGACCAGTCGCCGATCGGCCGCACGCCGCGCTCCAACCCGGCCACCTACACCGGCGCCTTCACGCCGATCCGCGAATGGTTCGCCGGCCTGCCCGAGTCGAAAGCGCGCGGCTACGAGCCCGGCCGCTTCTCCTTCAACGTCAAGGGCGGCCGCTGCGAGGCCTGCCAGGGCGACGGCGTCATCAAGATCGAGATGCACTTTCTGCCCGACGTCTACGTCACCTGCGACGTCTGCAAGGGCAAGCGCTACAATCGCGAAACGCTGGAGGTCACCTTCCGCGACAAGACCATCGCCGACGTGCTCGACATGACGGTGGAGGAGGCGCTGGAGTTCTTCAAGGCGGTGCCGCGCGTGCGCGACGTGCTGGCGCTGCTGCACCGCGTCGGCCTCGACTACATCCATGTCGGCCAGCAGGCCACCACGCTGTCGGGCGGCGAGGCGCAGCGCGTCAAGCTCGCCAAGGAGCTGTCCAAGCGCGCCACCGGCCGCACGCTCTATATTCTCGACGAGCCGACCACCGGCCTGCATTTCCACGACGTGGCCAAGCTCCTGGACGTGCTGCACGAGCTGGTGGAGACCGGCAACACCGTGGTGGTGATCGAGCACAATCTGGAAGTGATCAAGACCGCCGACTGGATCATCGACCTCGGCCCCGAAGGCGGCGACGGCGGCGGCGAGATCGTGGCGGCCGGCACGCCGGAGGATATTGTGAAGGTGAAGCGGAGTTATACGGCGGAGTTTTTGAAGCCGGTGCTGGCGCGGCGAGGCGCAAGCGCGAAGAAGCGGATCGAGGCGGCGGAGTAGTAAGCCGGAGAGCAAAATGCCGCGTCGGCTTATCCTTCGAGTTTATTCACAAACGCGCCTATTCCAAAAATCGTTGTTTTTATTGTGGTTCGTCACTGCGCGGCAATCACACGCGGGAACACGTTTTTCCAAGATGGCTACAAAAAAGATTCAATCTCCACGATCAGACAATTCATTTGCTCAATGGCACGACAATTCGGTATTCGCAAATAACCGTCCCATGCTGTCGACCCTGCAACAATGTTCATCTCTCGAAATTAGAGAAGTTGGTTCAACAGCATCTTTTTGATAACACTATTTCAGTGGCACGGGCCCACTCAGCCGATATCTTTACGTGGGCCTGCAAAATTCTAATTGGTCTCGTTTATTTAGAAAGACTTTTGCCGAGGGACCGCACCGGAAAAAAGAACGGACGTATTTTGCCTCGCGCGCTTTGGGGCTCGTTTCAGATGACGCACTTTTTTATCCAGAGAATGCGAATTCCAATCAAGTTCACTTACGGAGATGAAATTAGAATTCCCGGTTCCATTTTCATATTCGACCTCCAATCTCCCGATCAGATCGAACAACAATTTGATTTCCGAGATAACCTTATCGGCCTCTCAATTTATATGCCGCAGGGCAAAGGTGGAAGGCACGCCGTAGGAAGGAGCGGGCTTTGGATATGGGTTACGGCAATCTTTTTCGTAGAGACGCTCGTGAGCTACAAATCCGTTACAATTCCAATAGCTTGCAATGAAATCATTCGATCGAGCAAAATTGCTTAACCGCACGCCGAAATACCTGCTCTTTGAAAAACACGGGCAATGCTAAGTAATGCAGATGCCTCTGGCCGGGCTTTCAGCCAAGCCCATCTATGAAGAATGGAAGCAGCATGATTACGCGAGGGCCCTGTCGGTGTTCACAGGAATACCAATCGAAAATGTCAACCCTTATGGCGACGACCGCGTTATGACCTGGCTTTACGATTTACAAGGCAAGCCTGCGAAGATCGACATCAAGAAACATCCTCTCTTCCTTAGAGAGGCCAACTCGCTAGTTTTTTACTGATAATCGTAATCGTAGCCGCGTCCATTTTGGTGCATTCCGCCATAGCCCGTAGCGCGGATTAGCGAAGCGTAATCCGCCGGTCTGAGTTTTGTTGAAGCCATATCGGCGGGTTACGCCTTCGGCTAACCCGCCCTACGCGCTATTTGTGAATAGCACGCATTATTTTCATTTTACTTTTAGGGCATACGCCTTCTGTATAAATGGCTCCGTTTCAGTCGAGTTCCGATACAATTCAGTATTTTCGCAAGAGTGGCGGGCGAATCTTGTCTAATACTCATATCTCCCTGGTTTACCCTCGTAATATAAGCCGTTTTGGGAACAAGTTTCGCATCATACGAGGCGGCAAAACTCGCATAAATTATGAGTTTCTTGCCGGTATTCGACGTGAGGGCGGACCTCAGCCAGCGCAATCAGGCACGGTTTATCGTGACCGGGAATTGGAGAGCAAATGGGGACCAGCAACAGGTCTCCACCCTTTGCTTCTGCGGCGACGACACAGTTGTGGGGACGATTTTGGTCTCTAAAAGACCCGTCCTTATACCGCAAAACATCGCTTGGGACGATGTCATCCAGAGCTATGAAACGCCGAGTACGGCCTTAAGCTCCGGTGCTCTCTGACCGAAACATCATTTTTTCGGGAGGCTCATAATGCAGAGGGGCCGTAAGGATCCCGACACGAAATTGGCAGCCTTCCCTTAAGGACCGCTTGATTCTGGTAGTTGTCGTGCGCCAATCTCTAATTTGTGGGGCCGTCATGTGACCGACCGGTTCTCGACACGTCCTCAAAATACCAAGTCAGAACTCTAAACTCGACTAAATCGGAGTCGTCGATAATGCAGCGAGCTGACGTCTCATGATGGTTCTTCGGACGTATTTATCCCAGATCGACTTGTCGAGCAGCCCATTAAGTTCGTTCAGTGCATTGAACAGATAGGGCCATCTTTCATAGAATAAAATTCATCGAACAGCATCGGTCGCCCGCGCTTTTCGATGCTTTCCCGCTCTATCAAATAGAGCAGCTTTATTAGTTTCATCTTGTCGATTCTGGACGGCTCTGGGCGGCAAAATAGGCCTCCGCCTGCGCAGCTTCGCGGGACCTGAATCCGACGAGACGATTACTCGCACTATCGCCTCGCGAGCTCGCCGGGTGGGGATGTATGTTCCGACGATCCTCAGCGAAAAGTTTTTGAGCGTGCGCCTTAGCGCCGGCGCGCCCGCTACGAGTACTGCCAGTCAATGGTTTTGAATTTCTGCAAGTTCGCCAGTCGCAATACGCGTCACCATCACAGCGGCACCAATCACATCGGCTGGTCTTATTTGTCCGTTTGGACCTGATGGCATCGTTTCTAGCCTTCGCTATTTCATTGTTGCAAATGCCTAGCACAGGTTTGCGAACGGATATCCGCATATTGTGCTCGCCATTTTCGAACATTTATAACCCACTGAGAACAAAAGCCTATTTGTTCGCAGCTGTTTTTGTTTATGCGACAATTTAGTTAGCAGATTGTCAAAATACCATACGATGTTCTGACAATTTGCTATCGCGCGATTCTCTAATGGACAATGTTCCTACGAACTCACTGCGGCGCCGCCTCTGTTTGTCTAGGACATAATTCCGCCATAATCTAGGACCATATTCCGCATCGCCCGATCCCCTGAGGGGACGCGAACCGGTTGCGCCGTTCGTGGGGATCGGGCCGGCGCCCGCGGGCGTGGCCTCGCAGGCCACGCACTCGGGCGGCGCCGGGGCTCCGCCCGGGGGCACTACGACCCCCCGCGAGGAGCTCGCTGACGGTGGGCCGTGAAGGCCCTCCGAAGCGCGGAAGCGTGCCGTGGCCCTTTGGGCCGAAGCACGCGAAGCGCGAAGGAGGGGCGACACGAACCCACGGGCAAAGCGCGGCCCGGCGCCGCAGGAAAACGCCGGACGGCGCGCCGAAAGGCGCCACATCTCCGAAAGAGGGTGTGAACTGAAGGACAGGCCGCGCCAATCGGCGCGCCGTCCCCCTCGCTTTGCGAGGGCACATGAAGGGCCCCGCGATCCTGCGGGGCGGACGACGGGCCTGCCCGGGGCCCGCACAAAGAATACGGGCGATCCCGCGCGCCAAATTTTTCACCGTTCGTCCCCGCGCGCAGACATCGGGTCGACCCGATGTCTGCCACTAAACGGTGCGCAAGTCGGCTAAAGCCGACTTGCGATGGGGACCCAGAGCAAAACCGCACAGCTTCAATGTTTGGCCCTGGATGCCCGCTTTCGCGGGCACGAACGGAGAGAGCTGACAGACCCCGCAAACATCACAAAACGAAAGGACACCCTCATGACCGCACACCACTCCCTTCACCGCCTCGCCTGCGACCTGCTCCACCTCTGGGCGCTGTGCGGCAAGCCCGCCTGCCGGCGCGCGCAAGACTGCAAGGGCGATGCGCGCGCCTGCGCGCGCGCGCTACGGCCCGCTGGTGCCGGAACAGGCGCGCTACGGCATGCTGCTGCTGCTCGAGGCCGCGCGCTGCGGCGTCAGCGACGCGCAGATGCGCGCCGATGTGCCGGACGAGATCGCCGCGCTGGAGGCCTGGGCGGCGCAGGTCGAGGCCGCGCAGGGCGGTTGCCAAGCGCGCGAAACTGTCGATCATAGGCCCGAGCAGCCGCCTTGGGCCTGAACGATGCGCCGTCTCGTTGTCCTTCTTTGTCTTCTCGCCGTCGCCCTTCCGGCGCAGGCGGCGCAATTGCGCTTTCCGAAGACCGGCAAGCACGCCTTTTTGGTCGATCTGCCGCGCGGCTGGCGCACCAAGACCGACGCGCGCGGCGGGCTGCTGCTGATCCCGCCGGCCGAGCGCCAGCACGCGATGCTCTATCTCGCCTTCACCGTCGACGATACATTGCGCGGCGCGCCGCTGAGCGCGATCGCCACGCACGCGGGCAATGCCGCCGGCGTCGCCGCCTTCGACAAGGAGGAGCCGGCGCGCATCACCGACGCCAAAGGCGGCGTGCACCGCGGCAGCGCCTTCTCCGGCCAGATGCGCGAAGCGCGCGGCCTCTCGCGCAAGGCCAAGATCGTGGTCATTCCGCTGGCGCCCAACATTTGGGCGCAGGCCTGGATCGTGACGCAGCCGGGCATCAACCATGTCGAGTACGACAGACTCGACGCCGTGCTCAACAGCATCGTGCTGGCGGCGGAATGAAGAGCGAGTTCCGTCATCGTCCGCGAGGAGCGCACGACATGCGCGTCTTCGAAGGATGGGCGGCCGCTATGGTTCGAGACGCGTCGCTGACGCGACGCTCCTCAGCCATGAGGCCGATGAGGCGCACGATTGGTCGCTCTAGCTCCTTCGCCCCATGACCCAGCCGATCGCCAGCAGCACCACGCCGACCACGCCGGACACGATGCCGTGCTTGTAATGCACGCGCATGACGCCGGCCTGATGCCCGGGCATGAAGCCCGGCAGCTGGTCGGCCGGCAGCACGAAATAAACCACGGCAATCACGATCAACGCGATGCCGAGCAGGTAGGCGATGAGCTTCATGGGGGTGACCTTTGCGGCGAATGGTGCGGGAGCATAGCGCGGACACATTCTCCGTCATGCCCGCGCTTGTACGCGGGCATTCCGACTTAGGATGGCATCGGCGAGTTGCGACCCTGAACAGCTGGATGGCCGGGACAAGCCCGGCCATGACGATTGAGAGACGGAGGAACGCAATGCCGGGCGAGACCATCAAGATCGCCTCCAGCGCGGGCGGCGCGTTCGATTGCTATCTCAACGTGCCGGCCGGCGACGAGCCGGTGCCGGCGGTGGTGCTCGCCTCCGCCATTCACGGCGTCGACAAGGATCTGCGCGCCCTTGCCGACGAATTCGCCGCGCACGGCTTCATCGCGGCGGCGCCCGATCTGTTCTGGCGCACGCTGCCCGGCCCGATGACGCGCGCCGACAAGCGCGCCGGCGAGCGCGCGCAGCCGCGGCCCGAGAAGATCAAAGCCGGCGAGGCCGACATGGCCGATACGCTTGGCGCATCTGCGCACGCTCAAGCAATTCAACGGCCGCGCGGCGGCGATGGGCTTCTGCTACGGCGGGCCCTACGCCATGATCGGGCCCAAGCGGCTGGGTTACGCCGCCGGCATTTCCTGCCACGGCTCGCGCATGCAGGATTACATCGGCGAGCTCGACGGCGTCACCGCGCCGGTCTGCATCATCTGGGGCGACGACGACAACCAGGCCCCGCCCGACGTCCTCGAGTTGTTCCGCGCGGTGGCGGCGAAGATGAGCAATCTCGAGCTGCACATTTTCCCCGGCATCAAGCACGCCTACATGATGCCGGACGCCGGCCCCGCCTACGACGCCAAGACGCGCGAATTTTCACTGGCCCGCGCCTTCGCCATTCTCGATACGCTGCGCGGCGGCGGCGCCGCCTTGCGCAAGGCGTCGTGATCGGGCCGCGCGCGCCCTACTCGGCCGCGACCGGGCGCGCGCGGGCCGCGCGGCTGTTCCAGCGCGCGCGCAGAAAATCGAGCGCGGTCACCGCAAGTCCCGCGCCCAGCACTTCCCAGCCCGGCCGGATGCCGGCGCTGAAATCGAACGCGACCCGCAGCACCAGCATGGGCGAGACATGAAAGGCAATGCCGATGCCGATCGCCTCGCCGATAAAGGTGAGCGCCGCGACGGCGAGGCTCAAGCCGAGCAGGCCGAGCGTGGACACTTCGCCGGTGCCCTGCCACCAGGCGAGCAGCCGGTAGGCGATCAGCCAGCCGAACAGTCCGGCAACGAAAGTCGGCACCGTGACGTCGGCCTTGGTCTGCTGGAAATAGTGGATGAGCGCGAGCAGCGCGATTGCGTAGACGATCCGATGCAGCCGGCGCCAGCGCAAGGGCCCGAGCCGGCGCACCATGCCGTCGGTCGAGGTGGCGGCCAGGCTCGCAAAGCCGAGCCAGGCGGTGCCGCCGACGATGAGATACCAGCGATGGCTGATCTCATGCGCGGCCTTGCCGAGGCTGAAACTTTGGTCGGCGAAGAACAGCGACAGATGGACGGCGATATAGCAAAACGCGCCGACGCCGAGCATGCGCCGCACCTCGATCAGGTTGCCGTAGCGCGTGATGCGCCGCAGCGGCGTCACCGCCAGCGTCACCCCCAGAAACATCAGCGCCCAGAAGCCGGCGCGGTGGATCATGTCGTTGAGCGGCCGCGCGCCATGCATGATGGCGTGGGCGTCATAGGCCGCCTTGGCGAGCGGCGTCAGCAGCAAAGCGAGCGCGCCGATGCGCAAGGGCGAGGCCCGCCCGCGCCGGTCACGCCAGAGTTGCCACCTCGATGTCATCGGCCGGTCCAATTATCGCTTTGATGCAACTTGCATTTTCCGCTCTGCGCCGGCCGCATAACCATCATACCGCACCGCACAATTTACCCGTTTTTGATGCCGGATCGTGCTAGCATTTTGCCGTTGGTTCGATTCGTCACAACTGATCACAAGTTGGGCGCAACAGGCTGCCGAGCCGGGTCAAAACGGCAGCCAACCATGACGGGAGAACAAGGAGGAGCAGACAAGAAACCATTGTAACGCCGCGCCGGGCCAATTCGAGGAGGCCACCGATGTCGCGAAACTTGGTACGCTCACTGCTCGTGCTCGTTCTGTCCCTGTTCAGCGCTGCCGCCTTCGCTCACGACGTTTGGATCAGCCGCGGCAGCTTACAAAAATCCCGCCGGCGAATGGTGCTGCGGCGCCGAGGATTGCGGCGTGGTCGCTCCGAATGCGGTGCACGCCGGCAACGGCGGTTATTCCGTCGTCGGCGTCGTCACTTATGGCGAGGCAATCACCGGAAACGCGCTCGATGGACCGACCCATCAGGACAAGGTCAACGAGGTGGTTCCCTACAGCCAGTCTCTGCCCTCGCCCGACGGCGCCTATTGGCGCTGCAAGCGGCCGGATGGCTCGCCGCGCTGCTTCTTCGCGCCGCCGCCCGGCAGCTGAGCGGCCGGAATTGATGACGCGCTCGCGCTGCGGCGTGGGCGTCTAAAGCCGCGGCAGCGGCCGCCCGGGCGCGTCTTTCGACGGCACCTTCACCCAAGCCTCGCCGTCGAGCACGATCTCGCCGTCCACCGAACAGGTGCAGGCGAGCCGGGCACGCAATTTTTCCGGCATCAACTCGGCCACCGCCACGCTCACCTCGACGGTGTCGCCGATCTTCACCGGCGCGCGGAAATTCAGCGTCTGCGAAATATAGACCGCGCCCGGACCCGGCAGCCTTGTGCCGAGCACGGCCGAGATCAGGCTCGCGGTATAGAGGCCGTGCGCGATGCGGGTGCCGAACGGCGTCTTGGCGGCAAAATGCTCGGACAGGTGAATCGGATTGCGGTCGCCGGTGACCTCGGCGAAGCCGACCACGTCGGAGGAGGCCACGGTCTTGCTCAGCCGCTCGGTCATGCCGACGGAGAGATCCTCGAAGAACAGCGTGCGCAAGCTCAGCATGGTCATGCGTCCACAATCTGTGCGCGGCACATCAGCCATAATAGGCCGATCAGCACCACATTGATCAGCGCGAACGCGGTCAATACGCCGATGGTCGCATTGGCGCCGGCGGCCTCGATCAACAGCGCGCCGGCCGAGGGCGCCAGGGCCTGCACGATCAAGCTCGGGAACGCGATCTTGCCCATGAGCCGCGGAAAGCGCACCGGCCCGAACAGCGCCAGCGGCAAGGTCCCGCGCCCGATCCAGGACACGCCGTAACCCGCGCCGTACAGCAAAATAATGAGGACGAGCGCCGGCAGTCCGCCGAACAACATCAGCAGACCGACTGCCATCAGCGTGCAGGAGCCGACCATGGTCCAAATCGGGTGATAGCGACTGCCGAACAGCCGCTCGACCACCCGCGCGCCGACCTGCGCCGGGCCGAACAAGGTTCCGAGGCTCACCGCCACGGCGAAGTCCACGCCCCTCGCCTGCAGGAAAATCAGCAGATGCACCACCATGATCGAGCCGATGCCGGCGGCGAGCGACAGCACCACGGCGAGCAAAGCGAAGATCGCGGTTTCATTGGCCAAACGTGGCGTGGCGGCGCGCCCGCTGTCGGCGCGCGTGGATATCTCGGCGGCCGGCGCGGGCGCGCTGCGCACCACCGACATTTGCAGCGGCAATGACACGACGAGGTGGAGGCCGGCATAGATGAAGCATGCGCTGCGCCAGCCGACATGATCGATCATGAAGGCGCTGAGCGGCCAGCAAACGGTGCTGGCGAAGCCGCCGAACAGCGTCAGATTGGTGATGGGCTGGCGCGCCTCATGGCCATAGATGCGGCCAAGCGCGGCGAACACTGCATCGTAGAGTCCGGTGCCCATGCCGAGGCCGATCAGCGCCCAGGCCAGCAGATAAACCGGAAGCGACGGCGCCAAACCAACGCCGACAAGACCCGCGGCATAGAACAAGGAACTCGCCAGCAGCACCGGCCGTGCCGCCGTGACGGTCGATCAGCTTGCCGACCTGCGGCGAAATCAGCCCGGCCACGAGCAGGCCGAGCGAGGTTCCCCCGACCACCAAACCGAGCGACCAGCCGGTTTCGCTTGACGATCGGCTCGGCGAAAACCGCCGGGAAATAGAACGAGGTGCCCCAGGCCAGGATTTGGCTGATGCCGAGGGCGGTGATGACGATGCGGCGGTCGAGCCGGCGTGGTTGTGCGTCCACGTGCAACGGACCTTGCCCCTATACGGCCGGTCGGATCGCGCTCGCAAACCGTGCTGGCATCGGGTCCGCCTCCCCGGGTCGGCGGTCGCAATCTACAGCGCGGCCAGCGCGGCCTGATAGTCTCAAACGCCACAAACCCACCGCCAAAATGCCCGGCGCGGTGGGCGAATTGGCCATTTCGAATTAATAATCAGTTACTTAAGCTATGCGTTTTTCACCTAGCTGCGGCGCAACATTATTGCTTTCAAAGCCGCCGCGTCTGCCTATTTTGAGCGCGAATAGTCAGGCCGGCCCGTCTGGCCGGATGCAAGAAAAGAAAGAGGATTGCCATGTTTGCTTCGATTGTCCGCTTCCTGCGGGACTGGAGACACTACCATCAGAGCGTCAGCGAATTGTCGCGCCTGGGCGACCGCGAGCTCGCCGATATCGGCATCAGCCGCTCGGACATCCCGCGGGTGGCCTGGAACGCCACACACCAGCACTAATCGCCGCACCATTTGCTTGAAAACGCCCGCGCTTGACCCGCGGGCGTTTTCGTTTCACGGTTGCCGCGCCTAGCCCGGACGCCTAGTTTGCGGCCATGACCCTGAAATCCGTCCACGTCATCGGCGGCGGCCTCGCCGGCTCGGAAGCCGCCTGGCAGCTGGCGCAGGCCGGCGTGCCGGTGACGCTGCACGAGATGCGGCCGCAGCGCACGACGGCCGCGCACAAGACCGACGCCTGTGCCGAGCTGGTCTGCTCGAATTCGTTCCGCTCCGACGACAAAGATCACAACGCGGTCGGCCTGCTGCACGAGGAGATGCGCCGGCTCGGCTCGCTGATCATGCACGCGGCCGACAAGAACCAGGTGCCGGCCGGCGGCGCGCTGGCGGTCGACCGCGACGGTTTTTCGGCGGCGGTGACGGCGGCGCTCGCCGCGCATCCGCTGGTTCGCCTGGAACGCGGCGAAGTGGCGCTGCCGCCCGGCGACTGGGACAGCGTCATCGTCGCGACCGGCCCGCTCACCTCGCCCGCTCTCGCCGCGGCGATCGCCAAGCTCACCGGCGAGGAGCACTCGCCTTCTTCGACGCCATCGCGCCGATCGTGCATCGCGACTCGATCGATCTCGACCAGGCCTGGTTCCAGTCGCGCTACGACAAGGCCGGCCCCGGCGGCACCGGCGCCGACTACATCAACTGCCCGCTCACGCGCGAACAATACGACGCCTTCGTCGACGCGCTGCTCGCCGGCGACAAGGTCTCGTTCCACGACTGGGAAGCCTCCACGCCCTATTTCGACGGCTGCCTGCCGATCGAAGTGATGGCCGAGCGCGGCCGCGAGACGTTGCGCCACGGCCCGATGAAGCCGTTCGGCCTGACCAATCCGCACGCGCCGGACGTGAAGGCCTATGCCGTCGTGCAGCTGCGCCAGGACAACAAGCTCGGCACGCTGTTCAACATGGTCGGCTTCCAGACCAAGCTGAAGCACGGCGAGCAGGCCCGCATCTTCCGCACCATTCCCGGCTTGCAGAACGCCGAGTTCGCCCGGCTCGGCGGCCTGCACCGCAACACCTTCCTCAATTCGCCGAAGATTGCTCGACGAAAGCGCTGCGGCTGAAAGCCAATTGCGCTGGCGCTTTGCCGGGCAGATCACCGGCTGCGAGGGCTATGTGGAATCCGCCGCGATCGGCCTGCTCGCCGGCGCGCTTCGCCGCCGCCGAGCGCCGCGGCGAAACGCTCGATGCCGCCGCCGCCGACCACTGCGCACGGCGCGCTGCTCGCCCACATCACCGGCGGCCATATCGAGACCATCGACGCCGGCCCGTCCTCATTCCAGCCGATGAACGTGAATTTCGGTCTGTTCCCGCCGCTCGACGAAACCGTTGCCTTCGATAAAGCCGGCCGCAAGTTCGGCCGCGGCTCGGCCAAGAACCTGGCGCGCAAGAGCGCGCTCAGCGCCCGCGCGCTCGCCGATCTCGACAGGCTGGATCGGCGGGACATCGCAGGCACACGCCGCGGAATAGCGATCATTTGAAGATCCGGTCCGGGTTGCGCGCCGCGCGCCAGATCAGCCATTGCCGCCGCCAGGCCGGCGGTTCATCGCGTGCGAACGGCTGATAGCCGCGCCGCTCCATGCGTGCGAGCGTCGGCCCGACGATCGCGGCCGGCAACAGCGCCGGCAGAATTTCGGCGGGCGCGGTTTTCAATTCCGCCCTTGCCGCCGCCAGATGGCGGCGCGCATGCCCGCGCATTTCGGCGAGCGCCGCACGCAGGCAATCGTTGGCGCCGCCGGCAAAAATATCGTCGCGCTCGGCGCCGTGGCGCGCCAGCACGTCGAGCGGCACATAAAGCTGCCGCCGCGAAGCGTGCAGCGCGAATGCGCGCAGCGCGCCGGTAACCGCAGTGGCCATGCCGGCATGCCGCGTCAGCGTCTCGACCGCTTCCGTATCGGCGCCCAGAATGCCGGCGGCCAGCGCCAGCAGCGTGCCTTGCGTGTCGCGCCCATAGCTCTCCAGATCGTTCAGCGTCGCCATCGGCTCGTCGTAGAGATCGAACGTGCGCGCATCGATCAGCGCGGCGAGCCGCTCGACGGCGATATTGTAACGCGCGAGCGTTGCTTGCAGCGCCGCCGCCACCGGATGCGCCGCCGCCTCCCCGTCGCGCTCGCCCGCCAGCACCTCGCGCCACCATTGCAGGCGGATCTCGCCCGGCATCGGCTCGCGCGCCAAATCGCGCACGCGCGCGATCTCGGCATTGAAGGCATAGAGCGCAAACAGCGCGTCGCGCTGCCCGGCCGGCGCGAACAGCGTCGCCAGATAGCGGTCGCGGTCGGCGTCGCGCACCAGCGCGGCGCAATGCTCGATGTTCGTGGCCATGCCGCCAGTCTAGCGCGCCTGTCACTCCACGGCGATCAGGCCGGCGCCGACGCGGCGGTTCTCGCCCAGCAGGATATTGTAGGTGCTCACCGCCGCACCCGTCGCCATGCTGTCGACCGCGAGGCCCAGCTCGCGAAAGCGCGCGCGCAAGGCCTCCGGCAACGGCCACGGATCGCGCCCGGCGCCAAGCAGAAAGAAATCGATCGCATCGGCGCGGGCAAAGACCGGCTCCAGCAAAGCCAGCGTCAGCTCCGCCTTGGCGGCAACCGGCCAGGCCCAGATGCCGTCGGCAGGCACAACAGCGAGCCGCGATGCGACATGCCGCCAAAGCGGAAGCCGCCATTGCCGTAAGCCTCGATCGGCGCAGGCTGCGGCAGATGCGGCGCATCCGATCCGACCGCGCCGGCCGCCATGCTCAAGGCTTCTCAGGCTCGTCGCGCGTCGAACTCGACAGCGCGTCGCGCCCGGTCCCGACGCCGAGATAGATCAGGATCGGCGAGGCGATGAACACCGAGGTATAGGTGCCGACCAGCACCACGCCGAACATCATGGTGGCGGTGAAGGAGTGGATCGCCTGCCCGCCGAACAACAGCAGCGCCAGCAGCGCCAAGCTCACCGTCACGTGCGTGATCACGGAGCGCGACAGCGTCTGGTTGACCGAGACGTTGAGCAAATCCGGCATCGGCAGCTTCTTGTAGCGCCGCAGCATTTCGCGAATTCGGTCGTAGATCACCACCGTGTCGTTGAGCGAGTAGCCGAGAATGGTGAGCAGCGCCGCGATGCTGGTCAGGTCGAAATCGATCGCGTGAGCGACATGAAGCCGATGGTGAGCACCAGATCGTGCACGTTGGCGATCATGGCGCCGAGCGCGAACTGCCATTCGAAGCGGAACCAGAGATAGATCAGGATGCAGAAGATCGCCAGCATCAGGCCGATCGTGCCGTAGGACAGCAGCTCGCCCGACACGCGCGGGCCGACCACCTCGACCCGGCGATAGTTCACCTCGCTGCCGAGCGCGCCGCGCACCTTGGTCACCGCCACCTGCTGCGCGGCGTCGCCGCCCGGCTGCTCGGCGATGCGGATCAGCACGTCGTCGGCGCGCCGAACTGCTGCAATTGCACCTCGCCCAAGCCGAGCGCATTGAGCGTCGCGCGCATCTTGGCGAGGTCGGCCGCCTGGCCTGCCTTGGTCTGGACCTCGATCAGCGTGCCGCCCTTGAAGTCGATGCCGAAATTAAGCCCGTGAAAGAAGTAGAGCGAAATCGCCAGGATCGACATCGCCGCCGAAATCGGAAAGCTGATGCGCCGGAAGCGCATGAAATCGAACTTGGTGTCGTCGGGAACGATGCGAAGCAGGCGCAACGGTTGTAACTCCTAAATCGGGACGCGCTTGCGGGCGCCACCAGCGCACCCAATAGGCCACGATCAGGCGCGTCAGCGTGAAGGCGGTGAACACCGTGGTGATGATGCCGATGCCGAGCGTCACCGCAAAGCCGCGCACCGGGCCGGTGCCGATATAGAACAGCACGGCGGCGGCGATGAAGGTGGTGATGTTGGAATCGAGAATGGTGGCGAGCGCGCGGTGAAGCCGGCGTCGATGGCATTGATCGGCGTGCGCCCGTCGCGCACCTCCTCGCGGATGCGCTCGTAGATCAGCACGTTGGAATCGACCGCGATGCCGACGGTGAGCACGATGCCGGCGATGCCGGGCAGCGTCAGCGTGGCGTTGAGCATCGACAGGACGCCGAAGATCATCGCGACGTTGATGGCGACCGCGATGTTGGCGAACAGCCCGAACAGGCCGTAGGTGGCGAACATGAAGACGATCACCATCGCGGCGCCGACATAAGACGCGATCTTGCCCTTGGCGATCGAGTCGGCGCCGAGGCCGGGGCCGACCGTGCGCTCCTCGATGATGGTGAGCGGCGCCGGCAGCGCGCCGGCGCGCAGCAGGATGGCGAGATCGTTGGCGCTCTGCACCGTGAAGCTGCCGGAAATCTGGCCCGAGCCGCCGAGGATCGGCTCGCGGATCACCGGCGCCGAGATCACCTCGTTGTCGAGCACGATGGCGAACGGCTTGCCGACATTCTCCTGCGTCGCTTGCGCGAATTTGCGCGCCCCGCTGGTATTGAAGCGGAACGAGACGATCGGCTCGCTGGTGCGCTGATCGAAGCCCGGCTGCGCGTCGGTCAGGTCGTCGCCCGAGACCAGGATGCGCTTCTCGATCACATAGGGCGTCTTGGTCGCGCCGGTGCCGTACAGAATCTCATCGTCCGGCGGCACGCGGCCTTGCAGCGCTTGTTCGGGCGAGACCGACACGTCGACCATGCGGAAATCGAGCTTGGCGGTCTTGCCGAGCAGCTCCTTCAGGCGCGTCGGGTCCTGCAAGCCGGGCACCTGCACCAGAATGCGGTCGGTGCCCTGGCGCTGGATCAGCGGCTCGACGGTGCCGAGCTCGTTGACGCGCCGCTCGATGATCTGGATCGACTGCTCGACCGCCTGGCGCACGCGCTCGAGGATCGCCGGATCGGTGAGCGTGAGCCGGAACAGGCCGCCCGGTTCGCTGCTGATGTCGACGTTGCGATTGCCGGTCGTGGCGAGAATGCCGCCGAGCGGGGTCGACAGCGTCTGCAGCTTCTCCTGCGCCTGGCTCGAATTCTGCCCTTCGCGGATGCGCACCTCGACGCTGTTGCCGCGCACCACCAGCCCGGTATAGCCGATGCGCGCCTCGCGCAGCACGCGCCGCACATCGTCGCGCAGCGTCTCGAGCTTTTCCTTGCGCACGGCATTGCTGTCGACTTCGAGCAGGATATGCGAGCCGCCCTGCAGATCGAGGCCGAGCACGACGTGGCGCTGCGCCCATTTCGGCCAGCTGTCGACCATCTTTTCGGGCAGGAAATTGGGCACCGCGAACAGGCAGACGAAGGCGACCGTGCAGAGAATCGCCACCACCTTCCAACGCGTGAAATAAAGCATGACGTCCCGACTTGCGCTTTAAGGTGCGAGGCCGCGCGGCGCTCAGCCGGCCGCCGCCTCGTCCTTCACCGGTTCACCCTTGGCGCGCACGTCGGTGACCATCGCCCGCAGCTGGCGGATGCGCACATCGTCCGCGATCTCGATCTCGATCTGGTCGTCGTCGATCACCTTGGTGACCTTGCCGATGAGCCCGCCATTGGTGACGACGGTGTCGCCCCGCCGCACGTTCTTGACCATCTCCTGATGCTGCTTGGCGCGCTTTTGCTGCGGGCGCAGGATCAGGAAATACATGATGACGAAAATCAGGATGAAGGGAAGCAGCGACATCAGCATGCCGCCTTCGCCGCCTGCTCCGCCGCCGAACAACCCTTGCGCAAATGCCGGCGTACTGAACATCGCGGTTTCCCTTTGAGTGGTTTTCGATGAACCGCCCGCCCACTCCGGGGCGGCGTCCGAAAGCTACAAATTCGCGCGGACTATAGCGGCCGGGCGCCCCAATTGCAACGCCGCCAGAGCCCTAAAAACCGGCCATTTCTGGCACTTAAGGCGGCTTGCGGCTTGCGAGGCCGGCGCCGCCCCGCTAAGAGCAGCCGATCCTGACGATGAGCCCGATGGCAAAATCCACGCGCAAGTCCAAGTCCAAGCCCAAGTCCGCCCGCAAGTCCGCCGGCACGCCGAAAGCCGCGGCCAAGCCGGGCGCCGGCGACGCCGTGCTCGAGCGCATCGCCGCCGCGCTCGAGCGGCTGGCGCCGCGCCACGCCGCCCTCGCCCGACCTTTCCAGCGCGCCGACGCTTTCGTCTGGCATCCCGACGGCCGCCGCCTGGCGCCGGTCAAGCGCGTCAACCGCGTCGAGATGTCGCTGCTCAAGGGCATCGACCGCGTGCGCGACGTGCTGGTGGAGAATACCGAGCGTTTCGCCAAGGGCCTGCCCGCCAACAATGCGCTGCTGTGGGGCGCGCGCGGCATGGGCAAGTCGTCGCTGGTCAAGGCGGCGCATGCCGCGGTCAACGCGGCGCTTGCGCGCAGCAGCAAAGGCTGCCCGCTCAAGCTGATCGAGATCCACCGCGAGGATATCGAAAGCCTGCCCGAGCTGATGGCGCTGATCCGCGGCTCGGCCTACCGCTTCATCGTGTTCTGCGACGATCTGTCCTTCGACGCCGAGGACACCACCTACAAGTCGCTCAAGGCGGTGCTGGAAGGCGGCATCGAGGGCCGGCCGGACAACGTGATTTTCTACGCCACCTCCAACCGCCGCCATCTGATGTCGCGCGACATGATGGAGAACGAGCGCTCGACCGCGATCAATCCGGGCGAGACGGTCGAGGAGAAGGTGTCGCTCTCCGACCGCTTCGGCCTCTGGCTCGGCTTTCACCGCTGCAGCCAGGACGAATATCTGGCGATGGTCGATGGCTACGTGACGCACTACAAGATCCCGGCGCAGGCGGCGAGCGCTGCAGCACGAGGCGCTCGAATGGGCGACCACGCGCGGCTCGCGCTCCGGCCGCGTCGCCTGGCAATTCGTGCAGGATCTGGCGGGACGGCTGGGCGTCGCGGCGTGACCGACCGCGGATGAGCTTCAGGTCGGCCGCGCTGCTCACGCGCCGCGAGATACTGCGTCGGATCGACCGGCGTCGAGCCCTTGCGGATCTCGAAATGCAGTTGCGGCGAGGTCACGTTGCCGGTCTGCCCGGCATGCGCGATGACCTGCCCGCGCTTGACGGTATCGCCGCGCTTGACCATGAGCTCGCTGGCATGGGCATAGGCCGATGACGTAGCCGTTGGCGTGGCGGACCAGCACCAGATTGCCGTAGCCCTTCAGCTCGTTGCCGGCATAGGCAACGACGCCGTCGTCGGCGGCCTTGATCGGCGTGCCTTCCGGCACCGCGAGATTGATGCCGTCGTTCTGCGTGCCGTTCGGCCGCGCGCCGAAGCCGGCGATGATGCGGCCCTTGCACCGGCCAGCGGAACGACGGCATGGCGCCGGCCGGCTCCGCGCTGCGGGTGACGCTTTCGGTGTCATGCACCTCGGGCTTGGCGACGCGCGCGTTCTGCGTCGGCACGCTGGCGACCTTCTGCACCGGCACGGTGCGCGGCTGCGCCACCTGCGGCGCCGGCGCCTGACGCGCCGACACGCGCGCGCCGCCGCGGGATCGTCAGCCGGTCGCCGATGCTGATCTTGGCGTAAGGCTGGATGTTGTTGGCCTGCGCCAGCGCCGACAGCGTGACGCCGTGGCGGCGCGCGATGCCCATCATGCTCTCGCCGGGCTCCGACGACATGCACGGTCTCGGCGGACTTGGTCGCCGCGCGCCGGCGCCGCGGCGCTGGCGCCGCGCTGCCGGCGACATAACGCGGAATGACCAGCCGCTGGCCGGGCCGGATCGAGGCGGCATTGGTGATGCCGTTGACTTGCATGAGCGCGGAGAGCGGCACGCCGTTCTTGCGCGCGACGGTCTCGAGCGTCTCGCCGTGGCCAACCGTGACCGGCTGCGCCGCCGTCCCAGGTCCAATGGCCGGTCGGCACCGGAGCCGGCGCTGGCGCCGCCGCCGGATGCGCGGGCACCGAGCCGGTATATTCGGGCGCGCCCGGGCGGTAGGCGCCAAGACCGCGCGCGCCGTTGGCGATGCCGCCGTTGACCGCGACGGTCGACGGCCTGCTCGGCGCCGGCAGCGGCTGCGAGGCGACGGCGCCGCTCGCAGCCGGCCGCTGCGAGATCGAGCCGGTCACTTCCTGGCGCGGCGGCGACATTGGAGGCGAAGGGATTGGAATCGAAGCGCGATGAATTCTCGCAACCGGCGACGGCAACGCCAACCAGCGCGAGGACTGCAACCCGCGGCCAAGCGCGCGGGCGAGACGGCACTACGAGGCGCGGCATGTGGTTACTCACTCATACGCAACACAATTAGAGTTTGAAATAAACCAGCCGCGAGTAAACACGCTCTTAAGAATTACCGAACCGTTGCGAGTGGTTACGTAACTGATAAAAATGTCACAATGCGCGCATGGTGCCGAAAACCTACAGTTCTTTCGCCTGCCCCGGCAGCAGCGGCACGAAACGCACCGGAATCAGCTGCTCGCGCGCGATGCCCGTTTGCGACTTGGTAAGCTTGACAATGTGTTGCGCTCCATGATGCGGCCCGAGCGGCAGCAGCATGATGCCGTCATCGGCGAGCTGATCGACGAGCGTCTGCGGCATCGTCTCGGCCGCGGCGGTGACGATGATGCGGTCGAACGGCGCCTTGGCCGGCACGCCGGCAAAGCCGTCGCCCGCCACCACCTCGACATTATCGTAGCCGAGCGCCTGCAGGCGCGAGCGCGCCTGGTCGGCGAGCGTGCGATAGCGCTCGATGCTCACCACCTCGCGCGCAAGCCGCGACAGCACGGCGGCCTGATAGCCCGAGCCGGTGCCGACTTCGAGCACGCGGTGGTGCGGCCGCACGTTCGAGCTGCTCGGTCATGTAGGCGACGACGTAAGGCTGGCTGATGGTCTGCCCGCAGTCGATCGGCAGCGCCTGGTCGGCATAGGCGAGGCCTGCGGTTTCCGGCGCGACGAATTGCGCGCGCGGCACCTCGTCCATGGCGCGCAAGACCGCCCGGTCCGCGATCCCGCGCCGGCGCAGGCCGAGCAGGAATTCCATGCGGTCTTCGCCGTCGTTACGCTCCGCCACAAGCCCTCTCCTTTCGCCGCATTTTTAGCATGATTGTCGGCATCTCATGTAAGCTCGCAAGGTCATGGCCAAGGTCTGGGCGATGGGTGGAACTCGCGCGGGCTGCCCGAGTTATAGGGCGGGGAGTAAGTGAATGAACGATCCCTCCGTGGCGCAAAAACGCGTTCTCGTGGTCGAGGATGAATATCTCATCCGCATGCTGCTGGAGGACATGCTGGCCGATCTCGGCTACGACGTGGCCGCAGCCGTCGGCACCGTCGCCGAGGCGAGCGCATTCGCCGCCAGCGGCGATTTCAACGCCGCCATTCTCGACGTCAATCTCGACGGCCAGGAGATCTTCCCGGTCGCCGACATTCTGGCAAAGCGCAGCCTGCCCTTCGTCTTCGTCACCGGCTATGGCGAGCAAAGCCTGCCCGAGCGCTTATCGCGGCCGCCCGGCGCTGCAAAAGCCGTTCCAGGCCGAGCAGCTCAGTACAACGCTCGCCGGCTTGCTGCTTGCGCCGGCCCTCGAATCAGCAAGCGAACACTTCCGCCAGCTTGCGTCATGAACGGCTCGTCGGTCAAGTCGAGCCGCAGCGGCGTCACCGCGATGCGCTTGTCGTTGAGCGCTGCAAGGTCGCTGCCGGCCGCAGCACCTGCGATGCCGCCGCGGCCGAAGGCGATCCAGTAATAGGGATTGCCGCGCCCGTCGTGGCGCGCGTCGATGCGCAACAGCTCCTGGTCGCGCTTGCCCTGCACGGCGATGGCGACGCCGGCGACCTCCTCCGGCGCGCAATCGGGAAAATTGATATTGACCAGCACGTCGCGCGGCATGCCGGCCGCGAGCACGCGGCGGATGAGATCGGGCCCGTGCTTGAGCGCGGTCTCCCAATGCGGACTGCGCTTGGTGCTGACGGCGTAGGCCTGCGACAGCGCGAACGACGGAATGCCGAGCACGGTGCCTTCCATGGCGCCGGCGACCGTGCCCGAATAGGTGACGTCCTCGGCGGCAGTTGCGGCCGCGATTGACGCCGGAGAGCACCAGGTCCGGCATCTCCGGCATGAGATGGCGCACGCCCATGATGACGCAATCGGTCGGCGTGCCTTTCACCGCGAAATGCCGTTCGCCGACTTCGCGCAGGCGCAGCGGATCGTTGAGCGAGAGCGAATGCGACACGCCCGACTGGTCGCTCTCCGGCGCCACGATCCAGACGTCGTCGGACAGCGCGCGCGCGATTTGCTCGCAGACCTCCAGGCCCGGCGCGTGGATGCCGTCGTCATTGGTGATGAGGATGCGCATTACTTCATTCGCTCGATCTCGCGCGTCGATCTTGCTCATGCCCGCCCATATAGGGCTGCAGCGCGTCCGGCACCACGATCGAGCCGTCGCTCGTCCTGATAGGTTTCCATCACCGCGATCAGCGCGCGGCCGACCGCGACGCCGGAGCCGTTGAGCGTGTGCACGATGCCGCACTTGCCGTCCTTGGCGCGGTAGCGCGCGTTCATGCGCCGCGCCTGGAACTCGCCGCAGATCGAGCAGGAGGAAATCTCGCGATACGCGCCCTGCCCCGGCAGCCAGACCTCGATGTCGTAGGTCTTCTGCGCGGCAAAGCCCATGTCGCCGGTGCAGAGCGTGACGACGCGGTAATGCAGGTCGAGCTTCTTCAGCACTTCCTCGGCGCAGGCCAGCATGCGCTCGTGCTCGTCCTTGGATTTGCTCCGGCGTGGTGATGGAGACCAGTTCGACCTTGGTGAACTGGTGCTGGCGGATCATGCCGCGGGTGTCCTTGCCGGCCGCGCCCGCCTCGGCGCGGAAGCACGGCGTGCAGGCGGTGTAGCCGCATCGGCAGTGTCGTCTTCGTCGACGATGGATTCGCGCACGAGATTGGTGAGCGGCACTTCGGCGGTGGGGATGAGCCAGAGGCGATCTGCGATTTCACGATAGCTCGAATTCATCCAATCGAGGTGTCTTGCAACCTCTTGACGCGCCTCTTCAAACCCTTCGTGCTCGGCAATGTCCAGAACCTGTTCGCCAACTGCTTCATGGTCTCCTGATCGTGCGCTTCGCAAAACTTCATCGCGTGAAGCAAGTGAAATTGATCTTCCGCGAACTTCGGCAATTGCGCCGTGCCGAACATCGCCTCGTCGCGCACCAGCAGCGGCGGATTGACTTCGGTGTAGCCGTGCTTCTCGCCCGTATGCAGATCGAGCATGAACTGCCCGAGCGCGCGCTCCATGCGCGCCAGGCCCTTCTGCAACACCACGAAGCGCGCGCCGGATAGTTTCGCCGCCAGCTCGAAATCCATCATGCCCGAGCGCTTCGCCCAGTTCGAAATGCTGCTTGGGCTTGAAGGCGTAATCGCGCTTCTCGCCGAACTGATGATGCTCGACATTGCCGTGCTCTCGTCCTTGCCGTCCGGCACGTCGTCGAGCGGCAGGTTCGGGATTTGCGCCAGCTCCTTGTCGAGCTCGTCGCCGAGCTTCTTCTGCCTCGCGCTTCCAGCGCCGGCATCGTGGTCTTCAAGCTCGGCGACCTCGGCCATCAGCGTCTGCGCGCGCGCCTCGTCCTTCTTCGCCTTGGCCTGCGCCGATCTCCTTCGAGGCCGCGTTGCGCCGCGCCTGCGCCTGCTCGGACTTGGTGATCGCCGCGCGCCGCGTCTCGTCGAGCTCGATCAGCTTGCCCGCCAGCGGCTCCAGCCCGCGCCGCGTCAGCCCGCGGTCGAAGGCCTCCGGATGCTCGCGAATCCATTTGATGTCGTACATGGCGGGGTTTCTTTAGTCGGAATTGGCAGGAAGTTAAAGCAAGGCTATCGTCTCCGCTCATGCCCGCGAAAGCGGGCATCCAGTCCTTGCGGACGCTGCCTAAAGCGCTGGGTCCCCGCTTCCGCAGGGACGAGCGGATCAAACTACTCCGCAGGCTTTGCCGCCGCGTCGTCGGGATCGGCGTCGTCCGGCTTGGCGTCCGGCTTGGCGTCGGCGGCCGCTTTGGCTGCGGCGTCGGCTTTGGCCCGCTTCTCCACCACGCGCACCGACCAGATCGAGCCCTCGTAGAGGAGCAGCAGCGGGACCGCGAGCGACATCTGGCTGATGCACGTCGGGCGGCGTCAGCACGGCCGCGATGACGAAGGCGCCGACGATGAAATAGCGCCGCTTCGCCTTGAGCTGCTCGCGAGGTGATGATGCCGATGCGGCCGAGCAGCGTCAGGATCACCGGCAGCTGGAACGCCACGCCGAAGGCGAGCACCAGCGTCATCATCAGCGACAGATATTCGCCGACCTTGGGCAACAGCGCGATCGCGGCGTCGCCTTCGCTCGCCCGGCTGCTGCATGCGCAGCGAGAAGCGCACCAGCATCGGCAACACGAGGAAATAGACCACCATGCGCGCCGAGCGTGAAGAAGATCGGCGTCGCGATCAGATACGGCAGGAAGGCCTTGCGCTCGTGGCGGTAGAGGCCGGGCGCGACGAACATGTAGATCTGCGCCGCCACCATCGGGAACGACAGGAAGGCGGCGCCGAACATCGCCAGCTTCAACTGCGTGACGAAATATTCGAGCAGCGCCGTGTAGATGAATTTCGAATTCTCCGGCCCCGCCACCCAGACGAAGGGCCAGACCAGGACGTTGTAGATGTCCTTGGCGAAGATGAAGCACAGCGCGAACATCAGGCCGAAGGCGATCAGCGCCTTGATCAGCCGCGAGCGCAGCTCGATCAGGTGCTCCATCAACGGCGCCTTGGTGGCCTCGATGTCCTCGTGGCTCATGCGCTGCCCCCGGCCTGCTTGGGCGGCGGCGGCGGCGGCTCAACGCGATGCGAAATCTTCATTGCGCGCGGGCGCCGGCAGCTCCGGCATCGGCACGTCGATTGGCGGCAGCGGTTGGGCCGGCTCGACCGCCGCCGTCGGCGCCGCCGCCGCGGCTGCCGGCTCGCCGGCGCCTTCGGCTGCATGATCGGCGGCCTTTTCCGACGTCCGCCAGCGGATCGAAATTGGTGAAATCGGTCGCCTCGGTCACCGAGCTGTGCAGCTCCTCGGCCTGCTTCTTCAGGTCGGGCAGCTCGGCCTCGCGCATCGCTTCCTGGAACTGGCCCTGAAATTCGGCCGCCATGCGCCTGACCTTGCCCATCCACTGGCCAAGCGTGCGCAGGACGGTCGGCAGCTCCTTCGGCCCGATCGCGATCAGCGCGACGATGCCGATGACGACGAGCTCGCCCCACCCAATGTCGAACATGGATTAGTCAACTCCAGGGCACGTCAGGCCCCGACGGCCGGCGCGGCAACGGCTCAGCGCCGGCAGCCGCGCTCTCCTTACGAGCGCACACCCTCGGCACGCTGCTCGGCATCCGTCTTCGGCGTTGCGGCGGCAGCCTGGTGATCGATGGTCTTGGCCGGCTCGGGCTTGGCGTCCGCGGTCTTGTCGTCCTCGGACATGCCCTTCTTGAACGCCTTGATGCCCTGCGCGAAGTCGCCCATCAGGGACGGAAATCTTGCCGCGCCCCCGAACAGCACCATCACGACCACCAGGACGATGATCCAGTGCCATATGCTTAGCGAACCCATCGGCAAATCCTCCGCAGCGACGCTCGTGCTGCTCGTCCCGCCCCACTTTGAGTTAGAAACTAGGCCCCGCAGGCGGCAAAAACAAGGACTTCGGCGCGTTAAATCGCGCCGCGATGTCGCGCCAAGCCGCTGAATTTACCTTAATTTCGCCGTCGTCACTGGCGAGTCGCACCTGCCAGTTCGGTCACTGTGACACCGGGCTTGACTTCCGGCAACTCCCTTGCGCGCGAGCGCTCGGCGATTAGTCAGCGAGCGCAGTCTACGGAAAGCGCATTGCGGCGTTTCGCGACAAGCCCAGCCATGCGCATCGTTCGATCGCCCGGGTCAGCATCCGCCCGGCGCATGACGGCCGAACGTATCGTCGCCGATGTCCCGGCCATGACGGCGTCAGCGGCTGTCACTTCTCGCCGCTCTCCGGCGCGCGGCGCCAGGCCGAGATCGAGATCGCCGGGCTCCAGCGGGTCCTCGTCGTCGCGCAACGTGGTGTCGTCGGACGGCATCGGCACCGCAAATCCGGCCGGCAGATTGCCCTCCAGCAGGCCGGCGCCTTTGAGCTCGTCGAGGCCCGGCAGATCGGCGACCTCCTCCAGCCCGAAATGCGACAGGAACGCTTCCGTGGTGCCGTAGGTGATCGGCCGGCCCGGCGCCTTGCGCCGCCCGCGCGGGCGGATCCAGCCGGTCTTGAGCAGCACGTCGAGCGTGCCGGTGGCGGTCACCACGCCGCGGATTTCCTCGATCTCGGCGCGCGTCACCGGCTGGTGATAGGCGACGATGGCGAGCGTCTCGATCGCCGCGCGCGAGAGCTTGCGCGTTTCGATCGTCTTCTTGGTCAACAGCCACGACAGGTCGTCGGCGGTGCGGAACATCCATTTCTTGCCGATCCGCACCAGCTTGACGCCGCGCGTGGCGTATTCGGCCTTGAGCCGCGCCAGCGCGTCCTTGAGCGTCGACGCCGTTGGGCAGATGCGCGCGCCAGCGTCGCCTCGTCGAGCGGCTCGCGCGAGGCAAACAGCAGCGCTTCGAGCAGCCGCAGTTCCTCCGCGCGCGCGGCCGGCTCCGGCGCCGGCTCATTGTTCTGCACAACCACGAGCTTTTTGGCGGCGCTCGGCATGGACCTCTTCTCCTTATGCGTTTTCTTGCGCGTCATGCGTAACGCTTCCATTCGCACCGACCCGCTTGCGCATGTAGATCGGCGCGAACGACTCTTTCTGATGAATTTCGGCAAGCCCTTCGCGCACCAGTTCGAGCGCGGAGGCGAAGGACGACGCGAACACGGTGGACGTCATCGACGGCTCCACCACATAGGCGATGAGGAATTGATCGAGCCGCGTCCAGTCGGCCGACTGCCCGATCAGGCGGTCGAGCGCTGCGCGCGCTTCGGCCAGCGACCACACCGTGCGCTTCTTGAAGCGCACGCGCGAGAGCGCGCTGCGCGAGCGTTGCGTGGCGTAGGCCGAGAGCAGATCGTAGAGCGTCGCCGACCATTCCGGCTGCTTGATTTCGGCGATCGGTTCCGGCTTGCCGCGCGCGAACACGTCGCGATTGAGCTGCGGGCGGCCCATCAGGCGCGTCGCCACCTCGCGAAACGCCTCCAGCCGGCGCAGGCGATAGGCCAGCGCCAGCGCCATGTCCTCCGCGCTCGGCCCCTCGCCGGGGCCTGCGTCCGGCAGCAGCAGGCGCGATTTCAGATAAGCGAGCCAGGCCGCCATCACCAGATAGTCGGCGGCAAGCTCGAGCCGCAGCTTGCGCGCCGCTTCGACGAAAGCGAGATATTGATCGGCGAGCGCCAGGATCGAGATCTTGGCCAGATCGACTTTCTGCTGGCGCGCCAGCATCAGCAGCAGATCGAGCGGGCCCTCGAAGCCCTCGACGTCCACGATCATCGCCGGCTCGCCGGTGGCGCGGTCGGCCTCGATCGTGTTGTCGAATTCTTCGCTCATGACATCGTCATCCGTTGCGGCTGTTCGCCGCCAACCATGCGCGCGAAAATCTCGCGCGCGGCCTCCACATCGAAGCGTTCCGGCGCCGAGCGTTGCGCGAGCGCGGCCTCGGCGCGCTTTGCGGCTTGCCCGGAAAGCTCGGGCACCGCGCCCGCGACCGCGCCCATCTCGGCGAGATCGCCGTTGCAATGGAGCACGACGTCGCAACCGGCCACGAGCGCGGCGCGGCTGCGCTCGGCGAGCGTGCCGGACAACGCGCCCATGGAAATATCGTCGCTCATCAGCAGGCCTTCGAACCCGATGAAGCCGCGAATCACTTCGCGCACCATTGTGACCGAAGTGGTGGCCGGTGCGATCGGGGTCGATGGCAGAAAACACAACATGTGCGGTCATGCCGAGCGGCAGGCCGGCGAGCGGCTTAAAAGCGGCGAAATCGGTCGATTCCAGGGTGGCCCGGTCGGTATCGACCACCGGTAACTGGTGATGGCTGTCGGCCTTGGCGCGGCCGTGGCCGGGCAGATGCTTGAGCACCGGCAACACGCCGCCGGCCATGAGCCCCTGCGCGATCGCGCCGGCGATGGCCGCCACCTTGGCCGGCTCCGTGCCGTAGGCCCGATCGCCGATCACAGCGTCACTCCCGGACACCGGTACGTCCGCCAGCGGCAGGCAATCGACGTCGATACCGATGGCGGCAAGATCGGAGGCGATCAGGTGGCCGGCCAGCCGCGCCGCCGCGATCCCGGCCGCCGGTTCGCGGTCATAGAGTTCGCCGTAGCGGGCGCCGGCGGATAGACCGGCCACTGCGGCGGCCCGAGGCGCTGCACGCGGCCGCCTTCCTGGTCCACCAGCACGGGCGCCTCCCAGCCAACGGCGTCGCGAAATGAACGTGTTAAGTTCAGATACTTGCTGCTTTGTACTCACGTTTCGCTTGAAGATGATCAGGCCCCACGGCGAGGCGTCGCGGAGAAACGCCCGCTCGCTGGCCGAGATGGTCAATCCCGCCAAACCGGTGATGAATGCGCGTGGAGGCATTGGCGCGGATTAGCCCGCGCCCGCCGCAAGGGTCAAGCTTGCGGCCGTCAATTCCTCTGGACGATGCACTGCCCGCCGGCGGCCTTGAGGCTCGCGCACAGCTGGCCCGCCTCTTCGGAACTGCCGAAGGGGCCGACCATGGCGCGGAAGTAGATGCCCTTGGCGCCGAGATCGACCCGATGGATCAGCGGCTGCTTGCCGCCGAGCTGGCTCGGGAACTTGGTCTGCAGGCTGTGGAACGCGGCCTGCGCATCGGCTTCGCTGCGCTGCGAGGAGACCTGCACCGCATAGCCGCCGCTATGCGCGGACGCGGCTTGCGCTGGCGCGGGTGCGATCCGGGTCGGCGCCGCCACCGCCGCCGTGCGCACCGGGCGCTGCGCGGGCGCTGCCTGAGCCGGAGCTTCGGGACTGAGCGACAGCGGCGCGCTACTCGATGCCACCGCATGACGCGGCGGCGGCTCGGCGCGCGCGGCGCGCGGCAGCTTGGCGCGGCGCCGGCTCCGCAGCCGGTGCGCGAGCCTGCGGCGCAGAATGGACCTGGGTTGGCGCGGGCGCCGGCGCGGCGGCCGACATCGGCGCGGGTTCGGCCATGGCGGTGCCGTCGGGCCGGATCGCGATGGTATGGACCTTCTTCGGTTCGGTCGCGATCACGCCGCTCCCGAGCGCGGGCTGCATGCCGCTCTGACCTGCGCGGCATCACCACCCCAGCCGGCTTGTCCTTCATCTCGATCGGCTGCTCTTCGCGCGACACGAGTTTCTCACCTTGCGCGCGATCGGCGACACGGTCGTAGATCAACTTGCCGGATTTCGGATCCTTAGAACTCGCGGCGGGCACGATCTTGGTCGGCGTTGCGTCGGCTTTGATCACCGGAGGCGGGCCACTCGCGCCGGATGAGCCAAAAAGCGCGCGATAACCGAAGGCGCCGGCGGTGCCGATCACGGCAAGGGCAAAAACCGCGGCGATTGCGAGGATTCCCATTCTGCGGCGCGGGGGGACATCGTCGTAGAAGTCCTGTTCCTCGGCGCCGGAATGCCCATTGGTCGGATATTCGGCCTCCGGCGGATAGCCGGCGAGCGGGGCGCGCCCCTGATAGGCGGCGCGCGGTGCCGTGCCATAGGCCTGCTGCGGATAGGCGTCCGGATGCTGCGGATAGGCATCGGAGGCACCATAGTCGGCATGTTGCGCGGGCGCGGCGCGGCCGTAACGCTCGTCGGCGTAAGCGGCGGCGTGCTGCTCGGGCGCGGCCGCTGGCGGCGCCGCCTGGCGGCCATCGCGGCCATATTCGGCGAAGGGATCGGTCTGCCCGATCAGGCGGGCGAGTTCGGCGAGCGGATCGTTGCCGGATGGAGCGGCGGGCGCGGCGGGCGCGGCACTCGGCGCGCTCCGCATCGGCGGTTGACTGGCACGGTAGGGTCGCTGGGTATGGTCGTCCGCCATTCGGTCCCCGGTTTGTTTTTGGCCCGCCTCAGCCCCAGCCGATGCGGTGTCCGGCGGACGAGACTTAGCGCATTTCTTGCGGCGCCTCGACCCCAAGCACGGCGAGCCCGCAGGCCAGCACCGTCACAATCCCCTGCACCAGCGCGAGCCGCGCCTTGGTCGTTTCTGGATCATTCTGGATAATGAAGCGTAAATAGGGCAAGTCTTTTCCCCGCGTCCACAACGCGTGGAATTCGCTTGCTAATTCATAGAGATAGAAGGCGATGCGGTGCGGCTCATGGGCCGCGGCGGCCGCCTCCACGGTGCGCGGAAAAAGCGCGATGCGGCGCAAAATCGCGAGTTCCCCCTCGTCGGTGAGCCGCTCGAGCGGCGCATCCTTGAGCCAGCGCGCCCGCGCCTCGGCGCCATCGGGCACATCCGGCAGCTCGGCGCGCGCATTGCGGAAGACCGACTGCCCGCGGGCATGGCCGTACTGGACATAGAACACCGGGTTCTCGCGGCTCGCCTCGATCACCTTGGCGAGGTCGAAATCGAGCACCGCATCGTTCTTGCGGTAGAGCATGTCGAAACGCACGGCGTCGCGGCCGACTTCGTCGACCACTTCGCGCAGCGTGACGAAGTCCCCTGAGCGCTTCGACATTTTCACCGGCTCGCCCGCGCGCAGCAGTCGCACGAGCTGCACCAGCTTGACGTCGAGCTGCGCCTTGCCGCCGCTGACGGCTTTGACCGCCGCCTGCATGCGCTTGATGTAGCCGCCATGGTCGGCGCCCCAGACGTCGATCAGGTTGCGGAAGCCGCGTTCGACCTTGGACTTGTGATAGGCGATGTCGGACGCGAAATACGTGTAGCTGCCGTCCGACTTCTGCAGCGGCCGGTCGACGTCATCGCCGAAATCGGTCGGACTTGAACAAAGTCTGCTCGCGGTCTTCCCAATCCTCGATGGCGTGCCGCCTCTTGGGCGGCGGCAGCCGGCCCTCGTAGACCTCGCCGCTTTTGCGCAGGGCTTCGATGGTGGCGGCAACTTGATCGCCGCCGGCCTCGATCAGCGAGCGCTCGGAGAAGTACACGTCGAAATGCACGTTGAGCGCGGCGAGATCGGCGCGGATCCCGTCCATCATCATGCCGACGGCTTTGGCGCGCACGAGCGGCAGCCATTCGGCTTCCGGCTTGGTGGTGAGCAGCGTGCCGTATTCGGCGGCCAATTCGCCGCCGACATGGCGCAGATAGTCGCCGGGGTAAAGCCCTTCCGGGATCGCGCCGATGTCCTCGCCGAGCGCCTCGCGGTAGCGCAGGTAGGCCGAGCGGGCGAGCGCATCGACCTGGGCGCCGGCATCGTTGATGTAATATTCGCGCGTCACCGCGTAGCCGGCATATTCCAGCAGGCTCGCCAGCGCGTCGCCGAACACCGCGCCGCGGCCGTGGCCGATATGCATCGGGCCGGTCGGATTGGCCGAGACGTATTCGACATTGACCATGTCGCCTTTGCCGATGTCGCTGCGGCCGTAGTCCTTGCCGGCGGCGAGCGCGACGCGCAGCTCCTCGGCCCAGACGTGGGACTTGAGCGTGAGATTGATGAAGCCGGGGCCGGCGACATCGACTTTCTCGACGGTCGGCTCGGCGCGCAGCTTTTCGGCGATCGCTTCGGCCAGCTCGCGCGGCTTCTTGCCGGCGTCCTTGGCCAGCACCATGGCGGCGTTGGTCGCCATGTCGCCGTGCGTTGGATCGCGCGGCGGCTCGACCACGACGCGGGAGAGATCGGCGGCCGGCCCCAGCACCGGCGCGCTTGCCGCGTGCACGCGGGCGAGCATGGCGGAGAAGAGGTGTTGGGGTTTGGCCATAGTGGCAGCAGGTTCCAGATCAGGCCGCACGCGGCTTGAGTCTCGGGATTTTTTTGACCTCCGCGCGCAGGTCGCGCTCGGCATGCCAAGTATCGTGCGCGCCTTGCATGCGCACCCAGACGCCGGCGCCGTCACCGAACAGCTTGCCGAGCACGCACCGCCACAGCGGGCGACACCGGCTTGCGCTGCCTTGAGGATGTCGTAAAGGTGCTGGCGCGAAATGCCGAGCAACGTGGCGATCTCTGCCTTGCTCTTGCCGGTCGCCGGAATCACCTCGTTCAGCAACGCGCCGGGATGGGTCGGGCAGCGGCTCGGATTGCGCGCGGCGGCATAGTCGACCATGTCAGTCATCTCCTCAGTGCCATTGATACGAACGTCGGCAGCGGAACGAGCCACACCCTCGCTTCACCTCTCCCATAGGGAGAGGTCGGATCGCGCAGCGATCCGGGTGAGGGGGTATGGCTCATCGAGAAGTCGACTCGCCCCGTCGACCCGCAACCCTCTCCCGCCAGAGGGGAAAAGGAGCGCGCAGTGCATGCAGGCCCGCTAGCGCAACTCCGGCGTCGCCTTGAAATACTTGGCGTGCTCGACCAGCGCGTAGCGGTCGGTCATGCCGGCGATGTAGTCGCCGACGCGGCGCGCGCGCGCGGAGGCGTCCGCCGGATCGAGGCCGTCGCGCCATTCCGCCGGCAGGTCGGCGGGCGTTGCCGCGTAATGGCCGAACAGATCGCGCACCACGCCTTCGGCATCCTTCATCACCGCCATCACGCGCGTCGTGGCGGTACATGCGCGGATAGAGGAAGCCCTTGATGTCGGCGTCGGCCTTCACGAACGCCGGCGAGAACGCCACCACCGGCATGGCCGCGTTGCGCACATCGGCCGAAGAGCGCGGGCGGAGCGCCGAAACGCGCTGCCTGCTCTCGGCGATCACGTCCTCGATCATGCGGGTGATCAGGCGGCGCACGGTCTCGTGCGCGCGGCGCGAGGCGTCGAGGCCGGCATGCGCGCTGTCGATCTCGCGCGACGATGACGCCGACCGCGGCGACCTGCGCGATGTCGTCCAACGCGAACAGCTCGGCGCGCAGGCCGTCGTCGATGTCGTGCGCGTCATAGGCGATGTCGTCGGCGATGGCCGCGGCCTGCGCCTCCGCGCTGGCGTAGGACCACAGTTCGAGATCCTGCATGCGCGAGTAGGCCAGGATCGGCGCCGGCACGCCGTGCTCGACGTAGCGGCCGACCGGCTTGCCTGCGCGGTCGGTGAGCGGGCCGTTGTGCTTGACCAGGCCCTCCAGCGTCTCCCAGGTGAGATTGAGCCCGTCGAATTGCGCGTAGCGGCGCTCGAGCGCGGTGACGATGCGCAGCGCCTGCGCGTTGTGGTCGAAGCCGCCGAAGGCGGCAAGCGCGGCGTCGAGCGCGCGCTCGCCGGCGTGACCGAACGGCGGATGGCCGAGATCGTGCGCAAGCGCCGCCGCCTCCGCCAGGTCCTCGTCGAGGCCGAGCGCGCGCGCGAGCGAGCGGGCGATCTGCACGACTTCGAGCGTGTGGGTCAGCCGCGTGCGGAAATGGTCGCCCTCGTGATAGACGAAAACTTGCGTCTTGTGGGCGAGGCGGCGGAAGGCGGCGGAATGGATGATGCGGTCGCAGTCGCGGCGGAAGTCGTTGCGCGAGGCCGATGGCGGCTCGCCCAGCAGCCTGCCGCGGCTTTTGGCCGGATCGGCGGCGTAAATGGCGCGCTCGCAATGGGCATCGATGGCCATAATTGCCCTACATTGACCTCTTCGGCCCGCGCACTTAACTATCTGGCAGGCCCCTGCCAATAGGATCACGGCACAGAATGAGCGAAACGAGCATCACGGTCAGCGAACGGGCGGCGCGGCGGATCGGCGAGATCCTCAAATCCGAGCCCGCCGGCACCATGCTGCGCGTCTCGGTCGAGGGCGGCGGCTGTTCCGGCTTCCAGTACAAGTTCGGCATGGAGCAGGCAAAGGCCGACGACGATCTGGTGATCGCGCGCGAAGGCGCCACCGTGCTGATCGATCCGGTGTCGGTGCAATACATGGCCGGCTCGGAGATCGACTTCGTCGAGGATCTGATCGGCGCCGCCTTCAAGGTGAAGAACCCGAAGGCCACCGCCTCCTGCGGCTGCGGGACGAGCTTCGCGCTGTAAGGCAGTTCCACACACTTCGCTCATTCCCGCGCAAGCGCGGAATCCAGTGCCGGACATCCAGCTTGACTGAATTCGTAGCCCTGGGTCCCCGCTTGCGCGGGGACGAACGGAGAGCAGTTACTCCGCCGCCACCGCCGGCGGGATTTCCGCCACTTCCTCGAGCTGCGGCTCGATGCGGCGCTTGATCATCCGGTCGAAGCGGTCGAGGTAGAGATAGATCACCGGCGTGATGTAGAGCGTCAACAATTGCGACAGCACAAGTCCGCCGACCACGGCGACGCCGAGCGGCTGGCGCAATTCGGCGCCGGCGCCGGTGCCGAGCGCGATCGGCAGCGTGCCGAAGATCGCCGCAAACGTCGTCATCATGATCGGGCGGAAGCGCAGCGTGGCAGCTTCGCGGATGGCGGCCTCGGCCGAGAGGCCGACGCGGCGGCGCGACATCGCGAAGTCGATCATCATGATGGCGTTCTTCTTGACGATGCCGACCAGCATGACGATGCCGATCATGGCGATCACCGACAGGTCCATGCCGAACAGCATCAGCGTCAGGATGGCGCCGATGCCGGCCGAGGGCAGGCCGGAGATGATGGTGATCGGATGGATGAAGCTCTCATACAAAATGCCGAGCACCACATAGGCCGCAAAGATCGCCGCCAAAATCAAGATGCCCTGCCCGCGCAATGAATCCTGGAACACCTGCGCGGTGCCCTGGAAGCCGGTGGTGATCGTGGCGGGCAGCCCGGATTCGCGCTCGAGCTGGGTGATGGCGTCAACCGCCTGGCCGAGCGAGGTGTCGGGCGCCAGATTGAACGAGATCGTCACCGACGGCTGCTGGCCCTGGTGGTTGACCTGCAGCGGACCGACCGTGCGCACGAAATGCGTCACCGCCGAGAGCGGCACCGTGGTGCCGTTGGTGGTCTTCAGGAAGATCTTGTTGAGGTCGTTCGGGCTCTGCTGGAATTCCGGCTTGGTCTCCAGGATCACCTGATAGTCGTTGGCCGGCGTGTAGATGGTGGCGACCTGGCGCGAGCCGAAGGCGTCGTAGAGCTCCTGGCGCACCTGATCGATCGACACGCCGTAGACCGCCGACTTCTCGCGGTCGACTTCGACGGTCATCTGCGGGTTCTTGATGTAGAGATCGGTGGTGACGTCGCGCAGTTGGGCGAGCTTCGACATCTTGTCGCGCAATTGCGGCGCGACGCGGTAGAGCGCGTCGGTGTCGTTGGATTGCAGCGTGTATTGATACTGGCTCTTGGCCAGCTTGCCGCCGAGGTTGATGTTCTGGATCGGCTGGAAGAAGATTTCGATGCCCGGGATGATGTTGGCCTCGCGCCGCAGCCGGGCGATGATATCGCGCAGCTTGCCGCGCTCGTTTTGCGGCTTGAGCGCCACCAGCATGCGCCCGCTATTGCCGAGCGGATTGGGTCCGCCTGCGCCGACCGTCGAGTTGATATAGGCGACCGCCGGATCGTCGCGCACGATGTCGGCGACCTTGCGCTGATGCTCGACCATGGCCGGGAAGGCGATGTCGGTCTTGCCCTCGGTGATGCCGATCACGTAGCCGGTGTCTTCGGTCGGGAAGAAGCCCTTCGGCACCACGATGTAAAGCCAGATCGTGCCGGCGATGGTCGCCAGCGTCACCATCAGCATGATCGACTTGTAGGCCAGCACGCGGTCGAGCGACCATTCATAGAACGCCCTTCATGCGCTCGAACATCGTCTCGAAGGCGGCGCAGCACGAAATTCTGCTTCTTCTCCTCGCCGTCGTGGTGGCCCTTGAGCACGCGCGCGCAAAGCATCGGCGTCAGCGTCAACGACACGAAGCCGGAAACGATGATCGCCACCGCGATGGAGACGGCAAATTCGCGGAACACGCGGCCGACCATGCCGCCCATCAGCAGCACCGGGATGAACACCGCGATCAGCGAGAAGGTGATCGATATGATGGTGAAGCCGATTTCGCGCGAACCTTTCAGCGCCGCCTCGTAGGGCCGCATGCCGCCCTCGATGTGGCGCACGATGTTCTCCAGCATGACGATGGCGTCGTCGACGACGAAGCCGACCGAGAGCGTGAGCGCCAGCAGCGTCATGTTGTTGATGGAGAAGCCGAAGGCGTACATCGCCGCGCAAGTGCCGATCAGCGACACCGGCACGGCCAGCGCGGGAATGATGGTGGCGGACACTTTGCGCAGGAACAGGAAGATCACCATGATCACCAGCGCGATCGCAATCGCCAGCGTCTCCTGCACGTTCCAGACCGCGGCGCGGATCGAGAGCGAGCGGTCGAACAGCGGCGCCATGTTGATCGCCGGCGGGATCTGCGCGCGCATCTGCGGCAGCTTGGCGCGCACCATGTCGACCACTTCCACGGTATTGGCGTCGGGCTGGCGCTGAATCGCCAGCACGATGGCGCGGCTGTCGTTGTACCAGGTGGCGATCTTGTTGTTCTCGGTCGCAGTCGATCACGCGCGCCACTTCGGAAAGCTTGATCGGCGCGCCGTTGCGATAGGACACCACCACGTCGCGGTAGTCGGCGGCGTGTTCCATGGCGCCGGTGGCGAGCAGCGTCACCGTCTGCTTGTCGCCTTGCAGCGTGCCGACCGGCGCCGATGAATTGGCCTTGGCGACGACGCTGCGGATGTCCTCGAGCGAAATATTGCGCGCGGCCGCCGCCACCGGATCGACCTGGACGCGCACGGCGAATTTCTGCGCGCCATAGACCAGCACCTGCGCGATGCCGGGCAATTGCGAAATCTGCGGCGCCAGCACCGTTTCGGCGTAGTCGTCCACCGCCGACAGCGGCATGGTGTCGGAGCGCATGCTCAGATACAGCACCGGGAAGTCGCCGGGATTGACCTTGCGGAAGATACGGCGGCGTGGTCATTTCGACCGGCAGCCGGCGCTGGGCGGTGGCGAGCGCGGTCTGCACGTCGAGCGAGGCGCCGTCGATATTGCGGCCGAGATCGAACTGGATGGTGATTTGCGATCTGCCCGAGCGATGACGAGGAGGTCATCGAGGTGATGCCGGCAATGGTGGAGAGCTGACGCTCGATCGGGGAGGCGACCGAGGCGGCCATGGTCTCGGGCGACGCGCCCGGCAGCAGTGGCGGTGATCTGGATGGTCGGAAAGTCGACCGCCGGCAGCGCCGCCACCGGCAACAGCCGGTAGGCGAAGGCGCCGAACACGATCAGCGACGCCGTCATCAGCGTCGTCAGCACCGGGCGGCGAATGCAGGTTTCCGAGAGATTCATAAATCAGGTCCCGGCCGGAGCCTTGGCGCCGCCGCCCGCGGGCTTCGGCGCACGCGGGGAAACCCGCGTGCCGTCCGACAGCAGCAACTGTCCCTCGACGACCACGGTCTCGCCGCCGTTGAGGCCGGAGGCAACGACGGTGTCGCTGCCGATGGTGCGCATGCTTTCGATGCGGCGAACCTTGGCGACGTTGTTCTCGACCACGAAGACGAAATTGCCGGTCTGGCTGACCTGCACGGCATTGGTGGGCACCACCACGCCCTCCTCGTTGCGCAGCGTCAATTCGGTGGTGACCAAGGTGCCGGGCCACAGCACCTCGTCCGTGTTCGGCATGGTGGCGCGGATGGTGGCCATGCCGGTGGCGGCGTCCACCGTGTTCTCGATCATGGAGACCTGACCCGGCGCGCGCTTGTCTCCGCCCGGAATGATCGCCTCGATGGTGGCGGTCTGGGCGGCGAGCGCGCTTCGGATCTCGGGCAGGTTCTTCTGCGGCACCGTGAAGGTCACGTAGACAGGCGCCATCTGGTTGATGGTCGCCATCGGCGAGGTATCGGCCTGGCGCACGAAATTGCCGACCTTGACGGCGGCGGCGCTGATGCGGCCGTTGATCGGCGCGCTGATCGTGCAATAGCTGCGCTGGACCTTGAGATTATCGAGCAGGCCTTGGTCGGATTGGATTGCCGCCTTGAACACGTCGGCCTGGGTCACGGCGGCGTCGAGGATCTGCTGCGGCGTGGCGTTCTTGGCGATCAGAGCGGTGTAGCGCGTCACATCGCGCTCGGCGCCGGCGAGCTGGGCCCGATCGCGCGCGACCTGGCCTTCGGTTTGCGCGATCTGCGCGTCGACCGCGCGGCAGTCGAGGGTGAACAGCAATTCGCCCTTCTGGACATGGGCGCCGTCCTTGAAATGCACGCCGACGATTTGGGTGTCGATGCGCGCCTTGATGGCGACGCTGGCGATCGGCGTGACGGTGCCGAGCTCGTCGAGGCGCACCGGCACCTTTTTGCGGACGGCTTTGGCGACCTCGACCGGCACCGCGCGGGCGCCCTGGCCTTGCGCGCGGGCGGCCGCCGCCCGGTCGCTGGTCCACAGGCCGCGAGCGAGCACAGCAATGCCGATCAGGGCGAGCGCCGCCACCCCAAAGAGCCACTTTCGCTTGATCATCGGCAATATTCGATCCGGGCTCGTTTGGGCCCTGCCCGGGCGCTCCCTAGTCCGAGGAATGGCTCGTGCCTCGCCTTTTCGGGCCGTGACGGCCTGCTTAGCATATAAACGGGCCCAAGTGCATATCCCTGCGGTGGCTGGTAAACACCCCGGCACCGCCGTTAATTCGCCCGACCGGACGCTTTTCCCATGCGTATTGCCACCTGGAACGTCAATTCGATCCGCCAGCGCATGGACAGCCTGCAGGCCTGGCTCAAGGAGCGCGCCCCCGACATCGTCTGCCTGCAGGAGATCAAATGCACCGACGACGCCTTCCCGCGCGAGCCGTTGGAGGCGCTCGGCTACAACGTGGCGGTGCACGGCCAGAAGACCTGGAACGGGGTGGCGCTGCTGTCCAAGCTGCCCTTCGACGAGGTGAAGTCCGGGCTGGACGGCGCCGACGGCGATGTGCAGGCCCGCTTCCTGGAGGCGCTGGTATCGACCAAAAGCGGCGCGCTGCGGGTGGTGTCCCTCTATCTGCCCAATGGCAATGGCGGCGAAGAAAAATACGCTTACAAACTCAAATGGATGGACAGGCTGGCTAAGTTTTCAGGTGAACGGCTTAAGCTGGAGGAGCCGCTGGTTTTGGCCGGCGACTATAACGTCATCCCGATGCCCGCCG
The DNA here is from genome assembly GCA_963742375.1 of uncultured Alphaproteobacteria bacterium. Classification (GTDB taxonomy): domain Bacteria; phylum Pseudomonadota; class Alphaproteobacteria; order Rhizobiales; family Xanthobacteraceae; genus Pseudolabrys. The sequence continues at coordinate 322,390 of CAVULP010000007.1, forward strand.
ACGCCAAGCGCCCCGACGCCTGGGTCAACGATGCGCTGTTCCTGCGGCCGACGCGCGAGAAGTTCCGCGCGCTCGCCAATCTCGGCCTCACCGACGCCATCCGCGCCGTCAGCGACGCCCCCGACCTCTACACGTTCTGGGATTATCAGGCCGGCGCCTACGCACAAGAACGACGGCATCCGCATCGACCATGTGATGCTGTCGCCGCAAGCCGCCGACCGGCTCGTGGATGCCGGCATCGACCGCCACGTGCGCGGCTGGGACAAGCCGTCCGACCACGTGCCGGTGTGGGTCGATTTGGATATTGCCGGGCGGTGAGCTTTTCGCGCTGCGCTTCTACTCGCGCCGCGTTTCCATCCAGCGCTTGAGAAACATTGCCGCCATCGCGCGCTCGTCTTCGGTCGACTGGCGGAAGGCGTTGTCGTAGAGCCGGTTGATCCAGGGCAGATCGGTCGAGTCTTTGGCTGCGTCCTTGGCAAGTGTGAGCCACATCAGCCCGCGCGCGGCCTGGCGCGGGATATGGTCGCCGGTGAACAGCATGGCGCCGAGCATGGCCTGCGACTTGCACAGGCCCTTGTGCGCCGACAGGCCGAACCAGCGCGCCGCGGTGCGCGGATCGTGCGGCGCGCCGACGCCGTCGAGATAGAGCTGCGCCAGGTAATATTGCGCGTCGGGATCGCGGAAATAGGACGCGGCATAGGCGAACATTTCGCGCGCGCGCTCGGGATCGCGCTTGACCGCGGTGTCGGGGATGCCGGCGAGATAATACTGGCCGAGCGCCACGAAGGCATTGGCGACGAAGCGCGCCTCGCGCGTGTCCGGATTATCGTCGGCGTGGCTGTCGGCGATGCGGCGGAAATAATCGAAGGCCTTGAGATCGTTGTGCGCCACGCCCTCGCCTTCGGCATACATGCGGCCGAGCTTCCACTGCGCCAGCGCATGACCGTTGTCGGCGGCATATTCGAGCGAGGACACGGCCTTGGCGGTCTCGCCGAGCTTGAGCCAATGCGCGCCGGAGCGGAACGCTTCGCGCGCCGTCATCGGCTGCGCCGGCGCGACCGTCGCGTCGGTCTTGCTGCCGTCGAACGCGAGCGCGGGCGCCGCCCACAGGCAGGCCGCGATCAGCAACGCGCGCGACAAAGTGTCAGATATCCGCATAGCAGCTTTTCTCGGCCGCCCCGCCCGGATGGGTGACCGCGCCGTTGAGCGCGGAACCGACCTGCTGGGTGTATTTCCACAAATATCCGGAGCCGTAGTCGTTCTCGCGCGGCTTCCACTGGCTCTTGCGCTTGGCGAGTTCGGCGTCGGAAAGTTTCACGTTGAGCGTGCCGTTCTCGGCGTCGAGCTCGATGATGTCGCCGTCGCGCACGAGCGCGATCGGCCCGCCGACCGCCGCCTCCGGCCCGACATGGCCGACGCAGAAGCCGCGGGTGGCGCCGGAAAAACGCCCGTCGGTGATCAGCGCGACCTTGCTGCCCATGCCCTGGCCGTAAAGCGCGGCCGTGGTGGAGAGCATTTCGCGCATGCCGGGGCCGCCTTTGGGGCCCTCGTAGCGGATCACCAGCACGTCGCCTTCTTTGTACGTCTTGTTCTTCACCGCATCGAAGCAGGCTTCTTCAGTGTCGAAGCAGCGCGCCGGGCCGCTGAACTTGAGGCCCGACATGCCGGCGACCTTCACGATCGCGCCGTCGGGGGCGAGATTGCCCTTCAGGCCGATGACGCCGCCGGTCGGCGACAGCGGCTTGTCGCAAGGACGCACCACGTCCTGGTCCGGGTTCCATTTCACGCTTTTCATGTTCTCGGCCATGGTGCGGCCGGTCACGGTCATGCAATCGCCATGCATGAAACCGTGATCGAGCAATGTCTTCATCAGCAGCGGCACGCCGCCTGCTTCGAACATATCCTTGGCGACATAACGGCCGCTTGGTTTCAAATCCGCGATATACGGTGTCCTTTTCATGACCTCGGCGACGTCGAACAGGTTGAATTCGATGCCGCATTCATGCGCGATCGCCGGCAGAGTGCAGCGCGCGCATTGGTCGAGCCGCCGGTGGCGGCAACAACGGCGGCGGCATTCTCCAGCGCCTTGCGGGTGACGATGTCCCTGGGCCGGATGTTCTTGACGATCAGGTCCATGATCATCTCGCCGGCCAGCATGCAGAACTGGTCGCGCATCTCGTAAGGCGCCGGCGCGCCGGACGAATAGGGCAGCGCCAGGCCGATGGCTTCCGACACGGTCGCCATGGTGTTGGCGGTGAATTGCGCGCCGCAGGCGCCGGCCGAGGGACAGGCGTTCTCTTCCAGCGTGAGCAAATCCGCGTCGGACATCTGCCCGACCGAATGCCGGCCGACCGCCTCGTAGACGTCCTGCACGGTCACGTCCTTGCCCTTGAACTTTCCGGGCAGGATCGAGCCGCCATAGATGTAGATCGACGGCACGTTGAGGCGGCACATCGCCATCATCATGCCGGGCTGCGACTTGTCGCAGCCGGCGACGCCGATCAAGGCGTCATAGGCGTGGCCGCGCACGGTGAGTTCCACGCTGTCGGCGATCACCTCGCGCGAGGGCAGCGAGGCCTTCATGCCGGCGTGCCCCATGGCGATGCCGTCGGTGACGGTGATGGTGCAGAACTCGCGCGGGGTGGCGCCCACGCTGGCGACGCCCTTCTTGACGGCCTGCGCCTGGCGCATCAGCGCGATGTTGCAAGGTGCTGCCTCGTTCCAGCAGGTGGCGACGCCGACGAAGGGCGCGTGGATCTGCTCGGAGGACAGACCCATGGCGTAATAGAACGAGCGATGCGGGGCGCGGTCGGCCCCTTCGGTGGCGTGCCGGCTCGGCAGGCGCGATTTCAGATTGGTTTTGGCGTCCATACCCTACTCAGAGCCCCCGCCCCTAGTCACACAACGCCGGCTTGCCAATTAGGGCCTTGCCGGCTTACCCGAGGTTTCTTGCCCGACGGTAAAGTCCCAAAGCCTCAATGGCTTGGGTCTGGCCTCGGTGACCCTCGATGTCGGCGCAGGGTATGGCCAAATCGCGGCGTTTCGGGCATTTCCAGGCCGCTATGGCGTAAATGTCGTAAAGGTGTTGCAGGCAGGACACAGGCCATGGCCCCACCCCCCAGATTGCGCCGCGGCTTTTTCGACCGTTCGGTCCACAAAGTGGCGCCCGACCTGATCGGGGCCACCCTCACCGTTAACGGGGTGGGCGGGCGGATCGTCGAGCTGGAGGCCTATCACCACACGGATCCTGCGGCGCACTGCTTACCGGGGGCGGACCGAGCGCAATGCCGTGATGTTCGGGCCGGCCGGCTACGCCTACGTCTACCGCTCCTACGGCATCCATTGGTGCCTGAATTTCGTCTGCGAGGCGGAGGGCTCGGCCAGCGCCGTGCTGATCCGCGCGCTCGAGCCGCTGGAGGGCTTGGCGGCGATGCGGCGGCGGCGCGGGTTAAGCGAAGCGCGCACGCTGTGCTCGGGGCCGGGCAAATTGTGCGAGGCCTTGGGCGTGACCATCAAGCACAACGGGCTGGCGCTCGACCGCGCGCCGTTCGAATTGCGCGCGCGCGAGGGCAAGCCCGAGATCGTGATCGGCGCGCGCATCGGCATCAGCAAGGCGGTGGATGAGCCGTGGCGCTACGGCCTGAAGGATTCAGCCGTACTTGAGCAAGCCGTTCCGAAGGTGTGCATGCCGTGGCAAAAAACCATTTGGGGGACGAACGTCATGACAAACTTGGTTGAACCGCAAGCGGCTCTATGTGCCGGCGGTGGCGGGGCTCTACGAGAAACTGGCGCCGCTCAGCCCCACGCTGATCCGGGTCGCGATGGGTCTCATCATATTCCCGCACGGCTTCGGCAAGGTGTTTCTCAACGACGCGGTGCCGACCTCGCGCAATTTCGTGAATTTCGGCTGGGCCTATCCGCTGGCCTGGGCCTATTTCATCGGCTGCGTCGAATTCTTCGGCGGCATCTTGCTGGTGCTCGGCCTGTGGACGCGCGCGACCGCGCTCGCGCTTGCCATCCAGATGGCGGTGATCTCTTTGCCGTGTTGTGGCCGAACTGGTTCTGGGGCCATCGCGGCATGGAATACGCGATGCTGATGATGATGGTGTGCTGTCGATCCTGTGGCGCGGCAGCGGGCCTTACGCGCTCGATAATGTGATGAAGAAGGAATTCTAGCGCGCGCCGTCAATACGAAATCACGAACTCGCAGCCGGCGGCGGTTTCGAACTGCGCGCGTGACGCGCCCCGTTGCGAGCGCGAATTCGAGCGTCACCGCGGCGTCGTGGCAGCACAGATAGGCGTGCTCGCCGTCGGCGGCAAAGCCGAAGCCCATCGGCGCCTTCGGCGTCGGGAAGCCGGCGATCTGGGCGTGCGACACGGCGTCGTAGACCGCGGCGTAATTGTCGACGTGCGAGGAGACGCACAGGTAGCGCCCGTCGGGCGACACGCGCACGCGGCGCAGCTGATTGGCGGTGCCGGGCGCGCCTTCGATCTCGATCGTCTGGTGGCGCGCCAGCGTGCGCGTATCGAAGGCGTGCACCACGCCCTTCCAGTGCGCGCAGACAAACAGCGCCCAGCCGTCGGGCGAGACCGCGATGCCTTCGGCGCCGTGCGGGATGGTGATCAGATCGACGCGCTTGCGGCTCTCCAGATCGAGCACCGCCACCGCTTCCTTGGTCTTGAACGAGGCGAACAGTTTGCCGGTCTCGTGACTGATGGCGATCCAGTGCGGCGAGCCGCCGATGTCGATGCGCTCGACCGCGCCGGTTTGCGGATCGATCGCCAGCAGGGCATTGGCCAGCTCGGCGGTCGCCCACAGCGTGCCGCCCTCGTCCATCATCACCGAATGCGGCGCGACATTGCCGCCGACATCGATGGTGCGCTCGAGCGATTTCGACGCCAGATCGATGACCGCGATGCGGCGGTCGGGCTCCTTGTTCTTGCCGAAAATGCCGCCGCCATAGATCGAGGCGTAAATCGTGTTGCCGTCGAGCGAGCGGATCATCTCGTGGGTCGAGCCCGGCATGGCGAGTTCGCTGTGCAGCGCGAGCGTGGCCGCGTCGAAGAACTGCACCTTGTCGGCGCTCTTGGCGGTGAGGATGAGGTTCGGCCCGCCCGGGCGGTTGTTGGGGTCGGTCATTGTCTTCCTTCCCGTCGTCCCCTTGTGGGAGAGGGTGCCGAGCGAACAAAGTCAGCGAGGCGGGTGAGGTCCGGCCCTATCGATAAGCACTGACCGCGTCACTCGGCTCGCGTGCTCGCGCAAACGCTCTACGCGATCCACCCTCTGCCCAGGGACGAGGTCAGCGACATCGCCACTCGCATCATTACGCCGCGCCCTTCAGCCGCTCCAGCGCCTCCGCGATCTTGGCCTTGCGCGCGACCGCCTCCTCGCGCTTTTCTTTTTCCTCCTCGACCACTTCTTCCGGCGCGCGCGCGACGAAATTGGCATTGCTCAGCTTGGCGTCGACGCGGGCGATGTCGGCGTCGGCCTTGGCCATTTCCTTGGCGAGGCGCGCGCGCTCGGCGGCGAGATCGATGACGCCCTTGAGCGGCAGCGCCGCCACCTCGCCGCGCACCACGAGTTGCACCGAGCCCTGCGGCGCCGACGCGGCGGACGAAATCTCCGACACGCGCGCCAGGCGCTTGATGAACTCGGCCCAGCGTTCCGCGCGTCGCCTTGGTTTCGGCGGAGGCGCCGGCCAGCACCAGCGGGATCGCCGCGGCGATGTTCATCTCGGCGCGCACCGAGCGGATGGCGGTGACGAGATCGATCACCCAGCCGATCTCGGCTTCGGCCTTGTCGTCGTCGAGGCCTGTCGAGCTTCGGCCAGTCGCTCAAGCGCCAGCAGACTGGCCGCTTCGGCGCCCTGCTCGGCCGTCACCGCCCACAGTTCCTCGGTGATGAACGGCATGAACGGGTGCAGCAGCTTGAGGATTTCGTCGCGCGCCCAGGCGACCATGGCCTGCGTCTCGCGCTTGGCGGCGCGCGTCCGCGCCGGTGAGCAGCGGCTTCGCCAGTTCCAGATACCAGTCGCAATAGATGTTCCAGACGAAGCGATAGGCCGCGGCCGCCGCGTCGTTGAAGCGATAGGTCTCGATCGCCTCGGTGATCTCGCGCGACGGCCTTGGCGGTCTCATGCGCGATCCAGCGGTTGAGCGTCTCCTTCGCCTGACTTCGGATCGAAGCCCTCGACACGTCGCGCACTCGTTCATCTCGGCAAAGCGCGCGGCGTTCCACAGCTTGGTCGCGAAATTGCGGTTGTTCTCGACGTCCTGCGGCGCCGAGCCTGATGTCGTGGCCCTGCGCCGCGCCGCGCGCCAGCGTGAAGCGCAGCGCGTCGGCGCCGTATTCGTCGATGACGCCGAGCGGATCGACCACATTGCCCTTCGACTTCGACATCTTGGCGCCGGCGGCGTCGCGCACCAGCGCGGTGGATGTAGACGTCGTGGAACGGCACCTCCTTCATGAAGTGCAGGCCCATCATCATCATGCGCGCGACCCAGAAGAAGATGATGTCGAAGCCGGTGACCAGCGCCGAGGTCGGATAGAAGCGCTTCAAGCTCCGGCGTCTCGTCCGGCCAGCCCAGCGTCGAGAACGGCCACAGCGCCGAGGAGAACCAGGTGTCGAGCACGTCCTCGTCGCGCCAAAGTGAATCGTCGCGCGCCGTCTCGAGCATTCGCTGCGATCATATCTCGCTGTCGCTTCCGGCTTGCAGCGATCATCTCGCCGGACGTCTCAGTGCGCTAGCGCGAGCGCATCTGCACCGCTTCGTCCTCGATCTCTGCGACGAAACACCTTTGCCCACGATCTCGGCCCATACCACGCCGGAATCTGGTGCCCCCACCAGAGCTGGCGCGAGATGCACCACGGCTGGATGTTTTCCATCCAGTCGAAATAGGTCTTCTCCCAGTTCTTCGGCACGAACTTGGTCTTGCCTTCGCGCACCGCGGCGATCGCCGGCTCCGCCAGCTTCTTGGCGTTGACGTACCACTGGTCGGTGAGGATACGGCTCGATCACCACGTTCGAGCGGTCGCCGTGCGGCACCACGTGCGTGTGCGGCTCGATCTTGTCGATCAAGCCCTGCTCTTCCAGCCGCGTCGACGATCGCTTTGCGCGCCACGAAGCGATCGACGCCCGTGCAGTTGCCAGCGTCTGCGTCGAGCTCGGCGGATGTCGGCACGTCCGCCGAGAAAGCTCTCGTTGCCTTGCAGCGTCGAGCTTGCCCTCGACGTCGAGAATGTTGATCTGCGGCAGATTGTGCCGCTTGCCGACCTCGAAATCGTTGAAGTCGTGCGCCGGCGTGATCTTCACCGCGCCGGTGCCCTTCTCCGGATCGGAATAGTCGTCGGCGATGATCGGAATCTTGCGCCCGACCAGCGGCAGGATGACGTTCTCGCCGACCAGCTTCTTGTAGCGCTCGTCGTCCGGATGCACCGCGACCGCGGTGTCGCCCAGCATGGTCTCCGGCCGCGTGGTGGCGACGACGATAAAGGTCGACGGGTCGTCGGGTTGAAGTCTTGCCTTCGATCGGATAGCGCAGGTGCCACAGGTGCCCCTTGGTCTCGACCTGCACCACTTCGAGATCGGAGATCGCGGTGAGCAGCTTCGGGTCCCAGTTGACCAGCCGCTTGTCCTTGTAGATCAGCCCTTCGCGGTAGAGCTCGCACGAACACTTTGAGCACCGCGCGCGACAGCCCCTCGTCCATGGTGAAGCGCTCGCGCGACCAGTCGCAGGACGCGCCGAGCCGCTTCAGCTGATTGATGATGGTGCCGCCGGATTCCTCCTTCCAGGCCCAGACGCGCTTGAGGAACGCCTCGCGCCCCATCTCGCGCCGGCCCGGCTCCTGGCGCTCCATCAATTGCCGCTCGACCACCATCTGCGTGGCGATGCCGGCGTGATCGGTGCCCGGCTGCCACAGCACGTCCTTGCCGCGCATGCGCTCGAAGCGGGCGAGAATGTCCTGCAGCGTGTTGTTGAGCGCATGGCCCATATGCAATGAGCCGGTGACGTTGGGCGGCGGAATGACGATAGAGTAAGGCTGCGCCCCGGCGCGCTCGGGCCGGCCGGCGCGGAAGGCGCCCGCCTGTTCCCATGTCTGGTAAATGCGGCCCTCGACGTCGCCGGGCTGATAGGTCTTGTCGATCATTTGCTTGAACTCATTCGCGCGGTAGAAAGCCCGCCACGCAACGAGCAGTCAACTTTGCCCCAGCCCCCTTCCCCGCCGGGCAGCGCCACCCGCGCCATCGCACTGCTGGCGGTCGCCGCCTTCGCCACCCAGGCCATGGTGCGGGTGACCGATTCGCTGCTGCCGCAGATCGCCGCCGACTTCCAGGTCAGCGTCGGCGCCGCCTCGATCGTGGTCACCGCCTATCCGCTGGCGCACGGCTCGGTGCAGCTGGTGATCGGGCCGATCGGCGACCGCTTCGGCAAGTATCGCACCGTCACGCTCGCCGCCGCCTGCGCGACGGTCATGGTGGCGCTGTGCGGGCTGGCCGCGTCGCTGCCGCTCTTGGTGGCGGCGCGTCTCGGCAGCGGATTCGCCACCGGCTGGATCATTCCCTTCGCCATGGCCTTTGTCGGCGACGTCATCCCCTACGAGCGCCGCCAGCAGGTGCTCGGCCGCTTCCTCTCCGGTCAGATTCTCGGCCAATTGTTCGGGCAGGCCGCCGGCGGCGTGCTCGGCGATTATTTCGGCTGGCGCACGGTGTTCTTCATTCTCGCCGCGATGCTCGGGCTCGCCAGCGTCGGGCTGCTCTACGAGCTCGCGCGCAATCCCGTCACGCGCAGCGCCCCGGCGCCGGCACAACACGGACGGCACTTTTTCACCGACTACGCGACCGTGCTGCGCTCGCCCTGGGCGCGCATGGTGATCGTCATGGCCTTCGTCGAACGGCGCCATGTTCGGCGCCTTCACCTATGTCGGCGCCGACCTGCATCTGCGCTTCGGTTTGAGTTTCGCGCTGGTCGGCCTGTTCGTCGGCACCTTCGCGATCGGCGGGCTGATCTACAGCCTGTCGGTGCGCCAGCTCGTCAACCGGCTCGGCCAGACCGGCCTCGCGGCCGGCGGCGGCGCACTGCTGGCGGTAGCGTTTGTCACGCTCGCCTTCGAGCCGCACGCCTGTAGTCGCGCCCGTCGCCATTCTGGCGATCGGGTTCGGCTTCTACATGCTGCACAACACGCTGCAGACCAACGCCACGCAGATGACGCCGCAAGCGCGCGGCACCGCGGTCGGCATCTTCTCGGCCGCGCTCTATCTCGGCCAGACCGCGGGCGTTGCCGGCGCGGCGCTGGTGTTCGACCGCTACACGGCGTGCCGATTTTCCTGGTTGCGGCGGCGGTGCTGTTGCCGCTCGGCCTCTGGTTCGCCCACGAACTCAAGGCGCGGCGCGCGGACGAGCGGATGTCGGGTTAAGGCTTGCCGCGCGAGACGCGTTCGATCTCGGCGCGCACGATGCGCTCGACCAGGCCCGGCAGATTGTCGTCGAGCCAGGACTTGAGCATCGGGCGCAGCATTTCCTTCACCAGATCCTCGAGCGTGCGTGCGTTCTGCCCCAGCACGGTGTGCGGCAAGCGTATTGAACGCGCTGTCGACCGCCGCGGCGGTGGTGTTCGACAAGAGCCTGGGATCGGACATCGGCGCTTGCGCGAGCGGACGGCGCGGCTCTTCCGCGCGCGGCGCGTCCAGCGCGGCGGTCGGCGAACACCACGTCGGAGTCGCCGTCGATGGTGCGGAACGTCGGCGCCGGTCCGGGCGACGTCGGCGGCGGCGGCGGCCGCCGCCATCTCCTCGGTCAGATCGAGCACGTCACCGGCCGGCGGCGCTGCCGGCTTTACCGGCGCGGCCATGGGCGCCGGCTTCGGCTTGTCGAGATCGGCCAGCATGGCATCGATATCGCTCTGTTTATTGGCGGCAGCCGGCGGTGGGGGCGGCGGCGGCGCCGGACGGGCGGGAACCGCGGCAGCCGGCAGTGGCGGCGGCGGCGGCGCTGCCGCCGGCTTGGGCGCTAGCGGTTCCGGCGCTTTCGTCGGCTTGCCGGCATCGTCATCGGCAATGATGCGCCGAATGGAGGCCAGAATTTCCTCCATCGAGGGCTCTTGCGCCTTCGCCGTCTGGCTCATTCCGTGTTCCCGACCGCAGTCCTCACAGTACCGCACGGCCATCGGCCCGGCGCGGGGTTCAAGCGAATCGTCGCCGCATACCGTTTATACGCCAGAGGGGCGCGGGTGTGGCAGCTGGAAAGTCCACACAAAGCTAATGAACTGTGGACACAGCGAACCGCCGGCCGCGCCGGCCGGTGATCAGCGGCCGTCCGGAGTGCGCACGCCGACCCAGCTGTCGCGCACCTGCTGGTAATGCACTTGCGGCTCGTAGACCGGCACGCGCAAGCCCAGCACTTCCGGCGACAGGCGCCCGACCGCCGCCAGCAGCGTGTAGGACGCCACCACCCGGTCGCGCTGCGCGGTGACCAGCGCCACGCGCGCATTGACCAGTTCCTGCTGCGCGTTGAGCACGTCGAGCGTGGTGCGCTGGCCGACGCGGGCTTCCTCGCGCACGCCGTTGAGCGCGATCTCGGCGGCCTGCACCTGGGCCTGCGTGGCATCGATCTGGCCTTGGCCGCCTCGAGCTGGCCCCAGGACTGCACCACGGTCTGCCGCACCTGGTCGCGCGCGACGTCGAGATCGAGCCGCTTCTGCCCGAGCGTCTCCTTGGCCTGGCGGATCAGCGAATATTCGGAGCCGCCCTGATAGATCGGCACGCTGAGCGTGCCGAGCACCGAGGCATTGTAGTTCTCGATGGTGTTGAGGGAGCCGACGACCTCGTAGTTCTTGGTGAAATTGCCGGTCACCGACACGGTCGGATAGAAGCGCGCCCTCGGCCACTTTCACCGCTTGCAGCGCGACGTCGACGTTGTATTGCGCGGTCGTCACCGCCGGGTGGGTGGCGGTGGCGAGACCGACCGACGCCGGCAGGCTTTGCGGCGAAAAACGGTCGACCGGCGTGCCGGCGGTGAGCTTGCCGGGATCGACGCCGATCACCTGGCGATAGGTCGCCCCCGACGCCTTGTAGTTGGATTCCGCGCTGCAGCACTTGCGAGCGGCCGGCGGCCAGGCGCGATTCCGATTGCGCCACGTCGGTGCGCGTCACCTCGCCGACATTGAAGCGGTCGCGGGTCTGGCGCAATTGCTCCTGCAGCACTTCGACGTTGCGCCGCTGCAGATCGAGGATCGCGGTGTCGCGCAACAGATTCATGTAGGCGGTCGCCGCGTTGAGCAGCACCGTCTGCTCGGTCACGCGCAAGGTCGCGCGCGCCGACAGCACCTGGGATTCGGCCTGGCGCGTCTTGTTGGCGGTCTGGAAGCCGTTGAACAGCGTCTGCGTGATGGTGGCGCCGAGCGCGACCGGCGCGTTGTAGCCGCTTTGCGTGGCATAGGTCGCGGGATTGTTGGGCGCCACATTGGCCGGCAGATTGGGGCTGACCACTCTGGTGGTGGACGACATCGACTGCTCGCCGCCGGTCGCCGTGATCGACACCTTCGGCCGGTAGCCGGCCAGCGCCTGCGGCACGTTTTCGTCGGTGGCGCGCACCGCGGCGCGCTGCGAATTGAGCGAAGGATTGTTCAGGTAGGCCTGCACCAGCGCGGATTCGAGCGTCTCAGCCGCGCGCGAGCGACGGTACCAACGGCAAAACGGCGCACGCGACCACGCCAGCCGCAAACGCGCCTGCCAACCCGCTACGAGCGCAAAGCCACATTCCACAACCCAACCCACGCGGACGACCGCGTTACTCGCGATTCGCACCGCAACAGGACCCAGAACCATAGGCGTCCGGAAAGAACGCTTAAAACCCCCTGCCCGCATCGGCCCACAGAATGAAGGACAACTGGGGCTTATCAAGCCACGCCCGACCCCGCCGAAACTGTCTCAAAATGCGAATTCCGGGGGCTTGACGAAGCCCGGCAGCAGCGGCGCCGCGGCATCGAACACCGCCCGGCCGCCGGTGTCGTCCCCGCTGCGCCGGTACAGCATGGCCTTGGCGCCAGGGCCCGAGCCCAGCACACAGACCAGCCGGCCGCCCTCCTTGAGCTGCCGGAACAGCGCCTGGGGGACGAACTCGGTCGCCCCTTCGAGCAGGATCGCGTCATAGGGGCCGCCTTGCGGCCAGCCCTCGGTCAGCGGCCCGCTCTGCACGCCGACATTCGGCAGAGCGGCGAGCGATGCGCGGGCGGCTTGCGCGAGCGCGGCGTCCTGTTCGAGCGCAACCACCTGGCCGGCGACGCGGGCGAGCAAGGCGGCGGCATAGCCGGTGGCGCAGCCGACATCGAGCACGCGGTCGGTGCCGGAAAGATCGGCGGCCTGCATCAGCTTGGCCAGCACCATCGGCTTGAGCAGGCGGCGGGCGCCGGCGGCGCCCTCGCCAACCGGCACGTCGAGATCGAGATAGGCGAGCGCGGCCTTGGCCGGCGAGACAGAAGCGCTCGCGCGGAACGTCGAGCATGGCCGCGATCAGCCGCAAGTCGGTGACGTCGGCGGTGCGCACCTGCCCGTCGACCATATTGCGGCGCGCGGCGGCGAAATCGGTCATTGCGAGCCTCGGAAAGGAGATGGAATGCGGCGCTTTTGTGCGGCAAACAAAGGCTAAAAGCAAGCGAGCCGCGCACATTGTCGATTGGGCTTTGCTCCTATATAGGGCATGGGCGCTGGGGGACGGCGTCTTGCCGCCCAAGCGTACGGCCACGTGGCGGAGTGGTTACGCACCGGTCTGCAAAACCGGGTACGCCGGTTCAATTCCGGCCGTGGCCTCCAGCCTTCGTCCTTCAGTCGATAGCGCGGAAGTTCGTGCCGACCGGGTGGCCCGCGATCGGTCGAGCTTCGGCTCGCGCAGGCCATCGCGCGACGGCTGCTTTGCAAAGCAAGGCGGCTTTGTTATAGGCCCGTTTGCCGGCACACAGCACCGGCTTGTTCCCTGGTAGCTCAGCGGTAGAGCGTTCGACTGTTAATCGAAATGTCGCTGGTTCGATCCCAGCCCAGGGAGCCAATACGCTCGATTTGATACGTATCAATGCCCGCTGTCGGCCGGCGTCTAATGTTATTTAAAATATGCGGATTTTGGGCGCCAGGGGAGTTTCCGGCGGCGATTGGCCGCCGTTGAAAGGTTGCAGCCCTTTCCGGAGTTGAAAGGGAAACGATCGACGTCCATGCAACCGCGGACCCTGAAGTTCAAGGTCGTCATTTACCTGACCATTGCGCTGTCGGTGCCCATGCTGCTGTTCACCGGCGTGGTCGGCTGGTACTTGCACGAACAGATCCTCGGCAAGGTGTCGGACCACGTCATCCAGGTGGCGGAGATCATCGCCAAAAGCACCCGCTTCGCCATGCTGCAGAACCAGCCCGCCTATGTTGACCGCATCATCCGCGACGTCGCCAGCGAGCAAAAAATCGACCGCGTGAGAATTCTCAGCAAGGACGGGCGAATTACCCATTCGACCTACACCCCCGAGATCGGCCAGACCGTCGACCGCAAAGCCGAGGCCTGTTCGCATTGCCATCAGAGCGAGCGGCCGCTCGAACAGGTTCCGCGCAACGAGCGAACCTGGACGTTCATCGGCCCGGCCGGCCAATCGCTGCTCGGCAGCATGGAAGTCATCCGCAACGAGCCGTCTTGCTACAACGCCGCCTGCCACCAGCATTCGAAGGACACCTCCGTCCTCGGCGTTCTCGACATCATCTATTCGCTCGATGCCATCAACAGCAGCGTGCGCAACAGCACGCTGCAGATCGCCGGATTTTCCGTGGCGTTCATCGCGCTGGCTGCGCTGGCGGTCGGTCTGTTCGTGCACCGGCTGGTCTACTTGCCGCTGCGCGATATCGAAACCGGCGCGCGGCGGCTCTCCACCGGCAATCTCGACCAGCCGATACCGGTGCGCAGCACCGACGAGTTCGGCAAGCTTGCCGGCTCGTTCAACACCATGACCGACGCCCTGCGCAACTCGCGCGCGGAACAGCGCGATTTGGCCCATACGCTCGAGCAAAAGGTGGAAAATCGGACGCAGGAGCTGCATCGCGCCCAGGCCGAAACCATGCGCGGGGAAAAACTCGCCTCGGTCGGGCTGCTGGCTTCGGGCGTCGCCCATGAATTGAACAATCCGCTCACCGGCATCCTGACCTTCTCGCACTTGGTGCGGCAGAAAATGCCGGACAAGAGCCCGGATGCCGAGGACATGGACCTGGTGATCCGCGAGACCAAGCGATGCGCGGCAATCATCAAGCGGCTGCTCGATTTTGCCCGTGAAAAACAGCCGGAGAAGAAATTCACCGATATCAACCAGGTCATCGAGGACACGGTGCGCATCGTCGAGCGGCCGGCGCATCTGAGGGATATCGGGATCGCCACGGAGCTCGACCGCACGCTGCCGCCGATCTGGATCGACGCCGATCAGATCAAGCAGGTGGTCATGAACATGCTGGTCAACGCCCAGCACGCCGTCGAGGAAAAGGGCAGCATCACCATCAGCACGCGCCGCACCGCCAGGCAGCCGGCCGCCGCGCCGTCGGCCGAGCCTGTGCCGATGGTCGCAATAACGATCGCCGACACCGGCTGCGGCATTCCGGAAAAGAATTTGCAGCGCATCTTCGATCCGTTCTTCACCTCCAAGGAGGTCGGCAAGGGGACCGGCCTCGGGCTTTCCGTCAGTCATGGTATCATCGAGGGCCATAGCGGCCTGATCGAGGTGCAAAGCAAAGTGGGCGAAGGCTCGACATTCAGCGTCTTTCTGCCCCTGACGGCGCCGCCGGGCGGGCCCGAGGGCAAAGCGAGCGGGGGCGTTCAATGAACGCGCGAATTCTGGTCGTCGACGACGAGGAGATCGTCATCAGGAGCTGCATGCGCATCCTCGACGGCAGCGGCTACCAGATCGAGGCTGCCCACGACGGCCGCGAGGCGCTGCAGAAAGTCGAGCAGAATCCCTACGACGTGCTGATCCTCGACATCATGATGCCCAATGTCGGCGGCTTGGACGTGCTGCGCCGGGTCAAGGAGGGTCACCCCGACGTCGACGTCATCATGATCACCGGTCTGTCGCAGATCGACACCGCGGTGCAGGCGATGAAGCTCGGCGCCTTCGATTACATTTCCAAGCCGTTCGAGCCGGATGAGCTCAAACTGGTGGTGCAGCGCGCGCTGGAGCGGCGGCTTTTGCTGCAGGAG
Organism: uncultured Alphaproteobacteria bacterium; assembly: GCA_963742375.1. Lineage (GTDB taxonomy): Bacteria > Pseudomonadota > Alphaproteobacteria > Rhizobiales > Xanthobacteraceae > Pseudolabrys. The sequence continues at coordinate 337,601 of CAVULP010000007.1, forward strand.
AATCTCAATCTCAAGAGCGAGGTCTCCTCGAAATACCGTTTCGAGAACATCATCGGCTCGAGCCCACAGATGCAGGCGGTCTACCGCCTGGTCGCGCAGTGCGCGCCGACCAACTCGACGGTTCTGCTCACCGGCGAAAGCGGCACCGGCAAGGAATTGATCGCCCGCGCGATCCACTACAACAGCCTGCGCAAGGACAATCCATTCGTCCCGGTCGACTGCAATTCACTGAGCGAGAACCTCGTGGAAAGCGAGCTGTTCGGCCACGTCAAGGGCGCCTTCACCGGCGCGGTCGCCGGCAAGAAAGGCATGTTCGAGGTTGCCGGCAGCGGCAGCCTGTTTCTCGACGAGATCGGCAATTTCTCGACCGCGATCCAGGCCAAGCTGTTGCGCGTCTTGCAGGAGCGCGAATACCGCGCGGTCGGCGACACCCGCACCCTCACCGCCAATTTCCGCCTGATCACCGCCACCAACAAGAACCTCAAGGCGATGGTCGACGCCGGCACCTTCCGCGACGATCTCTACTACCGCATCAATATTTTCCCGATTCACGTTCCAGCGCTACGCGAGCGAAAAGACGACATCCCGGCGCTGGCCTATCATTTTCTCAAGGCGGTCAGCGCCGAGCTCGACAAGACGGTCAGCGACATTTCCGAAGGCGCCATGAGCGCGCTGGTCGCTTACAACTGGCCGGGCAATGTGCGCGAACTGGAAAACGCCATGCAACGGGCGGTGATATTGACCAGCGACAGCATCATCCGGCGCGCCCACCTGGTCAGCGTCATCGAGCAATCGCAGCCGGGCGACGACGTCGCGGTGCCGAGAACCGGCGACGAGCTCAAACGGGTCAAGAAGGCCGCGCGCGAGAAGTCGGTGGAGGAGATCGAGAAGCAGTTCGTGCTCGAGGCGCTCAAGCGCAATGATTGGAACGTCACCAAAAGCGCCGATGACACCGGAATGCAGCGCCCGAATTTCCAGGCCTTGATGAAAAAATACGCAATCCGCGTGCGCGATACCGAATTCGACGCCGGCGGCAAATAGCGCCGTTTCCACTCACGCAAGCGCCGGCTCAGCGCTCCGCCGAATCCGGCGCCGCGTCCACCTCCTCGTAGCCGGTCATCATCGACTTGAAATGCGCGGTCCGGGTGTGTCCCAAGGTGCCGAGATAGACGTGCACCAGGATGTAGAACACGAAGACGATGAAGATCAGCACATGCACGGTGTCTATGACGCGCACGCCGCCGAAAAAATTGACCTGCGCAGCGAAACGCTTCACGTCCCACATCAGGATGCCGGTATAGATCTGAACGGGCAGCAGCAGCATCATGATGATCTGGTAGATCATGCTCTGCAGCGGATTGAATTTGCGGTAAATGGTGGGCTGAAACGGATTGGGCTCGCCCCTGAAGATGCCGAAGCCGTAGTAATAGGCCTGCCGCAAGCTGCCGATGAAATGTTTGCGCGGGTTCAGTTCCGAGTGATAGGCCCGGATGCGGTCGGACGTCAGATAAAACACCAGCCACAGGCAGAAATTGGCGATCAGGACGAAGCCGATCGCATTGTGCACGGTGACCGCCGTCCTGAACGAGACCACATCGATCAGCCCGACATAGCGGATCTGCATCCCGGTGAGAATCATCAGGACGAAGCCGACCGCATTGGTCCAGTGCCAGATCCTGACCGGCAGGGGATGGATATAGAGAGTTTGCATGTCGCTGGTCCTTTCAACCCTGCGCGTCGTCAGGCCGGCTTGCTGTGATCGTGGCCGCCGCCCGCGTGGCCGTCATGACCGCCATGCGGGTGGTACAAGCCATAGCGCTTGAATATCCATCCCAGCACCACGTGTCCGACGGCGATGCCGCCACCGCCGAGGATGGCCAGGATCAGCAAGATATCCAGCAGCTTGATGCGCGTGCCGCCGATCGCATAAAAGCCGCTGACGGAGTCGAGCGAGATCACCGAATTGAGCACGTCGGCATTGGCGCCATAGCCGATGCGGCGGCCGTCCGGTCCGACCAGCGAGATGGTCACGCTCTGGAAGGCCTTCGAGCCCGAGTTGTGGCAGGTGCGGCAGTCGCTGATCGCCTTGCTCTTGTCGGCGAGCTGATGCGTCTGCGGACCGCTGGCGACTTCCAGGCGGCCGCGCAAGCACGGTCTTACTGGTCATGCCGCTGCGATTGAGCGTCTGCAGCAGGTTCCAAAGCGCCTGCGCATCGATGCCTTTGCTGTCGGAACGGGCGCTGGCCTCGAACAGCGGCACGCCGAGCTCCTGGCTACCGCGCACTTTTGCGTCCTTGCTGTCGACCAGCATGAGATCGACTTTGCGTTGCGGCATTGGGCACGTGGCAGGCAGGGCACGACACCACCTCGAAATGCAGGGCGGCGTTGGGCAGCCATTTCTGATGGGCTTCCAGCACGCCGGCATGGCAGCCGAAACAGGCGCCCTCCGGTCCTTGCGCGTACGCGCCGACCGAGGTGGGCTTCACCGCATGGGCGGTGTGGCAGCCGGAACAAATCGGCGCGTAGCTGTCTTTCGAACTCAGCCGCGATTTCGCGTGCACGCTGCCGAGATAGGCGGTGTAAATTTCGCTGTGGCACGTCTTGCAGGGCGCCTGTTCGACGGTTGCCGCCACGCCTTTGATGACCGCATGCGGATTATGGCAATCGGTGCAGATGGGCGCCGCTGGATTGCCGCTGCGCACCATGGCGGCGTGAATGCTGGTCTGCCACTGCTCGAACTTGTCGTCATGGCAGTTGCGGCATAGGTCGGTCATGCCGACGGCAAAGCTGCGCGCATTTGCAATCTTCTTGTCGGCGGGCGGGTGCGCGGCGGGATTAACGTCGGCGTGGCAGCCGGTGCAGCCGATCGCGTTGTGGACGGACTTGACGAAGGGCGCGGCCGGCACTTGCAGGTTGAGGCTGCTTCCGTCCTCCAGCTTTTTCTCCATGCCGGCAAAGCCGTGACAGCCGAAACAAACCTGGTCCGCCTTGGAAGGCGCAGCGCCTTGCGCCAGGGCGGTCGGGGCGCCGCCGGGGAACATGACAAAAGCCGCGATGACTGCCGCGATTGCGGCGCTCATGCGCACGTGCGGGAATTCGCGCGGGGTGCTGTATTCCGGCATTTTTGCCCCCATGGCACCTTTGGTTCAACAAGAACCCGGGGGGCCTTGCAACCCCCCGGACGGTCGGTCGATCTTGCACTGTTGCCTGCCGCAGATCGGTCGGGCTTTCATTGATCTAGCTCACTTCGCCGCGGCGGTTCCGAGCATCGCCCGGCCTCCCATCCAGGCCAAGATGACCAAGCCAACGAGCGGGAACACGGTCACATAGGCCAAGCCCAGGAAGGGCGCGGCAAGGAACAGCCCGCCATATTTCAGCACCGAGCCAACTTTGTTCAGTGCTTCGATTTTGTTGGCAGCCCGCGCCGCCAGCACCGCCAGAACGCCGAGGCCGACCAGCGGGAACACGACGATATAAGCGAGGCCGATGAAAGGCGCGGCGAAGAACAGAAGGATGTTCATCAGCGCGCTTCCGGCGCCGGCTTCCTCGGCCGCCGGCATTTCGGCGCCGACCGCAATGACCGTGGCTTTTTCCGCGGCGGCAGGGACCGCCAGGGCATCGCGCGCGCTGCCTTCGATCGTCTCCGGAGACAACGGCTTGTGCAGGAAGCCGGACACGCCGGCAGCCTTGGCACGCGCTTCGGCGGCTTCGGTGCCGTAACCGGTGATGATCACCACCGGCGTCCAGGGCCGGGCAGCCTTGACCTTTTCGGCGACTTCAAGCCCGCTCATTCCGGGCATGCGGATGTCGGTATAGACGACATCGTATTTCTCCTCGTTGAGCTTACGCATCGCCTCTTCGCCATTTTCGGCGGTGATGACGGCGTAACCCTTGCCGGAGAGAACTCGGTCGAAACTCTTGCGCACGACGGGATCGTCGTCGACAACGAGTACTTTGCGTAATGCGGTCATGACTTTCTCCTTTTCGAATTCGCTTTGAATTTGCGGTTAAACTTGTCGATATCCTTTTTTGCCTGTCAGGCCGGAGCAGCCGGCGGGTGTATCCGGCACAAGTTGTAGCGCCCAGGTTTTGCGCGTGATCGCACCGTCGGTGAGGTTGATCACGTCCTGCGGGCCGATCGGCTTGGCGAGGTAGTCGTATGCGCCGAGCCGCACGGCTTCCTTGGCGCTGTCCACGGTCGGATAGCCGGTGATGATCACCACCTCGCTCTCCGGCCATTTCTGTTTGATGGTGCGCAGCACCGAAATGCCGTCGAGGCCGGGCATGCGGACGTCGAGCAGCACGACGTCGACCGGGCTCTCTTCCATGCGCTGCAAGGCTTCTTCGCCGTTGCTGGCCGCCGCGACATCGCAGGCGGTGCTTTCAAGCGAGCGCAGGTAGCTCCGGCGCACGACTTCGTCATCATCGACGACGAGAATTCTTTTTTTGTTGGTCATGTTCGCCACCGTGTTTGCACTCAGTTTATCGGGTCCTGCCAATAGATCAGCAAGCCCCGTGCCACGGCGCGGCTGAGCCGTTTTTCTTATATTTTCCAGTGTGTTAGACGGCAGACCCGCAATTCGCGTCAGCGCCCGAAGTATAGTTTTCCCATGCAGGCTGCAGCGCTGCACGCGAAAAAGGATTGCGTTTTCAATTCGATATGCCCGGCGGCCAGCGCATGACTTTTTTATCGGGACGACGCGCCAAGCCCGCGCGGCGGCATATTCGGACGTGCCACATCGTCTCCACCCAATGCCGGAATGCATGGCTTGCATGAAAATGTGCGCGTTGGCAGCACTGCGTTGAATGCAGGCCGTCATCGCTTTTCGACGGCGTTGTCCTCTGTTAGCGTCCGCGCCGCTCTGAGGACGCCGGATGAACTCGGCGCAAGAGTTGAGGAGATTGACCATGCGGAAGGCGACAACAGTCCTGGCTGCGGTATTGTTCGGCGTTGCAATGACGTTCGCTGTAACGGGGCAGACGTCGGCAAACCCGGCGATCGCGCAGAAGACCGGCAAGGCCTGCGGGGCCTGCCACGCGCCGGCACCGCCGGCACTTAACGCCGCCGGCAAGAAGTACAAAGACAGCATGAAGAAGTAGCGCGGCCGCCCGCGCACATCATCGCGCCCGCAGACGACGACATCTGCCGGCCGCGGCGGAGCGCGCGTCCGCGCGCGCCGCCGGGGTTGGCGGCGGGTGGAGAGTTCGCTAGGTCTTGGCTGTCGGCCGGCGACCCGCCGGCTCTATCAGCGCGCGCCGTCAAAAGCGCCTTCGGCCATGACCCCCGTCACCAGTCCGCTCTCCACCGACTTGTACGAGCTCAACATGGTCCAGGCCTATCTGGACCGGGCTGAGAACAAAGAGGCGGTGTTCGAATTCTTCGTGCGCCGGCTGCCGGCCCGGCGCGGCTTTCTGCTCGCGGCCGGGCTCGACGACGCGCTCGATTATCTGGAGACCTTGCAATTCTCCAAGGCCGAAATCGATTGGCTGAAATCGACCGGCCGCTTCCGCGCCAATCTCATCGACTACCTCGCGTCGTTTCGCTTCACCGGCGACGTGCACGCCATCCCCGAAGGCACCGTCTGTTTTCCCAACGAGCCGCTGATCCGCATCACCGCGCCGCTGCCGCAGGCGCAGCTGGTCGAGTCCCGCTTGATCAACATCCTGCATTACCAGACGCTGATCGCCTCGAAGGCCGCGCGCATGGTGCTGGCGGCGCCCGGCAAGGCGCTGTCGGATTTCGGCTTGCGCACCGCGCACGGCGCCGAGGCCGGTCTTTTTTCGGCGCGCGCGAGCTACATCGCCGGCTTTGCCGGCGCCGCCAATGTGCTGGCCGGCGAGCGCTACGGCATCCCCATCGTCGGCACCATGGCGCATTCCTACATCCAGACGCATGACGATGAGATGGCGGCGTTTGAGGATTTCGCGCGCGCGCGGCCCGACGGCGTGGTGCTGCTGATCGACACCTACGACACCGAAGACGGCGCGCGCAAAGTGGTGCGGCTTGCGCCGAAGCTCAAAGCCGACGGCATCGCCATCCGCGGCGTGCGCATCGACTCTGGCGATCTGATCGCGCAATCGAAGACGGTGCGGCGCATCCTCGACGACGGCGGCTGCAAGGACGTCATCATCCTGGTGAGCGGCGGCATCAACGAGGACGTGCTGGCGGAAATGGCAAGGCAAGCCGCGCCGATCGACGGCTTCGGCATCGGCGTCAATCTCGACGCCTCGATCGACGCGCCCTCGCTCGACTGCGCCTACAAGCTGCAGGAATATGCCGGCACGCCGCGGCGCAAGTTGTCCGAGGGCAAGGTCACCTGGCCCGGCCGCAAGCAGGTCTGGCGCGCTTACGACGCGCAAGGCCGCATGCGCGGCGATATGCTGTCGCTGGAAAGCGACAGGCAAGCCGGCGAGACGCTGATCGAACAAGTGATGCGCGCGCGGCAAACGCCTCGCGCCGGCGCCGACGCTGGCGCAAATCCGCGAGCGCGCGGCGCGCGACCTCGCGCGGTTGCCGGAGCCGCTGAAGCGGCTCGATTTCCGGAAGCGTTCGATTATCCGGTGACGATTTCCGAAGCGCTGAAGGCGCTGGCGGCGCGGAAGCCGACCGCGCCACGAAAGGTTAGCCGCCCCGCTTTATTCCACCCGCGCGCGCCTTCGCCGTAGATCTCGTGGCCGGCCTCGGTCACCACCACGGTGTCCTCGAGCTTGATGAAGCCGCGGCTCGGATGCTTGAGCGTGGTCTCCACCGAAATCACCGAGCCGACTTCCAGCGGCAGCGCGGCGTCGGGCGCCGGATAGGGCACCGGCCCGCGGTCGGTCAGGCGCGGCGCCTCGTGGCTGACCATGCCCATGCCGTGGCGCGAGGAATTCGAGATGATTGTGGTGCTTTGATTTCGACGACCAGCGGCTCGGCCGCGGCGTAGATCGCGCCGCCCAGCGCGCCCGGCCGCATCGCCTTGAAGGCCGCGTGCTGAATGCTCTCGATCTCGGCCAAGCAGATCGTTGAGCTCGCGCATCCGGCTCGCCCTGGATCGCCATGCGGCAGAGATCGCCGATATAGCCGTGGTAGTTGCCGCCCGAGTCGAGCGACATGATCTCGCCCTTCTCCCATGTCTGCTCGGAGGGCGCGCGGTTGAAGCTGGTGCCGGCGGTGATCAGGCAATATTCGAAGGTCAGCCCGCGCAAGGTTTCCTCGCGCCGCAGCGTCTCGACCACCTCGGCCTTGGTCGTGCCGGGCGGCGTCTTGGCGATGGTCGCCAGCATGGCATCGATCACCGCTTCGGAGGCGATTTTCAGCATCGTCAGTTCGGCGGCGGACTTCTTCAGGCGCTGGCGCTCCATCACGATAGAGCGCGTCGACCCAGTCGGCGTCGGGGAACGCGGCGCGCAGCACTTTCGAGGCGTCATAGGGCAGGAAGCCATATTCGGTGGCGATGCGTTTCGGTTTCAGGCCCGCCTTCTTCATCGTGTCGACCGCCTTCTGCATGGCATCGATCGAGCCGTTCGAGACGGTCTGCGTCTGCGGCGTCCACAGCGGCTTGGCCTCGTGCTGGAAGCCTTCCAGGCGGTGGCCGATATAGCCGGCCTTCTCCGGCTGCGCCTTTCGGATAGATGAAGACCGGCAGATAGCGGCTGATGCCGGTCGCGTCCATGTAGTCGAAGAAATTGGCGCGGTGGCCGCCGAGCAGATACTGCACATTGTGCTTGGAGGTGGCGAGCAGCACGTCGATGCCGGCCTCGTCCATCAGCCGGTCGAGGCGGGCGTGATCGAACGGAATGGCGAGGCCCTTGGCTGGCTTGCGCATTGACGTTCATGGCAGCGGCTCCGGCTGAGTAATCGGCTAAGCCTAGGACCACAGTTCCTTGCTCGCAAGCCGCGCGCCGGCGACCAGCGCCTCAAGCTTCGCCCACATGATCGAGGGGTGCACGCGGCGGTGGAACGGCCCCTGCGCAAAGCCGCAATCGGTGCCGGCGATGACATTGTCGCGCCCGACGACCTTGGCCAGCCGCACAATGCGCTCGGCCACCAGTTCCGGATGCTCGACCACATTGGTGGCGTGGCTGATGACGCCGGGGATGAGCACCTGCCCGGCCCCGAGCTTGGCGTTCTTCCACACCTGCCATTCGTGCTCGTGGCGCGGATTGGCGCCCTCGATCACATAGGCGCCGACCTTCACCTTCAGGATCAGATCGACGATGTCCTTCAGCGGCACGTCGCTGACATGCGGGCCGGGCCATGAGCCCCAGCAGACGTGATAGCGGATGCGGTCGGCCGGCAGGCCTTCGATGGCGTGGTTGATGATCTCGACCTGAGCGCCGAGCCAGCGCCGGTAATCCGCGAAACGTCGCCGGCGGCACCATGCGGTCATAGGTCACCGCGTTGCGCGCATCGTCGAGCTGCACCAGGAAGCCGGCGTCGACGATCATCTTGTATTCGGTGCGCATCGCCTCGGCGATCGCCGCCTGCAAATCCTCTTCGCTCTTGTAGTATTCGTTCTTGCGGTCGGGGATGACGCTCGCCGGCGCCGCCACCGGCAGGAAGGCCTCTTCCACCTTCACGTTCTTGAGCGCGGCTTTGAAGTTGTCGATGTCGCGCTGCAGCTCGGCCTGCCCGGTGTATTTGATCGGGCCGATGCAGACCGCATCGATCGACGTGACGACGCCGTCGCGCGCATCGAGCTCGGCGTAGAATTCCGCGAAACGCGTGCGGTCGGCGCCGCGCTTGAACGGATTGGCGGCCTCGTTCTTGATCGGGCGGCGCTCGAAGCCGGACAGCCGTTCCAGCGCATATTGCGACCAGCTGATCGATTTGCCGAACTCGCCGTCGCTCGGCACGTCGATGCCGGTCTCGGCCTGCTGGCGCACCACCTCGGCGACCGAATTCGGTCAGGCACTGCCTGATAGGCCGTCTCGTCGTATGGCTTGCCGGCCTGCTTGGCGCGCAGGAATTCCTGCAAAGCCGGCGGGCGGATCAGGCTGCCGACATGGGTGGTGAGAATGCGGTTGCTGCTGCGTTTCATGGCGCGCTTGCTAGGCGAGCTTGCGGCGAAAGGCAATGCGTGGGCGGTTGCCCCCGTTACGCCTTCATCACGCCGATCAAATGCTCGAGCTTGGCGGGATCCTCGCGCAGCGCCTCGCTCGGCGCCGTCATAGACGATCTGGCCGCGATCCATCACCACCACGCGCGGCGCGATGTCGAGCGCAAGGCGCGAGTTCTGCTCCACCAGAATGAGCGCGAGCCCGCCCGCGGCCGTCAGCCGCTTCATCGCGCGCGCCAGCTCCTCCACGATCACCGGCGCCAGGCCCTCCGACGGCTCGTCCATCAGCAGCACGCTCGGGTTGCCGATCAGCGCGCGCCCGATCGCCAGCATCTGCTGCTCGCCGCCCGACAATTGATTGCCGCGATTGCCTGCGCGCTCGGCCAGCCGCGGGAACAGCTCAAACACCTTCTCGAGCGTCCAGGCCCCCGGCCGCGTCGCCACCTCCAGGTTTTCGCGCAAGGTCAGCGAGGGAAAGATCTCGCGCTCCTGCGGCACCAGCCCCAGCCCGGCCCAGACGCGGCGATAGGTGGCGAGCGTCGATATGTCCTTGCCGTGCAGCGCGATACGCCCGCCATGCAGCGTGGTGTGGCCCATGATGGTGGCGAGCAGCGTCGACTTGCCGACGCCGTTGCGGCCGATGATCGACAGCGTTTCATCGGCCGCGAGCGTCAGCGTGATGTCTTCCAGCACCACCGTCTCGCCATAGCCGGCGCTGACATTGTCGAGTTCAAGCGCGCGCTCAGCCACGTCACGAACCATGGCGCCGTCCCCCCTCTTGGCCGAGATAGACCGCGCGCACCTGTTCGTTGTTCATGATCTCCTCGGGCGTGCCTTGCGTGAACACCGCGCCCAGCACCAGCACCGTGATGTGCTTGGCGAAGCGGAACACCACGTCCATGTCGTGCTCGATGATCAGGATGGCGATGTCGGGATCGAGCGCGGCCACCACGTCGAGGATGAGATGGCTTTCCGACGACGGCACGCCCGCCGCCGGCTCGTCGAGCAGCAGCACGCGCGGTTTCTGCGCCAGCGCAATCGCGATCTCCACCAGCCGCTGGCGGCCGTAGGGCAATTCGCGCACCAGTTTGAGCGCATCGTCGGTCAGCCGCAGCGCGTCGAGATAATCGAGCGCCTCGTCGATGATCACGCGCTTCGTGCCGACTGGGCGCCACAGATTGTTGGCATAGCCGTCACGCTCGCTGATGGCCATGCCGATGTTTTCCAGCACCGTGAGGCCGCGGAACAGCTGGTTGATCTGGAAGGTGCGCGCCAGCCCGCGCCGCGCCCGCTCGGCCTGGCTGGTGGCGGTGATGTCCTCGCCGTTGAGCAGCACGCGGCCGCTCGACGGCTTGAGCACGCCGGTGATCAGGTTGACCAGCGTGGTCTTGCCGGCGCCGTTCGGGCCGATCAGCGCGCGGCGCGCGCCGCGCTCGAGCGTGAGATTGACGTCGCGCGTCACGTGCAGCGCGCCGAAACTGCGGTTGAGCTGTTGCACCTGCAGCGCGTCGGTCATGGCTTGGCCCCCTTGGCCGCCTTGGACCTCTTGCGCCAGGCCGTTTCAGCCTGCTCGATGAGGCCGAGCAGCCCGCGGCGCGCGAACAGCACCGCCAGCACCAGCAGCAGCCCGATGCCGAACTGCCAGAAGGTCGGGCTCGAGTTTGGAGAAATAATCTTCCAGCACCATGTAGACGACCGCGCCCAGGAACGCGCCGTACAGCCGTCCGGTGCCGCCGAGGATGAGCATCACCATCACTTTGGCGGAATTGTCGAAGTCGAACACCGTGAGCGTCACGTAAGCGTTGGTCTGCGTGAACAGCGCGCCGGCAACGCCCGCGATGCCGCCGCGATGGTGTAGACCGTCACCAGCCGGCGATGCACCGGCGAGCCGATGGCGTGCATGCGCCGCACATTCTCGCGGATGCCGGTGAGCGCCTGGCCGAACGGTGAATAGACGATGCGGCGCACGACATAGAACACGACCGCCAGCACCGCCAGCACGTAGAGGAAATAGGTGTGGCCGTAGAGGTCGTAGCTGAACAGGCCGAGCAGCGGATCGAAGCTCAAGCCCGGTACGCCGTCATAGCCGCCGGAAATGTCGGAGCGCAGGTTGCCGGTTTCCTGCAGCATGATGGCGGTGGCGAGCGTCAGCATCAGCAGCGTCAGCCCGCGATAGCGCAGCAGGAACCAGCCGGACGATGAATCCGACAAGCGCCGCCATGACCGCCGCAGCGAACAAGCCGCTGATCGGCTCGGTCCAGCCCAGCCGCGCGGCGCCCAAGCCCACGGTATAGGCGCCGATGCCGAAGAACGCCGCGTGGCCGAGCGTCACGATGCCGGCATAGCCGAGGATAAGGTCGAGCGAGAGCGCAAACATCACCGCGATCAGCACCTGGCTGCCGAAGGTCATGCGGTCGGGGAAGATGAAGAAGGCGGCGATGGCGAGCAGCCACGGCACCGCCTCCGCGGCGCGGTAACGGTGGCGGCTGATCAGGAACTCGGCCGCGCGGTCGCGCGCGGCGCGCCCCGAAGCCGGAGCACTCATGCTCTCACTCGCGGCCATAGAACCCCGCAGGCTTGATCAGCAACACCACCACCACGACCGCGTAAATGAAAAAGCCGCCGGCATCCGCCAGCAGATATTTTCCCGTTGTATCGAATATGCCGAGCACCAAGGCCGCCAGCAGCGTGCCCTTCAGGCTGCCGAGCCCGCCGACCGCGACCACGATCAGGAACAGCACGAGATAGATGACCGCAAAGCTCGGCGTCAGCCCGAACAGCTGGATGGCGAGCCCGCCGCCGAGCGCGGCGAGCGCGGAGCCCACCGCGAATGTCAGCGTGAACAGCCGGTCGACATTGATGCCGACCAATTCCGCCATGCGCCGGTTGTCGACCGCGGCGCGGATCTTGGCGCCGATATTGGTTTTCTCGAAGGCGTACCACAGCACCGTGATGAGCACCGCGCCGAGCACGATCAGGAAGGCGCGATAGCTCGGGAAGGCGCGGAAGCCGAGATTGACGTCGCCTTGCAGCCATTTCGGCAGCGGCACCGATTTCGGGATCGGCCCATAGAAATACGTGAAGGTGGCGATCGCCATGAAAGCGAGACCGATGGTGAGCAGCACCTGCTCGAGATCGGTCGATTTGTAGAGCCGGCGGTAGAGATAGCGCTCGAACGGAATGCTGATGACGCCGACCGCGGCCGAGGCGATGACGAGCGAAGGCACGAAGCCGACGCCGAGCGTGCGCGTCAGCGTCACCACGAAAAAGCCGCCGCACATGGCGAAGGCGCCATGCGCGAGGTTCACGAAGCCCATCAGCCCCATCGTCACCGACAGGCCGACGGAGGTGATGAACAGGAACATGGCATAGGCCAAGCCGTCGAACAGGATGCTGACGGCAATGTTGGCGTAATGCGGCACGGGCCCCACCCCTGGTCGCGAATGAAAACGCCGCCGCGCCTTTATGCGCGGCGGCGTCGATTGACTGTCAAATCTCAGCCGATCACTTGCAGCGGCCGAGCTTGAGAACCTTGCACTCGTCGTGCACGGCCTTGGTGGTGTTGAGGATGCGCTCGCCGAGCTTGCCGTCCGGCTTGCGATAGACCTCCATGGCGTGCTCGTCCTCGACGATGTCGCGCGTGGCCGGATCGATCATGACGTGCCCGCGCGGCCCGTCGGCCGACCAGCCTTCCATCGCCTTGACGATCTTGGCGCCGTCCGACATGTCGCCGTTGAGCTTCTTGATGGTGTCGAAGATGGCATGCATGGTGTCCCAACCCGCCGCCGACATGAAGTCGGGATAAGAGTCGGGGCCGTAGGCCTTGTGCCATTCGGCGTTGAAGGCCTTGTTGGCGGCGTTGTCGAGATCGACCGCGTAATGGCCCATCACGATGGTGCCGATGGCGGCGTCGCCCATGTCCTGCAACTTGTTGTCGGGCACCAGGTCCATCGGGCCGATCAGCTTGACGCCGGCCTTGCGCATGCCGAGCTCGCCATAGGCCTTCATCACGCCGGTCGCGTGCGCGCCGGACGGAATGAACACATACATGCAGTCGGGATGCGCGTCCTTGATGCGCTGGAAGAACGGCGTGAAGTCAGGCACCTGCACCGGCGAGCCCATCGGGATCGACAGCGTGACCTTGCCGCCGGCCTTCTCGAAGCCGGTCTTGAAGGCCTCCACCGAATCCTTGCCCGGCGGGAAGTCGGTATAGGCAACCGCCGCGGTCTTGCAGCCGATCTTGTCATGCGCGTAGGCGCCCATCGGATAAGCCGGATGCCACATGCTGAATGACAGCCGCACGTAATAGGGCGACAGGTTGGTGATCCAGGCGGTGCCGGCATTGGCGATGATCATCGGCACCTTGGATTGGGTGATGACCGGCGCCAGCGCGATCGCCGACGGCGAGAACACGAAGCCGGTGACGAGCGCCACCTTGTCGTTGGTGATCAATTCGGTGGTGACGGTCTTGGCGACCGCGCCGGTCGGCGGGCCCTCGTCGCGCTTGATGATCTGCACGGTGTTGGGCGCGATGTCCTTGGCATGGAGCTTGACGTAGAGATCGAACGCCTTGTCGATCTGGTGACCGAGGTCGGCATTGGCGCCGCTAAATGGCAGCACCACGCCGATCTTGACGGCGGCGGCCTGCGCGGTCCCGCCCACCGTGACGGCGAGGGCGGCAAGCCCCAGCCAACGGAAAAGTTTCATCGCATCCTCCCATAATTTCTTGATTTCGTTTGGAATCCCACCATCCACTGGGCCCACTCTGGCAGCCCAATCGGCCTAAAATGAACTGATTATCGGGCCCGGGTCAATGCGGCGGGCGCGCACACGCGTGCTGCGCCGCCGCTTCGGGGCGGCGGTGACGAAACGGGTCGCGCGAGATTTGAGGAAACGGCGCCTTATGCGGCGGCGGTTTTGGCCGCGCTGACGGCCACCGACTCCGCGGCGGCCGCCGGCGCGCCGGCCTTGCGCTCCATGACCATGTCGAGGGAGGCGACCTCGACCCGGTTGCGGCCCTTTTCCTTGGCGAAATAAAGCGCCTGGTCGGACTGCGCCAGCAGTTCGGGCACGTCGAGCGCGACCTCTTCGCAATAGGCAATGCCGATGCTCACGGTGGCGCAGACCGGACGGCCGTCGACCTCCTTGGCGGCCACGGCGAAGCCCTCGCGAATGCGCTCGGCCACCGCCACCGACTTGTCGCGGCTGGTGTCGTAGATCATGGCGGCGAATTCCTCGCCGCCGAGACGGCCGAGCAGATCGGTCGAGCGCACCGACTTGAGCGCGGCCTCGGTGAATATTTCCAGCACGCGGTCGCCGAGCGCGTGGCCAAAGCGGTCGTTGATCGACTTGAAGTGGTCGAGATCGATCAGCAGCACGGCGGTCGGGCGCGGATCGGCGCGGTGGCGCTTGGCGAGCTGGCCGGCGTCCTGCAGGAACGAACGGCGGTTGGCGATGCCGGTGAGCGGGTCGAGCATGGCGGCGTTGCGGTGGCGCAATTCGGTGCGCTCTTTCGCCATCGCCAGCAGGATGAAGGCGACCGAGATGGTGAACAGCAGCGCCTCGAACGACAGCACCGTCAGCCACACGCTGCCATACATGCCGTTGTTCGCCGAGGCCGGCAGCACCGCCACCAGCGGCGTGCGCAGCAGATAGAGCGCGCCGTGCGCGAACAGCATGAAGATCGCCGGCCAGCGCGAGACCAGCTGCTCGCTGCGGCCGCGCCAGAATTCGTAAGCGGTGAGCCAGGTATAGGAGGTGATGATGGCGGAGGCGATCAGCGCGCGCACCTGCACCGCTTCGGCCATCACCGGCAGGCGGCAGATCAGCAGCCAGAGCACGGCGCCGGTGACCAGATAAACCGGCTCGACCGGGCGGCCGTCGAACACGCGCGCGCCGGTCCAGGTGACCGCGAAGGCGGTAAACAGCAGCGCGTTGGCGACATCGATGGTGATGATGTCGGGCGCCGTGCCGTACATGCCGAACAGCACGACCGAGGCCGCGCGGATCAGATGGGCAAAGCCCCACCAGCACACCGCCTGGATCTGCGTGTTCTGCGCCCAGGCGAACAGCAGCAGCAATCCGAGGATCGCCTCCACATAGATCGTCACCATGAAGAGGGTGTTGACGTCGAGCTTCATCGGTTCGATACGCCCAAATTGCGCCGGGACGCTGTTTTTTCGCGCTGTCCCCGAGGCTGACGATTAGACTTGGGCCCGGTAAGAAGTCGTGAATGTGCCGGAATACCATCGGCCAATGCGCCGATATGGTTTCGGGGAGCTTTCCAATACCGCCGGCAATTGACCGGCGCGTCCCATAAACGGACAGCGGCCCGCGTCCAAGGCCCGTCTTGTGGCTCCATCTGCCCTCCACTAGGCTCGAAACCGCGCCTTAAAAGAGCATCCGGCATGCAAATTCGCGACGGCATCGTTGAAGCGATCGGCCACACGCCGCTGATCAAACTGCAGCGCGCCTCCGCTGCCACCGGCTGCACCATCCTGGGCAAGGCCGAATTCATGAACCCGGGCGGCTCGGTCAAGGACCGCGCCGGCCGCCAGATGATCCTGGAAGCGGAGAGCCGCGGCGAGCTCAAGCCCGGCGGCCTGGTGGTCGAATCGACCGCCGGCAATACCGGCATCGGGCTCGCGCTGGTCGCCAATGCGCGCGGCTATCGCACGCTCATCGTCATCCCGGAGACGCAGAGCCAGGAGAAGAAGGACATGCTGCGGCTCGGCGGCGCCGAGCTGATCGAGGTGCCGGCGCTGCCCTTCGCAATCCGAACAATTACCAGCATGTCGGGCGGCGGCTGGCCGACGAGCTGAGGAAGACCGAAAAGAACGGCGTCATCTTCGCCGACCAGTGGAACAATCTCGACAACCGCAAGGCGCATTACGTCTCGACCGGCCCGGAAATCTGGCAGCGAGACCGGCGGCAAGATCGACGGCTTCATCTGCGCCGTCGGCACCGGCGGCACGCTCGCCGGCGTGGCGCAATATCTGCGCGAGAAGAAGAAGGACATCGTGATCGGCGTCGCCGATCCGCGCGGCGCGGCCATGTACAATCTGTTCACGGACGGCGAGGCGAAGGCGAGCGAGGGCGGCTCGATCACCGAAGGCATCGGGCTCGGCCGCGTCACGCCGATCGTCGAGGACCTGAAGGTCGACAAGCCCTATCTCATCCCCGACGAGGAAGCGCTGCCGCTGATCTTCGATCTGCTCGAGCACGAGGGCCTCTGCCTCGGCGGCTCGTCCGGCATCAACATCGCCGGCGCCATCCGCCTCGCCAAGGATCTCGGGCCCGGCCACACCATCGTGACGGTGCTCGCCGACAGCGGCACGCGCTACCAGTCGAAGCTGTTCAATCCGGAATTCCTGCGCTCGAAAAAATTGCCGGTGCCGGACTGGCTGGAGCGCAAGAGCGGCATCACGCCGCCGATCGTCAAGGTTTAAGCAAGATGCCGACCGACTGCCTGTTCCGCGACGACTCCTATCTGAAGATCTGCGAGGCGCGCGTGCGTCGCGCGTGACCGCGCAAGGCGGCATCGTGCTCGACCGCACCGTGTTCTACGCCACCTCCGGCGGCCAGCCGGGCGACAGCGGCACGCTCACGACGGCTGCCGGCGTTGCCGTGCCGATCGCCACCGCGGTCTATCACCGACGCGGCCAAGAGCGAGATCGCGCATGTCCCCGCGCCCGGCGCCCCTGCCCTCGCGGTCGGCGATGCAGTGACCGCCGCGATCGACTGGGACAAACGCTACGCCCGCATGCGCATGCACACTGCGCTGCATCTGCTGTCGGCCGTGCTGCCTTACGCGGTGACCGGCGGCTCGGTCGGCGAAGCCGAAAGCCGGCTCGATTTCGACATCCCGGAAGCCGGCCTCGACAAGGACGCCATCACGGCGACAAGTGAACGAGATGATCGCCGGCAACGCCGCCGTGACCAGCCGCTGGATCAGCGACGACGAACTCGCGGCCAATCCCGGCCTGGTCAAGACCATGTCGGTGAAGCCGCCGATGGGCACCGGCCGCGTGCGGCTGATCGAGATCGCCGGCCTCGATCTGCAGCCCTGCGGCGGCACGCATGTGACGAACGTCAGCGAGATCGGCAAGGTGCAGGTCACCCAGATCGAGAAGAAGGGCAAGCAGAACCGCCGCGTGCGGCTGGCGTCTCGCCATAGGCGTTAGCGCCGTATGAACGATGACGCCCCGATGCCCACTTCGAGACACGCGCAGCACGACTCGAGTGACACGCACCGCCATGAAGCGCATGCCCAACCCGCAAGCCGCTGGCTGAAATCCACGCAATGGCTGGCCGACAATCTCGGCAAGGTCGTCGTGGTCGACGCCTCCTATTACCTGCCCAACCAGAAGCGCGACGCGCGCGCGGAATATCTCGTCGCCCACATCCCCGGCGCGGTGTTCTTCGACATCAACGGCATCTGCGACCAGTCCACCGACCTGCCGCACATGCTGCCCGGTCCGAGCCAGTTCGGCGAGCAAGTGGGCGCGCTCGGCATCGGCGAGCAAAGACACCATCGTGGTCTATGACGGCGTCGGGCTTTATTCGGCGCCGCGCGTGTGGTGGAGCTTCCGCATCTTCGGCGCCAAGGACGTGTTCATCCTCGACGGCGGCATGCCGGCCTGGAAGGCGGAAGGCGCGCAAGCTCGAAGCGGGCGAGGTCAAGCGGCCGGCGCGCCACGTTCAACGCGATGATGGACACCGGCGCCGTCGCGATGCACGACGACGTGCAGATGGCGCTCGCCGACAAAAGCGCGCAGGTGGTCGATGCCCGCTCGGCCGGGCGCTTCGCCGGCACCGAGCCGGAGCCGCGCCCGGGCTCGCGCTCCGGCCACATGCCGGGCTCGCTCAACGTGCCGTTCACCGAGATCGTCGAGAACGGCAGGCTGGTCGACGCCGCGCGCATCAAAAAGGCGTTCGACAAAGGCAAGGTCGATCTCGATGCGCCGATCATCACCACCTGCGGCTCCGGCGTCACCGCCGTGGTGCTGGCGCTCGGGCTCGACGCGCTCGGCAAGCCGCTGCCCCGCATCTATGACGGCTCGTGGTCGGAATGGGGATCGCGGCCGGATTTGCCGGTGGAGAAGGATTAGGCGCTCACCGTAAAATCTGGCTCAGGAACAGCTTCGTCCGCTCGTGCTGCGGGATGCGCGAAGAATTCCTCCGGCGCGTTGGCCTCGACGATCTGGCCCTCGTCCATGAACACGATGCGGTTGGCGACCTGGCGGGCAAAGCCCATTTCGTGCGTCACCACCAGCATGGTCATGCCGTCCTCGGCCAGCGCCACCATGGTGTCGAGCACTTCCTTGACCATTTCCGGATCGAGCGCCGAGGTCGGCTCGTCGAACAGCATGATCTTCGGGTTCATGCAGAGCGCGCGCGCGATCGCCACGCGCTGCTGCTGGCCGCCGGACAGCTGGCCGGGATATTTGTCGGCCTGCTCGGGGATCTTCACGCGCTTCAAGTAATGCCGCGCGATCTCCTCGGCCTCCTGCTTCGGCATCTTGCGCACCCAGATCGGCGCCAGCGTGCAGTTCTCCAGCACGGTCAGATGCGGAAACAGATTGAAATGCTGGAACACCATGCCGACCTCGCGCCGCACCTCGTCGATCTTCTTCAGGTCGTTGGTCAGCTCGACGCCGTCGACCACGATGCGGCCCGCCTGGTGCTCCTCCAGCCGGTTGATGCAGCGGATCATGGTCGACTTGCCGGAGCCGGACGGCCCGCAGATCACGATGCGCTCGCCGCCCATCACCTTGAGGTCGATGTCGCGCAGCACGTGGAAATCGCCGTACCATTTGTTGACGCGCGCAAGCTCGACCGCCACCGGCGTGTTGAGCTTGGCCGGCTTGAGCCGGCGTCGGCGCATCGTTGCTCGGCTCATGGCGCCTCACCGTCTGCTCGCCGGCCGCCAGGCGGCGCTTCCATCGCGCGCGCGTAGCGCGACATGGCGTAGCAGAACACCAGATAGAACATGGCGGCGACCGCATAGCCGGTGGTCGAGGTCACCGGCGTCGCCCATTTCGGATCGATGCGCGCCACCTCGATGGTGCGCAGCAGATCGAAAATGCCGACGATGAACACCAGCGTGGTGTCCTTGAACAGGCCGATATAGGTGTTGACGATGTTCGGGATGGTGATCTTGAGCGCCTGCGGCAGCACGATCAGCCGCATCATCTGCCAATAGCGCAAGCCCACCGCCATGGCGCCTTCGAACTGGCCTTTCGGGATCGCCTGCAAGCCGGCGCGCACCACTTCCGCCATATAGGCGGAGGCAAACAGCGCGATGCCGATCAGCGCGCGCAGCAATTTGTCGGGCTCGAGCTCTTCCGGCACGAACAGCGGCAGCATCACGCTCGCCATGAACAGCACGGTGATCAGCGGCACGCCGCGCACGAATTCGATGAACACCGTCGACACCAGCCGCACCGTCGGCATGTCGGAGCGGCGTCCGAGCGCCAGCAGAATGCCGAGCGGCAGCGACACCACGATGCCGACGGACGCCACCACGATGGTCACCAGCACGCCGCCCCACAGCACGGTGTCGACGACCGGCCAAGCCGATGGCCGGCAAAGCCGTGCAGCAGAATGAACGAGCAGACCGGCACCACGACAAAGAAATAGACCGCGCCGAGATCGCGCCGCGGCGCGTTCGAGCCACAGCAGCCAGACGACGCCGAGCGCCAGCATGGCGAAGAACAGATCGACGCGCCAGCGCTCGGGGATCGGATAGGAGCCGTAGATGAAATACGGCAGCCGCTCCCAGACGAACGGCCAGCAGGCGCCGATTTCGCGGTGCTGCACGACTTCGCGGCAGGCATCGCGGTCGGCGCCGCTCCACACCGCGTCGACCAGCAGGAACTTGACCAGCTCCGGAACCACCCACAGCAGCAGCGCCGCGACGATGATGGTGAGCGCGATATTGAACGGCGTCGACAGGAGATTGGCGCGCACCCAGCCGAGCGCGCCGGTCATGGCGGCGGGCGGCGGCTCGGCGTCGATCGCGCGATCGCGCACGAAGTGCAGTTCGGTGACGGCGAGATCGCCTTCGGCCATGGTCATGGCGTCACCATGGCGTCACCGTTCCACCAGCGCGACGCGCCGGTTGTAGATGTTCATCAGCAGCGAGGTGACCAGGCTGATGGTGAGATAGACCAGCATGGTGATGGCGACGACCTCGACCGCCTGGCCGGTCTGGTTGAGCACCGTGCCGGTGAACACCTGCACCAGATCGGGATAGCCGATCGCCACGGCGAGCGTCGAATTCTTGGTCAGATTGAGATACTGGCTGGTGAGCGGCGGGATGATGACGCGCATGGCCTGCGGCACCACGATCAGCCGCAGCGTCGGTGCCGGGCTTGAGGCCGAGCGAATAGGCCGCCTCGATCTGCCCGCGCGACACCGCCAGGATGCCGGCGCGCACCACTTCGGCGATGAAGGCCGCGGTGTAGATCGACAGGCCGAACAACAGCGCGGCAAATTCCGGCAGGATTTCGATGCCGCCGGCGATATTGAAGCGGCCGGCCTGCGGATAGTCGAATTTGAGCGGAAAGCCTTTCAGCGCCAGCGCCGCCAGCGGCAGGCCGATCACCAGCACGAGCGCCACGCGAATAACCGGCAGCGCGCTGGCCGGTGCGCTCCTGCCGCTTGCGCGCGCAAAATATAAAACGCGAGCGCGGCGGCGATGCCGGCAACGCCCGCGGCAATCACCGCGTCGAATCCATGCAGGAACACCGGCTGCGGCAGGAACAGGCCGCGATTGTTCAGGTACGTGCCGCCCGCGATGTGGATGCTGTCGCGCATCTCCGGCAGCGCCTTGAGCACGGCGTTGTACCAGAACAGCAGTTGCAGCAGCAGCGGGATGTTGCGGATGGTCTCGACGTAGCCGGTGGCGACTTTCGCCAGCAGCCAGTTCTTCGACAGCCGCGAAATGCCGATGACGAAGCCGAGAACGGTCGCGAACACGATGCCGAGCCCGGCGACCAGCAGCGTATTGAGCAAGCCGACCCAGAAGGCGCGGCCATAGGTCGAGGCCTGCGAGGAATAGAAGATCAGCGTCTGACTGATGTCGAAGCCGGCGGTGGTGTTCCAGAAGCCGAAGCCGGAGGCGATATGGGCGCGGCGCAGATGCTCGATGGCGTTGCTGGCGGCGGCATAGACCAGGAAGGCGACGGCCGCGCAGAGCGCCACCTGATAGACGATGCTGCGGACTTTGGGATCGTTGAAGAACGCGGCGCGCGCCGGGGCCGACCGGCCGGTAAGGTCAATCGACATTGTCCCCTCGCCGGGCGGGCATGCCCGTTAGCGTCGTCAGCCCCGGCCCGCAGGCCCGCGGCCGTCCTCTCCTGGTCAGCGGATCGGCGGCGCGTATTGCATGCCGCCCTTGTTCCACAATTTGTTCAAGCCGCGCTCGATCTTCAGCGGCGAACCCTTGCCGACATTGCGCTCGAACACTTCGCCGTAATTGCCGACCAGCTTGACGATGCGCACCGCCCAATCCTTGGTGAGGCCGAGCTGCTCGCCGTAATTGCCCTCGGTGCCGACGAAGCGCTTGATCTCCGGATTGGTCGACTTCACCATGTCGTCGACATTCTTCTGCGTGATGCCGAGCTCCTCGGCGTTGACCATGGCGAACAGCACCCATTTCACGATGTCGAACCACTGATCGTCGCCGTGGCGCACGGCCGGGCCGAGCGGCTCCTTGGAGATGATTTCCGGCAGGATGATGTGGTCGTCCGGATTGGCCAGCCGCAGCCGCTCGGCGTAAAGGCCGGACGCGTCGGTGGTGTAGGCGTCGCAGCGGCCGGCGTCATAGGCCTTGACCGCCTCGTTGGCGGTGGCGAAGGTCACGCTCTTGAGCTGCATCTTATGGGCGCGGAAGAAGTCGGCGAGATTGAGCTCGGTGGTGGTGCCCTGCTGCACGCAGACCGAGGCGCCGTTGAGTTCGAGCGCCGAATTCACCTTCAGCGCCTTGCGCACCATGAAGCCCTGGCCGTCGTAATAATCGACGCCGGTGAAGTTCAGCCCGAGCGAGGTGTCGCGCGAGGAGGTCCAGGTGGTGTTGCGCGCCAGCACGTCGACTTCGCCCGATTGCAGGGCGGTGAAGCGGTCCTTCGCCGACAGCGGCACGAATTTCACCTTGCTCGGCGTCGTTGAAGATGGCGGCGGCGATGGCGCGGCAGACGTCGACGTCGAGGCCGGTCCATTTGCCTTGCGCATCGGGCAGGCCGAAGCCGGCGAGCGTGCCGTTGGCGCCGCAATGCAGGATGCCGCGGTCCTTCACCGTCTTCAGTGTCTGCGCGGACGCTGCTTGCGCGGCGAAGATCAGCGCAAGAGCGAGGATGCTGACTATTCTTTTCATCTGACGACCTCTTCAACGCAACCGGTGCGGCGGTCCTGGTGACTGAAAGCCAAGCCTCGCAACCGTGGGCAGCGTGCCCGGCGGCGCGAAACGTCTATGCCCTGGCTTTTTGCGCCGCGAATTCCCCTCGGCGTTTCGCATCTCAGAACTATCGCGTTGTAAGGTCAAGGGGTTGACGCTCATGGGCCGTGCGGCCGTATATGGCCGGCCGCAACACCACCCGGACCGGACGCCGACAACACCATGGCGAAGACGCCCAAGACCCCGCTCAAGCCGGAAACCCGGCTGGTGACCGCCGGCCGCGATACCAAGGGCCAGCACGGCTTCGTCAACCCGGCGGTCTATCACGCCTCGACCGTGCTTTATCCGACCGCCGAGGATCAGGTTGCCCACCGCGCCCGCTATCAATATGGCCGCCGCGGCACCCCAACCTCGGAGGCGCTGGAGGAGGCACTGCGCGCGCTCGAAGGCGGATCTTGCGCCGGCGTCGCGCTGCTGCCCTCGGGGCTGGCGGCGATCTCCACCGCCCTGCTCGCGGTCGCAGGCTCCGGCGATCACGTCCTGGTCACCGACAGCGTCTATAAGCCGACCCGGGTGTTCTGCGACGGCCTGTTCAAGCGCATGGGCGTGGAGACGACGTACTACGATCCGCTGATCGGGGCCGGCATCGCCAAGCTCATCAAGCCGAACACGCAAGGCGGTCTTCGTCGAGGCGCCCGGCTCGCAGAGCTTCGAGATGCAGGACATTCCGGCCATCGCGAAAGTCGCGCACGAGAAGGGCGCCTGGTGCTGATGGACAATACCTGGGCGACGCCGCTTTATTTCAACGCCTTCGAGCACGGCGTCGACCTCTCGATCCAGGCCGGCACCAAATATATCGGCGGCCATTCCGACATCATGTTCGGCTGCGTGGCGGCCAATGCGGCGACGCTGGGCCGCGCTCAAGAACGCCGTCAATTCCCTGGGGCTCTGCGTCGGCCCCGACGATATCTTTCTCGCGCTGCGCGGCCTGCGCACGCTCGCCGTACGGCTCACGCGCCACAATCAGTCGGGCGTCGCGATCGCACGCTGGCTTGAACAGCGGCCGGAGGTTGCGCGCGTGCTGCATCCCGCGCTCGAAAGCGATCCCGGCCACGCCATCTGGAAGCGCGACTTCACCGGCGCCTGCGGATTGTTCAGCATCGTGCTCAAGCCGGCGCCCGAGAAAGCGGTGCATGCCTTCATGAACGAGCTTGCGCTGTTCGGCATGGGCTATTCGTGGGGCGGCTTCGAGAGCCTGGTCATCCTGTTCGACTGCAGCGAGTATCGCACCGCGACGAAATGGGCGCCGGGCGGACCGACGTTGCGCTTTCATATCGGCTTGGAAGACGCGAGCGATCTGATCGCCGATCTGGAGCGCGGCTTTGCGGCGATGGCGGCAGCCTGATCAGGCTTTCGCAATGCCACGCCGCTCGTGCATCACGAAATAAAGATTGCGCAGATAAACGAACACGCCGAAGGCCTGGCCGGCGATGAACACCGGGTCGCGGCGATAAAGCGCGTAGACCAAGAGCAGCACGCCGCCACCGATCGACAACAGCCAGAAGGTGAGCGGTATCACGCTTTTGCCGGCGCGCTCGGACGCGATCCACTGCACCACGAAGCGCGCGGTGAAGAAAGCCTGCGCGATAAAGCCGAGCAGCACCCAGGCGTCGAGCCGGACGACGAACACGTCGTGCAGATAACCGCCGACGGAGCGCGCGAGTTCGATCAGCATTTATTTATTCCTCCGAGACTTCAGGATTTCTTGTCTTGCGGCGGATCAACCACCACACGCCGGCGAGATCGAGGATGCCAACCCAGAGCCGGTCCCATAGGCCGTAATTCGAAACGCCCGTGCCGCGCGGCCGGTCGACCACGTCGACATAGCCGATCGTCGTAGCCCTCGCGCTTCACAAGCGCCGGCAGAAACCGATGCAGCCCGTCGAAATAGGGCAGCGCGAGGAACACGTCGCGGCGGAACGCCTTCAGCCCGCAGCCGGTGTCGCGCGTGCCGTCGCGCAGCACCGCGCCGCGCACGGCATTGGCAATGCGCGATTGCAGTTTCTTGAAGCCGCTCGCCTTGCGCCCGACGCGCTGGCCGGCGATCAGTCCGACACGCGGCGCGCCGGCCGCGAGCGCGCGCAGCAGCGCCGGAATGAAAGCGGGGTTGTTCTGCCCGTCGCCGTCGAGCGTCACGATGAGCGGCGCGCGCGCCGCCTTGACGCCGCTGCGTACCGCCGCCGACTGCCCGCAGGATTGCGTATGCCGCACGCGGCGCAGCCAGGAATGTTGCGCCATCAGCCGCGCGAGCTCGGCCGCCGTGCCGTCGCTCGATCCGTCGTCCACGTAAACGACCTCGAACGGCCATTGGCCCGTCGAGCGCGGCGGCGATCTCGGCCACCAGCGGCGCGATATTGCCGGCCTCGTTGCGCACCGGCACCACGACGGAAACCGCCGGCTCGTTGCTGTTCATGGCTTTAAGGGTTCCGTCGGCCGTCAATCCGCGCGTTCCTTACGGTGCCAAAAGCTCGCGGGCAACAGATTTGATGCGCTTGAGCGAGGGCCCCGGATATTGCTGCAGCGCGCCGTCCGGCCCGATCGAAAAGCCGAGCCGCCGCAGCGCGAAATAGCGGCGCACCATGAGCGCGCCGACAGTGCCGACCACGGCGCCGGCGAGAACGTCGGACGGGAAATGCGCCGTCACCGCCATGCGGCTGAGCGAAATCAGCGCCGCATAGATCAACAACTCGGTGCGCCAGCGCGGCCACAGTGAGCCGAAGGCGACCAGCACCGAGAAGGCGGTGGTGGCATGTCCCGATGGCAGGCTGGCATAGGCGGCGGTCCATTTGAACGGGACGAATAGATACGGATCGATATGGCCGCCGACCATCGGCCGCGCCCGCCCGATCATCCGTTTGACAATGGTGACGAACAGACCCGGCACCGCGATCGCGGCAAATAGAAAGCCGACGCGCACCATCGCCGCCGCCAGCACCGCTTGCGACATCTTGCTCAGGCGCGCCGGCAACGCGGCCAGCGCGATAAACAAGATGCCGAGCGGCCAGAGAAACCAGCCCGATTTGCCGAAATCGGTGATCTGGTCGAACGGCCAGATCACCCAGCGCGGCAGATGGCCGACCGCGCGCATGATCGGCGCGTCGATCAGGATCATGCAGAGCAGAAAGACGCCGATGTAGATCGCCGCCTTGATTGCCAGCTGCCGCGGCTCGACCCAAGGCTGGCGCGGATGGATCTTCGGCGCGCGCCCGACCGTGGCAAGCGCGGCGGCAAGATTGGCCGTGCAACGCCGCGCGAGCGTTGCCTCATCGTGTTGCAATCCGTTGGCGGCGGTCATGTGCGGTCATGGCGCGGCCATCGAGCGGAATATCGACAGCGAAACCGGCCGTCCGATGCTGATGTTGTAGCCTTCCACGCGCTCGGCGAGCGCGTAGCGCAGTCCGATGGCGTCGGCGCGCTGCACGAAGCCGCGCTCGCTGCGCGCGTCGATCAGCGCGAAATGGCACGGGCCTTCCAGCAGAAATTGCGCGGCGCCGGGCCCGGTGGTGAAGCGCGTGTCGGTGCCGAGCAGGAACACCAGGCTCGGTTCCTGATAATAGCCGGTCGCCGCGACGTGTGGCTGATCGCAACCCGTCGCCTGCAGGTCGTCGGCGATGAGCGCACTCGGGAACAGAGCGGGCAGCGACGGGAAGGTGATCGCGTAAACCGTCACGGCGACGAAGACCGAGGCCACCATGCCGCGCAATAGCGACCGCTCGGCGCCGTCCACGTCGTAGAGCCACCAGGCGAACAAGCCGAAAACCACGGCGACGGCGGCGAACGGCCAGGCGATAAGACCGAGATCGCGGCCGATGAACAGGAACGCGCCGACGACCGCGATGCCGACCAGCGTGGGAAAGACGAACCAGCCGACCGTGCCGCGCACCAGCCAGCGCGTCTTGACCAGTCCGCCATGTTCGAGAATGCCGGCGATCAGAATGGCGATGGCCGGATAAAGCGGCAGCACGTAATGCGGCAGCTTGGTCATCACGGCTTCGAATACCAGCCACGATGGCATGATCCAGGCCAGCAGAAATTGCGCGCCCGGTTCGCGCCGCGCCTGCCACACGCGCGGCGCCGCCAAGCCCGCCAGCACCGAGCCGGGCCAGAAGGTCACGAAGAACAGCAGCAGATAATAACCGGGCGGCGCGCCATGCGCCTCCTGCCCGCCGGCGACTTTGGCCAGCATGTCGTGGCCGATCGCGTCGGTGAAGAAGGTCATGCCCGACTTGGCGGCAATGGCCGCGAACCAGGGCAGCACCAGCACGATCATCCAGGCAATGCCGGTGTACGGGCGCAGCGACAAAATCCAGCGCGCCGAACGGTCGAGGATCGCCAGCGTGATGGCGGTGAGCGCCACGAACATCAAGATCAAGGGGCCTTTGATCAGCACGCCGCCCGCGATCGCCGTCCATAATATCGCAGGCCACCGCCAGCCCGGCTTTTCCTGCGGCGCGCTCCGGTGGTTGAGATAGATGCGCGCCATGGCGCCCATGGCCGCGACGCAGGTCAAGAGCAGGACCGCGTCGGTCTTGGCCAGCCGCGCCTCGACCCCGAGCAGGACCGAGCTTGCCATCATCAGCGCCGCGACCAGCGCGGTGCGGCGCGAAACGAAAGCGAGCGCCGCCCAATAGGTCAGCAGCACCGCGCCGATGGCGCCGGCGAGCGAGGGCAGCCGGTAGAGCCAGATGGTCGTGCGCGCCGCGGGCACGCCGGCGGCTTCGCCCGCTTTCACCGCCGCCGCCTGCAGCCAGTAGATGCCGACCGGCTTCTTGTAACGCACCTCGTTCTGGAACCGGATATCGACATATTGGCCGGTCTCGAGCATCTGCTTGGTGGCTTGCGCGAAGCGCGCCTCGTCGCGGTCGACCGGTGGAATCTGGAAAATGCCGGGCAGGAACGCGATCAGCGCAAAGGCAATGAGCAGCGCCGCCGCGCGCGCCTGCGAGGCCGCGGCCCAGTCGAGCACGGCCATCAGCCCCCGCGCCGGGGCAGCCGATTGCGGTGCGTCGTCGGTGGTGCTGCTCATCGTCGCAAGTGCTTGTTCAATTTCCCGATTCGGGCGCCGTGGCCGGACAATAAGCTTAAAACCCGCGCCCTGTCATTGCGGCAAGAAAAGCTACTGCAGCCGCACGGTGACGCTGTCGGTTGCGCCGCGGGCGTCCATCACGGTCAGCCGCGCGAAGCCGGGGCCGTCGGGCGTAAAGAAATAAGTGCGCCGGCCGGAATGCGCAGGGAGCGGCACGCCATTGACCATGACGGTGAGCGGGGCGCGCCCGCCGGCGATCTTGAGCGCCAGCGGGTCCGGATCGCGTTCGCCGGTGAGCTCGAGACGCGCGCCGTCGGGCGGAAACATGATACGCGGCGGCTCGGGCAGGCCGCTATGCGCCCCGCCCACGCTGAAGCGCTGCAAGGGCGGCGGCAGCTTGTCGGTGGTGGAAAAAACCACGCCCTTGGGCGCGCGCGCTAAGCGGCGCCGGCGCGTGGCCGCTGCGCGCGAAGGCATCGAACAATATCGGCGCCGCCGACGCGCGGCCGATCAGGCCCGGCACCGGCGCGCCATCCGGCCGGCCGACCCATATTCCAATTGTCATGCGGCCGTCGAAGCCGACCGCCCAGGCGTCGCGATAGCCGTAGGAGGTGCCGGTCTTGTAGGCGATGCGCCCCGGCGGCGCGTTCTCCGGCGGCGGCGCACCGATCAGGATATTGCCGACATACCAGGCGGCGACCGCATCGAGCAGCCGGATGGGCGCTGGCGGCGGCGCCTCCCCGTCACGCTCGACGAGCGGCACGACCGAGCCGAGACGCGCGAGCCCGGCATAGAGCATGACCAGATCGTTGAGCCTGATGCCGACGCCGCCGAGACCCATGGCGAGGCCGGGCGCCTCGCCGGTCGGCAGCACCAGCGCGGCGCCGGCTTGCGTCAGGCGCGCGCTCAAGCGGCTGACGCCGACCTTGTCGAGCACGGCGATCGCCGGCACGTTGAGCGAGAATTGCAGCGCGCGGCGCACGGTGACCGTGCCTTGGAAGCTGAGATCGAAATTCTCCGGCATGTAGTTGCCGAAGCGGACCGGTTTGTCGTCGATCAGCGTTTCCGGATGGATCAAGCCGTCCTCGAAGCCGAGGCCGTAGATGAACGGCTTGAGCGTGGAACCGGGCGAGCGCAGCGCGCGCGTCATGTCGACCTGGCCGGCGCGGCGCGCATCGAAGAAGTCGGCGGAGCCCACGCGCGCGCGCACCTCTCCCGTTGCATTGTCGACCGCGAGGATGGCGACGGATACTTGCGGTCCGATCGCGCGCGCGCGGTCGCGGGCGAGCTCCTGCAAGGTCTTCTGCAGGCTGGCGTCGATCGTGAGGCGATGAACGAAGCGGTCGGGCTCGGCGGACACGATGTGATCGGCGCTGTGCGGCGCCAGCATCGGCAATTCCTTGCGCGCATGCGGCACGCTTTGCGTCTTGGCGCGCGCGATCTCGTCGCGCGGCACGACGCCGGCGGCGGCGACACGGTCGAGCACGCGGTCGCGCGCCGCGCGCGCGGCGGCGGCATAGCGATCGGGCCGGCGCAATTCGGGCGACTGCGGCAACGCGACCAGGAGCGCGGCTTCCGCGAGCGAGAGCTTGCGCGGCTCCTTGCCAAAGTAAGCAAGCGACGCCGCTCGGATCCCTTCCAGGTTTCCGCCATAGGGCGCAAGCGTCAGATATAACGAGAGAATTTCGTCCTTGCTGAGCGCGTGTTCGAGCTCGAGCGCGCGCACGATCTGACGCAATTTGGCGCCGAAACTACGGCGCGCGCGCGGCTCGAGCAGCCGCGCAACTTGCATCGTGATGGTCGAACCGCCCGAAACGATGTGGCCGCTGGTCGCGAACTGAAACGCGGCACGCGCGAGCGCTTGCGGATCGACGCCGTGATGCGACCGGAAGCGTTTGTCCTCATAAGCAAAGAGCAATTTCAAAAAGCGCGGATCGACGTCTTGCACCGTCGCCGGCAGCCGCCAGCGCCCCTCCACGGTGGCATACGCGCGCAACAGGCGGCCGTTGCGGTCGAGCACCGCGTGCGAATAGTCGAGATGCTGGCCGAGCGGCGCCGGTCCGAGCGAGGTGACGAAAGCCGCGCCGGCCAGCGCGATCAACGCGGCCGCGCCGCTCAAAGCCGCCAGGATGACGCGCCAACGTTTCATTTCGCCGCCGTGATCTCGACCGTGCCGGTCGCCGTGCGCCCGAAACGGTCGGGCCGGTACATGTCCTCGACCGTCGCCTGCGGCAGCACGTAGCGCCCGGGCGACACCGCGCGCACCACGTAAGCCACCGTGAACACCGGTGCCGAATCCTTCTTGCGCTCGAAGGCGGCGGTGAAGCGGTCGTCGCGGAATTCGGTGTTGACCGGAACGGCGGCGTCGCTGATCCAGGACAGCGTGCCGGTGTCGCCCGACGACACCAGATGCGGATTGTCGATCTCGAAGCCGGCCGGCAGATAGTCGGCGACGATCACGCGGCCAAACTGCGGGGCCGGCTCGGTCATCTTGAGCACCACGACGAAACGCTGGTTCTGCTTGGGCTTGGACGCATCCGCCGGCTGGCCGTCGAGCGTGAAGAAATTGCGCTCGATCTTGAAGCCGCGCTCGGCGGCGGGCTCCGGCGTCAGCGGGCTGCCTGAGACCGACACCACCGCCTGCACGCGTGCCGTTGCCGCTATTGCTCACTTGCAGCGGCGTCGCCAGCTGATCGGCGCGCAGGCTGCGGTAGAGCGCGCCCTGGCGCTTTTCGCCGTTGACGCTGAGCGAGATGGCGTTGAGCTTCTTGGCCAGCGCGCGCGCGGCCAGCACCAGCCAGGCGTCCTCCTGCGTCGACGTCGACGGCGACAGCGCGCGCGCGGCATCGACGCGCGCGACCGCGTCGTCGATCATGCGCGGCGTGGCGTTGCCTTCGGAGGCGAGCGTCACCAGCGCCGCGGAATCGCGCAAGCTCGAGCCGAAATCGTCGCGGCCGACATCGAGCTTCGGCTGCGCGGGAAGCGCCTTGAGCGCGGCGGTAAACACCTGCTCGGCGCGCGTCTTGTCGCCGAGCATGGCGAGCGCGGCGCCGATCTGCGCCTTGGCGATGGGTGTCGCCACGTCGGCGAGCTTGACGTCGGCGATATAGCGCAGGTCGCCGACCGGGGCGGCCGCGTTGCGCGCCAGCACGTAGAGCGCATAGGCGAGATCGCCGCCGCCGTCCTTGCTCGGCTCCGGCGCGTTGCCGACGTAATTGCGCAAGCGGTCGAGCGCCAGATTGAACCCGGTCGCCGGCACCGTTGAAGCCGTGCTCGCGCGCGCGCGTGAGGAAATCGGTGACGTAGGCGTCGAGCCAGATATCGTCGCCGCCCACCGACCACAGGCCGAACGAGCCGTTGGAGTCCTCGCGCGACATGAGCCGCGCGATGGAATCCTGCAGACGTTGGTCGATGTCGCCGGACACCGCCACCTGCGCTTCGTGGCCGAAATCCTTCACATACAGCATGGCCATGGCCACGCTGGTGGTCTGCTCGGAGCAGGTGAACGGATAGCGGTCGAGCGCATTGAGCAGGCTCGCGGCATCGAGCGAGGTCGAGATCGCGACCGAGAGCGCCACGCGTCCGGTGCCGGGCGCGAAGTCGGCGAACATGTCGCGGTTGAGCGTCAGCGTCTCGCCGGCGGCAAGCGGCCGCACGCTGCGGCGCGACAAGCGTCTGCGTCGCCGGCCGCACATTAAGCGCATAGGCGCGATCGAGGGCAAAGCCGTTCGGCCCGCTCACGCTCACGTCGATGGTGCTGGCGCCCGCGCCCGAAGCCGTCACCGGCAGCGAGACATGGCCGCGCTTCTTGGCGTCGAGCGTGAGCGTCTGCTTGCCGCCCTCGATCTTGGCCGTGCCTTGCGCGCTCACCGATATGGCGTAGTCGCCGGCCGCGCCCTCGACATTGTCGAGCTCGAACTGCACTGCGCCGTGATCGCCGGTGCGCAGGAAGCGCGGCAGCGTCGCGGTCAACACGACCGGATCGCGCACCACCACGTCGCCGGTGGCCTTGCCGAGTTTGTCCTTGCTCCAGGCCACCGCCATCACGCGCACGGTGCCGGCGAAGGCCGGAATATCGAAGCTCACTTGCGCGCTGCCGTCGGCTGCCACTTTGACGATGCCGGAATAGAGCGCGAGCGGCGCCTGCGTCGGCGGCGAGCCGGTCAATTCGGCGCCGCCGTCGCCGCCGGAGCGGATTTGCCCCTGCGCGCCCTGCATGCCGTCGATCAGCTGCCCATAGAGATCGCGGATGTCGGCGGTCAGCCGGCGCTGGCCGAGATAATACTCGTCGGGCGCCGGCGGCTTGTAATTGGTGAGATTGAGAATGCCGACGTCGACCGCCGCCACCACCACGCGCGCCTCCTCGCCCGGGCTAAGCCCCGCCAGCCGCAGCGGCACAGTGAGTTTGGAATTCGGCCGCAGCGTCGCCGGCAGGGTCATCGTCGACCGGCAGCGTATGCGCGGCGCGGTCGATGCCGAACCATTGCACGCCGATGGCGCGCCCGGGCATGCGCTGCGCAGGCGCATCGAGCGGGCGGCGCAAGGTGGCGACCACATAGGCGCCGGTGCCCCAGTCCTTGCCGACCGTTACCAGCGCATGCGCAAGGCCGGCTTTCACGTCATAGCGATTTGCTGGCGACCAGGCGGTCGGTGAACACGTTGATCGTCAGGCGGCCGGCGGCTGCGCGCGGTCACCGCCACATAGATCGTCTCGCCGGGCTTGTAGTCTTTCTTGTCGAGCGCGACTTCCAGCAGGTCGGGCGTGTCGGCGCGCGACTTCGGCGTAGAATCCGGCGTCGAAGGTGAGCGAGGTGACAACGTCGCCGGCCGACACTTCCAGCCGGTAGCGGCCCCATTTCACCGGCAGCGACAGCCGCGCCGGCTTGTCGGCGGCAACATCGAGCTTGCCGTCGGCGACGCGCTCGGTGCGCTTGACCGGCTCGTACTCCCATTGGCCGCTCTGCCGGTACCATTGGTAGCGTCGTCGTCGATCTTGAGCAGCTCGTAGTGCAGGTCCTTCTTCGCCAGCTTGCCGCCGTCGGGCGCGACCATCACCACGTCGAAATCGGCATTGCCGCCGTCGGCGAGCGAGCGGCCGGAGAAAGCCGGCTTGACGCCGATCATCGTCGGCGTCGGGCGTCACCGGCAGCGTCAGCTTGCGCTCGACCGCGCGGCCGCCGGATTCCGCCATGCTGACCGTGACGCGCGCTTCCAGCGGACGCGTCGTTGCCGGGACCTTGTCGAGCTTGACCGCGAAACTGGCTTTGCCGGCGGCGTCGGTGTCGGGCAGGTCGTCGAGCTCCTGGCGCACCGCCGTCACCGCGTCGTCGGCGAGCCCGAACGAATAGCCGGGAAAGCCCGGCCGCTCCTTGGCGGCGGCGATGGTGACCGCGCCGGCAAGCTCAAGATTGGAGGCCGGCGCGCCGTAGAGGAAACGGCCGTCGACGCTGACCTGCGCCGGCGCATGCGACGAGATCGCGCTTGCCGCCGAGCTCAGGTCGAATTCGATGCGGTCGGGCACGTAGTCCTCGACCATGAAGGTGGTCTCGCCGACCGGCGGACGCTTGGGATCGGTGTAGGCGCTCACTCGCCAGGTGCCGCTCATGGCCGATGACACCAGCGGCACGTCCAAGCTGCGGCCGCCGACGCCTTGGTCCTGCACCAGCGCGCGGCGGTATTCGACGCCGTCCGGCCGCTCGACCACCAGCGTCAGCGGCGCCGACGGCGCGGCGATCCCGCGCGCGTCGCGCAGCAAGCGTCGTCACATGGACGGTCTCGCCGGTGCGGTAGACGCCGCGCTCGGTGAAGACAAAGGCATCGAGCCCGGCCGGCTGTTCGCGGCCGCCGACGCCGCGGTCGGACAGATCGAAGGCCGGCGATTTCAGGCTGAGGAAGGCGTAGTCGCCTTCCTTGGCGCCTCCGGCGCCGGGACGGTTGCCACGATCGCGGCCGGCGACACGCCGCCCTCCCCGCGCGCGAGGCCGGCGTCGAAATGCACGAAGCCGTTGCTGTCGGTTGCGCCCGTCGCCAGCACGTCGTTGTTGCGCGCGATCAGCCGCACTTCGACCGCCGCGCTCGGCTGCGCGCTCGCCAGCGAATGAATGAACACGTCGATGCCGTCGTGGCCGCTATAGGCGGTCAGCCCGAGATCGGAGACGATGAACCATTGCGTGGCGAGGTCGCCATAGTTATCGCCCGAGACCGCTTCCTTCGGCTCGGCGGTCATGACATAGACGCCGGCGCCCAGCGCGCCGAGCGCCTTGTCGACCGGAAACGCGGTGGTGACCTCGGTGTTGAGCTTCTGCTCGACGGCGAGCTCGCCGCTCCACACTTTGGCGCCGCGCTCGACTGGCGATGGCGTCGGCCTGATAGTCGCTGATGTTGCGCTGGAAGTCGTAGCCGAGCACGGTGTCGATCAGATTGCGGTCGCCGATGCGATAGACGTTGAGCTTGACCGCGCCGGTGTTGACGCTCAGCACCGGAATGCCGCGCTGGCCGGTGCGCGGCAGCACATAGGCCTTGCCGGAGAAGCGCACGAACGGTTTGCGGTCGCGCACGAAGATGGTGTATTCGGCCGATTTCGCCAGCGTCTCGTGCACGGTCGACGGCAGGCCGGCGCGCAGCGTGATCTGGTAGCGCTCGCCGTGCTTCAGGCCCTCGACGCAGAGCTGTTTGTCGGTCGACGAGATCGCCGGCTTGTCCTGGCCGGCGACCGCAACGAATGGCGAGAAGTCGGTGCCGCGGCCGGGCAGGCTTTCGGAGAACTGGAAGCAGGCGCGCGGCGCAGGCCGCATCGGCATCGACCGTATAGTCGAGCAGCCGGAAGCCGTGCTCGACCCGCATGCGCTCGTATTCGCCGCGCAGGTCGGCGATCTCGCGCATGTTGCAGCGCCAGCCGCAGAGCGTCGAGCGCGGGCCGCCAGAGCTGGCGGTCGGCGAGCGTGCGGCCGAGCACCGCCAGGCTGTCGGCCTTCGATCGTGCGATCCTGCGCGCGCTGATAGGCGATATAGGCGGCGGTCGAGGCGCGATCGAGCAACAGCGCCTTTTCGCGGTCGTCGCGCGGGCGGATCTGGCGGATGGTGCGCGCCAGCCGCAGCCAGCTCGCCGCGTCGTTGGGCGCGACCGTGACCATCTGGCCGAGCACCAGCATGCCGGTGCGGAAGTCGCGCTTCTGGAAGGCGGCGTCGGCCTGCTGGCGCAGCGCGGCGACCGGTTTGGTCACGCTGCCGGCGTCCTGCTTGATCTGCGCCTCGAGCTTGATCGCGGCTGCATCGAGATCGCTGCGCTGGAAGGCCTTGTCGGCGGCCGCGGCCGGAACAAGCGCAAGGGCGAGCAGCGCGGCGGCAAGACCGGCGCGAACAAGCGATAACATGGAGAACCTCCCGAAGGGGCGAACAGCCGTTCTTGTTGGTGCGGCCGGCCTCACTATCAGTTCACGGCAGGATGGTGTCGAGGACATGGCTGCCGGTCCTGTTCACGCATTTAAGTCCGCATCGGCCCGCCGTGCCAAGCGTGTAGGGAATTATCCTCAGAATTTACATGAATTACTCTAAGAACATCCCGTAACATACTAATTCATCGATAGAAAATACCGTTACGCCAGGCCGGGCGGCTGCGGCATCGGCAGCACCCGCTCGACCGCCCGCGCCGCCCGCAGCACGAGCGCGTCCGCCCGCAAAGGGCCGACGATCTGCGCGCCCATCGGCAGACCGTTGCGGGCCAGCCCGCAGGGCACGGAGGCGGCCGGCTGCTGCGTCAGGTTGAATGGATAGGTGTAGGGCGACCAGTTGAGCCAGTCATCGCCAAAACTGCCATCGTCGGGCACCACCAGCCCGACTTTCAGCGCGGTAATCGGCATGGCGGGCGTCAGCAGCAGATCGTAGCGCGCGTGGAAGTCCAGCATGGCGGCGTGCAGCTCGGCGCGCGCGTTATAGGCGGCGATATAGTCGCCGACCGTGAAGCGCCTGCCGCGCTCGGCAATGTCCAGCAGGCCCGGCATCCATCTCGGCGCGGCGTGCCGGCGCGACCGCGTCGACCAGCGTGGCCATGACCGGCCACCACATGGCGCGGATCAGGTCGGCGGCGCGCGCGAGCGGCGGATCGGCTTCTTCGACAATGGCGCCCTGCTCTTCCAGCACGCGCGCCACTTTGCGCAGCGCCGCCTCGATGTCGGGATCGAGTTTGACGGATTGCCCGAGCCGCATCGACAGAGCGATGCGCAGACCCTTCACGCCCTGCTCCAATCCGGCGCCGAAATCGGGCGCCGGCGAATTCCACGCCGTCATGTCGCGCGCGTCGGGCTGCGCGATCACCGACAGCATCAGCGCGGCATCGGCGACACTGCGCGTGATCGGCCCCTGATGCGCCAGCACATTGAGCGCCGACGGCGGATAAGTCGGCACCTGGCCGTAGCTCGGCTTCATGCCGAACACGCCGGTAAAGGCGGCGGGAATGCGCAGTGACCCCGCGCCGTCGGTGCCGAGATGCAGCAGCCCGAGCCCCAGCAGCGCCGCCACCGCCCCGCCGCCGGTCGAGCCGCCGGGCGTGTGATCCGGATTCCACGGATTACGGGTGATGCCGGTGAGCGGCGAGTGGCAGACGCCGATCCAGCCATGCTCCGGCATGCAGGTCTTGCCGAGGATGACGGCGCCCTGCTCGCGCAGCCGCGCGACCGCCGGCGCGTCTGCCGCCGCCGGCGGCGGCGTCGCCGGTCTTCGAGCCGCGCCGGGTCGGGTAGCCCTTCAGCCAGATATTGTCCTTGATGGTGGCCGGCACGCCGTCGACCGGGCCCAGCGGGCGGCCTTGCCGCCAGCGCGCCTCCGACACGGCGGCAGCCTCGAGCACAGGCGCGGGGTCAATCGGCATGAAGGCATTGAAGCGGGCATTGGCGGCGATGCGGGCGAGGCAATCACGCGCGGCCTCGACCGGCGAGAGTTCGCCGCGCCGATAGAGCGCGGTCAGTTCGGCGCAACTCAATCCGGCAATCGTCATCGTCGGCGGCCCTCGCGGCCACGTTAACGGCCATGCCGGCCAGGCGCACCTTTCATTCAGCACGCGGTGCGGGTAAACGGGAGCGAGAAACGACCCCGTAGCTCAGCCGGATAGAGCATCAGCCTTCTAAGCTGAGGGTCGCTGGTTCGAATCCAGCCGGGGTCGCCAATTTCCTCAATCATTCTGTGGATTTAGCGGCACACTCGGGGCGCGAATGAGCGCCCCGGGAAACCCAACTTTAACAAGTTTGGCACACCTATAGGCTCACATCAGACGATCCGTTTTCCGCCGATTAAAGCGCACCCAAATTCATGGCCGAAACGCCCGCCCCAGAGCCGAGTCATTCCGACCAAGCCACCGCCGCCGTCGAGGCGCCGCCGCTGGCACCCGGACAGGCGCCGATCTGCTTTGTGGTCGATGAGGAGGCCAGCATCCGGCATTTCCTCTCGCTGGTGCTGCACGGCTCCGGCATCGACACCATGGAATTCCCCGACGGCGCCGCCATGCGCAAGGCGGTCGCCAAACGCGCGCCTTCGCTGATCTTCCACAACATCTCGCTCGAATCCGCCGATGCCATCGAGTCGGTTGTCGCCCTCGGCAAGCACGGCTTTCACGGCGCGGTGCAGCTGATGAGCAATCGCGGGGCGGCGGTGCTCGATCACGTCAAGAACATCGGCATCCAGCACAAACTCAACATGCTGCCGGTGCTCAAGAAGCCGTTCGAGACCGAAGCGATCGTCAAGGTCCTGCAGGAGCTCAAGCTCGGTCTGCCGCCGAGCCGTGGCTTCGCGTATCGAGCTCAGCGAAGCGCTCGACAATAAATGGATCGAGTTCTGGTATCAGCCGAAGATCGATTTGCGCAAAAAACAGCTCGCCGGCGCCGAAGCCTACGCGCGCGCGCGTCATCCGCAGCACGGCATCGTGCTGCCCGGCGCCTTCATGCCGGGCGCCAACGAAGCGAGCCTCACCCGGCTGTCCGAAATGGCGCTGACGAGCGCGCTCAAGGCCGGTCTCGCGTTCTCCAAGATCGGCATCAACCTGCGGCTTACCGTGAACATCCCGGTCCCCGTGCTGGTCAAGCTGCCGATCGAGGACATCGTGAAGACACACCGGCCGAACGCGGAGAAATGGCCGGGCCTGATCATCGACGTGCCCGAGGAGCAGATCATCACCGATCTCGCGCTCGCCGGCGAGCTCACCAAGAAGCTGGAGCGCCTCAATGTGCGGCTGGCGATCGACGATTTCGGCCGCGGCTACTCGTCGCTGGCGCGGCTCGGCGAATTGCCCTTCGCCGAGCTCAAGCTCGATCGCGCCTTCGTCGCCGATTGCGGCAGCGACAAGGTCAACGCGCCGCTCTGCAAGACGGTGATCGATCTGGCGCATAATTTCGGGCGCACCGCGGTCGCCATGGGCATCGAAAAAGCCGCCGACGCGGTAGCGCTGGTCAGCATGGGCTGCGACTTCGGCCAGGGCTTCCTGCTCGGCCAGCCGATGCCGGAGGAGCGCTTCGTCTCGCTGTTGCGCCAGCGCGCGCGCCACGCAGGGACGCAATCTGGCGGCCGCCGCGCGTTAGCGCCGGCGCGGCAACCGGCCGATTTCACGCAATCAATGGGTCCAGGCGTCGCGCCGGTTGAAGGCGAAATTGTCCGAATAGGACATCGCGCGCCGGGCGACCGGCTTGGCTTCGAACACCTGGTAGGCGATGCCGTGGCGCTCGCAATAGGCGACCGCCTCGTCCTTGCTGGCAAAGCGCAGGCGCACCTGCTGGCGCATGTCGCCGGACGAGGTCCAGCCCATCAGCGGCTCGACCTGGCGCGGCTCCTCGGGCTCGAAATCGAGCGCCCAGCCCTTGGTATTGGCCAGCCCCGACTGCATGGCGGTCTTGGCCGGCTTATAGATGCGTGCGGTCATGGAACGAACCTGAATGATGTCCGGCGACCGTATAAGGCCAATGGCGCGCGCTGGCAATGTGGCGCGACCGGCTTGGAGCCAAGCCGGGCGTTTTAAGCGTCGCGGGAAATCTGCCGCCTCTCAGGAGCGGCGGCTGATGGCGGTAACACCGAGATTGAGGCGCGCGGGGCGCCGACGCGCTTGTCCGGCCGCCGGCCGGTCGAGCAATGAGGAGCGCACGATGACGCGGAAACCGCCGTCGGCCAGATCCTCGAATTCAATGCCTTGGTCGCGCCAGACCTCTTCGATCGCGTGAACGGTCGCCCGGCGCGGCTCGGT
>CAVULP010000008.1:0-305818 GCA_963742375.1 uncultured Alphaproteobacteria bacterium
CGGTGATCAGCGCCGTCTCCAGATCCAGCGTCGAGCTGGCGTCGACCTGAACCAGGCCGGTGGCGCTGTTGGCAACCGTCAGGCTGTCGAGGTCGAGCGTGCCGCCCAGCGTCGCCAGCAACGTGCCGTTGTTGTTGAACGTGGTCGCGCTCTTGATCTGCAGCTCGACGCCCGCCCTGGTCGCCTCGATCGTGGCGCCGGCGTGGTTGGTGATCAGGATGGCGTTGTTGATGGCGTTGGTCAGGCTGGCGTTGGCGTCCAGCATGCCGGAGTTGGTCAGCGTGCCGCCGGTGATCAGCGCCGTCTCCAGATCCAGCGTCGAGCTGGCGTCGACCTGAACCAGGCCGGTGGCGCTGTTGGCAACCGTCAGGCTGTCGAGGTCGAGCGTGCCGCCCAGCGTCGCCAGCAACGTGCCGTCGTTGTTGAACGTGGTCGCGCTCTTGATCTGCAGCTCGACGCCCGCCCCGGTCGCCTCGATCGTGGCGCCGGCGTGGTTGGTGATCAGGATGGCGTTGTTGATGGCGTTGGTCAGGCTGGCGTTGGCGTCCAGCATGCCGGAGTTGGTCAGCGTGCCGCCGGTGATCAGCGCCGTCTCCAGATCCAGCGTCGAGCTGGCGTCGACCTGAACCAGGCCGGTGGCGCTGTTGGCAACCGTCAGGCTGTCGAGGTCGAGCGTGCCGCCCAGCGTCGCCAGCAACGTGCCGTCGTTGTTGAACGTGGTCGCGCTCTTGATCTGCAGCTCGACGCCCCGCCCCGGTCGCCTCGATCGTGGCGCCGCGTGTTGGTGATCAGGATGGCGTTGTTGATGGCGTTGGTCAGGCTGGCGTTGGCGTCCAGCATGCGCGGAGTTGGTCAGCGTGCCGCCGGTGATCAGCGCCGTCTCCAGATCCAGCGTCGAGCTGGCGTCGACCTGAACCAGGCCGGTGGCGCTGTTGGCAACCGTCAGGCTGTCGAGGTCGAGCGTGCCGCCCAGCGTCGCCAGCAACGTGCCGTCGTTGTTGAACGTGGTCGCCGCTCTTGATCTGCAGCTCGACGCCCGCCCCGGTCGCGGGTTCCTCGATCGTGGCGCCGGCGTGGTTGGTGATCAGGATGGCGTTGTTGATGGCGTTGGTCAGGCTGGCGTTGGCGTCCAGCATGCCGGAGTTGGTCAGCGTGCCGCCGGTGATCAGCGCCGTCTCCAGATCCAGCGTCGAGCTGGCGTCGACCTGAACCAGGCCGGTGGCGCTGTTGGCAACCGTCAGGCTGTCGAGGTCGAGCGTGCCGCCCAGCGTCGCCAGCAACGTGCCGTCGTTGTTGAACGTGGTCGCGCTCTTGATCTGCAGCTCGACGCCCGCCCCGGTCGCCTCGATCGTGGCGCCGGCGTGGTTGGTCGTCAGGATGGCGTTGTTGATGGCGTTGGTCAGGCTGGCGTTGGCGTCCAGCATGCCGGAGTTGGTCAGCGTGCCGCCGGTGATCAGCGCCGTCTCCAGATCCAGCGTCGAGCTGGCGTCGACCTGAAACAGGCCGGTGGCGCTGTTGGCAACCGTCAGGCTGTCGAGGTCGAGCGCGCCGCCCAGCGTCGCCAGCAACGTGCCGTCGTTGTTGAACGTGGTCGCGCTCTTGATCTGCAGCTCGACGCCCGCCCCGGTCGCCTCGATCGTGGCGCCGGCGTGGTTGGTGATCAGGATGGCGTTGTTGATGGCGTTGGTCAGGCTGGCGTTGGCGTCCAGCATGCCGGAGTTGGTCAGCGTGCCGCCGGTGATCAGCGCCGTCTCCAGATCCAGCGTCGAGCTGGCGTCGACCTGAACCAGGCCGGTGGCGTGTTGGCAACCGTCAGGCTGTCGAGGTCGAGCGTGCCGCCCAGCGTCGCCAGCAACGTGCCGTCGTTGTTGAACGTGGTCGCGCTCTTGATCTGCAGCTCGACGCCCGCCCCGGTCGCCTCGATCGTGGCGCCGGCGTGGTTGGTGATCAGGATGGCGTTGTTGATGGCGTTGGTCAGGCTGGCGTTGGCGTCCAGCATGCCGGAGTTGGTCAGCGTGCCGCCGGTGATCAGCGTCGTCTCCAGATCCAGCGTCGAGCTGGCGTCGACCTGAACGAGGCCGGTGGCGCTGTTGGCAACCGTCAGGCTGTCGAGGTCGAGCGCGCCGCCCAGCGTCGCCGGCGAAGTGCCGGTCGTTGTTGAACGTGGTCGGCTCTTGATCTGCAGCTCGACGCCCGCCTCGGCGCCTTGATGGTGGCGCCGGCGTGGTTGGTGATCAGGATGATGGCGTTGTTGATGGCGTTGGTCAGGCTGGCGTTGGCGTCCAGCATGCCGGAGTTGGTCAGCGTGCCGCCGGTGATCAGCGCCGTCTCCAGATCCAGCGTCGAGCTGGCGTCGACCTGAACCAGGCCGGTGGCGCTGTTGGCAACCGTCAGGCTGCTCGGGTCGAGCGTGCCGCCCAGCGTCGCCAGCAACGTGCCGTCGTTGTTGAACGTGGTCGCGCTCTTGATCTGCAGCTCGACGCCCGCCCCGGTCGCCTCGATCGTGGCGCCGGCGTGGTTGGTGATCAGGATGGCGTTGTTGATGGCGTTGGTCAGGCTGGCGTTGGCGTCCAGCATGCCGGAGTTGGTCAGCGTGCCGCCGGTGATCAGCGCCGTCTCCAGATCCAGCGTCGAGCTGGCGTCGACCTGAACCAGGCCGGTGGCGCTGTTGGCAACCGTCAGGCTGTCGAGGTCGAGCGTGCCGCCCAGCGTCGCCAGCAACGTGCCGTCGTTGTTGAACGTGGTCGCGCTCTTGATCTGCAGCTCGACGCCCGCCCCGGTCGCCTCGATCGTGGCGCCGGCGTGGTTGGTGATCAGGATGGCGTTGTTGATGGCGTTGGTCAGGCTGGCGTTGGCGTCCAGCATGCCGGAGTTGGTCAGCGTGCCGCCGGTGATCAGCGCCGTCTCCAGATCCAGCGTCGAGCTGGCGTCGACCTGAACCAGGCCGGTGGCGCTGTTGGCAACCGTCAGGCTGTCGAGGTCGAGCGTGCCGCCCAGCGTCGCCAGCAACGTGCCGTCGTTGTTGAACGTGGTCGCGCTCTTTATCTGCAGCTCGACGCCCGCCCCGGTCGCCTCGATCGTGGCGCGGGCGTGGTTGGCGTGATCAGGATGGCGTTGTTGATGGCGTTGGTCAGGCTGGCGTTGGCGTCCAGCATGCCGGAGTTGGTCAGCGTGCCGCCGGTGATCAGCGCCGTCTCCAGATCCAGCGTCGAGCTGGCGTCGACCTGAACCAGGCCGGTGGCGCTGTTGGCAACCGTCAGGCTGTCGAGGTCGAGCGTGCCGCCCAGCGTCGCCAGCAACGTGCCGTCGTTGTTGAACGTGGTCGCGCTCTTGATCTGCAGCTCGACGCCCGTCCCAAGATCGGCCTCGATCGTGGCGCCGGCGTGGTTGGTGATCAGGATGGCGTTGTTGATGGCGTTGGTCAGGCTGGCGTTGGCGTCCAGCATGCCGGAGTTGGTCAGCGTGCCGCCGGTGATCAGCGCCGTCTCCAGATCCAGCGTCGAGCTGGCGTCGACCTGAACCAGGCCGGTGGCGCTGTTGGCAACCGTCAGGCTGTCGAGGTCGAGCGTGCCGCCCAGCGTCGCCAGCAACGTGCCGTCGTTGTTGAACGTGGTCGCGCTCTTGATCTGCAGCTCGACGCCCGCCCCGGTCGCCTCGATCGTGGCGCCGGCGTGGTTGGTGATCAGGATGGCGTTGTTGATGGCGTTGGTCAGGCTGGCGTTGGCGTCCAGCATGCCGGAGTTGGTCAGCGTGCCGCCGGTGATCAGCGCCGTCTCCAGATCCAGCGTCGAGCTGGCGTCGACCTGAACCAGGCCGGTGGCGCTGTTGGCAACCGTCAGGCTGTCGAGGTCGAGCGTGCCGCCCAGCGTCGCCAGCAACGTGCCGTCGTTGTTGAACGTGGTCGCGCTCTTGATCTGCAGCTCGACGCCCGCCCCGGTCGCCTCGATCGTGGCGCCGGCGTGGTTGGTGATCAGGATGGCGTTGTTGATGGCGTTGGTCAGGCTGGCGTTGGCGTCCAGCATGCCGGAGTTGGTCAGCGTGCCGCCGGTGATCAGCGCCGTCTCCAGATCCAGCGTCGAGGGCTGGCGTCGACCTGAACCAGGCCGGTGGCGCTGTTGGCAACCGTCAGGCTGTCGAGGTCGAGCGTGCCGCCCAGCGTCGCCAGCAACGTGCCGTCGTTGTTGAACGTGGTCGCGCTCTTGCATCCCTAGCTCAGTCGCCCGCCCCGGTCGCCTCGATCGTGGCGCCGGCGTGGTTGGTGATCAGGATGGCGTTGTTGATGGCGTTGGTCAGGCTGGCGTTGGCGTCCTACATGCCGCAGTTGGTCAGCGTGCCGCCGGTGATCAGCGCCGTCTCCAGATCCAGCGTCGAGCTGGCGTCGACCTGAACCAGGCCGGTGGCGCCGTCGGCAACCGTCAGGCTGTCGAGGTCAGCGGCGCCGCCCAGCGTCGCCAGCAACGTGCCGTCGTTGTTGAACGTGGTCGCGCTCTTGATCTGCAGCTCGACGCCCGCCCCGGTCGCCTCGATCGTGGCGCCGGCGTGGTTGGTGATCAGGATGGCGTTGTTGATGGCGTTGGTCAGGCTGGCGTTGGCGTCCAGCATGCCGGAGTTGGTCAGCGTGCCGCCGGTGATCAGCGCCGTCTCCAGATCCAGCGTCGAGCTGGCGTCGACCTGAACCAGGCCGGTGGCGCTGTTGGCAACCGTCAGGCTGTCGAGGTCGAGCGTGCCGCCCAGCGTCGCCGGCGGTACGTGCCGTCGTTGTTGAACGTGGTCGCGCTCTTGATCTGCAGCTCGACGCCCGCCCCGGTCGCCTCGATCGTGGCGCCGGCGTGGTTGGTGATCAGGATGGCGTTGTTGATGGCGTTGGTCAGGCTGGCGTTGGCGTCCAGCATGCCGGAGTTGGTCAGCGTGCCGCCGGTGATCAGCGCCGTCTCCAGATCCAGCGTCGAGCTGGCGTCGACCTGAACCAGGCCGGTGGCGCTGTTGGCAACCGTCAGGCTGTCGAGGTCGAGCGTGCCGCCCAGCGTCGCCAGCAACGTGCCGTCGTGGTTGAACGTGGTCGCGCTCTTGATCTGCAGCTCGACGCCCGCCCCGGTCGCCTCGAATATCGTGGCGCCGGCGTGGTTGGTGATCAGGATGGCGTTGTTGATGGCGTTGGTCAGGCTGGCGTTGGCGTCCAGCATGCCGGAGTTGGTCAGCGTGCCGCCGGTGATCAGCGCCGTCTCCAGATCCAGCGTCGAGCTGGCGTCGACCTGAACCAGGCCGGTGGCGCTGTTGGCAACCGTCAGGCTGTCGAGGTCGAGCGTGCCGCCCAGCGTCGCCAGCAACGTGCCGTCGTTGTTGAACGTGGTCGCGCTCTTGATCTGCAGCTCGACGCCCGCCCCGGTCGCCTCGATCGTGGCGCCGGCGTGGTTGGTGATCAGGATGGCGTTGTTGATGGCGTTGGTCAGGCTGGCGTTGGCGTCCAGCATGCCGGAGTTGGTCAGCGTGCCGCCGGTGATCAGCGCCGTCTCCAGATCCAGCGTCGAGCTGGC
Organism: uncultured Alphaproteobacteria bacterium; assembly: GCA_963742375.1. Lineage (GTDB taxonomy): Bacteria > Pseudomonadota > Alphaproteobacteria > Rhizobiales > Xanthobacteraceae > Pseudolabrys. The sequence continues at coordinate 5,535 of CAVULP010000008.1, forward strand.
GTCGACCTGAACCAGGCCGGTGGCGCTGTTGGCAACCGTCAGGCTGTCGAGGTCGAGCGTGCCGCCCAGCGTCGCCAGCAACGTGCCGTCGTTGTTGAACGTGGTCGCGCTCTTGATCTGCAGCTCGACGCCCGCCCCGGTCGCCTCGATCGTGGCGCCGGCGTGGTTGGTGATCAGGATGGCGTTGTTGATGGCGTTGGTCAGGCTGGCGTTGGCGTCCAGCATGCCGGAGTTGGTCAGCGTGCCGCCGGTGATCAGCGCCGTCTCCAGGTTGAGCGTGGCGCCGATGTCGATTTGCACCGTGCCGTGGGCAGTGCCGACGTAGTTGGTGACGGTGAGGTTCTCGAGATCGAGCGTGGCAGTGTTATGGACCTCGACGGTGCCGGTATTGGTGACGGCGCTGCCGGAAATCGAACTGCTGCCGGTCAGGTTGATGACAGCGTTGTGGTCAGCGTGCTATAGAATTGCTAAGCGTTGCAGAGTGAGCATCAATCTCGCCGCCAAGATTGTTGGTGATCGTGCTGGCGTCCACGGTGACAGCGTTCGCCACCTGGATATGGCCGGAATTGGTGAGCGTGCTCAAGGCATCCAGCGCAACGGTGGCCGCGGTCGAGCGTGCCGAAATTCACCACCGTACTGCCGGCGTGGGCGGTCAGGTCCTGCACAACTGTCAGCGTGCCGGTGCCGGTATTGGTCAGCGTGACGCCGCCTTCGCGCAGGATGATCGACTTCGCGTCGGCGTCGGCCGAATTGGTGACGTGATAGTTGCCGCTGCCGTTGATAACCTGTTCGTCCGGGATGTGGACGACGTCACTGGCGGTGGGAACGGTGCCGGTGCTCCAGTTCGCCGGGTCGTTCCAGTCGCCGTCGCCTGGATTGATCCAGCCGATGAAGGCCGACGTGAAATGGTCGAGGACGACGGTCAGCGTCTGCGAGTTCGTCGCCAGATGCGGATCGTTCCACCGTAATGGTGTAGGTCAGCGTCAGGGTCTGGTTGGGAGGCAGGACGGTGCCGAGGAAGTGCGTCTGATAGGCGGCGATCTGCTGCAGCGACCAGTCGATCGTGCCCGTGCCGGTCCAGGTGCTGTCTTGGCGAATTGAGACCTGCAACGCGGCCTTGAGCTTGTCGAACGCCTCCGGCGGCAGATCGTCGACAGCTGCTGCCGGCCGAGAAGCTGCCGCTGCCACTGCCGCCCGACCACGTGGCGCCGGTCAGCGTCGCCGTCACCGTATGCGTGTCGGAAAGATCGGCTTCGTGGAAGGTCAAAGTGCCCGACGTCGCCGGGTGTCCGGTGTCAGGAAGCCGTTCGCGACGAGAGCGTCGCCATGGAAATGAATGGCAGGCAACGGAATATTCTGGGAGCGCCGCTGACGATCCACGGCGTCTCGTTGACGCCGGCCACGGCGACGGTGACATTGGTGGTCGCCGTGCCGTTTGCCGCTGTCGGTGAGGGTCAACGCGAATGTGTCGTAGTGCACTTCGCCGAGCGCGAGCGTCGCGGCCTTGGCGGGATCGACTTCGTATGATCCAGGTGACGGCGCCGACGGCGTTGGTGCCGGTGGTGTCGTTCGAGACATAGGCGACCAGATGGCCCCATGTTACCGACGCGTCCGAGCTGACGGAAACCGTATGCGTGTCGTTGATATCGGTGAAGCCCAGCGTTCCGGTCGTCGTCAGCGCGGGCTGGAAGTCGAGTTCGGTGAAGAGCGAGGCGTTGCCAGCGTGCAATGCCAAGCATTGAACACAGTGCCGTCGCCCGACTGCACATAGAGGCCGTCCCCGGCATTGGCGGCGGCGTTCGCGAGGCCGATCGCGCCATTGCCGATGATTTCGAAAATATATTGCTGGCCGGCCTGCACCGGAACGTCGAGCGGCAGCGGGAAGCGCTGTCGGCCCGATGCCCGAACCGTTCGCGCCAAGCGCAATCGCACCGCTGTCGTAAATGGCCGGACCGTCCGGCGCGCCGGCCGTCCATTTATAGAGCCTCAATTCAAATTGCGTCGCGCCCCCGGTCGCCTGCGTCGGCGCCGAAACCGTGAGGTTGACGGAGTGCAGATCGTTTTCGTTCGTCGGGACGGAGAAAACTTCGCCGTATTTCTGGAACGTCGCCGGAGTTCGTGTTGGGAGCGGCCCGGCTCTGATCGATCCAGAGCTGCTGCGTGCCCGGCGACGTCGAGAACGAGACAGTCGACCGGCGGCACGGGCCGGATCGAGTCGCGGTCGGCCGGCGACGATATAGGCCGGGTCGTCGAGCACGGTGCCCGTGGTGCCAGCCGACAGGTCGGCGACGTAGATGTCGGACGTCAGGACGCCGGGGCCATCGCTGACAATTGCGGGTTGTGAACGTGGCCCTGGCTGTCGAACTGGAAGGTCTTGAGTGGTTTGCCAATATCCGTCGTTGACGGTGACCGTCATCGTGTCGCCGGAGAACCCCTGCGGGCCGGTGTAGATGACGCCGGTGTTCAACGCCGTCTGGATCGCCGAAAGCGTGCCGGTGACCTCGATCGTGCCGTTGCTGCCGTTGAGGCCGTTGACGTAGCGTGAGGCCCGCGGACCGACCGCGCGGGCGCGAGCGTGCCTTCCTGCACGCTTGCCGTCAGCGTCACCAAATGGTCGGTCGGATCAAGGCTGTTTATCGTGGCGCCGGAGAAGGTGATCGTGCCATCGCCATTGAGGTGCGGCTGTTGCGCGCTGTCGATAATGGCCAGCGGCGCAGTCGTCGTGGCCTGCGGCGTGAAGCCGATGCTGCCGCTGAATATGGCGCTGGCGGTCGCGCTGTCGGCGAGCGTGATCGTCATCGCGTCATTGCCGCTGCCGGTCGGCGTGTAGAGCACGCCGGTCGTGAATGCCGCGTTGATCTGCGCCAGCGTTCCGGTCGCAACGAGAACGCCGTTCGCGCCGTCCTGGCCGTTGACGATCGTCAACCCGCTGAGGGCGATCTTGCCGTGGCTGACCTTGAGCGTCAGCGTGAGCGGGTCGGTGCCGCCGAGATCGGACGCTACCGCCGTAATCTTGATGGTGTGGCCGTCGGGCTGCAGTTGCAGCGCGCTCTGGCCATCGATCGTAACCCCGCCGAAGTTTACGATCGATCCGCCGCCGTCGACGGCATTGCCGAGCGTCGCGTTGCCGTAGGTCTGATGCCCTTGCGCATCGACGGACACGCGCTCGATCGACTGGGTGACCAGGTCATAGACAAAGGTGTCGCCGGTGTTGTTGGTATCGCCGCTCACCAAATTGGTGGCGTCGCTGCCAAACGTGACGTAACGGCCGTCGGCGCTGATCTCGGGACGATAGCTCGCGCCGTTGGCCTCGACCGTAACCAGATCGCTGTAGACCTGGCCGGAAATGCCGGTGCCGTTCGGCATCCTGCGACGTCCAGGTCACCACGATATTGCCGTTCGGCAGCGTCGTGACTTTCGCGTCGGTCTGATTGTAGGCAGCCGGCGCGCCGACCGTGATTTCCGAACCGGCCGGAACGCCAAGCGCGTCGTAGCTCTGGGCGTGCACTGTCGTGCCGTTGCCGCCGGCCGGCGGCCGTGGTCCAGGTGACGATGAAGCCGCCATTGGTCAGCCCGGTGACCGAGACGTCGTTTTGATTGCCGGCCGTCGTGGTGTTGACCTTGAGGACGCCGAGCGGACTGCCGGTGTTGCTGTAGCGCTGCTCATAGACGTCGTCGCCGCTGCCGTCGGCGCCGCCCGACACGGTCCAGGCCACGACGTAGCCGCCGCCCAGCAGCGGCGCGACCGATGCATGGCTCTGGCCGCCGGTATGCGCGGTGTCGACTTGGACCGCGATGCCGAGCGCCGCGCCAGTCGCGTCGAAGCGCTGCTCGAAAATCACCGGGTTGCCGACACCCGACAGCGGCGGCGACGTCCAAGCGGCCACAAAGCCGCCGTCGGGCATCGCAGTAATCGCGGGATCGACCTGGTTGCCGGCAAGCGGCGTGTTGATGGTGGCTTCGCCGCCGACGGCCGCGCCGCTGGAGTCGTAGCGCTGCAAATGGATGTCGCCGTTGACGCCATCGCCGGGCGAGGTCCAGGTGACGAAGAAGCCGCCGTCGGACGCCGCAATGACGGACGGTTGGCTTTCGCTGTCGACGGTAACGGAGTTGACCTGGAATTCGCCGCGGACCGCCTGGCCCAACTCGTTGTAAAGCTGGCCGTGGATTTCGCCTGCGGTGGTCGTCCACACCACCACCGCGCCGCCAGCCTTCGAGCCCGGTCGCCGACGGCGTCGCCTGGCCGTTCGTGGCTTGCGTGCTGACCTGGAATTGGCCGCCGACCGCATGGCCGTTGACGTCGTAGCGCTGCGCGAAGACTTCGTTGGCTCACTGACGTCCCATGTCACCAGGAAGCCGCCATCGGCGAGCGGCGCGACCGATGAGGTCTGCTGGTCGCCCGCCGTCGTCGTATTGACCTGGAATGTGCCTTGCGAGAGGTAATTGCCGCTATGTGTCTCGCCGACCGAAACGCGCTGCGTTGTTCCGGTCAGCAGATCGCGGACGAAAATATCCGAAGCGGAATTGCCGTCGCCTGAGACGAGATTATTCGCATCGCTCTGGAAGACGACGTACCGCCCATCAGCGCTGAACGATGCCGGCCAGTCCTCGCCTCCATTTGCGCCGACCTCGCCGCTGTTGCCGTCACCTGGCACGCCCGCGGACGATACCGAAACCATCTGTAGGCTGTGCGAGCCGCGGTCGTAGACATAGACCTGCTCGTAGCCGCCGGAATTTAGATTGTTGAACGTCTGGGTGATGGTGTGACCGAGGCCGTCGGGATATTGGACGGTCAGCTCGGTTGCCGCGGTGCGGAAAGTGATCAGCCGACCGTCGGCATTGATCTCCGGGGTCCAGACGGATGTCGTTGTTCGCCGGACACCTGCGTGAGAACATTGCCCGCACGATCGGTGACGAGCACGCTGCCGCCTTGGTTTGGCCGGCAGGTCCCGCCTTCCATCACGATCAGATCGCCGGCGCCGTCGATGCGCGCGTTGCCGCTGGACTGACGAACCAGGCTGCTGGTGTTGGTCACCCGGTCGTAAACATAGACGTCGCCGACTGGCCGCTAATGCTTCGGCTTTGATAGACGACGTAGCGGCCATCCTGGCTGATCGAGACGCCGCTGTAAGTGACGCCGTTGCCGCTCGCGTGGGTGATCGCGGTGGTCGTGTTGGTCTGCCGGTCATACAGATAGACGTCGCCGCCAAGGTTATTGTCGTTGCCCTGGCCGGGGACATGAGAAGCGCTGAAGAACGCGACAAAACGTCCGTCCGCGCTGCTATCCGGCGCCACCGCATCGATCGCGCCCGGCAAGCCTCCCGCCGGCACGGCGACCCGCGTCATTGCGGTGCCGCCAACGAACAGCGGCGGCAGGTTTGACTGCGTGTTGGTGGTGTTTTGGATATAGGTTTCGGTGACTATTTTAGTGGACGAGGTGTCGGTCGTTCCCGTACCCGTGCCCGTATCGGTCGTCGTGGTCGTGATTTTGATATTGCCGGTATTGTTGCCTTGCTGGTTATTCTCTTGGTACTCGATCGTCGTGTGGTGCTGCTCGGTCGTCTTCGTATTGTTCAGGTCACTGACGATCTGCATGCCAGTCGTTTGCAGGTTGAGCAGTGTCTGGACGACCGACAAGTCCTGCTGGACATTGGTTTGCCGCGCGACTTCCTGCACGCCAGTGGAGGTGACGACCCAGGTTCCGCCAACGCTGGTGGCGTGGCCGATAACATTTCCGCTGCTGTCGCTGATCGCGATCGAATGGACCTGTCCGTCTGCCTGGTCGGCGACGGTCAGCGTCAAGCTGTCGCCAAAGGAGACGATGCCGACGGTGCCGCGGATGCCCATGGTCGCGACCGGCGTCACGACTTTCATGTCGCCGGTGTGGGCGACCTCGCCCGCTATGAAGCTGAGCTGCCCGCGGATGAGGCTGACGACCGAGTTGTTCGTCGTTCCGTTCGGGTCATAGACGAATTCGGTCAGCACGATGCGCGCATCGGCGCCCAGATCGAACGTCGCGCCGTCGTTGAAGGTTACGGCGATCTTTCCGTCACTGCCGGTCTGCAGCACGTCGTTCTTGAGCACGGCGTCGCCGGCATTGAGCGTGATGCTCACGCCATTGCGGATCGCGACGACATTGCCCGACACCGTGACCACGCGCCCAATCGGCTGTTCCTGCGGCTGCGGCGCGGTTGCCTGCGCGTATTGGCCCGGCGCCAAGGATCCGGCGAGCGCGAGCACGACATCGGGCGTGAGGGCCCCGCCTTTCGGCGACAGCAATGTCGGATGCTTGTCGTGCAGGAAATAATCTTGCACGACGAATTTGTGCTTGTCGTCCGACAGAATGAGGTCGTTGCCGGCGCGTTTGAAATCGCCGTCATAGAGGAGATTCGAATCCGGAATCGTGATCGCGTCAGTTGAACCGTCGGCTATGGCCGACGATACAACATGCGGATCAAGCCCACCGAAGTGGCCATCCGACGGAGTTCGCAGCAACTGACCTCCCCACCTCTGTTCAGCGACCCGCGGCGTCAGCTTGTTGTTCGACGCTCGTTAAGTTCGGCTCGCCCGCCGTCAACCGGCAGCCCTCGTCCTGCGAAGCAAAATTAGTACCATTTGCCAGAGCCACTGTGTGAAGCAGTTCACTGGTGTAAACGCTTTTTTACGGTCTATGCCTGATTTTTATGGTGAAGGACGGTTCCATCAGGCCGCAACCACGCGCAACTTGAGGTTACGACATTCGTTAACAGCAATCGATTTTAGACGCCCGCCGGGCCGACCGGCCTCCCGGCAAGAGCCGGCTGGGCCGCCTTCCAATTCATTCAAATTTTAGTCGTCTTTTAGCCGTCTTGGCCGCTTCGGGTTCACCGTAGCTCCATGAAATAGCTCGCCTTTTCGCTTCATTTAACCGGGTTGAAAAGGCCTCGGATGTACCTGTTCCCCCGCTCGATGGGGGTAGACCGGTTGCTTTAAGGCCGGCGCGACGCCCCGCGAGCGGGGAGCGTCGGAATGTTGGCCCGATCGAGTTTGCGCGCCGGGGCGCGCATGGCGGCCGTTGCCGCAGCGCTTGTTTTCTGTGCCGGCGCCACAATGGCGCGGACCGACGCGCCGATTCGGGTCGCTGCGCTCGAATCGACCGACCTGCCGATCGAGCAAACCGCCTACCCGCCGCGGCTGGCCAAGCTCGAACCCGCCGACCTGCCAATCCAGCAGCTCGCCCCGCCGGTCGTCCGCGGGCCGTTCGGGTTGGCGGCCACATCCAGTGGCCCATTCTCCAGGCGTTGGCGCATTCTTCAGCCGGCCATCCGCTTCGAACGGCAGATTCTGGCGCTTTGCCGCTCCAATCCGGCGGCCTGCCCGGCCGCAGCCGTCAAATTCGGCGCCATCATCGACGCCGGCCGCGCCCGCAGCGGCCGCGCCCGCGTCGGCGAGGTCAACCGCGCCGTCAATCTGGCGATTCGGGCAATGAGCGACCTCGCCCAGTACGGCCTGCCCGATATTTGGGCAACGCCGCTGATGACGTTCGCCTCCGGCGCCGGCGACTGCGAGGACTACGCCATCGCAAAATACGTGGCGCTGCGTGAAGCCGGGATGGCGTCGGACGATCTGCGGCTGGTCGTGGTGTACAACCGCTCGGCCGACGAGAACCACATGGTCGCTGCCGCGCGCGTCGAGGGACGCTGGCTCGTCCTCGACAACCGCACCATGCGGCTGGTGGCGGATGGCGAGGTGGTCGACTTGACGCCGCTCGCCGTCCTCGACAGCGAAGACCTCTCGCCCGTCATTGCGGTCGCACCAGCGCCGCAACCGGCAGAGGCCTCGGCCGAGACCTGGGACACCGGCGGTTTCACCGTCGAGCTATAGGCTCCCAAGATCGCGCGCGACCGGCGGCACATTAACCATAATCCGCTCCGGATGGCTGGTTGGGCGGTGATGGAATAGGCTGCCACCGTAGCGCGGGGAGAAGCTGGTCCTTGTCCGGGACAGAACCAGCTTGGGTTTTTCGTCATGGCAATGCTGTCGCCCTTCGGCCTGCTTAAAAGCGGCGCGCTCAGGCTCCTGCATTTCGTGGTGCTGGCGGCCGGGCTGCTGGCGATGACGGTGATGACGATGCCCGATCTCAGCGCCGGCGCGCGCGGTTCGGCATTCGTCGCGCTCTGGTGCTGCCTCGTCTTCTTTGCCGGCGATCTGGTGGTCAAGGCCTGGCAACGCGTGGGTTCCGAGACGAACTACCTGCTGTCGTCCGCGGGCCTGATCGATCTCATCGCGGTGCTGCCGGTTCCGATTGCACTGCTCGTCGGCATTCCGGCCAATACCGCTTGGCTGCTGGCGGCGCTGTGGGTCTTAAAGCTCGCAACATTCGTGCCCGGGTTGGCGGTGCTCGGACGCGTACTCGCGCTTGAAGCGCGCGCGCTGGGAAGCGTCATCGTCATCTTCTTGACCATCCTCATCTTGGCAAGCGTGGCACTCTATGTCCTTGAGGCTCCCGGGCAGCCACGGCAATTCGGCAGCCTGCCGCTGTCACTGTGGTGGGCGGTGACGACGTTGACCACCACCGGCTACGGCGACGCAGTGCCGCTAACGTCCCTCGGCCGACTGATCGGCGGCATGGTAATGATCTGCGGCCTCGGCGTGTTCGGATTGTTGACCGGCATCCTCGCAACGGGCTTTGCCGCCGAGCATCGCCGCCGCGATTTCATCCGCAACTGGGATCTCGTCACGCGCGTGCCGTTTCTCAAGAATCTCGATCCGCCGGCGGTCATCGAGCTCACCCGCTTGCTGCGACGCATCGACCTCAGCGATCGCACGATCGTGGTGCGGCGCGGGCGCCCCGGCGATTGCATGTATTTCATCGCCGCCGGCGAAGTGGAGGTGAAGGTCGAGCCGCAGCCGGTTCGCCTCGGCGCCGGTTCTTTTTTCGGCGAGATGGCTTTGCTGACGGGGGCGCCTCGCACGGCGAATGTCGTGACCACGGCGCCGACGACATTGCTGGCGCTGGAAGTGGCCGACTTCCACGCCCTCACGGCGCATCACCCCGAGCTTGCGCAGGCGGTGGCGGCGGAGGCGAAACGCCGCAACAATCCGGTCGCGCCCGCGAGTACGCCGCCGCAGATCGCGCCAGCTGCCGAGAAAAAGCCGCGCAGTCGCGCGTCGCGTTGACACCCGTTCGCGGCCGCCATAGTGGTGGCCTAACCGCTCGGTCGGCGTCGCTCAGGAGGAGCCATGGACGAGTCGCCCATTCTCGTCGACCAGCGCGCAGGCTTCCGCATTGTCACGCTCAACCGGCCGCAGCGGCTCAATGCCTTCAACGAAACGATGCACCGCGCGCTCAAGACGGCGCTCGAGGAGGCGGAAGCAGACAGCGCGTGCCGCGCATTGCTGCTGACCGGCGCGGGCCGCGCATTCTGCGCCGGCCAGGATCTCAGCGACCGGCTCGCCAGCGGCGACCAGCGGCCCGATCTCGGCGCCTCCACCGACGCCTATTACAATCCGCTGGTGCGCAAGCTGCGCGCGCTGCCCTTCCCCGTGGTGGCCGCCGTCAACGGCGTCGCCGCCGGGGCCGGCGCCAATATCGCGCTCGCCTGCGACATCGTGCTGGCGGCGCGCTCGGCAAGCTTCGTGCAGGCCTTCGCCAAGATCGGCCTGGTGCCGGATTCCGGCGGCACCTGGGTGCTGCCGCGTTTGGTCGGCGCCGCCCGCGCGCGCGGGCTGGCCTTGCTGGCCGAGCCGCTAGCCGGCGGAGAAGGCCGAAAGCTGGGGCCTGATCTGGAAAGCGGTGGACGACGCCGCGCTGATCGCCGAAGCGGAAAAACTGTGCGCGCATTTTGCCGGCGCCCCGACCGTCGGCCTATCGCTCATCAAACGCGCGCTCGATGCCGCCGAAACGAACACGCTCGATCGGCAGCTCGACCTCGAGCGCGACTTGCAGCGCGAGGCCGGCCACACGCCCGACTATGCCGAGGGCGTGCGCGCCTTCATGGAGAAACGCCCGCCGGCCTTTACCGGCCGCAGGCGATAGCGGGCCGCGCCGCCACAAGCCCCCGGAGGCGCGCCGGAAACCTGCGAAATTCGCGCCAAATCCGGCATCATCCGGAAGAATCCCGGCCAAGAATCCGATAGCATCGCCGCAGGCGATTCGCCCGCACGCAAATCAGGCCGAAAGGCAGGTGGATGATGAGACAGATCATCACGGTTGCAACAATGAAAGGCGGCAGCGGCAAGAGCACCTTGGCCAGCTGCCTCGCAGTGCATTGGCATTTGTGCGGCCGGCCCTCGACCATCATCGATGCCGATCCGCAGCGCTCGATCGCCAGGCTCGCCGCGCGCGAGCGGGCGCTCGGCGGCGTCACGGTGGTGGAAGACGCGTCGGAAAACGCCTGGAAGACGGCGCAAAATCTTGCCGCCTCCGGCCTCCCGATCGTCATCGACACGCCCGGCTTCCGCTCGCCGGCGACATTGGCCTGCATTGCCGCGGCCGACTTTCTTCTCGTCCCGGTCAAGGCCTCCCCGCTCGACGTCGACCGCATGCTGGATACGCTCAATTCCCTGATCGAGGGCGCCGGCGGCCAGCGGCCGACGTTTCGCTGCGTCCTCGCGCAGACAACCCGGGATTCCGTCATCGCCAAGCACATCCGGGCGGAATTGATCGAGGCCGGGTTCCCCGTGCTCAAGAGCGAGATGACCAACCGCGTCGTCTATGCGGAGGCCGCGCTCTGGGGTGCGACGCCGAGCATGCTTGAGAGCGCGGGCGCCGCCGCGCGCGAGATCGCCGCAATCGCCGATGAAGTGGACAGCCTCGTCGGCATTCGGCAAGCTGCGTGACATGAATAAGAAGAAGCTGCCTAAGGCGATCAGACCGACGGGGGTGGAAACGAGCGTAGCCGGCCCCGCGCCGGCGGCGGCTTGGCCGCAACCCTCGGCGCGGCCGGAGTTGCACGACGCCATCAGTGCGGCTGGCGCCACGGAGCCCCGCAAGGACGCTTCGATGGTGGCGCAGCCGCCGGCCTCGCCTGACGCAACGGAGGCGAAGGAACGGCGCGCCCGCGCGGTGAAAGTGGTCGAACGATGTTCTTTATGGTCGGGGGCTGCCGGGCTTATTCCGGTGCCCTTCGTCGACCTGGCGGCCGTCGGCGGGATTCAAATTCAAATGCTGCGCCGCATTTCGCAGATCTACGGCGTGCCGTTTTCCGAAAACCGCAGCAAAGCGCTGGTCGCCGGCTTCGCAGGATCGATGATCCCGGCCAGCAGCGGGATCGGGGCCGCGAGCTTGATCAAGGGCGTGCCGCTGGTTGGAACGGCGATCAGCGCGCTCACCATGCCGACTTTGTCCGTCGGCGCCACCTACGCGATCGGCATGGCCTTCATCCGGCACTTTAGTTCGGGTGGGACGCTATTCGATTTCGACCCGCCGGATTATCACGAGTTCCTCAAAGCCGAGCCGCGGGTGCGCGCTGCCGCCAAAAGCGCGCCGACCTCGCAAGCCGATTGATCCGGCAGCAAAGCCGGCAGACTACTGCCGCGTTCCGGTCTTGGCGGCTTTGTCCGCATCCCACCACCACAGCTCCGGGAATGCCGCCATGCCGAATTTCGGCATGCTGGGCGGCCGTCCGAAGCGGTTCCAGCGCGCGGTGCGGATCTTGCCGTAGGACCATTGCGGCACAACGTAATGGTTCCACAGCAGGATGCGATCGAGCGCGTGGGCGGCGGCAACGAGATCCTCATCGGTTTTGGCGGCGACGATTTTCTCGATCATCGCGTCGACAGCCGGGTTCTTGATACCGATGACATTTTCCGAGCCAACGACGTCGGCCGCCTGGGAACCAAAGAAACCGCGCAGTTCGTTGCCGGGCAGCAGTGATTCTCCCCAGGCATAGACAACGATGTCGAAATCCCATCCGCTCAGGCGGTTCACGTACTGCGCCATATCGACCGTGCGCACCGATACGGCGATGCCGAGCCGTTCGAGCGAGGGCTTGAAGAACAGGAAGATGCGCTCGAACAGCGGCGTATTGCTGAGGAACTCAACCGTGAACGGCTCGCCGGTCTTGGCATTGACCAGCTGCTGTTCGCGCACGTGGTAACCGGCCTCGCGGAAGAGATGCACGGCCTCGCGCAGATTGTTACGCACCGCGGCGGGGCTGCCGCCGGCCGGGTTGCTGTAGACCTTATGGAAGACTTCGGGCGGAACCTTGTCGCGTACCGTGTCCAGGAGTTCGAGCTCGCGTCCCTTCGGCAGGCCGGTGGCGGCGAGATCGGTGCCCTGAAAGAAGCTGGTAGTGCGCTTGTACTGGCCGAAGAAAAGCTGCTTGTTCAGCTCCTGGAAATCGAACGCATAGTTGAATGCGAGCCGCACGCGCGGATCCTTGAACTTGTCGCGGCGAATATTGAAGGCGAAGCCCTGCATGAGCCCGACATTGGCGATCGGGAATTCCTCCAGGATGACGCGGCCGTCCTTGGCCGCGGCGAAATCGTAGGCGGTGGCCCAGTTCTTGGCGCTGTTCTCGGTGCGCCAATCGACCGTGTTCGCCTTGAACGCCTCGATGGCGACTGTCACGTCGCGGAAATATTCGTAGCGCAGCTCGTCGAAATTGTCGCGGCCGACCCTGACGTTGATATCCTTGCCCCAATAGTTCTTGACGCGCTCGTAGACGATGTTGTGGCCGGGCGAAAATTCCTTGATGCGGTAAGGCCCGCTGCCGAGCGGCGGCTCAAGCGTGGTTTCGCCGATGCTGCGTTTCTTGCCGTCCTTGTCGGTGCCCTCCCACCATGCTTTGGGCATGACGGTCAGCTGTCCAACGCTTTGCAGCAGCTCGCGGTTGCCGGCGCCTTCGAACGTGAATTTGACCTCGTGGTCGCCGGCTTTTTCGGCTTTCGCGACGTGCCGGTAATTGGCGCCGGCTTGCGGACTTAATTTCTTGAACGCGTTGAAGGAGAAGATGACGTCGTCCGGCGTGACCGGCGTGCCGTCGTGCCATTTCGCATCGGCCCGCAGCCGATAGGTGGCCGAGGAGAAGTCGTCCGGGTAGCTCACCGCCTCGGCCAGCAGTCCATAGGCACTCGACACTTCGTCGAGCGACGACACAAACAGGGTGTCGTAGAGCTGGTCGATGCCCTGGACGAGCGCGCCTTTGACGCCGGCGACCACCAAGTTGAAGTTGTCGAAGGTGCCGAGCGCGATCTGCGACGCGGCCCCGCCTTTTGGCGCTTTCGCGTTGACGTAGCCGAATTCCTTGAAGCCGGACGAATATTTGAGGTCGCCGAACTTCGATATGCCGTGCCGCCAGGCGGCGCCCGCGCCTTGCGCTTTGGCAGAGCCGATCCAGGCCGGCAGCGCAAGCCCGCGCGCGGCAAGTAGAGCCATGGTGGATGTGAGCAGCGACCGGCGATTCATCTGATGCCCCAATGTTACGCGCAACCCGGAAGGAGCGACGATCAATGCCGGCGATGATGCATTTTCATGAATTTCGATGGCGGCGTGCCGGCGCGCGCCGCGATCAACGGATTCCCCCGGCGCCTCATGGACAGCGATGCAGGAAACGCGGCTGCCTAATCGACGGTCGAGAATATCTTTAATAGGTTCTTTTTTTTATTCTGGCGAGTGCGATTCCGCCGCACCGCGAACATCGCGTCGAAAGTATAGCGCTCGCGGCCGATGCCGCCGGCTTTCGTCGCAGATCAGGATGGAGACAGCAGCAGGAGACAAAAGGGAGAAATAAAACAGCCGGAACTAACGAGGCGCCGGAGGTATTCCGGCGCCTCGTTTTATAGGCTCGTGGTCCGGCAGGTCAGGGAAATTCGAGACGCCCCGGACCAGCCTGATGAAATGATCAGACGGGGCAGACGGACAGGCCGGTGCAGGCACCGAGCGTGAAGTTCCCCACCTTTTCCTTACCCGTGCCCGCCGCGATCTCCAGCGCTTCGTCGGAGACTTCGAAGGCCAGCATCGCCTCTTCAACCAATTCCAGTCCCATCGTGGTGTCGTTCATGGCATTTGATCCTTTCGTTCGCCAGCGGCGCCGGCAGTCAGCAGGCAGGAGAGAAATTAGGATAAACGCCCCCCTCCCAGCGCCATAATGCATCATCCGATGCGTACAGGGTAAAGTCAATAAGTCTGCCCATCGGCTGTGCAGCACGTTCTCGATCAAATTGAGCCGCAAAATCGTGTCCAACACGGCCCACTGTGTCGAATCCTGTCCCCTATTGATACATAGCCCTCAAGACGCCTTTATGACCCGCCCGATGCCTCGGCAAACGGCAGTCGCCCGGGGCCGGCCGGATGACATTAGGCTTGCGCGAAATAGAATGACCGCGGCCCGGGCAAAAATTAAGGCGCTCGGGTGGAGAGACCTCGCATGGATGCTTTTTTCGAGCGCTTGAACGTTCGCGCCGCAACCATTGACGAGCTTCTGTCCGATGATTTCGAACCTGTGCCCGGCCAGAAAGACGATGCCGACATGGCCGCGCGGCGGCTTGCGGCCTGGTGCCGCTCGTGCGCCAGCGGCGACCGGTCGCTGTTTGGCCGCCGGCTCGCCCGGGATGGATTGGCGATCGATCAGGTGCTGACCAGGTTCGCCGCCGTTCGGCGCAAAGCGTCCGCCGCTCCGCCGGCGTGGATCGACGACGCCATCTGGATCGAGCAGGCGCTGCAAAAGCCGGGCGATAACGCCAAATCGATTGCTGCGTTCGGCGCGGCCGAGCCTTGTGCGTTCGAACAGTTGTTCACGCCCGTGGTCGAACAAGCCGCGGCGCTGCTTTGGTCGGGTATTGACGCGCGCGCGGCAGATAATTTGAACGAAGCCGCCCGGGCCAGCCTATGCCATTCGCTGCTCAAGGAACTGTGCGGCCTTGCCGCTGCGGCAATCTACGAGCGCTTCGCCGGCGCGCGAAAAGCTGCTGGAACGCAGTCCGATGCGGCCGGCACATCGCGCTACGATCAGTTTATCGGCGAAATGAAAGCCGGCGGTCTGCGGCGGCTGTTCGAAGACAAGCCGGTCCTGTTGCGGCTGATTGCCGCGATCACGCGGCAGTGGATCGATACGTCGCGCGAATTTGTCCTGCGCCTTGCCGCCGATCTGGCGGCGATGCGTCGAGACATCCTCCATACCGGCGCCGCAAGCCGGGTCGCCAGGATCGAACGCGACCTCTCCGATCCGCATAATGGCGGCCGTTCGGTGCAGATCGTCATCTTCGAGGACGGCGCGCGGGTCGTCTACAAGCCAAAGGATTTGCGGCTCGATATTGCCTGGCATGAGCTCATCGGTCGGCTGAACCGGGCGGATCCACCGGTTGAGCTGAAGGCGGTGCGCGCGCTCGCGCGCGACCGTTACGGGTGGAGCGAATTCATCGGCCATGCCGGATGCGCCGATCAAGAAGGCTGCCAGCGGTTTTTCCGGCGCGCCGGCGCCTGGCTTGCGCTGTTCCACTGCTTCGCGGCAACCGACATGCATCAGGAGAACATGATCGCGGACGGCGATCATCCGGTGCCGATCGATCTGGAAACGATGCTTCAGGCCGCCGCCGAGGAAGACAAAATCCCGGACCCCGAGGACCAAGCCTTCGACGCCGCCATGGCAACGCTTGCCAGCTCGGTGATGATGGTCGGCATGCTGCCCGCTTATGCGCGGTCGCCCGACAACAAGGTTTTTGCGATCGGCGGAATGACCGCGGACTGGGGTGCCAAGATAATAATCAAGTGGGACAACATAAATTCCGACGCGATGCGGCCGACGAAATTCAAGGAAACCGGCAAGACCAACCCGAACCTGCCGCATGTCGATGGCCGCTATGCCAAGTTTGCCGACCATATCGACAGCTTCGTCGCGGGCTTCGAGGACTACGCAAAATTCCTGCTGCGCCGGAGCAGAGACGCAAAGCTGGGAGGCTTGTTCGACGGTTTTGCCGGCGCCCCCGTCCGCAGGGTCATTCGCCCCACCCGGTTCTACGCCATGCTGCTGCAGCGCCTGAAAAATCATCGAACCATGGACGACGGCGTGATCTGGTCCGCGCAAGCCGACTTCATCGCCCGCTTGGCGGAGTGGGACAAAGATTGCGATCCGCTCTGGCCGGCGCAGCGCGCCGAACGCGCGGCTCTGATCGCGATGAATGTGCCGCACTTCGTGTCGCCCAGCGATGGAAATGAGATACGCGATGCGGCCGGCTTCTCGATCCGGACAAAGGCGGAATCGGGCTTGGAGCGCGCGCGCACGCGTGTTCGCAGCCTCGACGACAATGAGATCGCCTGGCAGATCGAGGTCATCAGGGAGAATACCGGCTCGAGTTCCAGGCCTGCCGTGCCGGCCGCGAGCGCTGCCGAATCCGGTGGCGCCGTTGGACGCCGCTGTCGTGCCGGCAAAGCAGGCGTTCACCGCGGAAGCCGATAGGATCGCCGCAGAGCTTGCCCGTCACGCAATTCGCCGGGGACCGGGGGCCGCGTGGATCGGTCTCGACTGGCTGGGAGACGCCGAGGTTTTCCAGCTCGTGTGCCTGGGTCCGGACCTCTACAACGGCGTCTCGGGCATTGCGCTTTTTCTGGCCGCGCATGCCGCGGTCACGGGCTCCAAGCCTTCCCGCGACCTTGCTTTGGCCGGGGTCGCGCATCTTCGCAAGAACCTGAAAAGCCGGACCGCGGCGCGGCTTGCCCGCTCGCTGGGCATCGGCGGCGCCACCGGGTTGGGCTCGATCGTCTATGCCCTGACGGTGATGTCGAAATGTCTTCAAGACCAGGCCTTGCTCGCGGACGCGCATCAAGCGGCGGCACTGTTTACTGACGACCTCATCGCGGCGGACAAAGAGTTGGACGTCATCGGCGGCAGCGCCGGCGCGATCCTCGGCCTGCTCCGCCTTTATCGCGACAGCCGGTCGGCGGATGTGCTCAAGCGCGCGACAAAATGCGGCGAACACCTGATCGGTCAAAGCCGGCTCGGGCCGCAGGGTAGCCGGAGCTGGGTCGGGCAAGGCCTCGGCCCGCAGGCGCTCAACGGCATGTCGCACGGCGCGGCCGGCTTTGCCTATGCGCTCGCCTCATTGGCGGCGGCGACCGGACGCGACGAGTTCGCGCAAGCCGCTTCGGAATGCATTGCATTCGAAGATTCCAGCTACGACGCAGAGCGAAAGAACTGGCCCGATCTGCGCGGCGGCGCAGCGCCGTCCTGGCCATGCCAATGGTGTCACGGCGCGACCGGCATCGGTCTTGCGCGCCTCGCCATGAGCCAGCGGCAAGGACTGGACGGCAAGATCCTGACAACGGATATCCGCAACGCGGTCGAGGGCGTGACGCGAGGCTTGCCCGGCGTCGTGGATACGCTCTGTTGCGGCACGCTCGGCAGCGTCGAATTCTTGTGCGAGGCGGGTCACGCCCTCGGGCGCAGCGATCTTGGCGAGCTTGCGGCGCGACAACTGATGGCGGTTCTGCAAACCGCGGCAGCAAGAGGCGACTACCGCTGGAACAGCGGAAAAAGGCAATTCAATTTGGGCTTGTTTCGCGGTCTTGCCGGCGTTGGTTATACGTCGTTGCGTCAGGCCGAGGCTTCGCTGCCCAATATCCTGATCTGGGAATAGCCGGGCTTTGGTGGGCCGGCAACTAAGGCTTGGCGGGCGCGCACGTTGCCATGACCACGGCCTTGAACATGTCGAAGGACTGGATTTCGACCCGACAGGGCGTCGACGGATCGGCCGCAACGTTTATGACGTCGCCCGAAACCGCCGAGTACTGCTTGCCGTTGATGTTGATGGTGATGCTTTCGTTTTTGGGAGAACCGACCAATCCCATGGTCAGATGACCGTCACCGACGATCATCGATTGATTGGGATTGATATTGTAGATGTTCTTCGTCGGCATCATCTTGCTCAAGGCGGCCTGCACCCTCGTCAGATCGGATTTCAAATTGATCAGCTCTGTGGTTTGAGTCAGCAGGTCTTTCTTGAATTTCTGACTTTCGGTCTGCAGTTGCTGGATCAACTGCTTGGCGTCCAGAATATCGCGGTGACCCGCTTGAAAGCCTAGTACGTAGCCGCCGATTGCGCCGATGACAAAGGCGACGATCACCAGCAGCCGGCCCCTTCGCTGCAGCAACGTGCCCTGCGGGCGATGTCTGTGCGCAGGCGGGCGATCTGCGTCCGTCGTGTCGGTCACTGTGCAATTCCTTCCCCAAAATCTTGCCATGGCGACCCGCGGCTACTGCTTCGGTTGCGCGCCCGCCCCCGAGCCCGTCGCCGACTTGGTCGGGTGTAATCCTTCGGAGATGCGGGACAGGATCGCCTGGATATCGGTCAGATCGCGCGGGAGAATCGATATCGACTGCTTATCGGAAGCGGCAGGCATCGCCGGCTTTTCCTCCGCCGTCGTCTGGCCGGACTCCGGTGATGCGGCAGAGGCAGGCGCCACCGCAGGTGACGAGCCCGCCGGCAAATTGCCGGTCGTGCCGGGCGCAGGCTTGTTCGGCGGCGCGCCGCCCTCATCCGGCTTCAGCCGCAAGCCTTGTGCGGCCGGATTGTCGACATTGCCGAGAATGATCGGCAGGCCGTCCTTGCCGCCGCCGATGATCACGATTTTCGAATTGGGCGACTGCGCGAGCGCAAGCGTGGCTTCGATACCGCGCCAGCGCAGGTAGGAGTCCGAAATCCCCTGGCTCACCGTGCGCTGGAAGGCGGCAATGCCGTTCGCCTCGATTTGCTTGCGTCGTGACTCCTGTGCTTCGCGTTCGACACGGAATTTGAATTCCTGGATCTGATAGAATTGCTCCGTCTGGCGATTGATGGCTGCGACGATTGCGGGCGGCAATTCGATGCTGAGCACAAGCGTATCGAGAATTTGGATCGAGTTTTGCAGGAAATCCTTGAAGTGTTTGGGGTCTGGCTGTTCCATGGCCTCGGGCTGCACCAATTGGTCGAGATGGGCGCCCAGGCTCTTTTGCGCATCGCTTCGAATTTTTGCCTGAATCGCCTCGCGTGACGTGTAAACTTCTTCGGCTGTGTACTGAGCAATGACTTCACGCGCTCGGCTGCCGATTTCCGGACCCACGACCGACGTCAGGTATTGCGGACCGATAAACTTGTGGAGCACGGCGACGGAGTTATGCAGCAGCTGATAGCGAATGTTGATCTGCACGGTGACGTTCACGCCGTCTTTTGAAATGGCGTTGTAGGTCTGCGTCGTCGATTGCAGGCGCAGGCTATATTGATACAGCTTGTCCCAAGGCCAGACGATGTGGAGACCTTCGTCCCTCAGTTCACGGGGATCGAGAATCGTGCCGCGGCCGACAAAGCACCAGCAGTAAAGGTCATAGCCGTTGAATCTCTTCCACAGCACGCCGACCATCCCGCTATGCACCGTAATAATGGTGTAGGGAAAGAGGACGACGGCGACGAGCAAAGCCACCATCAATGCAAGCGATACGCTCGGCAGATGGCGTCCTATAAAACGCCGCAAGAAGCGCCCTTCCGGCACCGGCGGCATTTCATCAATGGACTTCGCATACTTTGCCATCAACCGTTCTCCATCGGACGTGACCGTCCGCCTCAACTCATCGAACGCTGCTCCACAATGCGGCCTTCGTCCATCTTAATCCGGCGCGCGGGCAAGTGTAGCTCGTCGAGATAGCGGTCATCGTGAGTGATCACCACCACGGTCGTGCCGGCCTTTATTAAGTCCGGCAGCAGTTCGTCGTAGAATTTGCGTCGGAACTCGGGATCCTGCTCGGCCGTCCATTCATCGAGCAACAATATCGGACGTTTCTCGAGCAGGCTGACGATGAGCGCGAGGCGCCGGCGCTGCCCGCCGGACAAATCAAGCGTGCGAAACGCGCCGTCTAAAACGCCGGTTTTGTCTTCCAGCCGGAATTGCGTGAGCAGGCGGTCGATCTCCGTCGCATCCGGGTCGGGTACGCCGTAAAGGCGCGCGAACAAGTGATAGTCGAAGAAAATCCCCGACATCAGCGAGCGATAAACGTCCCGCGTATGGTCGTTGATGCGCATCCCGTCGAGCATGATCTCGCCGGTATCGGGCGGGTAGAGGCCGGCGAGCACGCGCAAGAACGTCGATTTGCCGGAGCCGTTGCCGCCGGTGATGAAAACGAGCTCGCCGGATCGCAGGTCGAAATCAATCGGCCCGATCTGGAAGCTGGTTTCGGAAAATTTGTCGACGTAGCGAAATCTGATTTCGCGCATTTCGATCTTGTCGAAACGCTTCACGACCTTTGGCTCGATCTCCTCCGTCGATACGGCCCCCTGCAGCTCGGTGTCCAACTGGCCCATCCGGTCGGCCGCGGCATTCGCGTTCAACAAGATTGGGATCGATTGCACCAGGCCGAAACAGGCGCCGACCACGTAGAGCAAGGCCGTGGTGACCTTGGTGATAGACGACGCGCCGATTGAATCGCTGAATTGCGGGGCCACGAAGACGACGGCGCCGAGCAGAATGTACATGTAGCTCTGCGCCGAGACGATCTGCCGGAACGTTTCGGCTTGTGCGTGGATCTTGATGTTGGCGGCTATTCGCGACACGTCAAAGGCATCGTCATAGAGATCGTTGCTGCGCGCGTCGTTGAGCCTGATCTCCTTGAAGCCGTCCAGAAAGTCGCCGATGCGATCGAACAGTGTGCGTTCTTGCGCCGCGGCTTTCGCGCGTTCGCCGACCAGACTGCGGCTCTTGAAGTGGAAGATCGTTCCGGCAAATCCGACGATGATAACGCTCAGCGCAAATGCCGCAAACGACAAGTACGCCACGTAGATCCCCACGAAGAAAATCAGCACCGGCGCTTGGATCGAAAAGCTGAGCATGTTGCTCGCTTGCGTGAGCACCGAGGCATCGCTGGTGAGAGCCGCAACGATGCGCGCCCGCCCGATCCGCTCGATCGACAAAAGCTCCGAGCGCCGCACGTGATCCAGGATGCGCACGCGCATCCTGTGGATGATGGCCTCGATCTCGGCGGTAATCGTGGTGGTGACGTAGACTTGAGTCTTGATGAACAGAAAAAGCGCAACCACAAAGAGCGTCACCGCCCACAGCGAGGCCTTATGGCCATCGTCGGCCGACGCCGCGCCGGCGTTGATCGAGGCGAGAATTGCCGCGTTGCTGACGCCGCCCAAAGCGGACATGAACACCAGCTTCCGCAGCGAGGTGTGCATGTCCCGGCGAACGAGCTGGAAGAATGACATTGGTGTGATGCCGCCCGTCTACATACCCATACGGCGCCGCCGCCGGCTCAACGAGAATACGCTGGCCGCGCCGGATAGAACAACCGTTCTATGCTCGGCGATGCCATTCGACGCGGCGCGACGGGCCGGTGAGCAACAGCAGGGGCAAAACAACCAAGGGCGTGACGACGACCGCAAGAAGAAATGTCCCGATAAAACCCATTCGGCGTTCCATGCCGCAAAGTCCCGTAAGAACGCAGAAAATGAGGTAGACGATGGGTTCGAGCATGGGCTCGTTCTTGCCGCTCTATTGCTGTCGCGTTTTCGGGGAGCGCAATCATTCCCCGACCGGTTGGCATGCGCCCATCCGTATCAAGAGCTGGTCGCCGCCGCCCCCGAGCCGCCCGATGGAGTTGACCGGGAGTCCCACATTTCCTTCTGGGCCCGGATGAACTCGCGATAGTCCGGCGCGTTGAAATCGAACAGTGTCCCGCCCGATGCAAAATGCTGAATAAACGTCTTGCCGATGGCATAGGTGGCGCCGGCGGAGAGCACGGGCATCACGAAGCCGGCGGTGATCGTGCCGAGCACCGGCACGAACTTGAGCACGCTGGCGGCGCCGATGCCGCTGGTGATCGGGATCATCGTTCCCGCCACGCTCGCGAGCACCGCCTTGCCGCTATTATCCGAAAACGGCACGCCGTAGACCTGCGACAGACGACGCAGCATCTGGAGTTGAAGCCCGCCGACCGCAAGAGCGTCGACCATCGGCATCGGGATCAGCCCGGCGACGCCGGACCAGATCGCGAAGCGGTCAACCAGCTTCGACGCCAATTCTGCGCGTTGCTCGGGCGACATGTCGGACTCTGCCATGGCTTCGTCTTTTTCAGTGCTCGCAGATGCCGTCGTTTTCTGTGCCATAGCGGATCCTTTCTCGTCATCCCCCGGGGAGCCCACCACTCGACCGAACCGCTGCGAATATAATCGCCGGCTCAATCCGCGTGAGCTTTTAAGACGAAAAAGCCTAACATGAGGGGTTGCCGATGCCAAGCGCCGGCCCGGCTTCGCGGCCCTTGCGGCGCGGTGAAATCGCCGGTGGCGCGGTTGCCGGGTCTTGGGTGGCGGTCCGATGCCGCTCGGCGCCGGTCTTGCCATGCCGGACCCTATCCCATAGAAGGCTTGGGTACTTCCGGAGCCGGACATGCGACCGAAAATATCGCGCAGAGCCGTTCTTGGAACGCGGCGTGCCTGGCAGCCTCCGACCGTCACGACGGTAGCAATTCGCGACAAAACAAAGTCGGCCCGCGCCAACGGGCAACCCATAGGAAAATTGACTCACCCGCAGCCGCCGGCAACGCCGGCGACGAAGCTTGGGTTCGCCTTCGAGATGGCGTTTCCCCTCTCCGCCCGCCTCGAATAGATCAGCCCGTTATTGAATCGAATGCCCGGCGGGCCGGCGGCTCGCCGTTTGCATTTCTGATCGAACCTACGCAACGCGCTCCGCGGGTGGCGCTGCGCAACGACATCCGGTACGTTTCGCGCGATCGAGCGTGGGTGAAGCGCGATGAAGGCAAAGACGATGCGGCGCGTCTATCTGCGCGAGGCGGCCGTCACGCTTATTTTGGCGCGGCTCGCGGTGCGCATTGTTCCACCCGCGCGCCTTTTTGCCTGGGCTAACCGGCCGCCGCGGCGCATCCGTCGCTTCGCGGTCGAGGAAGCGCGCTGGATTTCATGGGCGGTTGAGGATCTCGGTGCGCGACCCTGGATGAACGCGCTTTGTCTGCCGCGCGCGCTGGCCGCGCATGCCATGCTGCGACGGCGCGGCATAGCGAGCCGGCTTTGCCTGGGCGTTGGGCGTGACGCGGGCGAGTTCGCGGCCCATGCCTGGGTCGAGATCGGCAACGACAAGGTGGTCGGCGGCGCCGAAGCCGACGGGTTCACGCGCCTCGCCGAGTTCGGCGGAGCATGCCGATGAGATATGCGCGTTTCCCATGAGTGGAATCGCCGGATTGCTGCGCTTCGACGGCCGGCCGGTGAGCCGGCACGAGCTCGAACGGGCGGCGAATGCGCTGCGTCAATACGGCCCCGACCGATCCGACACCGTTGCCAGCGGGAGCATCGGCCTTGTCCACGTGCTGATGCGCATGTTGCCCGAGGACCGGTTCGACCGCCAGCCGCTGCGCGGCGCGAGCGGGTCTTTGATCACGGCCGATCTGCGGCTCGACAATCGCGACGACGTGCTGGCGCGGATTGGAATTGCGCGCCAGCAAGCAGCGGTCTGGTCGGACTCACATGTGCTGCTCGCCGGCTGGGAAAAGCTGGGCGACGACATTTGGCCGATGCTGAGCGGCCCTTTCGCGGCCGCGATCTGGGACCCGCGCAACCGCGCCTTGACGCTGGCGCGCGACCATCTCGGGTTGAACGTGGTCATGTGGCACGCGAGCGAGCGATTTTTCGCCTTCGCCACCATGCCGAACGGCCTGTTCGCGCTTGCCGACGTGCCGCGTGAATTGAGCGAGGAGAAATTCGCCGATTTCCTCGTGCTCAACCACGCCGACCACGCGACGACGATTTACCGCAACGTGTTCCGCGTTGCGCCTGCGCACGTCATGCAAGTCAAGCACGATGGTTCCGTCAGCCAGCGCCGTTACTGGTCACCGGCCGAGATCAAGCCGGTCAGGTTGGGCTCCGATGCGGATTATGCGGAAGGCTTGCGCGAATGCCTCGATCGGGCGGTGCGCCGGCAGATGCGCAGCGCCCACCCAATCGGCTGCCTGCTCAGCGGCGGGCTCGACTCCTCGTCGGTTTCCGTCCTGGCCGCGCGCGCGCTCGCCGAGAAAAACCAGCGGCTTGCCGCCTTCACCGGCGTGCCGCGGCCCGGCTTCGAGGGCCCGTTGCCGAGCGGCACTTACGCCGACGAAACACCTTACGTCGATGCAATTCGCCAGAAAGCTCCGACCATCGACGTGACTTATGTCCGCAATGACGAATGCAGCGACTTTGCCGAACTCGAGCGCTTCTTCATCGCGCTCGAAGGACCGGTGCGCAATCCGGCCAATCTCGGCTGGGTCTTGGGCATCCTGCGCCTTGCACACGCGCAAGGGCGGCGCGTGCTGCTCGGCGGGCTTTATGGCAATACCACGATCAGCTGGAACGGCTGGTCGCAGGCGGCCGTTCACCTTCAGCGCGGACGGCTGCTGACGGCCTATCGTCAGTGGCAGCTTTACTACCGCCGCACATCTTATTCACGCTGGGTGGCGTTGCGAAAACTCTTTGTCGAGCCGCTGATGCCTGAGCGGCTCGGAAATTGGGCCGACCGTCGCCGCCACCCAAACCGGATTGCGCCCTGGCAGGATCACGCCGCGATCCGCCCCGATTTCGCCGCCGCGATGGCACTCGATGCCCGCGCGCGCAAAGTCGGGCATGATTTTCTCTATCGCATGCGGCCGGACGAACGCATACGAGGGCTTGCCCAGGTCGATTATGCCGGCGACTGGCATGCTGCGGAAAAAGCCGTCAGCGGCGTGGAAGTGCGCGACCCGACCGCCGACATGGACGTGGTCAGCTACTGCTTCGGCGTTCCGCCCGAGCAGTATCTCGCCGAAGGCATCGACCGCTCGCTGATCCGCCGCGCCATGTGGGACCTGCTCCCGGAGGCCGTGCTGACCAATCGCCTGAACGGTCTGCAAGCCGCCGATTGGCACGA
The DNA here is from genome assembly GCA_963742375.1 of uncultured Alphaproteobacteria bacterium. Lineage (GTDB taxonomy): Bacteria > Pseudomonadota > Alphaproteobacteria > Rhizobiales > Xanthobacteraceae > Pseudolabrys. The sequence goes on from CAVULP010000008.1 coordinate 30,373, forward strand.
GAAGCTGGAGAGCCAGCGCGGCGAGCTTGCGCGCCAGGTCGCCGAGATCTCGGAGTCCGCGCTGGTGTGCCGGGTCATCGACCTGCTGCGGCTCGAGAAGGCCCTCAAGACCTGGCCGGCCGACGGCTGGCATACGGCCAAGGTCTTCCAGGAATATAACCTCGCGCTGACGCGCGGCGTGGCGGGCGGCCGGTTCCTGCGCTGGTTCGAGCAGGCGAACTGATAGATCCGGCACATTGACTGGACGATTCACTTGGCTCAGGTTGGGCTTGGCTTTCAGTTGCTAAAGTGCGCGCCGCTGAATGCGAGCGGTTGCCGCCGGACCAGTGCATGGCATCTTATTATTCCGCGCTGGTCGAGTTTGCTTCCGCGCATTCGCATTACGCTTATGGCATGATTTTCGTGCTGGCCTTGTCGGAGGCCATTCCCGTGGTCGGCACCTTCGTTCCCGGCTCTACGCTGATCCTCGCCATCAGCGCGCTCGCGGCCAACGCCAACGCCAATTCATGGTTGCTGCTTGCGGCTGCGTGCCTGGGCGCGATTGCCGGCGACGGATTGTCGTTCTGGGTGGGCCAGCAATATAGCCGCGAGATTCTCGGCGCCTGGCCGATCAACCGCTATCCGCATTTCATCGCGTACAGTGAAAAATTCATCGCCCGCTATGGAGCGGCAAGCGTCTTTCTCGCGCGCTTCACGGCCGTCGTGCGCGCCTTTGTGCCGCTGGTTTCCGGCATCCTGCAAATGTCGCCGCGCCAGTTTTACGCCGCCAATATCCTGTCGGCGGTGACTTGGGCGCCGGCACACGTGTTCCCCGGCGTGCTGCTCGCAATGTCACTCCGAATGACCGCCATGAGCGTAGGCCATCGCGTACTTCTGGTGATCGCGGCGCTGATTTTGGCGAGTTTCATGTTCTTTGCCGTACGCTTGTATTTCAAGGCCAAGTGAGCCTGCGCCTTCACAATCAATAGGATAACTGCGATAAAAAACTTGCTGTAACGCGCGAGGCGTCATGAGGTACCATTGACGGCGAAACACGCGTCGAGCCGCACCGGTTGCGCCCGGTGAGGGGGAGGGAATGAACAGCGAAATTCTGGATTTGCCGGCGATATTGAATCGTATCGTGGAGCGCGCGGCGCAAAATCTCTCGATCGAAAAGCTGTTGATTCAGCTCAATCTCGATCCCAGCAATATTACCTTCGATGCGATATTCCATCGCTTGCTCGACGTCGCGCTGGCGAACATCAATATCGCGAATTTCTGCGCGCTGATCGCCGCCGCCTTTTATGCCGGCACGTTTTTGATGCCGACAATGGTGCGCCTGCGCGTTTTCGGCATTCTCAGCGCGGTGTTCTTCATAGCCTATGGCCTGCTCGCCACCGCCATCGCGACGCTCCTGATGTATCTGCTGTTGCTGCCGATCAACGGCGTGCGCCTCATCCAGATTCTCAAGCTCGTCAAGAAAGCGCGCATCGCAGCGCAAGGCGATCTGTCGATCGACTGGCTCAAGCCGTTCATGGACACGCGCAAGTACCAGAAAGGCGATGTGCTGTTCCACAAAGGGCAAAGGGCCGTTGAAATGTTCCTCATCACCACGGGGAAGTTTCTGGTGAGTGAAATCGGCATCGAACTGTTGCCGGGCCGGCTCATGGGCGAACTCGGCTTCGTCACGCCCAACAACAAACGCACGCAATCGGTCGAGTGCATCGAGGACGGCGCGGTGATGACCATCACCTATGACCGGCTGCTTGAGGTCTACTTCGAGTACCCGGACTTCGGTTACTTTTTCCTCCGCCTCGCCAGCGATCGCCTGTTGCAAAACGTTGCGCGCCTTGAAGCGAGCATCGAGGACTACAAAGTCAAGCTGCAGGCCGCCGGCGCCGCAAGCACGCCGTGAGGTTTGCGGAGACCGCAGTCAGAGGCCGTGATCCGGGATGATGCGCGCAACCACGAGCCTGTTCCACACGAACAAGATAACGATCGCGCCGACCGTTGCGCCGATAAATCCGGCGCCTTGATCGAGCCGATAGAGACCGGCGGCTTGCCCGACAAAAGTCGCGAGCAACGCGCCTGCAACGCCGAGTATGGTGGTGACGACAAAACCCTTCGGCCTGTTTGGGCCGGGCACAATCAGGCGCGCCAGGATGCCGGCAATAAAACCGATGACGCATATCCAGAGCAGCACACCCATCGGAGGCACCCCTGTTGCAAGCAATCGCCGCTAAATCATTGTACGGCCCTTCAAAAAGCTGCGTCAACACGCTCGCAGGCGGCCAGCAAGCCTATTGATAGGGAATTTGATAGATCGTCACCTTGTCGGCGACGCCGCGCAAGCTCGCGTCTTGGGCGGTGGGCGCAAGCTTGGATTGCGCCAGCATCCTGCTGACCTGCGGATTATCCACCACCGGTTTGGTCACCAAAATGGCCTGCGAGCCAGCAAGGCTTTGCACGCGCGCGGCGATGTTGACGGTTTGGCCGAAATAATCGAGCCGGTCGTTGAGCGTGACCGCCAGGCACGGCCCCTCGTGAATGCCGATCTTGATCACCAGGTCGTTCTTGATGCTGCGCACCGAATTCGCGCATGCGCAGCGCGGCGGCGAGCGCGCGGTCCGGCGTCGGGAAGGTCGCCATCACCGCGTCGCCGATGGTCTTGACGACCGCGCCCGCTTCCGAGGCAACGATCTCGTTGAGCACGCGAAAATGCTCGCGCACCAGATCGTAGGCGACGAGATCGCCGACGCGATCGTAGAGCTCGGTCGAACCTTTAAGATCGGTGAATAGAAATGTCAGGCTGGTGAGCTTGAGCCCCTGATCGACGTCGAGCGTGTCGGTGCGGTAGATGTCGCGGAAGATCTGGTTGGTCAAAAGCCGCTTGGCGGTCAGGAACGGCTTTCGCTTGCCGAGCAGATGATGAAGCGTGTCGCCGGCGATCCAAACCGACGGCAGCGCGCGCATGTCGGTGCGGTTATCGAGCGACAGCCGCAGCGGACCCGGCCGCATCTCGGTGGTCACGGTGTCCGCGTGCACCTTGTTGAAGATCAGCGTGAGGTTCTGGCGCTCGCGCGTCGGCTCGCCTTTGACATCGATGAAATGCGCCGCATGGCTGACCGGCTCGAACACGATCAGGAACGCGGCCGGCATCTGCAACGACATCTGCGCCTTCTGGCCGGGCGGCAATTCGATCGAATCGAGCGTGATTTCTTCCATCAGGGTTTCAAATCCGGTCTCCGGCAGATCGACCCCGGTGCTCCAGAAAATTTGCCGGAAATAGTCCCAGACCGGAAGCAAATGCGGATCGTGCGCGGCGATCCGGCGCACACGCGGGCTCACGGTGAAGGCGACCTCGACCATCTCGTCGAGCGTCGGCTCATAGCCGGTGGCGCAGAGCGCGCAATCATAGTTCTCTTTGTGCACGGATTTGAGCGTGCTGGTCACGTCGAGCACGCCGCCGCAGCCCGGGCACAGCACGTTCCAGGTCAGATCGAACAGCCCGAGCCGCGCGGCGTGCAAAAAGCCGCCGACGGTCTTTTCCTCGTCGAGCCCGCGCTCGGCGGCAAAGCGTCAGCAGGTTGACGCGGCACAATTGCCGGTCGGTACCCTCCTCGATCAGCGCTTCGATTGCGGCAACGACTTGCGGGTCGGCCGAATTGCGCAGGGCGGCGAATAAAGGTGTGGTGTCGTTCACGAGGCAAAATCTACGCTAAATGCGCGCAATTACGATAGGTCATCACTTTGATTTGAATCAGCGAAGATGGCAGGCGACCGACTGCCCCGGCTTCACCTCGCGCAAGGCGGGCGTCTCCAGCCGGCAGCGCTCGACCGCGTAGGGACAGCGGGTGTGGAAATGGCAGCCCGAGGGCGGATTGATCGGGCTCGGCACATCGCCCTGCAGCACGCGTTTTGGCCGCTTGACGCGCGGATCGGGCACCGGCACCGCCAGCAAGAGCTGCTCGGTGTATGGATGCAAGGCGCGCGTAAACAGCGTGCGCTTGTCGGTGTATTCGACGATGCGGCCGAGATACATGACCGCGATATGGTGGCTGAGGTGTTCGACCACGGCGAGATTATGCGAGATGAACAGATAAGCGAGGCCCATCTCGTTCTGCAAATCCTGCATCAAATTGAGCACCTGCGCCTGGATCGAGACGTCAAGCGCGGAGACCGGCTCGTCGCCGACGATCAATTTCGGCTGCAGCGCGAGCGCGCGTGCGATGCCGATGCGCTGGCGTTGGCCGCCGGAGAACTGATGCGGGTAATTATCCATCAGCGCTTGACGCAAGCCGACGCGTTCGAACAGCGCGGCGACTTTCTGCCGCACCGCCGCGCCTCTGGCCACGCCATGCACGCGCAGCGGCTCGGCCACGATGTCGCCGGCCGACATGCGCGGATCGAGCGAGGAGAACGGATCCTGGAAGATGATCTGCATTTGCCGGCGGTAGGGCCGCAATTCCGATTTGCTCAAGGTCGTGATGTCGTTGCCGCCGATGCGGATGCTGCCGGCGGTCGGCTCGATCAGCCGCAGCACGGTGCGTCCGACCGTGGACTTGCCGCAGCCGGATTCGCCGACCAGGCCGAGCGTCTCCCCCTTCCTGATCGTGAAGCTCACGCCGTCGACGGCGAACACCGTGCCGCCGGCGCGCTGCAACAGGCCCTTGCGAACGGGAAAATGCTTCTTGAGGTCGCGCACCTCGAGCACGGTTGCGCTGGGCTCAGACATTGCGGTCCCCATAGAGCTCGCGCGAGCGCCAGCAGGCGGCCCAGTGGCCCGGCCGCTTTTCCTCATAATCGGGATAGCGCTCGCGGCAGCGCTCCTCGGCATGCGCGCAGCGCGGCGCGAACACGCAACCGGGCGGCAGATTGGTCAGCGCCGGCACCGTGCCGGGAATTTCCTGCAACCGCTCCGCGCTGTTGTCCTCTTCGCCCCGCATCAAAGGCAGGCGCGGGATCGATCCCATCAGCCCGTGGGTATAGGGATGCTGCGGCCGCGCGAACAGGTCCTCGACCGAGGCCTCTTCGACCTTGCGCCCGGCATACATCACGATCACGCGCTGCGCGGTCTCGGCCACGACGCCGAGGTCATGCGTGATCAGGATCACCGCGGTGCCGAGCTTGCGTTGCAAATCGAGGATGATGTCGAGGATCTGCGCCTGGATGGTGACGTCGAGCGCGGTGGTCGGCTCGTCGGCGATCAGCACTTTCGGATTGCAGGCGAGCGCCATGGCGATCATGGCGCGCTGGCGCATGCCGCCGGACAGCTGGTGCGGATATTCATTCGCCCGCTGCTCCGGCTCGGGGATGCGGGTGAGCCGCAGCATCTCGACCGCCTTGTCCCAGGCCTGGCGGCGGTTGACCTTTTCGTGCAGCAGCACGGCTTCGGCGATCTGACTGCCGATGGTGAGCACCGGATTGAGCGAGGTCATCGGCTCCTGGAAGATCATCGCGATGTCCTTGCCGCGCACGGAGCGCATCGCTTCATCGTCGAGCGCGAGCAGGTCGACGCCCGCGAGCTTGACCGAGCCGCCGACGATGCGGCCCGGCGGATCGGGCACCAGCCGCAAGAGCGAAAGCGCGGTGATGCTCTTGCCGCAGCCCGACTCGCCGACGATCGCCAGCGTCTCGTGCGCGGCGAGCGTAAAGCCGACGCCGTCGACGGCTTTGACGGTGCCGTGGCGCAGGTCGAAATAGGTGCGCAGGTCCGCAACCGTCAGCAGCGGCTCGCCGGCCGCGCCCGCCCCTTCCGTCTCGCGTTTATCGGCGATCATGGCCATGCGCGTGATCAGTCGCGCAGGCGCGGATCGAGGATGTCGCGCAGCGCGTCCCCGAACAAATTGGTGCCGAACACCGCAAGGCTGATGGCGACGCCGGGGAAAATCACCAGCCACGGCGCGGTGCGTACGTATTCGGCGGCCGATTCCGACAGCATGCGGCCCCAGGACGGATGCGGCTCCGGCACGCCCAGCCCGAGGAACGACAGCGAGGCTTCCGTCAGGATCGCGGCGCCGAGCTGCGCCGTCGCGATCACGATCAGCGGCGCCAGCGTGTTCGGCAGCACGTGGCGCACCGCGATGCGGAATTCGCTCATGCCGACGGCGCGCGCCGCCTCCACGAACGGCTGCTCGCGCAGCGCCAGCGTATTGGAACGGATGACACGCGCGGTATAGGGAATGAGCGGGATGGCGATGGCGATGATGGTGTTGTCGAGCGCCGGCCCGAGCGCGGCCGCCATCACCAGCGCCAGCACCAGCAGCGGCACGGCTTGCAGCACGTCGACGATGCGCTGGATCACCAGATCGACCCAGCCGCCGAGATAGCCTGACGCCAATCCGAGCGCGACGCCGAATACGCAGCCGAGCGAGGTCGAGCCGAGGCCGACCGCAAGCGAGATGCGCGCGCCATAGACGATGCGGCTGAAAATGTCGCGGCCCATTTGATCGGCGCCGAGCGGGTGGCCGGCGCTCGGAGGGAGCAGCGTAAGCGCGGCATTGGTCTTGATCGGATCATAGGTGGTGATGAAGTCGGCAAAGACGGCGGCGAACACGAACACCACCATGATGGCGGCGCCGATCAGCCCAAGCGGATGCCCGGCCAAGTGATAGCGGATTTTCGACCAAACGCTTTCAGGGCGTTCGGCCGTCTGCGCAGGTACCGGGACGAGATCAACGATGGACATGCGCCGTCCTTGCCTTGCCGCCAGCCCTAGCTGGCATATCGGATGCGCGGATCGAGCACCGCGTAGAGCAGATCGATCAGGAAGTTGATCAACACCGCCACCGCGGCGATGAACATCACCAGGTTCTGCACGATCGGGTAATCGCGCCAGCGGATCGCTTCCACCAGGAAGCGCGCGATGCCGGGAATATTGAACACCGTTTCCGTCACGATGAGCCCGCCCATCAGGAAGGCGGCTTCGATGCCGATGACGGTGACCACCGGAAGCAGCGCGTTACGCAAGGCGTGGCGGTAGTTGACGGTCTGGTTCGAGGCACCCTTGGCGCGCGCGGTGCGGATGTAGTCCTGCCGCAGCACCTCCAGCATCGAGGAGCGCGTCAGCCGCATGACCAGCGCCGATGAGCGGAAGCCGACCGCCGCCGCCGGGACGCTAAACAGCCACAGCGCGTTCCAGAATCCTTTCGGCGGGTCGGTATAGATCGGGATGGTGCCGAAATAATGCACGAAGGCCATCAGGATCAGCAGGCCGAGCCAGAAGGCCGGCATCGACAGCCCGCTGAGACTGACCACCCGCAACACATAATCGAGCGGCGTATTCTGCTTGACCGCGCTGATGACGCCGAGCGGCACGCCGAACACGATCGAAAACAGCAGCGCGAGGCCGGCGAGCTTGGCGGTGATCGGAATGCGCGGCAGGATTTCTTGCAGCGCCGGCTTCTCCGATACGTAGGAATAGCCGAGATCGCCGTGCGCCAGGCCGCCGATCCAATGCACGTATTGCACGGCGATCGGCTTATCGAGACCGAGTTCGGCCTCGAGTTTGCCTTTCTCGGCGACGTCGATCATGCCGGCCGCGTCGAACAAAATGTCCGCGATGTTGCCGGGAACGACCCGCAACATCGTGAAGACCAGCACGGAAATCCCGAACAGCGTCAGGAGCATCAAAAAGAAGCGCCTGATCAGGTAGGTCCCCACTCTTGGCCTCCTGTCTTGCGCGGCGGCTGGCGTTTATTTATCCAGCCATAGGTCCTCGAAACGGAAGCCGTTGTAGGTGCTGTTGCTCATGATCGTCATGTTCTTCACGTAGGGCTTCCAGCAGGTGCCGGTGCGGGCGTGAAACAGGATCGGTCGCGCCCCGTCCTCCTGGATCTTCTTGTCGATCTCCCAGACCAGCTTCTTGCGCTTGGCGACGTCGGTCTCTTGCGACTGCACGTCGAACAGCTTCTCCAGGTCCTTGTTGCAGTAGTGCGTGTAGTTGCGCTCCGACGTGCAGGAGTAATTCTCGTAGAAGCGCCTGGTCGGGATCGTCGATGCCGTTGCCGGTCAGATTGAGGCCGACCTGATAGTCCTTGCGCGCGACCTTGGCGAACCAGGCGCTCGATTCGACCGGATCGAGTTCGGCATCGATGTAGATGCTCTTGAGCTGATCGATGAGCACCACGGCCGGATCGCGATAGGTGGCGAGGTTGCGCGTGGCGACTTTGATCTTGAGCGGCTTCTTCGGCCCGTAACCCAATTTGGTCATGATGGCGCGGGCTTCTTCGCGGTCCTTCTTCACGTCGCCGTAGCCGGGGATGGTCTTGAGGATGTCGGGCGGCAAGCCCCAGACGCCTTCCGGCGGCGGCAGCAGCGAACCGCCCTGGTCGCCGTGCCCTTGCAGGATGATGTCGATCAGCGACTTGCGGTCGATCGACAGCGCCATGGCCTTGCGCAGTTCCGGATTGTTGAACGGCGCACTTTCAAGATTGACGATCAGATTGGTGCTGACGTTGATCGGTTTGATTTCGCAGATCGCCGTCGGGTCCTGCGCCTTGATGTCCTTTTCCAGCGCCGCCGTCATTTCGGTCGGGAACGTCATGTCGACTTTGCCGGCGACGAAGGCGAGCACGGCGGTCGCGCGGTTCTTGATGATGGTGTATTCGATGCCGTCGAGATAGGGCAGGCCCTTTTTCCAGTAGTCCGGGTTCTTCACCAGCTTGATCGACTCGTTCTGCTTCATCTCGACGAACTTGTACGGGCCGGTGCCGATCGGATGCGTGCGCATCTGCGCGGCCGGCACGTGGCACGGATAGATCGGCGTGTAGCCGGAGGCGAGCATCGCCAGCAGCGAGGGCTGCGGCCGCGCCAGATGGAACGTGACCTCATCGTCGCCCTTGACGGTGACGTCGGTCACGAATTGCATACCAACCCTTGCGCGGGTTCTTGCGAAACTTGTCCTGCGACTTTCCGCGCAACAGGTCGAACGTGCATTTCACGTCCTTGGCGGTGAACGGCACGCCGTCGTGCCACTTGACACCCGACCGCAGCTTGAAGGTCAGCGCGGTGCCGGCCTTGTCCCAGGCCCAGCTGGTCGCCAGCTCCGGCACGATGGTGTCCATGCTGTTCTGCGGCTTGTGCTGATCGTAGATGACCAGGTTGTTGAAGATGCCCATCGCCGGCACGTTGACCGAGAAGGTCGCTTCCTCGTGGATCGAGAGCGAGGGCGGCGTCTCGCGATGATAGATGTGCAGGATCCCGCCCGCCTTTGGCGTCTGCGCCTGTACGCTGGTCATGCATGCAACGGCCAGGGCAGCCGCCGCCAAAGCGGTGAGTTTCGCTGTCATGAGAATCCTCCCCAAAGATCCACGCGGTCGGCCGTTTTGGCCGCCGGTGCTGTTCGTTTGTTTGGCGGTCACGCTAGCCGGTGTGATTTTGCCGATCAACCGGACAGATCGATCTATTGGACTGCGGCGCAGCAAATGCAGGCGCTGCGGTCAGCTTGCCAATGATCCCGCTTGGCCCCACCATGGCCGCAGCAAATGACCGCAATTGCGGCCGGGAACCGGTAAAGTAGCGATTGTGACAAGCGAGAGCGACCATATCGTCGCCGAGGCGGCGGCGCGGATTTTTGCCGACCTCGCCGATCCCCAGACCATCAACCGGGCAAAAGACGGTGTCTGGAAGGCGCCGTTCTGGCAGGCGCTCGAGCGCGCCGGCCTGCCGCTCGCCTGGGTTCCGGAACAATTGGGCGGTTCGGGTGCAAGCCTCGCCGACGGTTTCGCCGTGCTGGGCGCCGCCGGACGCTTCGCTCTGGCGGTGCCGCTGGCCGAGACGCTGATCGCCGGCTGGCTGTTGTCGCGCGCGGGCCTGCAAGCGCCGGCCGGCGCCATGACCGTCGCCCCTGCCCGGCCCGCTGACCGCATCCGGCTCGGTGCCGACGGCAGGCTGAACGGCCGCGCGCTCGGCGTTCCCTTTGCAGCGGATGCGCAGCACATCGTCGTGCTGGCCGAAGGCGACGCCGGCGCCGTGATCGCGCTGGCCGCGGCCAAGGATTGCCGGCTTGACGACGGACACAATCTGGCAGGCGATGCGGCCAACGCCGTGACCTTCGAAGGCGTCAAGCCGTTGCACAGCGCGCGCGCTCCTGCCGGCTTCGACCGCGCGGCGCTGATGCTGATGGGCGCAACCGTGCGCGCCGTCGAGACCGCTGGCGCGCTCGAAACGGTCCTCTCGCTCAGCGTCGCCTACGCCAATGAGCGTGTCGCCTTCGAGCGGCCGATCGGGAAATTCCAGGCCGTGCAGCAGAACCTGGCGCGGCTCGCCGGCGAAGTGGCCGCGGCCTTGGCGGTGTCGGGCTCGGCGACCGACACGCTGGCGCGGGCCGACACGTTCGATGAGGCGACGTTCCTGGAAGCGGCCTCGGCAAAAATTCGTTGCGCGGAAGCCGCCGCGGAAGGCGCAGCCATCGCGCATCAAGTCTTCGGCGCCATCGGCTTCACGAAGGAGCACGTGCTGCATCGCTTTACGCTGCGCATGCTGTCGTGGCGCGACGACTTCGGCAATGAAAGCTATTGGGCGGCCGAGCTCGGCAAGCACATCGCGCGGCGCGGCGCGGAAGAATTCTGGCCGCTGGTGGCCTCGCGATGACGCTGCAATTCGATCCCATCCGCCTGCCGAGCGAATGCGAGGCACTACGCAAAGACGTGCGCGCGTTTCTGGCGGAGGAGATCGCCGCCGGCACGTTCGATCCGTATCGCCCCGGCCATGGTGACTCGCATGATCGCGCGTTCAGCCGACGCATCGGCGCCAAGGGCTGGATCGGCATGACCTGGCCGAAGAAATACGGCGGCCACGAGCGCACGTTCCTCGAACGCTACGTGGTGACGGAGGAGTTTCGCGTCGCCAATGCGCCGGTGCGGCTGCACTTCGTCGCCGACCGGCAGAGCGGCCCGGTCCTGTTGAAATACGCGCCCGAGCATATCAAGGCCGACATTCTCCCACGGATATGCCGCGGCGAATTGTGCTTCGTCATCGGCATGAGCGAGCCGGGCTCCGGCTCCGATCTGTTCGCGGCCAAAGCCAAGGCCACCAAGGTCGACGGCGGCTGGCGCTTCAACGGCAGCAAGATCTGGACCAGCAACGCGCATGTCGCCGACTACATGATCGGGCTGTTCCGCACCTCGGCCCCGACCAAGGAAAACCGCCGCCACGGTCTCACGCAATTCCTGATCGACATGAAGGCGCCCGGCATCACCGTCAACCCGATCATCAACATGACCGGCGACCACGACTTCAACGAGGTGGTGTTCGACGACGTCTTTGTGCCGGACGACTGCACTGCTTGGAGAAATTGATGGTGCTTGGAAGCAAGCAACCAGCGAGCTCGCCTACGAGCGCAGCGGGCCGGAACGGTTCCTGGAAACCTTCTACGTCATGCTCGAATTGATCCGCGCGCTCGGTCCCGAGCCCGACATCCGCAGCGCCGAGGGGCTCGGCCGTCTCGTGGCGCAGCTGCACACCTTGCGGCGCATGTCGGTCTCGGTCGCCGGCATGCTGCAGGCCGGCAAGGAGCCGGTGGTGGAAGGCTCGATCGTGAAGGACCTCGGCACCATCTGGGAGCAGAAATTGCCGGAGCGCGTGCGCGAACTGACCGCGTTCCTCGCGCCCGAGATCGGCAACCGCGCGACGCTGGAGGACCAGCTCGCCTTCGCCACCACGATCGCGCCCAAGCTCACCATCCAAGGCGGCACCACCGAAATCCTGCGCGGCATCATCGCGCGCGGCTTGGGCCTGCGCTAATGCCCGACATCGCAAAAATGCTGTGGCCGAAATCGGTGGCCGTGGTCGGCGCCTCCTCCGACATTCACGGATTGCGCGGGCGCATTCTCGAAATCATTTTGAGTCATCCCTTCACCGGCAAGGTCTATCCGGTGAGCCGCAGCGCAGTCGAAGTGCAGGGGCTGAAAGCCTATCCGTCGGTCGATGCGCTGCCCGAGCCCGCCGATCTCGCGGTGCTGATCATCCCGGCCGAATTTGTGACGGCGGAACTGGAACGTTGCGGGCGCGCCGGCATCAAGGCCGCGGTCATTCTCTCCTCCGGCTTCGCCGAGGAGCCGGGCGAGGCAGGCGCCCGCATGCAGCAGGAGATCGCGGCGATCGCGCGCCGCCACGACATGGCGGTCGCAGGGCCCAACAGTGAAGGCCTCGCCAATATCGCGGCCGCGTTCTGCCCGACCTTCTCACCGGCGATGGACAAGAAGGCTGGCGCGCTCACGCCCGTGCGCGCGCTCGGCCAGGGTCAGGTGTCGGTGATTTCGCAGAGCGGGGGACTTGGGCTTTGCGTTCTTCGACCGCGCCCGCCCGCGCAATCTTTTGTTCCGCCACATCGTCACCACCGGCAACGAGGCCGCGCTCGAAGTGTTCGATTTCGTCGATGCCATGCTCGACGAAGGCGGAACCGATGTTTTCCTGCTGCTGCTGGAAGACGTGAAGTCGCCGGAAAAATTCAAGCGCGTCGCCGAAAAGGCGCTGCGCGCCGGCAAGCCGCTGATCGTGGCCAAGATCGGCCAGTCCGAGGCAGGTTCGCGCGCCGTGGCCTCGCACACCGCCGCGCTCGCCGGCGCGCAGGCCGCCTACCGCGCCATGTTCGAGCGCTACGGTCTGATCGAGGCGCGCGAGCTCGACGACATGCTCGACCTTGCCGCAGGCTTCCTCGCCTGCGGCGACCGCCTGCCGGCGGGCAAGCGCGTCGGCATCTGCACATCCTCGGGCGGCGCCGGCGTCTGGATGGCGGATGCCTGCGCCACCGCCGGCCTCGAGATGCCGATTCTCGACGAGGAAACGCGCAAAGCAATCGACGTGCACATCCCCTCCTACGGAACCTCGCAAAACCCGGTCGATTCCACCGCGCAAGGCGTGCACAAGATGGGCTATGCGACTTTTGCACGGCTGGTGGCGCAATCGCCGCTGATCGATGGTGTCGTTGTCGTGGTGACGGCGCGGCGGTCGGCTTTCCTGGAAGGCGATTTGCCGAAGCTGAAAGACCTCAAGCGGGATTCCGGCAAGCCGGTGTTCATGTGGACTTACACTTTGCCGTCCGACCGCAGCGTCGAGATCCTCAACGAAGCCGGCTATCCGCTGTTCACCGGCGCGCTCGGCTGCGCGCGCACCATGCGGGCGATGGCCGACTACCGCGCGCTGCGCGAGCGCGTGCTGAAGCAGCCCCCGACAGCGGCGGCGGCGCATCCGGCGCGCGACCAAGTGCGCGGCATGCTCGACGCAAACACGGACGTGCTCGCCGAATGGCAGGCGCGCCCGCTGCTCGCGCTCTACGGCATCGGCGACGACGCCGGCACTTTGGTGCGCTCGGCCAAAGAAGCGGAAAAGGCGGCAAGAACGCTCGGCCGTCCGGCCGCGCTCAAGGTGCAGTCCGCCGACATCCCGCACAAGACCGAAGCCGGCGCCGTGGCGCTTGCCATCGCAGCCGAGGGCGCGGCGGCCGCTTACGACACCGTGCTCGCCAATGCGCAGCGTTTCGCGCCGCAAGCCAAGATCGACGGCGTGCTGGTGCAGCCGATGGCCGCCTCGGGCCGCGAGATCATTCTTGGCATCAATCGCGACGACCGCTGGGGCCCGCTGCTGATGGTTGGGCTCGGCGGCACTTTGGTCGAGGCGATGGACGACGTCGCGCTCGCGCCCTTGCCGCTCGACCGCGATGCGGCGCTTGCGCTGCTCGGCGCGCCTGAAAGGTGCGGCGGTATTCGGGCCGTGGCGCGGCATGCCGGAAGCCGACACCGGAGCGCTGGCCGAGCTGATGGTGAAGCTGTCGCAGTTTGCGATGCGACCACGCCGAGGACGTCGCCGAGATCGACCTCAATCCGGTGATCGTGCACAACAAGGGCGACGGCGTGTCGGTGGTCGACGCGCTCATCGTGAAGCGGAACGCGCGGGCCGAGCGGCGCACCGCGGCCGAATAGCAAGGACAATGACGATGAGCGATATCGGCATCGAGAAACCGGCCATGTGGCGCTGGTCGAGATCAGGCGGCCGCCCAATAATTTTTTTGACATTCAACTGATCAAAGACATCGCCGCCGCCTTCGAGGGCTTCGACGATGACATCGACATCCGCGCCATCGTGCTGGCGGCGCAAGGCAAGGCCTTTTGCGCCGGCGCCAATTTCGGCGACGGCGCCACGCTCGACAAAGAAGGCCGCCGCCCCGGCGAGCCGATGCCCGGCGTGCAATCGCTCTACATCGAGGGCAACCGGCTGTTCCGCACCAAGAAGCCGATCGTCGCCGCGATCCACGGCGCCGCCGTCGGCGGCGGGCTCGGCCTTGCGATGGTGGCGGATTTCCGCGTCACCTGCCCGGAGGCGCGCTTTTCCGCCAATTTCACGCGGCTCGGTTTCCATCCCGGTTTCGGATTGACCGTCACGCTGCCCGCCGTCATCGGCGAAACGAAAGCGGCGCTGATGTTCTACACCAGCCGCCGCGTGACCGGCGATGAAGCTTTTGCGATGGGCCTCGCCGACGTGCTGGTGCCGCAGGACGACGTGCGCGCGGCCTCGCTCAAGCTCGCCGCCGAGATCGCCGAGAACGCGCCGCTCGCCCTGATCGCCACGCGCAATTCCATGCGCGGCACGCTTGCCGACCGCGTGCTCAAGGCGACCGAGCATGAGCTGACCGAGCAGTCGCGGCTGCGCAAGACCGACGACTTCAAGGAAGGCGTCAAGGCCGTGGCCGAGCGCCGCCTGCCGAATTTCACCGGCCGTTGATATGGTCCCACCCGCCGCCTCCTGCGACTGCCATGTGCACGTGATCGGCCCCAAGCGCCGCTTCCCGCTGCCCGCGAACCGCCGTTACACGCCGATGGACGCGGCCGTGGGCCAGCTTGCCGCCATGCTCAAGCGGCTAGAGCTCGCGCGCGTGGTGATCGTGCAGCCGAGCTTCTACGGCTTCGACAATTCCTGCACGCTGGACGGCATCGCCCAGCTCGCGAATGCGCGCGGCATCGCGGTGCTGCCGCCGGACACGCCGGAGAAAGAACTCGACGCGCTGCACGAGCAAGGCATCCGCGGCCTGCGCGTGAACATCGCCAGCAGCGGCAATCCGCCGATCGAAACCATCAAGGCCGAGATCGCCGCCGCCGCGAAATTGTGCGAGCCGCACGGCTGGCACGTGCAGATGTTCGTCAATGCCTCGGCCATCGAGCCGCTGGCGCCGCTGTTGCGCGCGCTGCCGGTCGACAGCGTGTTCGATCATTTCGGCCTGATCGCGCCGGGCACGGCGAACGGCGCACTGCGCGCGCTGCAAGGCCTGTTGGAAACCGGCAAGACCTGGGTAAAGATTTCCGGCGCCTACCGCATCAGCGACGATCCGAACGATCCGCGTATCGATCCGCTCGCCCGCGCGCTCTGCCAGGCCAACCCCGAGCGCATCGTCTGGGGCTCCGACTGGCCGCACACGCCGCGCCACGACATGCTCAAGGCGGGCGACGAGGAAACGCCGTTCCAGCCAATCGACACGCGCGGCCTGCTCGATCTGTTGCCGCGCTGGCTGCAAGACGACGCGCTGGTCGAGCGCGTGCTGGTGAGCAATCCGGCGAAGCTTTACGGCTTCAGACTAGCCGACCGCCTTCGCCACTTTCTCGCCGAACGCAGCCGTGCCGAGCTTGCCGCCCATGTCGGGCGTGCGCGTCTGCGGATCGGCAATAGTCTTATCGATTGCCGCCTCGATTGCGGCGGCAGCCTTCACGAGCTTGTCGTCCTTGCGCCGCTCGCCGAGCCAGGCCAGCAACATCGCCGCCGAGCCGATCAGCGAGGACGGATTGGCGACGTTCTTGCCGGCGATGTCGGGCGCCGAGCCGTGCTGCGCCTGCGCCACCGCGTGCTCGGCGCCGGCATTGAGCGAGGCGGCAAGCCCGAGGCTGCCGGCGATCTCGCTCGCCTCGTCGGAGAGAATGTCGCCATACATATTGGTGGTGACGACAACATCGAACGGACTGGCGTCGCGCACCAGGAGCGCCGCCATGGCGTCGATGATGCGCTCTTCGTAGGCGACGTCCGGATAGACGCTTCGCCACCGCGCGCACGCATTCGAGATAAAGCCCGTCCGACACGCGCAGCACATTGGCCTTGTGCACCGCCGTCACTTTCTTTCGCCGCTGCATGGCCAGCTTGAACGCCGCTTCGGCAATGCGCGTCGAGCCCTCCCGCGTGATCTTGCGCACGGCAAGCGCGAGATCGGGCGTCGGCATGAATTCGCCGGAGCCTTGATGCATCGAGCGGTCGGCGTAAAAGCCTTCGGTGTTCTCGCGCACGATGACGAGATCGACCGGCTTGCCGCAGCGCGGCGGAAAGCCTGCGCGCGAGCGCGCCGGCCTGATATTGGCGTAAAGGTCGAGCCGCTTGCGCAATTCGCCGGACGGATTGAGGCCGCCCTCACCGGCCGGCGGATACTCATTATGCGAGATCGGTCCGAGCAGCACGCCGTCCGCGGCCTTGGCCTTTTCCAATACTGAAAGCGGGAAGGTCGATTTCTCGCTGCGGTGCGCCGCCCAGCCGATGGCCGCGCTGTCGAAGGCAAGCTTCAGCCCGAACGCGCGATCGGCCGCGCGCAGCACGGCGAGCGTCGCGCTCATGATCTCGGGCCCGATGCCATCGCCCTCCAGCACCAGAAGTTTGATCGCGCCGGTTGCGCCGTCCTGTGCGCTCATCCCGATTGCTCCCGAGCCCCCGCCGTTGCGGCATGGCTGATATAGCCCTATTATTTTGCAACTGCCATGCGCGGCTTGTGCCATGGCCAATAACGAAAATTGACCCTGGGGAGGACATCAAATGCCGCGATTTCTCGCTCGTTTGTGCATGGCCGCTTCGGCGCTCGCGCTCTGCGCCGCCTTCGGCTCGAGCGCGCAGGCCGTCACGCTGAAATGGATCACCTTCAAGCCGCAAAACGCGGGCGACGCGCAGTCGATCAGCACGCAATGGTTCGTCGACGAGTTCAAGAAGCGCACCGGCGGCAAGAGCGAAATCCAGATGTTCTGGGGCGGCAGTGTCGCCAAGGATAAAGAGATCCCCGACTTCCTCTCCGGCGGCGCCGCCGACATGGGCGATATCATCACGCCCTACTTCCCCGACAAATTCCCGCTCAACAACGCCGTCGGCTATTTCATCCCGCAGCCGCATTCCACCATCGAGATCGCGGAGATGATGGAATACTGGTACCGCGCCTATCCGCAGTTCGAACAAGAACTGGCCAAATACAATCTCAAGACCATCGGCTTCCGCCCGCTCGAGCCCTACGGGATCATCTGCACCAAGCCGATCAAGTCGATCGAGGATTTCAAGGGCAAGCGCATCCGCACCTATGGCTTCGCCTATCCGGCCTTCGTGCAGGCGCTCGGCGGCACGCCGGTATCGATGAGCTCCACCGACGGCTACGAGGCCTTGCAGCGCGGCATCCTTGATTGCTCGCCGATCGGGCCCTCGCTGGCGCATGGCTGGAAATATGACGAGGTGGCGAAATATTACATCGAGGTGCCGATCGGAGCCTCGTTCGGCCACATGATCACCATGAACCTCGCGAGCTACAAGAAGCTCGACGAGCAGACGCGCTCGATCATCGACGGGCTCGGCCGCGAATACGCCATGCGCTACACGACCGAACTCGACGTCCTGACCAAGAAGATCGTCGCCGGCTGGAAGGCCAAGGGCGTCACCGTCATTCGTCTGCCGAAGGAGCAGTTCGCCAAGGTCCTCGACTTCCCGGCGGTGAAGGCGGTGCGCGAGAAGTGGATCGCCAAGGCCAAGGCCGCCGGCGTGCCGGCCGAGGAGATCGCCTCGGATTTCAATTTCTGATCGGCGGAATGCGCGGGCGGCAAAACCGCCCGCGCTCCGCAACCCGCCGATGCCATCTTTCCAACGCCTCTATCGCGCCTACGGCCGCCTGCTGCGCGGCTGCGGGCTCGATTTCGGCGCTGGCGACGTTCCTGATGATGATGCTGGTGGTCGCCAATGTGCTCGGCCGCTATCTGTTCAATGCGCCGCTGACCGGCACGCTGGAATTCACCGAGTCGCTCCTGGTTCTCATCATCTTCCTCTCGGTCGCGCTCACCCAATATGACGGCGGCCATATCCGCGTGACGCTGCTCACGCGCCGCCTGCCGCGCGCTTCCGCGCGCGCGCTCACCGTGTTCTGCATGCTGGCGGGCGCCGTGTTTTTCGCCTGGTGCGCCTATGCGGCGTGGAAATTCGCCGCCCAGTCCTGGAGCTTCAACGAGCAGGAATGGGGCACCGTGGTGTTCCCGCTCTGGCCGGTCAAATTCGTGGTGTTCGTCGGCATCGCGATGCTCGCCATCCAGTTCCTGCTCGACGCCATCGCCGAAACCATGATGCCGATCGCGGCCGACGACGAGCGCGCGATGGAGCGCATCTGATGGCCTCGCTCGAGATCGGCTTGCTCGGCGTGGTCGCGTTGTTTGCCGCCATCCTTGCCGGCATCAATGTGATGGTCGCGCTCGGCCTGGTCGGCGCGCTCGGTCTGACCGCGGTGGTCGGGTTCAACGCGGCCACCTCGATGCTCTCCACCGTGTTCTTCGAGACCACGCACTCGTTTCATTTCAGCGTCATTCCGCTGTTCCTGCTGATGGGCTATTTCGCCATGCGCGCCGGCCTGGGCGAGGATTTGTTCGACGCCAGCAACAAGTGGTTCGGCAGGCTGCCCGGCGGTCTCGCGATCTCCACCACGCTGGGCGCCGCCGCCTTCGGCGCGGCGTCGGGCTCCTCGATCGGCACCGCCACCGTGTTCACCAAGCTCTCGCTGCCGCAAATGCTCGACGCCGGCTACGACAAGCGCATGGCGTCGGCCTCGATCGCCATCGCCGGCACGCTTGCCGTGATGATCCCGCCTTCGGCGGTGATGGTGATCTTCGGCATCCTCACCGATTCCAGCATCGGCGACTTGCTGATCGCCGGCGTCATCCCCGGCATCGTGTTCGCGATTATTCTCTGCGGCGCAACGCTTCTCACCGTGTGGCGCCACCCCGAATACGCGCCGCGCTCCAAGCAGCGCTTCACGCTATCCGAAAAGCTCTATTCGCTGCGGCTCGCCGGCCCGCTGATCCTGGTCATTTGCAGCATCATTTTCGGCCTTTACCTCGGCGTGTTCACGCCGACGGAAGCCGGCGGCATGGGCGCCGCCGTCACCATGCTGCTGGCGGTGGTGCGGCAACGCGGGTTCAAAGGCTTGCAGCTGCTGGAGATCCTGAGCGAGACGGTGAAGACCTCGGCGATGATCTTCGCCATCATCATCTGCGCGCTGGTGTTCTCGCGCTTTCTCGCGCTCTCCGGCGTCGCCAACACGCTCGGCGACTTTCTCACGACCCTGAATGTCAACCGCTGGGCGGTCGTGCTGATCGTCGTGGTCATCTATCTGATCTTCGGCATGATGATGGACGCGCCCGCTTTGCTCGCCATCACGCTGCCGATCACCCATCCGGTGATGATGAAGCTCGGTTTCGATCCGATCTGGTTCGGCGTGTTCGTGGTGCTGCTGGTGGAGATCGGCGCCGTCACCCCGCCGGTCGGCGTCAACTGCTTCGTGGTGCAGGCGACGTCGGGAGGCCGCGTCGAGTTGGAAGACGTGTTCGCCGGCCTCATCCCCTATGTGCTGGCCGGCTTTGTCATGCTGTTCCTGCTCTGCGTGTTCCCGCAGCTCGCGCTTTATCTGCCGCAAAGCATGCATTGAGCATGACGCATAACGCCGATACGCCCGCCGAGCCCCCGAGCTGGACGCCTCAGCCCAGCAAGCCGAAATTGAAGCTGCCTGCCGGCGCCTGCGACGCGCATGTGCACGTGTTCGGGCCGCGCGCGCGCTTTCCCTTCGCGCCCGGCCGTAGTTACACGCCGTCCGACGCGCCGAAGGAGTTGCTGTTTGCGCGCCATGCTTTGCTCGGCATCGAGCGCTGCGTGATCGTGCATACCGCCGCGCATGGCTATGACCTTGCGGCGACCGCCGACGCGCTCGCGGCCAAAGGCGGCGCCTATCTCGGCGTCGCGCTGATGCCGACCACGATTTCGGACAGCGGAGCTCAAGCGCGCCGACGCGCAAGGCTTTCGCGGCGCCCGCTTTCATTACATGCAGCATCTCGGCAAAGGCCAACCGATCGACGAGGTGATCGCCTTCGGCAAGCGGCTCGCCGCTATCGGCTGGCATTTGCAGATCCACATGGCGGCCGAGCTGATCGGCGACTTGGCGCCGGCGCTGCATCGATCGCCGGTGCCGGTGGTGATCGATCATATGGGCCGCATCGACGCTTCGCGCGGGCTCGATCAGGAGCCGTTCCGCAATCTGCTGGCGCTCATGGCCGACAAGAACGTCTGGGTGAAAGTGAGCGGCGCCGACCGCGCCACCCGTCAGGGCCCGCCTTACGCCGACGCGGTACCGTTCGCGCGCAAGCTGGTCGAGGAATTCGGCGAGCGCTGCGTCTGGGGCACCGATTTTCCGCATCCCAATCACCAGGGGCCGATCCCCGACGACGGCGCGCTGGTCGATCTGTCGAGCGAGATCGCGCCCAAGCCGGCGCAGCTCAAGGCATTGCTGGTCGACAATCCGCAGCGCTTCTACCGCTTCGGCAAGCTCGGCCCGGCAAAGGAGAGTTGATCATGAGCGGACGTTTGCAGGACAGGATCGCCATCGTCACCGGCGCGGGCTCGGTCGGCCCCGGCTGGGGCAACGGCCGCGCCACATGCGTGCGCTTCGCCGAGGAAGGCGCCAAGATTTTCGCGGTCGACCGCAATCCCAACTCGACCGCCGAGACCGTCGAGAAAGTCAAAGCGGTGGGCGGCGAGATCGTCGTGCATCAATGCGACGTCACCGACGCCAACTCGGTCAAGGCGATGGTCGATGCGTGCCTTGCCCGCTATAGCCGCATCGACGTGCTGATGAACAATGTCGGCGGCTCCGCCCCGGGCGGGCCGGTGGAGATGAGCGAGGATGTCTGGGAAACGCAAATCGACATGAACCTCACATCCGTCTTTCTCACCTGCAAGCACGTGCTGCCGGTGATGGAGAAGCAGAAGAAGGGCTCCATCATCAACGTCGCCTCCACCTCCGGCATCCGTTTCACCGGCGCCTTCCAGGTCGGCTATGCCGCCACCAAGGCGGGCGTCATCCAGCTCTCGCGCGTGGTCGCCGTGCAATACGCGTCCAAGGGCGTGCGCGTGAACTCGATCGTGCCCGGGCAATTGCACACGCCGATGGTGGAGGCCCGCCTTGCGCGCCAGCGCGCCGGCGGCGACGTCGCAACGCTGCTGGCGCAGCGCTTGAAGCGCATCCCGATCGGATTTGCCGGCGACGGCCGCGACACCGCCAATGCCGCGCTGTTCCTCGCCTCCGATGAAGCCCGCTTCGTCACCGGCACCGAGCTCGTGGTGGACGGCGGCATGTCGGCGAGGTGCGATTAGCCGCGGGCTTTATCCACGTCGGGCGTGGACGCTGCCGGCGCGCGTTTCAGGAGAATTGGACCGGCTTTCTGGCGACCCAGTGCAGGTGGCCCGGTGCGCTGCCCGTTTTCCTGTTCGCAGGGAATTTTACCGGGAATTTGCAAAATCGTAGTGTCGCGAGCGCCCGAGCCTATAACGAATGGCGTCATTGCCGGGCTTTAATGCTTCATGTCTTCTTCGCCGACGCGACCGAGCGTACCGGGGTCTCCGGTATCAAATTTCCATGCCTGCGCTCGTACGTCGACTTTCCGCTCTGGCGCCATTTCCCGGCCACTGCGGCATTGGCAAATTCGGTCCACGCCTCGTCCCAATCACCCAGCTCATATCCGTGCCACGGCGCCTGCGGGGTGATGCGGGCAGATTGAGCTCTTCCCATATTTTTTGCGCGTGCGTCATGAATTCCTCGGTCGGCAGACGCCAAGGGCGGCATGTCGTGCTTGAGCGTCGCGTCGATCATCAGCGTTCCCTCCACCGCTGGCGCGACCCGGACTTCGGCCCGTGTCCGCTCGACCGATACGGCGGAGATGTGCACGTCTTCCATGAAATTTGCATCGATAGGCCAAGCGACCAGAAGATGGCGTCGGCATTGTCCGGCGAAATGTCTTCGGACACGGCGATCACAAGCTTCCCGCATTGCGCCTGCAGCGTCGCCGCGCCTCTGCATGCCGCGCCACACTTCTGTTTGTGGCGTGCCGCGCTCGAATTGCAGGAAGATGACCTTGCGCAAGTTGGTCAGCGGCTCGTGCATGACGACGCGCTTGATGCCGCGCACGCCGAGCGCATGCCGCAGGTGTTCCAGGAACAGCGGCTCGTAGGCAACTTTCTTGAGCACCGAGGATTTGCTCGGCGTCACCTGACTAATGATCGATAGAAAGACGGGCTTGCGCTTGCGCGTGATCGCGGTCACGCGCATCGACATATTGAAATCTTCGAGCGCGACGTGCCCATGACTCTCGCCGAACGGCCCCTCCGGTTCGAGAAGATCGGTATCGATTAGGCCTTCAATGACGATTTCCGCATCGGCCGGCACGACCAGATCGATCGTCTTGCAACGCACGGTACGGACGGCTCTCGCCGATGAGACCGCCGGCAACGTCCATTTCATCCTGATCGATCGGCAAGTTTTTGCGGTCCGGTGAACAGAACGGCAGGCGCGCAACCGACGACGATCGCGCAGGGCATAGGCTTGGCCGAGCTTCTTGTATTTCTGCCAGTGCAGAGTATCCGCCCGCGCCGCCGAGACGCGAGGCCATACGCACGCCAAGCCGGTCGTTGGCTTTAAGCGCGGCGCGATAGGTGCCCATATTCTGGATGCCGTTTTCCGGATCCTTGGTCACGCACAGCGTCGCAGTCAGGTACGGCGCGGAATCAAAGCCGGGGGTGGATATCGGAACCGGGAAGGCTCGCAAGGCCGCCACCTTCTGCGTAGCAGCTCCTCTCCGGTCTGCACGACTTCTTGACACGGATGCCATCCTCGACGAGAACCGGCGCGATCGGATTTGCCATGGCTTTCACCCACAAGCTCTCCAATCTCATCGACCGGCACGCCAAGACCGGTCGCGTAGATTTCAGGAGAGGCAGCAAGTCCGCCGACAAGCACGGGAATGTCGTATGTTTCGCCGAGAGCACCGACGACATTCGTAAAAAGAAAAGCCCGTCGTTCATCCTCGCGCAGGCCGCCCTGAAACTGCCAGCGCACAAGCGGATGAAGTTCCGAATCCTTGTCGATGGGACGATCGATCCGGTGAGTAGTCCGCGGTCGGTTAAGCGCGCAATGTGCTCTTGCAAATCGGCAGGCGCCTTTTGCGTCGTGACCGGTTTCATCGCGGACCTCCGGTATCGTGGACGAGTCATCACCCGTTCCAACACGCACTCATGCGAACAAGCGAGCCGCGGGCGCCTTCATGACATAAATCGCGTCGGAAAGCATGGTAATACAAAATCGGCCCCATTAAGATGGCCGCCTGGCCGACGATGCGTCACGGAATACAATATGAGCCGATTGAATCCTTTTGCCTTCGTCATCGGTCTGCTCGTCATTGCCGCGCAATGGCCCTCCTTCGCGGATGAAAGCTATCCGTCGCGCCCGATCCGCTCGTTGTCGGCTTTGCCGCAGGATCAAGCGGCGACGTTGTCGCCCGTATCGTCGGCCACAAAGCTTGGCGACCTGCTTGGGCAGACGGTCGTCGTCGAAGACCGTCCCGGCGCCAGCAGCATGGTCGCGACCGACTATGTCGCGCGCGCCATAAGGACGGCTACACGCTTTTATTGGCGACGATAGCAGCGACGATCAACACGACGCTGATGCCGGGCAAAGGCCCGAATATTCGAAAAGGACCTGGTGCCGATTGTTCTCATCGGCTCGCTCCCGAACATTCTGGTTGTGACCCCGACGCTTGGGTCAACAACGTCAAGGAGCTGATTGCGCTCGCCAAGCAAAACCCGGATGAGCTTGTCGTACGGCGCATCGGGCGTCGGCAGCGGCCCACACCTGGCCACCGAATTGTTCAAGCAGATGGCCGGAATAAAGATGACGGGCGTTCTCTATCCGGGCAGTGCGCAGACCGTCACCGATCTCATTGCCGGCCGAATTCAGGTCATGTTTTCACCCGCCTCCACGGTGTTGGGCCTTCATCAAGGCCGGCACGGTCAGGGCGTTGGCGACCACTCAGTCCAAACGCGCGAGTGTGGCCCCCAACCTGCCGACGATCTCGGAATCCGGCTTACCCGGTTTCGACACCGGCTTGTGGTTTGGCATTCTCGCGCCCGCCGGCACGCCGCAGCCGATCATCGATAAGATTTCCAAGGCGACGAACGAGCGCACTCAAGGATCCTGAACTGTTGAAACAGATGCACGTGCAGGGGTTGGACGCCCTCGGCGGCAGCCCGGACGATTTTGGCCGCTTCATCAAGACCGAAACGCAACGTTGGGCGAGCATCATCCACGAGATGGATGCCGCGAAAAAGAAATAGGCCGGCTTGACCGACAAGGCCGGCCGCCGATTCTCGTCCGAATTCATCCGCCGATGACCGACGATCCGCCAAAGTTTCGCTTTATCGGCCAGCCGGTGCCGCGCAACGAAGACGCGCGCCTGCTCACCGGTCGTGGGCAATTCAGCGACGACTTCAGCTTTCCGGGTCAGGCTTACGCGGCGATGGTCCGCTCTCCGCATGCGCATGCGCGCATCGTCGCGGATCGACAAGACCGCCGCGCAGGCACATGCCCGGCGTTCTCGGCGTCTTTACCGGCGCCGATTGTCTTGCCGACAAGCTCGGCGCCATCCCGCACGATCCGCTGCCGAAGACGAAATACGACATGAAATTGCATGGGCCCGGCGGCAGCGAGGTCTTCATCGGCCCGCATGTCTTGCTGCCGACCGACAAGGTGCGCCACGTCGGCGAAGCGGTCGCGATGGTCGTTGCCGAAACCCGCGCGCAGGCGCTCGACGCCGCCGAAGCGGTGGCAGTCGAGTATGAGGCGTTGCCCTGCGTCGTCCACTCCGAAGACGCCATGCAGCCGGGCGCCCCGGCGGTCTGGGACGAGGTTCGCAACAATATCCTGGTCGATACATGTTTCGGGAATTCCGCCGAGACCGATCGCATCTTTGCGGCGGCCGAACACGTCGTCGCAATGGATTTTCATATCGACCGCGTGACCGGCGCGCCGATTGAACCGCGCGCGGCGGTGGCGCAATACGATGAATCGAGCGGAGCGCTATACGATTTATGCCGGCAGCGGCGGCGCCGTTCGGCAAAAGCGCGAGCTCGCCGCGGTGCTTGGCGTCGAGCCCGAAACGATTCGCGTTTTGTCCTTCGATGTCGGCGGCAATT
Organism: uncultured Alphaproteobacteria bacterium; assembly: GCA_963742375.1. Classification (GTDB taxonomy): domain Bacteria; phylum Pseudomonadota; class Alphaproteobacteria; order Rhizobiales; family Xanthobacteraceae; genus Pseudolabrys. Next base: position 55,630 of record CAVULP010000008.1, read on the forward strand.
TCGGCACGCGCAATCGCGTCTACGTCGAATTCGGCCTGGTGCTATGGGCCGCGCGCAAGCTCGGCCGGCCGGTCAAATACACCGCCACGCGTTCGGAATGCTTTATCAGCGACTATCAGGGCCGCGACCTGGTCGCCAAATTCGAGCTGGCGCTCGACGAGCGCGGCCGTTTTCTCGCGCTGCGCGCGACCAATATCAGCAATGCCGGCGCGCGCTGCGTCTCGCTGTCGCCGTTGAGCAAAGGCGCCGGGTTGATCACCGGCAGCTACGATATTCCGGTGGCGTCATTGCGCGCGTATCGGTGTTCACCAACACGGTACCGACGCAGGCCTATCGCAGTTCCGGGCGGCCGGAGGTCACGTTTCGCGATCGAGCGGCTCATCGATATTGCGGCGAAAAAGCTCGGCATTGATCGCGTATCCCTGCGCCGCCGCAATCTCGTGCGGCCGAAGTGCGATGCCGTATCGCAATGCGGTCGGCATGCTCTACGACAGCGGGCACTACGAGGAGAACATGGATCTGGCCATGCAGCATCGCCGATTGGCGACGGCTTTCCCGCGCGCCGGCGCGACGCCAAGAAGCGCGGCAAGCTTCTTGGGCTTGCGGTCTCGCCAATTACGTCGAATTCCTCGATTGGCTCGCCGAAAGAGCAGGCCCGCGTGCATGTGCGGCCGGAGCGCGGCGTCGAGGTCGTCATCGGCACGCAACCGGCCGGACAGGGCCACGAAACCAGCTTTGCCCAAGTCGTGGCGGACCTGATCGCGGTACCGGTCGAAAGCGTGCACATCATCCTCGGCGATACCGACGTGGTGAAAGCCGGCGGCGGCACGCACTCCGGACGTTCGATGCGCCATGCCGCGACCGTATTTTCATTGGCGGCCGGCGAATTGATCGCCAAGGGCAAGCGCGCCGCCGCGGCGATCTTCGACACGACGCCGGATCGCGTCGATTTCAGCGACGGCCGCTTTTCGCGCGCGCGAAAGCAATCGCAGCTTCGACTTTCTCGAACTCGCCCAGGAAATGACCCGCCACCACATGCCGGACGATCTGCGCAGCGGGCCTCGCGGTGGTCGACCGACAACGAGATGCATGATCCGGTGTTTCCCAACGGGTGCGCCATCTGCGAAATCGAGATCGATCCGGAGAGCGGCGGTCTGGCGTTGACGCGCTACACATCGGTCGACGATGTCGGCCGTTGCATCAATCCGCTGATCGTCGACGGGCAGACGCACGGCGCGATCGTGCAGGGCATCGGTCAGGCGCTGTGGGAACAATGCGTCGTCGAGCCGGCTATCCGGCCAGCCGCTATGCGGCTCGTTCATGGACTACGGAATGCCGCGCTCGGACCGTTTGCCCTCGTTCACCACCAAGAATTGTCGAGGTGCTTTCGCCGACAAATCCGCTCGGCATCAAGGCCGGCGGTGAAGGCGGCACGACGGCCGCGCCGGCAGCGATTGTCAGCGCGGTCGTCGATGCGCTCGCGCCTTACGGCATCGACGACATCAAGATGCCGGTGACGCCGTATCGCATCTGGCAAGCGATCCAGAACAGCCACGCCGTCGCGTCCGCTCTTAAGACTTAAGTCGTTGACGAGACTGGACTGGCTGGCTGGGGCGCCAGGATTTCGAACCTGGGAATGGCGGAATCAAAATCCGCTGCCTTACCACTTGGCTACGCCCCATCGCGACACGAGCAGAAAACCCGCACATCGCACGGCGCACGGGCGCGGACCATAAGCGGCCCCCCCCCCCGATCAACGCCGGTCGGCATAGCCGTCTCGAACGCATATCGATAGTCTACCGCCCGGCGCAGGGGCGTCGGAGCCGCCACTGCCGCCGACCGCTCATGACCTACCGCGCGCCGGTTGCCGACATCGCTTTCGCGCTCAAGCACGCCGCCGGCTTCGCGGCCGCGCTGGCGCGAGGGGCTTTACGGCGATCTCGACGAGGCGACCGTCGATGCCGTGCTGGAGGAGGCCGGCAAGTTCGCCACCGACGTGATCGCGCCGCTCAATGCCGTCGGCGACAAGTTCGGCACGCCGTTCAAGGACGGCGTCGTCACCACGCCGCCGGGCTGGAAGGAGGCCTACACGCGCCTGGGCCGCCGCCGGCTGGAACGGGCTCGCCGCGCCCGGCCGAATGGGGCGGCCAGGAGCTGCCGCACGCGCGTCAACGCCGCCTGCATCGAGATGTGGAATTCGGCCTCGATGGCCTTCGGCATCGGCCCGGTGCTGACCATGGCGGCGGTCGATGCGCTCGCCGCCTACGGCACCGACGAGCTCAAGCAGCGCTATCTCGCCAAGCTCGTCCGCGGCGAATGGATGGGCACCATGCAGCTCACCGAGCCGCAGGCCGGCTCCGACGTCGGCGCGCTGCGCACCAAGGCCGAGCGCGCGGGCGACGGCAGCTACCGCATCACCGGCTCGAAGATCTTCATCACCTATGGCGAGCACGACCTGACCGACAACATCATCCACTTCGTGCTGGCGCGGCTGCCCGATGCGCCGCGCCGGCACCAAGGGCATTTCGCTGTTCCTGGTGCCGAAATTCATGCCCGACGGCACGCGCAACGACGTGCGCGCGCATTCGGTCGAGCACAAGCTCGGCATCCACGCCTCGCCCACCTGCACCATGGTCTATGGCGACAACGGCGGCGCCGTCGGCTTCCTCATCGGCGAGGAGCACAAGGGCATGGCCTGCATGTTCACCATGATGAACCGCGCGCGGCTGGCGGTCGGCCTGCAGGGCGTCGGCATCGCCGAGCGCGCCACGCAGCAGGCGCTCGCCTATGCGCGCGAGCGCAAGCAGGGCGACGGCCGGCAGCCGATCATCCATTACCCCGACGTCAAGCGCATGCTGCTGACCATGCGCGCGCTCACCGGCGCGGCGCGCGCGATCTGCTACGCCACCGCCGTCGCGCTCGACCGCTCGCATGCGCGGCAAGGACGAGGCCGCGCGCAAGGCGGCGCACGAGCGCGCCTCGCTGCTGACGCCGGTCGCCAAGGCCTTCTCCACCGATATCGGCATCGAGGTCGCCTCGCTCGGCGTGCAGGTGCATGGCGGCATGGGCTATCATCGAGGAGACCGGCGCCGCCCAGCATTATCGCGACGCCCGCATCGCCGCGATCTACGAAGGCACCAACGGCATCCAGGCGATCGACCTGGTGACGCGCAAGGTGCCGCTCGAAGGCGGCAAGACCGTCGCGCTTTATCTCGACGAATTGCGCGGCAACGGTCGCCGGCGTGCAGGCGAGCAATGCGCCGGCCTTCGGCGAGACCGGCCGCGCGGCTTGCGCGAGGCGGTCGACAGCCTCGAGCGCGCGACGCAATGGCTGCTGGCGCAGAAAGGCTCCGACGCGGCGCTCGCCGGCGCCACGCCCTATCTGCGGCTGTTCGGCAATGCCGCCGGCGGCTGCCTGCTGGCCGAGCAGGCGCTCGCCGCGTTGCGCGACAGCGGCGACGGCGCCGCGCGCACGGCGCTGGCGCGTTTCTTCGCCGAGAACATCGCGGTGCAGGCCTCCGGCCTCGAGCGCAGCGTGACCGAAGGCGCCGACAGCATCACCAAGGCGGACGCCGCGCTGGCGGAGTGATCACGCGGGCATCCGCCCGCCTTCGAATTGGCAATTTCCCATCCTGCGTGACGGCAAGCCGCCTTGCTCCACCGCGTCGCGCACGACGGCCATAGTCGAGCTTGCCGCCGCGCAACCCAGCCGAGACGTCGCTCGCTCGCCGCGACCGTTTCCAGCACGCTCATCCGTCGCTCGTTTCGACGGTGATCGTCTGGCGGTGCTATATGATCGCGAGCTGCGCTCGACGAGCGCCTCGCGGACGTACGCGCGATGTGATCGCGCTTCGGTGCAGGCGGCAGGGCATCGCGCTATGTCAGCTCGGGCCGCCCGGCGACCACTACGCGGCCGGTGGACTCGACTCCGCCGACTGCGAAGCGTCTCTGACTAGCGCCGGCGCGAGTCTCGAGGCCAAAGCGCGGCCCGGTCTGGAGTCAGAAATCGCCGCGATGGCGCGCCGAAAGGCGCCGCACACTTCGAAAGAGGGCGCGCACTTAAAGCAAGGTTGCGCCGATCGGCGCGCCGTCCCCCTCGTTCTTTGGAGGGAGGAAGGCAAAGACGGGCCTCCCCGGGGCCTCACAAAGAACAGGGGCGGCGGAGCGTTGGCTAGCATGCGTCGGTACCAAACGACGGAGGACGGCCATGTCGCTGCAAGGCAAAACTCTCTTCATCACCGGCGGCTCGCGCGGCATCGGGCTTGCCATCGCGCTCAAAGCCGCCGCCGACGGCGCCAATGTCGCCATCGCCGCCAAGACGGTGGAGCCGCATCCCAAGCTCGAAGGCACCATCCACACCGCCGCCGCGCTGATCGCCAAAGTGGGCGGCGGCGCGCTGCCGCTCGCGGTCGACGTGCGCGACGAGGCCGCGGTGAAGGCCGCGCTCGACCAGACCGCCGCGCGCTTCGGCGGCATCGACATCGTCGTCAACAATGCCAGCGCCATCCAGCTCACGCCGGTGGCGCAGACCGACATGCGCCGCTTCGACCTGATGCATCAGATCAACACGCGCGGCACCTTCATGGTGTCGAAATACGCCCTGCCCTATCTGGAGAAGTCCGCCAACCCGCACATCCTGATGCTGTCGCCGCCGCTCGACATGGCGGAGAAATGGTTCGCGCCCTACACCGCCTACTCCATGGCCAAGTTCGGCATGAGCCTGGTGGTGCTCGGCCTTGCCGGCGAAATGCGCGGGCGCGTCGCGGTCAACGCGCTGTGGCCGCGCACGACCATCGCCACCGCCGCGATCAAGAACCTGCTCGGCGGCGAGGCCATGATGGCCCGCTCGCGCCGGCCGGAGATCATCGCCGACGCCGCCTGGCGCATTTTCCAGAAACCGAAAAGCTTCACCGGCAATTTCCTGATCGACGACAGCTTCCTCGCGGCCGAAGGCGTCACCGATTTCGATCAGTATCGCGTCGATCCCAGCCAGCCGCTGCAGGTGGACTTCTTCGTGCCCGACTCCATGCCGCCGCCCAAGGGGGTGAGTCTTGGCCCGAAAGCCTAGCCGCCACGGAGACGGTTTGCGCCTCGCCATTAAGCCGCGTTAGAACACATCAATGTCCACGCTCCTCCTCTCCCATCCCGCCTGCCTCGAGCACCTGATGCCGCTCGGCCATCCGGAACGGCCGGACCGCTTGCGCGCCATCGAGCAGGCGCTGGAGGACGAGAAATTCCAGACGCTGGCGCGCGAACAGGCGCCGGTCGCGCCGGCCGAGATCATCGCGCTCTGCCACCCGATGGATTACATCGAGGCGATCCGCAACGCCTCGCCCGAGGAAGGCATGGTGCGGCTCGACGCCGACACCTCGATGTCGTCCGGCACCTACGAAGCGGCGCTGCGCGCCGTCGGCGGCGGCATGCGCGCCGTCGACGAAGTGATGACCGGCAAGGCCGCCAACGCCTTCGTCGCCGTGCGCCCGCCCGGCCACCACGCCGAGGTGGCCCGCCCGATGGGCTTCTGCCTGTTCAACAACGCGGCGATTGCCGCCAGATATGCGCAGGACCGCTACGACGCCGAGCGCGTCGCCATCGTCGATTTCGACGTGCATCACGGCAACGGCTCGCAGGACATTTTCTGGTCCGACAAAAGCGTGATGTATTGCTCGACCCACGAGATGCCGCTTTATCCCGGCACCGGCTCGATCACCGAGCGCGGCGAGTTCAACAATATCGTCAATGCGCCGTTGCGCGCCGGCGACGGCGGCGATCAATTCCGCGAGGCCTTCGAGGCGGTGATCCTGCCGCGGCTACGCGAGTTCAAGCCGGATCTCGTGGTGATCTCGGCCGGCTTCGACGCGCACACGCGCGATCCGCTCGCCAATTTGAATTTGGTTGAGGCGGATTATTCTTGGGTCACGAAAAAGCTCATGGAGATTGCCGACGCCAGCGCCAAGGGACGCATCGTCTCGCTGCTGGAAGGCGGCTACGACCTGCAGGGCCTTGCGCGCTCGGTCGCCGCGCATGTCACCGCGCTGATGCGGGGTTAGCGGGCCGTCAGCCCGCCGTCGATCGGCACATCGGCACCGGTGATGAAGGAGGCCTCATCCGACAAGCAGATAAACGCAGAGCGCGGCGACTTCTTCGGGCTCGCCCAGCCGGCCGAGCGGGATGTCAAGCGCGAGCCTGTGCTTCACCGTGTCCGGACTGCGCGTGCCTTGCGCGATCTCGTCCACCATCGGCCCTTCCACGAAGGCCGGGCACACGGCGTTGCAGCGCACCGGCGGCTTGTAGCGCGCGCCGTTGAGCGCCACCGATTTGGTGAGCAGCGACACCCCGCCTTTCGAGGCGGTATAGGCGGCAAGATTCGGGCCGCCGACCAGCCCCAGCACCGACGACAAATTGACGATCGCGCCGCCTTGTTTGCGCAGCAGCGGAAAAGCGTATTTGCAGCCGAGAAATGTGCCGTCGAGATTAACGCCAAGCACGCGCCGCCAGGTGGCGAAGTCGGTCTTCTCGATGCTGCCGACCGCGGCGATGCCGGCGGCGTTCACCAGTCCGTCGAGCCGCTCGATGCCGGCCATGGCGCGCTGCCAATCGGCCTCGGCGGTGACGTCGAGCGCAAGGTCGATGCCGGGCCGTCCCGCAAGATCGCTGGCGATCGCCTTGCCGCCGGCGCGCTTGACGCTTGCGACAATCGCGCTGCCAATCGCGCCGGAAGCGCCGGTCACCAGCACAGTCTTGTTCTTAAGGTCCGCCAAGCGCGCCCCCGCAATTGCAATTTTCCGCATTGTCGAGCATTCATCGTCCAATGTCACCCATGCAACCGGTTTGCCTGATTACCGGCGCATCCGCCGGCATCGGCGCGGCGCTGGCTTGGCATTTCGCCAAAGCCGGCCACGCGCTGGTGCTGACCGCGCGGCGCCAGGAGCAATTGGACGCGCTCGCCGGCGAGATCGAAGGCGCCGGCCATACCCGCCCGGTGGTGATCGCTGCCGATCTCGCGACGCCCGACGGCGTCGCGCGGCTGGCCGAGGCGCTCGCCGCGCGCGCGCTGGAGCCGGCCTTCGTCGTCAACAATGCCGGCTTCGGATTACTGGGCGACGCGGTCGAGCTCGACCTGACCCGCCAACTCGCGATGATCGACCTCAACGTGCGCGCGCTCACCGATCTGTCGCTGCGCTGGCTCGACGCCATCAAGCGTAATCGCGGCGGCATCCTCAATGTCGCCTCCATCGCCAGCTTCCTTCCCGGTCCCGGCATGGCGGTCTATCACGCCACCAAGGCCTATGTGCTTTCGTTCACCGAGGCGCTGCATGAGGAGCTTAAGAGCGACGGCGTGCGCGTCTGCGCGCTCTGCCCGGGGCCGGTCGAGACCGAATTCTTCGATCGCGCCGGCATACCGCACGGCTATATACCGACCTACCTTGTCCGCGGGACCGACCGGGTGGCGCGCCAGGGCTATGAGGGCCTCATGGCCGGCCACCGCGTGGTGGTGCCGGGCAATCACAATCGCGTATTCACCTTGCTGCCGCGGCTGCTGCCGCGCGCGCTCACGCTGGCATTCATGCAATGGCGCTGGCAGCGGGCCAAACGCCACGGTGGATAATCTTGGCTATCTTCACTTGCCGGTGACGGCCTAGAATACCAATTGAACGATCTCGCCGGGACACAAACATGGCCGAAAGCACCAACGCCGACGTGAAGAAAATGCCCTTCGAGCGGGCGATCGACGAGCTTGAATCGATCGTCAAGCGGCTCGAGGAAGGCAAGGTGCCGCTCGAGGAGTCGGTGGCGATCTACGAGCGCGGCGAGGCGCTCAAGCGGCGCTGCGAGGAGCTGCTGCGCCATGCGGAGGCGCGGGTGGAGAAGATCACGCTCAATGCCGACGGCAAGCCGACCGGCAGCGAGCCGCTCGACGTGGATTGAGCGTGAACGTCAAACGCCGCCTCGTGATCTATGTGCAGGGCTACGACCCGCGCGGGCTTGCGGAATATTACCGGATGTTCCGGCGCGAATACCGCCGCACCTGCGAGCTCTATGGGCTGAGCGGCGAGATCGGCCGCGCCCAGAACGATCCCGAGCGCTTCATCACCACCTGGGACGCAACCACCGGCGGCGACGGCTGGCAGGTTACGACGCGCTACATGTTCCTGCGCTGGGAAGACATCATCCGCCAGGATTTCGCGCGCCCGGCCTGGTGGAAGATCGTCAACATGTACCGCAGCTATATGTCGTCCTTGCTCAGCGGCGTGGTGCCGCGCATCGTCAAGGCGCATTGGCGCTTCGGCCTGTTCACGCTCTACCCGTTCGTGCTGATGACGATGTGGATATTTCTCGGCGTCGCCGCCGGCGTGCTGGCGATGAAGCTCTTGCTCGCGCTCGGCGCGCCGCACGCGGTCGCACGAATTGTCGGCGTTGTGACCGGCATCGGCAGCTTCGGTTCGCTGCTGTGGCTGACCGAAGCGCAGACCTATCTGCTCTATCTCTGCGACGACAGCGTCTCGACCTACCAATTCGTCAATCGGCTGCGGCCCGACTGGGAGCAGCGCATGGAAACCTTCGCCGGCTACGTGGTCGATGCGGTGCGCCAAAGCGATGCCGACGAAGTCGTCGTCGTCGGGCACAGCTCGGGCTCGTTCCTGGCGGTTGACGTGCTCGACCGCGCGCTCGCCCGCGATCCCGCATTGGGCCGGCATGGGCCAAAGGTGGCGCTGCTCACCATCGGGGCCAATCTGCCGATCGTCGGCTTTCACAGACAGGCGCAGTGGTTTCGCGACCGGCTGCGGCGGCTGGCAATCGAGCCCGACGTCGCCTGGGTCGATTACCAGTCGCGCCACGATGTCATGAATTTCTGGCCGTTCGACCCCGTCGCCGGCCACGGCATCGCGCTGGGGCCGGAGCGGCGCAACCCGCTGGTGGTCGCCATCAGCTTCCGCGACCTGTGGATACCGGCCGATTTTACCCGCCGGCGCTGGCGCTTTTTCCGCGCCCACTTCCAGTTCCTGCTCGCCAATGAGCGGCTGGGAGCGGCCTATGACTACTACTTGATCTGCTGTGGCCCGTTCGACCTGGTTACGCGGGCGACCCAGCCCGCCGAGGTGGTTGCCGCAATGGCGGCGAAAAAGGGGCCGGACGAGGACCCCCGAATTGCCTAGGACCATGGAACTGTGTAAGCCTCAAAAAACGCTGGGGCAGCTTGAACAATTCTGGAGTGAGTTTGTTGTCCGACGTGTCCAAAACCCCGCTGCTCGATCGCGTCCATTTTCCGAGCGATCTGAAGAACCTGTCGCCCGAGCAGCTCAGGCAGCTGGCTGACGAGCTGCGCTGGGAGACCATCGACGCGGTGGCCAAGACCGGCGGCCATCTCGGCGCCGGCTTGGGCGTGGTCGAATTGACCGTGGCGCTGCATCATATATTCGACACACCCAAGGACCGGCTGATCTGGGACGTCGGCCACCAGGCCTACCCCCACAAGATCCTGACCGGGCGGCGCGACCGCATCCGCACCATCCGGCAAGGCGGCGGCCTGTCCGGCTTCACCAAGCGCGCCGAAAGCGAATACGACCCGTTCGGCGCCGCCCATTCCTCGACTTCGATCTCCGCCGGGCTCGGCATGGCGGTGGCGCGCGACCTCGACGGCAAACACAACAACGTCATCAGCGTCATCGGCGACGGCGCCATGTCGGCCGGCATGGCCTATGAGGCGATGAACAATGCCGGCGCCCGCAACGAGCGGCTGATCGTCATCCTGAACGACAACGACATGTCGATTGCGCCGCCGGTCGGCGCCATGTCGGCCTATCTGGCGCGGCTCGGCTCCGGCCAGATCTATTTGAAGCTGCGCGACGTCGGCAAGCAGCTCACCAAGCATCTGCCCAAGAGCTGGGATCGCGCCATCACCCGCGCGGTCGAGCATGCGCGCGGCTATGTCACCGGCGGCACGCTGTTCGAGGAGCTCGGCTTTTATTATGTCGGCCCGATCGACGGGCATAATCTCGACCACCTGCTGCCGGTGCTGCGCAATGTGCGCGACGCGGAAATCGGGCCGATCCTGGTGCATGTGGTGACGCACAAGGGCAAAGGCTATCCGCCGGCGGAAACGTCCGCCGACCGCTATCACGGCGTGGTCAAGTTCGACGTCGCCACCGGCGCGCAGGCCAAATCGAAATCGACGGCGCCGCAATACACCAAAGTGTTCGCCGAAAGCATGGTGAAGGAAGCGCGCAAGGACGACAAGATCGTCGCCATCACCGCGGCGATGCCGTCCGGCACCGGCCTCGACAAATTCGCCGAGGCGTTCCCCAAGCGTTTCTTCGACGTTGGCATCGCCGAGCAGCACGCGGTGACATTTGCCGGTGGCCTGGCGACGGAAGGCTTCAAGCCGTTCGTCGCGATCTATTCGACCTTCCTGCAGCGCGCCTATGACCAGGTGGTGCACGACATCGCCATCCAGCGGCTGCCGGTGCGCTTCGTCATCGACCGCGCCGGCCTGGTCGGCGCCGACGGACCGACGCATGCCGGCTCTTTCGACGTGGCATATCTGGGCTGCCTGCCGGGCTTCGTGCTGATGGCTGCGGCCGACGAGGCCGAGCTGGTGCACATGGTGGCGACCCAGGTCGCAATCGACGACCGGCCCTCGGCGCTGCGCTTTCCGCGCGGCGAAGGAGTGGGCGTACCGATGCCGGCGGAAGGCGTGCCGCTCGAAATCGGCAAAGGCCGGGTCCTGCGCGAAGGTCACAAGATCGCGCTGCTGTCGTTCGGCGCCCGGCTGGGCGAATGCCTCAAGGCCGCCGACGAATTGGCCGCGCTCGGGCTGTCCACCACCGTCGCCGATGCGCGTTTCGCCAAACCGCTCGATAGCGACTTGTTGCTCCGTCTTGCGCGCCAGCACGAGGTGCTGATCACCATCGAGGAAGGCGCCATCGGCGGCTTCGGCGCTCACGTGCTGCAAACGCTGGCCGAGCAAGGCCTGCTCGACCGCGGTCTCAAGATTCGCAGCATGGTGCTGCCGGACGTCTTCCTCGATCAGGATTCGCCGGCGGCGATGTACGCCACGGCCGGCCTCGACGCGCGCGGCATCGTCGCCAAGGTGTTCGAGGCACTCGGCAAGGACGCCGCCGCGGAGACAGTGAAGCGGGCTTAAGCAGCTTGCCGCGCGCCCGCCAACGCGCCGATCGCCTGCTGGTCGAGCGCGGCCTGTTCGAAAGCCGGGCCAAGGCGCAAGCCGCCATCCAAGCCGGCCTCGTCACCGCCGACGACGTGGCGGTGCGCAAGTCGTCCGAGGAAATCCCGCTCGATGCGCGCCTGTGTGCGCGCGCGGCGCATCCTTTCGTCTCGCGCGGCGGCGTGAAGCTGCAAGCGGCGCTCGAGCATTTCAAGTTTGATCCGCGCGGGCGCATTTGCCTCGACGTCGGCGCGTCGACCGGCGGCTTCACGCACGTGCTGCTGCAGCGCGGCGCCAAGCGGCGTTTACGCCGTCGATGTCGGGCGCGGGCAATTGCACGAATCCTTGCGGGCGCGGCCGGAGATCGTGTCCTTGGAAGAAACAGACATCCGCAATCTGTCCCCTGCCCGGCTCGATGAGCGGCCCGATCTCATCACCGTCGACGTCAGCTTCATTTCGCTCAAGCTGGCGCTGCCGGCGGCGCTCAGCCTGGCGAAGACGCCAGCGCAGCTTGTGGCGTTGATCAAGCCGCAGTTCGAAGCCGGTCGTGGCGCCGTCAAGAAAGGCATCGTGCGCGATGACGCCGTGCGCGCCGCGGTCTGCGACGATATTTCGGCGTTCGTTGCGTCGCTCGGCTGGCGCGTGCTCGAAGTCATCCCCTCGCCGATCGACGGCGGCGACGGCAATGCCGAATTCCTGCTAGGCGCCGCACGTGACTGAGCAGCTCACCATTGCCCGCCTCGGCAATCGCGGCGACGGCGTGGCCGACACCGCCGAAGGGCCGGTCTACGTACCCTATGCGCTGCCGGGCGAGGTCGTGACGGTCGAACCGGTCGCCGGCCACCCCGACCGGCGCCATCTGGTGCATGTCGAGCGGCCGAGCCATGAGCGCGCTCAACCGGTCTGCAAGCATTTCGGCACCTGCGGCGGCTGCGCCATGCAGCATTGGTCGCTCGCCGAATATCATGTGTGGAAGCGCGAATTGGTGGTGGAGGCGCTCAGCGCAGCCGGGCTGCTGGCGCCGGTCGAGCCGCTGATCGACGCGCATGGGCAGGGCCGCCGGCGCGCGGTGCTGCACGCCAGGCGCGGCGATCACGACCTGCTGGAAGTCGGCTTCACGGCGCCGCGCGCGCATCACATCGTCGCCATCGACGCCTGCCCGATCCTGGCGCCCGGCCTTGACGGCGCGATCCAGGCTGCCTGGGCGATCGCCGAGACGCTCAAAGTCACGAGCAAGCCGCTCGACATCCAGACGACCGCGACCGACAACGGCCTCGACGTCGACGTGCGCGGCTCCGGCGCGCTGTCACCCGCGACCATGGCCGCGCTCGCCCGCGTCGCCGGCCAGCACAAGCTTGCCCGCCTCACCCGCCACGGCGAGCTGGTGGCGCAAGCGGCCCAGCCGATGCTGCAGGTCGGCCGCGCTCATGTGCCGCTGCCGCCCGGCGCTTTCTTGCAGGCGACGGCGGAAGGCGAAGCGACGCTGGCGCGGCTGGTGATCGAACATGTCGGCGCAGCCAAACGCGTTGCCGACCTGTTTTGCGGCATCGGCCCGTTTGCGCTTGCGGCTGGCCGAGCGCGCGCGTGTCACCGCCGCCGACAGCGATGCGGGCGCGATCGAAGCGCTCAAGCGCGCGGCGGCGACCGCCAGCGGCTTGAAGCCGGTCGAGGCGCAGACGCGCGACCTGTTCCGTCGCCCCTTGGTGGCGAGCGAACTGAAAGCCTTCGACGCCGTCGTGTTCGATCCGCCGCGCCAAGGCGCCGACGCCCAAGCGCGCGAGATCGCGCAAAGCGCGGCGCCCCTTGTCGTCGCGGTATCGTGCGACGCCGTCACCTTCGCGCGCGACGCACGCCTGCTGGTCGACGGCGGCTACCAGCTTGCCGCCGTCACGCCGGTCGATCAGTTCCGTTATTCGCACCACGTGGAGATCGTGGCGAAGTTCCAGCGCTAGCGGAAATCAAATCCGCCCCAGCGGTCCTGCCACATGGTCTCGCCGATGGTGCAGGAAATGCGCGGCGCCTGCGCCGAAGCCGGCACGACGCGCGGCTCGGGTTGCCGGCCGGCAACTTCGAGAATCAATTTCGTGCGGGTTGCCTCGATGAACTTGGCGCGTTCGCGGATCGGTATCACAAATGCGCCGGGTCCGCCGATCACGCAATCCTCGTAGTAGACGTCGAGGTTTTCGATATCCATGGTGCCGGGATTGGCGCGCTTGAGCATGATCGGCAGACCGTTGATGGTGATGCCTGAGGCCACCACCTCGTCGCGCATCGGCACAACCAGAGGCCCGGAATTATTGGCGCCGTCGCCGGAAACATCGATCACGCGGCGCAGGCCGTGAAATCCGCTGTTGTCGAATAGCGTCTTGGCAAAGCGCAGGCCGCCGGAAATCGAGGTGCGCGAGGCGCGCCGGTAAGGCGCGGCGGCGATCTCGGCGGCCACGCTATCTGCCGATTCCGGCCCCTCGATCAGCCGCCACGGCATCACCACGCGCTGATCGAATTGCCCCGCCCATTCCACGTAGGTGACGGCGACCTTGCCGTTGGCGCCCTCGCGCAGCGCCTGCATGAACTCGCGCGAGGTCAGCGCCAGCGCATAACCTTCGCGTTGCAGCGCCTGTTCGTCGGGATCCATCGAGTAGGAAACATCGACCGCGAGCACCAATTCGATATCGACCGGAACGGCGCCGGCGCTCATATCGGCAAGGCGAGGGGTTCTCGGCACCGCCCAAACCGCGACCGAATAGGCCGCCACGGCAAATGCCGCCGCCGCGCAGACCGCCGCCCAGAATTGACGTCGCCCCATGTCACGCTCCACGCCAGCGCGGCAAAGCCTGCCACGCCGGCGGGGCGAAAAAAAGGCCAAGGATTTAAGGCCAAGGATTTATTGTTTGCGCATGATCTTTTCCGAAAACCGGTACCCGTCCCCGATCGGGGTCGAGGACATGCTTTTCGGGATCATGCGCTAGTATTCCAGCTTCTCGGTGTCGATAATCTCGATGCCGAAGCCGCCAAGGCCCACATAGGTGCGCTTGCTGGAGGTCAGCAGGCGGATCGAGGAAATCCCCAGGTCTTTGAGGATTTGCGCGCCCAGCCCGATCTCGCGCCATTGCCGCGAGCGCGCGGCATCGGTGCCGGTGTCGCCTTCGTGCGGGATTTCCGCCACCGGCACGCCGGCGGTGCCGTCGCGCAGGTAGATGATGACGCCGCGGCCGGCCGCCTTGAAGCGGGCGAGCGCGGCATGGATCGGCTTGGCGCCGCCGAACACGTCGCCGATCACGTCGGCGCGGTGCAAGCGTGCCGGCACGTCCCGCCCCTCGCCGATCTCGCCATAAACGAAGGCCATGTGATGCACGCGGTCGAACGGCGTGACATAGGCATAGCCGCTGAGCGTGCCGATTTCCGACGTGACATGAAATTCGCCCACCCGCTCCACCAGCTTGTCGCGGTTCTGCCGGTAGGCGATCAGCTCGGCGATCGAGACCTGCGCGAGCTTGTGCTTGTCGGCGAAAGCGGCAACCTCCGGTCCGCGCATCACGGTGCCGTCGTCCTTCATAAGCTCCGACAGCACGCCGACCGGCGGCAGGCCGGCCAGCCGGCAAAGATCGACGCAGGCTTCGGTATGGCCGGAGCGCATCAGCACGCCGCCCTGGCGCGCGAGCAGCGGAAACACATGGCCGGGACGCACGAAATCGGCCGCGCCGCTATTGTCGTTGGCGAGCGCGCGCACCGTGTTGCAGCGCTCCTCGGCCGATATGCCGGTGGTGAGGCCGTGGCGGACGTCGACCGAAACGGTGAAAGCGGTGCCGAGCGGGGCCTGGTTCTGCGCCACCATCGGATCGAGATGCAGCTTGCGCGCAAGCTCGGCGCCGAGCGGCGCGCAGACGATCCCTGAGGTGTTGCGGATCATGAACGCCATCTTTTCCGGCGTGCAGAGCGAAGCGGCGACGAACAGATCGCCTTCGTTCTCGCGGTCGTCGTCGTCGGTGACGGCCACCATCTCGCCCTTGGCGAAGGCCTTGATCGCGGTTTCGACGCGGCTGTGGGTGTCGGACACTGGTGCTACCTTGGCATCAGGCGCGAGGCTTGAACGGCCACGCCGTTCCCTCGCCGACCTGCCCGCGATGCATGAGATAATGGTCGGCCAGCACGCATGCCACCATCGCCTCGCCGATCGGCACCGCGCGGATGCCGACGCAAGGATCGTGGCGGCCCTTGGTCGAAATCTCGGTATCGCGGCCGTAGCGGTCGACGGTCTTGCGCGGCGTCAGGATCGACGAGGTCGGCTTGACCGCGAAACGGGCGACAATCGGTTGGCCCGATGAAATTCCGCCGAGAATGCCGCCGGCGTGGTTGGACAGGAACACCGGCTTGTTGGCGTTGCCCAAGTTGGGATCCTTGCGCATTTCGTCGGCATTGTCCTCGCCGCTCATCGCCGCGGTCGCGAAGCCGTCGCCGATCTCCACACCCTTGACGGCGTTGATGCCCATCAGCGCGGAGGCGAGATCGCCGTCGAGCTTGGCATAGACCGGGCTGCCTAAGCCCGCCGGCACGCCGTCCGCCACCACCTCGATCACCGCGCCGCAGGACGAGCCGGCTTTGCGGATACCGTCAAGATAGTCTTCGAAAAATTTCGCCTGCTTGGCGTCCGGGCAGAAGAACGGATTCTTGGCCACCTCGTTCCAATCCCAGCGCGCGCGGTCGATCTTGTGCGGACCCATCTGGATGAGCGCGCCACGCACGGAGAGACCCGGAATGATCTTGCGGGCGATGGCGCCGGCCGCCACGCGCGCCGCGGTCTCGCGCGCCGAGGCGCGCCCGCCGCCGCGATAATCGTGGATGCCGTATTTGACGTCGTAGGTGTAGCCGGCGTGGCCGGGGCGGTACTTGTCCTTGATCTCGGAATAGTCCTTCGAGCGCTGATCGACGTTCTCGATCATCAGCATGATCGGCGTGCCGGTGGTGACCTGCTTGCCGTCATCGCCGGTGAAGACGCCGGACATGATCTTCACCGCGTCGGGCTCCTGGCGCTGAGTGGTGAAGCGCGACTGCCCGGGCCGGCGCTTGTCGAGATATTGCTGGATGTCGGCGGCTTCCAGCGGGATGCGCGGTGGGCAGCCGTCGACCACGCAGCCGATCGCCGCCCCGTGGCTTTCGCCGAAGCTGGTGAACCGGAAGAGATGGCCGAACGTGTTGAACGACATGGCTGTTATCGCTTTGCGCGAAGTTCGTACCGCGCGCCTGTGCTGCGGTCAAATAGCACTCGTCCAACGACGAGGGCCGTTTTAGGCATAACGCGTGAGCGTCTCGCCCGCGAACACGTAAACCACGCCCTGCGCGATATCGATGAGCGGCGCCGCGGCCGGCTTGGCGATGCCGAGCGAGGCCATCAATCCGCGCGCGGTGCCGCCATGCGCGGTGACCACCGTGTCGCGCTGCAAGCCGTCGTACCAAGCGCGCATACGCGCGGCGACCGCCTTGTAGCTCTCGCCTTTGCCCGGCGCCACGAAGTGCCATTTGTCGTGCTCGCGCGCCGCGATGCGTTGCGGATCGCGCAAGCGCAGTTGGGCGATGGTGAAGCCCTCCCAGTCGCCGAAGGAGATTTCGATGAGCCGCGGCTCGATCCGGTAGCCGTCGGGTGCAAGACCGAGCGCCGGGCGCGCCAATTCCATGGTCTGGCGCGCGCGGCCGAGCGGGCTCGACACGAAATCGAGCGCGGCGGGATCGATGCTTTGCTTGGCGAACAGATCGCGCAGCACCTCGCCGCAATGGGCGGCCTGCGCGCGGCCGCGCGCATTGAGCGGCACATCACGCTGGCCTTGCAGGCGGCCCTCGACGTTCCAGTCGGTCTCGCCGTGGCGGATGTAATAGATGGTGGGCGCAGCCATGAAGCGCGCTAGTCGCCCACCGTGATGTCCGGCGCGTCGGGATGCTTGATGCCGACGATGTGATAGCCGGCGTCGACGTGATGGACTTCCCCGGTCACCCCGCTCGACATGTCGGAGAGGAAATAGACGCCGGCCTTGCCGACATCCTCCAGCGTCACGTTGCGCCGCAGCGGCGTGTTGTACTCGTTCCACTTCAGAATATAGCGGAAGTCGCCGATGCCGGAGGCGGCCAGCGTCTTGATCGGCCCGGATGAGATCGCGTTGACGCGGATGTTCTTGACGCCCAGATCGGCGGCCAGATAGCGCACCGAGGATTCCAGCGCGGCCTTGGCCAGGCCCATCACGTTATAATGCGGCATCCACTTTTCGGCGCCGTAGTAAGTGAGCGTGAGCAGGGAGCCGCCGTTGGTCATCAGCTTTTCCGCGCGCTGCACGACCGAAGTGAATGAATAGCAGCTCACCAGCATGGTGTTGACGAAATTGTCCTGGGTGGTGTCGACATAGCGGCCGTCGAGCTGGTCCTTGTCGGAAAAGGCGATGGCGTGCAGCAGGAAATCGAGCGAGCCCCAGGCCGACTGCACGGCGCTGAACACCGCGTCGATGGATTTCGGATCGGTGACGTCGCAATGGCCGACCACCAGGCCGCCCACTTCCTCGGCCAGCGGCCCGACCCGCTTCTTGAGCGCATCGCCCTGATAGGTGAAGGCAAGCTCGGCGCCCTGCTCGCGACAGGCACGCGCGATGCCCCAGGCGATCGAACGATTATTGGCCACGCCCATGATCAGGCCGCGTTTGCCGCGCATCAAACCCGAAGTTTCCGGCATGGACGTCCCCGCTGGCCGGGCAGCGCCGGCTCTTTCGTATGGCATAGGGTCATTGGGCCATCAAGCAAGCGGCCCGATCGAGCGCCGAGCACTGTTAATTCCATTCGATTTAGGGAATACCATCGGATTCGCGGGGTTTTTCCTGATGATCGACGGCGCCACGGCGCGGCATGAGTTGTTCGCGAATTAGGGAGGGCCGGCTTGCCCACGTTCCGCCAGAAGGTCGAAGCGGCGATCCCGGCGCTGCGCCGTTACGCGCGGGCGCTGACGCGCGACGCCGACACCGCCGACGACCTGGTGCAGGACACGCTGGTGCGGGCGCTGCGGTCCGAGCATCTGTTCGCAGGGCGACGAGGTCAGGAGCTGGCTGTACACGATCCTGACCAACCTCAACCGCAACCGATTGCGCTCGCTGGCGCGGCGGCCGGTCTTGTCGCCGCTCGAGGACAACGATGCGCCCGATCTTGCAGGGCCGGAAGCAGGCGGCCGCGACATCGAGCGCGCGCTGGCCATGCTGGTTGACGAGCAGCGCACCGCCTTGCTGCTGGTGGTGCTGGAGGGCTTGAGCTACCGCGAGGTCGCCGACGTGCAAGGCGTGCCGATCGGGACTGTGATGTCGCGTCTGGCGCGTGCGCGCGTTCAGATCAAAACCTATCTCGACGGCGGGCGCCCGGCGCTGCGCCGCGTGAAATGAAGGACAAGGTGAAGCCATGACCGATCGCAACTCCCCCGTAACCGAGGACGAGCTGCACGCCTATGTCGACGGCGAACTTCTCGCCGATCGCAAAGAGGCCGTTGCCAATTGGCTTGCTGCAAATCCCGAGCAGGCCGCGACCGTCGCCGCCTGGCGGGCGCAGGCCGAAGCCATCCGCGCGCGCTACGGTGGCGCCGCCGACGAACCGGTGCCCGCGCGGCTCAAGCTCGAGCAGATCATGCGGCAGAGCGGGGCGGGCCGGCGTTCGCTTGCCGGGCTGGCCGCCGCAGCGCGTCCTCGCATTCGTGATCGGCGGCGGCACCGGTTGGATTGCGCGCGGCGCATCGGCCGCCGCCCCCAGCAGCTTCAGCACCATCACCGCCGACGCGCTCGATGCCTACAAGCTCTACGTGGTCGAGGTCCGCCATCCGGTCGAAGTGCCGGGCAGCGAACGGGCGCATATGACGCAATGGCTGTCGAAGCGGTTTGGCGCGGCGCTGCAAGTCCCCGACCTGGAATCGATCGGGCTCAAGCTGGTCGGCGGCCGGCTGCTGCCGGGGCCGACCGGCGAGGCGGCGGCGTTCTACATGTATGAGAGCGCCTCGGGCGAGCGCTTCACCATCTATTGCGCCAAGGCGACGGCGCCGGAAAGCGCGCTGCGCTACAAGAGCGACGAGCGCTCGGCGGCGTTCTACTGGGTCGACAACAAGGTCGCCTATGTGGTGAGCGGACCGGCCGACCGCGACCGGCTCGAGACGATCACCAAGACGGTCTACGAGCAGGTGGACAAGAGCGGCGCGCGCAAGTCCTAAACGCGCGCGTCACTCCATATCGCTGCGCGGGTCGTAAGGCTTCTCGTCGCGCCAGTTTTTCATCATGTCCTTGAACGCCTCGTCGGAGCGCTCGGGCAGCACGATGCGCGCGGTGGCGAGCAGGTCGCCGGTGCCGCTCTTGGTCTTGAGGCCCTTGCCCTTGAGGCGGAAGGTGCGGCCGGAGCCGGTGCCGGGGGGGATCGCCAATTCGACCGCGCCGTCGAGCGTCGGCACCCGCACTTTGCCGCCGAGCGCCGCCTCATAAAGCGTGATCGGCAGATCGAGCCGCAGATCGGAGCCGTCCGGCGTGAACAGCGGATGCGGCGCGACATTGACGGTGATCAACGCGTCGCCCGCCTTGCCGGTGGCGCTCGGCCAGCCCTGCCCTTTGAGCCTGATCTGCTGACCGCTCAGCAGGCCGGCCGGGATCTTGACCTCGACATCTTTGCCGGTGGGAAGGTGCACGCGCGCCTTGGCGCCCTTGGCGGCGTCCGCGAGCGAGATGGTGAGCGCGGCGTGCAGGTCTTGGCCCGTGGTGGGGGCGCCGAACTCCTCCGGCTCGAACTGCGCGCCGCCGCCGCCGCGCGTAGCGCCGCCAAACATGTTGCGCAGAATGTCTTCGAAACCGCCACCTGCGCCGCCGCCGCCGCCGAAGCGGCCACCGCCGCCCGCGCCGCGGCGCTGGAAGCCGTCGGGGCCGAAGCTGAAGTTTTCGAAATGGGCGCCGCCGGGGCCCTGCCGGAAACCGCCGCCGCCGGGCTGCGCGCCGTAGCCTTCGTAGCCTTGAAAGCGCGGCTTGCCCTCGGCGTCGATCTCGCCGCGGTCGAAGGCCTTGCGCTTGTCGTCGTCGCCGACGATCTCGTAAGCGGCGGTGATCTCGGCAAAGCGCGAGGCCGCCTTCGGATCGTGCTTGTTGGCGTCGGGGTGGAGTTTCTTGGCGAGCTTGCGGTAGGCGCTTTTGATCTCGCCCTCGCCGGCACCCTTCGATACCCCCAGGATCTCGTAGGGGTCGCGCATCCCGTCAATCTCCGTGGAAATCAGCCGACTCGAACCCGCAATGTGGGGTTCCACGCGTCCGGATGCAATCGGATCGCGCTTGCGCGCGTCAGGAGCGCTTCCAGGGCTTGAGGCTGCGCACTTCCCAGGCGCCCTTGGCCTGCTTGCAGGCTTCGCCCGTGCAGCCAGGACGCGGCGTTGCCGTTGACGTAGCTCGCCAGGAAATTCCGGCAGGTCTGGCCGTCCTGGCTATAGGCCGAGGCGATCGGGGTCACGGTGCCGCGCGCGCCGCTCGTGGGGTTTGCCCAAGGCAGGCTGGCGTCCTTCTCGTTGCGGCGGAGCACCTCGCTGGCGGCGGCGCGGGCATAGGCGAGATCGCCGTCGGGCGGCAGGTCGGCCGCTTGCTTGGTGCCGGGCGGCGGCGTGATCGAGCCGGTGGTATCGGTTTTGTCGCCGCCGCCGAAGAAGCTGTCGAATTGGCGGGACATGCTGCAGCCGCCGCCGGACAGCGCCAATAGCAGGGCCGCGGCGCAGGCCTGGCCGCGCCATAGGCGCGCAGGCGTACATCCACTATAAAGGCGGCAATAACGCCTGCCTGCCCTGGCCACGCGAGCGCTCCAAAAGATGTCCGACACGGCGCCAATTGAACACCCAACCTGGTTAACGACTGGTGATTTCACCGCCGCGGACGAGCCTTTTCGGCTGTTTGCCGCCTGGCTGGCCGACGCAACCGAGGCCGAACCGCGCGATCCGACCGCCATGACGCTGGCGACCGTCGATGCCGACGGGCTGCCCAATGCCCGCATGGTGCTGCTCAAGGGCGCCGACGAGCGCGGCTTCGTCTTCTACACCAACATGGAAAGCGCCAAGGGCCGCGAGCTCGATGCCCACCCGGCAGCGGCGCTGGTGTTCCATTGGAAGTCGCTCCAACCGGCAGGTGCGCGTGCGCGGGCCGGTCGAGAAGGTGACGGCGCAGGAAGCCGATACCTACTTCGCCACCCGCGCCAAGCAGGCGCAGATCGGCGCCTGGGCGAGCAAGCAATCCTCGCCGCTGGAAAGCCGGCTCGCCTTCGAGAAGGCGGTGGCGCTCTATGCCGCCAAATACGCGCATCGGCGAGGTGCCGCGGCCGCCTTATTGGTCCGGCTACCGCATCGTGCCGATGCAAATCGAATTCTGGCAGGACCGCCCCTTCCGCCTGCACGACCGCATCGAATTCCGCCGCGAGCGGCCCGGCGGCGCGTGGAGCAAGACGAGGCTTTATCCCTGATGCCAAGTTCGCAAACCAACCAGCCACGCCGCACGCTGCTCCTCACCGGGGCGAGCCGCGGCATCGGGCACGCGACCGTCAAGCGCTTCTCGGCCGCCGGCTGGCGCGTGATCACCTGCTCGCGCCACCCGTTCCCGGAGAATTGCCCGTGGGACGCCGGACCCGAGGACCACATCCAGGTCGATCTCGCCGACGAGGCCAACACGCTCGCCGCGATCGAGGAGATCAAGGGCCGGCTCGACAGCGCCGAGTTGCACGCGCTGGTCAACAACGCGGCGATCTCGCCCAAGGCCGCGGGCGGCCAGCGGCTCGGCTCGCTCGATACCACCATCGACGTCTGGCACCACGTGTTCCAGGTCAACTTCTTCGCGCCGATCATGCTGGCGCGCGGACTGGTCGAGGAACTGAAAGCCGTCAAAGGCTCGGTGGTCAACGTCACCTCGATCGCCGGCTCGCGCGTGCATCCCTTCGCCGGCGCTGCTTACGCCACCTCGAAGGCGGCGCTCGCCTCGCTCACGCGCGAGATGGCGAGCGACTTCGGCCGGCTCGGCATTCGCGTCAACTCCATTGCGCCGGGCGAGATCGACACCGCGATTTTGTCGCCCGGCACCGACAAGATCGTCGAGCAGATCCCGCTGCAACGGCTCGGCACGCCCGACGAGGTGGCCAAGATCATCTACGTGCTGTGCACGGACATGAGCAGTTACGTGAACGGCGCGGAGATTCACATCAACGGCGGGCAGCACGTGTGAGGCGGATCAGTCGTAGGCGTTGTCGCCGCCGATCAGGAATTGCAGCAGGTAATAGCCGAAGGCCGCAAAGATCGCGAACTTCCAGCCGCTGGCCAGGATCATCACACCAAACGTCATCAATACGCTGTTGGGCATGCCGGGAAGCACGGCCGCAACGACAAAGGCCAAACAATCGGCCAGCGAATACGGGATCAGCGCGGCTACGGTCTGCATTTGCGAATGCCCTGCGCAATCGACCGTAGCAAGATATCCTTTAATGCCGGGACTACGGCTTTGCAGAAGTTCGGTCATAGCCGGCAACCAATCGGTAACCAGGCCGAAGCGTCAGTGCGGGCGGCAGGTCGCGCCAGGCAAGCGCCATCGCCCCTATTCTTTGGTCGGCCCGGGGTAAGCCGCATTCCCATTTCCGCTGCCCCCGGAAACCGAGGGCGCGCGGGACGCCAAGGGTCCCGGGCGCATCCAAGTTCACGCAAGTAGGCGCAAACAAGAACGCTCGGACCCGCGGGCCTCGACACCTCGCGACATCGAGGCTTGTCGAAACCGGTAGTTCCGCAAGTCCGCCAAGTCCGATGGCGTCCCGCGCGCGGTGTTTGTAGGTTTGCTCCGCAGTCGCCCCCGGTGGACGTACCCTTTCAGGCAACCCTCCTCTCCTTGCGGATTGTCAGGCCGCCTATCCACCGCTCTGGGCCCAGGTCGGGACCGGCAGCGACCTGTGACCGGTCGCCGGCCCCGCCATCACGGGGCCCCGTGGCGCGCGGCTGGCGCGCCGGGACGTCTGCGGCTTGGACCGCCGGGACTTTGCACCGCATCTCCGATGCAAAGGAATTCCCCGGCCACCGCTCCCCGCCCCGCATCTGAAGATGCTGATCAGACACCCCTCGGTATGGGGCGGGATACGCCCAAGATAATCGCGCTTGAGCGAGGGGGGATAAGTTTCACGAATTTTTTCTTATTTGAGTTTTCAAGGACTTGCGGCGGCGGGCAGCGTACGCTGCCCCTCTCGTCGCGGGCGAGCGAGCACCGATCCTGTAAGACGTAAGTCGGTAAGTAGAGCATTCGCGCGATGAGCCGCCAGACACTAAAGCCCGCGACGTTTTCTAAGGTCTCGGCCAAGAGCCAGACCGTGCTGCCGCGCGGCCTGCGTCGAGCAAGCGCGCATCGAGCGGCGCGCAGGGCGTCTCGAAAAGAGACCGCCCGGGCGGTTGCGGAAGCTGATCGGCTTTCTGGATTTGCCGTAGCGGCCTTTACAGCCACTTCTTCCACTTGAAAGACAGATAGGGCGGCGCGGCTTATTCTCGTTTTCGCGGCCATGCCAGATGCGCAAGATGACGATCTCGTCGCGGCTCGCAAATAGGCATAGCGAACAACGTAAGCCGACCGGCCGAATGGCACGATCAATTCGCGCACGCCGGCAATGCCGGACGGCCGCCGCGTTGCGGAAAAGACGCGGCGAGCGCACGGCATCGTCAATGCGCGCCGCCCTGCCCTGGTCATCTCCAGCGCCAAGCTGGCGGCCACCGGCCTGCTTTGGGTGGCGATGATCACCAGTGCGGAGAACGAGCCTTGGCCGTTCGACGTGCCAATACCCGATCTCAAAGCGCGCTGGACTGCCGGCGCCGTCGGTCGTTCGCCCGGTGAAAATCGCCTGCGTCGAGCAAGCGCGCATCGAGCGGCGCGCTGGGCGTCTCGATTAGCGAAGACCGCACGTTCGGCGGTTAAAATCTATCTGGCTCTTGCCAGGATTTGCCGCAGCGGCCTCTGCTCACAGCCACTTCTTCCACTTGAAGAACAACAGCGGCAGCACGCCGGCGAGCAGCATCAGCGACGAGCGCGAACGGATAACCGTAGGCTCCAATCGAGCTCGATCATGCCGTGGTGGAAGTTCATGCCGTAGATCGAGGCGACCAGCGTCGGCGGCATGAAGCACCACCGCCGCGATCGAGAATATCTTGATGATGTTGTTCTGCTGGATGTTGACCACGCCCAGCATGGCGTCGAGCAGGAAGGTGATCTTGTTGGTCAGATAGCTGGCGTGATCGGTGAGCGAGATGCACGTCGCGCTGCATCGACTGCAATTGCGCGCGCGTGTCCTTCGGCCATTTCATGCCTTCGGCCTCGTTGGCGAGAAACAGCAGCAGCCGGCCGATCGACACCAGGCTCTCGCGCACTTTCGAGGTCAGGTCGCCCTTGCGGCCGAGCGCTTTGAGCACGTCGTTATAGGACGGCGGCTCCATGTCGTCGTCGGGCTCGAAAATGGTGTGCGAGATCTGGTCGATCTCGGCGCCGACGCGCTCCTGGATGTCGGCGGCGCGGTCGATCACCGCGTCGAGCAGATCCATCAGCACGGTGTCGCCCGACACCTTCGGCGGGCAGAGCCGGCCGAGCTTGTGCTCGACGATGGCGAAGGGGCGCGGCTCGTCGTAGCGCACGGTGACCAGGCGGTGCGCGGCCAGGATGAAGGTCACCGGCGTGGTCTTCGGCGTCATGGTGTCGGAGTGGCACATCAGCGTCGCGGTCATGTAGCGCGCGCCGTTCTCGACATAGAGCCGGCTGGAGACCTCGATCTCCTGCATCTCCTCGCGCGTCGGCACCGCGATGCCGAGCATGCGCTCGACCAGCTTGTCTTCCTGCATGGTCGGCGTGATGAGATCGATCCAGACGGCGGCCTCCGGCGGCGCCTCGCCGGCTTCAGCCGGGATGCGCTGGAGCGAGGCGCCCTTCGGAACGTAGACCGACAGCATGAACCCTACCCGCGATCAGATCGCCTCTCATGACCCAATCGCGCCGGATTGCGCAAGACAATAAAACGCCGGCGCCGCGGCCGGTGACCCGGCGCGGGGCGCGCGCGCGAATGCGGCAATGATTGACGGGCAGCGGAGCCTGAGGCCGGCGGCGCTGCTAGCCGGCGGCGGTGTCGAGGGTGCTGGCGTGCGCCTCGCGCGGATTGCGCAGCTCGCCCTGATGACGCAGGGCGGCGGCAACCGCCGAAATCCCGATCTTGCCGTAGCGGTCGTCGAGCTTGGTGGATTGGCGCCCGGGCAGTCTTGGCTCTGCTCGGCTGCCTTGGTCACTTTCATTGTCGTCCCTTTTCCCATTCGTCTCAGGCGTTGTCCTGCACGGAACTATGGTCATCGACTGGGGCGGAATTGCGCGGGCAATCGTGTCCTATCGTGACATTTGGCACGCGTCGTGGAACTCGCACCAAGTTTGCGCCAAGTTCGCTCTATGGGGCGCCATATACCGGCGGTTAAGGTAAACCCCGCCTTAACGACTTACCGGCAAGCTCCGGAAATCAGCGGTCCCGGCCAGCCTTGCCCGGCCGGGTTCCGCGGGTGCGGCATTCCTGCAACAGGTCCACAGGAAGGGCCTGTGAAAGGGCTGGAAAGCGTGGCAATGCGCGCGGTTTTTTCGGTTAATAGCCCCACGGGGACTCGATGGGGGCTGCCGGCGCCCATAAGGCGGCGGAAACGCGAGAAAAAGAGGAAGCTAATGGCCTTACGTGGGTTGACGGTGGTGCTATTCGGCGTCGGCGTCGTGCTTGGCGGCTGCATGCAGTCCACGATCGAGCCGGCGTCGGAAGCCAATCTGACGCCGCGCGACAAGAAGCTGCTGGCGGCCGCGCCTTACGAGAAGGTCGAGATTGCGGATCCCTATCAGCGCCATATCGTCAGCTATCACCGCAAGGAAGCGCCCGGAACGATCGTGATCGATTCCGACTCGCGCTACCTCTATTACGTGCTGCCCGGCGGCAAGGCGATCCGCTACGGCGTGACCGTCGGCGAGGAAGCCATGGCCTGGTCGGGCGTGGCCAAGGTCGGGCGCATGACCGAATGGCCGTCATGGACGCCGACCGCCGAGCGAGCGGTCGCGTCTGGACGTGCCGGCCTTTGTCAGCCCCGGCCCGCAGAACCCGATGGGCGCGCGCGCCATGTATCTGTTCGAGGGCAACAAGGACACGCTCTACCGCATCCACGGCACCAACCAGCCGGAATATATCGGCCAGGCCATTTCCTCGGGCTGCATCCGCATGACCAACGAGGACGTCATCGACCTCTACAAGCGGGTCAAGATCGGGCACGGTCGTTGTCGTGCTGGCGCCGGGCCAGGGCGACTCGCCGTTCAATCCGCGGCTGGCCTCGAGCGGCCGCGGCTACGTGCCCTGAGCTGACTGAAATTCAAATTTCAAACGGCGCCCTCGCGGCGCCGTTTTCGTTTAAGCACTGCCCAATTCGATGCGCAGGATTTCCGGCGGCACGCCCAGCCGCAGCGGCACCTTGGAACACCCCAGCCCGCCCGAGACGATCAGATGGCGGTCGCGCTCGACGATGTGGCCATAGGCAAAGCGTGCGCCGTATTCCGACGGCGCCCAGACCGGCGGCATGAACGGCAGGCGGATCTGGCCGCCATGGGTGTGGCCGGCGAGCGTGAGCGCAACGCGGGCCGGCACAGTTGTGAAAATGTCCGGCTCGTGCGCCAGCAGGATCACCGGATCGTCGGTGGTGACGCGCGCCAGCGTGCCGGGCAGGTCGTCGGCGCCGCGGAAGCGGCCGGGCCCGAGCCAATGCGCGAGCTGGTCGCCGAGGCCGGCCAGCCAGAAGCGCTGGCCCTCCCGGCCGAGCAGCACGGCGTCGTTTTCCATGCAGCGGCATGCCGATCGTCGCGAGCGCATGGCGCGTGGGGCCAAGCCCGTACCACCAGTCGTGATTGCCGAGAATGGCATAGACGCCGAGCGGGGCGGAAAGGCGCGCGAGCTCGCCCGCCCAGGCCGCCGGCGGCACCACCTCGGTGACGAAACGGTGGGTGGCGAAATAGTCGCCCAGCACCACGATCAGATCGGACTTGAGCGCCTGCGCGGCATCGACCACCGCGCGCACGCGCGCGATGCCCATATTGGGCCCGCCGGCATGCAGGTCGGCGATGGCCGTGATGGTGAGACGCTGGCCTTTGCGCCAGCCCGGCGGGCTGAGCCGGTAATTGGTGACGACGAGGTTGGTGGCGGCTTCGACCGCGGCATAGGCCGCCGTGCTCGGCATCAGCATGCCGGCAAAGCCGGCGAGGCCGAGCCCGGCCTTGATGAGGCCGCGCCGGGAAAGGCCGCCGGGCGCAGGGGCCAGGCTGTCGGGAGCTTTGCGGAGGGTCATGGGCAAGAGCTAGCCACGCAACCGTGAAAGGAAAATGGACGGACGCTTAGAGTTTGGTGGAATGATTAACGGCGGCATCGGCTTCGGCCGGCCGCGGGCGCGGCAGCGGGATGGCCGGCGGCGGCTCGCGCACGTCCCATTGGCAGATGCGGTAGCCGGCGCGGCGCTCGATCGTGTCGAGGTGGATGTGGCCCTCGTGAAACGGTTCGCCGGGACCGAGCACGGTGGTGAAGCGGTGGCAGGCGGTTTCGCGCAAAGCCACGCGCAGCGGCTTGTCGACCTTGACGTCGGTTAATTCGAGGCGGCGGCCGTCGGCGAGATGAAGCGCGCGCAGGTCGAGGGCGTCGCCATGGGCATGCTCGGACAGCTTGGCGCCGACGACGCGGTTGCGCGGCCGGCATTCGTAGGAATCGTAGTTCTCGATAGCGGTGAGCGCGCTGCCGAGTTGGGCGACGCGCGGCGCCGCCTCATCGCGCAGCCAGGAGGCGAGCGACTCCGCCATGCCGCAGTTGAGCAGCGCCGGCGGCTGGATGGCGACGCGGCTCTTGTCGGGCAGCAGCACGGCCGTCGAGCTTCGACCAGGTCGCCGCCGCCGCAGGTCTCCGGCCCGATCAGCCGCGGCATCGGCTCGATCTCGGCCAGGCCGGCGAGCCGGGTATCGCAAGCGGTCGGCGTGTCGGTGACGTCGGCTGCGTTGAAATCGAGGCCGGCGACCGCCTCGGCAAAGGTATAGGGCTCGGCCCAGATCGGCGGCCGCGGACGCGGCAGCGGCACCGGCTCGGCGGCGGCAACGCCGCAGCCCAGGCCCGTCAGCAGCAGGATCGCGATCGGCAGCCGCATGGAATGGCACTGTCGGGCCGCAATTGCGGCATTTATGCGGGGCGCGCGCGCGGGAACGCTTGCGCGGGACGCCGCTCCGGCTAACCTAGCGCATGAACCCGAAAAGTGGGTACCGGTTTTCGGATAAGATCATGCGCAAGTCAAAAAGGCCCGGCCGGCGAGGGGCGCCGGTCCAAAAAGCTCAATCGGAGGGGAATGCCATGCTCGGCTTGATGCAGGACTGGCCGATGCTGTGCCATCGCATCATCGACCATGCCGCCAAATATCACGGCGAGCGCAAGGTCATCACGCGCTCGATCGAAGGGCCGTTGGTCGAGACCAATTACGCCGACATCCGCGCCCGCGCCAAGAAGGTGGCGCAGCGGCTGGAGAAGGACGGCATCAAACTCGGCGACCGGGTGGCGACGCTGGCCTGGAACACCTGGCGGCACCTCGAAGTCTGGTACGGCATCCTCGGCCTCGGCGCGATCTACCACACGGTCAACCCGCGCCTGTT
Organism: uncultured Alphaproteobacteria bacterium; assembly: GCA_963742375.1. GTDB lineage: Bacteria > Pseudomonadota > Alphaproteobacteria > Rhizobiales > Xanthobacteraceae > Pseudolabrys. Next base: position 84,508 of record CAVULP010000008.1, read on the forward strand.
CCCCGACCAGATCGCCTGGATCGTGAACGATGCCGCAGACCGCATGCTGATCACCGATCTGACCTTCGTGCCGATCTTGGAAAAGATCGCCGACAAGCTGCCGAGCATCGAGCGCTACGTCATCCTCACCGACGCCGCCCACATGCCCAAGACCACGCTGAAAAACGCCGTCGCCTACGAGGACTGGATCGCGGAGGTCGACGGCGATTTCGAATGGCGCCAGTTCGACGAGAACACCGCCGCCGGCATGTGCTACACCTCGGGCACCACCGGCAATCCCAAGGGCGTGCTCTATTCGCACCGCTCCAACGTGCTGCACGCCTTCATCGCGGCGCTGCCGGACTCCAAAGGCATCTCGCTCGCGCGACGTGGTGATGCCGGTGGTGCCGATGTTCCACGCCAATTGCTGGGGGCTCGCCTTCACCACGCCGATGGTCGGCGCCACGCTGGTGATGCCGGGCGCCAAGATGGACGGGGCCTCGATCTACGAGTTGCTCACCAAATACAAAGTGAGCTTCACCGCCGCGGTGCCGACGGTGTGGCTGATGCTGCTGCACGACCTGGAGAAGACCGGCGGCAAGCTGCCCGACTTGAAGCGCGTGGTGATCGGCGGCTCGGCCTGCCCGCGCGCCATGACCAAGACCTTCCAGGACGTCTATGGCGTCGAGGTCATCCACGCCTGGGGCATGACCGAGATGAGCCCGCTCGGCTCGCTCTGCACCATGAAGCCGGAATATGCGGGGCTGACCGGCGAGGCGCGGCTCGACGTGCAGCAGAAGGCCGGCCATGCGCCGTTCGGCGTGGACATGAAGATCACCGACGATGCCGGCAAGGAACTGCCGTGGGACGGCAAGACCTTCGGCCGGCTGAAGGTGCGCGGGCCGGCGGTGGCGCGCGCCTATTACAAGGTCGACAACGATCCGGTGTTCGAGGCCGACGGCTGGTTCGACACCGGCGACGTCGCGACCATCGACAAATACGGCTACATGCAGATCACCGACCGCGCCAAGGACGTGATCAAGTCGGGCGGCGAATGGATTTCCACGATCGATCTGGAGAACCTGGCGGTCGGCCATCCGAAGGTGGCGGAAGCAGCCGCCATCGGCATCGCGCATCCGAAATGGGACGAGCGGCCGCTGCTGGTGATCGTGCTCAAGAAGGGCGAGACGGCCACCAAGGAAGACATCCTCGGCTTCATGCAGGGCAAGATCGCCAAATGGTGGATGCCGGACGACGTCGCCTTCGTCGACGAAATCCCGCACACGGCGACCGGCAAGATCCAGAAGATGACGCTGCGGGCGCAGTTCAAGGACTACCGGCTGCCGAGCGTGCAGGCGGCGGAGTGAAGGGCGCCTAGAGTTTCACGCCGAGTTTGAGCGGAAGCTTGTCATGGCGAATGACGTCATAGCATTCGCAGGCGCAGGCCTCCAGACCGGGGCGGTCGAGAATGGTGATTTGGCCGCGGCTGTATTTGATCAGGCCCTTTTTCTGAATCGATTGCGCCAGCAGCGTGACGGTGGTGCGCCGCACGCCGAGCATCTGCGCCAGGAACTCCTGGGTCAAAGTCACTTTATGGCTGCCGATGCGGTCGGCGCTCTGCAACAGCCAGCGGCAGAGCCGCGAGGAGGCGTCGTGCACGGCGTTGCAGGCCGCGATCTGCTGCGCCTCGGCCCACAGCACTTCGGTGTAACGCGCGATCAGGTCGCGCAGCGCGCTATCCTCGCGCACGATCGGCGCGAATTGGGCGGCGCGGATGACCGAGAACCTGCCGGCGATCTGCGTGTTGGCGCGCGTGAACGAGCGGCGCGCGCCGAGCCCGCGATGCAGGCCGACGGCGCCCTCGCGGCCGACGGTCGCGGTCTCGATGCTGCCGCCGTCCTTGGTGACGACCAGCAGCGATATCATTCCGGTTTGCGGAAAGTAGATCTCATCGAGCGGATCGCCGGGCTCATAGATCGACGCGCCTTGCGTCAAGGATATTGCCCGCAAGTCGCGCCCCATCAGCGCCAGCGTTTCGGGCGACATGGCCGCAAGCAGGCGGTTGTCCCCGTGACTTTGCGCGACGCTATCGGCCAAACGGTCTCCTGACCTTGCCCGCGCATGGGCAATCGTAAAGGTCGGCGCACCCGGCGGCCGCCCTTCCCGGCTTTTCTGTTTAGAGGTCTGCTGTGCCGAAAATTCGCAGGTTATCGATAATTCTGACCGCTAACGGGCGAGGTCGATTAAAAACGTCGGCAGGTTCCAACAGGCATCACGAGCAAAAACCGTACGCTTGCGGCCAGCGGAAAGATAGCCGCTATTGGAGCTAAATCTCATGCATTGTCGATGGTGAATTGCTTGTGATGTCGGTGCTCTGGCAGCTTCGAGTTCCGGCAGCGCGGCCGCGAACAGGGCATCGTCGTCGAATATCGCCGAGCGCGCGCCGCCGAAATTAAGGCGGGCAAATTCCAAAGACCGCGGCGGCCCTTAGCCCCCGATTGCCTCACCTCCCGCTTCGCTCTATCCATGACGCCCCTGCGGCGGCCTGGAGGCGAGTTTGCGCGATGAGAAGCATGACGCGCGGCCCTATTTTCGACGTTCCGATGTCGCGGCTGGCGGCATGGGCGGCGCGTTTTGCCTGGTTTTCGCTCGCGGTCGCCGCGCTCTCGGTCATCATCGTGCGCGTCGACTTGCTGGACATGGGACCGGCGCTTGCCACCTTCGCGGCCGCGCTGATCTTCGCCGGGCTTGCCATCCTGCTCGCCTTGGCCGCCTTCGTGACAATCTGGCGGCAGGGATTGACCGGGATCGGGCGCGCGGTCGGCGCGCTTTTTCTCGGGCTCATGCTGCTCGCCTATCCGGGCTATCTCACCTATCGCGCGAGCAAGCTGCCGGCGATCAACGACGTCACCACCGACACGGCCAACCCGCCGCGTTTCGGCCAGCTCGCGCGCCTGCGGCCGCGCGGCAGCAATGAGTATCCCGGCGCGCGCGTGGCCGCGCTCCAGCACGCGGCCTATCCCGACATCGAGGCGCTGCAATCCGAGGCGCCGGCGGCGCTCGCCTACAAGGTGGCGCTCGCCGTCGTCACCAAGCGCAAGTGGCACATCCTCGACACGGCAGCGCCTGCGCGCGGACGGCCGGGCGAAATCGAAGCGGTGGCGCGCACGCTGATCATGGGCTTCCGCGACGACGTGGTGGTGCGCGTGAGCGCGGCCGGCGCCGGCACGCGCATCGACGTGCGCTCGGCCTCGCGCTACGGCACGCATGATTTCGGCGCCAATGCGCGCCGCGTCGTTGCGCTGCTCTCCGACATCGACGACGCCATGGGCGACGCGCTGGCCGCGCCGGCGCGGCCGGAGCCGAAAGAAAAAGAACCGCCGAAGAAGAAGCCGGCGCCGAAGCGGCCGGCGCGGCGGTAGGCCTAGCCAACCAACCGGAAGACGCCGTCGATCGCCGGCTGCCCGTCGGTCGCCACCAGCCCGCGCGCGGTGAGATCCTCCAGATGCGCCAGCACCGAAAGGCCGGCGGCGCCGGTGAGGCGCGGATCGATGCCGATATAGATCGCGCGCACGATCGATGCGATATCGCTTTCGCCCTTGCCCAGCCGGTGCAGGATCGAGGCTTCGCGCGCCTTGCGGTGCAGGATGTAATAATTGACGAAGCGCGGCGCGTCGGTGATCGCCGGCCCGTGGCCGGGCAGATAGAGCGTTTCGGCGCGCGCGGCGAGCTTGTTGAGCGAGGCCATGTAATCGCTCATGGCGCCGTCGGGCGGGGCCACGATCGATGTCGCCCAGGCCATCACGTGATCGCCGGCGAACAGCAGATTGCTGTCCTTGAGCGCGAAGCACATGTGGTTGGCGGTGTGGCCGGGCGTCGTCACGCCTTGGATGGTCCAGCCCTTGCCCTCCACCACCGCGCCGTCGGCGAGCGCGACGTCGGGTTTGAAATCGCGGTCGGCGCTGGCGTCGAGCGGATTGTGCTCGCCGATATGCAAAGGCCGCGCGGCGCGGTGCGGGCCTTCGGCATAGACAATGGCGCCGGTGGCGGCCTTGATTGCGGGCACCGCCGGCGAGTGGTCGCGATGGGTGTGGGTGACGAAGATCGCGCTCACCGTCTCGTTGCGCACGGCGTCGAGCAAAGCGCCGATATGGGCCGGATCGTCGGGGCCGGGATCGACGATGGCGACGCTGCCCTTGCCGATGATGTAGCTGACGGTGCCCTTGAAGGTGAACGGGCCGGGATTGTTCGCCATCACGCGGCGCACGCCGGGCACGGCCTCGTCCGCCCGGTCGGGCGTAAGATCGAGCGACTTGTCGAAGGGGATGTCCTCGGCCATGCGAGCCAAGCAGATGCCCATTGCGGGCCGCCGCCGTCAATGGCTTTCCCATTTTGAGACAGGCGGTGTGACGTTTTCCGCCACGACTTTGCCTATGAGTGCCCACGAAAAAATCGCGAGCCATTGCTCGACTCCGCCCCGGTTGGGGGAACTTGCGGAGGGGACATGCGCTGCCTGATCGCCGGCTTGTTCGCGTTGCTTGTCCTGGCGCCGGCGAAAGCCGCGCCGATCCGCGCGGCCGATCAGATCTCGATCGACGCCGTGCTGCACTGGATCAGCACCTATCGCCAGCATCCCGATCCGGCGAGCGTGCCCATCGCCTTGCGCGCGCTCAGCCGCTTCGGCGCGCTGGAAAACCCCGAGCGCGCCGGCGTCTATGTCGGCTTCCTCGCCGGCGTGCTGACCGAAAATCCCGATGCGGCCGAGGAAATCGCCGCCCGCAGCCTGACGGTGCAAGAGCGCGACCGCTGGATCGTCATGCGCGCGATCGCCTATTCCGGCCTGCCCAACTGGCAGGTGCTGCTGCGCCGCTTTGCCTGCCGCATGCCGCGTTACCACGTGCTCAGCGACCGCTACATCTCCGGCAAGATGGCGACGCTCGCTAAATTCGAGGTGCCGCCGAGTCCCAGCACCTGGCAGCGCATGCGCAAGAACCTGCATCTCGACACCATGCTCGGCGCTAGTCCGCGCCCGACCGTCCTGGAGCCGAGCGCGGAAGTGCTCGACGTGCTGTGGGGCTATTATTTCGCGACCGGCAGCTACGGCCCGGTCATGCACATCATCGCCATGTTGCCGCTGGCCGCCGACCACGACGACGCCGAGCGGCTGACCATCGGCAGCATGGCGAAATACAGCCTCAGCAGCAACGCCATGCACGATTCCGTGCTGCTCGGCATGCTCAAGAGCTCGCGCAAGGCGCGCGGCCAGCCGCAGGCGGTGGTGGCGCAGCTTGACGACGTGATCGAGGCGGCCGAGACGGTCGACACCGCGCGCATCCGCAAGCAGGCGCTGGCGGCGATCGAGGAAGTGCGCAGCAAAGGGCCGGCCTACAAACGGACCGCCTCTTGGTGGTCCTATATCGGCCAGACCGCGATTGCGGGCGGCTGTATCGCCGCGGCGGTCATGGGCCAGGTCGAATTCGGCATCCCTTGCGTGGTCGGCGGCGCCGCGGCGTCGGCCGGCATGAATTTTCTGGCCAACAGCCCGTAATAAGGCCGCGCCGGCTAGCGCACCACCAGCACGCCGTTGCTCTGCGGGTGGAAATCGTCGAAAAAACTGTAGCGCCCGGGCTCGAGCGGCCGCAGCCGGATGATGCCTTCGCCGTTGCCGACCACGACCTTCTCCACCCGCAGGCTGACGCTTTCGAATTCCATCGGCGTCGGGTCGAGGTTCTTCACGCGCAGCACGATCGGCACATTGGCCGGCGCATGCAGCTCCGCCGGCTGGAAACGGTGGTTCTTGATGCTGACGCTGAGGGAAGCGCCCTGCTCGGCCGCCGCCGGCGCCGCCATCAGCGCAGCGGCGAGCAGCATGAGCGCGGCGATTGCATGTCGTGTCGTCATGACCGGCCTCTCAAGGGGTTAAAACTCGACGGCGACTTTCAGCTTGGCGCGCTGGCGCGAAAATTCGGAAAGATTGAGCTTGGCGGTCGGATCGTCGACCTCGCTGCCGCGCACCTGCACGTTCCACGCCGCCGCGACGAACATTTTCGGGCTGAGCTGGATGAACAAAGTCGGCCCGAGAAACGTCGCGCTGCCGGTGTAGTGGTTGAACCAGGCGCCGTCATAGTGGTGCAGGTACCACAGCTCGGCGCCGATCAACACCTGCGGCACGATGCGGAACGACAGCGCGCCCGACACCCCGCCCTTCGATTCCATCGCCCAGCCGGCGCCGATATGGTCGGGGTCCTTGGTCGCCTCCGGCTCGTACAGCAGGTTGGCGGCGAGATAGAGCCGGTTCTTGATCAACTCGAGATCGGCATTGAGCTTGGTCTCAAGCTCGAAATTGCGCACGCGCGTGCCGCTGGTCTCGTCGATGCGCCGCCATTCCGGCTCCACCGAGAGCGTGAGCGAGAGCGGCGAGGACGGGCCGCGGCCGAGCAGCAAATAGCGCATCTCGCCGAAAATGCCGCCGAATTCGACCGCATTGCGGTTGTCGAGATCGGTGACGTCCTTGATGCGGTGCGCGGAGACGAACGGGCCGAATTCGAACTGGACATATTGGCTGGGCGTGAATTCGAATTCCGCTTTGCTCTCGCTGCCCCAATAGCGGCCGCCTTTCTTGCCCAACCGCGCCTCGGTATCGAACGAGAATTCCTTTTCGCCTTCCAGGCCGATGCCGGAGCCTTCGGTGAAGCCGAAGACGTATTTGGTTTCGATCTCGCGCAGGAAGGGATCGCTGTCTTGCGCGTGCGCGGCCAAGGCGCTTGCGATGACAACCGGCGCGGCGAAAACAATCGCGCGCGCGCAACGAAACGATACGCATTGCTGTCCTCATACGCCGGGTTCAAGGCCCGGCAATCAGGGCCGCGCGGGATGCGCGGCGAAATCACTTTCGAGGATTTTTCGCGCACGTGTCAATGCGCGCGGCAAACATTAGAACATTCTAATCAGCGCAGTTGAGAATTTTTCTAAATCGAATGTGCGCGGCCGCGCGCCTTCAATGAATTTCCGGCTCGGGAATCGCACCCAGCGGCGCCAGAAAATCGAAATCGCAGCCTTCGTCGGCCTGGCCGATATGCGCCGAATAGAGCGCGCCGTAGCCGCGCGGATAACGCGGCTTCGGCTGCTTCCAGGCGGCCTTGCGGCGGGCCAGCTCGGCGTCCGAAACGTCGAGATGGATGCGGCGGGCCGCCACGTCGACCTCGATCTCGTCGCCGGTCTTCACGAAGGCGAGCGGGCCGCCGACGAAGCTCTCCGGCGCGACGTGCAGAATGCAGGCGCCGTAGCTGGTGCCGCTCATGCGCGCGTCGGAAATGCGCAGCATGTCCTTGACGCCGGCCTTCAGCAGCTTTGTCGGGATCGGCAGCATGCCCCATTCCGGCATGCCGGGGCCGCCTTTGGGCCCGCCGTTCTTGAGCACCAGGACGTGGTCGGGCGTGACCTCGAGATCGTCGCGCTCGACCTCGCGCGCCATGTGGTTGTAGTCGTCGAAGGCGATGGCCGGCCCACGGTGCTTCAACAGCCGCGGCTCGGCCGCCGAGGGCTTCATCACGCAGCCGCGCGGGGCGAGATTGCCGGTGAGCACGGCGGTCGCTTCCGCACCCGACACCGGATCGGCGAGCGGGCGGATGATGTCGCGCTTGTAGACTTCGGCGCCTTTGATGTTGTCGCCCACGGTCTTGCCGGTGACGGTGATGCAGCCGAGGTTGAGCTTGCTCTTGAGCTCGGCCATCAGCGCGCGCAGGCCGCCGGCATAGAAGAAATCCTCCATCAGGAATTCGCCCGACGGCCGCACATTGGCGAGCACCGGCACTTCGCGCGAAATCTCGTCGAAGCGCTCCATGTCGAGCGCAAGGCCGGCGCGGCGCGCCATCGCCACCACATGGATGATGGCATTGGTCGAGCCGCCCATCGCCATGTGCACGCGGATGGCGTTGTCGAAGGCGCCTTTGGTCAAAATCTTCTGCGGCGTCAGGTCTTCCCACACCATGTCGACGATGCGGCGCCCGGCCTGCCGCGCACATGCGCGGATGCCCGGAATCGGCGCGCCGGGATCGAGGAGGCGCCCGGCAGCGTCAGGCCGAGCGCTTCGGCAATCGCCATCATGGTCGCCGCCGTGCCCATCACCATGCAGGTGCCGTAGGAGCGCGCGATGCCGCCCTCGATCTCGTCCCATTGCGCCTCGGTGATGCGGCCGGCGCGCTTCTCGTCCCAGTATTTCCAGGCGTCGGAGCCGGAGCCGAGCACTTGCCCATGCCAATTGCCGCGCAGCATGGGACCGGCCGGCACATAGATCGCCGGCAGGCCCATGCTGATGGCGCCCATGATCAGGCCCGGCGTGGTCTTGTCGCAGCCGCCCAGCAGCACCGCGCCGTCGATCGGATGGCTGCGCAGCAGTTCCTCGGCCTCCATCGCCAGCAGGTTGCGATAGAGCATGGTGGAGGGCTTGACGAACGGCTCCGACAGCGACATCGCCGGCAATTCGATCGGAAAGCCGCCGGCCTGCAGCACGCCGCGTTTGACGTCCTCGGCGCGCGCGCGCAGATGGGTGTGGCAGAAATTGATGTCGCTCCAGGTGTTGATGATGCCGATCACCGGCTTGCCGGTCCAAGTCGGCGGCGTCATAGCCGCCCTGGCGCAGGCGCGAGCGATGGCCGAAGGCGCGCAGATCGTTGACGCCGAGCCAGCGGTGGCTGCGCAGGTCTTGCGGCCGTTTGCGCTTGCTCATTCCGCGGCGATCTCCGGGCTTGAGCGCGGCGCGCCTGGCCAGCACCTGCGACGTGATGATGACCAGCGCGATCGCGGCGCCGATCAAGTCGCTTTCCCAGCCCGGCTTGATCAGCAGCAGGCCGGCGATCGACCAGCAGCGGCCGCTGCCAGTAATTGGTGGCGGTGATCAGGTAGCCGTGCAGGCCGCCGGCAAACAGCACGACGCCGATGCCGGCCGTGACGCAGCTCGACAGGATGGTCGGCCAGTCGCCGATCATCAGCAGCGCCGGCTCGTAGACGAACATGTAGGGCACGATGAAGCCGGTGGCGCCGATCTTCACCGCCGCCCAGCCGGTCGCCCACAGATCCGATTTGGCGATGCCGCAGGCGGCAAACACCGCCAGCGCCACCGGCGGCGTGATCGCCGACAGGATGGCGAAATAGAAGGCGAACATATGCGCAGCCGGCACGATCACGCCGAGCTTGACGATCGCCGGCACCAGCAGCGCGGTCATGATGATGTAGGCGGGCGTGGTCGGAATGCCCATGCCGAGCACGATGCCGGCCACCATGGTCAGCATCAGCGCCGGCAGCAGCATGTCCTTGGAGAGGTGCACGACGAATTGGGTGAAAACGATGCCGAGGCCGGACAGTGTCACCACACCGACGACGATGCCGGCGGCGGCGCAGGCGAGCGCCACTGGAATTGTGTTGCGCGCGCCGTCGACCATGGCGCCGAGCAGGTTCTCGAACGTCACATAGCCGCGGGTCGACTTGCGCAAGGCGGCGACCGGGAAACAGGCGAGCGTGCCGACAAGCGCCGCCAGCGGCGCGCTATAGCCGGAATACATCACCAGCAGAATGGCGCCGACCGGGATGAACAGATGCCCGTTGGTGCGAAATACGGTCCCAAGCTTCGGCAATTCGGAACGCGGCAGGCCGACCAGCCCGAGCCGCTTGGCTTCGAAATGCACGGCGGAGAAGCAGGCGAGATAATAGAGCACGGCCGGAATGATCGACCAGATCACCACCTCGCTGTAGGGCACGCCGAGGAACTCGGCCATGACGAAGGCGGCGGCGCCCATGATCGGCGGCATGATCTGTCCGCCGGTCGAGGCCACCGCTTCGACCGCGCCGGCGAATTCGGGCTTAAAGCCGGTGCGCTTCATCAACGGGATGCTGATCTGCCCGGTGACCATGACGTTGGCGACCGCGCTGCCGGAAATGGTGCCGAACAGGCTCGACGAGATCACCGCCACCTTGCCGGGCCCGCCAGTCGCGTGGCCGGTCAGACCGGTGGCGAAGTCCATGAACAATTGCCCGGTGCCGGTGCGCTCCATGAAGGTGCCGAACACGACGAAGATCACGACATAGGTCGCCGACACCGAGAGCGGAATGCCGAAGATGCCTTCGGTCGTCATGTAGAGCTGGTCGAGCAGGCGCTGTGGCTCCAGCCGCGCGATGAACAGTCCGTAGAACAGGAACGCCACCGCCGTGATCGGCATCGCCCAGCCGAGCACGCGCCGCGTGGCTTCCAGCAGCACGAGCGTCATCAGCGTGCCCATGATCTTGTCCATCATGGTCAGGTCATCGACGTAGAAGATGCGGTTGACGATGTAGTCGTAGTTGACGAACAAATAGAGGATCGGCGCGGCGCCGAGCACCAACAACACCCAATCGGACAGGTCCGGCGCGTTTTCCGGTTTACCGGTGGCGCGGAAGATCAGGAACGTCAGCAGCAACGCGAACAACAGATGCGTGCCGCGAAAATACACCGCTTCCGGCGAGCCGAAGCCGACGGCCCACATGTGATAGATCACCATGACGACGGAGACCGCCATCGTCGCCAAGCGCAGGACGCCGCGGTAATTCCACTCGAGCTTGAGATCCATGTGAACCGCCCGCGCAGCGATACCGCTCCGAACGTGCGCGCGCCGGCCCGCGCTGCTGCGAGCCGGCGCTACGCCTTAGGTCGTCAATGCGTTTGCACGGTGATGCCGGCTTCCTTGTAGAATTTCGCCGCGCCGGGATGGAACGGCACGCCGATGTCTTCCGCCATGCCCTTGATCGTCAGATGTCCGATGTCCTTGGCGATCGTCGCCAGCGTCTTGGTGTTGTCGGCGAGCGTCTTGGTCATCGTATAGACCTCCGCCTCCGGCAGCTTGCACGACACGAAGATGTGGGTGGCATAGCCGACCACCTGCACGTCCTTGTCCTGCTTGGGGTAGGTGCCCTTCGGAATGGTCAATGGCGTATAGCCGGGATTGAGCTTCTTCATCCCCGCATAGCTCGACGATTGATCGAGCAGCTTGATGTCATGTGAGGCGGCGAGATCCATGACCGCTCCGGCGGGAATTTGAGTGCCGAGCGAGAAGGCGACGGCATGGCCGTCCTTCATCTGGTTCACCGAGTCGGAATAGCCGACGAAGCTCACCTTGAGGTCCTTGTAGCTAAGCCCGTTAACTTCCAGAAGCTGACGGGTGATCTGTTCGCCGGTATTGCCGCGCTGCTGCGTGGTGATCGCCTTGCCCTTGAGATCGGCAATCGAATTGATGCCCGAGTCCGCGTTGACGACGAACTGGAAGTATTGCGGATAGAGCGTGGCGAGGTTGCAGATATTGGTTGCCGGCTTGGTGAACGGCGCCTTGCCGTGCACGCCGTCAACCGTCGAGATCGAGTTGCCGAAGCCGACGTCGGCCTTGCCTTCGTCGACGCCGCGGGCATTGGCGATGCCGGCGCCCGGCATGACCTGAATGGCAAGACCGGGAACGGCCTTTTCCCAAATGTCCTTCAACTGGCCGCCGAGCGGAACCCACGAGCCGCCTTGCGGGCCGGTCATCATTTTCATGTCGGCGGCGGAGGCCGGCGCGGCGAGCGCCAGCGCGAGGCCTAAGCCCAAGCCTAAGCCCAAGCAACTTGATCGACGATGTCATGGTTCTCTCCTCCCGCCCCACGCTTTGCCGCGGGGGCTTGTTTGTCTCGCCTTGAGCCAAGGCGATTTTTTTGTGATCCGCAGGGTACGCGGGCGGCGGCGGTTTTGCCAAGGGCGGTTGTGCGGGAACCTGGTTGCCGCACCGCAGCGCCGTTGGCGCATGGTCGGAGCTTGGCGGGGCTTGGCGGGGCTTGGCGGGGCTTGGAAATCGCCTGCAAATATCTGATTTAATGGTCGGAGTGGCAGGATTTGAACCTGATACAAACCATTGATATTGCTTAAGGTGGTTCTGACAGCCATAGCAGACGAGCGGTCAGACCCCGGTCAAAACAAGTAGAGATTCTGACAGTCCGTTTCTCGCCGTCTCTTCTATCCTAGGTCTTGCTAGGTCTTGCGAATGACCGTGTCCCCCAATCTGCAGAAATCATGAAAAAGCGAGTTGAGAGCGTTATATAATTTTTGGGGGAGAATTGACCTGACGGATTTTTTGAACCAGCGAGATGGAGATTACTGCGCAGTAATCTCTCATCTTTGCCAGCGACCCTAAAGTTTAAAAATCCGTTCCGCGTTTTTGCCGGCGATGCGCTTGGCTTGATCGCTCGGCAGCGCGTTGACCCGTGCCAGGCAGCCGGCCATGTCGCCGATATTGTGCGGATAATCCGAGCCGTACATCACGTTGTCGGCCGTGCCGGCGACCTTCACGCACAATTCGAGCGCCGCCTGCTCGTAGACCACCGTGTCGTAATAGATGCGCTGCAGATAGCTGCTCGGTTTGTCCTTGATCACGCTGGAGCAGGCCGGAATTCGTTCGTGGCAGATATCGAGGCGGCCGGCGAGATAGGGCAGCGCCGCGCCGCCATGCGCAGCAATCAGTTTCATTTTTGGATATTTGTCGATAAAGCCGGAAAAGATCATGTGCGAGAACGAAAGCGTGGTGTCGAACATGAAGCCGACCGGCGGGATCAGGTTGAATGCCTCCATGTGCATTTCGCGCACGCCTTGCGGCGCCGTGGGGTGAACGAGGACCGGCAGCGCCAGCCGGTCGATCTCCTGCCACACCGGCGCAAACTGCGGATCGATCAGATCCTTGCCGTCGATCGAGCCGAGCACCATGACGCCGACGGCGCCTTCCTTGGTGGCGCGCGCCAGTTCCGCCTTGGCGTCCTCGGCGTATTGCCAGGGCAATGACGCAAACCAGCGGATGCGGTCGGGCCTCGCGCGCTGCTGTTCGGCCATCGAATCGTTGACCATGCGCGCGGCCTTGATGCTGATGTCGCGGCCGCCCCAGAACACGTTCGGGCAGGTCAGCGACACCACCGCGACATCGACGCCGGCCTTGTCCATATTCTCGATGCGCAGATCGTAGTCCCACATGCCGCGCATCAAGGTCATGAACGGCGCGTCGTAAAGATGCACGGCGTCCTGGTTCGCTTTGGTTTTCTTCACGCTGTATTTGCCGCCGCCGTTACCGCGCAGCAACTCGATCCATTCGAGCGTGAGCATATGGGTATGAATATCGACGACCGTCACAGCCAATTCCTTTCGTGTTGCGATTGGTTAAATCGATTGACGGTCAGTCTCTCGCGGCGCCGGATTTTTCGACGACCTTGCCCCAGCGCACGATTTCCGACTTCACGTAAGCTTGCAGCTCCGCGACCGAAGGCGTGTCGACGGGAACCATGCCGAGCTTTGCCACCTGCTCCTTGAATTGCGGCTGCGCCTCGATGTTCTTGAGTGCCGCATGCAATTTGTCGACAATCGGCTTCGGCGTGCCGCTCGGCGCCGCCAGCATTTGCCAGGCCACCGCTTCGAAACCGGGTACACCGTCGGCGACCGGCGGCACGTCGGGAAGCTGCGGCACCCGCGTCTTCGACGAAACGCCGATGGCGCGCACATTGCCGTTTTTGATGAACTGCAGCGACGGCGCCAAATCCACGAACATGACCGGGATGCGGCCGGCAATGACGTCGGTCAGCGCCGGCACGCTACCCTTGTAGGGGACATGCACCATGTCGGTGCCGGTCATAGTCTTGAATAATTCCATGTAGAGATGGTGCGGCGATCCCGGTCCGCTCGTGCCGTACGACAACTTGCCGGGATTGGCCTTGGCGTATTTGATCAAATCGGCGACCGATTTCACCGGCAGCGATGGCGTGACGATCAGCACGAACGGCACGTTGGCGATCAGCGCCAGCGGCACGAAATCCTTGCCCGGGTCATAGGGCAGCTTGCGGTGCAGCGTCGCGTTGATGGCGAGCGGCGTGCTGGTGCCCATCAGCAGCGTGTAACCGTCCGGCGCCGCCTTGGCCACCATATGCGCGGCCAGCACCGTGCCGGCGCCCGGCCGGTTTTCGACCACGAAGCTTTTGCCGAGACGTTCTTCCAGCCCGCGCGCAAGCATGCGGGCGAGAATGTCGGTGGCGCCGCCGGGGGCATAGGGACAGATGATGGTCGTTGTCCGCGCTGGGTAATCCTGTGCGGCCGCAGGCACAAGTTGCGAAACATAAAACGAGCGTTATCGTCGCAATAATCTGGGCTAGTTTTTTCAACGCTGCCTCCCGTGACCTGATGGCTTTTTTGTACCAGCGGATGAGAGATTACTGCATTGGCATGATCGCATCTAGGTGGGCGGCCAAGGGCGCGAATGTCTGCGGCGCCGGCGGCCTGTCATTGAGCGCCGAGTGCGGTCTGGATCGTGTTGGAGTGCCTTCGCCATTGCTCGATGACGACGTGTGCTTCTTTCAGGCTGTAGAAGATTTCTCCGTTCAGCAGCTCATCGCGAAGTTTCCCGTTGAAGGACTCGCAGTCGCCGTTCTCCCAGGGACTGCCTGGTTCGATGAACAGGGTTTTGAGAATGTGAATGCGTCCAATTCGTATCTGGACCACAAACGGCAAAGCGCAGCTCGGTATTCTGTATTGAAATCATTTTGCGGTAAGGCGCGCAGGTCACTCGCTTCGTCGATACGCAGCTATCCGCCGGCGCTCGACCAAGATCGCCGAAGTCGCCGCGGCCCGCAGCAGCAAGCGCGCGGCCAACCATGACGACGGAACAGCGTAACAACCGCGCGTCGAGAATCGCGTCAGAATCGCCAATGGAAAAGCAAGAGAAAACAAGGTAGTAGCTGGTCGGAGTGGCAGGATTTGAACCTGCGACCCCCTCGTCCCGAACGAGGTGCGCTACCAGACTGCGCTACACTCCGACTGAAGGCCGGTCTTATAACCCCGGCACCTCGAAAGGCAAGCGACCGCGCATGACCCCGAAAAGTGGGAACCGGTTTTCGGACAAGGTCATGCGCCAAGGATTTACGACCCAATGACCGCTGAGCCGGGAACACGCGTTTTGCAGGCCGACGCCATCGCGGCGGCCGCGCGCTGCCTCAAAAGCGGCGGGCTGGTCGCGTTCCCGACCGAGACCGTTTATGGGCTCGGCGCCGACGCCGGCAATGGCGAGGCCGTGGCGCGGCTCTATGCCGCCAAGGGACGGCCGAGTTTCAACCCGCTGATCGCGCATGTGGCGAGCACGCAGGCCGCGCGCCAGATCGCAGCATTCGACGCTGATGCCGAAAAGCTCGCGGCGGCATTCTGGCCGGGGCCGCTGACGCTTGTTGTGCGGAAGCTGCCCGATTGCCCGGTCGCCGATCTCGCGCTCGCCGGCCTCGACAGCGTGGCGCTGCGCGTGCCGGCGCATCCCTTGGCGCAGGCGCTGCTCAAGGAATTCGGCGGGCCGATCGTGGCGCCGTCGGCCAACCGTTCCGGTCATGTCTCGCCGACGACGCCTGCGCATGTGCTCGCCGATCTGCGCGGCCGCATCGACATGGTGATCGACGGCGGGCCGTGCAGCGTGGGGGTCGAGTCGACCATCGTGGCCTGCCTTGGCCCTTCTCTTGGCGAGCCGACATTGTTGCGGCCGGGCGGCGTTGCGCGCGAGCAGATCGAGCGCGTCCTCGGGCATTCGCTGGCAATGGCTGCCGCCGAGGACGCGCCGCTCGCGCCCGGCATGCTGGCCTCGCATTATGCGCCGAAGGCGCCGCTGCGGCTCGACGCTACGGCCGCGCGCGCGGGCGAGGCCTTGCTCGCCTTCGGGCCCGGCGCGCCGCCAAGCGCCCTGACGCTCAATCTTTCGCCGCGCGGCGATCTGATCGAGGCGGCGGCCAATCTGTTTTCGCATTTGCGCGCGCTGGACGCTTCCGGCGCGGCCGGCATCGCGGTCATGAAAGTGCCGCACGAGGGCCTGGGCGAAGCGATCAACGACCGGCTTAAGCGCGCCGCGGCGCCGCGCTGAAGGCGCAGAGGAGATGCCAGACACGCGTTCGATCGTTGGATGGCATTAGCCGCCACGCTTTTAGCCGCCGCCGGCGCCGCGCAGCGCGGAAGTGCAAAAATTCATGAACACCTGTGACGGAAAGCTTTGTCCGTTCTACCAACTTGTGCTGACGCCTCCGGACGGCTGGGTCATCGACAAGGACGCGGCCAAGAAAAATAAAGTCCAGATCATGGTTCCGAAGGGAAAGACTTTTGCCAACGCCCCGGCGCTCATTTACGTGCAGGTGTTTTATCACGCCGACAAACAGCAATCGCTTGCGAATTTTGCAGGCGTCAGCAACGGGCGCTGGCGGGCCGCCGTGAAAGACGCCAAAGTATCGGAGCTCCCCACGATCGGGCGCGCAAACGGGAAACCCGGCTACCTGCGCTTCGCCTTCGAAAATCCGAGCAAGACGCAGCAGGCCTACGAGGTCGGCGCGTTCGGCATCGATTCCGACAAGGACGGCAATGAATTCGTCCTCGACGTGGTCATGACGGGAGCCGAAAAGGCGGCACTCGATCGCGCCGAGAAGGACTATATCGCCTTCCTGAAAATGCATTGATCCAATGCGCCGTCGGCGATGACGATCATCGAAAATTGCACTACAGTGATGACATGCTCGACCAGCCCCGCCTCGATCCCGAACTTTTGAACCGCTTTGCCGCCATCGTCGGCGCCAAATACGCGATCACCGACGCGCAGGCGCAGGAAGCCTATTTGGTCGAGATGCGCGACCTCTATCACGGCCGCACGCCGGTGGTGCTGCGGCCGGGATCGGTGGAGGAAGTCTCACGCATCCTCAAGCTCGCCAACGAAACGGGCACGGCCATCGTGCCGCAGGGCGGCAATACCGGGCTGGTGGGCGGGCAGATCCCGCACCACGGCGAAGTGCTGCTCTCGCTCACCCGGCTCGACAAGATCCGCGAGGTCGATGCGGTCTCCAACACCATGACGGTGGAAGCCGGCGTCACGCTTGCGCGCGCGCGCGAGGCGGCGGAAAAAGCCGACCGGCTCTATCCGCAGCTGCTGCCTTCGGAGGGCAGTTGCACCATCGGCGGCAATCTCGCCACCAATGCCGGCGGCACGGCGGCGATCGCACATGGCATCGCGCGCTCGCACGCGCTCGGGCTGGAGGTGGTGCTGGCCGACGGGCGCGTGCTGCACAATCTCAACAAGCTCAAGAAGGACAATACCGGCTACGACCTGAAGAACCTGTTCATCGGCTCGGAAGGCACGCTCGGCATCATTACCGCGGCGGTGTTGCGACTGGTGCCGCGCCCGCGCTCGGTCGAAACGGCCTTTGCCGGCGTGGCCTCGCCGCAGGCCGCGGTCGAGCTCTTGACGCTCGCCGACGAGCGCACCGCCGGCGGCGTCACCTCATTCGAGATGATGGCGCGCGCCGGCGTCGAGGCCGTGGTCGCGCACGACGCCGCCAGCCGCATGCCGCTGGCGAGCCCTTATCCCTGGTACGTGCTGATCGAATTGTCCTCGCAGGCGCGCAGTGGATTGCGCGCCGTGCTGGAGGACATTCTGAGCGCGGGCCACAGCAAAGGCCTGGTGCTCGACGCAACGATCGCCGACAGCGTGCAGCAGGCCAAAAGCTTCTGGCGCATCCGCGAAATGTTCGGCGAGGTGCAGCGCCATATCGGCGCCTCGATCAAGCACGACATCTCGGTGCCGGTCGCCGCCGTGCCGGCGTTCATCGAGCAGGCCGACGCCGCCGTCGCCAAACTCATCCCCGGCGCCCGCACGCTGCCGTTCGGCCATGTCGGCGACGGCAACATCCACTACAACGTGATGCAGCCGGAGGGCGCGGACAAAACCAAGTTCCTGGCGCGCTGGGGCGAAGTGAACGCCGTGGTGTTCGAGGTGGTGAAGACATTCGGCGGCTCGATTTCCGCCGAGCACGGCGTCGGCGTGATGAAGCGCGACATCTTGCCGAATTACAAAGACCCGGTGGCGCTCGAATTGATGCGCGCCCTGAAGCGCACGCTCGACCCGAACGGGATTCTCAATCCGGGGAAAGTCCTCTGAACCGCTTCAATGTGCGGCTTCGGGCTTAGGCCTCTTTGCTCTTGCGGCGACCCTCGACGGGGATCTTCGGCGGCTTGTCGGGCCTATCGGGTCCCCAGACGCGGCTGTAATAGGTGTCGGCCAAGTTGAGGGCGCCGATCGGGTTGTGCGCCAGCACCCGGTCCTTGGCCACCAGCACCGTGGTCAGCCCCTCGGCGTGCTTGAAGAACAGGCTGTCATGGCCGACGCAGAGGCCGAGCACGACGTTGAACTCGCAACCGGCACGCTTGAGCAGTTCGGCCTGGCCCACCGGGTTGCAGATCGCCTCATAGGTGCCAGGGCGGATCTTCTCGTCGTCCTTGATGCCAAGCTCCTCCTTGGGGATACCGCCGTGCTTGCAAGCGACGGAGGCCACCTCGAACCCATGACTTCTCGAGGATGCCGCTGAGGACCTTGGCGTGATCGACAAAACTGATGCACGTGGCGATGCCTATTTTCTTGAAACCCATTCGCTTGGCAAACTCACAAATCTCCTCGACACGCGTCCACTCGCAATAGCCAGCCGCCTCGACCACAGCCGAGACCTGCGCGATGCGGCGAACCTCGGCATCGTCGTATTTGCCGGCCGCATCGTCGATGCCGTCCGGATCCACTTTGGTCGGGCAATAGCCGGGGCCGCGTTCAGCCGATTCACCCACGCGACAGGCGCGAACCGTATCCGGGCAATAGGCGCAGGACAGGATCTTCATATTTCATGCCGCGTCTCCGGATGCGGGTGTCTTATTGCAGCGCAGGTTGCCAGCCCGCCGAAAAGCGGCATTGCGGTAAATCAACGCGTTTTAGAATAATGCGCCCTGCCCGCTGTCCTTCTTTGACCTTGACGCGAGCGGCAGACTTCGACTTCGGCTTCGCTGGCTACGGCTTCGGGCGCGGGCGGCGGCGCAGGCTCGGCGCCGGGCGCGAGCCGCTCCGATCAGTCTGGCATTGTCATTGGCCACGCGGTTGACCGCGGTGGAGACCTCATAAGCTTCCAACAAATTCTCCGGCGCGGGTACAATCAGCGCGGCGGCGGTCTGCGCATCGACATCCGTGCAATTGAGCCAGAGATCGAAGGCGTCCGGCGGCACGATCACCGGCATGCGCTCGTGGATCGTGCGGAGCGTGCGGTTGGCGGCGGTGGTGACGATGGCCGCGGTTTCCAATTCCTCGCCGTCCGGCCCGGTCCAGGTCTCCCACAGGCCGGCGAAGGCCATGGGCGCGCCCGACTTCAGTCGAATGAAATAAGGCTGCTTGCGGCCGGCGACCGACTTCCACTCGTAGAAGCCGTCGGCCGGAATGAGGCAGCGCCGGCGCTTCATGGCGGCGCGGAAGGCCGGCTTGTCGATGACCGATTCCCCGCGCGCGTTGATCAGCAGCGTGAACGCCTTCGGGTCCTTCACCCAGGACGGCAGCAGGCCCCAGCGCACCAGCGCGAATTGCCGCTTGCCCTCGATAAGCCGCACGATCGGGATGGGCTGGGTGGGCGCGACATTGTAGCGCGGCGGGAAATTGGGCTGCTCCGGATAGCGGAACAAAGCCCTAATCGCTTCCGGCGCCGAAGTAATGGTGTAGCGGCCGCACATGATCGAAAGTCCTAGCCTCTTATCGGCTTAATTGCACTTTAACCGCGCCCGACGACACTGCGCCGCGATGGGGACGGTGGGGTCGGCATGAAATATCAGGATTGCGCGGAGCCGGCGCAAGCGCCGGACCTGGCGGCCGAGGGCGGCGTGCGCCGGTGCGGCGCCAATATCAATCCGGACACCGGCCTCGCCACCGACTATCTCAACCACTTCAATGAAGCGATCATGCTGCTTGAAATGGTCGCGGCTTGCCCGGACTGCATTGAGGATTTCCTGGCCTGGCGGCCGATGAGCTATCGCGAGCATTTCGCGGCGTCGCGCTTTAAGGACCGCGACCTCGCGATCGCCGCCTACAACGCCGCCGAGCCGGGCCTGCGCGAATACCTGGATGCAATGGCCGACACCATGACCGTCGTCCTGCAAACGACCCGAACGGCGATACGCGCGGACGCGTCGTCGGAGGCCGCCCGCCTGGTCGCCGCGCATGCGGTCGCCTGCCTCAAGCCGATGGTCGCGCGCGCAGGCGGCATCATCAATGGCGGCTTCGACCCCGAGAGCGGCGAGCCGCCGGCCGCACAGGCGGCGGTCGACGCCCTCATGAAGCAAATTTCCCCGTGAGCGACGCCCGCGCCTATCCGGAGCGTCCCTATCTGGCGGTCAGCGCGGCGATCCTGCGCGACGGCAAGGTGCTGGTGGTGCGGCGCGCGCGCAAGCCGGCGCTCAATCTCTACACGCTGCCGGGCGGCGCGGTGGAGACCGGCGAAACGCTTGCGCAAGCGGTCAAGCGCGAGGTGCGCGAGGAGACGCAGCTTGAGATCGAGCCGGTCGCGCTCGCCGGCCACCGCGAGGCGATCGTGCGCGACGCGCAAGGCAAGGTCGAGCGCCATTTCGTCATCATGTGCTTTGCCGCGCGCTGGCTGTCCGGCGAGCCCGCGCTCAACGAGGAACTCGACGACGCGCGCTGGCTCGAGCCGGCCGAGCTGGCGGGGCTCAAGACCACCGAGGGACTGGCCGAGATCGTCGCCGCGGCGCTCGAACGTCTCGCCCGCTAACGCTTGCCTTGCGATTGCCCCAGTGCGGGGGCATATCATGCCAGCCAAAGGACCCGGCACGTGAAGAAGCTCGCCGTTATCGCATCGATCCTCATCTGCCTTGCCGTGCCCGCGCGCGCGGCCGACACGCCGGCGCCGTTCGACAACGACTTGCAGCGGCTGGCCGAGATTCTCGGCGCCCTGCACTATCTGCGCGCGGTCTGCGGCGCCAATGAGGGGCAGAAATGGCGAAACGAAATGCAGGCCTTGATCGACACCGAGGCTCCCGACGGCGACCGCCGGCGCAAGATCATCGCCAGCTTCAATCGTGGTTACCGCGGATTCCAGCAGACTTATCGCACCTGCACACCGGCCGCCGACCTCGCCATCCGGCGTTATCTCGAAGAAGGCGCCAAGATTTCCCGCGAAATTACCGCGCGTTACGCCAATTAGCGCCGCCGCTATTAACCTTTCCCCAAGGTCCAACTCGCCCGCCGGAACGCGCGTGATAACGTCCACATGGGACTGAGGGTGGCGTTCGCACATCGGACGCCAAGGGGACGGCAACGTGACAGTAAATACGACCGGGCGTCCATTCGTCGCGCGCGATCCATTGGCCGACCACGAGCAGAAGCGCGTTGCGCTCGGTTATTTGCAGGAAGCCTGGGCGGAAGCCCGCCTCGACGGCATCGACGGCGACTGCCTGGCGCAGGCCTGCCTGTTCGCCGCGCTCGCCGAATTCGTCACCACCTATGGCGAGGACGCCGCGGCGACCTTCGTCGAGGGTCTGTCCACGCGCATCCGCAACGGCGAATTCACGCTCGAACAGCCGCGGCAATAATTCCGGAAAAATCGGGACAGCGTCAGCCGGCCACCATGTGCAGGCCGTAATGGCGCTCGAGCACGGCGTCGATGTCGGCCGGATAGAACGGCTTCCTGAGGAAGGCCAGCGCGCCCGCGGATTGCGCGCGGCCGACAACCGAATTGTCGTCGGTCGAGGTCATCATGATCACCGACACTTGCGGCGCCACGCGCTTGATCTCCGACAGCGTTTCGATGCCGTTGAAGCCGGGCATGTTGTAGTCGAGAAAGATCAGTTCGAACTTGCCGGAGCCGAGCTGCTCGAGCGCGGCGATGCCTTCCGCCGCTTCGTGCACGTCGAAGGCGAAGCGGCTGGCGGTGAGGATCTTGCGCACGATGCTGCGCATGGTGCTGGAATCGTCCACGACCAGCACGCGGGTCGGGATTTTCGTGTGCGCGCAAAGCTCGAGCAGCTTGCGCGCGCTTTCGGCATTGGCCGGCTTTGCCAGCACGCCGTCGACATTGCCGGACCGGTGGCCGCCGTGCGGCATCGACAGGAAGACCAAAGGCGAAGGCCGCGCCGCGCGCGCAGCAGCGATCACCGCCGTCTTTTCGGCGTCGGGCAAAGCGTGGTCGACGATGCAGATATCCGCGCCGTCCTTGGCCAGCATGGCCATGGCGGCGGCGGCATCCGCGGCGGCAGAATCGATCGGCACGGTCGCCAGCGCCGCGCCCCGCTGCCACAGCTCCTGCAGCGACGGCACGGCTGTCACGACAAGCACGTGGAGCGAGACGAGATCACCGCCCATGGTCTCTCCTCCCGCATCCCGGCATGAAGCGTCCTGACGAGGGGTGGCGCGTTACCGTTGAATAGCGGCTCGCACGGACTTTGCAATTCCACAGCTTCGTTCTGGACAAAAACCCTGGGGAAAACTCCACTTGATGCTGAACCGGCGAATCAGGGCCGGAAAATGCCGGAGGCTAAATCGCCAGAGTCTCAAGGAACCGCACGCGTTCGCCCTTGGCCGGCGCGGTCAGGCTGCCTTCCCACATCACCTTGTTGCCGCGCACGACGGTCCCCACCGGCCAGCCGGTGACGCTCATGCCGTGATAGGGCGTCCAGCCGGCGCGCGAGGCGATCCATTTGTCGGTGACGGTTTCCCGCCGTTTGAGATCGACCACCGTGAGGTCGGCGTCATAGCCGACGGCTATGCGACCCTTGGCCGCCATGCCGAACAACCGCGCCGGCCCCGCGCTGGTGAGATCGACGAATCGCAGGAGAGAAAGCCGGCCGGCATTGACGTGGTCGAGCATGATCGGGACCAGCGTCTGCACCCCGGTCATGCCGGAAGGGCTGGCGGGATAGCTCTTGGCCTTCTCTTCGGGGGTGTGCGGGGCGTGATCGGAACCAAGCACGTCCACCACACCTTGTTCGAGGCCGCGCCAGATGCCGGCGCGGTGGGCGGCGTCGCGCACCGGCGGGTTCATCTGCGCGCGGGTGCCGAGGCGCTCATAGCAGTCCGGCGCTTCCAGCGTGAGGTGATGCGGCGTCGCCTCGACCGAGGCGACGTCCTTGTGGCCGGCGAGATAGTCCATTTCCTGCGCGGTCGAGACGTGCAGCACGTGCACGCGCGCGCCGGTCTGGCGCGCCAGCGTGACCAGCCGCTGCGTGGCTTTGAGCGCCGTCGTCTCGTCGCGCCAGAGCGGATGCGAGCGCGGATCGCCCTCGACCCGCAAGCCCTTGCGCTCGGTCAGGCGCGGCTCGTCCTCGGCATGGAAGGAGGCGCGGCGGCGGATGGTCTTGAGCACGGCGCGCAAGGATGCATCGTCGGGGATGAGCAGCGAGCCGGTGGAGGAACCCATGAACACCTTGATGCCGGCAGCGCCCGGCAGGCGCTCGAGCTCGGCCAAGTCCTTGGTGTTGTCCACCGTGGCGCCGACAAAGAAGGCAAAATCGCAATGCATGCGGTGATGGCCGCGCGCAACCTTGTCGGCGAGCGCCTCGGCGCTCACCGTCAGCGGGTCGGTGTTGGGCATTTCGAACACCGCCGTGACCCCGCCCATGACCGCGGAGAGCGAGCCGGATTCCAGGTCCTCCTTGTGGGTGAGGCCGGGCTCGCGGAAATGGACCTGGGTGTCCACCACGCCCGGCAGGATATGCAGGCCGCGGCAGTCGATTGCCTCGCCGGCTGAGCTGCGCGAAAGATCGCCGATGGCCGCCAAGCGGCCGGCACGGATGCCGAGATCGCGCAAGGCCGCGCCGTCGTGGTTGACCACGGTGCCGCCCTTGAGGATCAGGTCGTAAGTTTCGGCCATTTCGGACGCGTTTTCCGCTAGAGCTTGAGCCTTCGCCGACAGCGCTTACGTTTCGGCGCGAGTTCTGGCAAGAGACTTGGCAGAGACAAGGCATCAAGGAATTGACATGCAGGCAGCGCTCCTTCCCGACCGCGGCGTCCTCAAGGTCGCCGGCGACGACGCCCGCCGCTTCCTCAATGGGCTCGCCACCAACGATATCGGCAAGGTCAGCCCGCAAAGCCCGCGCTACGCCGCTTTGCTGACGCCGCAGGGCAAGATCATCGCGGATTTCATCGTGGCCGAGGCGCCGGCCGACGACGGCGGCGGCTTCTTCCTCGACCTGCCACGTGCCTTGGCCAAGTTGGTGGTGGACAAGCTCAATTTCTACAGACTGCGCGCCAAGGTCGAGGTCGCGGACTTGTCGGACGCGCTCGGCGTCATGGCGGTGTGGGACGGCCAAAGCCGCGTTATTGCCGACACCGAATACGGGCTTTGCTACGCCGATCCGCGGCTCCCCGCGCTCGGCATGCGCGTCGTCCTGCCGGCGCCGCTTGCCGCCGAGGCCGCCGCCGATCTCGGCGCCAAGCTCGTGGAGCCCGAGGCCTACGAGGCGCACCGCATCGCGCTCGGCGTGCCGCGCGGGGGTGAGGATTTCGCCTATGGCAATACCTTCCCGCACGAGGCCGACATGGACCAGCTCGCCGGCGTCGATTTCGACAAAGGCTGCTATATCGGGCAGGAGGTCGTCTCGCGCGTCGAGCATCGCGCCAGCGCGCGCAACCGCCTGGTGCCGATCGCCTATGACGACTACGCGCCCTCCTCCGGCTTGCCGGTGATGGCGGGCGATAAGGAAATCGGCACGCTGGGCTCGACCGCCAAGGGGCGCGGGCTGGCGCTCATCCGTCTCGACCGGCTGGCCGACGCGCTGACCGCCGGCCTGCCGCTCATCTGCGGCAATATCCCGATCCGCGTGCTCAAGCCGGATTGGGCGACATTCGCGTGGCCGGCGGGGTCATGAGCGCGCGCGTTGCGCATAGCGACGGCCTTGCGCGCTGCCCGTGGCCGAAGCAGGACCCGCTTTACGTCGCCTATCACGACGAGGAATGGGGCGTGCCGGAATTCGACGATCGCGCGCTCTACGAGAAGCTCATGCTCGACGGTTTCCAGGCGGGGCTGTCGTGGATCACCATCTTGCGCAAGCGCGAGAACTTCCGCCGCGCCTTTGACGACTTCCAGCCGGAGAAGATCGCGCGCTATCAAAAGCGCAAGATCGAGAGCCTGATGAAGGATGCCGGCATCGTGCGCAACCGCGCCAAGATCGAAGGCGCGGTCGGCTCGGCGCGCGCCTGGCTCAAGATCATGGAGAAGGGCCCGAGTTTTTCCGAGATGCTTTGGAAGCATGTCGGCGGCAAACCGATTGACCATAGACTCGGCAGCCGTTCGCGCACGCCGACCGAAACCGCCGAATCGCGCGCGATGTCCAAGGAACTCCTCGGTCATGGCTTTAAATTCGTGGGGCCGACCATTGTCTACGCCTTCATGCAGGCGGTCGGCATGGTCAACGACCATCTGGTCGCCTGCCACCGCCACGCGGCGATCGCCAAGCTCGGCAAGCGTCGATGAGTAAAGCGCGCACGCCAGCGAAATCCGCGCGCGCAATTCCTTTAAGAGCTTGGCAGCGCATGCTGTCGGGGCGGCGGCTCGATCTGCTCGACCCGTCGGCGCTCGATATCGAGATCGAGGACATCAGTCATGGTCTCGCGCGCGTGGCGCGCTGGAACGGCCAAACCAAGGGCGCGCATATCTTTTCGGTCGCGCAGCACGCGCTGCTGGTCGAGGCGCTGGCGCGCACGAAGACGCCACGTCTCGATGCCGCCGGCCGGCGCGCGGTGCTGCTGCACGACGCGCCCGAATATGTCATCGGCGACATGATCTCGCCGTTCAAGGCGGTGATCGGCGACAGCTACAAGGCGGTGGAGCGCCGCCTGCTCGCCGCCATCCATCTGCGCTTTAGCCTGCCGGTGAAGCTGCCGGAGACGTTGCAAGCGCTGATCAAGGCCGCCGACCGCGGCGCGGCCTACCTGGAGGCGACGCGGCTTGCCGGATTCGAGGACGCGGAGGCGCGGCGCTTCTTCGGCCAGCCGCCGAAATTTTCAGCCAGCATCGAGCGCGACTATCTCACCCCCTGGCCGGCCGGCACCGCCGAGACGCGCTTCCGCGAGCGGCTGGAAAAACTGATGCGCGCTTGACCCGTTCGTGACCGTCATAGATATGACGCAAGGATGGTCCATAGGCCCACCATGATCCATGTCTGCTCGCTTGCCCGCCTGCACGCCACCGTCGATGAGACCGGGGCGCGCCACATCGTCACGCTGCTGCGGCAAACCGACCGGGTCGAGCGGCCGGCGCATATCGTCGGCCGACAACCATCTCATCATCAGCGTCGACGATATTTCCGCGCCAATGGACGGCTATACCTGCCCGGGCGACGAGCACGTCGCGCGCCTGATCGATTTCGTCGGCAAGTGGGACCGCGCCGCGCCCATGGTGGTGCATTGCTTTGCCGGCATCAGCCGTTCGACCGCCGGCGCCTATGTGGCGGCCTGCGCGCTCAATCCCGAAACGCGACGAGCTCGAGATCGCCTGGGACATCAGGCGCGCCTCGCACACCGCGCAGCCGAACGCGCGCATCGTCTCGATCGCCGACCGCTTGCTGCGGCGCGAGGGCCGCATGGTGCGCGCGCTGGAAACCATCGGCCCCGGCACCGTCGCCATGGAAGGCCACCCGTTCCGGCTCGATATTGCGTGAACGGCCTGATATAGACGGCCGCGCTTTGCAACGCGGGGGGCGGAATTGACCGACAAAACATACGGCCTGGCGACGCCCGA
The DNA here is from genome assembly GCA_963742375.1 of uncultured Alphaproteobacteria bacterium. Taxonomy (GTDB): domain Bacteria; phylum Pseudomonadota; class Alphaproteobacteria; order Rhizobiales; family Xanthobacteraceae; genus Pseudolabrys. The sequence continues at coordinate 111,082 of CAVULP010000008.1, forward strand.
GGCGATGAAAGCCCTCGGCGGGCTCGAATTCCTCAAGGGCATCGTCAACGGCACGCAGCCGCATCCGCCGATGAGCGAGTTGCTCGGCTTCCATCTGATCGAGATCGAAGTAGGCCGCGCGGTATTCGAGGGCCTGCCGGAATATCGCCACTATAATCCGATCGGCACCGTGCACGGCGGCTTTGCCGCCACCCTGCTCGACTCGGCGCTCGGCTGCGCGATCTTCTCGACCATCGCCAAAGGCGAAGCCTGGACCACGCTGGAGTTGAAATTCAACTTCGTGCGGCCGATGACCAAGGACACCGGGCCGGTCACGGCGGAAGGCCGCATCCTGCACCGCGGCCGAACGGTGGCGACCTCACAAGGCGAGTTGAAGGATCGCGCCGGCAAGCTCTACGCGCATGCCTCCACGACCTGCATGATTTTTCCGGCGAAAGACGAGGGCGTATCCTCATAAAAAAGGCCGCAAGTCCGCTGTTGCTCCAATAGCGGATAAACGCGGGTGCGGTCGGCGTGTCCGCGAAGTGCCAATGACCGACATCACGCGCGCTGCGGCGACCGGGGACGATAGGTGTAGTCGGTGTGGTTACGGACAAAGTAAGCCTTGCGATCGATCTGCATATGGGCTGTCATTTTACAGTCGGGACATTTTGCCGCCATGACAACTCACGATCCACCGGCCGGCGTAACACGTGTCATCGCCGCTCACACCACCTTGTCAAGGTCGGCGCGAGAAGAGATTTCCCTTTACCTTGGTATCTTGGTCTTTCTCCTCGCCTTCGGTGACCCGGCGGGTGGATTAATCAATATTCCGATCGGCTTTTTTCTCAAGAACAAGTTGCATTTGACGGCGCAGCAGCTCGCCGACTATCGGCTCGTTGCCGCTATTCCTGTCTATCTGTCTTTTGTATTCGGATTCATTCGCGACATTTGGAATCCTTTCGGAATGAGAGATCGAGGATTTATGCTGCTGTTCGGAGCAAGTACAGCAGTTCTTTATGTTTTCTTTGCTTTCACGCCCATTTCTATCGCCACGCTCCTCATCGCGAACATGCTGTTGACAACATCATTTCTATTTGTCGCAAGCGCCCAGAACGGCCTGACGTCGACGGTCGGCCAGCAGCATGCCATGTCCGGTCAACTCAGCGCGGTGTGGAACGTCTTTTCGTCGGTTCCCAACACTGCTGCGCTGCTTCTCGGCGGCAGTCTCAGCGCCATGCTCGAAAGCGAAAACTCCGAACAAGCCGCCCGTATCCTCTTCCTCGGTGGCGCCGCGATCATGGCCTTGGTGGCCGCTTATGCCGCGCTAAGACCAAAATGCGTGTTCGACAACCTTCGCAAGGAAAGAGTGGGCGCCGTTGAACCGGGCAAAGATATTCGAAGACTCATTCGGCATTGGCCGATCTACCCGGCGCTGTTGATTTGGACTTTATGGAGCTTCGCGCCCGGCTCGGAGACGCCTCTGCAATACTATCTGCAGGACACACTGCGCGGCGGCGACGCCGCGTGGGGACAATGGAACGCCATCGTCGAGGCCTCGTACATTCCCACTTTCATTGTCTTCAGATTACTCTGCCGAAGATTTCCGCTGAAGAACCTGCTGTTCTGGGGAACCATCATCGCGGTTCCGCAGATGGTGCCATTACTGTTGGTTCATTCGGCGACAACAGCCTTGATCGCTGCGGTGGCGATGGGTCTCATGGGCGGCATCGCAACAGCAGCCTTTCTAGACCTCATCATTCGATCCTGTCCCGCGGGCCTGCAAGGCACGATACTTATGACATCCACCGCTCTTAGCGTGATCGTCTCTCGTATTGGGGATGTCCTCGGCACAGCCCTTTACCAACAATATGGTGGATTCACCATTTGCGTTGTCGCAGTCACGGTTGTCTACGCACTGATCCTTCCGACACTCATGCTGATTCCAAAAGATCTGATTGTCACTGCCGATGGGCAAAAGCTTCAAATTATGGGCCAAGCCGAAACCTAAAATCGCATCTTACAGGCCAGAACGTTTCCAAGGTTGGTACGTTTCCTGAACGGCAGCCTTCCCGTTGCGGCCGATGTCGGCGCGGCGAGACAATTTAAGTCAACGAGGCTTGCAGCACAGGGGGCCGTGTCCGCTTCGGGTCAAAAGCGAACAAGCCCATGGCTCGCCAAAACCCACCGTTGTCCGCAGTTCCCCGAAAGCAGGCATAGAGTAGCGCATCCAAGACGGTATTTGGCTGGCTGTTCATGAGTCCACGCCCTGACCGCTCAAAAGCGGTTGGCGGGAATCTTGAAATAGCTTTTGCCGTCGCTTTCCGGCTCCGGCAGGCGGCCGCCGCGCAGGTTGACTTGCAGCGCGTGCAGCATGCGGTCGGGCAACGGCAGCGTCTTGTCGCGCTCGGTGCGGATTTTCACGAACTCGGCCTGTGATATGCCGTCCTTGACGTGGATGTTCGACGCCTTGTGCTCGGCGACGGTGGCTTCCCACTTGGGCGCGCGGCCGCCCTTGCAATAGTCGTGGCCGACGAACAGCCGGGTCTTTTCCGGCAATGCAAGAATCGCCTTGATCGAGCGGAACAGCTGGGCGGCGTCGCCGCCGGGGAAATCGGCGCGCGAGGAGCCGGAATCGGGAACCATCAGCGTATCGTGCACGAAGGCGGCATCGTCGCCGACGACGTAAGTGATCGAGCCGAGCGTGTGGCCGGGCGACAGCATGACGCGCACATCGAGCCCGCCCAGCTTGAACGTGTCGCCGTCGGCGAACAGCCGGTCGAAAGCGGCATCGACGTCGAGACCGTTCGGCAGGTGATAAAAGCCGCGCCAAAGCCCGGCGATCTCGCGCACCTTCTCGCCGATCGCCTGCGGCGCGTTGAGCTTCTGCTTGAGATAGGCGGCCGCCGTGAAATGGTCGGCGTGCGGATGGGTGTCGAGGATCCATTCGACGGCGAGCCCGCGCTCGCGCACGAAGTCGAGGATTTCGTCGGCCGACTGCGTGCTGGTGCGGGCGTGCTTCTGATCGAAATTCCACACCGGGTCGACGATCGCGGCTTTGCTCGTTGCCGGATCGATGACGACATACTGAATGCTGCCGGTGTCGGGCTCGTAGAAGCCGGCGACCTCCGGCGAGCGCGGGCCTTGCGAGCGGCTGGTCTGCGGCTTGCTCATTGTTTTTTACTCGACACGGTCTGCGCAACGCCTTCTAGCGGCTTTCGCCCACAGACAAAGCGGATTTTCGCCGCATGTCATTGACGCAGCGCAATTCATCCGCGGCGCGCGGCGGATCGATATCCGGCGATGCTGGAGGGCAGCCTATTCCCGGTCGGCGGTCAGCGAGGGGCGCAGCGCCAGCGGGCTCGCGCTATGCGATGCGCGATGCACGACATGCGCGCGCTCATGCCGGCGTGTGAACTCGCAATAGGCAAAGCCGAGCCCCGAGATCGAGCCGCGGAAGGTTTCGTTGTCGATCTGTTGCAGGCTGAAGCAGGGGTGGATCGGCAGGCCGCGCACCGAGGCGCAGACCGCTTCGCCATTCACCCGCAGGGTGCCGGGCGGCAGCGCCGCGAAACGGGTCTGTCCGGAGCCGCGGATCTGGATCGAGCCGGCGACCGAGCCGTCGGGATAGACGCGGCCTTGGCCGCGCGTGCCTTCGAAACAGGTGTAGTTGAACATCTTGCCGATGATGAAATGGCGGGCTTCCGCCGCCGTCATTTCGCCAGCCCAAGTCTTACCAACAAAAGCCGGCAGGGTGGCCAAAAGGCCGACCAGCACAACGCACGCCCGCAACATCACCTCAACTCCGACTGACGCCTGGTACGGATCGGGTTTCTACCCGAACCGGGCCACTATGGTGGGCTTTCGTCGATAAATGATAAACGCGTTTACCCGATTTTGACTACGATCCGGCCGCGCACCTGGCCGGCCAGGATTTCGGGGGCGACGCCCAGGACCTCCGAAAGTCCGATTTCTCGGGTCATTGCGGCCAGTTTTTGGCGGTCCAGGCCGGTTTCCAGCCTTTTCCACGCCTCTTTTCGCCTGGGCAGGGGGCACATGACCGAGTCGATGCCGTAAAGACACACCCCGCGCAGAATGAAGGGGGCAACCGAGGTCGGTAAATCCATGCCCCCGGCAAGCCCGCAGGCGGCCACCGCCCCGCCATAGCGGGTCATCGACAGCAGGTTGGCGAGCGTAGCGGAGCCGACCGCGTCCACGGCGCCCGCCCAGCGCTCCTTGGCCAGCGCCTTGGGCGGGCCGGCAAGCTCCTTGCGCTCGATGATCTCGGCGGCGCCGAGGCCCTTGAGGTAGTCCGCCTCGGCCGGGCGGCCGGTCACCGCATGCACGGTGAAGCCGCGCTTGGCCAGGATGGCGACGGCGACGCTGCCGACGCCGCCGGCGGCGCCGGTGACCGCGATGGGCCCCTGCTCCGGGGCCAGTCCATGGCGCTCCAGCGCCATCACCGCCAGCATGGCCGTGTAGCCGGCGGTGCCGATCGACATGGCCTCGCGCGCGCTCATGGAGGCCGGCAGCGGCACCAGCCAGTCGCCTTTGACGCGCGCCTTGCCGGCATAGGCGCCGAGATGGGTCTCGCCGCAGCCCCAGCCGTTGAGGATGACCTTGTCGCCCGGTTTCCAGGCCGGATGGGTCGAGGCCTCCACGGTGCCGGCGCCGTCGATGCCGGCGATCATCGGGAAGCGGCGCACCACCGGCGCCTTGCCGGTGAGCGCCAGCCCGTCTTTGTAGTTGAGCGTGGAATATTCGACGCGGACGGTGACGTCGCCGTCCATCAGATTGGCCTCGTCGAAATCGGCAAGCGCGGCTTTCGTGCCGCCGTCCGTTTTCTCGATCACGATCGCCTTGAATGTTGCCACGCTGAAGCCTCGCTCTTTCACAGGAGGCCATTCATGGCGCGATGCGCGGACGCGCGCAAGCGGTCGGACTATCGGCCGATGAGTCCGCGGGATATGATTTTATGTCCTTCGGTTGAGAAGCGGAATACCCTCGATTCACGTCGTGAGATCGTGCAGACGTTGAGGAAATCACAGTTGCTTGCGATCGCGTTGCTGCAAGTCGTTTTATTGCAGCCGGCGTGCGCAGCCGATAAAAAGCCGGATGAGTGCGGTCTTGCATCGGTCTATTCATCCGCAAGCGAAGTGACGGCAAGCGATGAAGACACTCTTCCCGAGAATTTTACCGCCGCGCATCGGACCCTGCCATTCGGGACGCTGGTCCACGTCGAAAATAAGAAGAACGGGCGCTGGGCGGTGGTGCGGATCACCGATCGCGGCCCGACCATCGACGGACGAATAATCGATATCTCGCAGGTTGCCGCGCGCGCCCTCGATATTTCCGGTTTGGCGCAGGTGTGTCTCAGCATCGTATGGATGCCCGAAAGTCGAGCAGTCGACGGAAAATGATTTTCGGGGTGGATGCGCCCCGCAGCATGTGTCCCTAGCTCGCGGCTCGATCCTTTGAAATTCGATGCAGAACGGCGACCATCAGGATAGAGCCGAGGTAGATTCCGAAAATATTGGCAAGCACGATGGTGGCGCTGACAAAAACGAGATCGGTACTTTGTTTCGCGATCCCGATGCCCAGCCCGATGCCCAGCATGACGACCGGCGGAATCAATGCGACGGAAATCGCGATGCCGGCAACAGCTTCGTGCATTTTGGGTGAAAAAAACGCGTATGTTCCGGCCAGCCCGGAAAAAAACGCGACCAGAAAATAATCCATGCCCGACGCGGCTATTCGATCGACGATCTCCGACCGGAAACCCGTCGCGTGAAAAAGGCCAACGACGACCGTGGCGGCAACCGCGGCAAGAAAGCCCACGGCAAATGTCCCGATGGCCCGGAACAATGCGTTCCAATCGGCTTGGTACGTCGCGGCGCCGGCGCAGATGACCGGATAAAGCAACGGAGAAATCACCATGGCCCCGACGATGACGGCCGCATTGTTCATCCTGAAACCCAAAGCACAAATGACGGCCGCCGCAACGGTCAGCAGCAGGAAATCGAGATCGATTTTCGCGCGCTCCGTGAGGTCATAATAAGTATCGCGGAGAATTTTTTCGGTGATGTGCCCTATCATGGCCGCCCTTTTGACGTCATCGCATTTGGAAATAGCGCACCCCGCGCGGGCGGTCACCGAATTTCAATCCGTTTCAGGAGCTCCCAGATCGGCACTGCGGTAACGCCGCCGACGACCCCGCTCAGATAGCTCGGAATGTCCGTGTTGAAGAGCCAGCGCCACAGCAGGCCGGCGACAAGACTTGTCAGCAGCATGGTCACCAGCGTGATCAATAATCTCTGCCAGAGCGGCATGTCATCGCTCCTCGAGTTCGCATGCGAGCATTGGCCAGTCTGCGTACCTTTATATATCTTGCCTCGCGCCCAATCTTCAAACAACCGTGCTTCAGACAACCGTGCCGAATAATTTCCCGATCCCGGCGGTCAGCGCCATCGCCAAGGCGCCCCAGAATGTCACGCGGGCCGTGGCGCGCAAGACGTTCGCGCCGCCGGCTTTTGCCCCGATCGCACCCAGCAGAGCGAGGAAAGCCCAGAGACGCAGCTGAAACGATGGGGACCAGCGCACCCGCCGGCGACACGACCACCATGAGCAAGGGCATGGCGGCGCCGGTGGAAAACGTTACGGCCGATGTCAGCGCGGCTTGCACGGGACGCGCGGTGGTTATTTTCGAAATCCCAAGTTCGTCGCGCGCGTGCGCGGTCAAGGCATCCTTCGCCGTCAACTGTTGCGCAACCTGCCGCGCAAGGGCCTGATCGACACCGCGTTTGACGTAAATTTCGGTAAGCTCATTCAGCTCGTACGCAGGGTTCGCGCTCAACTCCGCGCGCTCGCGCGCAAGATCCGCCCGTTCGGTGTCGGATTGCGAGCTGACGGATACATACTCGCCGGCGGCCATCGACATGGCGCCCGCCACCAGGCCGGCGACACCGGCGATCAGGACATCGTTCTGCGTCGCGGCGGCGGCGGCAACGCCGACGATCAAGCTCGCGGTCGAGATGATGCCGTCGTTGGCGCCGAGCACCGCCGCTCGCAGCCACCCGATACGGTCGACGAAGTGGTTCTCCGGATGCAGGCGAAGACGGCTCATCCGACAACCCGCCGTCCAGATCAGATTCGTCCGAGCAACATCAGAACGACGATGATGATCAGGATGAGGCCGATGATACCGACGCCGCCGTGACCGAAGCCGTAGCCGTAGCCGCCGAAGCGGCCGCTGAAGCCACCGAGCAGGAAGATGATGAGGATGATGACGAGGATGGTACCGAGGGACATGGCGCTATCTCCGCTGGAAGGACGTCACTGATCATTGAACCATTTGATCGTCTTACTCCGGGCGCCACCAGGTCAAGGCCGCACCCGCAAAATGCCGGACTACTTCTTCTCGATGGAAATACTGCCTTTGCCGACGCTGATCTCGATGCCAGTGGTCTTCTGCCGCTCCTGGTAGAGCTGATAGCCGAAAACCACGGCGGCGATGGCGAGCACGCCGATGACGACGTAGAGAACATTGCGATTCATGATTTGGCCGCCCGTCGAGAACGATGTTGAGACAAAAATGTCAAACCACCGAAATCATGCGTTGACCTAGATCAAAACGGCAGATGCCGGCCACGGCGCCGACGGCAGGATCACGAACTTCGGCGACGGACGGCAAGGGCAACGATCGCCAGGACGACCAGAGCGACCACCACCACGCCGATCCCGCCGAAGCCGCCCATGCCGCCACCCATCCCCCATCCCCAGCCGCCGCCCATCATGCCGCCGAAGCCGCCCTGACCCTGGCCCTGTCCGTACATCTGTGCCTGAGCAACGCTCGTAAGAGCCAAAGTCGCGAGCCCGGATAAAGCGAGCAGCCGCGATGCATGACTATGAACGAACGCCATAAAAGTCTCCTGATATCGAAACATCGATGTGGTTTCCTTTGGGGTTATCGCAATTATAATTTTTAGTGCTCCGCCTGCGCTTTCGCGATTGCGCCGATCCAAGTCAGATCCTGCGCACAGCCGCGCTGCGGACCCGCTGACGCACTCGGCCTATTCCGTCTTCGGTTCAGATTCTTGCTGCGCTGCCCTCGCTATTTCCTCGGTGAGCAGGCGTTTTATCGTACGCCGCTCGGGTTCACCGACCGAGGTCTCCAGCAAATTCTGAAACCGCTTGATGTTCATGTCTGTGGCGTACAAGAAGGACCTCATCGAGCCTCCACCGTTTTGCGGATCGAGGGCGTCGCGCGCGCCCGTGGCATCAGAGCCGCCCCAGCAGCATGAGAACGACGACAACGATCAGGATGAGACCGATGACGCCGACGCCGCCGTGACCGTAGCCGTAGCCGTAACCGCCGAAGCGGCCGCTGAAGCCGCCGAACAAGAAGATGACGAGGAGAATGACGAGGATGAGCCCGAGCGACATGACTTAATCTCCAGTGGTAAAGTGAACCGACGATTGTGCCTTCAGTGTTACGCCGCGCTATTTTTTCTGGACGGAAATTCCCCGGTCGCCGATGCTGATTTCGACTCCGGTCGTTTTTTGCCGTTCGTGATAGAGTTGATAGCCGATCGCCACGACGGCGACGCCGAGTATTGCAACAACGAGATAGAGCACGTTGCGATTCATGATGCGGTGCCTTCCGGCCGGTGCGGGCTTGCTGCGTCCCTTTTCGCGGCCTCGGCAATATATTCCTCGGACATCCACCTGAGGTCTCTGATCGTGCCGAAGTCCATGCTGCTGCGCGATAGACGCTGGCAGCGGTCTGCCTGCCGCCGCAGCTCGTCGGGCTCCAATTGCGCCAGAGATTTCACGGTCATATGCCAGCTCCCACTCAGGACGTTACGATCTCAGCGAAGGCCGGAGCGGCGAATGGCCGCTCCGGGCCGCGACAGCGCGAGCGTCAACTGGACACTCAACGCCATGCGCAATGACGGTAGCCGCTGTGACCGATCCAGCAGTGGCGATGACGCCGGTGGTCAACGACATCCGGACCGCCAACCACGCCGCCGATGACGCCGCCGGCGACCGCGCCGATCGGGCCGGCAATGACCGCGCCGGTGCCCGCACCGATGGCGACGCCTTCCAGCGTTCCGGCCTGGGCCACGATGGGCATTGCCGCCAACATCGCAACCAGCATTGCTGTCTTGAGGATCGAGCGCATGAAAAACTCCTTGGTTAAGTTATCGATGTGAGTATCGGCGGGTCCGGGCAAACCGACTGCTCCGGACCCCTTGAAAACATTGCGCTGAGTCGGCTCAGTAAATATTGGACGAGCGCATATTGTAGGTCCGCGGCAAAGATGCGCGCGCCGGCGCTGCGGCCGCCGCAACGGCGGCGTGATTGGGCAGCACGATGATTTTCGTGCCGACGTTCACGCGGCTGTACAGGTCGATCACATCCGCATTGAGCAGGCGGATGCAGCCGCTCGAGACGTTGGTGCCGATCGTGCCCGGCGCGTTGGTGCCGTGAATTCGGTACACGGTATTGCCGAGATAGATGGCGCGGGCGCCGAGCGGATTGCCTTCGCCGCCGGCGGTGAAGCGGGCGAGATAAGGCTGGCGCGCGATCATCTCGGCCGGCGGATACCAATCGGGCCACTCGGCCTTGCGCGTGACGCGCTCCACGCCGGACCAGGTGAAGCCTGTGCGGCCGACGCCGATGCCGTAGCGGATCGCCTTGCCGCCGCCGAGCACAAAGTAGAGGTAGGTGTGCGCGGTATCGATGATGACGGTGCCGGGGTCGACATTGGCCGAATAGTCGACCAGCTGTCGGCGCAGATTGGGCGCAAGCTCGGCCGGGTCGGCCTCGTCAGCCAGCGGCTCGGTGGCGGCGAACGGCGCCGTCATGGCGGCCAGAAGCGGCAATGGCGCCGCGGCGGCCGAGCCGGTCCATAAGGCGGCAGCCGCAAGAAAAACAGTGGTTTTGAGCAGATTTGATTGGCAATACACGATGTATTTCCTTCGATGCAACTCATCAACAGCCGGTCTCCATTAAAGTTCCGCAGAAGACGGGCAATATTTATTTCGATAAATACTTCAGCAAATCCAGTATTCATCCACGATTATTATATTTTACTTTGCAGAGGTTTGCAGGGGTCGGAACGTTCAACCCATCCGCGCGTTATCGGTGCGCACGTCCAGGAGATGGACAGGGACAAAATGTTCAAACCAATCATGAGGATTGCCGCTGCCGCCGCTTATTGCGGGCGCCATCGCCTTGGCCATAACCGCCGCCCCGGCGGCGAACGACCTCAACGCCAAGCAGGAGCCCCGACGCCAAGCAGGCGCAGCCGTTCGCAAAGGCTGACCGCCTTCGCGTCCCGCTCAAGGGGGCCGCATGCTCGCTGCACGGCTGGCCGAACTTCGAGCCGAAATGTCAATTCGATGTCAGAGAGCCCGCCGGCAAAGCGCGCACCGTTCGCGTCATCGCCCTTCGCTAGGCGGCACTTGAGGAAGCGTTACGGCAATTCAGTCGACGAATTGGCACAAGGGGTGACGACAATGCCTTTGCTCTTCTTGCTCATTCTCATCGGTTTTATCGGCGGAACCATCGCGCGCTTGCTCATGCCCGGTCCAAACACGCCGTCGGGTTTTATCCTCACCACCGTGCTCGGCATCGCCGGAGCACTCCTCGCAAGCTTTATCGGTGACGCCGTCGGCTTGTATCGTTTCCATCAAGCGGCCGGAATTGTCGGCGCAACGATCGGCGCGATGGTTATTCTGTACGCTTGGCACCGAATCGTGGCCTGGCGCATCATCCCGGATCACGGCGCCTGACCGCTTAGCGCGAGGCTACCGTTAGCTCGATTTTTGCGGGCGCGCCTGATCGTCCGGCGCGGGCAATTCCACCGGCGTGTAATTGCGTTCGGCGGCGTCATAGACCGCGACCTGAATCACCGGGTAGGTCTGCTTGAGCTTCGCGCCGGCCGCAGTGGCGTCCTTCGCGCTCTCGTAGCGGGTTTTCAACTTGCCATCGATCGACAAGACATAGCCGTCGACCGGCATCGCGTTGGCGCGCAGGTTTGCCGGCTTCTTGGTTTCTTGGACCGTCAACTCCAGGTGCTTCGGCTCTTGGTTGATAGGCTCTTGATTCTTCGGTTCGTGGTTCTTTAGCACCAGGTTCTTTGGCTCTTTGCTCATGGATGTTCCTTTAATGTTTTTGCGGGCGTGGCGCCGCGCAATATTGCAATGTCAAACGTCAGCCACGTTGAGATCGTAGGAGCCTCTGCGCCCGCGGTTGTAGACCTTGGCGGCGATCGCATGGATGCGCTCGCGGTTGCTATCGAACGCGCGCAGCAGATCGACCGCATCGGACCGCAGGTCCGGTTGAATTTGCTTGAGGGCGTCCGCCGTCACAAAGAACGAACTCTCCATGGAGCGGTCGTAACCCCAGAAGCGGACCGCCCGCCGCGTCGCATCGTAGCTGCGGCTGCTGTTGGGAAAATTAATCGGCATTTTGCTTAGCCTGGTTTTCCTGCCGTGCTTATGCCGACAGCAATTCTGCCGCCTTGGCCGGTTTCGATTTGAAGGTTGCGTGCGTAACGGATACGGCCGTGCCGTGCGAATCGCTGGCGATGTCTACCACGGCATCGAGTTGCTTCGTCAGTGCTTTAACGAGGCTGGTGCCAAGCCCCGGCTTGGTGTTGCTGGCGGTCACATTGGGCTTGCCGACCCCGTTATCGGAAACCGTCAGCTTCCAGTCGGTTCCCGCGACTTTGTAGGAAACCACGATTGCCGCGTCCGGCTTCTCGCCCGGGAACGCATGTTTGAGCGCATTCATCACCAATTCGGTGACGATCAGCCCAATACTCACGGCGTCGCGCGAGACCGCGGCGCCGACATCGGCGTCGACCTTGAGCGAGACCGGCCGGCTGTCGCCGATCATCGATTGCGCCAGCGTTTCGCACAGTTTTGTCAGGTAATTGCCAATCTCGATCGGCTTGCCGCCGCCGGCAACATTCAAATGCTGCTGGACAGCGGCGACCGAAAGAACGCGCTGATGCGCGTCCTCCAGCTGCAACCGAGTCTCCTCGGACTGGACGGTGCGCGCCTTGATGAGCAGGATGCTGGCGATGATCTGCAGGCTGTTGGCGACGCGATGCTGCATTTCTTCCAGCAGCATTTCCTTTTCCCGCATCAGCTCTTCCAGCTGGCGCTCGACGCCGCGCCGGTCGGTGATATCCTCAAATGCCAGCAATACGGTGCTATGGGCGCCCTTTTCGTAGAAGACCTTGCGGACGTTGAGCAGCATGATGCGCCGGCCGATCACGGGAAACTCGCGGTCGACTTCATAGCCCTCGATGGTCGCACGATCCTTTGCGATGGTCTCGAGCAGCTCGCGCAGCTCCGGAATGTCCCATTGGCCGCCGTCAATATCGAAAATCAGACTGCCACGAAGATCCTGACCGACAAGCTTAAAGGTTTGGTAGAACGACCGGCTTGCGGCGACGATGCGCTGGTCCTGATCGAGCACGAGGAGCGGATCGCGCACGGTATCGATGATGGCGTGCGAAAGCGCGAGCGCGATTCCCTCCGGGATGTCGACGAACGGCGCGTCCTTCGACAGTGGCGAAGCTAACATGTGACCCTTTCGCCCCGCTTTCGGGCGGAGCAACGCAGCGCGAATTTTCATTAGGTTGGCGCGAACGCCGCAGACGCCATAGCGGCGTCTTGTGGTCGATACCGTGCGCCTTTATTGGCGCCAAGTCGAGGATATTGCGATCACGATTGAGGCATGGATGGGGCTGACGCTCACTGTTCTGACGGTCCCGAAAGGCCAAAAGACAGCACAGCGGCACAAAATCGTCTCAAACCGCGGCTTCCGCCAAGCGCCCGACCGGCTCTTCGACGATCGGCAGGTTGATGATCGCCGACAGGATGCCGAACACCACCGACAGCCACCAGATCACGTTGTAGGAGCCGGTGGTGGCGAACAACACCCCGCCCAGCCATACGCCGAGAAAGCCGCCGACCTGGTGGCTGAAGAAGGCGAAGCCGAACAGCATCGCCATCCAGCGCGTGCCGAACATGATCGCGACCAGCGAGGAGGTCGGCGGCACCGTCGAGAGCCACAGCAATCCCATCACCGCGCCGAAGATCAGCGAGGAGGCGGTGGTCACCGGCAGCGTGATGAACACGACCACCGCGAGCGAACGCAGCGTGTAGATGATCGACAGCAGATAGCGCTTGGGCATGCGGTTGCCGAGCCAGCCGGCGGTGAACGAGCCGACGATGTTGAACAGGCCGATGACGCCGAGCGTCCAGGCGCCGGCATCGACCGAGAGGCCGCGGTCGACCAGATAGGCCGGCAAGTGCACGGTGATGAACAGCAGCTGGAAGCCGCAGGTGAAGAAGCCGATGACCAGCAGCACATAAGAGCGGTGGCCGAAGGCTTCCACCAGCGCGTGGCGCAGCGGCTGCCGGTCGGCGGCGGGGCCCTTGGCGTCCATGTCCATCGGCGGCGTGCGTATGGCGAACGCCAACGGGATCATGGTCAGCGTGATGAAGCCGAAGACGATCAGCGCGTGCTGCCAGCCGAACCACTCGAGGAAACCGACCGCCAATGGCGAGAACAGGAATTGGCCGAAGGAGCCGGCCGCGGTGCCGGCGCCGAACGCAACCGAGCGCATCTCCGGCGGCATCAGCTTGCTGAAGGCCGCGATCACCAAGGTGAAGGAGGTGCCGGCGATGCCCAGCCCGGCGAGCACGCCGGCTGACAAATCGAGCATGGCGGGCGTTTGCGCATAGGCCATCAGCGAAAGGCCGATGCAATAGAGCACGGCGCCGGCCGCGAGCACGCGCAGCGTACCGAAGCGGTCGGCGACCGCGCCGACGAAGGGCTGCGCCGCGCCCCACACGATCACCTGGATGGCAAGCGCCAGCGAGAACACTTCGCGGCTCCAGCCGTGCGCCAGCGACATCGGCGTCAGGAACAGGCCAAGGGCGGCGCGCGGACCGAAACCGATGGCGCCGATCAGGCAGCCGCAGACGAGGATCACCATGGGCGTGCGCCAGCCGACCACGGAAGGGCTCACGCCGACTGATTGGACCGCCATCCTGCAATGCCCCCGGCTGGAATTGTCTAGACTAGAGCGCCCTGGGGCGCCGAGTCAGCGACCATATAGAGGTCCGGCCGGCCGGGTTAAAACGAATAATCGTGATCCAAGCCATTTGCGGGACGCATGGCTGACCAGGGAGCAGAGGTCAGGCGCTATTTGCTGGCGTTTTGGCGCGCCCAGGCCTGCCCATCCGGCGAACGCAGCCATTCGCGGCTATGGCTGACCGGCCACTCCTGTTCGAACAGCGCGGCTTCTTTTTTCGTCACCTTTGGATCGCCCCAAACCGGCTCGTCGGCGCCGTCGCCCCAGGTACGCGGGCGGTAGAAGGTGTGCACCCCGAGCGTTGAGATCTTGTGCATCTCGTTGACCCAATCGGGGTGCACCCAATAGGCATGGTAATGGGTGGCCTTGGCCACCTCGGGCATCCATAGCTTACCGACGAGCATGTCGTGCGCGATGTGTTTGGCGCGCACCCAGGCGTCCGGCTCGGTGACGACGTTGGGGATGCCGTCGCAGGTATAGCTGAACTGGCAGCCGCGGCTGTTACTCTGGTAGACCACGCCGCAGACGTCGTTCGGATAGAAGGGCGAGAACACCCGGTTCAATGATCACTTGCGCGACCGCGATCTGGCCGCGCACCGCTTCGCCGCGCGACTCGAAATATACGACGCTGGTGAGACACTTCTCGGCCTTCTCGAACGCAGGCCCGGTGAGCGCCAGCCGCTCGGCCGGCGATTTCGGCCGCTGACCAACGCCTGTGACCTCGCCTTTGTTGGCGATGCTCTCGCCGCCTTGACCGGCATCGGCTTGGTCGGCGGGGTTAAGCGCGGCGAGCTTGAGGTCGGGGTCGCCGCTCACCACCGGCGCTTCGCCGGCCGCCCAGGGCGTGATCTGCTCCCCGCCGCCGGCGATCGGATTGGCGCCGAAATAAAGCCGCGCGGCCTGCTTGTGCGGAGCGGTCTCGGCGGCGGAGCGTTGGCGGCGGAGTTGGCCGGCACAGCAACGTCGCGTTGCGCCGGCGGTTCATCGGGCACGGCGGCGAATTCGTAATCCGAATAGGGATCGAAGCGGCCTTCGACTTTGTCTTTCTGGAGCAGCGCATCGCTCGCCGCCTGCGGCATCGGCGCGATCGGCAAAGCCGGCGGCAGTGGCGGCATCGGCGCGCGCGCCCGCGACAACATTGAGTCGCGCTTGCCGGCGCGGTTGACGGTCGGAAACTGCAACGGCCCCGCCGGATCGCCGAGCAACTGGCGGCCGATCGGGCCGGCGGCATCGGTCGGATCGAAATTCGCCAGCGCGTAGACCGGCGCATGCGGAATGGCGGTGCCGAGCGGCTGCGGCAGGCTGAAGGTGGCGGCGTGGATGGTGCCGAAGGGCGAAGCGATGAGAAAAGCGCGCGCGCGCGCCGCGACGCCGGGCTGGCGCGCCAAGAGCGCGCCGAGATCCTGGAAGCCTATCTGCCCGGGCAGCAGCGCAAAGACGAGCGTAAGCGCGCCGATGCGCGCCAATTTCCGCCGCCGCAACACTGGAACAAACGCACCCACAGACACAAATTCCCGCACACCGGCACCGCCCGAACGGCGACAATGCGACAGGTCTTCTTAGCGCCCGATTAACCTTGCGAGATGGGCGGGGCGGCATTGCAAGAATTGCGGCGGCTTGCCCGGCAACCATTCGTTAAGGAACATTAACCCTATCGCAATCGCCATCGTCGATATTGGGCCGTCAAAATTCACGGGCCGGCATGACCTCATTCGGTTTTCCTTCGGGTGCCATGGGCGAAGCGGCGCTGCTCGCCGCGTTTGGCGTCGGCGCGCTCGCGCTCGCCATCGCTCATCTATCGCCGCCACGAGACGACAAAACCGCCGGTTGATCGACGCGGTCGACAACATGTCGCAAGGCCTGTGCATGTTCGATGCGCAAACCAACATCGTCGTGGTCAACAGCCGCTATATCGAGATGTACGCGCTGTCGCCCGAGATCGTGCGGCCGGGCTGTTCGCTGCGCGCATTGATCCAGCACCGCAAAGATACCGGACTGTTCGCGGGCGACGTGGACGCCTACTGTCGAAAAATCGTCGACGGTATTCGCACCGGTAAGAGCTACCCCCTCTACGTGCAGGCGAGAGACGGCCGCATCGTGCTCGCCAAGAACGAGCCGTTGTCGAGCGGCGGCTGGGTTTCCACCCACGAGGACGTCACCGAGCAGCGCCGCGCCGAGGAAGAGCGCGCGGCCATCGCCGACCAGGAGCAGCACCGCGCGGCGATCGAGGCCGCGATCGCCTCCTTCCGGCCGCTTTCGGAGCGGCTGCTGGGAAGCGTGAGCGACAGCGCCGCCGCCATGCGCGCGACCGCCAATGTTCTGTTCGGCTCCTCCGAGCGCACCAGCGAGCGCGCGACCGGCGCCGGGCATGCGTTCAACGAGACTTCAGTCAACGTGGAGAGCGCGGCGGTGGCGGCCGACGAACTGGCGCGCTCGATCGGCGAGATCAGCCGCCAGCTTACCCACACCAGCAACATCGTCGGCCTTGCCACCGGCGAAGCGCGCGCAACCGACGGCGAGATCGCCGGGCTAGCCTCCGGCGCGCAGAAGATCGGCGACGTGGTCAAGCTGATCCGCACCATCGCCGGCCAGACCAATTTGCTGGCGCTCAACGCCACCATCGAGGCCGCGCGCGCGGGCGAAGCCGGCCGCGGCTTTGCGGTGGTGGCGGCCGAAGTCAAATCGCTGGCCGTGCAGACCGCCAAGGCGACCGAAGACATCGCCAACCATATCCTGGGGGTGCAGGATTCGACCGCCGGCGCGGTCGAGGCGATCCGCCAGATCGCCGCGCGCATGCAGGAGATCAATCAGTACACCACGGCGGTGGCGGCGGCGGTCGAAGAGCAGAACGCGGCGACCGGCGAAATCTCCAACAACGTGGCAAGCGCGGCGCAAGGCGCCGGCCATGTGGTCGCGGTGCTAAGCGAGGTGGCGAATTCCGCGACCGAGACGCGCGGCTCCGCGCAGGTGGTGCGCGAGGCCTCCGAGACGGTGGAGCAGGCGGTTTCCAACCTGCGGCTCGAGGTCGAGGATTTCCTCGCCAAGGTGGCGATCTAAGCCTTACGCCTGGCTGGCCGCGGTCTTGCCGAGCGCGGCCTGCGCGGCGGCAAGCCGCGCGATCGGGACGCGGAATGGTGAACACGACACGTAATCGAGCTTGGCCTCGTGGCAGAAGGCGACCGAGGCCGGATCGCCGCCGTGTTCACCACAAATCCCGACCTTCAGCTTGGGCCGCACTTTGCGCCCGCGCTCAACGCCAATACGCACCAATTCGCCGACGCCCTGCTGGTCGATCGAGACGAACGGGTCGACCTTGAGGATTCCGCGCGCGGTGTAGATCGAGAGGAAGCTCGCGGCATCGTCGCGCGAAATGCCGAACGTGGTCTGCGTCAGATCGTTGGTGCCGAAGGAGAAGAATTCGGCCGTCTCGGCGATTTCGCCGGCCATCAGACAGGCGCGCGGCAGCTCGATCATGGTGCCGACATCGTAATCGAGCCTGGCGCCGGTTTCCTTCCGCACCGCCTTGGCCATGGCGTCGATGCGCGCCTTGACCAGATCGAACTCGGCCTTGGTGGCGATCAGCGGCACCATCACTTCGGGCTTGACCGGCTTGCCGGTGCGTCTTCTGCACCTCGACCGCCGCCTCGAAGATGGCGCGCGCCTGCATCTCGGCGATTTCCGGATAGGCAATCGCGATGCGGCAGCCGCGGAAGCCGAGCATCGGATTGAACTCGGCGAGCTCGCGTGCGCGGTCGGCGAGCTTCCTCGGATCGGCCCCCATGGCGGCCGCGACTTCGGCGATCTCCTCCTCGCCGTGCGGCAGGAATTCGTGCAGCGGCGGATCGAGCAGACGGATGGTGACCGGCCGCTCGCCCATGATCTCGAACAGTTCGAGGAAGTCGCCGCGCTGCATCGGCAGCAGCTTGGCGAGCGCCGCGCGCCGCGACTTCTCGTCGTCGGCCAGGATCATCTCGCGCACCGCCTGGATGCGGTTCTCGTCGAAAAACATGTGCTCGGTGCGGCACAGCCCGATGCCTTCGGCGCCAAAGCGCACGGCCGCGCGCGCATCCGCCGGCGTGTCGGCATTGGCGCGCACGCCGAGCTTGCGCACCTTGTCGGCCCAGCCGATCAGCGTGGCGAATTCGTCGGAAAGCTGCGGCTGGACCATATCGACCTTGCCGGCCAGCACTTGGCCGGTCGAGCCGTCGACGGTGATGGCATCGCCCTGTTTGAACGTCTGGCTGCCGGCGGTCATGGTGCGCGCGTTGTAATCGACGCGGATGTGCCCGGCGCCGGACACGCAGGGCTTGCCCATGCCGCGCGCAACGACGGCGGCGTGCGAGGTCATGCCGCCGCGGGTGGTGAGGATGCCTTCGGCGGCGTGCATGCCGTGGATGTCCTCCGGCGATGTCTCCACCCGCACCAGGATGACCTTGCGTGCCGTCGCCTTTAAGCTGCGCGGCTTCGTCCGACGTGAACACGATCTCGCCCGAGGCGGCACCCGGCGACGCCGGCAGGCCGGTGGCGATCACCTTGCGGTGGGCGCGCGGGTCGATGGTCGGATGCAGCAGCTGGTCGAGCGTCAGCGGCTCGACGCGCAGCACCGCTTCTTCCTTGCTGATCAGCCCTTCATGCGCCAGCTCGACCGCGATGCGCAGCGCGGCTTTGGCCGTGCGCTTGCCGTTGCGGGTTTGCAGCATCCACAGCTTGTCCTGCTCGACGGTGAATTCGAGGTCCTGCATGTCGCGGTAATGGCGCTCGAGCGCGTTGTAGATGCGCTTGAGCTCGGCATAGGCCTTGGGCAGCGTGTGCTCCATCGACGGCTTGTCGGAGCCGGCCTCGATGCGCGCGGCCTCGCTGATCTCCTGCGGCGTGCGGATGCCGGCGACCACGTCCTCGCCTTGCGCGTTGATGAGGAATTCGCCGTACAGCTTCCTCTCGCCGGTCGAGGGGTTGCGCGTGAAGGCGACGCCGGTCGCCGACGTCTCGCCCATGTTGCCGAACACCATGGCCTGCACGTTGACCGCGGTGCCCCAGTCTTCCGGAAGATTGTGCAGCTTGCGATAGGTGATGGCGCGCTGCGTTCATCCAGGAGCCGAACACCGCGCCGACGGCGCCCCAAAGCTGCTCATGCGGGTCCTGCGGAAAGGCCTGCCCAAGCTCTTGCTTCACGCGTTTCTTGTAGAGCTCGACCAGCTCGGCCCAGTCGTCGGCGGTAAGATCGGTATCCAGTGAATAGCCTTGCCGTTCCTTGTGCTGGTCGAGCAATTCCTCGAAATGCTCGTGGCCGACGCCGAGCACCACGTCGGAATACATGGTGATGAAGCGCCGGTAGCTGTCATAGGCAAAGCGCCTGTCGCCGGATTTCTTGGCCAGCGCCTCCACCGTCTCGTCGTTGAGGCCGAGATTGAGCACGGTGTCCATCATGCCGGGCATGGAGGCGCGCGCGCCGGAACGCACCGACACCAGCAGCGGGTTGACCTTGTCGCCGAAGCCCTTGCCGGCGATGCGGCCGACGTGCGCCGAGCGCCTTCTCGACCTGCGCCTTGAGGTCTTTCGGATATTGCTGCTCGTGGCCGTAATAGTAGGTGCAGACCTCGGTGGTGATGGTGAAGCCGGGCGGCACCGGCAGGCCGAGATTGGCCATTTCGGCAAGGCCTGCGCCCTTGCCGCCCAGCAGATTGCGCATGGTAGCCTTGCCCTCGGCGCGGCCGTCGCCGAAGCTGTAGACCCATTTGCCTTTCGTCAATTTCCGGGCCGGCCGCGCGGCCGGCTTGTTCGGGCCGGGCGCGCGGCTTGCGCGCGAAGCCTTTCGCACCGCTTGTTTCTTCGCTTTTGCGCTGACGCGCGACGATTTTCGCTTGGCCATGGCTCGATAAATCTCGAGGGGTGGACGTCGCCCCTAAGAACACGTCCAGCGTCGCCGGCGCAAGCCCGGATTTTAGTGCAGCAGGCCGGGCCAGAGGCCGAGGACGCCGATGAAGATCAGATAGGCCGCGACAATGAAGTTGAGCAGGCGCGGGATGATGAGAATGAGAATGCCGGCGATGAGCGCGACGATGGGCTGCAGATGAGCGATGCCGATGACCATGAGGTGTCTCCTTGGTTGGCGGTATGCGGTAGCGGTGAGTTCCCAGTGCATTCGCGGCGAAACGGCGAGGAGTATCCTGCTGCAGTTGACGGGTCCGCGTATCGCGTCCCGGAATGACGAGTCTACCCCTCGATCTTGGAGAAATCCGCGACCGCGCGCGTGGCCTCGCGGATTTCGTTGAGCAGCTTGAGGCGGTTTTCGCGTAAAGCGCCGTCGTCGACGTTGACGGTGACCTTGTCGAAGAAGGCATCGACCTTGGGCCGCAGCTTGGCCATGGCGCTCATGGCGGCGGCGAAGTCTTCCTTGGCGACCGCGGCGGAGGCCTCTTTCTTGGCGGCGTCGATGGCCGCGGCCAGCGCCTTTTCTTCCGGCAGCTCGTAGCGCTTGGCGTCGGGCGCGCCGGTGTATTCGCGCTTGTCCTTCTTCTCCTCGATGCGGAGGATGTTGGAGGCGCGCTTGACGCCGGCGAGCAGGTTCTTGCCGTCGTCGGTGTCGAGGAATTTGCCGAGCGCCTCGACGCGGCGGACGATCATCAGCAGATCGTCCTGGCCGCCAAGCGCGAACACGGCATCGACCAGATCGTGGCGCGCGCCCTGCTCGCGCAGTTGGACTTTGAGGCGGTCGGCGAAGAAGGCGAGCAGGTCGTGGCTCTGGTGCAGATAGGAATGGGCTTGCACCAGCAGCGGCCCGGTTATCCGCTTGCTCTTTTCGTCCACCAGGACTTCGAGCTTCACCGCCAGCTCGATATCGGCCGCGCTCAGCTTCACGATATCTTCGTGCAGCGGATGCAGCAGCGCGATCGCCTCCGCCAGCGCCTCGTCGCGGGCGACGACGCCGAAATGCCGCCAGAGCGGCACGCGCAGCGGCAGCCGCAGCTCGTTCTCGATAACGATGCGGATCACGCCGAGCGCGGCGCGGCGCAGCGCATAAGGATCCTTCGACCCGGTCGGCTTCTCGTCGATCGCCCAGAAGCCGACCAGCGTGTCGATCTTGTCGGCGAGCGCGACCGCGATGCGACACCGGATCGGCCGGCACCAGATCGTCCGGGCCCTTCGGCTTGTAGTGATCCTCGCAGGCGTGGGCGACCGCCTCGTCCTCGCCCTGCGCCTCGGCGTAGTAGCGGCCCATCAGGCCTTGCAGCTCGGGGAATTCGCCGACCACTTCGGTGAGCAGATCGGCCTTGCACAATTGCGCGGCGCGCTCGGCCTTCGCCGGATCGGCGCCGACCAGCGGCGCCAAGCTCGCCGGCCAGCGCCACGATGCGCGCGATGCGCTCGGCCTGCGTGCCGAGCTTCTCGTGGAACACGATGTGCTCGAATTTCGGCAGCCGGTCTTCCAGCCGCGTCTTCGAGATCGGTGTCGTAGAAGAACTTGGCGTCGGCGAGCCGCGCGCGGATCACGCGCTCGTTGCCGGCGACGATCGCCTTGCCGCCGTCGCTCGCTTCCTCGTTCGCCACCAGAATGAACTTGTTGACGAGCTTGGCCGTCTGCGGATCGCGCAGCACGAAGCATTTCTGGTTGTTGCGGATGGTGGCGCGGATCACCTCGCCGGGGATCGCCAGGAACGACTGCGTCGAACGAGCCCATCAGCGTCACCGGCCATTCGACCAGGCCGGCGACTTCGGCCAAGCAGCCCATCGTCCTCCACCAGCTCGTAGCCTTGCGCGAAGGCCAGATTCTTGGCGTCGGCGAGGATCGTCTCGGCGCGGCGCGCCGGATCGAGCATCACCTTGGCGTTTTGCAAGCTTGGCGACGTAATCGTCGAAGCGGCGCACCTTGAACGGCTGCGGCGCCATGAAGCGATGGCCGCGCGTTTCGTCGCCGGCCGCGATGCCGTCGACTTCGAACGGCAACGATGTCGGGCTCTTCGGTTTCCGGCCCGAAGGTGGCAACGATCGAATGCAGCGGCCGCACCCACGAGTCGAGCCGCCTCTGCCGAGCCTCGCCCCAGCGCATCGACTTCGGCCAGGGAAACGTGCGCACCACCTCGGGCAGCATCTCGCCGATCACCTCGATCGCCGGCCGGCCCTGCTTCTCGATCAGCGCGACGTAGAAGTCGCCCTTCTTGTCGGGCTGCACTTTGGCTTCGTCGATCGACTTCAGGCCCGCGGCCTTCACGAAGCCGGCAATCGCCTGCTCCGGCGCGCCGACCTTCGGCCCCTTGCGCTCATCCTTCACGTCGGGCGAGCGCGCCGGCACGCCGATGCACCGACAGCGCCAGCCGGCGCGGCGTGGCGAAGGCCTTGGCGCCCTCATAGGTCAGCCCCGCCGCCACCAGCCGGTCGGTGACGATCTTGCGCAAATCGTCGGCCGCGCGCGCCTGCATGCGCGCGGGGATTTCCTCCGACAGGAATTCGAGCAGAAGATCGGGCATGGCGGGCTTTCAGCGTCGGCCGCGGTCTGCCTAGCAAGGCAGCCGGCCGATGTCACCCACGGCTGGCGCGTGATCTTATCCGAAAACCGGTTCCCACTTTTCGGGATCACGCGCTACCAGCCGCCGCCGCCGCCGCCGCCGCCGCCGCCGCCCGAGCCGCCAGCCGCCACCGCCGCCGAAGCCCGATGAGCCGGACGACGCCGGCACGGCGCTGGCGAAGGCGCCGCTGACGCCGGCAACGCTCGAGGCCACCGCGCTGCTGAAATTGCCGCCCGACCAGCCGCCGCCGCTCGACCAGCCCGGCTGGTAATTGCGCATCGGGTCGGCGTCGCCCGGATGGGCGCGGCGCAAAGCCTGCGGCGAAGGCATCCGCCCACGGCTTTTCCACGTCGAGCGCGACCGCATAGGGCAGCAGCGCCTCGAAGCGTTCGGCGGTGATCTCGGGCGCCCTTGCATGTTGAGGCGGTCGGCTTCCGCGGTTTCGAGATAGAGCCGGAAGCCGGCGAGCTGATCCATGATCGGGCGGCCGAGCGCGGTCGGCGCCCGCATCAGATAGAGGAACAGCCCGTTGAGCGCGGCAAACGCCGTCACCAGCACGAACGGAAACGGATAGTCCGGCAGATCGAACGACCATAGCTGCGGCAGCGCGTCGCCGAAGCCGTTCGGGAACAGCGCGTGCACGAAATCGACGTCACGATCGAGAAGAAAATAACGACCACGGCGAGCGACATGACGGTCGCGCGCCAAGCACGGCAACTTGGCGCCGTCGCCAAGCAGCGCCACGGCACGTCGGCACCACGAACATGCCGACCACGAAGCCGCCGAAGCCGAGCCCGACCAGGATGGAAACATCGTTGTCCTGCAAGCCGCCGAACATCGATCACGCCGACCACGACCGCGACGGTCATCGCCACGCCGACGACGACATAAAGCGAGGTTGCGGCGGAAGAAACGGTTGCGGTTTTCGCTTTCGATGCTGGTGGTGAACGCGGTGCCGACCTTGGCGACGTCTTCGCCGTGCGCCTTGTCGATGGTGGCGCTGCCGCCGACATTGACCCAGCTGAAAATCGCGCGCTCGCCGGGCGGCAGGCTGTCGAAGCCGCCTTCGGGCTGCTTGCCGGTCGCTTTCAGCGTCAGCGCCTTGCCGGTCTGGTCGAAATGGACGAGGCCCGCGCACGGCGAGCGACAGCGCCGCCGCCGTGAAGGCGCGCCACTTCTCGCGGCCGAAGCCCCAGTCGCGGATGTAATTGGCGAGCGCCGGCGAGATGCCCGGCGGCGGGTGGAACAGCGGAATGACGATGCCGCCCTTCGGATCGCGGCCGACCGCTTCCCAGGCGGCGAAGTAATAGATCAGCACCAGCAGGAAGCCGATGCCGCCGATCATCCATTGCGCGGTTGTCGAACAGCTGGTACCAGAGCAGCGTGCTTGGGTTCGGCGGATCGACCGCGCTCGCCGGCAATTCGGCGACGACGGTCAGCCCCTCGCCCGGCGCCAAGCGGCCGCGTGGCTGACGACGGTGAGCGCACCGTCAGGACCTGATGCCGCCGCGCCAATCGATGCCGCGCGCGCCGAGCCGGCCGGTGAAGGCCGTCCAGCGCACGACAGGCGCGTTGCCCTCGAGACTGCAGGCGATAGCGCGCCTGGTTGATCGGGAAATTCCAGAAATTGCCGGTGACGTTCCAGTTGAGTTCCGGCTTGCCGTCGAACCAGCGGACCTGCCGGCCGGTACGGTAGCGAAAGACGTAACTGTGCTCGCCGGGCCGGATCAACACGTCCTTGTCGCCGGCATAGATGCGGATGAAGCCGCGCATGCGCTCGGTGTGGTAGGGCTCGGCCTGGCCGTCGCGGGAAACGCCGAGCAGTGCTGAAAGTCACCTCGCGCAGCCGTGCCGCCGGCATCGCGGAAGGTGAGCGGAAAGTCGCGATAGATGCCGTGCCGGATCGCGCGGCCTTCGGCGCGCACGCGCAGCGTCTCGGTAACGGTGAGCTCGCCGTCTTTGGCGACCTACCACGTTCGAATCGAAGGTACGGATGACTTCGGCAGCGCATGCCTGCCCGGCGCTCAGCAGCAGCGCCAGACGCAAGAGCGACGACTGCGCAAAAGCGCCGCTCATCGCGGCGCCAGATCGACCTGCGGCACCGCGCGCTCGCCGGCATCCGACAGCTCGAAAAAGTCGCGCGCGCTAAAGCCCGCCATGCCGGCGATCAGGTTGCTCGGGAACGACTGCACCAGCACGTTGAGATTGCGCACCGCGCCGTTGTAGTAGCGGCGCGCCATCTGCAGCTCGTTCTCCAGGTCGCTCAGCTGCTTCTGCAAATCGAGGAAATTGCCGCTCGCCTTCAGGTCGGGATAATTCTCGGCCAGCGCGAACAGCTTGCCGAGCGCCGCCGACAGGGCGCCTTCGGCGAGCGCCGCGCGCCGGCGACATCGCCGGCCGGCAGCGCGCGCGCCGCGCCGCGCAATTGCGTCACTTCCTCGAGCACCGAGCGCTCATGCGCGGCATAGCCCTTCACGCTGTCGACCAGATTGGGGACGAGGTCGGAGCGGCGCTTGAGCTGGACGTCGATGCCGCTCCAGGCCTCGTTCGCCATCTGGCGCGTGCGCACCAGACGGTTGAAGACGACGACCGCATAAACGACCGCCGCCACGGCGACAGCAGGATGATCCAGAGCAGCATGGTCCTTGGTCGCTCCGGCGAGGTGGAAGCGTTCAATTACAGCTTCTTGTGGCTGCCGTCGCAGAGCGGGCGCTTGGCCGAGCGCTTGCAGGTGCAGAAGGCGACTTGGCCTGCGACTTCCGGCTTGTATTCGATCGGCGTGAAGCTCGTGACCTTGTGCGAGCCGTCGCAGAACGGCTGCGTCTTGGAGCGCCCGCAGGCGCACCACCAGTAGCTCTTGCCGGCCTCGACATCGATCCTGATCGGCGCGCGTCCGCCGATTTCCGGTTCGTTCATGCTCATGAATTCACTCCTCCGCCTTCCGTCGCCAGCCACGCCGCGCCGCAGGCTTTCGCCAGTTCGCGCACGCGCAGAATGTAGCTCTGCCGCTCGGTGACCGAGATCACGCCGCGCGCGTCGAGCAGATTGAACACGTGGGACGCCTTGATGCATTGGTCGTAGGCCGGCAGCGCCATCAGATGACGCTTGTGGTCCGCGCTCCAGCCGTCGGCGAGATATTTCTGGCAGGCCGCCTCCGCCATCTTGAACTGCTCGAACAGCATGGCGGTGTCGGCGAATTCGAAATTGTGCCGGGAATATTCCTGCTCGGCCTGCAGGAACACGTCGCCGTAGGTCACTTTCTTGTCGTCGCTGCGGCCGTTGAAGTTGAGCGCGAACACGTTGTCGACGCCCTGCACATACATCGCCAGGCGCTCCAGCCCGTAGGTGAGCTCGCCGGAGACCGGCGCGCATTCGAAGCCGGCGACCTGTTGGAAGTAGGTGAACTGCGACACTTCCATGCCGTCGCACCAGCACTCCCAGCCCAGCCCCCAGGCGCCGAGCGTGGGACTTTCCCAGTCGTCCTCGACAAAGCGGATGTCGTGGAGCTTGGGATCGATGCCTATGGTTTTCAGCGAGTTAAGATAGAGCTCCTGGATGTCGGGCGGCGACGGCTTCAGGATCACCTGGAACTGGTAATAGTGCTGCAAGCGGTTGGGATTTTCGCCGTAACGGCCGTCTTTCGGGCGGCGCGAGGGCTGCACATAGGCCGCGTTCCAGGGCTTGGGCCCGAGCGCGCGCAATGTGGTGGCCGGATGGAAGGTGCCGGCGCCCACTTCCATGTCGTAGGGCTGCAAAATGACGCAGCCCCAGTCCGCCCAATACTGCTGTAGCGCGAGAATGAGGCCCTGAAACGAGCGCGCGGGGTCCAGATTGTCGGCAGTCATGCGGTCCCCGGCAAGACGAGCGGCTTCAGCCATCGTTTGGATACGGATTCTTAAGCACGGGAATCGAAGGCGACCGTATCGGCGGCCCTAAAGGGGGTCAAGCCAGCCACTTTTACGAGATTTTGAACCGGAATTGATAGACCCACGACCAACGAGAGCAAAGCCAATGGTCGCGGAGGACATCACCATGCTGGGGTTCGAATTGATCGGATTGGCGCTGTTCAGCCTGTTTTTCGGCGCGCTCATTACCAATAAAGAAAGCACCAGCCGCTGAGGCGGCTCATTGCAGCTCGCCTCACTCGCAAATCGCCTAAAGCCGATATTCGCCGGTCGTCGGATCGCGCCGCAGCTTCGGCATAATCTCGCCATCCGAAATTCGCGCGGCGCGCTTGGCGCGCTCGAGCTCTTCGTTGATGCGGCGCGTTTCCTTCACCACCCAATGCACGATCATGGCCCCGCCCACGGCGGCGAGCGACCATTTCAAGAGCGGCGAGAATAGAATCGGATTCATGACGGCTCCTTATCGTCGGTGGCCGGAACTTTCTCGAACAATCAAGGCAATTTCGCGGCCCGGCCGCGTGGCCGCATCATAGCCCATAACGCGCCCAAATGGCACGCGTTTCCAAGGCGGACACCAAATCGTCGGCGAGCCCGGACTGACCGGCAAGCGCCTGCGCCAGGCCGACGCCCGGCAGCTTGCGGCCGAACAGGCCGCGCTCGGCCGCAATCAGCGGCGTGCGCAGCTTCTCGCCGTAGCGCGCGCGCAACGTGGAGCGCAGGTCGCCGATTGCAGTCGGCGAGACCGAATTCGATCGCCTTCTGCGCGGTCCAGAATTCGCCGGAGAACAGCGTCTTGTCGGGCCCCTTGAGCTTGCCGGCGCGGCGCTCTTTCACCAGCGCGATGAAGTGCTCGTGGATGTCCTTCTGGATGGCCTTGATGCGCTTCACCTCCTCCGGCTTCTCCGGAAGAAACGGGTCGAGCATCGCCTTGTGCTCGCCGGATGTGTAGAGCCTGCGCTCGACGCCGAACTTGTCCATCAGCTTGACGAAGCCGAACGAGCCGCCGACCACGCCGATCGAGCCGACGATCGAAAATTGATCGCAGACGATCTCGTCGGCGGCGCAAGCCAGCATGTAGCCGCCGGACGCGCCGATATCCTCGACGAAGGCGATGACCGGAATCTTCTTCTCCTGCGACAATTGGCGGATGCGGCGGAAGATCAGATGCGACTGCGAGGGCGAGCCGCCGGGCGAATTGATGATCAGCGCCACCGCGCGCGCGTTGCGCACGGAAAAAGCGCGCTCCAGCGCCTTGGCGACCGTCGACAACAGCAGGCCCGGCCGCAGCGGCGTCACCACGCCGATGACGCCGGAGAGCCGCACCACCGGCACCACCGGGATGTCGCGGCGCAAGCGCGCCGGCAGCAGCATGCGCAGGCGGTCGAAGCTTTGGCTGAAGATATTCGGCATTGGTTCAAATCGCGGCAAAGTTTATGGCCCAGTTACGCAGTCCTTGACGGCGGAGTCAAAGCCGCCGCGCAATTAACCTTTGTCCCCGGAATTGCCATGAACCGCCCCTTATTTCGCCTTGGAATAGTTTTTGCATTGCAGTCGCGGCCGGACCACGCCGGTTTTGAAAGAGGCGATTCGATGGATCCCAAGCTCACCTTGCTGTTCCTGCTGATCGGCACCGTTGTTGGGCTTTCGCATCTGAGCGAGGAAAACCTCACGCCGCATGCGGCGCCAGTTGGTCGCCCGGCGCTGGCGCGAATTCGTGCGCCTCCCGCGCAAATTTTAGGCGGACGGCGCAGCCGGCGCTTTACTCCTCGGCAAGCGTTAACGTTTGTCCGCCGCGCAGCACGGCTTCGCGCCGCCGCGGTCGGCCGTCCTTGCGCGTCGTTGAGAATCGAGCGCGGATCGATAGGCCGGCGCGCCGCCGCCGCCCTTGACCGCGCGCACCAGCACGCGGATCGCCGGCGCGCCCTCGCGCGGCGCGACCGGCAGCACGGCGATGGCGCCGAATCGCGTGCGCCAGCGCCGCCAGCACGTCGTCCAGCTTCATCGGCGCGCCAGATCAGCGTCAGCACGCCGCCGCGGCTTGAGCAGGAACGCGGCGGACTGCGATCCAGCGCGACAGCAGCCCGGGCTCGCCGGCATGCGCGAGACGGCGGCGCGCATCGGGCGAGACATTGTGCCGGCGTCGCGTCGTGGAATGGCGGGTTCATCAGCACGCGGTCGGCGCTGCCGGCGCGCAAGTCCGGCGGCGGCCAGCGCGTCGACGTCCTCGGCGTCGCAGGCAAGCGCGCGTCACGCGCTCGTCGAGCCGATTGAGCGCGCGCATTGTCGGCGGCGAGCCGGGCAAGCGCTGCGTCGATCTCCACCAGCGTCACTTTGAGCCCGGCAACGCGCGCGGCGAGCGCGAGGCCGGCAGCGCCGACACCGGCACCGAGATCGACCGCCTGTTCGCCGGCGCGGCCGGCGGTCGCGGCGGCAAGCAGAATGGCGTCGTGGCCGACGCGATGGCCGGCGAGCGGCTGGCGCAGCCGCAGTCGGCCGCCGAGCACGGCGTCTTCGCTGGTTTCCAGATTATCGCGCTCAGCGGCCATCGGGGCGCAGCTCATGGCCGAGCCCGGCATCGGTGAGCAGGCGGCGGGCGGCCGCGAGATATTCGTCCGCCACCAGGAAGCGGCGCGGCAGAATGCCGAGCGAGCCTTCCAGCACGCTCATGTTCTGATCGAGCACCATGTGCGGGATCTTGGCGCCGTCGAGCAGTGCCCCGACCGCCGAAACCAGGACCGCGTCATTGGTGCGGACGAGCTCTTTCACGGTTTATCTCCGAAGGCGTTCTACGCCGGGCGCGCGGACGTCGCGCACAACTATTGCGATCACCGCTTGCCCGCTGCTGCAAGGCGCCGGCACGGCGATCTTGCAGCCGGGCGCAGGTTTGCAAGTCTTTTCGCCACTCCGAGCCCCCGCCGGTCCCCGTCGATTTTGCATCGGTGCCACAATTTAATGCACTTGCCGGTTTGGCGCAGCGTTCCTATGCTCGCTTAGCCGTTTCGATCCCGGAGCAGTATTTTGGCCGTCGTCGTTCCCTTCGAAAGTCCGCATCCCGCGTCGCTCGATCGTCTTGCCGAACTGGTGGCACCGGATATGGAGCGAGTCAACGCGGCGATTCTGGCGCGCACCGGCTCCGACGTCGCCATGATCCCGGAGGTCGCCAACCACCTGATCTCCTCGGGCGGCAAGCGGCTGCGGCCCGATGCTCACTTTGGCCATGGCCAAGCTGTCGGGCTATAGCGGCGACGGTCACATCAAGCTCGCCGCCGCGGTCGAGTTCATGCATACCGCGACGCTTTTGCACGACGACGTGGTGGATGAAAGCGATATGCGCCGGGGCAAGCTCGCCGCCCGCATGTTGTGGGGCAACGAGGCGAGCGTGCTGGTCGGCGATTTCCTGCTCGGCCAGGCCTTCAAGATGATGGTCGAGGTCGGCAATCTGCACGCGCTCGATATTCTCTCCTCGGCCGCGGCGGTGATCGCGGAAGGCGAAGTGATGCAGCTCGGCGCCGCCAAGAACACCGCCACCAACGAGGACGAATATCTGGCGGTGATCCGCGCCAAGACGGCGGAGTTGTTCGCCGCCGCCTGCGAGGTCGGCCCGGCGCTGGCGGCAAAAGAGAAGGCCGAGCAGGCCGCCTGCCGTTCCTTCGGCATGAATCTCGGCGTCGCCTTCCAGCTGATCGACGACGCGCTCGACTACGGCGGCAAGTCCGCCAAGCTCGGCAAGAACGTGGGCGACGACTTCCGCGAGGGCAAGATCACGCTGCCGGTGGTGCTGTCGTTCCGCCGCGGCAATGCCGAGGAGCGCGAATTCTGGAACCGCACGCTCGGCCAGGGCGAGGTGCGCGAGGATGATCTCGACACCGCGATCGCGCTGATGGCCAAGCATCATGCGATCGACGACACCGTCGGCCGCGCCCGCCACTACGGCGCCATCGCCACCGACGCGCTGGCGCTGGTGCCGCGCTCGCAGATCAAGACCGCGCTGGAAGAGGCGGTCGCCTTCTGCATCGGCCGCGCGCACTAGTTTGCTTGCGCATGATCTTTTCCGAAAACCGGTTCCCACTTTTCGGGATCATGCGCTGGCGCGTCAAACTCAAGGGCTGCTCAGCGCCCCGCGCGCCGCCTCGGAAGCAGAAAACTCCAGGAGAACCGGTAGGGCTGGTCGGGGCATTCAAGGGCATCATCCCAACAGTGTGGAACGGACCCACCAGTCCTTGCGCTCGGCCTGAAGACGGCCGGCCGCAGCCTCCGCCTCGCCGGCCGAGCCGAACAGCGCAAAGCAGGTCGGCCCCGAGCCGGACATACGCACGAGCCGCACGCCGGGGAGCGCGCGCAACGCGATCAGCACTTCGGAAATGACCGGCGCGCAGGCAATTGCCGCCTGGCTGAGGTCGTTGCCGTGGCGCGTGAGGAACTCGATCATGGCGTCGCGCGTGCGCGGCAAGTTGCGCAAGGGCTTGGTGCTGCCCTTTTGGCCGGCGAAAGCTTCGAACACCGCGCGCGTGGCGAGCGGCACGCCCGGATTGACCAAGACCGCGCCGAACGGCGGCAGCATAAGCGGGGCCGACAAGAGTTCGCCGACGCCGCGCATGATGCGCGCTTTTGCGTCGAGGCACACCGGCACGTCGGCGCCTACCACAAGCGCCGCACTCGCCAGCCGCGGATCCTCGCGCGCCAGATCGTTGGCGCGGGCGAGCAGGCGCAACGCGGCGGCGGCATCGGCCGAACCGCCGCCAATGCCGGCCGCGACGGGAATGTTCTTTTCGAGCAGGAAACGTCCGGCCTTCAGTCCGGGAATGCGCGCGCGCAACGCCGCATGCGCTTTCAGCACCAGATTGTCGGGTCCCGCGCCACAGGCCGCCGCGAACGGGCCGGTCACTTCGAGGGTTGCGTCATCGCCCGGTTCGAGATCGAGCTTGTCGGCCAAGTCGGCAAAGGCCACAAGGCTTTCAAGCTCATGGTAGCCGTCGGCGCGCCGGCCGAGCACGCGCAAGGTCAGATTGACCTTGGCGGGCGCCTTTTCGAGCAGCGGTTCGCTCACGCTTAGCCGCCGTTGCCGCCCTTCTTTTCGGGCTTGTCGAGCGCCTTGGCCTGCGAGGAGGTTTCCTCGGGCATGCCGTTCTTCAGCTTCTCTTCGATTTTCGGCAGGTCCTCCGGATCGGGCTTCAGGTCGCGCGCATGCGCCCACTGGAAACGGGCCTCCAGCACGCGCCCGATCCGCCAATAGGCGTCGCCGAGGTGGTCGTTGATGGTCGGGTCTTCCGGCTTGAGCTCGATTGCGCGCTCGAGCTGCTTGACCGCTTCCGGGTAATTGCCGAGCCGGAAATAGGCCCAGCCCAGCGAGTTGACGATGTAGCCGTCATCCGGCCGCTGCTGCACGGCGCGCTTGATCATCGCCATGCCGTCGTCGAGGTTGACGCCCTGGTCGATCCAGGAATAGCCGAGATAATTGAGCACATGCGGCTGCTCGGGGAACAGCTTGAGCGCCTCCTTGAGATCGGCTTCCGCCTTCGGCCAATTGTGCGAACGCTCGTAGCAGATGCCTCGGAAATAATAGATGACCCAGTTGGCCTTTTCGGGATGGGCGATGGTGGCGATGCCCTTGCCGTAGGTGTCGGCACATTCGGCGAACTTCTTGTGCCCGCGCTGCACATTGCCGAGCGCCATGATCGCCTCGATATCCTTGGGGCGCTCCTTGATCAGCGCATCGAGTTGCTTCTCGGCCTCGTCGACGCGGTTGAGCGTGTCGAGATTGGCCGCCATCTGGATGGCGGCGTTGCGGTGCAGCGGCGAATTGGCCGGCACGCGCTTATAGACGTCGATCGCCAGCTCCGGCTTCTTGAGCGACTCGTAGAGGTCGGCGAGCGACAACAGCGCCAGCGGATGATTGGGCGCGAGATAAAGCCCAAGCTGGAGATAGACGAGACCGAGGTCCTCGCCGCCGCGGCGGCCGAGCGAGGCGCCGAGGCCGTAGAGCGCTTCGGCGGCGCCGGCCTGCGCCGTGGCCACCAGTTGCGGAAGTTTCTGGCCGGCGTTGAGCTGCTCCTTCGCCTCGTTCACCAGCGGATGATCCGGCAGCACTTTTTCGAAAGCCGCGAAAATCTCCGCCGCGTCCTTGGCCGAGCGGTTGCGCGAAAGCCAGCTGCCATAGGCCTCGACCACGCGCAGCGCCGAGGGGTCGAGCTTGTAGGCTTGCTCGAGGCGCTTGCCCGCTTCGTCCTTGTTGCCGGCGAGGTCATAGATCATGCCGGCATGCAGGTCCTTGAAGATCGCGTACCAATCCGGCCCGGCGAGCTTGTCGATTGCGGCCACGGCGCCCTTGGCGTCGCCGGCGCCGTACTGGCTCCAGGCGGTGAGCAGGGTCGCGGCGAGATCGGTGATCGGGCCGCGCACCGACTGGGCGAACTCGCGGCGGGCGGTGGCGTAGTGCTTCTGCTTGAGCGCGTGCACGCCCAGCACCAGCCGGGCGACGCGGTCGCTCTTGTCGCTGCGCGCGATGCGTTCGGCGAAGGCCACCGCTTCCTCGACGTCGCCGCCGACCAGCAGCGAGAGGAAGGCGTGGTCGCGCAACTCGACGTTCTGCGGATCGCGTTTCAGGGCGGCGCGGTAATAGGCGGCGGCGGCTTCGGCGTCGCGCATCTGCCCGGCGTGACGGGCCGCCAGATAACTGCCCGAGGCGGTCAAGCCGGCGAGGTCCTGCGGCGACGGCGGCTGGGCGACAAGCCTGCAGCGGCGCCACCATGAAAATGACGGCCAACGCGCTGCCGGCGAGGAACCGGGCGAAGCTCGAAAATGTCACGGGCGATGCTCCAATAAGGCGGCTGTCCGCTAACACGCGTGACGCCGCCGGGGTTGCGCCAGAATGGCCTTTTTGCGCCGCCCCCGCAAGAACGGCGGTCTGGGCCCGCTGCAACAGCTTGAAAGCCCCGATATAGGCGGCATCGTGGCCGCCGGCCCCGGCAAGCCGTTACATATTCGGATAATTCGGTCCGCCGCCGCCTTCGGGCGGAACCCAGGTGATGTTCTGATTCGGGTCCTTGATGTCGCAGGTTTTGCAGTGGACGCAGTTCTGCGCGTTGATGACGAACTTGGGCGCGCCGCCCGCTTCGCGTTCTGACCCATTCATAGACCCCGGCCGGGCAATAGCGCGCCGAGGGCCCGGCAAAGACGTCGTGCTCGGACGACGTCTGCAAAGCCATGTTCTTGACTTTCAGATGCGGCGGCTGGTCCTCCTCGTGATTGGTGTTGGACAGAAACACCGAGGACAGCCGGTCGAAGGTGAGCGTGCCGTCGGGCTTGGGATAGGCAATCGGCGCGCATTCGGAGGCGGGCTTGAGCGTGGCGTAGTCGGGCTTGCCGTGCTTGACGGTGCCGAACAGCGAGAAGCCGAAACGTATTGCACCACATGTCGAGGCCGCCGAGCGGAATGCCGATAGTAGGTGCCGAATTTCGACCACAGCGGCTTGGCGTTGCGCACGCGCCAAAGGTCGCTGCCGATGGCCGAGGAGCGCCAGGCCGCCTCGTAATCGGCAAGCTCGTCGTGGGCGCGGCCGCCTGCGAGCGCGGCGGCAGCCGCCTCCGCCGCCATCATCCCCGACAGCATCGCGTTGTGGCTGCCCTTGATGCGCGGCACGTTCATGAAGCCGGCGTCGCAGCCGATCAGCGCGCCGCCGGGGAAGGCCAGCTTCGGCACCGACTGATAGCCGCCCTCGGTCAAGGCGCGCGCGCCATAGGCCAAGCGTTTGCCGCCGGCGAACGTGTCGCGCACCAGCTTGTGCGTCTTGAAGCGCTGGAATTCCTCGAACGGCGACAGGTAGGGGTTGGCATAATTGAGGTGCACCACGAAGCCGACCGCCACGAGATTGTCGTCGAGGTGATAGAGGAATGAGCCGCCGCCGGTGCGGTTGTCGAGCGGCCAGCCGAAGGTATGCTGCACCAGTCCCTTGCGGTGCTTCTCCGGCGCGACCTGCCAGAGCTCCTTTAAGCCCAGGCCGAATTTCTGCGGCTCGCGCCCGTCGCCGAGCGCGAACTTGGCGATCAGCTGCTTGCCGAGATTGCCGCGCGCGCCTTCGGCGAACAGCGTGTATTTGGCGCGCAGCTCCATGCCGCGGGTGAATGAGTCCTTCGGCGCGCCGCTCTTTGCCGACGCCCATGTCGCCGGTGGCGACGCCGGCAACCGCGCCGTTGTCGTCGAACAGCACTTCGGCGGCGGCAAAGCCCGGATAGATTTCGACCCCGAGCGCTTCCGCTTTCGCCGCCAGCCAGCGGCAGACATTGCCGAGCGAGACGATGAAATTGCCGTGATTGGTCATCAGCGGCGGCATCACGAAATTCGGCAGCCGCAGCGCGGCGGAGGCGGTGAGCCAATAGAAGCGGTCGTCGGCGACCGCGGTCTTGATCGGCGTGTCTTCGCCCCGCCAGTCCGGCAACAGCCGGTCGAGCGCCGACCGGATCGATCACCGCGCCGGAGAGAATATGCGCGCCGACTTCGGAGCCCTTCTCCACCACCACCACGGCGATGTCGGGATTGATCTGCTTGAGGCGGATGGCGGCGGCGAGCCCGGCGGGGCCTGCGCCGACGATCACCACGTCGAATTCCATCGACTCGCGGGCGGGTAGATCGGCCATGGACTTAATCTCCCTCGGCCCACTTTTGCACAGTGGGGGCAATCACGTTAGCCGCATGCTAGGATGCAATGATGCTGCCTGACAAACGCGCGACTGCTCGACTTCTACCGCGATGCCGGCGTCGACGCGCTGCTCGGCGAGCAGCCGGTCGACCGCTTTGCGGCGGCGGATGCCCCGCCTGCCCGCGCGCCGCAGCCGGTTGCGCTGCCGCGCGACCTCGAAACCAAGGGCCGGCCGGCCGCGCCTTCGCCGGTTTCGCCGCCCGCAGCCGATGCCGCCGCCATGGCGGCGCGCGAGGCGGCCAAGAGCGTCAAGAGCCTCGATGAACTGCGCGCCATCCTCGAAGGCTTCGACGGCTGCGCGCTGAAGGCGACCGCGACCCGGCTGGTGTTCGCCGACGGCAATCCAAAGGCGCGCGTGATGTTCGTCGGCGAGGCGCCCGGCCGCGACGAGGACATCGAGGGCCTGCCGTTCGTCGGCCGCTCCGGCAAATTGCTCGACCGCATGCTGGCGGCGATCGGCCTCGATCGCACGAAAGTCTACATCGCCAACATCGTGCCCTGGCGGCCGCCCGGCAACCGCACGCCGACACCGCAGGAGCAGCAAATTTGCCTGCCCTTCATCCTGCGCCAGATCGAGCTCGCCGACCCCGACATCCTGGTCTGCCTCGGCGGCCCGTCGGCGCAGGCGCTGCTCGGCATCAAGGAGGGCATCACCAAGACGCGCGGGCGCTGGTTCACCTTCGACACCGGCAAGCGGCAAATCCGCGCACTGGCGACCTTCCACCCGGCCTTCCTGCTGCGCAGCCCGTTGCAGAAGCGCTTTGCCTGGCGCGATTTCCTTGCCATAAAAAAGGCGCTCGCCGCCTGAATTGTCGGCGCTTGGCGAATCCCACTGAAATTTGCTAAGGCAATTGCAAATGTCATTGATCGGACGAATTGCGGGCGCTCTCGCAGCCGTCACACTTGCCGTGGCCGCGCTGTCGAATGGCGCGGCCCTGGCCGGCAACGCGCCTGGCGCGGCGCCAAAGAATTCGGCACCCGTCCGGCTCGACCCCAAGGCCTCGGAACTTTCGCCGTCGGCGCTGGGCATGGCGGATGACAAGGGCAAACTCGACAGCTCGGGCGATGAAAAGCCGGATCTGAAAATTCCCGATCACATCACAATTCGGCGATAACGTGCTGCACTTCGATACCAGCCGCAAAAACCCTATTCCGCGCGTAGGCGCGGAAGCCAACGACCAGGCCATCCTCAATAAAGCGCCTGAGGAATCGCCGTTGAAGCCGAATTATTTCGGCCTCAGGTTCACGGCGCCGCTCCATTAGCGCCGGATCATCAGCTCTTGCGCATGTAGGCGGGCGTGCCGCCGGCGAGAAAATCCTCGCGCGGCGGCGCGAACATGTCGACCACCTCGGTGTCCTCGGCGAAATAGCCTTCGTGCTCGACGCCGGACGGGATTACCGCCACGTCGCCGGCGACCATGCTGCGGCGTTCCTCGCCGATGCGGAAATCCATGCGGCCCTTGAGCATCCACACGATCTGCTCGTGCGGGTGCTTGTGGGGCGCGGCATGCGCGCCGGCCTTGATGGTCCACCACACCATCATGCCTTGCTTGCCCGACAAGACGCGGCGGCTGATCTTGTCGGTGACGCGCTCTTCCGGCAGCGCCGCCAGCTCTTTGAAGCCGAACATCACCGGCATGGGCGCCTCTTTTTTTGCTAGCCGGTCACCGCGAACTTGATGGCGAACAGCACCGCCAGCACCATCACCGCGGGCGATGCCTCCTTGGCCTTGCCGGCCAGGATCTTCGCAACCGCATAGGTGATGAAGCCGAGCCCGATGCCGGTGGCGATCGAATAGGTCAGCGGCATGGTGATGGCGGCGACCACGGCCGGCGCATATTCGGTGATGTCGTCCCATTCGATCTCGGCCAAGCCGCGCGCCATCACGCAGGCGACGTAGAGCAGCGCCGCCGCCGAGGCATAGGCCGGGATCATGCCGGCGAGCGGCGCGAAGAACAGCGCCAGCAGGAAGAAGCATCGCGACGAACACCGCGGTCAGGCCGGTGCGGCCGCCGGCGGAGACGCCGGCCGCGCTCTCGATGTAGCTGGTCGTGGTCGAGGTGCCGATCAGCGAGCCGAACATGGCGGCGAAGCTGTCGGAGATCAGCGCCTGCTTCATGCGCGGCAGCTTGCCGTTCTTGTCGAGCAGCCCGGCGCGGTGGGTGACCCCGATCAGCGTGCCGGCATTGTCGAACACGTCGATGAGCAGGATGCGAGAACACCACGATCAGGAAGGTGCAGCTCGAAGACGCGCGAGAAGTCGAGCTGCAGCAGGGTCGGCGCCAGCGACGGCGGCAGCGAGACGATGCCGCTGTAATTGCGCCAGCCCGAGCGGCAGGCCGATCAGCGTGACCACCAGGATGCCGATCAGCGTGCCGCCGATGATGCGCCGGTAGTTGAGCGCCGACGATCAGCACGAAGCCGAGCAGGCACAGGATCGCCGACCGGGTTCTTCAGATCGCCGAGCGTGACCAGCGTCGCCGGATGCGCGACCACGATCTTGGCCTCTTCCAGCGCGATGATGCCGAGGAACAGGCCGACGCCGGCCGAGATCGCGAGCTTCAGGTTGTGCGGGATCGAGTTGATGACGTATTCGCGGATGCGGAACACCGAGATCAGAAAGAACAGCACGCCCGAGCAGAACACCGCGGCCAGCGCCTGCTGCCAGGTGTATTTGTAGGTCAGCACCACGGTGAAGGCGAAGAAGGCGTTGAGCCCATGCCGGGCGCGAGCGCGATCGGATAATTGGCGTAGAGCGCCATCACCATGGTGCTACACCGCGGCCGCGACGCAGGTGGCGACGAACACCGCGCCCTGGTCCATGCCGGCCTTGCCGAGGATCGCCGGATTGACGAACACGATGTAGACCATGGTCAGGAACGTGGTCAGACCGGCGATGAATTCGGTGCGGACATTGGTGCCCTGCTCCGTGAGCCCGAAATGCTTGTACATCACGGGTATGATCTGCGGGTGGTAGCCCATCCGCGCCAGACTCCCTTATCGCTTTGCTTTGCCCGTTTGGCCCGCTTCGCCCGCTTGACCATTGCGCCCCCCTGCGACTGCATAGCCCAGTCGGCCAGCCTATCGCGGCTTATCCGCGCGCGTCAGACGCGACTGTGGATGATGTGGATACCGGCGCGGCCGCGCCGCTTCGAATTGGCGCAGGGATTTGAACGCCAGCCCCTCGCCATGAATTTGAATTAGGATCATGATGGTCTTTACGGGGCGTCCGGCCGGAGTTCGGCGATGGATTTCGATCCCGTCCTGCTCGCCCGCTTGCAGTTCGCCTTCACGATCACCTTCCACATCATCTTTCCGAGCTTCACGATCGGGCTGTCGGCCTATATCGCCACGCTCGGCGTCGATGTGGCTGCGCACCGGGCGAGGAGCGCTACCACCAGCTGATGCGGTTCTGGACCAAGATCTTCGCGGTCTCGTTCGCCATGGGCGTCGTGTCGGGCATCGTGCTGTCCTACCAGTTCGGCACCAACTGGAGCCGCTTCTCGGTCGTGGTCGGCAACGTGATCGGCCCGCTGATCGGCTACGAGGTGCTGACCGCCTTCTTCCTGGAAGCGACCTTCCTCGGCATCCTGCTGTTCGGCTTCAACCGCGTGCCGCCCTGGCTCTACGTGCTGTCGGCGGCGATCGTCGCGGTCGGCACCGCGATGTCGGCGTTCTGGATCCTGTCCGCCAACAGCTGGATGCAGACGCCGGCCGGCCACGAGATGCGCGACGGCATCGCCTATCCGGTCGACTGGCTCGCCGATCATCTTCAATCCGAGCTTCCCCTATCGCTTCGCGCACATGCTCAACGCCGCCTACCTGACCACCGGCTTCGTCGTGCTGGCGGTCGGCGCGCGCTATCTGCTCGCCGGCCGGCACATCGAGGAAGGCCGCACCATGCTGCGCATGGCGATCGGGCTGACCGCGATCCTGGCGCCGCTGCAACTGTTCATCGGCGACCAGCACGGGCTCAACACGCTGCAATACCAGCCGATCAAGATCGCGGCGATGGAGGCGCATT
The DNA here is from genome assembly GCA_963742375.1 of uncultured Alphaproteobacteria bacterium. Classification (GTDB taxonomy): domain Bacteria; phylum Pseudomonadota; class Alphaproteobacteria; order Rhizobiales; family Xanthobacteraceae; genus Pseudolabrys. Next base: position 150,309 of record CAVULP010000008.1, read on the forward strand.
GGGACGGCAGCCAAGCCCGGCGACTTCGACATCTTCGCCTGGCCGGACGAGAAGGCGCGAGACGCAACCGCTTCGAGATTTCGATCCCGCACGGCGCCTCGCTGATCCTCACGCACCAGATGAACGGCCTGTTCCCCGGCCTGAAGAGCGTGCCCGCCGCCGACCGGCCGCCGGTCGCGCTCGTGTTCTTCGCCTTCCGCATCATGCTGGCATCGGCTTCTTCATGATCGCGGCCGCGCTGTTCGGCGCCTTTCTGTGGTGGCGCGGCACGCTGTTCGAGACGCGCTGGTATCTGCGCGTCGTGGCGCAGACCTGGTGGATCGGCTTCGTCGCGGTGATCGCCGGCTGGGTCGTGACCGAAAGCGGGCGCCAGCCCTGGATCGTGCAACGGCATCCTGCGCACCGCCGACGCCATCTCGCCGGTGATCGGGCGCAAGCATCGCCGGCGACGCTGGTGCTGTTCGTGCTCGTCTACGGCATCGTGTTCTCGATCGGCATCTACTACATCAACCGCCTGATCGCACCGCGGGCCGGAAGGCCGCGCGCTCGAAGCCGCCCGAAGGCATGCCGCAGCCGGCCGCTGATCGCCGCCGCCGCATGGCGCCGCGCGCGAAGCCGCTGCGACGGAAGGGGGTGACGCCATGGAATGGTATCTCCCCGTGATCTGGGCCGGCGCTGATCGGCACCGCCGTCGCGCATGTACGTGATCCTCGACGGCTTCGATCTCGGCATCGGCATCCTGTTTCCGTTCGCGCGCCAACGAGCGCGAGCGCGACCAGATGATGGGCTCGGTCGCGCCGTTCTGGGACGGCAACGAGACCTGGCTGGTGCTCGGCGGCGGCGGTCTGTTGGTCGCGTTTCCGCGCGCCTATGCGGTGATCATGCCGGCGCTTCTATCTGCCGGTGATCGTGATGCTGCTGGCGCTGGTGTTCCGCGGCGTGGCGTTCGAATTCCGCACCGTGTCGCGCAGCAAGACCTGGCTGGAATGTCGCCTTCGCCGCCGGCTCGACGCTCGCCGCCTTCGCGCAGGGCGTCATCCTCGGCGGCCTGATCCAGGGCATCGACGGTGCGCGAACGGCGCCTATGCCGGCGGCGCGTTCGACTGGGCGACGCCGTTCGCCCTCCTGTGCGGCTTGGCGATGATCGCCGGCTACGGCTTGCTCGGCGCCACCTGGCTGGTGATGAAGACCGAAGGCGCGGTCGCCGAGCGCGCGCGCGGCCAGGCGAAAATGCTGCTGCTGGCCGTGCTGCTCTTCATGGCGCGCGGTCAGCCTGTGGACGCCGCTCGCGCGAGCCGCGCATCGCGGAGCGCTGGTTCTCGCTGCCGAATTTCTACTTCCTGTGGCCGGTGCCGGTGGTGACCGCGCTCACCGCCTTCGCCTGCTGGCGCTGGCTCGAGCAAGGGCCGCGACGTGCCGCCGTTCCTGGCGACGATCGCGCTGTTCCTGCTCGGCTATCTCGGCCTGGTGATTTCGAGCTTCCCCTATCTCGTGCCGCCGTCGCTCACGGTCTGGGAGACCGCGGCCGCGCCCGCGAGCCAGATCTTCATGCTGCTCGGCACGCTGTTGCTGCTGCCGATCATCCTCGGCTATATCGTGTTCGTCTACTGGCTGTTCCGCGGCAAGGTGCGCGAGGGCGAGAGCTATCACTGAGCCGGCTTGTTGCGCCGGCGGCTCGCGGCCCTTCCGGCCGCACCACCGCCCAGCCGATGCGGATCAGCGGCAGGCAGCCCTGCACCGCGCGCGCGAACGAGCGCGGCACTTCCGGCACCAGATCGGGAAACTGCGCCTTGCAGCGTCGCCGGCGGCGTGCGCGGTGTTGTCCGGCGTCGGCCAGACCAGCAATGCCGCCCTGCTGCGCGCATCGGCGCTGACGCTCGCCCACGGGCTGCGCTGCGGCGCCCAGTCGAAATAGACATGCGGGCGGCTCGGCGCGGCGAGCGCCACCAGCGGCGCGATGCGCGGCATCGCCGCTGACATATTCAAGCGGCTGGCCGGTGCGGCGCTGGTAGCTGTCGGCGAAGAAGCGCCCTTCCGCATTGGCCGGCTGCGCGATGCGCAGATCGTTGCCGGCGATCCACGGCATCAGCGCCAAGCCAATCACCACGATCGCCGGCGGCGCGACCAAGCAGTCCGAGCCAGGCCGACGATACCAGCCGCTCGCGGTAGATCAGCACCTGGTCGCCGGCCAGCATCACGACCGCCAGCCCTGAGAGCACCACCAGCGGCGCGATGCGGTCGAACGGCCCGAGGCGCCCGCTGGCCACGACAATGCCGATCGCCACCAGCCGCCGGCGCCAGCGCGAAGACGTAGACGAACAAACGCGCGCAAGCGGCTCGACCGGATTGCGATCGATCTCCGGCGCGCGCTCGCGCGGTTTGCGCGGCCAGCCGGTGCCGAGCGCGACCAGCAGCATAAGCCCGACATGGGTCGAACAGCAGCGCCAGGCAGAGCCACAGCCATGGCGACAGCAGGCCGGCGGCGGTCAGACGCTGTCATTGAAGCCCTCGATCACCGAGCGCTCGCCCGCTCCAAAGCCAGAGCGCAGATGCGGAAACACGACGATGACCAGCGGCAGCAGCGCGATCCACGGCTCCGGATGCATGAGCGCTTCGCGCCCGCGCCGCGGTCGCCAGCGTGAAGACGGCCATCAGCGCAACCAGGATGAGGCCGACATAGCTCGCCAGCAGCAGCAGGCCGAGATCGAGCGCCAGCAGGAACCAGGTGCCGCGCCGGCCCTCGCCCACCGCGCGCCAGTAGTGCAGCAGCGCCAGCGCCCAGAGCGGCGCCGCCAGCACCGCCGGGCCGAAATCCGGGCGTCGGCACCGTGAAGGCGGCGATGCCGACCATCAGCAGCACCGCCAGCACCGCGTGGCGCGTGCCGACGATGCGCGCGGCCGAGCGTGAACACCGCCCAATAGGTCGACGACGATGCAGGCCTGCGCCAGCACATAGAGCCCGAAGGAGCCGGCAATGCGGAAGGCGACCTCGCCCAGCCAGAACGCCAGCGGCGGTCCGAGATAGCTGCCGAGCACGAATTCATGGCCGATGGCCAGCAGCATCGGCACCTCGCCGGGCGGCGCGCTGTAGAACAGCGACGGGATCAGCGTCCACAGCGACGGCTTGCGTCAGCGCCGCGGTCCAGAACACCACCGCCGGGCGCCCGCGCAGGAATTCGATGATCAGGGAGACGTAATGCATTGGCCCGGGCGGGTGGAACGTTGCGACCGGGCAGCAATAGAGAAGGCCGGGCTAAAGAGGCAACAACTCGGCGATCGACCTCGTCGGAGACGCCGCCGCCCAATTCCTGGGTCAAGGCCGCGAGCTTGTCCGCCACCGGCGCAAAGGACCTGCGGTGGTGGATCGTCGGGCCGAGCCGGGCCAGCGCCGCGAAATGCTCGGGCACGCTGTAGCCCATGTGGCGCTCGAAGCCGTAGCCGGGATGCGCCAGCCCGAGCCGGATCATCAGCCGGTCGCGCGTGACCTTGGCGACGATCGAGGCCGCCGCGATCGAGGCGACCAGCGCGTCGCCGGAGACCACCGCCTGCGCATTCGCAGCCGCAGTCGATCTTGATCGTTGCCGTCGACGAACACCAGCTGCGGCCGGACCGGCAGCGCCTTGACCGCGCGCGCCAGCGCCCACAGCGAGGCGCGCAGGATATTGTCGCGGTCGATGCGCGCGGTCGAGCCGAAGGCCACCGCCACCTGCGCGGTGGCGCAGATTTTCTCGTAGAGCTTCTCGCGCGCTGCGGCGTCGAGCTTCTTGGAATCGTTGAGGCCGCGCGGGATGCGCTCGGGATCGAGCACCACCGCGGCCGCCACCACCGGACCGGCGAGCGGCCCCCTGCCCGCCTCGTCGCAGCCGGCGACCGGCCAGATCCCCTTGTTCGAGCGCGCGCGCGCTCGCGCCGGAAGCGTCGGGCGCAGACGACCGGCTCGATCGAGCGGCAGACGCGGCGCTGGTCTCGCGTTTGGACGCTCTGCTGGCCATTGGCCGCGATGCAGTGCGCGGCAATGGCAGTCGCAAGTCAATGCGGCGCGAATGGACAAGCCGGTGGATGCCGGGGATGATGCCGGCTGCACTCAAAACAGAACTCAACTGCTCGCGCTCGCCGGCTTCGGCTTGCGGAAATGCTCGGTCGTGAGCTGAGAGCTTGCGTCTCGTTGAGCCCGAGCTTCTCGCAGGCCATCTCGAAGCGCCGGCCGATCATCCAGGCATAAGGGCCGGTGCCCTTCATGCGCTTGCCCCAGGTGGAGTCGTAGTCCTTGCCGCCGCGCATGTCGCGGATCAGCTTGAACACGTGTCGGCAGCGATCGGGATAATTCGCCTTCAGCCATTCGCGGAACAGGTCGCGCACCTCGAGCGGCAGCCGCAGCAGCACGTAGCCCGCCTCGCGCACGCCGGCGGCCTGCGCGGCATCGAGAATGCGCTCGATCTCCATGTCGTTGAGCGCCGGGATCACCGGCGCCACCATCACCGTGGTCGGCACGCCGGCCTGGGCAAGCCGCCGCAGCGTCTCGAGCCGCCGCATCGGCGTCGCCGCGCGCGGCTCCATCTTGCGCGCCAGCTCGGGATCGAGCGTGGTCACCGACAGCGCGACCTTGGCGAGATTGCGCTCGGCCATGCGCGCGAGAATGTCGAGGTCGCGCAGCACCAGCGCCGACTTGGTGACGATGCCGACCGGGTGGCCGGCGCGGTCGAGCACCTCCAGGATGCGGCGCATGACTTTGTAGCGCCGCTCGATCGGCTGATAGGGGTCGGTGTTGGTGCCGATGGCGATGACCTTCGGCTCGTAGCCGGGCGCCGACAATTCCTTTTCCAAGCAGCTCGGCCGCTTCCGGCTTGACGAACAGCTTGGATTCGAAATCGAGCCCGGGCGACAGGCCGAGATAGGCGTGCGTCGGCCGCGCGAAGCAGTAGACGCAGCCGTGCTCGCAGCCGCGATAGGGATTGATCGAGCGGTCGAAGCCGATGTCGGGACTATCGTTGCGGGTGATGATCTTGCGGGTGGCGTCGATCGTCACCTGCGTCTTGAACGGCGGCAGTTCGTCGAGCGTGCGCCAGCCGTCGTCGAAGGCGATGCGCGCCAGCGGCTCGTAGCGGCCGGAGGCGTTGCTCTGCGCGCCGCGCCCGCGCCGGCGCTCGTGGTCGACAACGACGCCGAGCAGTTCGCTCACTTCTTCGTAAGGAGCGGCAAAGCCGCCCGCCGGCGCGGAGGGCAGCTCCCTCACCGGCGGGCGCTTGTCGGCTGTGTTCGAACGAGCCATGGCGGCACCTTAAGTGCTCAGCGTGAACAAAACAAGAACATTTTGCGAAGCCCACAATTTCAGCATTTCCGGCCTCGATCTCGTGGCGTCACATGCAAATCCCACATGATATGGTGGCAACCGCTTCACAGGGCTAGCGGTTCCATGCTGAGCGCGATCATTGCCACGCACGAATCGGAGCGCGCGCTGGTGCCGACGCTGGCCGCGCTGGTGCCGGCGGTGGCGGCCGGGCTCCTGCGCGAGGTGATCGTGGCGGATGCCGGCTCGCGCGACGCCACCGCCGAGGTGGCGGAAATCGCCGGCTGCCGCTTCATGAGTTCGGCCGAGCCGCTGGGCGTGCGCCTGAAGGCCGCCGCCGCGGCAACGCGCACGCCCTGGCTGATGTTCCTGCGCGCCGGCTGCGTGCCGGACCCGGCCTGGGTCGATGCCGCCGACCGCTTCATCCAGGCGGCCGACATCGCCGAGCGACCGCGCGCCGCCGTGTTCCGCCCGCCCAGCGTCACCGACATGATGCGGCCGGGGCTGGCCGAATTGCTGGCGCTGCTGCGGATCGCAGTCGGCGGCATTCCCAAGCCCGAGCAAGGCTTGCTGATCGCGCGGCGCTTCTACGATGCGCTCGGCGGCCATGGCGCCACGGCCGACGCCGACGCCGCGCTGCTGCGCAAGCTCGGGCGCCGGCGCATCGCCATGCTCGGAAGCAAGGCGGCCTGATACTTGACTTTGTCAACTAATTGCCCGAGCCTGGCGCCATGCGCGCCAGGCCAAGCAGCGTCGCGGCGGTGCGCCGCTTCAACCGCTTCTACACGCGGCAGATCGGCGTGCTGCGCAAAACTTATCTCGACAGCCCGTATTCCCTGGGCGAAATGCGCGTGCTCTACGAGCTCGCGCAAACCGGCAAACTCGGCGGCTCGCACACGGCGAGCGACATCGGCCGCGCGCTCGACCTCGATGCCGGCTATCTCTCGCGCGTGCTGCGCAATTTCGAGAAGCGCGGGCTGATCTCGCGCAAGACCTCCGCAGACGACGCGCGGCAAAGCCACCTCGCCCTGACGGCGCGCGGCGCCAAGGTCTTCGCGCCGTTCGAGCAGCGCTCGCAAGCAACAGGTCGGCGGCATGCTTGGCAAGCTGTCGGCGCCCGAGCAGGCGCGGCTGGTCGCCGCCATGGCGACGATCGAGAGCCTGCTCGGCGGCGGCGCTCAGAGCCGAAGCGCGAATACATCTTGCGCGCGCCGCGCCCAGGCGATTTCGGCTGGATCGTCACCCGCCACGCCCAGCTTTACGTGCAGGAATACGGCTGGGGCGCGCCGTTCGAAGGCCTGTGCGCGCAGATCGTCGCCGACTTCGTCAACAATTACGATGCCAAGCGCGAGCGCTGCTGGATCGCCGAGATGAACGGCGAGAATGTCGGCTGCGTCATGCTGGTGAAGGACAGGCCGGGCGTCGCGCGCCTGCGCCTGCTGCTGGTCGATCCGAAAGCGCGCGGCTTAGGCCTCGGCCAGCGCCTGGTCGACGAGTGTGTGCGTTTTGCGCGCAAGGCCGGCTACAAAAAGATCACGCTGTGGACGCACAGCGTGCTCACCGCCGCCCGCCACGTCTACGAGAAGGCGGGCTTCACCCTCACCTCGAGCGAGACGAAACACACCTGGGGCAAGGACGTGGTGGCGGAGTATTGGGATTTGGAGTTGTAAGGGCGGCCTCATCCTGAGGAGCGTCACCGCAGCGGCATGCCGCTGCACAGCTCGATCTGAGTCGGATGAGCGGCCCTGGCCTACCGATGTCGGGTTTACCCGATATCGGCACTTAAAGTACGCAAGTCGGCTATAGCCGACTTGCGACGTTCGAGACGCGCAGCTTCGCTGCGCTCCTCACCATGAGGATCTACGCCGTCGCGCCCTTCGCCTTCGGCCGCCGCAGATGCTCGTCGAGCCGCGGCAAGAGCTCCACGAAATTGCACGGCCGGTAGCGGTAGTCGAGCTGATGCACCAGGATCTCGTCCCAGGCGTCCTTGCAGGCGCCGGGCGAGCCGGGCAGGCAGAAGACGTAGGTCGCGTTGGCGACGCCGGCGGTGGCGCGGGTCTGGATCGCCGAGGTGCCGATCTTTTTCTCGCTCACCAGCAGGAACATGGTCGAGAAGCCGTCCATCTTCTTCTCGAACAGCGGCTCGACCGCCTCCGGCGTCACGTCGCGGCCGGTGAATCCGGTGCCGCCGGTGGTGATCACCACGTCGATGAACTTGTCGGCGATCCAGGCTTTGACGCGCTGACGGATCGCCTTGACGTCGTCTTTGACGATGGCGCGCTCGGCCAGCACGTGACCGGCGGCGCGGATGCGCTCGACCAAGGTGGCGCCCGACTTGTCGTCGGCCAGCTCGCGCGTGTCGGACACGGTGAGCACCGCGATTTTCAGCGGCACGAATTGTCTGGTTTCGTCGATGCCGGGCATTTCAATTACCTGTCCCTAAAGCGACGCCGCCGCGAAAGTGTCGCAGGCCGACACCTTGCCCTCTTTCAGCCCGGCGGTGAACCAGCGCTGCCGCTGCGCCGAGGTGCCGTGGGTAAAGGAATCCGGCACCACATAGCCGCGCGACTGCTTCTGCAGCCGGTCGTCGCCGATCGCCGCCGCCGTCTGCAACGCCGCCTCCACGTCGCCCGGCTCGATCGATTTCCATTTCTGGTCGGAATGGTGCGCCCAGACGCCGGCGAGACAGTCGGCCTGCAATTCGACCCGCACCTGGATGCGGTTCGCCGCCACCTTGCTGCCGGTGGCGCGCTGCGCGTTCTGCGCCTTCGGCAGGATGCCGAGCAGATTCTGCACGTGGTGACCGACCTCGTGCGCGATCACATAGGCTTCCGCGAACTCGCAGGCTTTGCCGCTGCAGCCGCGAAAGCGCACCTCAATCTCGCGGAAGAACGAGGTGTCGAGATAGATGCGCTTATCGCGCGGACAATAGAACGGTCCCATCGCCGCTTGCGCGAAGCCGCAGCCGCCCTCCTCGCCGCCACGGTATAGGCGCAGCGGCGCCGCGCGGTAGTCCTGTCCGCCGGCGCGGAAAATCTCGCCCCAGACGTCTTCGGTATTGCCGAGCACGGCGGCGACGAATTGCCCGCTGCGGTCGGTGGGCGTGCCGGTGCGCCGCGCCGGCTCGCGGTACGGCTGCTGGTATTGCGAACCGCCGCCGCTGAGGATTTCGGCGCCGCCGATGAGAACACTTGGGTCGATGCCGAGCGCCCAGCCGATCAGGCCCAGCACCACCACGGTACCGATGCCGAGGCCGCCGCGCCCGCCCGGGATACGGAATCCGCCGCTGCCGCCGCCGCTGTCGCGATCGTCTTCGACGTTGTCGCTGCGGCGGAAATCGTCCCAGCGCATTACCAAATCCTTTCAATTCGCCCCGCCCGCAATCATGGCCGAGTGCAACGTGCCGCGTCCATTGCGGTTCGCGGTTTTTTTCGGCGGTCGCACCAAAACACCCTGTGTCATAGGCATATTTTGCCTAGCGAGTCGGCCTCCCCGCTAACTCGATTTTTACCTTGGCCGCCCATGATGCCGGCCTGTCGGTTGTAGGTCCCGCGTCGCCGACCGCGTCACCTGAGTCAGAGTTCTTGAGTCATGGTTGTGTCGCGTCGCGGGGCGCCCTTACGGGCGCCCCGTGGAGTTTCAGAGTCCCCCGCAAGCAGCGCATTCTGGTCGGCGATTGCGCCGCCGAGATGGCGAAGCTGCCGGCGGCCTCCGTCGATCTGGTCTTTGCCGACCCGCCTTATAATCTCCAGCTCTTGGGCGATCTCAAGCGCCCGGACAATTCCAAAGTCGACGCCGTCGACGACGACTGGGACAAGTTCGCGAGCTTCAAGGTCTATGACGAATTCACCGAAGCGCTGGCTCGAAAGCCTGCAAGCGCGTGATGAAGCCCGCCGCCACCATCTGGGTGATCGGCTCCTATCACAACATCTTCCGCGTCGGCGCGATCATGCAGGACATGGGCTTCTGGATCCTCAACGACGTGGTCTGGCGCAAAACCAATCCGATGCCGAATTTCCGCGGCCGCCGATTCACCAACGCGCATGAGACGCTGATCTGGGCCTCGCGCGATCCGGCCGCCAAGGGCTACACCTTCAATTACGAAACGCTCAAAGCCGGCAACGAGGACATCCAGGTCCGCTCCGACTGGACGCTGCCGCTGTGCACCGGCGAGGAGCGCCTGAAAGGCCGCGACGGCAAGAAACTGCACCCGACGCAGAAGCCGGAGGCGCTGCTCGCGCGCGTCATCCTGTCGAGCTCGCGGCTCGACGATCTGGTGCTCGACCCGTTCTGCGGCACCGGCACCACCGGCGCGGTCGCCAAGAAAATGGGCCGCCGCTTCGTCGGCTGCGAGCGCGACGCGGCTTATGCCAAGGCCGCCGAGAAACGCATCGCCGCGGTGAAGCCGCTGGAAGCGCCGGCGCTGGCGCCCTTCGTCACCGCGCGCGAAGCCCCGCGCGTGGCCGTTCTCGGCGCTGATCGAGCGCGGGCTGGTGAGCCCCGGCGTCAGACTGGTCGACGCCAAGAAGCGCCACAAGGCGGTCGTGCGCGCCGACGGCGCGGTATCGTTCGAAGGCCAGGTCGGCTCGATCCACAAGATGGGCGCGTTCGCGCAAGGCCTCGACGCCTGCAACGGCTGGACCTTCTGGCACGTCGAGACGCCGAAGGGCCTGCGCCTGATCGACGAATTCCGCGCGCAAGTCCGCGCCGAGATGGCGGAAGCGGCGGAGTAGGCTCGCCTTCAGTGGTTCGAAGGACGTGTCCGCTAAACGCCAATAGGCGACGCCGCACGCTGCCGGAAACGAAAGAGGCCGCCAACTGAGGCGGCCTCTTGGAAATCAGCGACGGCCCGATTACCAGGTCGTCCAACGGCTGCCGTTCCAGTAACCGCGGCCTTCATGCTCATGCCACCGGTAGTGCTCGTGCCGGCCCCACTTCCAGTTATCCTCATGAACCACGACGCGAGCATGCGCCGGATACTGGTGGCGCTCCGTCGTGTGCCAGCAAACGCGGCCCGAGCAAACGACCACAGCCGAAGCGCTCACAGCCGACATGGTCAAAACAGCCGCGCCGGCAGCCGCCGCCAAAAGGGATTTTCTCAATAAGGTCATGTTCACTCCGTACAGGCCAACCCGATCGCGCAGACTATGGTTCAATAATGCCGCGTGATGAAAAAGCGGACATCGCGGCGGCTGAGTGTACGACGCAATACGCAAACGACAACCGCGCGGTATTATCTGGCATCGCGCCGAGTCGGCCGCTACATCATCGAGCAGTGTCTTTTAGCGGCCAGGGACAGCACACGAGGCGGATGCCAATCATCAGCCTTGGCATTTCTACGTCCTCGACTGATCAACAGAGGACTAATAAGATTCTATACCAAAACCAAGATCGTGACCGAGCCGGCGCCAATTCTCTATCAATGCTCCGATCGTGACGCGCATATCCAACGCCATCTTCACCGCCCGTAGTGCGGGGTCAGGCACCGGCACTGGATCGTTGAAGATCACCATCACCCCGTCCCCAGCGTAACGTTCAAGCGTACCGCTATACTTGATAATGATCTCGCCAATCGCTGCGTGGTAATCACGTAGTAGAGCCATCACGTCTTCTGGGTCCGAACTTTCGGAGAAACCAGTAAATCCGCGCAGGTCGCAGAAAAGCGCTGTTATCTCGCGCCGGTGACTTTCGAGCTGCTTCTCCGTCCCGGAGGCGACGATCAGATCGGCGACCTGCGGAGGCAGGAAGCGCCGCAGCCTGCCTATACGCTCGATCTCGCTTACCAGGCGGTGACACGCGTTCAAGCTGTTGGTTCAATTTGTTGAGATCATTGAGCAGTCGCGCGTTCTCGATGGCGATAACGGCTTGCGCGGCAAAACTACTAGTGCCGAGTCTGCTTTTATCGCGAATGGCTTTTTGAAGCCGCGCTGCATCGAGCATGGCTTGCAACGCTTATGATACGCCAGAATCGATGTAGCAAATGAAGTGGCTGCTGTGCGCCTGCCCGGCATATGACCCAAAAGCGGACATACTGCGGTGTCCGAAGAACGTCCGCTTTACCTCCAACAACGGGCGACAATCGGCGGCTCGCGCAGGCAGGCTTTGGCTGGCGGCTATGGGTCCACGCCCTTGGCTGCAGCCGCTACGACTTCCGCCAGAAGTTCGAGCGCCCGCTGCGTGAAAGCGTACATATTAGCCATCCGGTCGGCGCTGCCGGTTTCCAGCGTGATCGCGCGCTCGATATCCGGCCCGACGACCGCGATGCAGCTATGGCCGGCCGCGTCACCGTAGCGATTGCCGGTCGGCCCGGCCGCGCCGGTCTCCCCGATGCCCCAGGTCGATGCGTTGCGCTCGCGCATGCGCCGCGCGACCAGCAGCGCGTAAGCTCGGTCGAGGCACGCATGCCTTTCATGTCGTCGTCACTAATGCCGAGCAGCGCCGGCGCGCGCGGTGCGCGTATAGACCACGGCGCCGCCGACGAAATAGGCCGACGCGCCGGGCACCGCCAGCAGCGCGGCGGCAATCAGCCCGCCGGTCGAAGATTCGGCAACTGCAAATCGTCTCGCGACGCTCGATCAAGCGCGCGGCGATTTTTTCCGCGATCGGCACAAGCAACTGCATCACAAATCTCCGCGCCCGAGCTGGCACAGCACGCGGAAGACGCCCACGTCCGTGCCGGGAAATCGCGTCGCCAGCCGCGCGCCGGTCTGCTCAGCCGCATCCTGGCGCAGCGTGTCGATCATCAGGCAGGCCGCGATCTTCTTGTCGCCGCCGCGCAATTTCTCCTCCTGCGATACCGGCATGCCTTGCGCATCGAGCGCCATCCAGATTTCGCCGCCGGCCACCGCCGCGCTCGCCACCGTCTCCTTGAGCTGCGCGGCAAGCGCGGCCTCGTCCGGCGCTTCGTTGAAACGCACCGTCACGGCGTAAGCGCCGCGAAAGCCGCCGGCCCGCACAGTGCGGCGGCAGGCCGTCCGGTTCATGTTGATGAAAATCTCCGACATGATTGTCTTGGTCATCGGCGTCGGATTGTCGAGCCGCTCGAGATAAGGCTTCGATGTGAGCACGGCGGGAGACTCGACCAGATAGAAATTGAAGTAGCCGCTCGTCCCCGATATCGCCTGATGCCGGCGGCCGAACAGGAAGCCGGGCACCGCCAGGCGCTCGAGCAGGTGCTCGCCCTGGAACCATGCCTCGAACTCGGCCTCGCGGCCGGCGCGGCAGTCATTGAAGATCGCGAGGATGCCAAAATCGCTCATTGCTCGCTCATTTCGCCGCCGTCACCATGATCTCGACGTGATAGTCGGGCGCGGCGAGCTTGGCCTCGACGGTCGCGCGTGCCGGCGTATTGCCCGGCGATACCCAGGCGTCCCACACCGCGTTCATCTCGGCGAACTTGGCCATGTCGGTGATGTAGATCGTCGCCGACAACAGCTTCTTCTTATCGGTGCCGGCCTGCGCCAGGTATTTGTCGATGGTGGCCAGTATCTCTTTGGTCTGCTCGGTGACGCTCTTGCCTTTGGCTGCGTGCGCGACCACGCCGGCGAGATAGACCGTGTCGCCGTGAACCACGATCTGGCTCATGCGCGGCGCCGACTTCCTTGCGTTCGATGCTCATGCCGCCTCCCCTGTGCAAAATTCAACGCCTGCCGTGAAGCGGCAGCGCGTTGCACGGGTTATGCCATGAGCGAGCGATGCGGTGGAAATTGGGCTAGCCGCCGGGGAGCCCCTGCGTGCCGACAAAGACCGCGTAGATCGAGTGGCTGGCCACCATGAACAGGCGGTTGCGCTTAGCGCCACCGAAGCAGATGTTGGCGCAGCGCTCCGGCAGTTCGATAAAGCCGATGTGGTCGCCGTCCGGCGCGTAGACGCGCACGCCGTCGAGCCCCTCGCCGGTGCCCCAGGCGCACCACAGATTGCCGTCGACGTCGCAGCGGATGCCGTCCGGCGCGTCGGCGCCGGCGTCGATGAACAGCTTTTTGTTGGCGATCTTGGCCCCGTCGGCGGCGACGTCATAAACGAAAATCTTCGAATGGCTCGCCGTCTCCACGACATAGAGCTTCTTCTCGCCCGGCGAAAAGCACAGGCCGTTCGGCGCGTCGATCTCGTCCGTGACCACCGCGGCCGCGCCGCTCTTGCCGTCGACGCGATAAAGCGTCGGCGGCAACTCAGGGCTAGCCTTGTCGCCTTCGTAATTGCCGAGGATGCCGAAGGGCGGATCGGAAAACCAAATGGAATTGTCCGACTTGACGACCACGTCATTGGGCGAATTGAGCCGCTTGCCTTTGAAGCTGTCGCATATGACGGTGACGGTGCCGTCATGCTCGGTGCGGGTGACGCGGCGGGTCAAATGCTCGCAGGTGACGAGGCGGCCTTGCCGGTCGCGCGTGTTGCCGTTGCTGTGGTTGGACGGATTGCGGAAGACGCTGACCTGGCCGGTTTCCTCGTCCCAGCGCCGCATCAGATTGGCCGGGATGTCGCTCCACAGAAAATAGCGGCCGTCGCCGAACCAGACCGGGCCCTCGCCCCAGCGCGCGCCGGTGAAGAGCTGCTCGACGCTGGCGTTGCCCAGTTTGTATTGGTCGAAGCGCGGATCGAGCGATCGCACCAGCGGATCGGGATAGCGCAGCGTCGGTGACCAACCGCTTCTCTCAGCGCGCGCGCTCACGTGCATGATCTCCTCCATGACCACTTTCGCGTGCATGGAGGATGACCTTGCGCATGACATTGGGCAAGGCTTCGCCGAAAACGCCGTCGAGTTTTTGCCAGCGCATGCCTTTCGGCGCCGCGATGCCGCGCGCAACCGATGTGGTGAAAATTACAAGTTCGAGTGGAAAATGCGTGAACACGTGGCGCACCACGCCGGGGGCGCGCTTCCACTTGGCGCCTTTCAGTCGCGGGGCGACACGCAACGCGTTGCGCTCCTCGAAGTCATGCGTCCATTCGCTGCCCGGCACTTCCGTCATCGACGCCAGCAAGCCTTTGTCCGGCCGCTTGCGCAAAAGAATGTGCCCGTCGGCGCGCAGCGCGACGAAAGCCGCGCCGCGGCGCAGCCGGCCTTCGCGCTTTGGCGTCTTGCGCGGCAACGTCTCCTGACGCCCAAGCGCGCGTGCCGCGCACGCGTCGTTCCACGGGCACAGCGCGCAGGCCGGCCGCTTGGGCGAGCAGAGCGTCGCGCCCAGATCCATCAGCGCCTGCGCGAAGTCGCCGGCGCGGCGCGGCGGCAACAGCGACGTGGCCAGCCGCTTGATCTCGGGCTTGGCCGCCGGCAGCGCCTCCTCGACCGCAAACAGCCGCGCCACCACGCGCTCGACATTGCCGTCCACCGGCACGGCGGGCGCGTCGAATGCGATCGCGGCAATCGCCGCCGCGGTGTAGTCGCCGATGCCGGGCAGCGCGCGCAAGGCCGCGAGATCGTCGGGGAAAATCCCGCCGTGCCCGGTCACCACCGCGCGCGCGCAGGCATGCAGATTGCGCGCCCGCGCGTAATAGCCGAGCCCCGCCCAGGCCCGCAGCACGTCGTCGAGGCTCGCCGCTGCAAGCTTCTCGACCGTCGGCCAGCGCGCCAGAAAACGCGCGTAAAAAGGCGCGACCGCCTTCACGGTGGTCTGCTGCAGCATGATCTCCGACAGCCAGACCCGGTAGGGGTCGGCGCCGCTCGCCTTTGCGCGCGCGCCACGGCAGCGACGCGCCGGTGCCGGTCGTACCAGGCCAAGAGATCGGCCGGGTCGGCGGCGACGGCGGCTTTCTTCCGCGCAGGGCTTCGGGCTGCTACGCTCATGCCGCCCGACGATGGCACAAGGCCACCCTTTATGAGCAAGCCCGCGCGCAGTTTTCCCCGACCGCTTTCCGAACTGACCTCCGGCGCCTTGAGCGAGGCCCTCAGGAGCCAGGGCTTTGCCTCGACCGAAATCATCGCGCGCTGGGCCGAGATCGCCGGGCCGGAGATCGCCGCCCACAGCGAGCCGATGAAAATCAACTGGCCGCGCGGCGTCGGCGAGGATCAGCCGGAACCCGCCACTCTGGTGCTGCGGGTCGAGGGCCCGGCGGCCATCGAAATCCAGCACCTCTCGGCGGTGATCCTGGAGCGCGTCAACCGCTTCTTCGGCTGGCAGGCGATCGGCCGCATCGCGCTGCGCCAGGCGCCGCTGCGCCGGCAGCAAGCGCCCGAGCGGCCCACCCCGCCCGATCCGGCGGAGCTGGCGCGCATCGCCGCCAGCCTGCCCGAGATCAAGGACGACGACTTACGTGCCGCGCTCGCCCGCCTCGCCGCCGCGGTCAAGCGAAAGTGAGGCTTTAGCCGGCCCGGGCTGCCGCATGGCTGGCAGGATCGGCCCGGCATTGCCACAATCATGCGATCCAGCTAGGCAAAGCCCGTTCCAACGGGGCCAAAAGTCGAGGAGTTTCAGGTGCCGATCACTCGCCGTGAATTTTGCCAGGGCGCCGCGCACTGTCGCGCTTGCCGCCGCTCTGGGCGCCTATGCGCTGCCGGCCTGGGCTGAGGGCAGCGTCCCGATGGCCGAATTGATGGCGCCGGAGGCCCTGCCCGACATGGTCATGGGCAGCGACAAGGCGCCGGTCACCATCGTCGAATATGCCTCGATGACCTGCCCGCACTGCGCCCATTTTCCCGAGACGACCTTCCCGGAGCTGAAGAAGCGCTACATCGACACCGGCAAGGTTCGCTTCATTTTCCGCGAATTCCCGCTCGACCCGCTGGCGAGTGCCGGCTTCATGCTGGCGCGTTGCGCCGGCGAGAAGGATCACGACAAATATTTCGCCATGATCGAGACGCTGTTCCGCCAGCAGACGCAGTGGGTGACGGCCAAGCCGGTGCCGCCGCTGCTCGCCATCGCCAAGCAGGCCGGCTTCACCGAGCAGAGCTTCGACGCCTGCCTGGCGAATCAGACGCTGCTCGACGGCATCGAAAAAGTGCGCCAGCGCGCCATCGACAAATTCAAAGTGCAGTCGACACCGACTTTTTTCATCAACGGCAGCCATGGTTACGGGCGCCCTGACGATCGAGGAAATGGCCAAGGAGATCGACCCGCAACTCAATGGCAAATAAGGGTTTTTCGGCGCGGGCGGGCGGCCTGCCCGCCCACATTTCGCCCGCTTCACGGCCGAAAGGTCTGGAAAACCACCGATCTTCCCCAAGCGGCAGTTGCTCAAGCACGCGCTACGATTCATTCTCCGCCCGATGCGGCACTTTCAACGCAAGCCTGACCGGGCCAAGCCCCGGAACGGGCGACTGCTCTCAATGGACAAGTCAGCGGGACTGTGGGCGTTCGGGATCAATGAGGCCTGAAGCATGAAGCTCACGCGGCTGCGCCTGATCGGCTTCAAGTCCTTCGTCGAGCCGACCGATTTCCTGATCGAGCCGGGGCTGACCGGCGTGGTCGGGCCGAACGGCTGCGGCAAGTCGAACCTGGTCGAAGCGCTGCGCTGGGTGATGGGCGAGATCCTCGCACAAGTCCATGCGCGCCGCCGACATGGACGAGGTGATCTTCTCCGGCACCAACAGCCGCCCGGCGCGCAACAACGCCGAAGTGGCGATGCAGATCGACAACGCCGACCGCACGGCGCCGGCCGCCGTTCAACGACCAGGATTCACTCGACGTGTCGCGCCGCATCGAGCGCGAGGAGGGCTCCACCTACCGCATCAACGGCCGCGAGGTGCGCGCGCGCGACGTGCAGATCCTGTTCGCCGACGCCTCGACCGGCTCGCGCTCGCCGGCGCTGGTGCATCAGGGCCGCATCGGCGAGATCATCCAGGCCAAGCCCGAGCAGCGCCGCCGCGTGCTGGAAGAGGCCGCCGGCATTTCCGGCCTGCATGCCCGCCGCCACGAGGCCGAGCTGCGGCTGAAGGCGGCCGAAACAGAATCTGTTGCGGCTCGAGGACGTGATCGACCAGCTCGCCGCGCAGATGGACGCGCTGAAGAACCAGGCGCGCCAGGCGATCCGCTACCGCAATGTGTCCGCGCAGGTGCGCAAGGCGGAGGCGACGCTGTTACCATTTGCGCTGGATCGCCGCGAACACCGAGGTCGCCGAGGCCGAGCACGCCAAGGACGTCTGCCTGCGCGAGGTCGCCGACCGCAACGGCGCGCAGGCGGAAGCCTCCACGCGCCAGGCAACCGCAGCGGCGGCGCTGCCCGCCTTGCGCGAGGCCGAGGCGCGCGCCGGCGCGGCCTTGCAGCGGCTTAACGTCGCGCGCGAGACGCTCGACCGCGAGGAGCCGCGCGCCAAGGACCGCATCGCCGAGCTCGATCGGCGGCTGGTGCAGTTCGCCGCCGACATCGAGCGCGAGCAGCGCTTGGCGGCCGACGCGGAAGCCGCGCTGGCGCGGCTGGCCGCCGAGGAAGACACGCATCCGCGCCGAGGCGCGCGAAAGCGCCGGCAGCCGCAGCGGCGTCGATGCGCGCGTTGCGGAAGCCGACGGCGCGCTTACGCCGCCGAGAAGATCTTCTGCGAACTGACCAGCGCGCTCGCCGATCTCACCGCCCGCGGCACAGCTTTCGAGAACGCCGCGCGCGAGCAGGCCGAACGGGTCGCCAAGATCACCGCTGAGATCGAAGCGATCGAGCGCGAGCTGACGACGCTGCATGGCGGCATAACCGCCCCGCTCACCGCGGCGGTCGCAGGCACGCAGGCGGCGCTGACCGAGGCGGAAGCCGCCGCCGTCGCCGCCGAGGCCGCCCACAACGTCAAGCGCGCCGAATTCGAGACCGCGCGCGATGCCGCTGGCCGAAGCCGAAAAGCGCGCGCAGCGGCTCGAGACCGAGGCCAAGACCCTGTCCAAGATGCTGTCGCGTCGAGACCCACAGCCTGTGGCCGCCGGTGATCGACCACGTCTCGGTCGAGAAGGGCTACGAGACGGCGCTCGGCGCCGCGCTCGGCGACGATCTCGATGCGCCGGTCGATGCCTCCTCGCCGATGCACTGGAGCAATGTCGGCGCGCAAAGCGGCGACCCCACGCTGCCGGAAGGCGTCGAGCCGCTTGGCGCGCTACGTCAAGGCGCCGGCCCGAGCTGGCGCGCCGGCTGGCGCAGATCGGCGTGGTCGAGCGCGCGGCCGGCGAACAGCTTGCCGCGGCGCTGCAAGCCCGGCCAGCGGCTGGTCTCGCGCGAAGGCGATCTGTGGCGCTGGGACGGCTTCGTCGCCGCCGCTCATGCGCCGACCGGCGCGGCGCGCCGCCTCGCCCAGCGCAGCCGCCTCGCCGAGATCGACGCCGAATTGGCCAGTGCCCGCGCCGAGGTCGAAGACAAGCGCAAGGCGCTTAGCCGCCGGCGCAGTCGGCTTTCGAAGCCGCCGCGTCACGCCGCAAGCGAAAGCGCGTTGCGCGCGAGCGCGACCATCGAACCGCGCAGGCGGCGCGGCTCTCGGCGCTGACCGAGGCGCACGCGCGCCTGACCGCCAGCCGCGACGAGGCCACGGCCGCCAAGGCGCAGGCCGAACGCGCGCTCACCGCCATGGCGCCGGCCGCCGATCTGGAAAGCAAGCTCGCCGGCGTGCGCGACCGACATCGACCGCCAAGCGCGCCAAGCTCGCCGAGGTGCGCGCCGAGCCGCAGGCGATCGCGCGCGAGGCGGAAATGGCCGACCGGCGGCTGGCGAGCCTCGCCGCCGACAAGGCCGGCTGGCTCGAGCGCCGCGACGGCGCCGGCGCCCAGATCGCCACGCTCGGAGCAGCGCGTCGCCGAAGCCAAGCGCGACCGCGTCGAGCTTGAAGACGCGCCGCAGCTTTTCGCGCAGAAGCGCCACGCGCTGATCAGCGAGGTCCAAGCTGCCGAAGCCGAGCGGCGCGCCTGCGCCGACCGCCTGGCCGAGGCCGAGAACGCGCTGGCGGAAGCCGACCGCGACGCCCGCGCGGCGCTCGAAGCGCCAGTGCCGCGCGCGAGGAAGCCGCCCGCGCCGAGGAGCGCTTCGAGGGCGCCAAGCGCCGGCTCACCGACATCGGCCACGAGATCCGCGACATGCTGGAGGTCGAGCCGTCGGCCGTCGCCGAGCTCGCCGAGATCAAGCCGGGCGAGACGCTGCCCGCGCTCGCCGAGATCGAAGCAAAGCTCGAACGGCTGCGGCGCGAGCGCGAGCGGCTGGGCGCCGTCAACCTGCGCGCCGAGGAGGAATTGCGCGAGGTCGAGACCCAGCACACGACGCTCACCACCGAGCGCGACGATCTGGTCGAGGCGATCAAGCAGCTGCGCCAGGGCATCCAGAGCCTCAACCGCGAGGCGCGCGAGCGGCTGCTCGCCTCCTTCGAGCTGGTCAACAAGCACTTCCAGCATCTGTTCACCGAATTGTTCGGCGGCGGCACCGCCGAATTGCAGCTGATCGAAAGCGACGACCCGCTGGAAGCCGGCCTCGAGATCATGGCCAAGCCGCCGGGCAAGAAGCCCTCGACGCTGTCGCTGCTGTCGGGCGGCGAGCAGGCGCTGACCGCGCTGGCGCTGATCTTCGCGGTGTTCCTGACCAATCCGGCGCCGATCTGCGTGCTGGACGAGGTCGACGCCCCGCTCGACGATCACAACGTCGAGCGCTTCTGCGACCTGCTCGACGAGATGACCAACTCGACCGACACGCGCTTTGTGATCATCACCCACAACCCGATCACCATGGCGCGGATGAACCGGCTGTTCGGCGTCACCATGGCCGAGCGCGGCGTCTCGCAGCTGGTCTCGGTCGATCTGGAAGCCGCGGTGCGGTTCCGGGAAGCCGGCTAACCTATTGAAATATCGGCCCGCCGGACCCGCCCAAAAATAATTTCGGAAATCGTAAAAGCCCCGGAACCAAGTCGGGGGGCCGGCGTTATTAGCCCGTGTGTTTCAGCCGGGCGGCTCCCCCCTTACCCCCCGAATGGCCGTCTGGCGAAAAGACCCCAAGCTCTGCTTGGGGTCTTTTTTTAACGCCACGGCAAGGACTTGCGCGAAACCCGGGGAGAGCCCCCGGCGCCCCTTGTGGCCTTGCCGGTGGTCACCCCATCTAGGATAGGCTAGCCGCCCGCCGTTTCCCCCTGTCAGGAGCCGCAAATGTCCACCACCGCCTGGGTCGTCCTCGGCGTGATTGTCGTCATCGCGGTCTGGGCGATGACGATCTACAACGGGCTCGTCGCCATGCGGCAGCGGGTCAACCAATCCTTCGCCGACATCGACGTGCAGTTGAAACAGCGCCACGACCTCATCCCCAATCTGGTCGAGACGGTCAAAGGCTATGCCGCCCACGAGAGCGGAACGCTCGAAGCGGTCGTGAAGGCGCGCAACGCGGCGATCGCCGCGCCCGGCGTCGAGCAAAAGGTCGCCGCCGAGAACATGCTGTCCGGCGCGCTGCGGCAATTGTTCGCGCTGTCGGAGAATTATCCGAACCTGAAGGCCAACGCGAACTTCCAGCAATTGCAGAGCGACCTCTCCGACATCGAGAACAAGCTCGCCGCCTCGCGCCGCTTCTTCAATAGCGCGGTGCAGGAATACAATACCGGCATCCAGCAGTTCCCGGCCGCGATGTTCGCCGGCATGTTCGGCTTCCAGCCGCACTCGTTCTTCGATCTCGGCGAAACCCGCGCCCAACTCGAGCAGGCTCCGAGCGTTAAGTTCTGATTTCCTCGTCATGCCCGGCCTTGGGCCGGGCATCCACGACTTCCTTTTAAGACGTGGATGGCCGGGACAAGCCCGGCCATGACGTCGGTGGAAATTGAAACATGGCCGCCTACGGTCTCTATACGCATATCCAGTCCAACAAGCGGCGCTCCATCGCGCTGCTGATCGGGCTGTTCGTGCTGGTCTATGTGCTGGTGTTCGCCGGCGCGCTGCTGGCTGAGGCGCTCACCGTGCAGGCGCCGATCGATTATCTGCTGCGCGCCGCCGAATTCGATTTCATCAAGGCGGCCCCCTTCGCCACCGTCGGCGCCATCGTCTGGATCGTGATCGCCTACTGGTTCCACCAGTCGATGATCGACGCGGTGACGGGCGCCACGCCGGTGACCCGCCAAGAAGAGCCGCGGCTCTATAACATTCTGGAGAATCTCTGCATCTCGCGCGGCATCCCGACGCCGACGCTGCGCATCGCCGACGACGACGCGCTCAACGCCTTCGCCACCGGCATGAACCCGAAGCAATATTCCATCACGGTCACGCGCGGGCTGATGAACGCGCTCAACGACCAGGAACTCGAAGCCGTGCTCGGCCACGAGCTTACGCATATTCGCAACGGCGACGTGCGCATGATGGTGATCGCGGTGGTGATCGCCGGCGTGATCTCGTTCTTCGGCGAGCTGGTGTTCCGCATGTTCTTCCAGGCGAGCTATTACGGCGGCTTCGGCGGCAGGCGGCGCGGCGGCGGCGGCGATAGCGAGGGAAAAGGCGGCGCCGGCATCGCCATCGTCATCGCCATCGCGCTGATCGTGGTGGCCTGGCTGTTATCGGTGGTGATCCGCTTGGCGCTGTCGCGCCAGCGCGAATATCTCGCCGACGCCGGCTCGGTCGAGCTGACCAAGAATCCCGACGCCATGATCTCGGCGCTGCGCAAGATCGAAAACCGCGGCGAGCTCCATCACGCCACCTCGGCGGTGATGGAAATGTGCATCGACAATCCGCGCGAGGGCTTCTCCAATATTTTCGACACGCATCCGTCGGTCGATAAACGCGTTGAGGCGTTGGTGAAATTCGCCGGCGGCCACGATCCCGGCCCGCTGGCGCTCGATGCGCCGGAGCAGCAGGCGCAGGTTGAAGATCGGCGGGATGGAGCCGCCGCGTCCGCCGGTCCTTGGGGCGATGCCCCGCAACCCGCGCCCGAGCGAGGCCCGTGGGGACCGCGGCAAAAATAGTTCGGCAAAATGCGGACATCCCGCCTGGCCAACCGATGTCCGCTTCGTGCCGACCGCCGTCATCGACCGGCGCGGCCGCAGGTCAGCTCAACGTCAAATCCGAAAAATTCCTAGAGCCCGACAAAGTCACGCAGCGTCTTTACGGTCGCAGCGGCGTCATTGGGCTCCTCGGTCGTCAGCACCGCAATTTCGCCCGAGCGCCGGTGCAGGACGCTGTGATGGATGGGCGCACCTGAGACTCCATCTATTTCCGACTTCACCGCGATGTCATCGATGTCGGAGAGCGCGAACTCGACCGGCTTTTTATTCCACAGCAGAATTTTCTTCTGCAATGTCGCTTTGCCGGTCTCCTTGTCGAGCGTCAGCGTCATCGGACCTTCTTTCAAAACGAGCTTGCGGGGAGTAGCCTCGATTTTTGCCATGGCAGGCCCCCGTTCGGTTTCCCACCCTCGCATCATATGCCATATGCGTCGGCGTGATATCGCGAAAGACGCGGCCATTGAGCGCAGCTCACGCCAGGTAAAAGAAGGGGCACTTGTGTATTGGCACGTTCTCAGGGCGATCAAATGGATATTATATCCGGTCTTCGTGCTGTGCGCCGGTGCGGCAATTTGGGATGTCGCCCGCTACGGCTACGTCGATATCAGGCTGTCGGTGCTGGCGGTCGTAACCTTGGCTTTATTGGTGGGCATCGCGCGGGAACAGCGCAATAATCCGGAACCGCCGGATGACGACACCTGAGGGCGCCGTGCGCCGCTTCTAATGCCCGCCAAACGAAATCAGCGTCCTGACCGGCACATCGAGCTTGCGCAGCTTTTCGCTGCCGCCCAAGTCGGGCAAATCGATCACAAAACACGCCGCCAGCACAAAGTCGAAGATCAATCGGCCGAAGCTCCCGGCGGCCCAGGCCCTTGGGGGCTGCGGCAAAACTAACCTTGGCTAGCCATGGTTAGCCTTGGCTAACCTTGGCGAATTTGTTCGGGGCAGTCCTCTGCGCGGCCGCGGCCCGTATCGAGCGAACTACTTTTCTTGCGGGGGCGCCCGACTCTTTCGCTTCTTCGTCGGCCAACAGCTTTAAAAGCTGCAGCCGCCGCGCTTCGTGCGGCATCTCGGCGAGTTGCCTGCGCAGAAACAAGAGGTTTTGCTGATGGATGAATATTTCCATTGCCGTCCCGGTAAGAAACTGAGCCCCGCGCTGCAGGGCCCAGTACGCCTACGCAACCATCACATCAAAAATTCTTGGGTGCTCTAGCGGGGGCTGGAAAGCGCCCAAGGACGGTCAGGCTAAGCCGATCGGGCAGACGAATCTGTTCGAAATTGACCACTTCAAGCGAGGCCGTAACGCGTCATCGCCAGTGTCTTGCTATTTAGCCATCCGCCAAGCGAACAGCACGATTGCAGCGCCGGCCGCCGCCGCAACGAGCGACGTTAAGAGCCCCCCGCCGAGCGCAAGCAGGGCGGCGATGTGAAAGCCGATGAACGCGCCTGCAACACCCACGAGCGCGCTCGTGACGATGCCGCGAGTCGATCCGGAGAATTGGCGGGCAAGCCACGACGGCCCGGCAAGGCGGTCGAAGAGAAAGCCGGCGGCAACGCCGATGACGAGAACCAAGATAAAGATGACTGCGGGGTCGGTGGCGCGCATGTTTTCCCTTCACGATCAGCCGAGGAAAAAGGGACCCCGGCTGGCACTGCCAGCCGGGGCGGTAGACCGGGAATGGGGGTAGGGGGTACCCGGTCTACGCGGAGCGGAATGTAACCGTCGAGCGAACGCCACGGCCGTTGTCGCCGGGCATGATCTGAAACCCGCCGCCGATCTGCTTGACCAGCGAGTGAATGATTTTCATGCCGAGCCCGGCGCTATTGGCGAGGTTGAATTCCGGCGGCAATCCCGGCCCGTCATCCAGCACCGACAGCGAATGCCTGGTCGGCGATATCGTCTCGATGCGGACGGTGATGTGGCCCTTGCCGTATTTCACCGAATTGGTGATCAGCTCGTTCACGATAAAGCCGAGCGGGATGGCCGACGCGGTCGGTATTTCGACATCGACGCCTTCGACCACGATGAGGTTGCCGCTCTGAACCTCAATCAGCAGACCCGAAAGATCGCCGCACAACTGCCGAAGATATTGCTTGAACTCCACATTTCGCTGGTGATCGAGCAGATGCAGCCGATGATGCACGCGTCCCAGCGCAGAAACGCGGTTTGCGGCCGTCGTCAATTGAGCGGCGGATTCCGGCGTCGTCGCGGCCCGGCTTTGCAAAGACAACAAACTGACGACCATTTGCAGGCCATTGACCAGCCGATGCTCAAACTCCTGGGCCAGCATGACTTGACGCAGCGACAGCTCTCGCTTGTCGCTCAACAGCGTCTCTTCGCGCGCCAGTGCCGCCTGCAAATCGGCGGTCAAAGCATCGAGCTCTTTCTGCTCGCGCTTATCGCGCCCGAGCGCGCGCCGCGCGGGGAACTGATGCTTCGTCTCGATTGGGGACGTGTGCATGCCATTGACGCTGACATGCGGTCGCAAGTCGCACTGTATAAAATTGCACACACTAACGGTAATTTAATGACGGTGAATAATTCAACGCTAACAAGCGATAATCGCGCCGTCCGGCAATTGAATCGATTGCGCATCGAACGCGGCGCACGGTTCACGATGATGTTTACGCCGCCGGCTAAACCGTGCGCGGCTGGTCGTTGAGAACCACGCTCAACAGCGAGCTGTGAACTTCCACATGGCCGTTGTATTCGATGAAGCCCAACTTGCGGAACTTGTTCATGAAATGACTGACGCGCGAACGGGTCGTGCCGATCATGTCGGCGAGCGTCTCCTGGCTTATTTTGGCGATAATTGGCTCCGGCCGGCCCTGCTTGCCGAAATTCGCCAACAGCAGCAGCACCCGCGCCAGTCGTTTTTCGGTGGAATTGAAAAGCTGATCGACCAGGTCTTCTTCGACCCGGGCGTTGCGCGTCAAAATATGCGTAACGAACATTTCGGAAAACGTATGCTCATTTTTAAGAACTTTTTGGATCTCGGACTTGCGCACACGCATGACGGTGCAATCCGTCAAGGCAGACGCCGTCGCCAGGCGCTTGGGCTGCCCGATCAGGCACCCCTCACCGACAAATTCGTCCGCTCCCAGGATCGCGACAACCGCTTCGTTGCCTTCCTTGGATACGACGGTCACTTTGACCTTGCCCGATTTGATGTAGACGACCGAATCCGCCGCATCGCCTTGTTCGAAAATCACGTCCTTCTTTTTAAGCGCGGAGATGACGCGGCCGGTGGCTGCCGTCTCTAAAAACACCGCGGCATCGAACAGCCTGCCATTCCCGGGTTTGCCGGGCTTGCTTTGCTTGCTGGACGTCGTTTTCGGTGCACGAGACATGGTGGTTTCCGCTTCATTCCGGCGGCGGCACAGCTGTCTCTCAGCCACCAGCGCCTAGATTTCGAGCCGCTGCTGGTGATTGCCCAATGTACGCTTCCCGACAATGGGATGTCTATGGCGCTTCGCGCCAGCCTAATGGCCCGTAAACGAAATCAGCGTCCTGACCGGCACGTCGAGCTTGCGCAGCTTTTCGCTGCCGCCCAAGTCGGGCAAATCGATCACAAAACACGCCGCCAGCACATTGGCGCCGAGCTGGCGCAAGAGCTTCACCGCCGCTGCCGCGGTGCCGCCGGTGGCGATCAGGTCGTCGACCAGCACCACGCGCTCGCCGGCCACCAGCGCGTCGGCGTGCATCTCGATGACGTCCTCGCCATATTCCAGCGCATAGGCGACGCTCACCCTCTTATGGGGCAGTTTGCCCTTCTTGCGGATCGGCACGAAGCCGGCCGAGACCTGGTGCGCCACCGCGCCGCCCAGGATGAAGCCGCGCGCCTCGATGCCGGCCACCTTGTCGATCTTCATGCCGGCCCAGGGCTGCACCAGCTCGTCGACCGCGCGGCGGAAGGCGCGCGCGTTGCCCAGGAGCGTCGTGATGTCGCGGAAGACGATGCCGGGCTTGGGATAGTCGGGGATGGAGCGGATGGTGTGGCTGAGGTCGGATTCGATGTCGGTTGAGGCCATTGGTGTCTCGCCGGATGCAGCTCACGCGAAGGGCGCGCCCAATTCCATAGCCACGAATGGCGGGAATATCCACATCGGCTTACCGCGGCCGCGATGCGGCACGCCGGGGCCCGTTTTCATGGGCACCGCCGTCTCCAAATGCCGCAATGCGCGACGATCCGCCGAAATAGCGCATCAGATTACCACCAGTGCAGGGCTGTTGACTTGACAATCCGATTTCTAGGTCCAGAATTCGGCCACAACGCTCTGACGCGGAGGTTTAGATGATTCCACCGGGTCAAGAAGCCGCGATGACTGTTGCGTAACCCGTTCGGGCGGCAACAGGAGCGGCAAACACGCGAACGGTCTGCCGGGAGCGGCTTGCGTGGGCCGCATCAGTCAGGCAAGGCCCCAATTGAGCCGCCCCCGGCGGTCATTCGCCGACGTTTCGACTTCGCGAATGTGCCTGCGCATCGCTCAGCCGGACTGAATGTGTTGGTTCGGCTGCTATCCAGTTGGACAATCGACATGGACGGAGGCGCGCCATGTCACGCGCGCACAGTTACCTCACACGCTTCAGGTGTCCGAAGTGTAAGCGGGCCGGATCCGCCAAGTGGGAAGAGAGCCAGCGTGTCGCCGGTGGCGAACACGTGTCGCATCTCAAACATCTCTCGGACGGATTCCAGAATACGCCGCAGAACCAGATTCAATGCGCGGCCTGCACCGCGCAGGTGGTTTTCGGGCACGGCTAGCTCGCCCGTCCCAGCACCCGGCCCGCCACGGCGTCGAGCTTCTTGAGCAGTTCCGGATCGCGCGCTTCCGGCGCGGTGATCAGCGCGGTATCGAGCGCGCGGTCGGAGCCGATCGGGCACGGCTCGTGCTCGCGCGGAAAATCGCGCGCCAGCCGCGCCACCAGCGCCTTGGCGCGGCTCGGCATTGTCCAGCAGCACCTTGATGATGTCGGCCACGGTGACGGCGTCGTGGTCGGGATGCCAGCAGTCGAAATCCGTCACCATGGCGACGGTGGCGTAGCAAATCTCGGCCTCGCGCGCGAGCTTGGCCTCCGGCATGTTGGTCATGCCGATCACCGAATAGCCGAGCGACTTGTAGGAGATGCTTTCGGCGTAACTGGAGAACTGCGGGCCTTCCATGCACACGTAGGTGCCGCCGAGATGCGGCTTGATGCCTTCCTTGAGGGCTGCTTCGGCGACGCGCGCGCGCAGACGCGGGCTGACCGGGTGCGCCATCGAGACATGCGCCACCATGCCCTTGCCGAAGAACGAACTCTCGCGCTTGTGGGTGCGGTCGACGAATTGGTCGACCAGCACAAAGGTGCCGGGCGGCAAGTCCTCCTTGAATGAGCCGCAAGCCGACAGCGAGACGAGATCGGTGACCCCGACGCGTTTCAAGACGTCGATATTGGCGCGGTAGTTGATATCCGAAGGCGAAAGCCGGTGGCCCTTGTCGTGGCGCGACAGGAACACCACCGGCAGCCCTGCGATCTCGCCGATGCGCAATGCGCCCGAGGCCTCGCCCCACGGGCTTTGCACGCGCTCCTCGCGCACCTTCTCCAGGCCCGGCAGGTCGTAGATGCCGGAGCCGCCGATGATGCCGAGCACGGATTTGGTCATCGTCCACCCCTCTGGCCCTAAATGCGAAGGGCCCCATTCGGGGCCCTCGCGTCAAGCGATTTCCTGCGCCGCTCAGGCGTGCACGTCCGACCACACCTTCTTCTTGGTGAAATACAAGAGCCCCGACAGCACGATCAGGAACACGATCACCTGGAAGCCGATGCGCTTGCGCGCCATCATGTGCGGCTCGGCCGCCCACATCAGGAAGGCCGAGATGTCCTCGGAATATTGCTTGAGCGTCTCCGGCGAGCCGTCTTCGTATTTCACCTGCCCGTCGGAGAGCGGCGGCGGCATGGCGATGGCGTGGCCGGGGAAGTAGACGTTGTAGTTCGCGCCCTTCGCCAGCTTGAAGTCCTTGGGCGGATCCTTGAAGCCGGCGACGATCGCCGCGATGTAGTCCGGCCCCTGCTCCTGGTACTGCGTGACCATGTCGAACACGAACCAGGGGAAGCCGCGCTGTAGGTGCGCGCCTTGGCGAGCGTGGACATGTCGGGCGGCGCGGTGCCGCCGTTGGCGGCCTTGGCCGCCAGCTCGTTGGCAAACGGCGGCGGGAAATGATCGGCCGGCCGGCCCGGCCGCTCGGTCGCGTTGCCCTGGTCGTCGGTGTCCTTGATCTTGTATTCGGAGGCGATCTGCGCCGCCTGCGCCTCCGAATAGCCCGGCCCGCCCGGCTCCGCCAGATTGCGGAACGAGACCAGGTTCAGCGAATGGCAGTTGGAGCAGACCTCGCGGTAGATTTTGAAGCCGCGCTGCAGCTGCGCCTCGTTATATTTTCCGAACGGTCCGGCGAACGACCAGGAAAGCCGCGGCGGCGGCACCTGCTCTTCCTGCGCCAACGCGGGCGCGGCGAGCGCGACGACGAAGCGCGGCAGCCAGCAAGACGGATCGCTTTTTCATGGCCGCGCTCCGGCGCCCAGCACCGATTCCGAAATCGAATTCGGCAGCGGCTTGGTCTTCTCGAAGATGCCGAGCAACGGCAGCACGATCAGGAAAAAGGCGAAGTAGTAGAACGTGAAGATGCGCGAGGCGACCACGTAGATGCCTTCCGGCGGCTTGGAGCCGAGCCAGCCGAGCCCGATGCAGGCGATCACCCACAGCCAGAAGAACTGCTTGAACAGCGGCCGGTAGCGCGCCGAGCGCACCTTCGAGGTGTCGAGCCAGGGCAGGAAGGCCAGGATCGCGATCGAGGCAAACAGCGCGATCACGCCGAGCAGCTTGTCGGGGATCGACCGCAGGATGGCGTAGAACGGCAGGTAATACCATTCCGGCACGATCTCCGCCGGCGTCACCGCCGGATTGGCCGGAATGTAGTTGTCGGCGTGGCCGAGGAAGTTCGGGATGTAGAACACGAACCAGGCGAACAAGATGCAGAACACGGCCATGAAGAAGCCGTCCTTGATCGTCGCGTAGGGCGTGAACGGCACGGTGTCCTTGTCCGACTTGGGCTCGATGCCGGTCGGATTGTTCTGGCCCGACACGTGCAGCGCCCAGACGTGCAGCACCACCACGCCGGCGATCACGAAGGGCAAAAGGTAGTGCAGCGAGTAGAAGCGGTTGAGCGTCGGGTTGCCGACGGCATAGCCGCCCCACAGCCAGGTGACGATGGCGTCGCCGGCGCCGGGAATGGCCGAGAACAGATTGGTGATCACGGTCGCCGCCCAGAAGCTCATCTGCCCCCAGACCAGCACGTAGCCCATGAAACCGGTCGCCATCATCAACAGGTAGATGATGACGCCGAGGATCCACAGCACCTCGCGCGGCTCCTTGTAGGAGCCGTAATAGATGCCGCGGAACATATGGATGTAGACCGCCAGGAAGAACATCGCGGCGCCGTTGGCGTGCAGGTAGCGCAGCAGCCAGCCGTAATTGACGTCGCGCATGATGGCCTCGACCGAGTTGAAGGCCATGTCGACCTGCGGCGTGTAATGCATCGCCAGCACGATGCCGGTGATGATCTGCACGCCCAGCATGAAGGAGAGGATGCCGCCGAAGGTCCACCAATAGTTCAAATTGCGCGGCGTCGGATAGGCGATGAACGAGGAATGGATCAGGCCCCCGATCGGCAGCCGCTTCTCGAACCATTGCAGAATTTTGTTTTGCGGCTGGTAGGTCGCGTGTCCGCTCATGATCGACCCTTCGGAAATTTACAACGCATCAAGCCGGCGTGGCGGACGCGCCGCCGATCCGGATCTTGCTGTCGGAAAGAAAAGCGTAGGGCGGCAAATAGAGATTCTTCGGCGCCGGGCCTTTGCGGATGCGCCCGGCGGTGTCGTATTGCGAGCCATGGCAGGGACAGAACCAGCCGTCATATTCGCCCTGATGGGCGAGCGGGATGCAGCCGAGATGCGTGCAGATGCCGATGACCACCAGCCACTGCTCGTGACCGGGCTTGGTGCGCTCGGCGTCGGTCGCCGGGTCCGGCAGGGTGTTGACGTCGACGTTCTTGGCTTCCTCGATCTCTTTCGTCGTGCGGTGGAAGATGAAGATCGGCTTGGAGCGCCAGAAGACCTTGACGATCTGCCCGTCGGCGATGGGCGCAAGATTGACGTCGATCGGCGCGCCGGCCGCCACCGTGGAGGCGTCGGGCTCCATCTGCGCGATCAGCGGCACCAAGGCAGCCGCACCGCCCACCGCGGCAACGGCGCCGGTGGCGATATAGAGAAAGTCGCGGCGCGAGTGCTGCTCCGCCGAAGACACGGTCGTCACGTCTGAAGCCCTCTCCTCCGGCTGGCTAGTTCTGCCGCCCGCGGCTGGAGCCCGGGACAAGTCCCTAGGGCGGCGGGGCGGACCGGCGCGGCAGTCCCGATCAAGGCGGAACGGCGCTTCGGCGGGGTTTTATTGGCACCCTTGCGGAGGGAGTGCAAGCCCAAGAAGGCGCGGCCAGCAAAAGTGGGTACCGGTTTTGCGCCCGGCCGCGCTTTCCATGTTAATAACGCGCGCAATCCGGGCGGCTGACCGGTTCCCACTCAGCCTGATTGCGCGCCCGCCGCCGTAACCACATTAAATCCTTCGTCTCATGCGGATTTGACCGCAATCCCGGCAGGCAAACATGCGAATTGCCCTCTACGAGCCGGACATCCCGCAGAACACCGGCACCATCCTGCGGCTCTGCGCCTGCCTCGGTATTCCGGCGGATATCATCGAGCCGGCCGGCTTCCCGGTGACCGACCGCGCCTTCCGCCGGGCCGGCATGGACTATCTCGACGCGGTTGACCTCACCCGCCATGCCTCGTTTGCGGATTTCGAGGATTGGCGCCGGCGCCAAGGCCTCAAGCTGGTGCTGTTGACCACCGCGGCGGAGCACTCGTACCTCGATCACGCCTTCAACGGCGATCAAGTGCTGCTGTTCGGCCGCGAAAGCGCCGGCGTCCCGCAGGCCGTGCATGAGGCGGCCGATACGCGCCTGCGCATCCCCATCGCCAAGGGCCTGCGCTCGCTCAACGTGGCGATGGCCGCGGCCATGGTGGCGGGCGAGGCGCTGCGGCAGACGGGGGGAATTGCACGGTGTTAACATCGGCGCCATGACGACCGACATCGAGCAACGCAAATCGCGCGCGCGCGCCTGGTTCGAGCGCCTGCGCGACGATATCTGCGCCGCGCTGGAAGCGCTCGAGGACGCCCTGCCCGCAGACAGCCCGCTGGCGGAGCGCCCGGCCGGCCGCTTCATGCGCACGCCGTGGAGCCGCACCGACCACACGGGCGCGCCTGGCGGCGGCGGCGTGATGGCGCTGATGCGGGGCCGCGTGTTCGAGAAGGTCGGCGTGCATTGCTCGACCGTGTTCGGCGAGTTCGCGCCCGAGTTCCGCAAGGACATCCCGGGCGCCGAAAACGACCCGCGTTTCTGGGCCTCCGGCATTTCGCTGATCGCGCATCCGCACAGCCCGCATGTGCCGGCCGTGCACATGAACACAAGGTTTGTCGTGACGTCTAAATCTTGGTTCGGCGGCGGCGCCGACTTGACGCCGGTGCTCGATGCGCGCCGCACGCAAAGCGATCTCGACGCCCAAGCCTTCCACGCCGCCATGCAGGCGGCCTGCGACGCGCACGCCGCGGTCGCGCCTTACGACAAATACAAAAAATGGTGCGACGACTATTTCTTCCTCAAGCACCGCAACGAGATGCGCGGCATCGGCGGCATCTTCTATGACTATCTGGAGAGCGACTGGGAGCCGACCTTCGCCTTCACGCAAGACGTCGGCCGCGCTTTCTTGCGCGTCTATCCCGGACTGGTGCGCAGGAATTTCGCGGCGCCCTGGAGCGAGGCCGAGCGCGAGGAGCAGCTCATCCGCCGCGGCCGCTACGTCGAGTTCAATCTGCTCTACGACCGCGGCACCATTTTCGGCCTGCGCACCGGCGGCAATGTGGAGTCGATCCTCTCCTCCATGCCGCCGGTGGTGAAGTGGCCGTAAGCTCAAGACCTCAAGGCCCAAGTCCCAAGTCCTAAGTCCTCCCAAGTCCCAAGTCCTCAAGTCCCAAGTCCCAAGCCCAAGTCCTCACAAAAAATTCGGTCGCCGCCTAACGGCGGCCGCCGGATTTACGCGCCATGGCATAGCCGAGCATGGCGGCTTCGACGAGGGCTACGATTTGCGTATCGCGTAAGGCCACCACGGCGTCGGCGGTCTGTTCCTTGATCAGCGGTTTCGTTCGTGTGGCCCAGAACACGATCAGCACAATGAATGCGGCGGCGGCGTAGATCGCAGCCACGATCAGACGCGCGTAAAGCATGCCATAGATGCCCTCGAGCGCCATCGAGCCCGCCATCGTGAGATGGTAGACGGCGATGAGCGTGAACAGCGCAAGCAATGCTGCTCCAATCGCGCGGCGCTTTAGCGTGCTGAAAAAATGGCGAGCGGAGAATTCGGGGATTTGACTGAAACCCATGGCCGCGCCTTTCTAGCGCCGGGACATGCCAAAGAGAAAACCAATGCCGGTGGCAATGGCCAGCATGGTGAGTGGGTGCTGCTCCATCTCATCGGTGACCTTCTTGAGCGCGTCACTACCCAAATTCGACGCTTTATCGGTGACCGAATGCGACACTGAATGCGCGCCTTCGCGTACGCGGCCCATGATCCCGCTCAGCGCCTCGCTGACAAACTCGTTGACTTCGGCCGAACCGCCGGAAAACTCCCGCTTGGTCGCGCCGGCGAGGCGGTGTAGCCGCTTCTCCAAATCGCTCATCAACTCTTGGATCGCTGCGATCTCTTCGGCGGTGGATGCAGCTTTGCTACGGGTGTTCATTATTGCCTCGACTATGAGTGGGGTACGCTGCCAACGCGGTCAGCCGGCAATAGTTCCCGTCATTTCAAGAGATTGAAGGCGAACTCACGGAAAGGCAGCGCACCTATCCGGGCAGCACCCGTTCGTCCTGCGGGAATACGTGGTGGATTGCGACGAGTGCCACGATCAAAAGCGGGACCGCCAGAAAGGCCCCGACCGGGCCCCACAGCCAGGTCCAGAATATCAACGACAAGAATACGGTGAGCGGGTTGAGCGCGAGCCGCCGCCCCATGATGCTCGGCGTGATGAAGTGGCCTTCAAGCGTCGTAAAGCCGAAATAAAGAACAGGCGCGATAAGCGCATGAGTCAGAGAGGGAAAGGTTACCAACCCGACCGCAAGCAGGACCACCTCCATGATCAGCGCGCCGATATAGGGGACGAAATTGAGGATGAACGCCAGCACGCCCCAGGCGATGGGGTTCGGCAATCCGATGAAATAAGTAATCAGGCACGCGGCCACACCGACGATGAAATTGATGATCGCCACCACGCTGAGATAATTGGTCAGATTACGCTCGATGTCATTGATGATCTTGAGCGTCCGCAAGCGCGACTCGTGATCCTCGAAAAGGCCAACGAGGACATTGCGCAACCGCGCGCGCCCGAGCAAAAAGAAAAACAGCGTCCCGAAAAAGATAAAAATCTGTCCAATGGCGGGAGTGACGAATACAAGCGCCGGCTGAACGAAGTTTGCGATATCAAATCCAAAACGGGAATTCTCCCCTTGCGGCAACACGGCATCGCGCAGGGCCCGTAAAGCCGAAAGCGGCCGATCGAGCACTTGAAGCTTTTCCTGGATGATGTGCCCGATCTCCGGCGCCTTGGCGATCCAGTCCAAAGCCGGAGTAGCCAGCAGAATGATGACGCCATAAAAGACGACGATCACAAGCAGCCACAAGGCGATCGCCGTGATCAGCGTCGGGATTCCATACGCCTTTGCGCGCGCCGACAGCGGCCCCAGCATCAAACCAATCACGAAAGCAGATGTCGCCGGCAAAAGTATCGCCCGCGCCAGTTCGAGCGCGGCGATGAACAGAATGATGAAAATGCCGATTGTTGCGGCCTGTGCTGCGTTGCGCCAGGCAGCCGAGACATGCACAACCGGTTGGGGGTCGTTGATCGCGAGGAGATCGGCTCGCTGCTTCGCGGTTTGGCGAATATCGGCCCGCGGTGCCCCATTTGCGGGAGATTGTACTTTCAGATCACCCACGCAATCCCCTATGGCGCCGTCGAATGCCATAGCAGTAACGGTTGACGTGGCATTTGGTTGCTAAATGGCCGCTAATCTTTCGACCAAGCTGGACCGACTTGGCCCGACTTGGCCCGACTTGGCCAGGCTTGGCCCGGCACGGCGGCGCTTGTCCGCTCGGGGTCATGAGCGGACATGATGCGATGTCCGGCCGGTGTCCGCCTTACTCGCGGCCACCCGCGCGAGTTAGGTTTTCGCGCCGGCCGCCACCGCATCCGCAATCTTGCCCAGCGCCTGCCGCATCCTACCGGAAACCCCGCCGCGATCCACGCCGCTTCCGCCGCGCGCATGGCGGCGCCCAGCGCCGGGCCTTTCTCGACGCCGCGCTTGATGAAATCCGCCGCCTTCAGCGGGAACGCCGGCGCGGTCCAGCGCAGCGGCAGGCTGGCGAGCGCGCGCCAACTTTCATCGATTGCGCCGACGCTCGAACGCGCCCAGCCGAGCAGCGCGTGATCGGTGAATTGCAGCGGCCCCAGCCGGTAGAGCAGCGCGCGCGCCTTGCCCTCGCCAAGCGCGGCGACATGCGCCGCCAGCCTTCCGCCATGGAAGCCAGCCGCTCGTGCTCGGCATTGGTCAGCCGCAGCTTCTGCCACAGCCGCTCGGCGTCCTCGGCCACCCAAACGGCGAGCGCGCCCAGCCGCCGCACCGGATCGGCGGCAGCGCCGATCGCGGCCTCCACCTTGGCCATCATCTCGAACGACGCCAGATAAGAGATGCTGCCGAGCACGCGCAGCGTCAGCCCGGCGTCGGTCATGGCGACAAGCGTCGGCACCGCATGCGGCGCCACCACGAGCTTCATCAGCTCCATGCGCACGCGCTCGCGCGAGAGCTGATCGAGGCCCTCGCGGCCGGCGATGCAGGCGGCAAGCCCGGCCGCGTCCGGGTGCTCGCTGGTGCCGTAGGCAGCGTGGAAGCGGAAGAAGCGCAGGATGCGCAGGTAATCTTCTTCGATGCGCTGCTTGGCATCGCCGATGAAGCGCACGCGGCGCGCGGCCAGATCGGCGAGCCCGCCGACATAGTCGTAAACGCCGCCGTCGCGACGGACCGAAAAGGCATTGATGGTGAAGTCGCGCCGCTCGGCGTCGGCTTTCCAGTCGCGGCCGAAGGCGACCTTGGCGTGGCGGCCGTAGGTTTCGACGTCCTGGCGCAGCGTGGTCACCTCGAACGGCGTCCCGTCCACCACCACGGTGACGGTGCCATGCTCGATGCCGGTGGGTACCGCCTTGAAGCCGGCCGACTGCACGCGGCGCACGACCTCTTCGGGCAATGCGGTCGTGGCGACGTCGATTTCGTCGGCGCTCATGCCGAGCAGCGCGTTGCGCACCGCGCCGCCGACCACGCGCGCCTCCTCGCCGTCGCCGTCGAGCACGCCGAGCAGGCGCTGCAGCGGGCCACCGGCGAGCCACGGCGCATCGGCAAGCTTGCGGGAGGTCGCGCCGTCCGCCTGCGCCATCAGCGCACCTGTCGCTGCGGCACGAGTTTGCCGTCCTCAATATGCGCCGGCACATAGGTCGAGCCGACCGGCGCACCGGTATAATTGGCGAAATAGATGAAGCTGCCGATCACCAGCAGGAATGAAAGAATGGCGAGCGTGACCAGCCGCGACAGCGGCCACGACTCCGGCTCCATCACGCCGGCCCGCGTCGCCGTCAGGAACACGGCGTAGAGCACGAACGGCGTGGCGAACAGCGCGATCTCGGTGAAGCCGATGCGGATCATCGATAAATCCTATCGTACAAATTGCGCAAAATCCCCGCCGTCACGCCCCAGATGTAACGCTCGCCGAAGGTGATGGCGTAGTAGTGCCGCGTCATGCCCTGCCAGTCGCGCGAATGGCGCTGCACATTGGCCTGGTCCATCAGAAAGCCGAGCGGCACTTCGAACGTGGCATCGACCTCGCCGGTGTTGAGCGTGAGCGCAAATCCCGGCTTGACGCGCGCCAGCACCGGCACGATGCGGTAGCCGAGCGTGGTCATGTAGAGATCGAGATAGCCGAGCGGCGTGACCAAGCCGCGGGCAAGTCCGATCTCCTCCTCCGCCTCGCGCAGCGCCGACTCGCGCGGGCTGGCGTCGCTGCGGTCGATCTTGCCGCCGGGAAACGACACCTGGCCGGCATGGTCGGGCAGATGCTGGGCGCGCTGCGTCAGCAGCACCGTCGGCTCAGGGTGATCGACCACCGGCACCAGCACCGCCGCCGGTCGGATCGGCCGCACCTCGGCGACCTTGAGCATCACCGGATCGACGTCGTGATCGCCGCGCGCCGGTGTGATGCTGGCGTCGGTCAAGCCCGGCGGCACGTCGAGGGTGAGCCGCGCCTGCGCGCGCTCGAAAAACTCCGCGCCCGAGAGCGCCGCCTCGGCCCGCATCAGGCGAACTCCTTGAGCCGGCTTGCTTCCGCCATGGCGAAGAATTCGCCTTTGGAAGCGACGCCGAACATGCGCGTGCCGGCGACGTCGCGCTCCTCGCCGAGCTCGACCAGGTCGTAGAACAGCGCGCGCGTAACCTTGGCCCACAAGTCGCGGCGGACATGCAGGTAGGGCTTGAGGCCGCCGGTCGCCGGCTCCGGCGTGAAGCGCAAGGCGTGGCCGGGACCGGCCTCCACCCAGTCGTCCACATTGGTGCGGAAGGCGAGCACCTGATCCTCGGCCTGCTCGACCTTGAGTTCGACGGCGAGGAATGGGGCGTCTACGACGATTAACCCGACCTTCTCCACAGGGGTGACCAGGTAGTATTTGTCGCCCTCGCGCTTGAGCACGGTGCTGAAAAGCCTCACCAAAGCGGGCCGGCCGATCGGGGTCTTCTGGTAGAACCAGGTTCCGTCGGCGGCGATTTTCATGTCGATATCGCCGCAAAACGGCGGATCCCAGCGCTCCACGGGCGCAAGCCCGCCCTTTTCGCGGGGCAGCGATGCCGTCAGCGCCTCCAGTCCGCCAATCCCCGAACCTTGCCCTGTCTTCGCCATTGTTTGCTCACGTTATCAGGGGTTACGCGCCTGTTCGCATCTTCGTGATTCACCCGGCCGCGACTGGGAAGATAGCGTAAGCTTGGCCGAAGAATGAGGCAGATTCGGCAGCAAAGCGCATCCAA
The DNA here is from genome assembly GCA_963742375.1 of uncultured Alphaproteobacteria bacterium. GTDB lineage: Bacteria > Pseudomonadota > Alphaproteobacteria > Rhizobiales > Xanthobacteraceae > Pseudolabrys. The sequence continues at coordinate 187,706 of CAVULP010000008.1, forward strand.
TAGCCTCTGGTGTGTTTGTTGCATGGGGCTGAGGTGAAGCGAGCTCGCTGGCCGGAGGCCCGGCCAAGCCCCCACTGAAAGGACCAAACGTCATGGCGTCGGCAAGCGGCGAAAGCCTTGAAAAGCTCGAGGATATGATCGTGCGCGCGGCGGAATCGACGGCCGCCCAGGTGCGCGCGGCCAAGGATGCCATCGGCCGCGTCATTTTCGGCCAGGACCTCGTGGTCGAGCGCGCGCTGGTGACCGTGCTGTCCGGCGGCCACGCGCTGCTGGTCGGCGTTCCCGGCCTCGCCAAGACCAAGCTGGTGGATACCATGAGCACCGTGCTCGGCCTCGATGGGCGGCGCGTCCAGTTCACCCCCGACCTGATGCCGTCCGACATTCTCGGCACCGAGGTGCTGGAGGAAAGCCCGGGCGGCAAGCGCTCATTCCGCTTCATCGCGGGTCCCGTTTTCGCGCAATTGCTGATGGCCGACGAGATCAACCGCGCCAGCCCGCGCACCCAGTCCGCGCTGTTGCAGGCCATGCAGGAGCAGCACGTCACGGTCGCCGGCGCCCGCCACGACCTGCCCAAGCCGTTCCACGTGCTGGCGACGCAGAACCCGCTCGAGCAGGAAGGCACCTATCCGCTGCCCGAAGCGCAGCTCGACCGCTTCCTGATGGAGGTGGACGTCGATTACCCGGATCGCGAGGCCGAGCGCAAAATCCTGTTCGACACCACCGGCGCCGATGCCGCGCGCGCCGCGCAAGCGATGTCGTCCGACGATCTGATCGCGGCGCAGCGGCTGGTGCGCCGCCTGCCGGTCGGCGAGTCGGTGGTCGAGGCGATCCTGCAACTGGTGCGCTCGGCGCGTCCCGGCCCGGAAGCCGGCGAGATCGGCAAGCTGATCTCCTGGGGCCCGGGCCCGCGCGCAAGCCAGGCCTTGATGCTGGCGGTGCGCGCCCGCGCGCTGCTCGATGGCCGTTTCGCGCCGTCGGTCGACGACGTGCTCGAGCTCGCCGAGCCCGTGCTCAAGCACCGCATGGCGCTGACCTTCGCGGCGCGCGCGGAAGGCGAGACCATTCCCAACGTGATCGGGCGGCTGAAGGCGCACATCGGATAACCACGATGGCCGAGCCCGGGCTCAGCGATATCGAGGCCAGCGTGCTGCGGCGGGCAACCGGCACCGCGCGCACGCTCGCCGATACGATGCCGCGCCTCATCCTGGAGGCGCGCCGCGTGGCGGCCACCGTCATCCATGGGCTTCACGGCCGCCGCCGCGCAGGTCCCGGCGAGAATTTCTGGCAGTACCGCCGCTTCATGTCGGGCGAGCCGGCCTCGAACGTCGATTGGCGGCGTTCGGCGCGCGACGATCATCTCTATGTGCGCGAGCGCGAATGGGAGGCCACCCACACCATCTGGATCTGGCCCGACCGCTCGCCCTCGATGGCGTTTGCCTCCGCGCTGGTCACCGACAGCAAGCTCGAACGCGCGCTGGTGGTGGCCTTCGCCTTGGCCGAAGTGCTGGTGCAGGGCGGCGAGCGCGTCGGCGTTCCCGGCCTGCTGCGCCCGACCGCCAGCCGCAACGTGATCGAGAAGATCGCCGCCGCGATCCTGCACGACAATAACGAGCGCGCCAGCCTGCCGCCGTCGTTTTCGCCTTCGCCGCTGTCCGAAGTGGTGCTGCTGTCCGACCTGTGGAGCCCGCTGGCCGAGGTGCAGAATACCATCGCGCTGCTCTCCGCCACCGGCGCGCACGGCCACGTCGTGCAGATCGTCGATCCGGCCGAGGAAAGCTTCCCCTATTCCGGCCGCGTCGAATTCGTCGAGCCGGAAGGCGCCGGCTCCATCACGGCCGGCCGCGCCGAGGCATGGCGTAACGATTACCAGGGGCTGGTGGCGCGCCATCGCGCCGCCATCCGCAACGACACCGACCGGCTCGGTTGGACCTTTGCCGTCCACCGCACCGACCGGCCGGCGAGCGAACTGCTGCTGGTGCTGCATTCGCGCATGGGCGCCAATACGCAAACCACGAGCGTCAGCCAACCGCCACGTGCCCACGCAAGCCGGGAGAGCAAGGTGATCCCGTCTTTGCCGCTCGCCTTCGCGCAGCCCTTGGTGCTGCTCGGCCTGCTCGGCTTGCCGGTGCTGTGGTGGCTGCTGCGGCTGGTGCCGCCGCGCCCGCGCCGCATCAATTTCCCGCCGACACGCCTGCTGTTCGAGATCGCGCCCAAGGAGGAAACGCCGGCGCGCACGCCGTGGTGGCTCGTCCTGCTGCGCTTGACGCTGGCCGCGCTGGTCATTATCGCGGCCGCCGGTCCATTGTGGAATCCGCCGATCGCCACATCGAGCCGCGGCGTGCCGCTGCTGCTCATGATCGACGACGGCTGGGCGGCGGCGGCCAGCTGGGACGCGCGGCTGCGCACGGCGGATGAATTGATCGCACGCGCCGAAGCCGACGACCGCGGCGTCGCCGTCTTGCCGCTGTCGGAACCCGCGCGCGATATTTCCTTGGCCGTGGCGGGCGCCGCCCGCGTGCAGGTCAAGCAGCTGCGGCCGCAGCCTTACACGATCGATCGCAGCGAGGCGCTGCCGCAGATCGGCCGCTTCCTTGGCCAGGCGCCCGACGTCGAGGTCGTCTGGCTGTCGGACGGCGTCGATCTCGGCACAGGCGGCAAATTCATCGATGGGTTGAAGACAATCGTCGGCAATCATCCGCTCACCGTCGTCACCGGCGGCATCGCCGTTCCGCACGCGCTCGCCGCCGCCGACAACGCGGCCGGCGCGCTGACCGTGAAAGTGCTGCGCCCGCTAAGCGGCAAGCCCGAAGCCGGCATGGTGAAGGCCATCGATCTCAAGGGCCTGCCGCTGGGCGAGGCGCCGTTCGCGTTCAAGCCGAGCGAGCGCGAGGCCGACGCTTCGATCGACTTGCCGGTGGAAATCCGCAACGACGTGGCGCGGCTGGAAATTACCGGCGAACACTCGGCCGGCGCGGTGCAGCTGCTCGACAAGCGCTGGCGCCGGCGCACGGTCGGCATCGTTTCGGGCTCGGCCGCCGACCGCTCGCAGCCGCTGATCGGCGCGACCTATTATCTGATGCGCGCGCTCAACCCGTTTGCCGATGTCCGGCTCGCCGAAGGCGTGGCGCCGGCCGAAGCGGTCAACCGCTTCCTCGACCAGCATCTGCCGATGATGATCCTGGCCGATGTCGGCAATGTCGCCGAGGCGCGCGACGCGCTGAACAAATGGATCGAGAACGGCGGCGTGCTGGTGCGTTTCGCGGGGCCCCATCTCGCGCGCACCGACGACGATCTGGTGCCGGTCAAGCTGCGCCGCGGCGGCCGCATCCTCGGCGGCAGCATGAGTTGGGTCAAACCGCAAAAGCTTGCCGCCTTCTCGCGCGAAAGCCCGTTCAACGGCATGCCGGTGCCCAACGACGTCACCGTGACCCGCCAGGTGCTGGCCGAGCCCGACTCGCTGCTGAACGAGCGCACCTGGGCGACGCTCGGCGACGGCACGCCGCTGGTCACCGCCCAGCGCCGCGGCAAGGGGCTGTTGGTGCTGTTCCATGTCACCGCCGACACGCGCTGGTCGGACCTGCCGCTGTCCGGCGCCTTCGTCGACATGCTCCGGCGCATGGTGGCGCTCGCCGACTCCAGCGTCGGCGGCGAGACAACCGCCAAAGGCGCCACGATCGCCAATACCGATGTCCGCCAAGTCGTGCCGCCGACCCGCGTGCTCGACGGCTTCGGCGCCTTTTCGGTGCCGCCGCCGAGCGCGCGTCCGGTGCCGGCCAATTTCAACGCGCGCGCCAGCGCCGATCATCCGCCCGGATTTTACGGGCCGCCCGAAGGCCTGGTCGCGGTCAATACGCTCGCGCCCAATGACCGTCCGGCGCCGCTCGACTTCTCGGGGTTGAATGCCCGGCTCGACGTCTATCGCCACGGCGAGCCGCTCGACTTGCGCGGGCCGATCTTCCTGGGCGCGCTATCGCTGTTGCTGCTCGACGCGATCGTGGTGATCGTGCTGTCCGGCGGCATCGCCAATATGCTGCCGCGCCGGCGCGTGGCGGCAACGCTGGTTGCGGCGGGACTGTTGGCCGCGTTCGGCCTGCTCGATCCGTCGCACGCGCAGCAGCCGGCCGCCCAGCCGCCGCCGCTGACCGGCGCGGCCGAAGCCTTCGCCATGAAGGCGACCGAGAAGACGCATCTCGCCTATATCGTCACCGGCGATGCCGAAGTCGACGAGGTCAGCAAGGCCGGCTTGCAGGGCCTCACGTTGTTCCTGGCGCAACGCACCGCGCTGGAAGCCGGCGAGCCGATGGGGCTCGACCCGGCGCGCGACGAACTCGCCTTCTTCCCGCTGATCTATTGGCCGATCTCGCCGAACGCGCCCAAGCCGCCGCAGGCCGCGCTCGAGCGCATCGACACCTATATGAAGCGCGGCGGCACCGTGCTGTTCGATACGCGCGACGCGGTCGACGCGCCGGCCGGCATCGGCGGCGAGAACCGCACGCCCGGCATGGTGGCGCTGCGCTCGATCCTGTCCTCGCTCGACATTCCCGAGCTCGAACCGGTGCCGCGCGACCACGTGCTGACCAAGACCTTCTTCCTGCTGCGCGACTTCCCCGGCCGCTTCACCTCCGGCCAGCTTTGGGTCGAGGCGCTGCCAACGGACGACGACGACGACGAGAGCAACCGGCCGGCGCGCGCCGGCGACGGCGTGTCCTCGATCCTGATCACCTCGAACGATCTGGCCGGCGCCTGGGCGATGCGTCCGGACGGCCAGCCGATGCTGCCGCTGGTGCCGGGCGAGCCGCGCCAGCGCGAATTCGCTTTCCGCTCTGGCGTCAACATCGTGATGTACGCGCTCACCGGCAACTACAAGGCCGACCAGGTGCATATCCCGGCGCTGCTCGAGCGGCTGGGGCAGTAGGAGCGCATTTGTGAACCTCGGCGTGTCATTCGCTCCGCTGGTGCCGGCCTACGTGGTGTGGGCGGCCTTCGGCGTGGCCGCGCTGATATCGATCGTGTTGCTGCTGGCGCGCAGCCGCGGCGCGCTGATGCGCGCCATTGCGCTGGCTTTGATGGTGCTGGCGCTCGCCAATCCTTCGCTCACCCGCGAGGACCGCGACCCGATCCCCTCGGTTGCCGCCGTCATCATCGACAAGAGCCCGAGCCAGCAATTCGGCGACCGCGCCCAGCAGACCGAGGAAGCGCGCGCCGCGCTCGCTGGCGCGCCTGCGCCGCATTCCCGGCCTGGAAGTGCGCGTGGCCGAGACCGGCGAAGCCGACGGCTCCAATGACGGCACGCGCCTGTTCGCGGCGCTCACCTCGACGCTTGCCGACGTGCCGCCCGACCGCGTGGCCGGCGCCATCATGATCACCGACGGCCGCGTGCATGACGTGCCGGAGGAAGCCTCCGCGCTCGGTTTTACCGCGCCCCTGCATGCTTTGATCACCGGCCATGCCAACGAAGTCGACCGCCGCGTCGTGCTCACCAAGACGCCGCGCTTCGGCATCGTCGGCCAATCGCAGACCGTCGGCTTCCGCATCGAGGACCAGGGCGCACATATCGGCGCCGCCGAAGTGATCGTGCGGCGCGACGGCGACGTGCTGGAAAAGCGCGTGGTGACCGTGCACACCGACATCAATATCAACGTGCCGATCCCGCATGCCGGCCCCAATATCGTCGAGATCGAGGCCTCCCCGCTCGAGGGCGAGCTCACCCAGGTCAACAACCGCGCGGTGCTCTCGATCGACGGCGTGCGCGACAAATTGCGCGTGCTGCTGGTCTCCGGCGAGCCGCACGCCGGCGAGCGCACCTGGCGCAATTTGCTCAAGTCGGACGCGTCCGTCGATCTCGTGCACTTCACCATTCTGCGCCCGCCCGAGAAGCAGGACGGCACGCCGATCAACGAATTGTCGCTGATCGCGTTTCCGACGCGCGAGCTGTTCCAGCAGAAGATCTCGGAATTCCAGCTCATCATCTTCGACCGCTACGCGCGGCAAGGCGTGCTGCCGATGATCTATTTCGACAACATCGCCAAATATGTGCGCGACGGCGGCGCCGTGATGATCGCGGCCGGCCCCGACTATGCGAGCCCGAGCAGCATCTGGCACACCCCGCTCGACGCCATCCTGCCGGCCGAGCCGTCCGGCGAGGTCACCATGCAGCCGTTTTTCGCCCGCCTCACGCAAGCCGGCCAGCGCCACCCGGTGACGCGCGGCCTGCAAGGCTCGGACGACAATCCGCCGCACTGGAGCCACTGGTTCCGGCTGGTCAACTCCAAGCACGCCAGCGGCACCAGCGTGATGGAAGGCCCCGACGGCAAGCCGCTCTTGGTGCTGGCGCGCGAGGACAAGGGCCGCGTCGCCATGCTGCTGTCCGACCACATCTGGCTGTGGGCGCGCGGCTATGAGGGCGGCGGCCCGCATCTCGATCTGCTGCGGCGGCTGTCGCACTGGCTGATGAAGCAGCCCGAGCTGGAAGAAGAAGCGCTGCGGCTGATCGTGCACGGCCGCGACGTCACCGTGCAGCGCCAGACCATGGCCGATACCGTCAACGAGGTGACGCTGACCTCGCCGACCGGCGCGCGCTCGGCCGTCAACCTCAAGCAGGTCGAGCCCGGCCTGTGGCAAGCCGACATGACCGCCAAGGAGCTCGGCCTGTGGCGCGCGAGCGACGGCAAGCTCACCGCGCTCGCCAATGTCGGGCCGGCCAATCCGCGTGAATTCGCCGAGGTGACATCGACCACGCAGGTGCTGGGCAAGCTCGCCGATGCCACCGGCGGCAGCGTCAAGCGGCTGGCCGACGGCAACTCGATCAGCGTGCCGCGCGTGGTGCCGGTGCGCACCTCGACCACCTACAAGGGCGACGACTGGATCGGCCTGAAGATGCGCGAGGTGTCCGTGGTGCGCGGCATCGGCGTGCTGCCGATCTTCGCCGGCCTGATCGGTTTGCTGCTGCTGATCGGCTCGCTCGCGGCGACGTGGGCGCGAGAAGGCCGCTAACTTTTTTACTGGCGCATAATCTTATCCGAAAACCGGTTCCCACTTTTCGGGATTATGCGCGTTCCCAATCCGGCCGGATCATGCCCGCGACGCCGTCGAAGGCGCCTTTGCTCAATTCCGCCACCAGCAGCCGCGCCGGGTCGACCGGGCCGGGCATCTTCACCTGCCCCTTGGGAATGCGCTTGAAGCCGCTCTTGGCGTAGATCGGCTCGTCGCCGACCAGCACCACGAGCTTGTGCCCCTTGGTTTTCGCCTCCGCCAGCGCGCGCTTGACCAGCGCGGAGCCGACGCCGTGCGAGCGGAACGGCGGCTCGACCGTGAGCGGCCCGAGCAGCAAAGCCTTCGTCTCGCCGATGCAGATCGGCGTCAGCCGCACCGAGCCGACCAGCAGCGAGCCGATGCGCGCGGTGAACGACAGCGCGAGCGTATGCCCGCGGCCCTCGCGGATGCGGAAGGCGGTGCGCGCATAGCGGCCGGGGCCGAAAGTACGCTGGTGCAGCTGGTCGATGGCCGCCGCGTCGTCGGCCGTCTCCGGCAAGATCGTCAAGGAAGGTTCGCTCATGACCCTCGAACGCCCGTCAGGCGCCGCCGATTAGCATCTGGGCCGCTTCCGGTCCAATCGCCGGGTGGCGCCGGGCCCCGCGACGGCCTAAATGAAGGCCGTCAGCGGAGGATTTGTGCATGGGACTGCTGGTCGACGGCGTATGGCAGCAAGACGGTTCGCGCACCAAGGACGGCCAATTCATCCGGCCGACCACCCGGTTCCGCAACTGGGTGACGCCGGACGGCAGTCGCCGGCCCTTCCGGCGAGGGCGGCTTTGCCGCCGAGAGCGGCCGCTACCACCTCTACGTCTCGCTCTCCTGCCCGTGGGCGCACCGCACCGTCATCTTCCGCAAGCTGAAAGGCCTGGAGAACGCCATCTCCATGTCGGTGGTCTCGCCCGACATGCTCAAGGACGGCTGGACCTTCAACAAAGACGAAGGCTCGACCGGCGATTCCGTCAACGGCAAGAGCAAGCTCAGCGAAATCTATGTGCTCGCCGATGCGAAATATTCCGGCCGCGTCAGCGTGCCGGTGCTGTGGGACAAGACGCGCAAGACGATCGTCAACAACGAGTCGCCGGAAATCATCCGCATGCTGAATTCGGCGTTCGACGCCTTCACCAACATCCATACCGACTATTATCCCGCGCCGTTGCGCGCCGAGATCGACCGGCTCAACGACCTGATCTATCCGAACATCAACAACGGCGTCTATCGCACGGGATTTGCCACCACGCAGGCGGCTTATGAGCAGGCGTTCCGCGATGTGTTCGATGCGCTCGATGAGGTCGAGCAGATCCTGGCGAAGAAGCGCTATCTCACCGGCAGCGCAATCACCGAAGCCGACTGGCGGCTGTTCTGCACGCTGATCCGTTTCGACGCCGTCTATTATTCGCACTTCAAGTGCAACTGGCGGCACATCTACGAATACCCGAATCTGTCGGGCTACGTGCGCGATCTCTACCAGCAGCCGGGCGTGGCCGAGACGGTCTCCTGGCGCAGATCAAGCGGCACTATTACGGCAGCCAGCGGCAGGTGAACCCGACCGGCATCGTGCCGGTCGGCCCGCAGCTCGACTTTTCCGCGCCGCATGACCGGGCGAGATTGGGCTGACCCCCACTTCACCCTCCCCCTCCAGGGGATGCGCTTCCTTCCGCGAAATCGAGCGCAATTAGAAAGGCTGTCAGCAACGACAAAAGCTGAGGCTCAGGCTTAAGGCCGGTCGGAGGGGATGGACAAATTACTCGGAATATCATTAACTTAAATGGTTAACGGCTGCCGAATAATTCGGCTGGGGAGTTTGTCATGCGTGCCATTCCGTCCGTTCTGGCGCCGCTCGTCTTCCTGATCGCTTCCGCAAGCCTCCTGACCGTTCCTGTCAGCGTCGCTGCCGCACAAAATGTCTGTGTTCATGCCGCCGATGGGGCGATCGTCTGCGGACCCGTCGCCGACCGCGGCAACAATTCGACACCCAACCCATTCGATCGGCCCGGTGTCGCGCAGCCGATCACGCCTTCTCCGCCCGCCGTTGAACCGGGGCCGGTACGAGGGCCGGACCGCGCGCGAAATTGAACGTAACGTGCGTCCGCCAAAGCACGTTTCTCGCCCGGCGCTCCCGCGCGAACTCGAAAGGCACCCGCAGCGGCGACTCACTCGTGAGGATGCGCAGCGGTTGCATGCTGAACGCGACCGCCGGCCTCCGTCCCGCGTTGAGCGCGAGCCACCCGCGCGTTACAGCGCCGCCGATCTGCGCCGTCATGAAAGAGAGCGCGAGCGCGCGTTGACGCGCGCCAAGCGCGAGCATGCCGCCCGCCGCTACGCGGATCGCGGCCCTCCGCCCCCACCGCGCATCCACCGCGAGCGGCCCGTCCACTTTGCCGATCTCGAACGCCGCATGCGTGAGCTGGAGCGCGAGCTTCGCGCGCTGCGCACCGACCGTGATGAGGCGCTGCGCCGCGCCGAACGTCGGGATGCCGACAGGCGTTCTTATCGCAAGCCGCCGCCCCGCTACCGCGAGAGGGAAACGCGTCACGAGGGCGAGCGCAGCGCGATTGGGCAGCGCGTCAGCAATAGGCATGTGGATCGCGAGCGGCAGTCCGCCGACGACTAATACAAGAACGGTGGGAACTTTCGGGTAGCTCGCCCGCCGCAGCCGTCATTATGACGTTGCACTCGAAGAACGGCGCTTGGCGCCAGATCATTATGGCTAACGAAGTGAAGTGTCGCTTTTGGAAGGAGTTAAGTCATGCGTCGCATCACATGGGTCGTATTGTGTTCCTGCATGCTCGCTGCCATCGCCCTCGCGAGCAGCCCCGCCAGAGCCGGCGACTACTATTACGGTGATGGCTACTACGGCGGCGGCTATCGCAGCAGCGGCTATTACAACGACGGCTACTCCTATCGGCCGCGCTGGCATCATCGCAGCGTCTGGTACTCGTCGAACTGCTGCTATCGCAAAGTCGTGCGCCACGAGCGCAGCGTGCGCTACGTGCCCGAAGGTTACGGCTACCGGTCCGGCTATTACGATGGCGGCTATTACCGGCGGTCCTATCGCTCCGGCTATTACGAGCGGCCGTACCGTTACAGCGATTACGGGTATTACGGGCGCCGCTATGACGGCGGCGGTTATTACAACACGGGCTACTACGGGGACGACTATTACCTGCCGCCCAATCGGTATTACGCGCGCTACCGACATTGGACAGAGTTCTAATTGAGTCCAGGCGGCAAGAGGCCGCTCAATTGGGCGGCCTCTTAATTTTGAAAGCGCAAGTTGCGATGTCCGTTTCCGGCGCATCGCTGCATTCGCCGCGTTGCAGTGCCAAGGCCGCTCTTGGAGGCATAGCGGACAAGATATATCGGGTGGCTAGAGCGAAGCAAAATTCATCGGCTGAGCCGATGGCGGAGACAGGTCGCTCGGACGACGCCCAGACGCTCAGCCGCTCGATATCTTTCTTCTTCTGCAGATACTCGTCGCGGTTGATCTCGCCGCGGGCGTAGCGCTCCTCCAGCACGTCGAGGCCGGACGAGCGGCGCGGCAGCGCGTGATGCGCGCCGGGCCCGGCAAACGAGCGCACCAGCCAGACGACCAGCGCCACGATGGCGATCAGAACGATGACCCAGATGATCATGTGGATTGGTCCATAGCCGTAGCCGCCGTAGCCCCCGTAGCCGCCCATCATACCCCATCCGGGTCCGTATCCGTATCCCATGGTCATTGCTCCGGTTGCACAAAGCCGTTGTGGCGATTGAAGTCGAGGCGCTGCACCAGCGAATTGCCTTGCTTGGTGACGATCTCGGCGACGATGGTGTCGGCGTCCTTCTCCTTGACGTCGCCGACCGTCAGGTTCGGATTGCGGATCATCTGCGCGAGATATTGTTTGACCTGATCCACGGTCAGATTCATGCCGCCTTGGTTGGCGGGGCCGTAGCCGTACATCATGCCCGGCCCGTAACCGCGGCCGTAACCGGGACCCATCATGTAGCCGTGGTCATAGCCGCCACCGTAGCCGGGACCCATCATGCCGCCACCGTAACCGGGGCCCATCATGTAGCCGTGGCCGTAGCCGTATGGCTGCGCTGCCGCCGGAGCAGCGGCGGCAATGGCAAGCGCGGCCGCTGCAAGGATACCGTAACGAAGCTTGCGCATAGCGGGTCTCCTTCGCTTCTGATCGCCCCCAAAACGCTCGCCCGACCTGTTTATGGAGTTGCTAGCGCAACGCGGCGCCAGCCGCATTGATCAGGCTCAATAAATCTGTGACGCCTGAACTCACCACAATTCGCTCACCGCGGCCTTGTCGAATACCTCGGCGATGCGGGCGCGGGTGGCGCGGCTGGTATCGTCGGGCAAAGCGGACAGCGGAAAGAAGCCGTGCGCGATGATTTCACGGTTGGGTCGCGGCTTTCCGTCCTGGCGAAAGTCGTGCACGACGAAGACCGCGACATGGTCGCGCCGCGACACCCGCCTGTTGAAGAACACGCCGTGCAGGCGCGGCGCCGCCGTCAAGACGATATTGCCCTCCTCGGCGAGCTCGCGCGCGAGCGCCGTCGAGCAGCGTCTCGCCGGTCTCCACGCCGCCGCCCGGCAGGTGCCAGCCGTCCACGTAAGAATGCTTGACCAGGAAGACGCGGGCCCGCCCGTCGAGCACCAGCGCGCGCACGCCGAGCGTGGCGGGCCGCGAGAAGCGCCAATAGAAATGGATCGCCGGCCGGATCACCGGCTCGAGCGCGCGCCGCAGGCGCTGCATTCGTCGACTTTGGCCGGCCGTGTCCATGCGCCGGTTTTCTCCGACATTGCGAGCATAAGCAACAGGTTACCGGCAGGCGCGACGCCAGGCGGCAAGCCGGGCCTTTCCAGCCCGGAATGGCTTTAATATATGGGATTGCCGCCGCGCCGCCCGCCCGTCCGCGATCGAAAGGATTATGCGTGAAAAACTTTTCCGACCTCACCGAGCAGGAAATCCTGGCGCTCGCCATCACCAACGAGGAAGAAGACAGCCGCATCTACCGCGGTTTCGCGGAAGGCTTGCGTGAGAAATTTCCATCCTCCGCCAAGGTGTTCGACGAGATGGCCGAGGAAGAGGTGCATCACCGCACGATTTTGTTCGATCTCTACCGCAAGAGGTTCGGTGAATATTTGCCGCTGATCCGCCGCCAGGACGTCAAGGGCTTCCTGCATCCCAAGCAGCCTTTGTGGCTGACGCGCCCGCTCGGGCTGGAAGACGTGCGCAAGTTCGCCGAGAACATGGAATTCGAGGCCGAGCGCTACTACCGCAAGGCAGCCGCCGGCGCGCGCGACGCCTCGGTGCGGCAATTGCTGATCGAGCTCGCCGAAGCGGAAGCCGGCCACGAGAACCTGGCGCACAAGCTGTCGAAGGAAATCCTCACCACCGGCGCGCGCGCCGCCGAAGAGGAGACCGCGCGGCGCATGTTCGTGCTGCAATATGTGCAGCCCGGCCTGGTCGGCCTGATGGACGGCTCGGTGTCGACGCTGGCGCCGCTGTTTGCCGCCGCCTTCGCCACCCACAACACCTGGGCGACGTTCCTGGTCGGCCTGGCGGCCTCGGTCGGCGCCGGCATTTCAATGGCATTTGCCGAAGCTTTGTCGGACGACGGCTCGCTCACCGGACGCGGCTCGCCGGTGATCCGCGGGCTGGTGACCGGCGCCATGACCGCGATCGGCGGGATCGGCCATACGCTGCCCTACCTCATTCCGCATTTCGAAACCGCCACCGCCGTGTCGATCGCCGTGGTCGCGGTCGAGCTGGTGGCGATCTCCTGGATCCGCACGCATTATATGGACACGCCGTTCCTGCAGGCCACGTTCCAGGTGGTGGTCGGCGGCGTGCTGGTGTTTATCGCCGGGATTTTGATCGGGAGCGCGTAGTACTCTCCCGGCATGGCATTCACCCTCGCCCATCTCTCCGACCCGCATCTGGCGCCCTTGCCGGCGCCGCATTGGAGCGAGCTCTTCAACAAGCGCGTCACCGGCTATTTCAACTGGCAGCGCAATCGCCGCTTCATCCATGACCGGGCGGTGCTGGACGCCATCGTCGCCGACCTGAAGGCGCAGAAGCCCGGCCACATCGCGGTCACCGGCGACCTCGCCAATATTGCCTTGCCGGAGGAATTCGTGCGCGGCCGCGACTGGCTGCAAGGCTTGGGATCGGCGACGAATGTCAGCTTCGTGCCCGGCAATCACGACGCCTATGTGCGCGCGGGGATGGGCTACGCCATCCGCCAGTGGGGCGATTATATGTGCGGCGATCACGAGGCCGCCGACTTTCCATATTTGCGCCGGCGCGGGCCGCTGGCGCTGATCGGACTGTCGAGCGCGGTGCCGACCGCGTGGGGTCTGGCCACCGGCCGGCTCGGGCGAACGCAGCTCGCGGCGCTGGCGGAGACGCTCAATGCGCTCAAGCGCGAGCGCCTGTTCCGCGTCGTGCTGATCCACCACCCGCCGGTCAGTCTTGCGCGCCGGCATAAGCTGCTGCTCGATGCCGACCCGCTCAAGCGCGTGATCGCCGAGCACGGCGCCGACCTGCTGCTGCACGGCCACGACCACCTGCACATGCTCAACTGGCTCGAGGGCCCAAGCGGGGCGCGCGTGCCGGCGGTCGGGGTGCCGTCGGCTTCCGCCGCGCCGGGCACGGCCAGGAACGCCGCCGCTTACAATCTCTATGCCATCGACGGAGCGCCGGGCGCCTGGCGCTGCGAGATGATTTCGCGCGGCATCGATGCGGGCGGACGATCAAAGAGCAGAAGCGGACGATACTTTCTCCGCTCATTCCCGCGTAAGCGGGAATCCAGAACCCATAAATCAGCTTGTCTCGATTGTCGCGCCTGGCGCTCCCGCTCGGCGGACTTCGCGCCGACCGCGCAGCGTAGGCGGGCGGGGACGAACGGATGTCACGGATGCGGCTTGTAGACCAGCGCCAGCGCCACCAGCGCGGCGACGCCGACCACAATGCCGAAGATGAAGGTGCGGAGCGCGCGCCAGCGGGCGCCGCGCCGCTCCTGGAGCATCACTTTCTGCGCCGAGGCATGGCCCAAGGCGGCGTCGTCGGCGAGCGCGCGCTCGCGCTCGACCAGCCGGCGCGCCACGTAGCGGGTCACCGCGTGGACGATGTCCGGCACCTCGTAGCGATTCCGCCAGCACCGCGCGGCCGTAGCGCGTGTCCTGCACGAAACGGTATTGCCGCTTGTCGCGGCCCATCTCGACATGCGCGATCACGTCGATCCACAGCCGCGGCACGTCGCCCCGGCTGATGCCGCGGTCGAACAATTCGACGCCGGCGGGAATGTCGGCAAACACGCGGATCGAGCGCCTCGTTGAGCAATTCGAGCCGCACCGTTTCGGCGTCGCGCAGGTCGACGACGACGCCGGAGCGCTCGGCCGCCTCGATGCGCGCCTCGCGCACGGCGTCCTTGAGCGCATTCGGCGGCTCGGGCTTTTCAGCCTCGGCCTTCTTGCCACGTCCCCACATCGGCGCAATTTAGCAATGCCGGGGCGCGGCGCAAAGCGAAAAAGCGTGGCTTTTCAATGCTTTTATCGGTTAACGCGGAAGCCCTATGCCATAAGGCTTTGCCCAGCCGAGGCCGTCTTCGGTGCGGCCGCGCGGGCGGTATTCGGCGCCAATCCAGCCCAAGTAGCCAAGCCTGTCCACCTCTTCAAACACCGCCGGATAGTTCACCTCGCCCTCGTCCGGCTCATGGCGGCTGGGAACGGCGGCGCATTGCAGGTGGCCGATCACGGGCAGGTATTGCTCCAGCCGGTGGATGATGTCGCCGCCGACGATCTGCACATGATAAAAATCGAATTGCATTTTAACGTTCGCCATCCCGGCCTTGGCAATGACGTCGGCGGCGTGCTCGACGTGGTTGAGGAAATAGCCGGGCCGGTCGCGCGCATTGATCGGCTCGATCAGCAGCGTGATGTTCTTGGGCTGAGCGAGATCGGCGGCACGCTTGAGATTGTCGATGAACACGCGCTCGGCCGCCGGGCGCTGCTCGGATGCCACCTTGCCGGCGAGGCAATGGATGGCGCTGCCGCCGATCGCGGCGGCGTAATCGAGCGCGCGCGCAAACAGCGCGGCGAAATCCTTCTCGCGCCCCGGCACCGCCGCCAAGCCGAATTCGCCCGCGCGCTCGCCCGGCGGGGTATTGACGCCGAGAATGGTGAGCGTGTTGCGCGCGATCGCCGCTTTCACCGTCGAAGCCGGCACGTCATAGGGAAATTGCAGCTCGACGGCCTTGAAGCCGGCCGCCGCCGCGGCGTCGATGCGTTCGACGAGCGGACGCTCGGTGAACAGATAGCCGAGATTGGCGGCAAAGCGCGGCATCTCCCCCTTGGCTCCCTCACTTGCGCGGACGCGCGCAGGCGTGTTCATTAGCGGCCCGCATCGAGCAACGGAAGCCCACCATGTCCGCCAACGCCGCCTTCCATATCGCCGTGCTGCCGGGCGACGGCATCGGGCCCGAGGTGATGGCGCCCGCGCTCGACATATTGCGGCGGGTGTCGGAAACGACGCCGAGCCTGCAATTCCGCTTCACCGAAGGCGCCGCCGGCGCCGGCCACTACAAAGAGACCGGCAAGTCGATGCCGGACTCGACCGTCAAGCTCGCCGAGAGCGCCGACGCCATTCTGCTCGGCGCCTGCGGCCTGCCGAGCGTGCGCTATCCCGACAACACCGAGATCATGCCGCAGGTCGAGCTGCGCTTCATCTTCGATCTCTATGCAGGCGTAAGACCGGCCCGCCTCATTCCCGGCGTGCCGAGCCCGATCGTCGGCGCGCATGAGCACGGCATCGATTTCGTGCTGATCCGCGAGTCGACCGAAGGCCTGTTCGCCTCCATGGGCAAGGGCGTCGTCACGCACGACGAGGCACGCGAGACGCTGGTGATCACGCGCAAGACGTACCGAGCGCCTGTTCGACTTTTCGCTGCGGCTGGCCGAGCGGCGCAAGAGCCGCGGCAAGCCCGGCCTGTGCACCTGCGTCGACAAGGCCAATGCGTTCAAGGCCTATGCCTTCTTCCGCTCGATCTTCGACGAGCGCGCCAGGAATTTTCCGGCGTGAAGACCGACCGCGTCTATGTCGATGCCTGCGCCGCGCTGATGGTGCGCAAGCCTTGGGACTTCGACGTGATGGTGATGGAGAACATGTTCGGCGACATTCTCTCCGACTTGGCCGCCGGCTTGATCGGCGGCCTCGGCATCGCGCCCTCGGCCGACATCGGCGACAAGCATGCGGTGTTCCAGCCCTGCCACGGCACCGCGCCCGACATCATGGGGCAAGGCAAGGCCAATCCGACCGCGATGATTTTATCGGCGGCGATGATGCTCGATTGGCTGGCCGACAAGCACGACCATCCGCCGGCGGCGGAAGCCGCGCAGCGCATCGAGCGCGCGGTGGACAAGGCTTACGCGGGCGGCATCAAGCCGATGGAATATGGCGGCCGGGATGGAACATCGGCCATTGCCAATGCCGTATCAAAAGCCCTCGATTAGCGCTAGCATCCCCCTATGCAGGAAAGTGTGCCGCTGTCAGCGCGCGACGCAATCACGGAGAACGTCGCGGACGCAAAGCCGCGCTCGCGCGTGTGGGACACGCTGCGGCTGGTGGCCAGCTCGGGCGGACCGGGACGCTGCGAGTTCGCGCTCAACAACGCCTGCAACGCCAATTGCGGCTTCTGCAATTTCGCGCGCGACAAGCTGCCGAAGGAGCGCTGGGAATATGTCGAGCGCCAGGGCGCCTTCGACGCCATCGACATCCTGTTCCGCCAGGGCATCCGCTATCTCGTCTTGACCGGCGGCGAGCCGACGCTGCATCACGACCTGACCGACATCATCGCTTACGCCGCGCGCAAGGGCATGAAAGTGATGATGGTGAGCAATGCCGGCTTGTTCAAACCGCGGCGCATCCAGGAGTACTCGGAGGCCGGCCTGTCGAGCTTCGTGATCTCGATCGATGCCGCCACCGCGCAGGCGCATGAGGAAAACCGCGGCCTGCCCGGCGTGTGCGAGAAAATCCGCGAGGCCAACCGGGAAATCACCTCGCTCGGGATGATCGCGACCGCGTCGGTGACGCTCAGCCGGCTGCTCGACCTCGACGCGCTGGCGCCGTTTCTCAAGGAGCTGGGCTTTGAATTGGTGACGTTTTCCTATCCGCTGACCAATCTCAATTCGAGCTTCCTGGGCTACCGCGATTCCAACCTGGTCGACTTCACGCGCGACGAGCTGATTGCGCTGTTCGACAAGGTCAAGGCGTTCAAATCGTCATCGGGCATGCACGTGGTCAACCCCACGCGATCGCTCGAGGAGATGCAGCGCTTCGTGCGCGACGAGGAGCAGAAGTTTCCCTGCCTCGGCGGCTACCGCTATTTCTATCTCGACTGGAAGCTGCAGCTCTGGCGCTGTCACTTCTGGGAAAAGCCGCTGTGCTCGATCTACGATTTCGACGACAGCAAGATCGTGCGCGACGGCTGCACGCGCTGCATGATCGACTGCTACCGCGACGCCAGCACAATGCAGCATATCGCCGTCTCGGTGCACGACGCGGTGAAATCGCTGCGCTCGGGCGATCTCGCCGGCGCGGCGCAAGCGCTCGGCCGCAAGGGCAACGCCGGATCGATCCACGCCGTGGTCGAGGAATTGCCCTGGCTGATGCGGTTCTAGTCGCGCTCTATGATTTGGCCGGCGCGCGCCGCAGCAGCGCGCGCGCCTCGTGCGCGTGCCAGGCGAACAGAAACGGCGGACCCAGCACGATCTCCGGCACCCGTTTGACCAGCGAGAGCGCCAGCGCCGCGGGCGCGGGAATGCCGAAGACCGCGCAGACCGCGATGAAGCCCGCCTCCTGCACGCCGAGCGCGCCCGGCACCAGGAAGCCGGCCGCGCGCACCGCTTGCCCCAGGCTTTCGATCACCACTGCGTCGCTGTAGGACACCGGATAGCCCATCAGATTGAGCGCCACGAGCACTTCGAGCGCGCCGACGAACCAGAAGCCGAGGTGAACGAGCATGGCAACGACGAAGCGCGGCACGTCGGCATAGATGCGCATGAGATTGTCGTGCAGGCTGGCCAGATTGGCGAGCGAGGACCAGCCGAATTTTTCCGCCGCCAGCATCAGCGCACGGTCGACGAGCTTGGCGCCGCCGAAGCGCTGCGCGACAAAAAATCCGGCAAGCGCCAGTCCCATGATCGACACGCCGGCCGCCATCGATCCGACCAGCGCATCGCTCAAGCCGTCCATCGCCAGAAAGCCAAGACCGACCATGACGAACAGAAACAGCGAAACGACCTGCATCAGAATATCGACCAGCACGGTTGCGCCGGCGAGCCCGGCCGTGACCCCGAAGAAGGTCATCAGGCGGGCGCCGACGATCTCGCCGCCGACCTGCGCCACCGGCAGCAGCGTGTTGATCGCCTCGCGGATGAAGCGCACCCAGACGCAGATGTGCAGCGGCGTTCTCGCCTCAGCGGGAAAGACGATCCACCAGCCGAGCCCGGCGCCGGAAATCTCGATTGCGCGCAGCACCGTGACGACGGCGAGGCCGTAGCCGACCGCCGCAAAGGCCTGGGTCACCGCGCCAAAACCTTCATAAGCGATGATCGCAACCGCCAGGACCAGCCCAAGTCCCGCAGCCGCAACAAACAGACGCTTCATGCCGCCATCCTAGAGCCCGACAAAATCCTTGATCGCCTCGAGAAACGCCTCCGGCTGCTCGAGCGGCGGGCAATGGCCGCAGCCGGGCAATTCGATGTATTTGGCGCCCGCCACCTTCTCGGCGATCGCTTTGTTGAGCGCCGGCGGCGTCGCCTGGTCGAGCTCGCCGCACACCACCAGCGTCGGCACGCGCAGGCGATGCAGCAGCGGCGTCAGATCGGTCTCCTGCAAGATCTTGCAGGCGGCGGCGAAGGCCTTGGGATCGATGCCGAGCAGCACGTCCTTGCGCTCGCCGATCGCCTCGGGATGCGTCTGCAGAAAAGCCGGCGAATGCACGCGCTTGGCGGCGATCTCGGCGACCGCGCCCAAGCCCGCCTCGGCGACCTTCTGCGCCATCACGGCGAAAGCCGCGCGGCCCTCCGGCGGAAAGCAGGCGGCGGCATCGCTCAGCAGCAGTTTGGCAATGCGCTCGGGATGGGCAAGCGCGAAAGCCAGCGCCACCGTGCCGCCGAAGCCGTTGCCGATCAGCACCGCGTCCTTGGCGATGGCGAATTCGTCGAAGCCGTCCTCGATCGCCGCCACATAGGCGTCCATCAGCGCCACCAAAGCGGGCTGCGAACCGTGGAAGCCGGGCAGGTTGATGAGGGTGACGCGATGCTTGGCGGCCAAGGCCGGCAGCACCGGATCGAAGGCGTGGCGGTCGGCCAGCAGCGAATGCAGGATCACCAGATCGCGGCCTTGGCCCACCCGTGCCGCCGTGAGCGCGCCGTGGCCGGCGGTCAATTGCTCAAATTGCATGATGCGTCACCTCTTTAGGCCAGCGACGATAACGGGTGGGTTCGAAATAACTCAAGCCTCGCCTTGTTTTATATCCTGTGCAAAGATCGCGGCCGGGGAACTTGTTGGCGGAATGGGGCCGCGGCCCACCGATATAGGCATTTTTTAACGCCGCGCAGCATTGCCGACAGACAAAAACGGCCGGTAAACGAGAGTAACCAGGGAGGAAAGACATGTCGAAACTGATGCGCATCATGACGCCGCTCGCGGCGGGCCTGGCGCTGGCGTTGAGCTGCGGCATTGCCGCCGCGCAGAAGCCCTTGGGCTTCGCCACGCTGCCGGCCGGCACGCTCAACTACACGACCGCGTCGGCGATCGCCAAGGTGCTGAAGGAAAAAGGCGGCATGAACGTGCTGGTGCAGCCCACCGCCGGCGACGCCGTCATCCTGCCGATGGTCAACCGCAACGAGGCCGAGATCGGCATCACCAACATCCTCGAAGTGGTCGATGCCGTCAGCGGCGCCGCCAAGATCGGCAAGCAGCCGAACCTGCGGCTGATCGGCGTGCCGCACACCTTCCGCGGCACCTTCTGGGTGAAGAAGGGCTCGCCGATGAAGACCATCGCCGACCTCAAGGGCCACCCGACGCCGGTCGGCTATCCCGCCATGCTGACCATCGACCGGCTGGCGCAAGCGATCCTCGCCACCGGCGGCTTGACCGAGAAGGACGTCTCTCCGGTGCCCGTGCCCAACGTGGTGGCCGGCGCCAATGCCTTCGCCAACGGCACGGTCGACAATTTCTTCTTCGCCTTCGGCGCCCCGAAAGTGCGCGAGGTGGACGCCACCGTCGGCGGCATTCGCGCGCTGGTGATCCCGGCGAGCGGCTTGCCGGCGGCGCAAAAGATCTTCGCCTACGGTTATCTCACCAAGGCGGTGCCGAACCCGTTCTTTGTCGGCGTCAGCGAGCCGATGGACGTCTATGCCTGGGACAATCTGCTGGTCACCAACGACAAGGTGCCGGACGACGTCATCTACAAGATCATCGACACGCTGGTGAAGAACAAGGCCGACCTGGTGGCGGTGCAGCCGGCGCTGCGCGAGTTCTCGGCCGAGAATTTATACAAGGCCTACGACCTGCCCTATCATCCGGGCGCGCTGAAATACTTCAAGGACCATAACATCACGGCCAAGGCGGTTAAGTGACCGACGACGCCTCGCGTAACATCGCGGCGGCGCCTGCGGCGTTGCCGTCAACGACGGTCGCGTTGTTGACGGACGTCCTGCAGGCGCTGCTGCTCATTTGCGTCGTGGGCTGGGTGCTCGACCTGCCGCGGCGGCTGTTCGGCGTCGGGCTCTACACCGAGCAGGTGCTGGCGGTCTGCCTCGGGCTGGCGCTGGCCATGATCTTCATCTCCGGCAAGGCCAGGCCCAATTGGTTCGACTGGACGGCGGCGGCGCTGGCGCTGCTGATCTGCGGCTATATCGCGCTGCGCTACGAGGCGATCACCTTCGAGATCGCGCTGCTGCCGCCCGATCAGGTGATCGGCGCCGCCATCCTCTGCCTGCTGGTGCTGGAAGCGACCCGGCGCTCAACCGGCGGCGTGCTGGTGATCATCATTCTGGCGATATCGGCCTATGTCTTCATCGGGCCGCATATGCCGGACAATTTCGCCACCCGCACGGTGTCGCTGCCGCGGCTGATCGTCTATCTCGGGCTCGACACCAACGGCATGATCGGGCTCATTCTGCAGGTCGCGCTGATCATCGTCGTGCCGTTCACGCTGATGGGCCAGGTGCTCGGCCGCACCGGCGGCGCCAATTATTTCGCCGATCTGGCGATGTCGGCGATGGGCCGCTTCCGCGGCGGCGCCGCCAAGATCGCGGTGTTCGGCTCGGCGCTGTTCGGCATGATTTCCGGCGCGGCGGTGAGCAATGTCGTCGCCGTCGGCGTCGTCACCATCCCCTTGATGGCGCGCTCGGGCTTTTCGCCGGTGCGCGCGGCCGCGATCGAATCGGTCGGCTCGACCGGCGGGCAATTGATGCCGCCGGTGATGGGGGCGGCCGCCTTCATCATGGCGGAATTCCTGCAAGTGCCCTATGGCGCGGTCGTCATCGCCGCCATCATTCCATCCGTGCTGTATTATGCCGCGCTGTTCATGCATGTCGACCTGGAGGCCGCCAAGCACCGCATCGGCGCGGCGCAGGTCCAGGACGCGCCGAAATTCAGCGAGGTGCTGAAATCGGGCTGGCATTTCCCGATTCCCCTGGTGTTCCTGGTCGTCACCATCGCCTATCCGGAAATCTTCCAGATCCCGATCGAGCGTTCCGCCATCTACGCGACCGCCATCCTGATCGTGTTGAGCATGACCTTCGGCTATCGCGGCCACCGCGTGAGCCCGCGCCAAATGCTGCGGGCGGTGCTCGATACCGGCCGCGCCGCGCTGGATATCGTTATAATCGGTGCCGCCGCCGGTATGGTGGTCGGCGCGCTGAGCGTCTCGGGCATTTCCTTCGGGCTGACCTTGCAGCTCATCGCGCTCAGCCACGGCAGCCTGTTCATTCTGCTGCTGCTCACCGCCATCATCAGCATCATTCTCGGCATGGGCATGCCGACGGTGAGCGTCTATGTGCTGACCGCCACGCTGCTGGCGCCCTCGCTGGTCAAGCTCGGCGTCATCCCGATGGCGGCGCATATGTATGTGATGTATTTCGGCATGCTGAGCATGATCACGCCGCCGGTGGCGATCGCCGCTTACGCCGCCGCCAATATCGCGCGGGTGTCGGGCTGGACCGTCGGCTGGACCGCGGTGATCGTCGGCTGGAGCACGTTCTTCATTCCGTTTTTGTTCGTGCTGGAGCCGAGCCTGCTGATGGAGGGCAGCTGGCCGCTGATCGCCTGGCAATTCACCCGCAACATCCTCGGCATTTTCGTCGGCACCGCGGCCATCGTGGGCTTTGCCTTCACGCCGCTGGCGCTGCCCTGGCGCATCGCCTTCGGCGCGGCGGCGCTGGCGATCCTCATCCCGCCGCACGCCTTCCCGGGCGCCGGCGCGCTCGACTGGATCGGGCTTGCCGGCGCGCTCTTGGCGCTGGCCGCCAATTTCATGCAGAGCCGCGCGGAAAAACGAACGGCCGCGGCGCGGGCGGCGCCGTAGCCTAATTCCCCTCGCGCCACAGCCCGAGCGCTTCCTGCGCGGGCTTATCGGAAATCGAGAACAGCACGGCGTCTTCGCCGCCGACGGTGTGCTGATAGCGCTTCCACGGCGGCACCACGAACACGTCGTTGACGCCCCATTCGAACGGCTTGCCGTCGATCGTCGTTGAGCCGTTGCCTTCCGCCACCGCAAACACCGTGCCGTCGGTCGAGCGGTAGGGCTCGCCCTTGAAGCCCTTGGGCA
This sequence comes from uncultured Alphaproteobacteria bacterium, assembly GCA_963742375.1. Taxonomy (GTDB): domain Bacteria; phylum Pseudomonadota; class Alphaproteobacteria; order Rhizobiales; family Xanthobacteraceae; genus Pseudolabrys. Next base: position 210,578 of record CAVULP010000008.1, read on the forward strand.
GCAGCGCGAGATTGGCGCCCATGGTCGGCAGCACCGGCCCGCCATTGATCGGATTGGCGTAGCGCACGCGCGCGCCGTGACGCTTGTCGACGTCGCCGGTCTCTTGCAGCCGTTGCAGGATCGGCCGCATCTTGGCGTAGGGGTAATTGATCACCGGCGAACGGTTCATGGACGCCGGCGCGCCGTCCGGCAGCACGCCGGAAGCGTAGCGCGCGAAGGAATCGCCGTCCTCGTGATTGGTCTTCTGCATGCGTCCCTCGGGATGCACGGCGAACGACGTCTCGAAGTGATTGATGGTCGGCAGGTCGAGCACGTCGAGCCACATCACCGGCTGCTCTGCCGGGATTGCCGTGGTCGTGCGGTGCCCAGTTGGCGGTGATGATGAAGTCGCCGTGCCGCATCTGCGACTTCTCGCCCTCGACCGCGGTGTAGGCGCCCTCGCCTTCCAGCACGAAACGGATGGCGGAGGCCGTGTGCTGGTGCACGTCGGCGATCTCGCCCGGCAGAATCAGCTGGATGCCGGCGAACAGCGAATTGGTGATGCGCGACTTGCCGGTCTCGCCGGGATTTTCCAGCACCAGCACGCGCCGCTCGGCCTCCTCGGCGCTGATCACTTCGCCGGCTTCCAGCATCAGCCGCTTGACGTCGGAGAATTTCCACAGCGCCGGCACGCAGGCCGTCTTCGGCTCCGGCGTCACCAGGTCCTTGAGCACCTCCCACAGGGGCGCCATGTGGAACTTGGCGGCCTTGTCGTAATAGGCGCGCCGCGCGGCCTGAATATTGTGCTTGCTGCCGGCAGGTTGCGTTGCGACCGCCATCGAGAGCTCCTTGCAACTTAATCGTTGAATTCGTAACCAATATAGCCGATTTCGCCAACGACTCAACGGGCCGGCATGGCGCAGATTCAAGCTAGGTCCGGGCCGCAAAATCGTGCACAATGGCCGATTGGTGCCGGGACGGCGGAACGGAGCCGCGCGCTTGGCGTTGAGGCTGAACCGAGGGCAATCTTATGCATCGCCGTGTTTTGATTCTGGCCGCAACTTTGCTCGCCTTCGCTGCCACCGGCGCGCTTGCGCAGATGCAGCCGACGACGCAGGAGCAGCAGGACGAGATGCAGCAACAGCAAATGGCCTGCGGCAACGACGTCTACACTTTATGCAGCGACGCGATCCCCGACCGCGACCTCATCACGGCCTGCCTGAAAAAGCATTGGAAAGACGTCAGCGCGGACTGCAAGTCGACCATGGGCAAATATGGCAAGCACCGCGGCGCACGCAAACGCGGCACCACCGACTCGAACGATTAGTCTTCACATCGGCAATTTCGCCGGCGCGTTTTATTCCGCCGCCTGCCGCGCGGGCGGGCGGACGCCGGCGAGGCCGTCGGCCTCGCCCGCCGAAACGGTCGAGCGCACCATCAGCCGCGCCTCCTGCGCTGGCCAGGGCCGGCCGCGATGCATGGTTGCGCGGTTGTCCCACATCACGACGTCGCCGGCGCGCCATCGATGCAGGTAGCTTGAGCCCGGCGCGGTGGCGGCATCGATCAATTCGGCCAGCAGCTTTTGCGCCGCATCCGGTTCCATGCCCTCGATCGCGCAGGCGTGCGAGGCGAGGTAAAGCGCGTTGCGGCCGTTGACCGGATTTTTCCACACCATGCGCCAGCATTGCGGCGGCAGCGCCGCGCGTTCCTCGGGGGACGCGAGACCGGGCGCGATCTTGCTGCGCGAATGATTGTAATCGTGCCAGGCAAAGCTGGTCTCCAGCCGCTTGCGCAAGCCTGCGTCGAGCCGCGCGAAGGCGAGCCGGGTCGAGACAAATTCGGTTTCGCCGCCGCGCGCCGGGATGATGCGCGCCGACAGCACCGAGGCGAGCGCCGGCACGCGCTTGAATGTCGAGTCGGTGTGCCAGAGCTGGTTGGCCTTGTTGCGCAAGGCGATACGCGAGTCGGGCGGCGCCACTTTTCCGTCCGCGCCGATGGTGGTGAGGATCACCAGATTGGTGCCTGTGCCCTGCGATCCAACCTTGGTGATTTCGAGCGGCCCGAAGCGGCGCGAAAAGGCAAGCTGGAGCTCGTCGGTCACCTGCTGGCCGCGCAACACCAGAACCGAATGTTGCTCGAGCGCGGCCCGCACCGCCCGGTAGACGGCATCGTCGGCGGCGGCCTCGGCGAGCGTCACGCCGCGAAGCTCGGCCGAAAAACCCGGCCCCAGGGCAACGATGTCCATGGCGCATTTCCCGGTCTTGGCGGATCAACTGTCCACCAAAAGCCGGCGGCCGACAAGCGGCCCTATTGGCCGGTGCCGAACAAAATGCGCGAGGGATGCTTGGCCAAATCCGATATCGCGCGGTCGATATTGCCGATGGCGCGATGGGCGTCGGCCCCGACGATGTTGATCTGCTTGTTCGCCGAATCCGTCACCTGCAGCACTCCCGTCGTGATGTCGGCGGTGCGCTTGTCGAGGTTGTCGGCCAATTGCTTGACCGAGCTAACCGTTTCGGCGCCGCTCTTCAATATCTGATCGATCTTGTCGCTGTTGCGCGCCAGCGCGTCGGTGAAAACCTCGATGTTCTTGATCGACTTGTGCAGCGATTCCTGGTTCTGCGTGATGACCGTGTCGATCTTGGCGAGCGTTTCGCGCGCCGCCGTCGACATGTCGCCGGAGGCGGCTTCCGCCCGCAGCGTCAGCGGCTCGCCGTCTTTACTCGGCTCCAGGGGCGGCGCCGAAGCCAGGTTGCCTTTCATCGAGACCGAGGCGATGCCGGTCAAGCCGGCATAGTCGAGCGTCACCAGCGTGTCGGAGCGGATCGGCGTCTTCGGAGCCACCGCCAACGTGGCCGCGACCTCGGCGGGATTGTCGGTCAAGCGCAGATCGGAAACCTCGCCGACGCGGATGCCGTTGAACAAGACCGGGCCGCCAACCCGCAGTCCGGTCACCGCGCCCGAGAAGATGACGCGGTAGGCGGCGCTGTCCTTGGTGCCCGAGGTGGCGTGCAGCCAATAGACGAAGCCGAACGCGCCGGCGATGACGGCGAACGTGAACAATCCGATCAGAACGTATTTCGCTCTGTCCTCCATCTCACCAACTCCTTGCTAACCCTTGACTCTCACATGCCAGTCCGCGTGCGCGCGGGCGCCGTGGAAATACGACGTCAGCCACGGATGTTGCGACGCCAACATCGTTTCCATGGTGCCGGCTTCGATGATCTTGCCTTCGCCCAGCACCGCGATCCGGTCGCAGACCCGATGCAGGCTGTCGAGGTCGTGCGTCACCATGAACACCGTGATGCCGAGCGTTTCCTGCAACGTCAGGATAAGCTGGTCGAATTCGCCGGCGCTGATCGGATCGAGGCCGGACGTGGGCTCGTCCAGAAACAGGATCTCGGGATCGAGCGCCAGCGCGCGCGCCAAGCCCACGCGTTTGATCATGCCGCCCGACAGCTCGGACGGATATTCGCGATAGACGTCGGGGCTCAAGCCCACCATCTCCAGTTTGGCGATCGCGATCTCGGTGGTCAGCTTGTCGGACAGCCGCAGATATTCGCGGATCGGAAACTCGACGTTCTTGCCGACGGTGAGCGAGGAAAACAGCGCGCCCTGCTGGAACAGGATGCCCCAGCGCCGGTCGATCGCGCGCTTCTGCTCGTCACTGACCTTGTCGATATCGATGCCGAGCACCTCGATGATGCCCGAGCGTTTCGGCAGCAATCCGATGATCGTGCGCGCCAGCGTCGATTTGCCGGCGCCCGAGGCGCCGACGAAACCGAGCACCTCGCCGCGAAACAGGTCGACGTTGACGCCGTTGAGCACGCGGTGCGACTGGAAGTCGACCACCAGGTCGCGCACCTTGATCACGCTGTCGGTGGCGCCGTTTGTCATCGCTAAATCCCGATCGAGGCAAAGAAGACGGCGAAGGCGCTGTCGACAACGATGACGAGGAAGATCGATTTGACCACCGAGTCGGTCGTCTTGGTGCCGAGCAACTCCGCGCTGCCTTGCACCTGCAAACCTTCGACGCAGGCGACCAGCCCGATGACCAGCGCCATGAACGGCGCCTTGATCAGGCCGACTTCGAAAGTCTGCAGCGAAATGGCGTCGCGCAGGCGCGACATGAAAATCGCCGGGCTGATGCCGCCGTAAAGCCACGCCACCAGGCCGCCGCCGTAGAGCGCGGCCATCGAGCCGAGAAAGGTCAACATCGGCACCGCGATTATGAGCGCCAGGATGCGCGGCAAGATCAGCACCTCGACCGGATCGAAGCCCATGGTGCGCAATGCATCGATCTCCTCGCGCATTTTCATCGAGCCGAGCTCTGCGGTGTAGGCGCTGCCGGAACGCCCCGCCACCATGATGCAGACGATCACCACGCCGAGTTCGCGCAGCACCAGCACGCCGACCATGTCGACGACATAGATGTCCGCGCCGAAGCTGCGAAAATGGAAGATGCCCTGCTGCGCGATGACCGCCCCGATGAGCAGCGTGATCATCAGAATGATCGGCACCGCGTTCCACGCCACGCGCTCGAGATGCTTCACCATCGACGTGAAGCGGAACGTGTGCGGGCGCACCAGCACGTGCAGGAACGCGGCGATCAGCGCGCCGCCCATTTGGAAAAGCAGCAGGCCGTCGGCGCCGACCCCCGACATGGTGCGGCCGACGCTCTCCAGCGTCGAGGCGATGCTGTTCCGCTTGCGCGGAATGGGCGTCAATTTGTGGGTGCCGGCCTGCACTTTTTCAAACAGGCCGCGGTGGCGGTCGGGCAAGCCGATGAGGCGCGTCTCGACGCCCTGGCTGCTCCAGGCGCGCAGCGTGCGCTCGATCAGCCAGGCGCCGTAGGTATCGATGCGCTCGATCTGCGCCACGTCGATGGCGATGCTGCGCGCCGCCGTCTTGGTGGCGACCGCGGCCTCGACCAGCGGCTCGAGCGTGCGCGCGTACTCGGCCGTCCACGAGCCGGACGCCGAAAGGGCGACGCCGTCGCCGCGCGCTTGACCGAGCAAACTTCCTGCCGCCATTAAGTCGCTCCTCTACAGGCCGGCTTTCCGCAGGCCCGAGCAGCCGACGAAGCATGACGAGCAAGCCGGTGGAAGCACAAACGCTCTGCGGCCGCGCCGCTCGGCAATCGGCAAGCCAAGGCCACACGTGACGGCCACATCTCGCAATTTTTCGCCTGCCTGAGGCCCTCCGCGCCCCGCTTCGGCAAGGTTAACAAATTGCTAAGATCGTTAAAATGCTATTTATCCCTTAAGGTTAACGAGGATATCGGAAATGTGGCCTGGCTATGACCTGCCGCTTTAATTGCCGCTCTCATTGCCGCGCTAATTATTGACCGAACCGCCGTCCACCACGATCGACTGGCCGGTGACGAAATCGCTGTCGCTACTGGCCAGGAACACCAGCGTGCCGATGAGGTCCTCCGGGTAGGCGTCGCGCTTGAAGGCGCGCGAATTGCGCACCGGCAGGCGCTCCTCCTCGACATGGGTGCGGTTTTCCAGGCCCGGTCTCGCTCAGGATATAGCCGGGCGACAGCGAATTGACCGCGATGCCGTAGTCGCCGAGCTCGCGCGAGAGCGAACGGGTGAAGGCGATCATGGCGCCCTTGGAACTCACATACGGCAGCATGCGCGGCACGCCCTTGTAGGCGGCGCCGGAGGCGATGTTGATGATCTTGCCTGAGCGGCGCGGCCATCATGTGCGGCGCCACGTGCTTGACCATCAGCCAGGGGCCGCGCACGTTCACGGCCATGACCTTGTCCCAGGTGGCCAAGTCCCATTCGTTGAAATTGCGCGGCGTCAGCTTGGCGTAAAGCGCCGCGTTATTGACCAGCACGTCGATCTGGCCGAAGCGATCGAGCGTCGTGGCCACCAGCGCCTGCACGGAGGCCTCGTCGCTCACGTCGCAGACCGCGCTCGCCGAGCATTCTGGCGCCGTGCGCCTGCGCCAGCTCCTTGGCCAGATCGCTGCCGTCCTCGATATCGGCGATCATCACGCGCGCGCCTTCGGCGGCCAAGCCTTGCGAATAATGCCGGCCGATGCCCCTGGCGCCGCCGGTGACGAGCGCGACTTTGCCGGTAAGTCTTGCCATGGCGGCCTCCTCCGTGACGGCGAACTCCTTATCAGCTATGAAGCAAAAAACCGAGGGGAAGAAACATGCCGCGCGACACAGCCGACCGCCTCGCCATTCGCGAAATCATCGAAAACTGGGTGATCTGGCGCGATGCGCGCATGTGGGACCGCTTCCGCACGCTCTGGCACAGTGACGGCCAGATGTGGGCGACCTGGTTTCAGGGCTCCCACGAGGACTTCATCAAGGTCAGCCAGCAGGGCTTCGACCGCGGCGTGCGCATCATGCACATGCTCGGCGGCACCTCGATCGACATCAAAGGCAAGCGCGCCATCGCGCAGAGCAAGATGACGATCTCGCAACGCGCCAAGGTCGAAGGCGTCGAATGCGACGTCGTGTGCACCGGGCGCTTCTACGATTTCCTGGAAAAGCGCCGCGGGCGCTGGGGCCTGGTGCTGCGCCGCCTCGCCTATGAGAAGGACCGCATCGATCCGGTCGATCCGGCGGCCAGGCTGGTGCTCGACCGCGCCCATCTGGCGAAATTCCCGGAAGGCTACCGGCACCTCGCCTATTTGCAGAGCAAGATCGGCTATCCAATCAAGATCCGACATGCCGGGCCACGCGGGGCCGGACCTTGAAACGCTCTATAGCTGGGGCGCGAATTGGCTGAAGGGCAAAAAGCTCCCGCTGTAGGGCCTTGGCGCGCGGGCCATTTAGTGCGATTTTCCGGCGCAAGAAAAAACGCCTGTCCGGGGAGTGCCGCTATGTCGCTGGCCGCCAATTTCAACCTGCTCAACGAATTCAACATCTTGCGCATCATCTGCGGCCTGTTTTTCATCCCGCATATCTACGGCAAGTTCTACGAGCCGGCGGCGCTCGGCTTCTTCGTCGCCGCCAAGTTCAAGCCGCCCAAGTTCTGGATGTATTTGTCCGGCACGATCGAGACGGTGCTGGCGATCGGCCTCATCTTCGGAATCTTCACCACGCTCGCCGGGGCGATCGCCGCCATCCACCTTGGCGTCGCCACCGTCGCCGTCGCCCGTCTTACCAAGAAATGGCTGTGGAACATCGGCGGCTACGAATATTGCCTGTTCTGGGCGATCTGCTGCCTGGTGGTGGCGATGCACGCCTATCGCATCGGCGGTATCTTGGGCTGAAACCGCCTACGAACGAATTTGAAAATTATCGCACCTCGAAAGGAAGTCGAACCAATGGCTAGCGTCCTGTTCTCCCCGATCACGCTGCGCGGTCTCACATTGCCCGACCGCGTCGTGGTCTCGCCGATGTGCCAGTACAATTCCGACAACGGCTCGGCCAATGATTGGCATCTGATGCATCTCGGCTCGTTCTCGCTCGGCGCTGCCGGGCTGGTGATGTGCGAGATGACCAACGTCAACCCGCAGGGGCGCATCTCGCCGAAATGCGCGGGCATGTATTCCGACGACAACGAGAAGGCGCTCAAGCGCGTGCACGACTTCTGCCGGCAATACGGCGTCGCCAAGCTCGGCGTGCAGCTGGCGCACGCCGGCCGCAAGTCGCCGACCACGCCGCCGGGCGCCGGCGGCAAGCCGATCCCGCCCGACCAAGGCGGCTGGGTGCCGGAAGCTCCCTCCGCCATCCCCTACGACACCGGCTGGGTGGTGCCGAAGGCGATGACCAAGGACGACATCAAGCGCGTGCTCGGCGAATTCGCCGAGGCCGCCAAGCGCGTCGAGCGCATCGGCTACGACGTGATCGAGCTGCACGCCGCGCACGGCTATCTGGCGCATCAGTTCCTGTCGCCGATCTCCAACAAACGCACCGACGAATACGGCGGCTCGCTCGAGAATCGCATGCGCTTTGCCATCGAAATGTACGAGGCGGTGCGCACGGTGTGGCCGGAGCAAAAGCCGATCGGCATGCGCGTCTCCGCCACCGATTGGGTCGACGGCGGCTGGACGCCGGAGGAAACCGTGGTGCTGGCCAAGGAGCTGAAGAAGCGCGGCCTCGACTACATGGATGTGTCGTCGGGCGGACTGTCGCCGGCGCAGAAGATCCCGCTCTCGCCCGGCTATCAGGTGCCGTTCGCCGAGAAGGTGAAAAAGGAGAGCGGCATCGTCACCATGACGGTCGGGCTGATTTCCGGCTACCAGCAGGCGGAAGACATCGTCGCCTCCGGCAAGGCCGATCTCGTGTGTCTTGCGCGCGCCGCCATGTGGGATCCGCGCTGGGCCTGGCATGCGGCCGAGGAGCTGGGCGCGGAAGCGCCCTACGCGCCCAAGACCATGGCCTGTCACCCGAAGCTGCGGCCGCAACTGTTTCCCGAAGCGGGCGCAGCCGGCGGGCTGAACGAAAATACCCGTTCGTCCCCGCGCAAGCGGGGACCCAGAGCGGATGTCACTGAGCTGCGGCCCTGGGTTCCCGCTTGCGCGGGAACGAACGGAGTGGTGCGACGATTTCCGCCACACCCTTCGCGCCGAAATGTTGCCTCCGTGAAGGGCCGGCGGATGGCCTATGTCGAAGACGGCAGCGGCGACGCGATCGTTTTCCAGCACGGCAATCCGACCTCGTCTTATCTGTGGCGCAATGTGATGCCGCATTGCGCCGGACTCGGGCGCCTTGATCGCCTGCGACCTGATCGGCATGGGGGACAGCGACAAGCTCGAGAACTCCGGCCCCGGCCGCTACAGCTTACGCCGAGCAACGCGATTATCTGTTCGCGCTGTGGGACCAGCTCGCGCTCGGCGAGCGGATCGTGCTGGTGCTGCACGATTGGGGCTCGGCGCTCGGCTTCGAATGGGCGAGCCGCAATCCACGCCGCGTCGCCGGCATCGTCTACATGGAGGCGATCGTCGCAGCCCTCACTTGGGCCGATTGGCCGGAGAACGCACGGCGCGCTTTCCAGGGCTTCCGTTCCGACAAGGGCGAGGAGATGATCCTGGCCAACAACATGTTCGTCGAGCGTGTGCTGCCCGGCTCGATCATGCGCAAGCTCTCCGACGACGAGATGGCCGTTTACCGCAAGCCCGTTCGCCAATCCCGGCGAGGACCGCAGGCCCACGCTCACCTGGCCGCGCATGATCCCGATCGAGGGCGAGCCGGCCGACGTCGACGAAAGTCGTCGAGGATTATTCGGCCTGGCTCGCGACGGCCGATGTGCCGAAACTGTTCATCAATGCCGAGCCCGGCTCGATCCTCACCGGACGCCAACGCGAAATTTGCCGCCGCTGGCCGAACCAGACGGAAATCACCGTCAAGGGCCTGCACTTCGTGCAGGAGGACAGCCCCGACGAGATCGGCCAAGCGGTCGCCGATTTCGTGCGCCGTGTACGCTAGCGCGAACTAGGCGCTGGCTTTGATCCGTTTGATGAACTTGGCAAAGGCCGCGAGCTGCGTCTTGACGATGTCCTTGGTCGGCTGATCCTTGAGTTCGAGCGTCTCCTTGTCGAACTTGGTCTGCGCCAGGCCTACGAAGATTTCCGGCGTGCCGAAGATGAAGGCGTTGAGGAACGTCATCGACATGCGCCAGTGATACTGCATGCGCGCGCCGCCGAGCGGCCCCTGCGAGCATGACTGGATCGCCACCGGCTTGCCGTTGAACGGCTGGTCCTTCATGCGCGAGACCCAGTCGATGGCGTTCTTCAGCACGCCCGGCATCGACCAGTTGTATTCCGGCGTGACGAACAACACGGCGTCGGCCCCGCGGATGGCGGCGGCGAGGTTCTCGGCCGCCGGCGGAAAACCGGAGGCGTCCTGGACGTCGGCGTTGTAGAGCGGGAAGTCGCCGATCGGCGGCGCGTCGATGAGCTTGATGTCCGGCGGCGCCAGCCCCGGCAGCGCCCGCGTCAGCGCGCGATTGAAGGAGCCTTTGCGCAGCGAGCCGCAGATCACCAGCACGTTCAATTGGTCGGCCATATCACTCTCCACTATATAAGCACTAACGCGCCCGGTCGCGTTCCGTTCAGCCTACTTTTCGTCTTCGATTCCGTTGCGCAGCAGCGCCGACGCCCTCGATCTCGACCTCGATGGTGTCGCCCGGCTTCATCCACACCGGATCGGGCTTGCGCGCATGGCCGACGCCGGACGGCGTGCCGGTGAAGATGATGTCGCCCGGCTCCAGCGTGATGCCCTCGGTGAGATAAACCAGCGACTCCGCCACCGGAAACATGAAGTTGTCGGTGTTGGACGACTGCATGGTCTTGCCGTTGAGGCGGCTCTCGATCTTGAGGCCCTTGCCGCCGCGCGGCAATTCGTCGGCGCTCACCATCCAGGGGCCGACGCTGCCGGTGCTTGTCGAAATTCTTGCCCATGCCCCACTGCGTGGTGTGGCGCTGATATTCGCGTACCGAACCTTCGTTGCCGCAGGTGTAGCCGGCGATGCAGTCGGCGGCGTTCTCCAAAGTGAGGTGCTTGGCGCGCTTGCCGACGATGACGATCAGCTCGGCTTCGTAATCGAGCTGGATCGATTTCTTCGGCCGCATCAGCGGCTGCAGATGCGGCGTCAGCGACGAGAGCATGCGGAAGAAGATCGATTGGAATTTCGGAATATTGTCGCGCTGCGGGCCTTCCTTGACGTGGTCGAGATAGTTCAGCCCGAGGCAGATGATCTTGCCCGGCCGCGCCACCGGCAGCGCGAATTTCAAGCCGGCGAGCGGGCGGCGCGCGGACGCCGGCGCCTTCTTGGCGAGATCGGCGAGGGCTTTGAGATCGCCATTGCTCCGGCGCAGCACTTCGCCGAGGTCGGCGGGCACATTGCCATCGACCGCTTGCAGATCGATGACGCTGTCGCCCTCGACCACGCCCAGCCGCAAACCGTTATTCGCTTCAAAGCCTACGAATCTTCATTGCAGCCTTGCCCTGCATCGCGACGCCCGGCCATCACGGCCGGGCGGCATGGCTTAGCGCAGGCAAACGCGTTTCGGGAAGCTACTTGGCCGCGCGCACCGGCCGCTCGTCGGTCAATTCGAAGGCCTGGATCGAGAAATATTTGCGCGCGTCGGTCCACACCGCCAGCGGCCGCCAGCCGGCGCCGCGCGCCAGCGCGGCGAGCTTCTCGACGCTGTATTTGTAGCTGTTCTCGGTGTGGATGGTCTCGCCGGCGCGGAACTCGATCGTTTCGCCGGCCACCTTCACCTTCTGCCGCTTGAGGCTGGCGAGATGCATTTCGATGCGGTGACGCTCGCGGTTGTAGAAGGCGTGATGCTCGAAACATTCGAGCTTGAAATTGCCGCCGAGCTCGCGGTTGATGCGCGCGAGCAGATTGAGATTGAACTTCGCGGTGACGCCTTCGGCATCGTTATAGGCGGCGTTGAGCACCTCGGCCGGCTTGATCAGGTCGACGCCGACGATCAGCCGCGCGCCGCTCCCGAGAATTTGTCCGGCGTGGCGCAGGAAAGCCGCCGCCTCGTGCGGCTCGAAATTGCCGATGGTCGAGCCGGGGAAGAAGCCGACGCGCACCGGCGCGGCCTTGGCTTCGGCGGCAGCGCGAACGTCTTGCGTGATGTCGGCGGTCACCGGCAGCACCTTGACGCCCGGGAAAGTCGGGCCGCAGCTCGGCCGCCTCCTGCTCGATCATCTCGCGGCAAATATCGACCGGCACATAGGCGGCAAGCTTGGCGGCCGCCGCGTCCAGCAGGATGCGCGCCTTCTTGCTCGAGCCGCTGCCGAACTCGATCAGCGCCGCGCCCTCCGGGATCAGCGCGGCGATGTCGCCGGCATGATCGCGCAGGATCGTCATCTCGCAGCGCGTCGGGTAATATTCCGGCAGCTCGGTGATGTCCTCGAACAGCGCGCGAGCCTTCCGCGTCGTAGAAATATTTCGGCGGCAGCCGCTTCGGCGTCGCCGTCAAGGCCGGCGAGCACGTCGGCGGCGAATTGATCCTCCGCGCTGTGCGGCAGCTGACGGCGGGAACGGGCAAGCGCGACCATCTCGGCTCCTTTACTTGAACTCGGCAAGCCGCAGGCCGCTGAACTGCCAGCGCGCCGGCGGATAGAAGAAATTGCGGTAGCTCACCCGCGCGTGGCCCTGCGGCGTCGCCAGCGAGGAGCCGCGCAGCACCATCTGATTGACCATGAACTTGCCGTTGTATTCGCCGAGCGCGCCTTCCGCCGCGCGGTAGCCCGGATAAGGCAGATAGGCGCTGCGCGTCCATTGCCAAGCGATGCCGAACGCGTCGGCGATCACGCCCGCGCGCGCCGCCACCTCCCATTCGAATTCGCTCGGCAGATGCTTGCCGGCAAAGCGCGCGAAGGCGTCGGCCTCGTAGTAGCTGACATGCATCACCGGCGCCGCCGGATCGATCGGCCGCAGGCCCGCCGAGCGTCATCGAAAACCAGCGCGCCGTCCTTTTGCCGCCAATAGCCCGGCGCCTGCCAGCCTTCCGCCTGCACCGCCGCCCAGCCGTCCGACAGCCAGAGCGCGGGCGTGGCGTAACCTTCGGCCTCGATGAATTCGAGCCACTCGGCATTGCTGACCAGATGGCGCGCGATGCGCATCTCCGCGATCAGCGCGTCGTGGCGCGGCGTCTCGTTGTCGAAGCAGAAGCCGTCGCCGTCATGACCGATCTTCATGATTCCGGCCGGCACGTCGACAAAGCCGCGTGGCCCGAGCGTTGCGTGGGGCGGCTGCCAGTTCGCGTCATAGGCCGGGTCGGTCGGGTTCTGCGCGAAGGCGTGCAGGATGTCGGTGATCAGCAATTCCTGATGCTGCTGCTCGTGATGGAGGCCGATCTCGAGAATCTCGAACACGCGCGGCGCATCCGCCGCCGGCACCTGCTCGATCAAACGCTCGACCGCCGCGTCGACATGCGCGCGATAGCCGGCGACGTCGTCTCCATTGGGTCGCGTGATCAGGCCGCGCTCGGGGCGCGCGTGACGGGGACCGGCGGCGACGTAATAGGAGTTGAACAGAAAGGGAAAGCGCTCGTCGAAAATCGTGTAAGTCGGATACGTGCGGCTTGAGCAGGAAGGTCTCGAAGAACCAGGTGACGTGGGCGCGATGCCATTTGGTCGGACTGGCGTCCGCCATCGACTGCACGATCTGGTCTTCGGCCGAGAGATGCGCCGCGCGCGCCTCGGTCTCGCCGCGCACGCGCCGGAAGCTTGCCGCCCAGGCGATGCGCGCCTCGTCGAGCGACGGCTTGGCCGGAGCCTTGGCGCCATCCCGCGTGAGGGGCGAGGCTGCGGTGCGCGCCATGGCTGGGCTCCTGCCGTTATGAAAAGGTCATGCGCAGTCGATTCACGGAGAAATACGAACTATGATCGCAATTGTTCCATCGCAAGCCGGCCGGGGCAACCTCGAATTGCCCATTACTCCCCAACTGACAGGGTTGTGATTGTGACGTGACGCCGCACCAGGCGCAGCGATTGCAGCCGCCAGAAACGCGCGCGTGTTAGCGAGCTATTCTCGAAATGGCAGTCTCTCCATCCGCGTGGAATTCGGTAGCGGGGGAGGGATTTGAACCCCCGACCTCCGGATTATGATTCCGCTGCTCTAACCAGCTGAGCTACCCCGCCAAACCGAATTTGCGGTGGAGAAGCCGCGATATAGGAAGGGTGGGCAAACGCTGTCAAGCAAGACGGCAGGAAACCCCCGTCGCTTCGGCCGAATTTGCCGATTCTCCCGATCTCGCCGGCTCACCCCGCGCGCGCGAACCGGATCAGGGCGAAATGCCCGAGCGGCGGCATGGGCTTGCGCTCGATCATGCGCACGGCGCCGTGGCGGGCGGCCCAGTCCGCCAGGCGCTGGAAGGGAAATTCCGGCCGCCAGCCGAGCCTGCGCGCGACCGGCGCGAAGCATTGCTCGAAGACGCGGCGCGGGCCGCCTTCGGCGCCGATGTGATTGACCAGCACGATCTCGCCGCCGGGGCGGAGCACGCGCGCAAACTCGTCGAGGGTTGCTTCCGGATCGGGCACCGCGGTGATGACATATTGCGCCACCACCACGTCGAAGGCCGCGTCCGGCAAGCGCCATGCGCGTCGCGTCCATCACGGCGAGCGCTTCGACGTTGCTGAGGTTTTGCTCGGTGACGCGCGCTTGCGCCTTGCGCAGCATCGGCTCGGACAGATCGATGCCGACCAGCCGGTTGACGCGCGCGTAGTCCGGAAGAGAGATGCCGGTGCCGACGCCGACTTCCAGGATGCGCCCGCCCTGGGGTCCGCAGAACCGTTCCGCCGCCGCGATCGCTTCGTGCCGGCCGCGCGCGAACACCGCGCCGAAAACGAGGTCATAGACCGGCGCCCAGCGCGCATAGGCGCGCTCCACGCTTTGCTTGTCGATGTCTGCCCCCACGGCGGGGCCTATCCGGGCGCGGCGGCCGCCGCCTTGCTGGCATCCGCGCGCGGCGCCTCGCTCGCCGCCGCGGTCTTGATGAAGCCGCCGCCGAGCACGCGCGCCTGGCCGACGCCCGCGTCGTAGAACACGCAGGCCTGGCCGGGCGACACGCCGTCCTCGCCGTCCGCCAGCTCGACCTCGTAGCCGCCGTTGACCGCGCGCAGCCAGCCGGCCTGCGGCGGCCGCGTCGAGCGCACTTTCACGAACACCTCGCGCCGGTCGTCGGCGAGCGCCGCGTCGAGACCGCCCTCGCCGATCCAGTTGACGTCGCGCACGACAATGTGGCTCGTGCGCAACGCCTCGCGCGGGCCGACCACGACGCTGCGCCGCTCGGCATCGAGCCGCACCACATAAAGCGGCGTGCCGGTGGCGACGCCTAAGCCGCGGCGCTGGCCGACGGTGAAATGGATGATGCCGGAATGCGTGCCCAGCACCTTGCCGTCGAGATCGACGATCTCGCCGGCTTCGGCGGCGCCCGGCTTGAGCCGCTCGATCACGTCGGCGTAGTGCCCGGACGGCACGAAGCAGATGTCCTGGCTGTCGTGCTTGTCGGCGACCGCCAGCCCGAACTTGCGCGCAAGCTCGCGCGTCTCGGCCTTGCTGCGTTCGCCGAGCGGAAAGCGCAACACGTCGAGCTGCTCGCGCGTGGTGCCGAACAGGAAATAGCTCTGGTCGCGGTCTTCGTCGCGCGCGCGGAAAAGCCCGCGCCCGCCGGAGGCAAGCGGCCGCGAGGCGACGTAATGGCCGGTCGCCAGCACCTGCGCGCCCAATTCGCGCGCGGTGATCAGCAGATCGTGGAACTTGATCGACATGTTGCAGTCGACGCAGGGCACCGGCGTTTCGCCGGCGATATAGCTTTCGGCGAAGCGATCGATCACCGCCTCCTTGAAGCGGCTCTCGTAGTCGAGCACGTAATGCGGAATGCCGATGCGCTCGGCCACGCTGCGCGCGTCGTAGATGTCCTGGCCCGCGCAACACGCTCCTTTTCGATGCGTGGCCGCGCCGTGGTCGTAGAGCTGCAGCGTCACGCCGACCACGTCATAGCCCTCGGCCTTGAGCAACGCGGCGGTGACCGAGGAATCGACGCCGCCGGACATGGCGACGACGACTCGGGTGTCTTGCGGGCGGCCGTCGAGATCGAGGCTGTTGGGCATGGCTGTCCTTACTATAGGTGGCGACCTTGGTCGCGCAATGCGAGCGGTTTCGCCACCCGGCGCGCCCGGCAAAACTTGCCGGCCGCGCAGCAGGCGCTGCCGGGCCGGGCCCCGAAGCGGCATGGCAATTTCCATTAACACATTGATTTAACAAGGAATATCGGCAAGCGCGCGGCTGGCCTGACGATTGCAGACCGAAAGGCCGGATATCCGGAGGTCGCCGCCGTGCCATCTGTTGCGTCAGAAGCAAACACGCCCGCCTTGAAGCCGTTGTCGCCGCCCTCGTCGCGGCCCGCATCCGCTCCCGATCGCGCCCCGCCCGCCCCGTTCGAAAGCCTGCTCGACGAGACCGCGCAGGCCGCGCCGCCCGACCCGCAGCCAAAGCCCGCGGCCAGCGACAAGACGGCGCGCAGCAGCGACACCGAACCAAGCAAGCCACCCGCGCGCAGCAATGACGCCACGCCGGCCGAGAACGCCGAGCGCACAAACCCGGCGGATGCGGGCAAAACAGGCAAGAGCGGCACAGCGGCCAAGGCCGGCAAAACCGCTCAGGCCACTGCCGATGCCAAACCCGCCGACGGCAAGAGCGGCGCCAAGAGCGACGGCAAGAGCGACGAGCAAGAGCGACGGCGACACCAAGACCGACGCCAACGGCACGCAAGCAGCAAATACCGATCAGCTCACGTCGGCCGATGCCGCCAAGGCGGCCGACCCCAGCGCGGTGGCGAGCGTCCTGCCCGCGCAAGCGCCCGCCGACGCCAGCCCGGTGGCGAGCGTCCTGCCCGTTCAGACGCCGGCCGACCTCGGTCAGGCGATTGCCGACAATGGCAAGGCCGCGCCCGCTCCGCGCCATAGCCGCCGCCGTGGTCTTGAAAGCGGCGCCGTCCACGCCGCCTGCCGAAACCGATGCGGCCGACGCGAAGGGCAAGCCCGCGGCCGTGGCCACGCAATCCGACGCCGACTCATCCACCACCGACGCGAAGATCGCAACGAAAGACGTTGCGCCCGCGCATGCCGACGGCAAACAGGCCGCCGATGCCGACGACAAGCAGGCCGCGGCGCCTGCGCGCGCGCATAACGCCGAGGCGCAGCCCGCGACCGCCGCCGTCGACCATGCCGCCGCCGCCAAGCCGGGCGCCGACACCATGCAGCCGTCCGCCATCGGCGCGCCGTCGCAGCACACCGCGCCGGCCGCCGCGCCCGCGCCCGCGCCGCAGTCTGCCCAGGCCGCCCCGCAAGCGGTGCCCGCTCGCCGGCGTCGCCATCGAGATCGCCGCCAAGGCGCTCGCCGGCAAGAACCGTTTCGACATCCGCCTCGATCCGCCCGAACTCGGCCGCATCGAAGTGCGCCTCGACGTCGACCGCGACGGCCGCGTCACCTCGCATGTGATCGCCGACCGCAGGGACACGCTCGACCTCTTGCAGCGCGACGCCTCCGGCCTGCAACGCGCCTTCCAGGATGCGGGCTTCAAGACCTCCGACAACGGCCTGCAATTCTCGCTGCGCGACCAGTCCGCCGGCCAAGAGCAGAATTCGCCCGCAACCCGACACCGCCCGGCTGGTCGTCGAAGACGATACGCTTCCCGCAATCGAAACCGCACAGACCTATGCCCGGCTCGCCGGTTCCGGCGCCGGCCTCGACATCCGCGTCTAGGAAACGACCATGACCGCCATCACCGCGACCCCGATTCCGACCTCCTCCGCCGGCAGCACCCCGAGCGGCGCCAGCGCCGTTTCAAGCACGCTCGACACCACGATGATCGCCAGCAATTTCACCACCTTCCTGCAATTGCTGACCACGCAGTTGAAAAACCAGAACCCGCTCGATCCGCTCGACACCAATCAGTTCACCCAGCAGCTGGTGCAGTTCGCCGGCGTCGAGCAGCAGATGAAGACCGAACGATCACGTTGAGCACCCTGGTGTCGCTGGCAACAGACCGCGCAATCCACCTCGGCGCTGGCGCTGGTCGGCGCGACCGTGGTGGTCAACGGCGCCACCGCGCCGCTCACCAACAGCGGCGCCACCTGGACGCTGAACGCCACCAAGCCAACCAACTGCGACGATCACCATCGCGGATTCGACCGGCCAGAACCGCCTATACCGGCACCTTCGCGCTCAACGCCGGCGCCAGAATTTCACCTGGGACGGCCGCGGCAACGACGGCAGACTGTGGCCGGCCGGCAACTACACGCTCACCGCCACCGGGGTCGACGCCAGCGGCCAACCGTCGGCGATCTCGACCCAGGTGCAGGCGAAGGTCGATTCCGTCGACCTCACGCAGACGCCGCCGCATCCTGTCGGTCAACGGACAGAACTACACGCTCAACCAGATTCAGAAGATCGTCGCGCCCGGCCAATAGGCCGGCTCACCCCGCCCGTGCGCGGCGCTTGTCCGCGCCGCTCCGCTCATCACCGCTTCCACCGCACGCTCGAGCGCGGACAATTCGAACGGCTTGCGCAGGATATCGAAACGGTCGTCGGCGAGCTGCGCCGCGTCGCTGTAGCCGCTGGTCAAAAGCACCGGAATATCGGGGAAATTGTCGCGGCAGGTTTCCGCCAGCGCGAGGCCGTTCATCGGCCCCGGCATCACAATGTCGGAAAACAGCAGGTCGAAATGAATGCCCTGCTGGAGATGGCGCAGCGCTTCCGCGGCGTTCTCCGAGCGCACCACGCGGTAGCCGAGCTGCTCAAACAGCGTCGAGGTGACGTCGGCGACTTCGCGGCTGTCCTCCACCAGCAGCACGGTGCCGCGTCCGGCGTCGCCATTGCCGCCGACCTCGTCGGCGGCGGCAAGCGACGGCTCCGCGGTCGAGCGCGGCAGATAGATCGTCACCACGGTGCCCTTGCCGGCTTCGCTCGACACCGTCGCCGCCCCGCCCGATTGCGACGCGAAGCCGTGCACCTGCGACAGCCCTAAGCCGGTGCCCTTTCCGACCGGCTTGGTCGTGTAGAACGGCTCGAACACGCGCGCGAGCACGTCCGGCGCCATGCCGCTGCCGGTGTCGATGATGGCGAGCGCGACGAAGTCGCCCTCCAGCGCGCCTGCCGCCGAGCCCGGCTTGAGCACGACGTTGCGCGCCGACAGTGTGATGGTGCCGCCCTCCGGCATGGCGTCGCGCGCGTTGACCGCGACGTTGACCAGCGCCAGTTCCAGCTCGCCGAGATCGACCTCGACCGGCCAGATCTTGTCCTCGATGTCGTAGACCAGCTCGATATTGCCGCGCAGCGACGGCACCAGCATGTCGCGCACGGCGTCGATGTGCTGGCGCAGATCGACCACCACCGGCATCAGTTGCTGGCGGCGCGAGAAGGCGAGCAGTTGCCGCGTCAGCTTCTCGCCGCGGCCGGCGGCGGCACGGATCGCCTCCACCGCCTGCTTTTCCTTCGCCTCTTTCAGGCGGCCTTGCAGGATTTGCGCATAGCCGGAGACGATCATCAGCAGATTGTTGAAGTCGTGGGCGATGCCGCCGGTCAGCTGGCCGAGCGCCTCCATCTTCTGCGCCTGCGCGAGCTGCTCGCGGGTCTCTTCGAGCGCGAGCTTGCGCCTCGCGCTGCGCGGTGATGTCGCGGGTGACCTTGGCGAAGCCGACCAGTTCGCCGGCGTCGTTGCGGATCGCGTCGATCACGGCGCTGGCGTAGAAACGGCTGCCGTCCTTGCGCACGCGCCAGCCTTGCGATTCGTATTGGCCCTCGCGCGCGGCGATCTCGAGCGCGCGCTCGGGCTCGCCCGCCGCGCGGTCCTCCTCGGTAAAGAAGACGCTGAAATGTTCGCCGACGATCTCGTCGGCACTATAGCCTTTGATGCGCCGAGCGCCCTCGTTCCAGTTGTGCACGCGCCCGTCGGCGTCGAGCATGTAGATCGCATAGTCGCGCACGCCGCTAAGCAGCAGGCGGTAGCTCTGCTCGGACTCGCGCAGCGCCTGCTCGGCCTGCTTGCGCTCGGTCACATCGACGCAGACGCCGAGCATGCGGATGGCGGCGCCGTTCTCGTCGCGGATCACCTCGCCCGTGCTGTGCAGATGACGGATGCCGCCGTCGGGGCGGACGATGCGCTCCTCGTGGCTGAATGTATTGCCCGATTTCAACGCGCTGGTGACGCTCTCCGCCACCCGCACCCGGTCGTCGGGGTGGATGAAGCCCAAGAATTCATCGAGCGTGCCGTGAAACTGCTCGGCCGCGACGCCGTAGATTTCGAACAGTTGGTCGGACCAGTTGATCCGGTTGGCCTCGATGTCCCAGGACCAGCTGCCCAGATTGCCGAGCCGCTGCGCCTCCATGAGATGGAAATTGGCCTCGGCGAGTTCGGCCGTGCGCTCGCGCACGCGGCGGTCGAGCTCGGCCTGGGTGCGGCGCAGGTTGTCCTCGCTCGCGCCGGCGCATGGCGACGTCGGCGGAGAGCGCCAGGCTCGGCACCGACAGGCTGATCATGAAGGTGAGCAGCAGCAGGAAGGATTCGTTGATGCCCATTTGCCCGAACGGGCCGGCATGCTTGATCGTCGCCCAGATGGTGAAGCCGGTGAGGATCAGGCTGACGGTCGCGGTGTCGCGCGGGCCGCGCCGCAACGCCGCCCAGACCAGCGGCAGGATCGCCAGGAAGCCGAGCGGGCTCGAATATTCCGCGCGCGGCAGCAGCGGGCTGAAGGCGATGAGACCGACGCCGAGGGTGACGGCGAGCACGGCAATAATCGACATCACCTCGCCGCGCTCGAAGTCCGCCCACTCGGAGCGCGCCCACAGCACGATCACCGGCGTCACCACCAGCGCGCCGGCGGCATCGCCCAGCCACCAGGTCACCCAGATCGGCAAAAATTTCGTCCAGGCCGCAAAGCCCGCCAGGCAGAGCGTCGTCACCCCGACGCTGGCGCTGATGATGGTCGCGGGCCCGACGCTGACCAGGGCGAATTTCGCCACCTGCGCCGGAGTGGCGAAGGTCTCGCGCGCCGCCCGACCAGCGCCCGATCAGGAAGCCGCCGACCACCGCCTCCAGCGTATTGCCGAGCGGCGATGACGGCGGAGGTCTCCAGCGTGCCGGCGGTGGTGGCATTGGCGGCGAAGGCGCCGATCAGGATCGCCGGCCACAGTCGCAAGCCACCCAGCAGCACGGCGGCGAAGCGCAATGCCGGTCGGCGCCCAGATCGGGCTGGCGCTCGGATTGATCGAGGCAAGCCGCAGGCCGAGCTTGGCGAAAACGAAATAGGCGAGCGCCACCGCCAGCACGGTGCCGATATAGCGGACCACGGCGCGCCAGCTCATCACTGGGAGCATTTTCAAGGTGTCACCCCTAAAATGGTTCCGCTGGTCCCTATATAGCCTATTATTGGCCTTTTTCGAGCCCGCCGGATGCGGTATTCCGGTATCCCATCCGTAACCAAAAGGTTAGCAGAAACGGGGCAATGATTTGCCCGTTTGGCGCGGCCTGCTTAGGTAAATTTTAAGTCGCGGCCTGTAGTTTCCGCCAAGGTGCTGTCAGTCGAGTTTGTGCTTGTGAGTACACCAATGACCGAACCCCACCGCCCGAGGGTCAAATACGTCATCGGGCCAGATGGCAGTCCGCTCACGATTGCGGACCTGCCGCCGCCGTCCACCAAGCGTTGGGTCATCCGGCGCAAGGCTGAGGTGGTTGCGGCCGTGCGTGGCGGCCTGTTGTCGCTTGAAGAGGCCTGCGCGCGCTACACCCTGACGGTCGAGGAATTCCTCTCCTGGCAGTACTCCATCGACCAGCACGGCCTCGCCGGCCTGCGCACCACGCGCATTCAGCAGTACCGGCGTAGCCAGTCCTTCCCGATTTGAGTTTTGACGCCGGCCCGCTTGGCCGGCGCTTTCGTTTTGAGGTCGGCCGCGCGCGCGGCTGCCGCGCTTGGCCACTCCGATTCGCGTCAAAAATTGCGCCGCGGAGAAAAACTGCAGCGCTTTCATCGCATTAACCGGACGCTAACCATAAACTGGGCAAATCTTGCCGGGTGAGGCGCGCAATCAACCGCGCCCTGGGGTGGGACAGACCGGTGCAAGCTTTCTTCGACTTCGTGAAGTCGCTCGGTGCAGCGCGTATGGCGGCGATGGCCGCGGTGACGCTGACGCTGATCGGCTTCTTCTCCTTCCTGATGATCCGCATGACGACGCCGCAAATGGTGCCGTTGTTCACCGATCTGTCGATGGACGATAGCTCCGCCATCATCAAGGATCTCGAACGCCAGGCCATCACCTACGAAATGAAGAACGACGGCGCCATCATCATGGTGCCGAAGGAGCAAAGTCGCGCGGCTGCGCATGAAGCTCGCCGAGGGCGGCCTGCCCAAGGGCGGCGGCGTCGGCTACGAGATTTTCGACAAGTCGGACGCGCTCGGCGCCACCTCCTTCATCCAGAACATCAATCATCTGCGCGCGCTCGAGGGCGAGCTTTCCCGCACCATCCGCAGCCTCGACCGCGTGCAGGCCGCGCGCGTGCACCTGGTGCTGCCCGACCGCCCGCTGTTCTCGCGCGACAAGGTGGAGGCCTCCGCCTCGATCGTGCTCAAGGTGCGCGGCTCGCTCACGCCGCAGCAGGTGCGCGCCATCCGCCATCTGGTGGCGACCGCGGTCAACGGCTTGAAGCCCGAGCGCGTGTCGGTGATCGACGAAACCGGCAAGTTGCTCGCCGACGGCGCCGCCGACGACAACGCGCTCGCCGGCGCCGGCGCCGACGAGCGCAAGATCGCCTACGAGAGCCGCCTGCGCAAGGAAGTCGAGGACATCGTCACCTCGGTGGTCGGCCCCGGCCGCGCGCGCGTGCAGCTCACCGCCGATTTCGACATCAACCGCATCACCCAGACCTCCGACAAGTTCGATCCCGACGGCCGCGTGGTGCGCTCGAGCCAGACGCGCGAGGAGCAATCCTCGAGCGGCGACGGCGACGGCGGCGCGGTCTCGGTCGGCAACGAATTGCCGGGCGGCGCCAAGACGCGGCGGCGGCGGCGGCTCCAGCGACCAGAACAAGCAAGACCGAGGAAATCGTCAATTACGAGATCTCGCGCACCACCAAGACCGAGGTGATCGAGGCCGGCCGCGTCAATCGCATTTCCGCGGCCGTGCTGGTCGACGGCACCTACAGCAAGAACGACAAGGGCGAGCGTCACCTACAAGCCGCGCGCGAAGGAGGAGATCGACCGCATCGCCGCGCTGGTGCGCTCGGCCATCGGCTTCGACGCCAAGCGCGGCGACCAGGTCGAGGTGGTCAATCTGCGCTTCGCCGAGACGCCGCCGGTGCCGATCAGCGAGCCGACCGGCTGGATGAGCTACCTGCAATTCACCAAGGACGACATCATGCGCGCCGCCGATCTCGGCGTGATGGCGCTGCTCGGCCTGGTCGTGCTGTTCATGGTGGTGCGGCCGCTGGTGCGCCGGATCGTGACGCCGGAAGGCGGCGGCGATGCTGCGGCGCAGCGATGGCCGGCGCGGCGGGTGCGGCCGGCGTCGCCGGCGCCATCGGCGTGGCGGGCGCCGGCGGCACGCACCACCGTCGAAGGCGGCGGCATGACGATTACCAGCGGCGGCGGCGGCAGCATCACCAGTAGCGGCGGCGCCAATATCTCGATCGTCGGCGGCGACGAAGCAGGTGGCGATTTCCAACCGCACCTCCGCCATGATCGACATCGCCAAGGTGCAGGGCCAGGTGCACGCCCAGTCGGTGCAGAAGGTCGGCGAACTCGCCGAGAAGAACCCGCACGAGGCGGTTTCCGTCATCCGCAGTTGGCTCCACGAGGACGCTGCCTAGCCCATGCCGTCAGCCTATTCCGAACAGAGACGAGACAACAAGCAGGCGATCCGCGAGGACATCGGCGGCCTGATGGCCGAGCTTGCCAGCAAGCAGCAGGTCAATCCCGGCCGCCGCAAGCTGTCCGGCCCGGAGCGGGCGGCCGTGCTGATGCTGGCGCTCGGCGAGCAATATGGCGGCAAGATCTTCAGCCTGCTCGACGACGACGAACTGCGCGAAATCTCCATCGTGATGTCGACGCTCGGCACCATCGACGCCGATTCGGTCGAGCAGTTGCTGCTGGAATTCGTCTCGCGCATGTCGGCCTCGGGCGCCCTGCTCGGCAACTACGACGCCACCGAGCGCCTGCTGCAGCAATACCTGCCGACGGAGCGCGTCGGCGGCATCATGGACGAGATCCGCGGCCCGGCCGGCCGCAACATGTGGGAAAAGCTCGCCAACGTGCAGGAAGAGGTGCTGGCGAACTATCTCAAGAACGAATACCCGCAGACCGTGGCGGTGGTGCTGTCCAAGCTGCGGCCCGAGCACGCCGCCCGCGTGCTTGGCGATCCTGCCGGAGGAGCTCTCGCTCGACGTCGTCAACCGCATGCTGAGGATGGAAGCGGTGCAGAAGGAAGTGATCGAGCGCGTCGAGCAGACGCTGCGCACCGAATTCATGTCCAATCTGTCGCAGACGCGGCGGCGCGACGCCCACGAGGTGATGGCGGAAATCTTCAACAATTTCGACCGCCAGACCGAAACCCGCTTCCTGACCGCCCTGGAAGAGGAAAACCGCGACGCCGCCGAGCGCATCAAGGCGCTGATGTTCACCTTCGACGACCTGGTCAAGCTCGACACCGCCTCGGCGCAGACGCTGATGCGCAACATCGACAAGGACAAGCTCGGCATCGCGCTCAAGGGCGCCTCGGAAGCCGTGCGCCAGTTCTTCTTCTCCAACATGTCGACCCGCGCCGCCAAGATGCTGGTCGACGACATGCAGGCGATGGGACCGGTGCGGCTGCGCGACGTCGACGAGGCGCAGGCGCTGCTGGTCAACCTCGCCAAGGACCTCGCCGCCAAGGGCGAAATCCTGATCTCCAAGGGCCGCGGCGACGAAGAGCTGATCTACTGAGGCATGATGAAAGCGACCGCCAAATATCTGTTCGACGAGGATTTCTCCGGCGGCGCGAAGCCGACCATCACGCTGGTCGAGGCCGAGCGCCGGCGCGTGGACGCCGAATCGACAGCCTATCGCAAGGGCTTTGCCGCGGGCGAAGCCAAGGCGCAAAGCGAGGCCGCCCAGCGCGCCGCCAACGCGCTGGCGCTGATCGCCGACGGCCTCGACAAGCTCAATCGCGCGCTCGCCGGCATCGAGGCGCGGCTGGAAACCGAGGCGGTGGACGTGGCGGTGGCGGTCGCCGGCAAGCTCGCGCCGGCGCTGATCGCGCGCGAGCCGTTCGCCGAGATTTCCGCGCTCGCCACCGACTGCTTCCAGCATCTGGTCAAGACGCCGCACGTGGTGGTGCGCGTCGGCCCCGACATCTACGACCTGGCCAAGGAAAAGCTCGAGGAGATCGCGCGGGCGCGCGGCTTCGAGGGCCGCCTGGTGGTGATGTCGGAAGACGGCCTCGCGCCCGGCGACTGCCGCATCGAATGGGCCGACGGCGGCGTCGCCCGCGACGAGGCCGCAACGCTTGCCGTCATCGATGACGCGGTCGCCCGCTACGTGGCCGCGCGCACTGAAAATTAGATTTTCCGGAGACGAAGCCGATGAGTGACACCGACAACAAAGAGGTCCCGCTGCCCGACTTGGAGAGCGGCGCCCAGATGCAGACCGTCGAAGAGGCGGGGATGCTGGCGCCGAGCGAGGGCGAATCGGTCGACCGCAGCGCCGCCGATCTCGAGGCGGTGTTCGACGTGCCGGTGCAGGTCTCCGCGGTGCTCGGCCGCGCCCGCATGGAGGTCGGCGACCTGCTCAAGCTCGGCCCCGGCGCCGTGCTCGAACTCGACCGCAAGGTCGGCGAGGCGATCGACATCTACGTCAACAACCGCCTGGTCGCGCGCGGCGAAGTCGTGCTCGTCGAGGAAAAACTCGGCGTGACCATGACGGAAATCATCAAGGCGGAGCGTTAACATGCGCCTCTTAATCGTCGGCACGCTCGGAGGCCAGCTCACCACCGCGAGCAAGATCGCGATGGACAAGGGCGCCTCCGTCACCCATGCGGACAGCGTCGACCAGGCGCTCGCCGTGCTGCGCTCCGGCCGCGGCGCCGACCTCTGATGGTGGACGTCACGCTCGACATCCGCGACCTGGTCACGCGGCTCGATGCCGAGCGCATCCACGCGCCGGTCGTGGCCTGCGGCGTCACCAACGACGCGCGCGCCGCCGTCGCCGCCATCCATGCCGGCGCCAAGGAGTACATCCCGCTGCCGCCCGATCCGGAGCTGATCGCGGCGGTGCTGGCGGCGGTCGCCGACGACCGGCGCGAAATGATCTACCGCGACGACGCCATGGCGAACGTGGTCAAGCTCGCCCAGCAGATCGCCGGCTCCGACGCCTCCGTGCTGATCACCGGCGAGAGCGGCACCGGCAAGGAAGTGCTGGCGCGCTATCTGCACGCGCGCTCGCAGCGCGCCAAGAAGCCGTTCATCACCGTCAATTGCGCCGCCATCCCGGAGAACCTGCTGGAATCCGAATTGTTCGGCCACGAGAAGGGCTCCTTCACCGGCGCGGTCGGCCGCCGCATCGGCAAGTTCGAGGAGGCCAACGGCGGCACGCTGCTGCTCGACGAAATCTCCGAGATGGACGTGCGGCTGCAGGCCAAGCTGCTGCGCGCCATCCAGGAGCGCGTGATCGACCGCGTCGGCGGGCAATCGCCCGGTGCCGGTCGACATCCGCATCATCGCCACCTCCAACCGCAACCTCACGGATGCGGTGCGCGAGGGCAAATTCCGCGAGGATCTGCTGTTCCGCCTCAACGTGGTGAACCTGAAGATTCCGCCGTTGCGCGAGCGGCCGGCCGATATCGGCGAGCTGGCGCAGTATTTCATCAAGAAATATTCCGACGCCAACGGCCTCGCGGTGCGCCCGCTGTCGGCGGAAGCAAGCCGCGCCCTCAAGACCAACCGCTGGCCGGGCAACGTGCGCGAGCTGGAAAACACGCTGCACCGCGCGGTGCTGCTCTCAAGCGGCGCCGAGATCGGCATCGACGGCATCATGACGCCGGACGGCGGCCGCCTCGACCAGGCGCGCGGCGCCGTCGGCCACGCGGCGCTCGCCGCCGAGCAGGTCACGCGCAATCTGGTCGGCCGCACCGTCGCCGAGGTCGAGCGCGATCTGATCCTGGAGACGCTCAAGCACTGCCTGGGCAACCGCACGCACGCCGCCAACATTCTCGGCATCTCGATCCGCACGCTGCGCAACAAGCTCAACGAATACGCCGCCGACGGCGCGCCCATCCCGCCGGCCAATGGCGGCGGCGAGCAGATGCGCGGCGCGGCGTAAACCGCCCGCACCGGCTGCCAAAACAAAAAGCCCGGCTCGACCGCCGGGCTTTTTGCTTGCAACGCTGCGCGGTGCCGCACTTAAGATTTCGGCGTCTCGCCGGCGCCATTTCCGCTCTTGTCGCGCTTGGTGTCGAGCTCAACCGCTCTCGCCATGAGCTCGTTGCTGATGGCTTCCAGCCGCTCGACCAGGCCGCGGCCCTCGCGCGCCAGCCGGATGCATTCGTCGGCAGTCTGAATCAGATATTCCTCGGTCTTCAACATGATATCTCCGTGAGGGGTTTGACCGGGATATGGACGAAAATTACATGAATTGCAACGGTATTTCACGCATGCGCCCATGCGCCATTGGCACACGTGATAATGGTTGGTGCCGCAACGGCTTAGGAGAGCGCTTGAACGATGACCACGCTGTACAAAATCGTTCCCGCCGTGCTCTGGCGCGAGGCGGAACGCGCAGGGGTTTTCCGCGGCGCGCAAGTCGATCTGCGCGACGGCTTCATCCATTTCTCCACCGCCGCGCAGGTGGAGGAAACCGCCGCCAGGCATTTCGCCGGGGAAGACGATCTGCTGCTGGTCAGCGTCGAGGGGGCGCGCCTCGGCCAGGCGCTGAAATGGGAACCCTCGCGCGGCGGCGATCTGTTTCCGCACCTTTATGGCCCGCTCGATCTCAAAGCCGTCCGCAAAGTCGAGCCGCTGCCACTGTCGCCCGAAGGCCGCCACGCCTTCCCGCCGCTCGATCCCTGATCGCCGGAACCGAAAGTGCGCGAAAGCTTTATTGCACTGCGGCCGGAGTTCGCGAGATCACATGACCCTGCAAAATTTGAACTGGGGCACCATCCATGCCTCGGTCTATCGCAACATTGGTGGCCTGCTTCGGCGGGCCGAGGCCACGCTGAGGCCGCGCGGCGCCGTGCGCTATTGCTGTCCGCTCACCGGGGCCTTCGTCCTGATTACCGACGAGGCGACCCTCGGCGAGCTTGCCCGGCCGCCGGCGCGCCTGCGCTGTGCCGATTGCGGCGAGGTCCACCTGGTATCGGTCGAGGCGGCGGCCGCGGCCGCCTGAGCGGACAAGCATCCCGTTAACCCGCCGCTAACCATAAACCGGGCAAATATTGCCGGGGGACGAGGGTAATCGCCCACCACGGCCGCTACACGCGGCTACCCACGATCGGTAGCCGGGTCCCGTTTGACGATTTTGGCAGGCATGAGCGACATCACCGCCGCACCCGCGGCCGCCACCAGCGGCATCAAGCTTCCCGGCCTCGGCGACCTTGGCGCGCTCATGAAGCGCGGCGATCTCGCGCTCGCCATCGGCGTGCTCACGATCCTCGTCGTCCTGATCCTGCCGCTGCCGCCGGTGCTGCTCGACATCAGCCTCGCCATCTCGATCATCCTGTCGGTGCTGATCCTGATGACGGCGCTGTTCATCCACACGCCGCTCGAATTCTCCTCGTTCCCGACCGTGCTGCTGATCGCGACCATGTTGCGGCTGGCGCTCAATCTCGCCTCCACGCGCCTGATCCTGTCACGCGGTCATGAAGGCACCGACGCCGCCGGCTACGTCATCCAGGCCTTCGGCAATTTCGTGATGAGCGGCAATTTCGTCATCGGCATCATCGTGTTCATCATCCTGGTGATCGTGAACTTCGTGGTCATCACGAAAGGCTCCGGCCGCATCGCCGAAGTCGCCGCCCGCTTCCACTTGGACGCCATGCCGGGCAAGCAGATGGCGATCGACGCCGATCTCTCGCGCCGGGCTGATCGACGAGAAGGAGGCGCGCCGCCGCCGCCAGCGGCTGGAGGACGAAGGCGGCTTCTTCGGCGCCATGGACGGCGCCTCCAAATTCGTGCGCGGCGACGCCATCGCCGGATTGCTGGTGGTGTTCATCAACGTCATCGGCGGCATGATCATCGGCATCGCGCAGCAAGGCTTGAGCTTCGCCGAGGCCGCCCATTCCTACACCATCCTCACCGTCGGCGACGGCCTGGTCACGCAGATCCCGGCGCTGATCGTCTCCACCTCCGCCGGCCTGCTGGTGTCGAAAGCCGGCATCGCCGGCTCGGCCGACAAGGCGCTGCTCGGCCAGCTCTCCGGCTATCCCAAGGCGCTCGGCATGTCGGGCGCGGTGATGCTGGTGATGGCGCTGCTGCCCGGCATTCCGATGCTGCCCTTCGTCGCGCTCGGCGGCGGCGCCGCCGCGCTTGCCTTCATCGTCGACAAGCGCGCCAAGCAGGTCATCGCCACCGAGGCCAAGAAGGCGGACGCCGCCGCCAAGACCGAAGCCGCCGACGAGCCGATCGCCGCCGCGCTCAAGATGGACGATCTCAAGCTCGAGCTCGGCTACGCGCTGCTTGCCGCTGGTCAATTCGCCCGACGGCACCGACAAGCTCACCGAGCAGATCAAGGCGCTGCGCCGCTCGCTCGCCGCCGAGATGGGCTTCGTGATGCCGGCGGTGCGCATCCTCGACAATGTGCAGCTCGACGCCAACGGCTACGTCATCAAGATCAAGGAGGTCGAGGCAGGCTCCGGCAAGCTGTGGGCCGGCCAGCACATGGTCATGGACCCGGCCGGCGGCCAGGTGAACCTGCCCGGCACCCACACCACCGAGCCGACATTCGGATTGCCCGCGACCTGGATCGACGCCGCGCACAAGGAAGAGGCGACCATGAAGGGCTACACGGTGGTCGACTCCGCCACCGTGCTGGCCACGCATCTGACCGAACTGCTCAAGAGCAACATGGCGGAATTGCTGTCCTACGCCGAGGTGCAGAAGCTCTTGAAGGAACTGCCCAAGGAGCAGGCCGACCTCACCAAGGACCTGGTGCCGACGCTGATCACGGTCTCGGGCATCCAGCGCGTGCTGCAGATTCTGCTGTCCGAGCGCGTCTCCGATCCGCGATCTCGCCACCATCCTGGAGGGCATCGCCGACGGCCTGTCCGCCACGCGCAACCCGGTGATGCTGGCCGAGCATGTGCGCATGCGGCTGTCGCGCCAGATCTGCGCGCAATATGTCTCATCCGCCGGCTATCTGCCGCTGATCGCGCTGTCGGCGAAATGGGAGCAGAGCTTCGCGGAATCGATGATCGGCCAGGGCGACGACCGCCAGCTGGCGATGCAGCCCTCCAAGCTGTCGGAATTCATCGGCCTGGTGCGCGAGAAATTCGAGGCGGCGGCGCGCGAGGGCGAGGCGCCGGTGCTGGTCACCTCCGGCGGCATCCGCCCCTTCGTGCGCGGCATCGTCGAGCGCTTCCGGGCGCAGACGCCGGTGCTCTCGCAGGCCGAAATCCACCCCAGGGCACGGCTGAAGACGGTGGCGAGTATTTAAGGCCTGGACACGTAAACGAGCGGCCAAATGCCGGCGGGATGCCCCCTTATTCGTGCCGGCGGGGCCTGAGCGCGCGCCGTCGCCGCTCATGTTAGCGTTTAAATAACGATTTCCGCACAGTTTTGCCGGCAACTCGCACCTCCTAAGGAAGAACGCCATGCCAAGCGCCGCCGCCAGGGTGGACGTCCATGAGCCGCAAGACCGGCCCGTTATCGACGTCGCAAGAACACAAACAGGGCACGGCATCGATGCGGCATTGTTGAAAATTGTTGCGGCCAGCAAGACCAGTCCGCTCAAGGTCATGCGGGACTATGTCGGCTTGGCGTTTGGGCCGGGACGCATCTCGTTCAGCGATTATTGTCAGTTGCGGCTTTTCGACAGCGAGTTCTGGGCAGGGGTGGACCGCAGGACGGTCGCCGGAGCGCGCCGGAACATGGCGATCAATCAGACGATCAACTATCGGCATGATTGGTGGGGGCTGCTCGACAACAAGATCGCGACCTGCAGCTATCTTTCGGCCTACGGCCTCCCGGTCATCCCGATTTTGGCGGTCTATTGCGCCAATCTAAAAACTGGCGCCGTCAACATCGCAAGCAACGAGCAGCAGTTGCGCGAGATTCTGACCAATGAGGCCAATTACCCGATGTTCGGCAAGCCGACCGAAGGGCTGCAAAGTCTCGGCTCGATTGGCTTGCAACGCTATTTGCCGGCAACCAAGAGCCTGGAAACACGCGAGGGTCGCAGCGTCCCCCTCGATGCATTCATCGATCAATTGCGCAAGCACTATTCCACCGGATATCTGTTTCAGAAGTTCGTATCGCCACATGCCGCCATCCGCGATTTATGCGGAGATCGGCTCGCGACCATCCGCATGATCACGCTGACAACCGAATCCGGCCCCAAGCTGCTGCGGGCCTGCTGGAAAATTCCCGCCGGTGCAAACGTGGCGGACAATTATTGGCGCAAGGGCAACCTCCTTGCCAAAATCGATATCGCTCAGGGGCGGGTCCTTCGTGTTTTGTCCGGCAGCGGGCTCGACCTTGTCCAGCATGACCGTCACCCCGACACCAATGCTGCGCTGATCGGCTTTCAGATTCCGCATTGGCAGCGCCTCATCGATACAGTCATCGAGGCGGCGCGACTGATGCAGCACGTTCCGATGATCGGATGGGATGCGACCGCACTGGACGAAGGGCCTGTCATCGTTGAAATGAACGAGCGGCCCGACTTCTTCCTGCCCCAGCTCGCCGATGGACGGGGCATCTTAGAGCCGGAATTGATGGACTTCATGGCCGCGCAAAAGCGCAACTGCAATGCGTATAAGAAATCGATCAAGGCGCCGCCATTGGCGACCATGTCCGACCCCGGCACTTAGCCAACGACGTCCGCCGTTCGCAACGCCGCGATTTGGCAGCCATCGGCTTCAATTGATGAGGACCCGCGCGCGCTAGGCGCAATCACTCCGCCGCTTCGGCCGCCGCCTCGTCCTGCGCATGGCCGCGCGCTCGGATGGCGTCGTCGCGGTATTTGCGCGCCAGCGCCGCCTCCCCGCCCGTGGTGGCGTGATAGAGATCGAGCGCGTCGAACTCGTCGGACTTGGGCGGCGCGATCGCCAGATCCGAATAGCTCCAGCGGTCGGGCGCCTTCAGCGCGGCGTTCAACATGGCCTTGCATTGCCGGTAGACGCGCAGATAGCGCCAGGCCTTGACCGCGGTGCCGCCCCAGTAGCGCGCGTAGAACACAAGCGGATTTTCGATCGGCATGCCGTGGCGCCGGTCGCGCCGCGATTTCAGCCGCAGCGCCCCGCCTTCCAGCGGATGCACGCCCTCGAACAGGATCATCAGATAGAACCACAGGATGGTCGACAGCGTGGTGCCCGGCCGGCCGAGCTCGGTGCGCGCAGGTGCGGCGCAAAATCGTGTTGATGTGCTCGGGCGTATAGAAGGCGTGCCAGGCCGCGCGATAGGCCTCCTCCCAATCCCGGTCCGGCATCGTGGCGTGATGCGAGACGCGGTGGTTGAGGTCGTATTTGTTCATGTCGGGATCCATCCAGATCCCCTTGGCGTCGAGAATCTTGTGGTCCTCGGAGCCCGGCAGCGGCGTCAGGAAGAAGAATTCGAGAATGTCGATCGGCAATTCGCGCTTGATGATCTCGATGTCGCGCAGGATCGAAGCCTTGCTGTCGGCCGGGAAGCCGAGAATATAGCCGGCATAGGTGATGGCGCCGTGCGTCGCGCCACATCTGCAGCATCTCGCGGTATTCGGTGATCTTGTTCTGCCGCTTCTTGGCGGCGATCAGATTGTCCGGGTTGATGTTCTCCAGCCCGATGAACACGCGCCGCACGCCGGCGCGCCCCGCCTTGTCGATGAAATTCGGGATCTTGTGGCAGAGCGTATCGACCTGAATCGTAAAGCCGATATTCATCTTCTCGCCTTCCCGCATCGCGATCATGCGGTCGAACAACGGCTCCCAGTCTTTGTTGCGGGCGAAATTGTCGTCGGTGATGAAGAAGCGCTTGATGCCCTGCGCGTAATTCTCGCGCACGATCTTTTCCAGGTCGTCGGCCGAGCGGATGCGGCTCTTGCGGCCCTGCACATTGATGATGGTGCAGAACGAGCACTGGTAGGGGCAGCCGCGCCCGAGATCGATGCTCGACAATGAGCCCGAGGTGCGCGCCACGTGCTGGCGCGGCAGGAACGGCGCCGGCTCGCCGGCAAGCGCCGGAAGGTCGTTCATGTAATTGTAGAGCGGCTTGAGCGCGCCGTTCCAGGCGTCGCGCAGCACCTCATCGAGCCGAAACTCCTCGGCCTCGCCGGCGAAGAACGAGATGCCCATCGCCTGCGCGGCTTTGATGTCGGCGGGCAGCTCGGGCAGCATGGCGATGCAGCCGGACACGTGGAAGCCGCCGATGCACACCGGCAGGCCGGCGTCGAGGAACGGCCGCGCCAGATCGACCGCGCGCGGAAACTGGTTCGACTGCACGCCGATGAGCCCGATCAGGCAGCGGCCGCCGGCGCGGCGGATCATGCGAATGATCTGCTGCGGCTTCACCCGCCGGTTGGTCTCATCGTAAGTGTGCAGGCGGATCTCGACGCCCGTGCCCAGCACCTCGCGCCGCGCGGCGTCGAGCGCCAGCGCGTTCAGGCAGGCGAGCGTGTTGGAGGGGATCGCCGAGCGCAGCCACTGGATCGGATAGCCGTCGTCGTCGTAATGCGTCGGCTTGATCATCACGAAATGGAAAAGCTCACCGGCCGGATCGGGCATCGTTAACGTGCCTCTTTCGTCGCCGGTGAACGCCGGGATGCTTAACGAAGCGAATTGCCCGGCAGGACGTCATTCGGCGCGCCTGGCAGCCGATTTCGGGCATATTCGCAGCATTTGGCCGCCGCCGAAACCGTTATTTTCGCCCGCAACCCCTGTAAAAACCGCCGCCAGTCCCCATATATCCACGACACATCGATATTTTTGGGCCTTGTCGCGGTCCCGGAGGTTACATGGAAAAATTCGATTTCAGCGCGCCGGCGGAGTTGTTTCCCTCGCGCAACCGCAAGATCCCGAGCCGGGTGAAATACCGCCGTTTCGACAAGGCGGCCGAGGCCATCCGCTTCGCGGTCGAGGAATTGCCCGAGCCGCTGCTGCTCGGCGCCTATATCCAGATCGACGAGCAACGCTTGGGCCACAAGGAGATTCGCGCGCTTTACGAGAGCGAGCGCTATCCGCTGCGCAATCACGCGGCCTGACCGGTTTGACGAAACTCCGCCAAACGCCTATTTAGCCCCTGTTGAAACTCGATTTTCGGTTATGCCTTGCTGCGCTGCCCGTTTTGGCCGCTAAACAAGTCACCCCCAAAACTGATGTTTCGATCGTCCGGGCGATGCACGCCCGGGCGCATCCCAACCTAAGCAGCGTCTAACGCAAGGATCGTTACAAATGGCGACAGGTACCGTGAAGTTCTTCAACACTCAAAAGGGTTTTGGATTCATCACCCCGAGCGACGGCTCGCGCGATGTGTTCGTTCATATCAGCGCGGTCGAACGCGCCGGCATGAGCACGCTCAATGAAGGTCAGCGCGTCAGCTACGAGATCGTGACCGAGCGCGGCAAGCAGGCGGCGTCCAATCTCCAGAACGCCTGAAGCTTAAAGGCCCAACGCAACGGGACGCCCGGCTTCGTGCCGGGCGTTTCTCAAAAGTCCGGCGAGCCGCCTCGGCTCGTTGACGCCATACTGAGCGGGGACAATGACGCACAGATACGCCATAGGCCAAAATGTCTATTACAATCCCGCATTCGGCAACACGGCCTCGCGCGGCAAATACAAAGTGATCCGCGTGCTGCCGGTGGAAAATGACAACCGGCTGTCCTATCGGATCAAGAGCCTGGCGGAATCCTTCGAGCGCATCGCCGAGGAACATCAGCTCACCTCCTCCGAATAAGGCCGCGCTGCCCGCTTTTGGAACTTGCGGCCGGGATTGCACCCGCCGAGCGCCCGGTTCCCGCCATTCTTGCGCCAAGCCGGCACCGTTTCTCCGCTATTTTCAACCTTCCGTGAACCGGCCTTGGGAACTAGGGCGGCCGAACTACGTTACCTCCCCGAACAAGCGATGAACCTATGTCCGGGTCCCGCCGACCAAAGGTCGAGGACCTTGGAGGACGCGCCCATGAACTGGTCGATGTACACCGCCGACCGCACCACGCATCTCAAGATCGTGGTGGTCGGCCTAACCGCCGCCCTGCTGATGTCGGTGATCGGCATCGCCGCGACGCAACTCAATCTCGGCACCGACGTGCTGATCGCGCAGGCACCGGCCGTGATCAAGGCCGGCGGCCCGGTGGTCTTTACCGATCGCGACGCCGCCACCATCCGCTGACCCAAGACTTTCGCGTCCTACCTCGAAGCGCGCCGTATTGACGCGCGCTTTTTGTATGAACAGGGGGCAACACTGCGATTCATGGTCGAATCACCGAAGCGCCGGTAAAAGCCCCACATGCGCATGATCGGCACGACGCTGATTGTTTTCGCCGCCGCCTTGCTGGCGGCGGCGCCCGCCTGGCCGCAAAGCAGGCCCGACAATCCGGACGCCGCGCTCGCCGCCTACCAGGAAAAGCTTGCGCAATACGACCAGATTCACGGCGCCTTCGAGCGTATCGACAACGCCTATTGGGACTCGGTCGCCGCCAAGCGCCGCATTCGCAACGCCAAGCGCCGCAGTCACGAGGCCCCGGTGCTCACCGACTATGTGCTCACCCAGCCGCCGGTCTATTCCGGCCCGCCCAAGCCGGTGAGCCCGCTGCCGCCGCCTCCCCCGCCGCCCGTGCCGCCCAAGCCCGAGATCCCGGTGGTCGCCGATTTCTTGGCGGCTGCGCAAGCGGAATGGGGCTTCGTGCCGAAACAGCCGGCGAGCGACGCCGAGTTCAAGCGCGCCTATGCGAAAGCCGCGCGCGCGGCCGGCCTCACGCAGGCGCAGATCGTCGGCGTCTACGCCTTCGAGACCGGCGGCCGCGGCGCCTACAACACGCAGTCCGGGCTCGGCACGCCGCGCCCGAACGCGCACGCGATCTCGCCCGCCATCGGCTACAACCAGTTGCTCTCGACCAACACCGTCTCGCTGTTCGGCGAGAACGGCCACCACATGCTGGCCGCGCTCGAGCGCAAGGCCAAGACGCTGACCGGCGATGAGCGCTCAGCCTTCGAGCGCAAGCTCGCGGTGCTCAAGCCCATGATCGCCTATTGCCGCAGCCTGCCGCACAGTTGGGCGAAGTACGACGAGATCGCCAAGCATACGCCGAAGGGCTGGGGCATCCACGCCGCCGTGCTCGACATCGACGTCGGCCCGCTGTTGCAGGTGCAGAAGCTGTTGGACTCGGTGCTGTTTGCGCGCGCCAAGGGCCACATGGCGCCGCTCACCGCCGCCGAACTGGAATTGATGAACCTGACCGGCGACGGCAACGGCATCGACATGGTGGCCATGCCGCAGAGTTTCCGCGAGCAGGTGCCGACCTCGAATTTCTTCCAGCCCAACGGCTATGCGCGCAACCCGATCGCCAAGCGCAGCAAGGTGGTGGCCGGGCTGATCGCCGAAATCCAGGGCCACATGGAGCAGAACGCCAAGACGCCGGGCGCGCAGGAGCTGGCGGCGGGGTATTAGGCGATTCAGCCGGTCATTCCAGGGCAGCGAGCCGTCAGCGCGTTGTCGCCGGTGACCTCGCTTAGGCGGGCACCGTGCCCTCCTAGATACGGCCTGCGAGTTTGCGCCGGGACAGCCCGGCGCATCGCGGCCTTGGCCGGCCCCGGAATGAACACCTAGGAACTTACGCGTGCGCGCCGTTGGCGCCGAAGCGCAAGGCCGCGATGCGGTCGAGCTCGGTCTGCTCGCGCGCGTTGGCTTCCGCCTTCTCGCGCGCCTGGTCGCGCTCGTCGAGCATCTCGACCTTCTTCAATTCCTCGAAGGCCTCGCCCAGCATGGCCTGGGCGTCGTCGAGCTGGGTTTTCAGCTCATCGGCCGAGCGCTTGAGGTTCTCGCGCCGCGTGATGGCGGCCTTGGCATAGGTCGGATAGGCGAAATGGGCGGGATCGTGGATGCCGGCGCGGTCCTGCTCGGTCTTGATCTCGCGGTCGAGATCGGTGGCGATGCGTTCGAACTCGGCGATCATCGCCTCGATCTGGGCGACCTTGCGCCGCTTCTCGTCGACCTGAAATTTCTTCAGGCGGATGAGGGTTTCGCGTGACTTCATCGACTAAATACTCCCCCGAAGCCCCGAATAGACGCCCGCGCGCACACAGGGTGCGGGCCTCCCGGACCGGCTAACGGGGGTAACTGTGGGGCAATAACGTTAGTTTTGTGTTGCCGCGCCGGCGAGGATTGTCTCGAGCCGCGCATAGCCCTCCGCCATACTGGTTGATTCTTCCTTAAGCTGGGCCAGGAACTCCTCCAGCGGCTTGTGCAGGGTAATGGCCTCGTCCACCTCGGCGCTCGAGCCGGGGCGGTAGGCGCCGAGCCGGATCAGTTCCTCCATGTCGGAATAGGTCGCCATCACCTGGCGGGCCCGGTTGATCGCCGGCAGGAAGGCGGGGTCGGCCGCCCGCGGCATGGTGCGCGAGATCGACTTCAAGATGTTGATGGCCGGATAGCGCCCGCGCTCGGCGATGGCGCGCTCCATGACGATATGGCCGTCCAGGATGCCGCGCACGGCGTCGGCCACCGGCTCGTTGTGGTCGTCGCCGTCCACCAGCACGCTGAAGATGCCGGTGATGGTGCCCTGCTGCCGCCCGGGCCCGGCGCGCTCCAACAGCCGCGGCAGCTCGGTGAAGACCGTGGGGGTGTAGCCCTTGGCGGTCGGCGGCTCGCCGGCCGACAGCCCGATCTCGCGCTGCGCCATGGCAAAGCGGGTGACCGAGTCCATCAGCACCAGCACGTCCTTGTTGAGGTCGCGGAAGAACTCGGCGATCGACAGCGTCAAATAGGCCGCCTGGCGGCGCATCAGCGCCGGCTCGTCGGAGGTCGAGACCACCACCACCGAACGCGCCAAGCCGGCCGGGCCCAAATCGTCCTGCAAGAACTCCTGCACCTCGCGGCCGCGTTCGCCGACCAGGCCGATGACCGAAATGTCGGCCGCCACGTTGCGCGCCAGCATCGACAGCAGCACCGATTTGCCGACGCCCGAGCCTGAGAAGATGCCCATGCGCTGGCCGCGGCAGACGGTGAGGAAGGTATTGAGCGCCCGCACGCCCAGATCGAGCGGCTCGCCGACCCGCATGCGGGCATGCGCGGGCGGCGGCGAGGCGCGGAACGGGTATGGCGCCGGCCCCGCCGGCAGCGCGCCCAAGCCGTCGATCGGCTCGGCCATGGCGTTGAGCACGCGGCCGAGCCAGCGCTCGGACGGCCGCACCGTACCGGCGGCGGTCGCCACCACCGCCCGGCAGCCGCGCCGCACCCCGTCGAGCGCGGCGAACGGCATGGCCAGCGCGTGGCCGCCGGAAAATCCTACCACCTCGCAGGGGATGGCCTTGCCGGCGCCGGTCTCGATGGTCAGCCGGGCGCCGACCGACATGGACTGGATCGGGCCGGCCACCTCCACCATCAGCCCGCGCACGGCCACCACGCGGCCATAGATCTCGACGCCGTCGATATCGCTGATTTGCTCGGCCAGGGCTTTCATGCGCGCCGCTCCGGAGTGCGCGCTTGGCCGGAATCAGGCGGTAACGCCCGCTTAGGCTTACTGCCCTCTTTCGCGTCTTTAACTCGGTGTTTACCCGCGTCGTTAATCATTGGGTCATCGTCCATGAGGGACAGCGGCCGAATCGCCCGGCCGGGACAAAGGGGCGAGTCGGTAGAGTCGGTTAGGCCCGACTCTTAAACTGGAGCTTGAACGGGCCCGTGGCCAAAAAACCACTCTCCGGCAACATCTTACGCCAATTCGGGGTCTCCCGGCTACGGCGGGGTTGCGGCCGGGAATCAGGTTTTGTTAACCATGCCCGGATAGTGTCGAATCGGTTTGTCCCACAGCGTTTTTTCAACCTCGCCGCCTTTGCGGCGCTGACCTGAGGGCCCGTCCGCGGCGAGAAGGGGACCGAAATGCGCGTTCTACTCATTGAAGATGACAGCCCGACCGCTCAATCCATCGAGCTGATGCTCAAATCCGAGAGCTTCAACGTCTACACCACCGACCTCGGTGAAGAAGGCGTCGACCTCGGCAAGCTCTACGACTACGACATCATCCTGCTCGACCTGAACCTGCCCGACATGTCGGGCTTCGAGGTTCTGCGCTCGCTGCGGGTGTCGAAGATCAAGACGCCGATCCTGATCCTCTCCGGGCTTGCCGGCATCGAGGACAAGGTCAAGGGCCTCGGCTTCGGCGCCGACGACTACATGACCAAGCCGTTCCACAAGGACGAGCTGATCGCGCGCATCCACGCCATCGTGCGCCGCTCCAAGGGCCACGCCCAGTCGGTCATCAACACCGGCGACCTCGTCGTCAACCTCGACACCAAGACGGTCGAAGTCGGCGGCCAGCGCGTGCACCTCACCGGCAAAGAATATCAGATGCTCGAGCTGCTCTCCCTGCGCAAAGGCACCACGCTCACCAAGGAGATGTTCCTCAACCATCTCTACGGCGGCATGGACGAGCCGGAGCTCAAGATCATCGACGTGTTCATCTGCAAGCTGCGCAAGAAGCTCGCCAACGCCTCCAACGGCAAGAACTATATCGAGACGGTGTGGGGCCGCGGCTACGTGCTGCGCGAGCCGGCCGAGACCGAAGAGCGGATTCCAGCGTAAGCGACGCCAAGCGCCGGACGCGACGACAGCGGACGACCTTCCCCCCGTTGCGTCTGCGTACATCTTGATCGAGCCCCACTTGGGCTCTCTCCTCCCAACTTAACCCCGCCGGAAACGGCGGGGTTTTTTCGTTGCGGCGGAACCCAAAGGGCCAATTGTGGCGGCCGACCGGCGATTAAGGCGGCGGCCGCAGGGAACCAGGGAACTATGTGGGGCTGAGAGCATTGGCTCGCTGAGTCCAACCCCAGGCGGTTGGAATTCCAACCCCATGGAGCACTTATGCAGACCAAGTTTTTGGTACCAATGATCGCGCTCGCTTT
This sequence comes from uncultured Alphaproteobacteria bacterium, assembly GCA_963742375.1. Lineage (GTDB taxonomy): Bacteria > Pseudomonadota > Alphaproteobacteria > Rhizobiales > Xanthobacteraceae > Pseudolabrys. The sequence continues at coordinate 250,265 of CAVULP010000008.1, forward strand.
GCTGGCCCTGCCGGTGGCGGCGCAGGCGCAAGGCACCGTCCGCGGCGCGCAGGAAGGCGCGGCGCAAGGCGCACACGACGCCGGCCCGATCGGGGCCGTTGTCGGCGGCGCGCTCGGCGCGGTTGCCGGCACGGTCGGCGGCATTCTCGGCGTCGGCGATGAGCCGCGCTTCCGCACCTATGTCGTCGAGCAGCGGCTGCCGTCCTATCGCTATGAGCAGGACTTCCGCGTCGGCGCGGTGCTGCCGCAGGAAGGCGTCACGTATTACGAGATTCCCGGCGAGTACCACGTGCAGGGCTACCGCTACGCCTACGTGAACGACCACGCGGTGCTGGTCGATCCGCACACGCGCCGCATCGTTCAGATCATCGATTGATACGCCAACACCGAAGGAACAACTCATGTTGAAAGTCATCTCACTGACCGCCATTGCCGCGCTGGCATTGGCGGTGACCGTCACCGCGCAACCCGCCTTCGCGCGCAACAATGGCGGCGCACTCGCGGCCGGCATCGTCGGCGGCCTGGCTGTCGGCGCCATCGTCGGCTCGCAAGCCAATCGCGGCTATTACGGCCCGGGTTACTACGGCGAGCCGGCCTATCGGCCGGTCTATAGCAACTGCCGCACCGAGCGCGAGCGCTACGTCGGCCGCGACGGCTACGAACACGTCCGGCGCATTCGCGTCTGCGATTGAAGACTGAAAAGCGCGGCGGGACGACAGGCCCTGCCGCGCGGCCGGCGCATAAGCGTCTGCTGGCATGGCGCATAAGCGCCTGCTGACAATGCGATTGAGCCCCCACTCGGGCTTGACCCTCCAAACTTAAGCCCCGGGCCGAAAGGTCCGGGGTTTTTTGCAGCGCGGCACCGGCGCCAAACACAAGCATGGCGGGAATCCGGCGGTTGAATTTGTCGCATTGGGACGGTTCGCCCGGCTTTCGTTCCGTGCTATGCTGATGTCCGCCGTCGCAAGGCGGGCAGCAGGGCCATCATGGCGGCCCTGGCGCGCTGCCCCAAAGGTGCGGACGCGACGGTTTCGTTTTATTCGACCGGTTCATCTGCAACAGCGAGGCAAACCATGTTGAAGATCATCACTCTCGCGGCCGTTTCCGCTTTGGCGCTGGCGGCCATTTCGCAGCCCGCTTCCGCGGGCAACAATAACGGCGCGGTCGCGGCCGGCATCATCGGCGGTCTGGCGGTCGGCACCATCATCGGCTCGCAGGCCGGCCACAACTACTACAGCGGGCCGGGCTATTACGAGCCGGGACCGCGGGTTTACGAAGAGGAAGATTGCCGCATCATTCACCGCCACTACGTCGACCGCTACGGCTACGAGCACGTCAAGCGCGTGCGCGTCTGCGACTGACGGCTTAAAGCGCGGCGGGACGGCAGGCTCCGCTGGCGCGGCCGGCGCCTAAGCGTCTGCTGACATGGCGCATCAGCGCCTGCTGACAATGCGATTGAGCCCCCACTCGGGCTTGACCCTCCAAACTTTGCCCCGGGCCGAAAGGTCCGGGGTTTTTCATTGCGGGGGTCCTGCGAGCGCTCGGCGTTCTCTCCGCCGTCATGCGCGGGCTTGACCCGCGCATCCAAGATGATGCGCAGCGCGTGCAAGCCTTACGCAAGTTTGATTTTGCTGAGCGGCCTCATGGATTGCCGGGTCAAGCCCGGCAATGACGGCAGAAAGGCCTAGCCCTTCGCCGCGACCTTCATCACATTGCCGATTGCTGCGCGCGCGGCAGCCGGTCGGCGCGTAAAGCCCGCGTTTGTCGGCCACCGGCTTGAACGGTCGGTGAGACCGACCACGGTTTCGGCGGCGCCCAGCACCAGAAAGCCGTCGGGCGCAATCTGGCGCGCGACGCGCTCGAGCACGCCGATCTTGGTCGGCTGGTCGAAATAGATCAGCACGTTGCGGCAGAACACGATGTCGAACGTGCCGAGCGGCGAAAAATCGTTGAGCAGATTGAGCGTGCGGAACTGCACCATGGCGCGGATCTCGGGCGCGATCTGCCAGCACTCGCCGACCTGCGTGAAGAATTTCACCAACAGCTGGATCGGCAGCCCGCGCTGCACCTCGAACTGGCTGTAGATGCCGGCTTTGGCCTTCTCCAGCACCTCGGCGGAAATGTCGGTCGCCAGGATCTCGCACCTTGTAGCCGGCAAGCTGCCGCCCCCATCTCCTTGAGCGTCATGGCCAGCGAATAAGGCTCCTGGCCGGTGGAGGCGGCCGCGCACCAGATGCGGATGCGCTTGTCGCGCGCGCGCGCCGCGATCAGCGCCGGCATGATGGTGTCGCGGAAATGCTCGAACGGAATCTTGTCGCGGAAGAAGAAGGTCTCGTTGGTGGTCATGGCCTCGACCACTTCGCCGACGAGCACGGCTCGATGTCGGCGCCTTGAGCTCGGCCGATCAGCTCGGTCAGCGTGGTCATGCCGGTCTTGCGCGCCAGCGGCAGCAGCCGGCTTTCGACGAGATATTGCTTCTCCGCCGACAGCACGAGGCCGGAACGCTCCTTCAGCAGCTTGCGCAGATAGTCGAAATCGTCCGGGCTCATGTGCGCTCCCCGGCGAAGACGCGGATCAGCCGCGGCGCGATTTCGGCGAGCGGCAGCACGGCCGAGCAAAGCGCGGCATGCGCGACCTGGCCGGGCATGCCCCAGACCACGCTGGTCGCTTCGTCCTGCGCGATCACGTTGCCGCCGGCCGCCACGATGGCTCGGCGCCGTTGAGGCCGTCGGTGCCCATGCCGGTCAGCACCAGCGCCATCACTTTGTAGCCCCAGACTTGCGCCGCGGAGGCAAACATCGGATCGACCGCCGGCTTGCAGAAATTGACCAGCGGGCCGTCGTCGAGCGCGACCACCGCGGCGCCGTTGTCGCCGCGCCAACCGTCATGTGGCGGCCGCCGGGCGCGACGTAGATGGTGCCGGCATGGATCTCCTCGCCGTCGCGCGCCTCGCGCGCCGGGCGGCCGGCCAGGCGCTCCAGATGCTCGGCCAGGATCGTGGTGAAGGTCGCCGGCATGTGCTGGGTGATCAGCACCGGCGCGCGCTCGAGCACGCCGCCGATCTTGGCGATGATGGCGTTGAGCGCCTGCGGGCCGCCGGTCGAGCAGCCGATCAGCAGCACGCGCGGCGGCGGTCAGCGGCATCGGCCGCAGCACCAGGCCTGAGTGGCTCGACCGGGGCGCGGCTTTGACGCCGCGGCTGCAGCGGCGGCGAAGCCACCCCCGGGATCGGGCGGGCGACGCGCAGCCGTTTCGCGCCGCAGGCCGAGCGCGCGGATTTTCTCGATCAGCTCGCGGCGGAAGGTGGGCGAGCCGGAGACTTCGCGCTTGCTTTCGGGCTTCGGGATGTAGTCGGCGGCGCCGAGCGAGAGCGCCTTCAGGCTGATCTCGGCGTTGCGCCGGGTCAGCGTCGAGGCCATGATCACGACGAGGTCGCGCTTCTTCGCCAACAGCAGCGGCAGCGCGGCGATGCCGTCGAGCTCCGGCATGTCGACGTCGAGCACCACGACGTCGGGATCGACGCGCTCGAGCTGGTCGACCGCCTCGCGGCCGGTGCGCAGCGCGGCCACGACCTCCAGGTCGGGCTCCTCGCCGACCCAGCGCGAGAACAGGCCGCGCACGACCACCGCGTCGTCGACGATCATGACGCGGATGCGCCGGCGTGATGGCGGCGGAGGATTGCGGTGTGACGACGACGTTCATCGGGCTGACGACTTTCGTTATTGTTGTACGGGCCGCCGTGCGGCGGTCAGATCAGCCCGACTTCCTGGAATTTCGCTTCGACGATCTCCTTGTCGAACGGCTTCATGATGTATTCGTTGGCGCCGGCATGCAGCGCGCGCGCGATATGCGCGACGTCGTTCTCGGTGGTGCAGAACACCACCTTCGGGCGGTCGCCGCCGGGCAGCCGGCGCAGCATGCGCAGGAACTCGTAGCCGTCCATCTTCGGCATGTTCCAGTCGAGCAGGATCGCGTCCGGCAGCTGCGCGCCGGCAGGCGTCGAGCGCCTGCTCGCCGTCCTCGGCCTCGACGATCTCGAAATCGAGACCTTCGAGAATCCGGCGCGCCACCTTGCGGATGACGCTGGAATCGTCAACCACCAAACAGGTTTTCATCGCACAGTCCTCGCTATTTCGGGCTTCCGAAGCCGATTTGAAGTTTCGCAATTCGTCATGCCGCGATCGCCTTGGCCGGGCCGGCATCGAGCACGCGATCGACGTCGAGCACCATCAGCAGCTGGCCTTCCAGGCGATGAATGCCGGCGCAGACGCGCGCCAGCCGCGGATCGAGATTGACCGGGTTTGCCTCGCGCGCGGCATCGTCGAGCTTGAGCACCTCGCCGACGCTGTCGATCAGCAGCCCGTAGGATTCGCCTGAGCGCTCGATGCCGATCGCCATCGGCTGCCCGGCGTCCGCGCGCTCTTCGAGCCCGAGCCGGCGGCGCATGTCGATCAGCGTCACGATGCGGCCGCGCAGATTGAGCACGCCGGCGATCTCCGGCGGCGCCAGCGGCACGCGCGTCAGCCGCTCCGGCACGAACACGTCCTGCACGCGCACGATCGGCAGGCCGAACAACTGGCCGCCGATCATCGCGGTGACGTATTCCCTCAAATTCTGCGGCGTGTGTTCGGTGCTCATGATTTGCTCGTCACGCCGCCCGACCGATCTCGGTCTGCTCCTTGAGCGCCGCGATCAGGCCCTGGCGGTCGAACTTGGCGACAAAATCGTGGAAGCCGACCTGCCGGCCGCGCTCGATCGCTTCGGCCGACACGACGGACGACAGCGCGATGATCGGCATCGCGGCATGCGCCGCGTCCGCCGCAGCGCCTCGGCGAAGCGCGAAGCCGTCCATGTCCGGCATCTCGATGTCGGTGACGACCACGTCAAAGCGGCGCCGCCGTTGAGCAGCGCCAGCGCCTCCTGCGCCGAGGCGACGTCGGTCACGACGTAGCCCGCCGCCTTGCAGCACCGGCGACCAGCATGTTGCGGAAGAACGGCGAGTCGTCGACCAGCAGCACCGAGCGCGGCCGTGCGTGCTGCGCCTGCTCCTTGCGGCGGAACCAGTCCTCGAAGGCGAGCGGCAGGAAGTGGCCGACATCGATGATCTCGGTCGCCTGGCCCTTGATCACGGCCGAGCCGAGCACGCCGGGCTTGTCGCTGGCGACCTCGATGTCGAGGCGGTCCTCGACGATGTCGACGATCTCGTCGACCACCAGCGCCATCGAGCGGCTGCCGTCGGAGAACACCAGCAGCGGCTGCGCGCCCTCGCCCTTGACGCGCATGCGTCTCGCTCAGGCTGCACCAGCGGCATCAGCTGGCCGCGGTACTGCACCATGTGGCGGCCGTTCGACAGCTCGATCTTGCGGGCGTCGATCTCTTCGAGCCGCGTGACCAGCGACAGCGGCACCGCCTTCGGCTGCGGCGAGCCGGCGCGGAACACCAGCAGCGAGGTGGTGCGCTCGTCGGCGGCGGCGGACTTGGCGCCGTCTGCCGCGGCGGCGGCCATTTGCGAGGTGACGGTGCCGCCGACCGCCTGCGCGACGCCGTTCGGATCGATGATCATGATCACCGAGCCGTCGCCGAGAATGGTGTTGCCGGAGAACATCGCGATGTGGCGCAGCTTGCTCGACATCGGCTTGACCACGATTTCCTCGGTGTGGAACACGCCGTCGACCACGATGCCGAAGGTCTGGCTGCCGACCTGCGTCACGACGATGAAGCCGCTTCTCGACGTCGCCGGCCTGTCGTCGATGCCGAGCAGCGCTGCTCAGACCGCACCAGCGGCAGCAGCTTGTCGCGCAGCCGCAGCACGGCGGCGTCCTTGATGCGCTCGATGCGGTGCTCGGACTGCCGGCGCGCACGCGCACCAGCTCGACCACCGCAAGCTGCGGGATGGCGAAGCGCTCGCCGCGCGACTTCGACGATCAGCGCCGAGACGATGGCGAGCGTCAGCGGGATCTTGATGGTGAAGCTCAAGCCCGGCGCCGGCCACCGATTTGACGTCGATGGTGCCGCCGATCTGATCGATATTGTTGCGCACCACGTCCATGCCGACGCCGCGGCCGGACACGCTGGTGATCTTGGCGGCGGTCGAGAAGCCCGGCCGCGAAGATGAATTTGTGGATCTGCGCTTCGGCTATCTTGTCGATCTCGGCTTCGGTGGCGAGCCCCTGCGCGATCGCCTTGGCCTTGATGCGCTCGGTGTCGAGGCCGCGGCCGTCGTCGGCGATCTCGATGATGATGTGGCCGCCTTCGTGGTAGGCCGACAGCCGGATGCGTGCCGCGTTCCGGCTTGCCGGCGGCGCGCCGCTCGGCCGGCGTTTCCAGGCCATGGTCGGCGGAGTTGCGCACCATGTGGGTGAGCGGGTCCTTGATCAGGTCGAGCACCTGGCGGTCGAGCTCGGTTTCGGCGCCGTGCATCTCGAGCTCGATCTGCTTGCCGAGTTCGCTGCGACAGATCGCGCACGATGCGCGGCAGCTTCTGCCAGGCGTTGCCGATCGGCTGCATGCGCGTCTTCATGACGCCTTCCTGCAGCTCGGCGGTGACGTTGGACAGCCGCTGCAGCGGCGCCTTGAATTCGGAATCCTCGTGGCGGCGCACGATCTCGAGCAGCTGGTTGCGGGTCAGCACCAGCTCGGACACCATGGTCATCAGTTGTTCGAGCGTATCGACGGTGACGCGGATCGATTGGCTGGCGGCCTTGTGCCGTTGTCGTCGTCGGCCGCCGGCCGGCTCGGCGGCGGCGGCATTGGCGGCGCCGTGACGGACGACCTCCGGAACGCGCGCTCGAGTCGTCGGCGGAATTCGCCGGTCGCGCGGCCGCGCGAGCGCCGCGATCCCGCTCGCGCACCATCGCCGCTCGCCAGACCGGCGATCAGGTCGCTCGTCGCTGCCCTCCGGCTCGCGCTGGTGGCGTTCGAGCGCTTCGAGGATCGTCTTGATGCGGTCGATGGTGGCCAGGATCAGCGTGACGGCGTCGTCGGTCACCGGCACGCCGTCGCGAAACTTGCCCATCAGCGTTTCGGCGGCATGCGCCAGCGCTTCGAGCCGCGGCAGCCCGAGGAAGCCGCAGGTCCCCTTGATGGTGTGGACGAGGCGGAAGATGTTGTCGAGAATCTTGGCGTTGTTCGGGTCCTGCTCGAAGCGCACGAGCTCGACGTCGACCACGTCGAGGCTTTCGTTGGTCTCGGTCAGGAATTCCCGCAGCAGGTCGTCCATGGAAACGCCTTCGTCAACGGGCTTTGGGCCCGTCCGCCGCTCTCCGTCGGGAGCACGGCCAGTGTGTTGGCGAAGGGTTTAATTTTGGTTGCGGATTACCAATCCGCGCGGCGGTCGTTAACCGTTCGTTAACCGCCGGAAGCCGCCGCGTGGCGCGCCTATTGGGCGGTGACCACGACCGCCTCGCCTTCCATGGCCATGGCGGTCTTGGCGCCGCAGTCCCTGGCCAGCAGGCCGGTATAGAACGGCTGGATGCGCGTGGGCATCGAGCCGCCGCTCGCCGGCTTCGCCGGCGAGCAGGCCGGCACCGCCGGCGGAACCTTGGCATTGGCGCCGGCGGCGGCGACCTGGAAGCCCATGCTCTCGCCCTCGCCGATCGGATCGACCGTGAGCTGGCCGCCGCGCGGGATCGTCTGCTGCGGCGATCAGCAGCATGTTGAGCAGCAGCTTGACCCGGTTCTTGGGCAGCAGCACGCGCGGCAGGTTCCAGGCGAGCTTGGTCTTGTCGTCCTCCAGGAAGCCGCGCGCCATCGTTTCGGCATCGCCGAGGTCGATCTGGGCGCCGGCCGAGCCGGCCGCGCCGAAGGCGATGCGGCAGAACTGCAGCTTGGCGGAGGCGGTGCTGGGCGCTCTTCTTGATCAGATCGAGCGCGAAGGTCTTGGTCGCCTCGTCCTTGGCTTCTTCCAGCACTTCCAGCCCATTGACGATGGCGCCGACCGGGCTGATCAGGTCGTGGCAGACGCGCGAGCACAGCAAGCGCGGCAAGATCGAGCGCTTCGAGGGCGGGTGCGGACATATAAAGGCTCTCCACCGGGCGTGCAGGCTTTGCCATAACACCGGCGAATCGCTGTCGCGCCGGATGCGAGGCGTGATACACCGCACGCGCACAACCGCCAAGGACCGAAGGAGAGCGCGATTTGGCCGCCAATTCCGAAATCCTGCCGGCCCAGGCGGCCCGGCTCATGGACGAGCTGACGGCGATCGTCGCGCGCGCCTGCGCGCTGATCCTCGCCGTGCCGCCGGACAGCGGGCACACGCTCAAGTCCGACCGATCGCCGGTCACTGCCGCCGATGAGGCCTCCGAGGCCGCGATCCTGCAGGGTCTGGCGCGGCTGCTGCCCGGCGTGCCGGTGGTCTCCGAGGAAATGTCCGGCCGCCAGGCGCCGCCCAAGCTCGACGGCAGTTTCATCCTGGTCGATCCGCTCGACGGCACGCGCGAATTCATCGCCGGCCGCGACGAATACACCGTCAATGTCGCGATCGTCTCGGGCGGCACGCCCATCGCCGGCATCGTCGCCGCGCCCAAGCGCGGCCAGGTCTGGCGCGGCGTCGTCGGCAGCGGCGCCGAACGGCTGCGGCTGACCGCCGACGGCGCCGATCAGCCGCAGGCGATCCGCACGCGGCACTGGCCGGCCGAGCGCGGCGTGGCGGTGGTGAGCCGCTCGCATCTCGATCCGGCGACCGAGGCCTTCGTTGCCAAGCTCGGCCCGCTCGCGCGCGACGCCAGCGGCTCGGCGATCAAGTTCTGCCGCATCGCGGAAGGCTCAGCCGATGTCTATCCGCGGCTCGCCACCACCTGCGAATGGGACGTCGCGGCCGGCCATGCCTTGGTCGCCGCAGCCGGCGGCATCGTGACAAGCGCGCAAGGCGCCGCGCTCGCATACGGCGACGCGGCCGGAAATTTTCGCATTCCCGCCTTCATCGCCTGGGGCGATCCGGCCAAAGCGAAGTCGATCCGCTTGTGATTCAGCGCGCGATGGTGCGCGCGACCTCCGGCCATTTGCGCGTGGCGCGCGCGATGGTGCGGCCCGGATCGGCGAGAAATTCGGCGCGCGCCTCCGCGCTATAGAACAGATAGAGCCGCTCGCCGGTCACCGCCCAGAACAGCGGATGGCCGGGCACCGAATTGCCGCGCGCGATCGCCACCGGATCGTAGCCGCCGAAACGCGGCGTATAGACTTCCGGGTGATCGGCGAAGGCGGCGCGGTCGCCCTCGTTGCGGAAGCGCCAGACGACGCCGTCGTTGCGCAATTCGAACTCCGGGCGGCCGAATTCCGGCTTTGCGTCGGTGAAATAGGCCACCGGATCGAAGCCGTGAGAGCGCAGCCCGGTGTTGGGGTTGACCACCACCGGCTCGGGCGCTGCCGGCGCAGGGTTTGCGACGCTCGCGCCGAAAAGGCCCGCCAGCAGGGCAAGGGTCAGGCGCATCTTCCGTTGCCGCCGTGCTGCCGTCATAGTTCCGGGCGAGATTTCGATTGATTCGGGACCGCTCGCCGCCACAATACGGCCTTGCGCGTGAGCAACCCGTTAAGCGGGGGCTGAAATAACCTCATCCATGGAGCATGCGATGCGCACCACCCTGCGGTTTGCGGCCCTGACTCTGTGCCTGGTTGCTTTCGGCGCCGATTTGGCCGCCGCCCAGGGCCAGCCGCCGCCGCCTCCGCCGCCGCAGCACCGCGACACCTTCTCGGTCGAACGAGATCGTCGACGCCGGCCATCAGTTCTTCGGCACGGTGTCGCGCGGGCTGGCGCAGGTGGTCGAGAAGGCCTTCAGCCAGTGGGGCCAGCCCAACGGCTATGTGCTCGGCCAGGAGGGCAGCGGCGCCTTCGTGGTCGGGCCTGCGCTACGGCGACGGCACGCTCTACACCACGAATGCCGGCGACCTGCGCGTCTTCTGGCAAGGCCCCTCGGTCGGCTTCGACACCGGCGGCGAAGGCGCCCGCACCATGATGCTGGTCTACAACCTGCCGGCCACCGACGCGATCTACCAGCGCTTCGCCGGCATCGACGGCTCGGCCTATTTCATCGGCGGCTTCGGCATGACCGCGCTCACCGCCAACAACATCGTGGTGGTGCCGATCCGCTCCGGCGTCGGGCTTCCGGCTGGGCGCCAATATCGGCTATCTCAAATTCACCCCGAAGGCGACCTGGAACCCGTTCTGAGCGGCGTTGCCTGTCATAATTTGCGGCGGATTGAGGCCCTGCCGGCGCCCGCTGACGCAGGGCCCCGAGTTTAGGTTAATGTTGGCTGACGCTGGCAGTGCCCGGCCCCCCGTGTCATGGTTTCCGTGGGGTTATCGCGGGCGAGGGTGTCTCGGAGGCGTCGTTCCATGATCGAACCGATCATGTATTTCGGGATCGGCTTTCTGGTCGCAGCCTTGCTCGGGCTCGGTCGTCATCCCCCTCGTGCACGGCCGCGCGGTGCGGCTGACCATGCGGCGGCTGGAAGCCGCGACCCCGCTTGTCGATGGCGGAGATCCAGGCCGACAAGGACCAGCTGCGCGCCGAATTCGCGATGTCGACGCGGCGGCTGGAAATGAGCGTCGAGCAGCTCAAGAGCCAAGACCACCAGCCAGCTCGCCGAGCTCGGCAAGAAGGGCGACGCCATCAACCGGCTCAAGCTCGAGCTCGGCGAAAAGACCGCCACCATTTTCGCGCTGGAAGCGCGCGACAAGGCGCTGCGCGACCAGTTGCGCGCGACCGAGGACGAAATCGCGGCCAAGACCGGCGCCATGCACGACGCCCAGCGCACGCTGTCCGACAAGGAAGCCGACCTCGCCAAGATGATGGGCGAGCTCGACGAGCGCTCGACCTTCACCGACGCCCAGAAGGTCGAGATCGTCGCGCTCAAGACCCAGGTCGAGGCGCTCAAGGAGCGGCTCACCGATGCCAGCAACGAAGTCAAGACGGTGGAAGACCGCCGCGAACTCGAGCGCACCGCGCTGAAAGCGGCGACGCAGGAATTGGAAGCCGAGCGCGGCAAGGTCGAAAATCTCGGCCGCCGCGTCGGCGAGCTCGAGCAGCATCTGGCGGCGCAGACCACCGAGGCGGAAATTCTCGGCCGCCGCGCCCAGGATCTGGAAAACCGGCTCGGCGAGCAGTCGCGCCTGCTCACCGAAAGCGAATTCGAGCTTAAGCAGCTGCGCGGCGAGATCGAAGCCGCGCGCAAGACCGAAGGCGACCTGCGCGCCGCCGTCGCCGAGCTCGACAGCCGCGCCAATTCGGCGCACGAAAAGCTCAAATCGGAAAAGACCAACCTGCAGGCCGAACTCGACCGCACCAAGGACGAGCGCGACCGGCTGGCGCGCGAACTCGGCGGCATGAAGCGCGAGACCGAGGAAACCTGGGCGTCCGAGCGCGTCGAGAACGCGCTGCTGCGCGAGCGCATCAACGACGTCGCCGCCGAAGTCGCGCGGCTTACTTCCGCGCTGGAAGGTCCGAACTCGCCGATCGACGCGATCCTGGCCGCCGAAACCGTGCGCAACCGGCCACAATGTTTCGGTCACCGGCAACCGCGAACCCAAGCACGGCGAGGTGTCGTCCACCAACGGCGATCTCGCCGACCGCATCCGCGCCTTGCAGACGCACGCCTCGCGGGTGCCGCACGACGACAAGCCGAACTGACGGCTTGCCCGCTCGCTTGACACCTGCGAGACGCACTCCTTATATCGCCCGGCCAAAGCGGCCGGGCGCTTAGCTCAGCGGGAGAGCGTTCCCTTCACACGGGAGAGGTCGTAGGTTCGATCCCTACAGCGCCCACCATTCAAGTTGCTTTTGGCCCGCCGCTGGCGGGTTTTCAATTTCAGCAACACCGCTCAAGACGTTTCGCGACGGAACCAAGCGTGACGACAACGCGTCGACTCGTGGAAAATTCGTGGGCTTTGCGGCACTTGCAAATCATCCGCCAAATCGTCCGCGCGGGCTCGATCGGCTGGCCGCTACGCTTTTCGCGCCTCGGCCTTTTCCAGTCCACTCGCCGTCGCGCGACGCGCAGGTCGCGCCGGGCGAGGCTGCGCGGGCCGCCTCGTTGCTGCCGGAAAATAGCGAGTCTTCGTGAGCGCCAGCGGCTTGTCCGTGTGCACTGCGGTAGAAAAAGACTCGCTTCGGTGGGCCGAATTGGTCGATACACCCCTTGCGCGAGCGTCACGCCGTTCCTTGTTACCTGCCTGAACGGCGGGCAACAGATCTGGAACGGCGGCGGGGTATATGAGTACGCGCCAGTAGCGTTGAGTTTGTCAGTAGTAGCGGCGACCTTGTGCCCCCAGGCCTTGGTCGCCGTTTTGTTTACGTGATTCGCGCAGAAAAAGAATCCCCTATTCCGGCTTTCTTTTCATGCCCGGGGTATGAGGCGCGCGATGTCGGCGCTTACCCCAATAGCGGACATTCTTCGGCGCGGTCGGTTTGGCCGTTAAGTGCCAGAAGCGCACTCCCTGCACCCAACGCGCTCGCCGTTACGGTGATTATGGTCGCGCCAGAATATATCTGAGCCGCATCCCAATCAGCCAAAAACCCACGCCAACGGCGCCGACAACCAATGAGACAAGCGGATTGCCGGAGATGATCGCCAAAATTATCGCCCAAGCGATCACAAGGACCGCAAGACCCCAACCAATCCAGTAGAGACCGGTTCCCAGGACGTTTCTCAGGAATCGTCTCGGTCTGGCGAATATCCCACGGTCAGATCGTATGCTGTCTTGGCGCTTCGCGAGCGCGAGGTGTTGCTTTGTCGTTGACCGATCGCCGGCAAAACCCGGCAGGACGGGCGGCACCGGCGGCACGCGGCACGGGCGGCACGGGCAATGGTTTGGTCGCCGCGTCACTTGCGGGTTCTGCGGCCGTCAAAGTCAGCAATTTTGCTTTGTACTGGTCACGGACGCCTTCAAGACGTGCGATGTTTTGCAGCAGGCGATCGCTGGTGAGACGAAGCAAGTAGTATCCGAATTCCGCATTTTGGAAATAGATCTCAAGCAGCTTGTCGTAGGTAATCGTGAGAACCTCCCCATCCTCGATGCATTCGACCGTTTGCGTCCTTTTATTTTTCGGCGTCAGAAAGCCAAGCTCGCCCAGGATTCGTCCGGGCGGGAGCTCGATGGCAATTTCCGTCACCAGGAATTTTCCCGTCACCGTTAAGAGCATTTCTGTGGCGGTGTCACCTTTGCGAAACAGCACGTCTCCCTTCAGGTAATTGCGCGGCGTCATAAACGGCTTGAGCCAGTTCACCGACACCTGCGCCGACATTCGCGCTCTTTTGACCAGGTTCCGGATCTGCACGAGGCGTATAACGTTGATCGGCAGCGCAAGGAGATACATAAAGAAGCTGGGGATTGAGCCGGAAAGCGCAGCAGACGCCAGAAACAAGACAATGCTGACGATGGTCAGCACGCGCATGAGCACGATGGTGCGAACCACGAACGCCAAGGCCAGGAATATTCCGGCGATCAGAGCCAGAATGTTCGAGGCCGTGAGGCTGGCAAGCGCGAGGTCCAGCAGGCGGTCGATGATCGCGTCATAGGTGACGTTGCTGGGGTCGAGCCCGAGCCGGATCAAAAGCGTTTCGATCTTAATATTTCTGGCCGCATATTCGAGCGCTTGATCGAGCATCGCCGCCGGATCCAGAGTTACGACGCTCATATTTTTCTCGCCAGATTGGCCGCCAGCCGCCTTTCGGCCCGCGCCTCCGTCATGAAAGATTGCACCGACCCACCCAATGTCACGCCGAGTTTATGGTCGGCAGAAAGGTATGTCTATCGAGGCAAGACGGTCGCTTGTGGGGCATGTGCGCACGAACCAACGCGGGCCAAAAGGCGCCGTTGTCCGCTGTCACGCCAATAGCAGACATAAAAATCCGCTCCCAAGCACGATTTGTCTGATGTGGAGAATCCGCGGCACGCCGCAGGTCATGACCGCGCGATCGCCAAGGAGGATTGGACGGCGATTGGACGGCGATTGGACGGCGATTGGACGGCGACTGTCGGTGTCCGGCCGAAATTTGCCGTTGCCTGCCGCGCGGCTTGCGGCAAGGATATATTTCCCAATATCATTTGCATACAAATGATTGACAGTCGTCAATGCATCGATGTTGCATTGCAGTATTTTTTTATAAAAGGTTGAAAATTATGGCAAATCAATCGATCTGGTTGGATGTGCGGGCGCTGCCTTTCTTTTCCGAATTGGATGAGGCGTCCGCCAAAACGCTGCTTCACGCCGCGCGCATGCGCCGCTTCGCGAAACACGCGAGCCTCGTTCGTGAAGGCGAGACCCCGGACTTCCTGCACATCGTCGTCGACGGCTTGGTTGGGCTCTTTGGCGTCCATGACGGCGAGGAAACCACGATGGAAATCAAGGGGCGCGGCGCGAATTTATTCTTGGCGGCGGTCATCCGTAACGTCGTCTGTTTGAACTCCGCCCGCACGCTCGCGCCCTCGCAAATCCTGCTGATACCGGGCCAGATCGTGCGCGACCTGTGCGAACGCAATGCCGCGATTGCCCGCGTCGTCATCATCGAGTTGGCCGAGCGCTGCCGCTTTTCCATCCGCGCGCTCAAGAATATGAAGCTCCGCTCCAGCTCCGAACGGCTGGCAAACTGGATCTTGCGGGCCGGCGCCGTCGACGGCAAAAACGGATGCATTGAATTGCCGTTTGACAAGCGCATGCTGGCATCCTGCCTCGGCATGAAGTCCGGAGAATTTGTCGCGTAACCTGGCGCGGCTGGCGAAATATGGCGTGCGCAGTTGCGGGCACAGTATCGTGATCGACGATCCATCGGCATTGGCGGAATTTGCCAAACCGAACGTGCTCATTGACGACTGGAAGCCTGGCAATGCCGCCTCGGCCGGCCGCACGTTCGACGCAAGTCAATACGATTTGGTTCGGACGTGATTTCACCGTCCGAAAGAGCCGATGTCATGAACCGGCAGGCCGCGCCACATCCGGACTATGAGAGCCTGAAATGGATCTTGAAATCCGTCGCGGACTGGGTTGGAAGGTACCGCCACGCGCGCGGCTTTCGTCATGACATGATGAACTGCAACGCGGACGACGTCGCCGCAATCGCGCGCGATCTGGGGATTTCGCCGGGCGAGCTGGCGGAGATCGCCAACAAAGGCCCGCACGCCGCGGATCTTTTGCAAAAGCTGCTGGTCGCGCTCGGCGTCGATGCGAACGGGCTTGCCCACGACAATCCACTGGTCATTCGCGATCTCCAGCGGTTGTGCATCACTTGCGGCTTCAAACGCCGATGCGAGTGCGATCTTGAGCGCGGGGCAAGCGCCGCGAACTTCCGCGACTATTGCCCGAATGCGTT
Organism: uncultured Alphaproteobacteria bacterium; assembly: GCA_963742375.1. Classification (GTDB taxonomy): domain Bacteria; phylum Pseudomonadota; class Alphaproteobacteria; order Rhizobiales; family Xanthobacteraceae; genus Pseudolabrys. The sequence goes on from CAVULP010000008.1 coordinate 265,569, forward strand.
CACGCTCGATGCACTTATCAAGGGTCAATAGCGGCTCGATCCGGTCGGTAGAACAATTCCAATATTGAGCTCTTCTAGAAAGTCATCGCGCATCGTTCTTTATCGATTATAAGAAGCAAATCCAGCTGTGAACATTGCTGGCACGGACGGCGAACAGCCGAGCCGCGCGGCCAAGCAACCCCCCGCATCGACTGTCATGGCAATTTGGTTCACGCAGCCGGCGTGCGAGCCCCCGGCTCTCGAGGTGCCCACGCAACCGAGACGAAGGAACGGGTGCGGAACGGGTTTACATTTGACCGCCGTGGGCTCAAGCTTGATCTTTATCAAGGCCGGATTAGGATTAGCCTTGTCCGGACTGGAATTTTAACCGGCGATAGCTTAGTGAATCGCGTTGCCTCACGCGTAACCCCCCTACGTCATCGGCGGAGAAAACCGACATGAATATCTACGCAAAGCTGATCTTGGCCGCGAGCGCTGCCATGTTGCTGATTGCCGGTTCGGCAATGACCCTCACCGTACAGACCGCCAAGGCGACCCCCGCATATGCGACGGCGACCGGCAAGCCCTGCGGCTATTGCCATGTGAACCCGGCGGGCGGCGGCAAGCTCAAAGCGGCCGGCGAAAAGTTCCAGAAGAACGGCCATAAACTCTGATCGAGGGCGCCGCTTGCTGGCGGCGATCCCAATCGCTTTTCGACTCCAAGCGGCGGGTGCACCGGCAAAATTGGCCGCGCGCTTGCCGCTTGGGTGATTTGACGCTGGGAATTTCCAACGCGTGCGCGACGATGCGATTGCAGTCTATTACGCGACGCGCGACGGACAAGCGCAGCGAATTGCCGAGCATATTTGCCGCCGTTTGAATGACGGCGGGACGCTTTCCGCGCCGCGCAATCTGCTGCCGGTTCTACCGCCGCACGCCGAACTCGCGCAGGCGCCGCTCATCGTGTTGGTGGCGGCGGTGCGCTATGGCAAGCACCTGCCGGAAGCGGACCGCTTCCTGAGCGCCTACCGGGCGCTGCCGGCGCCGCCCCCGCTCGCGCTGGCATCGGTCAATCTCAGCGCGCGCAAAGCCGGCAAGACGACCGGTACCGGCAATCCCTATTTGCGCAAGACGATCGCGCGCCATCGCCTGGCGCCGACGGCGGCCGTCGCCTTCGCCGGCCGGCTCGATTATCGACGCTATAGCTGGCGCGATCGGCAGATCATCCGCTTCATCATGCTGTTGACCGGCGGGCCGACCGATCCGGCGACCAGCATCGAATACACCGCGTGGAGCGCGGTCGACGAATTCGCCGACCGGATCGCGGCGCTGGCGCGGCGCGTTTAGCGCAGCGTTGCTCATTCTTCCAGCGGATGCCGCAATCGCGGCACGCTACGCGCTCAGCGCACCGGCTCGCGCCCAATCACCGGCAGGTCGCCTTTTTGGCGTTCGGTCACGACCGAGGGCGCCCTGGACAACCACATTTGAAATATCGTCACCACCCACATCAGGCCGAAGCAGGCCGCCATCAGACCGCCGGCCGCGATTTCCACGTAGACGAAAGGATGGAAGATCTTGATGATGTACCAGGAGCTCACGTCCACCGCGATGGCCGCGAAGGGCAGCGCGACGATCAAGCACTTGAACCAGACCGGCCGCACATAGGCGTGGCTGAACATCAGGCCGACCAGGAAGAAGATGAAGGTCAGGCCGAACAAGTGAATGTGCGAGACGCGCACCAGGGTCGGAATGGTCGCTCCCCGATCCTGTTCGGTCACCTTCTTCAGGTTGTCGTAGCCGTTGAGGTTCGGCAGATGCGGGTTGCTGCCGTCGTGACAGGCCATGCAGCGCTTGTCGAGAATCGGCCGAATGTTTTTCTCGTAGTCGGGCCGCTTGTCGCCCGCCTGAATCCAGCCGACGACGACGGTCACTTCTTCGCGCGGCAGCATGGTCGACATCGGGCCGCGCAGCGCCGATTCGAGGCGTGAGGCCTGCCCGCTGCCGCTGTAGGCGACGATGAGATCCTGCGGCGTCAGCAGCAGCGGATTGCCGCCGGCCTTGCCCGCATAGGTGAAATACATATTGAGCAAGGCAAACAGATAGCCCATGCCGAGGATCAGCAGCGCCGACGTGTAGAGCACGCGCTGGCTATACGGCAATTCCGAGTAATGCAGGTAGTGCCGGTGCAGGGGCAATTCACTCATTGGTCGGTTCCATTCGGTGTGGCATTTTCGATCGCGCTGGCGCGGACTTATCGCTCCGGGTCATTTACAGTTGACCTTGCCGACGCGGCAAGATGCTTCCAGATCTTCCCACGTCACTTTGGCTGAGCCTGGTCCGGCACGACAATATACAGCGCCGGCCGCGCCTTTTGATGCGAATAATAGGCCGCCAGATTTTCGATGTCGGCTTCGTTGAGCGCATCCGACATGGCGCCCATCTCGGTATTGCGCCGCGTGCGGGTGCGGTATTCCTTGAGAGCCGTGACGAGATATTCCGGGCGCTGGCTGGCGAGTCTGGGAATGTGCGGATCGATGCTGTTGCCTTTGATTCCATGGCAGCGGTCGCAGCGTTGCGACCATTCGGCCGCGGTCAGCGGCTTGCGCACGTTCGGCGCCGCCGGTTCCTGATTGGCGAAGAAGGCGGCAAGATTTTTCTTTGCGGTATCGTCGAGCGCTGAAACCATGCCCTTCATCGTATCGTCGCTGCGCGTGCCATCTTTATAGGCGGTGATCGCGGCGGCCAGATATTGCGCGTCCTGGCCGGCGAGACTGGGATTGGCGGGCGATGAGCTGACGCCGGTGTCGCCATGGCAGCCGGCGCAGGCCGCCGCCGCGGCCTTGCCGGCCGCCTGATCGCCGGGCGACGGGGTCGCCGCGCGCGCCGGTTTTTGCAGGGCGTAGAACAGCGCGATGTTATTGAAATTATCGTCGCTGACGCTCGCCAGCATCGCTTTCATCACATTGTTGTTGCGGTGGCCCGACTTGTAGGCCTGCATCGCGCCGACCAGGTATTTCGGGTCCATCCCGACCAGGCTCGGGATGCCGGCGATCTTGCTGACCCCCTTCTCGCCATGGCAGCCGCCGCAGGCTTTCGCCGCCGCTTCGCCGGCGGCAAGCGGCTCGGGCTTGAGCGGGGCCGCATTGGCGCTCGGTTGCGGCGGATCGAGGGTCGCATAGTAGGCGGCGACATTGACCAGGGCGTTATCGTTCAGGAACTTGACGACGTTGCCCATGATCGTCTGGCTGCGCTCGCCCGCCTGATAGGCCTTCATCTCGACGTAAAGATAGACCGAACGCTGGCCGGCAATGTGCGGCACACCTTCGGTGGTGCTGATTCCGTTCTCGCCGTGGCAGCCGGCGCATGTCGTCTCAGCCAGGCGCTTGCCGTCGACCAGATCTTCCTGCTTGACGAATAGCGGCTTGAAATCCTTGGCGCCGCCGCCGGGCGTAATCGGCGTCGTCTGCGCCGCGGCAATCGCCGCCGTGCCGATGCCGATCGCAAGCGCTGTAAGCGCGGCCGCGGCGCTTGGCGCTCGCCGGCCGGCCCATATTTGCATCGAACCCGTCGTACTCATTCATGCCTCCTGGCATGCCTTTAACCGGCAAACGCGGCGCCTACGTCTATTTCGACGGCGATGTCCCTTTGGTCGCATAGAATGACGCCAGGCTTTCAATAATGGCGTCACCGTAAGGCACGCTCATGTTGTGCATGACCGAACTGTGGCGGCGCCCGTCGCGATAGGCGCGCAGCGCCATGACGAGGTAATCCTTGTCCTGCGCGTGGATCCTGGGGAATGCCAGGTTGGCGCCGGGTGTCGTCGAACCATGGCAGCGGTCGCATTTCTCGGTGGTCTCGCGCAGCAACGCCGGCCCGTCCTCGGCGGGCCGCGATTTCTGCACCGTGTAATAGGCCGCGATATTCTCGATATCCTTGTCGCTCAACGCTGCGACCGCCCGCTGCATGGGCTCGTTGCGCCGCTTGTTGCGATAGGCCTTGATCGCGGTGACCAGATAGGCGGGATCCTGGCTCGCCAGCGATGGGGTCCCCGAATCCGAGCTCACGCCGAGCACGCCGTGGCAGCCGGCGCACAAAATCGTCTTCGTCTCGCCGGTGACCGGATCGCCGAATGACGGCGCCGGGCGGACCGCCGGTGTCTGCGAGGCAAAGAATAACGCCAGACTGTCCACGTCGATCTTGTTGAGGCCGCGGATCAGCACATGCATCGGCGAGGTTTCGCGCATGGCGTTGAGATATTCCTGCACCGCGTTCACGAAATAATGCGGCTGCTGGCCGGCAAGGTTGGGGGTGCCGGCGGTCTTGCTGACGCCATTCTCGCCGTGGCACTTGGTGCAGGTTGGTGAGAGCGACTTGCCGTGGTCGAAGGGCGAGAAGACGGCGCCCTGCTCCGGAGCGGCCGGCGGCAGGCTGGAGAAATAGGCGGCGATATTGCGGGTATCGGTCTCGGTCAGTTGGGACGCGATGTTGCGCAGGGCGCCGTGCAGGCGCGTGCCGTCCTTGTATTCCTGCAGCGATGCGATCAGGTAGCGGTCGACCTGCCCGCCCAGGTTCGGGATGCCGGGCGCCTTGCCGCGGCCGTCGAGACCGTGACAGGGCATGCAGGTCTTCTCGGCAATGGCCTTGCCGGCCGCAAGATCGACGGCGACCGGCTTGCCCTTGTCGCCCGCCGGCTTGTTGTCCGAGCAACCGACCAGCGCCGCCGCCAGAGCGATGCCGATCACGATCTCTTTCTTGATCAGCCACGACATGATCATCCCCCGGCGGCCACGCGCCCGATGAAACCCGCGATCACAAAAGTCACCAGGATCAGACCGCAGCCCATCAGGCTGAAGCCGAGGATCTTGGAACCCACGGTCATCGGGCGTGACGGCGCATCGACCAGGTAGGCCTGCAGCTTGCCGCTTTCGACCAGGCGCTGATATTCGACGGCGTGCTCGCGCTTGTATTCTTCCAGCGGCATGCGGCCGGTAAACATCAAGATATCGAGCGGGAATTTGTCCGGCCGCCAGTGATTGTTGAAGAAGTGGACGGTGAACAGGAAGCCGGCCGCCAAGACCGCTTCTTCGCCGTGGAAGATCATGGCCAGGTTGAACACCCAACCCGGCAAATATGTGGCGGTCAGGCCCTTGAACCACATCATGGCGCCGCTGGTGCCGATGATGGCGACGCCCCAGAACGGCGCCCAGTAGTCGAACTTCTCCCAGTAGCTCCAGCGGTCGAAGTTCGGCTTCGGCGCCAGCCCGAAGAACCATTTGAACATGGCGAGCGCGTCGTAGAAGTCCTGCAAGTTGGGCACCAGCGAATTCGGCCCGAACATCTTGAAGGTCCGCCATTTCGGCCCAATGCGAACGATGAGAAAGAGCAGGTGCCAGAAGAAGATGCCGAGGAAGCAGACCGCGGCGATGCGATGCACGAAGCCGGTCACGCGCGGCCCGCCGAAGCCATGGCTGATCAGCGGCGCCCACCACGAGTTGGCGTAGAACAGCGTCATGCCGGTGAGCACGAGCGTGATCACGCTGAGGGCGAAACACAGGTGCGCGATCCGCCAGGCCAGCGGCCAGCGGTTGTAATACGTGGTCTTTTCGGCCGGCGGCAATTCGGAAATTTTGACGTGCGGCCGGTTCTTGTGCTGCTGGTGATCTCTGAACTCGCGGTAATACCAGAGCGCCGAATGCGTCCAGAAGAACGCAAACACGCCGCCGAGCAGCAGCAGCATGAATTTCGAGGCCAGCCAGGTGTACGGATAGCGCTCGAAATCGTGGTTGTTGGCGTGCGGCTGGAACGACAGGAAGCCCGGGGTCGCGTCGACATGGCAGTTCTGGCAGGTCTTGAGCCGGTTGGCCGGAAAGACGGTCGACGTCGGGTCCGAGACGCGCTGGACGTTGTGGCTGCCGTGGCAGTTGAAGCACTTGGCGGTAAAGGTGAAGCCCAGCTTGTTGACCTGGCCGTGATAGGTGTCGAGGTAGGAGGCGAATTCCTCCTGGTGGCAATTGCCGCAGTTCTTGGTGATGGTGAGCTGGGTCGAGGTCAGGAACGGATTTTGGATGTCCATTCCGTTATGGCAGTCCGAGCACACCGCCGCCTTCGGATTGCCGTTCTGCAGCACCTCCTTGCCGTGCACCGAATTGCGATAGATCTTGAGCTCCTCGGTGTGGCACTTGCCGCAGGTGTAAGGCAGGTTGAGCCGCCACCAGTTATAATTGGCGGTGCCCTCCGGATAGATGTAATGCGCGTCGTGGCAGTTGTAGCAGGTGGCGTTGGTGCGCGATTGATCCTTCAGGCTGGGCTGCGCATGGATCGACCGCAAGAAGAGGTCGACCTGGGCGACCACCTTGCCCAGTTCCTTGAATTCCTTGCTGTCGGTCTTGCCCTCGTCCTTGGCGGCTTCATACAGCGTCTTATGACATTCGACGCAGCCGACCTGGACGGTGGTCTTGGGATGCGGAATCTGCGTGATGTTCTGGTGGCAATCGACGCATTTCAGACTGCCATGCACGCTGCCGGCAAAGCGGTCGGTCATCAGCCCCGGCACGCCGCCGCGATGGGCGCGGTCGGTCGGCAGTAAACCCTCCACGCCATGGCAGCCCAGGCAGGTCTCATTGGTCAGCGGCGGCCCTTTGGCCTGCTCGGCCGGCGCGGCAGGCGCGCTGGGAGCAGCAGCCGGCGCGGCCGGGGTAGAGGCTGGCGGCGGGCTCGGGGCGGCATTTTGCGTGGGCGCGGGTATGGCGTTTTGCGCCGCGGGCGGAGCCGCGTTTTGCGCTCGGGCGTCCGATATGGGGAACGCGGTCGTGAGCGCGAGCGCCAACAAGCCGGCAACGGCCCACACTGCGCAATTCCCGGTCGACAATGATGCTCCACGGCTCAGCCGGGTGAGTTTGCGGAACGTCATTGCGTTTCGCATCGTGGGCCCGCTCCGCACCTGTTGTTATTGGCCGTCATCTTGAACCACCGGCGCGGGGCCGGCAATAGCGGAACGAGGGCCAGCGCGCGCCAGCCTCGCTCCTGCTGCTTCGGAAGCTCACACCGTCCCCTGAAACTCAATCGCGAGCGCGGCTACGACTCTGCGGTGTCAGGCTACCACTTGATCCCGAGCGAGGCGCCGATGCAGGTGGACGTTGTAGTTCGGATTGTCGAATGCCATCCAGGTCATGTAGCCATAGCTGGCATTGAGTCTGGTTCGCCATGTAGGTTTGCATGATGTCGTTTTGCCAGTTCATCGCGCTGTTGCGCTCCCAGCTGTAGAGCAGGCGGGCGTACATCTGGCCATCCGGACCGAGCGTGGCGCGGGTCATGTCCTTGTCGAAGGTATATTTCGCGCTGGCTTCCAGACGCTCCCACTGGTTTTTGACTTCCGGATAGGGCGAGTCCGGAATGCTGCCGGTGTAGAAGGTGATCGGCTGACTGTCCGTCGATATCGATAGCGTGTAGCTCACCTTCAGATCGAGCTTGTCGGGGATGGCGATGTAGTCCACCGCGCCCATGAAGGTGTTGACCTGATCCTGGATGTCGGTCTGGTAGGTATTGCCCGTCGCGCGCCGGTGCTGTCCGGAGGTGGTCGAGCGCAATTGCTGGCTACGTTGTTCGTTCATATAGGAGAACAGGAACGTCGTGCGCGGATCGGCCATCCAGGCGACGTCGACGCCGCGCGCCAGCTTTGACTGCGGGTCAGGCCGACCATGGTGCCGCTGCCTGGTCCGGCGTCGACGGAACGTCGTAGACGTCGTCCTGGAAGCCAAAAGTCGGCGTGACGGTTAGCCCGCGAATAACGTCAACGGCGATCGAAAACTGACCTTTGGTGCGGTCGCGGTCGCTCAGATAGAACTGGCGCATGGCCGTGATGAACTGCTGTCGTACCGCGCGGCCAGCCCACTGAACGTTGCCAACATTGGCGATGTAGTTGTAGTTATCTGCGCGCCGCTGCGAATAGAAACCGGAGGCGCGCGCGGTGACCCACGTCATCGGCTTCCAGTCGACGTAGAGCTTGCCGCCGTTTTCGTTGGTGGACGTGGCGTCGGCCCGCGTCCAGTCATAGTGTTCCCAGCTATAGCCGCCGCCGATGTTCCATTCGCGGTTCGGACGCCAGTTGAGATCGGCCGCCGCATTCTGCTTGGTGTAGGAAATCGACAGGCTGCTGCACCGGCGCATATGGCACCGCTGCGCCTTCGCCAACCTAACGTCGGTCAGCACCCAATTGTTGAACAGCAGCTCGGGCGTCTGATTGTCGAAATTATAGTAGCGGTAGCTCAATTTCGACTTCAGATCGGGCGTGATCTGCGTGGTGATGACGTTGTTGCTGGTCAGCGTATTGATCTGGCCGTTGAGGCTCGACGCCGGCAACGCTGGCGCCGGCCCATCGTATCGTGGTGGCGTATAGGGGCTGCAGAAAAGGCTCATTCTGCGTCATCCTGATGTAGGATACCGTACCCATATAGCGGCTCTTCAGCGGCAGGTCGGCGCCGAGCGTCGCGGTGCCACCGTTGGCCTGGTTGCTCGGCCACAGCGACATCCGGGCCATCGGGCTAGACAGGGACCCGTCCGCGCGCAGCCTCCGACGCCGGCACCCGTAGGACAGAACGGATTGTCGACCAGGTAGGAGTCCCAGCGGTCCTCGTAGATCGAACCGTTATAGCCGACCTTGAAGTTGAACGTCTGGCCCCACGGCGAGGTGCCGACATATTCGCCGTTCAGGCCGAAATTCTGCGTCGTATCGTCGACCGGCTTGGGCACCTGCGCCGACCGACGCCGCTGGTGCCGGGCGAGAACACGACGCCGTCGACCTGCGTGCCGGTGCGGTGCATGTAGGAGTAGTCGGCGTGGATGTCCCAATTCGTCGTCGGCGTCCAGCGATAGTCCGCGCTGGCGGTGTCGCGGCTGGATGCCGATGTCGGTTTGATGGCTGTTGGCCTCGAACATCGACTGAATAGCGTCGCGGTTTGCGGCCGTGATCGTGGCGACGTTGCCCGACTGCACGAACAGCTGGTTGGACAGCCCGCCCGGCAGCGTCAGGTGATTGCCGCCGACGCCGTTGTAAATGGTGCGCGCGTTGGTGCTGTATTTGTGCGGCGTCTCATCCCATTGGAAGTTGAAATAATGCTCGCCGGCCTTCGAGGCATCGAAGGTGTAGACCTGATCGTCGTAGCCGATGTTTTTGCGCGGTGATGCCGTACAGGTAGAGGCCGTCGGTGGTCCCGGGCCAGATGCCGAGATCGCTGATGGCGCCCGGCCGCAGGTCGCGGTACTCGTAGTATTTGCCCAAGGCCTTGCCCTTGTTGCGAGGGCAGCGCCGTACGTGTCCGGATTGTTGAGGAAGAAGCGCCCGCCCGCCTCGACATAGCCGTGGTACCACCAGGTATTGGCAACCGCCTGCGTCTTGGACAAGTCGGCGGACTGCGCCATGGCCTGCGGAAACCATCATGGGGCCGGCTATCGACAGCAAAGCCACCGCCGCCGTCGTGCCCAACAAACGTCGCGCTTCCATTTTCATTTCATTGCCCCCGCAACATCATCACTAACCTCAACCCCGCCACGCGCTTCTATCCGTTATCGATGCAGCAGCGCTCCCGATGGACTGTTGGTGCCGTGCACCTCGTTGTGGCAATTCTGCACGCCCGGCTGAACGCCTAGCACCGATATCGGACCGTTCGCGATCGGGCCGTGGCCGAAGGTGTGGCACTCGACGCACAGCCGCGGGCGCGAAACCTTGAGCAGATATTCGTTCACCGAGCCGTGCGGATCGTGGCAGTTCAGTGCAGTTCTCGCGCACCGGCGCGTGCTCGAACAGGAACGGCCCGCGCTTCTCGGCATGGCACTTGTAGCAAGTGTCGTTGATCGAAGTCTTGCTTCAGCATCGCTTCGGTGAAGCTGCCGTGCGGATTATGGCAGTCGGAGCACACCATCTTGCCTTCGCGCAGCGGCATGTGCGACGAGCGGAACATCTGCGCGCGACGGTCCTTGTGGCACTGGAAGCAGGTGTCCGGCTCGAACGCGGTCTTGAGCTGGAACTTGCGCGACACCGCCTTCATGATCGTGTGGCAGTTGATGCAGGCGAGCCCGCGCGTCTCGTGCGTGCTGCCGCTCCAGTAGGTCCGATCGCCGCGTCTCGTGGCAGCCGAGGCAGACCGCGTTCTTCTCTTCCGTGCTGCGCGGATCGTCGGCTTCCATTGACATGATGCCGCCGACGCCGCGACCGCCGCCCAACCGCACATGCTCGGAAGCCGGCCCGTGGCAGGTCTCGCATTGCAGCTTGCCCTGCTTCAGCAGCCGCCCCATGAGGGTGTGGCCGAACTGTTCGTCCACGGCGGTGTGACAGCCGAGACAGACTTTCGATCCGACGTAGCTGGCGTTTACTGGCTCATGTGCCTTGCCCTTGGTGCGGGCCGGCGCCGGCGCCGTTGGCATGTCAGCCGAAGTCGGTTTGGAGCCGCCGCGCAGCCAATCGACGAGGCTATCGGCCTCGGCCAGTTTGGTCTCGCCTTTGATCGAGGCCGGTTGTTCGTTGCCGACCTGCCGCGCGAAGGCGCGCAGCGCGTCATACGACGCCGTCGTCGCGCTGAGCATCGCCGGCCGCGGTGGTGCCGGCCGTTTGGACGTAGCTGCGCAAGGCGGACAATGAATTGTCGCCGGCATCGGCCGCAACGGCTTTCCCCGTCAGGGCGAACGATGCGATCGCCGCAAAAAAAACAACGCCGGCAATAGCCGGCGCATTCAAATGTCGGAGGTGTTCAGGGCGATGACCGCGTCCGTTTACACAACGCCGCCACAGTGCCCATGACAGAGCACCTACAGTACCGACTGACTGACGCATTCAAACCCCCAACCCACGAACCCACGAATCCACGCTTATTTTTCCCTGGACTTATTTTCGCCTAATTGAGCCGACGTACAAGTGCAAAAAAGACACATCCCTGGTTTTCTGGGGTAGGTCTTTGATGCAAATCAAGTTTGGTGGAGAACCGGCCGGCCGAGAATTGATCTTTGGCAAGCCGCTGACGTATTTGACCGATTTTGCTCCATGATTTCGCCCAAAAATCGGCCAGGTGTTGGCAATGCAACCATTGCGCAGGACGAACTTGCGCCCGCGCCCTTGTGTATAACGTCGCCCCGGTAGTAATTGAGCGGAGTAGAACGCTAACTCCTGAAACCCGCTGGAGGCAGGGCGTTGCCGTCCGGCTCGCTCGGCCGGCGCTGGCACTCCCTGCGCCGTTTGCACATCGATCGACAACTCACGTTAACCCAATGACCCTGTGGCTGATTTTCGGATTGATGACGGCGGCGGCGATCGTCGCCGTGATATGGCCGTTCGTGCGGAAACGCGCCGCCGGGCCGTCGGGCAGCGATATCGTCGTCTATCGCGATCAGCTTGACGAGGTCGACCGCGATCTGGCGGCCGGATTCGTCGGCCAGACCGAGGCGCAAGCGGCGCGGGTCGAAATCTCCCGGCGCCTGCTTGCGGCCGCTGACGCCAAAGACGCGGCGCCGGCGCCGTCGAGCCCGCTGGCAGCCGCCTGGCGCCGGCGTGCGGTCGTGCTTGCCTCGCTGGTCCTGCTGCCGGCCGGCGCCGCCGGCCTTTATCTGCAGCTCGGCTCGCCGGACCTTGCGTCAACGGCTGTTGCGGCGCAGCAGAACGCCGCCACCAGCCAGGAGGCGTCGATCGAAGCCTTGGTCGCCAAGGCCGAGGTGCGCCTGCAACGCGATCCCAAGGATGGCCGCGGCTGGGAGGTTCTGGCGCCGGTCTATATGCGGCTCGGCCGCTACTCGGACGCGGTGAACGCCTGGCGTAACGTGATCGCAGCTTCTTGGCCAGAACGCCGATCGCGAAGCCAATTTGGGCGAGGCGCTGATGGCGGAAGCCAACGGCATCGTGACCGCCGACGCCAAGGCTGCGTTCGTGCGCTCGGTCACGCTCGACAACACCACGGTCAGCGCCCGCTACTATCTTGGGATCGCCGCCGAGCAAGACGGCGACCGCGCCAAGGCGGCCAAGATCTTTCGCGATCTTATTGCCGAGGCGCCGGCCGACGCGCATTGGGTGAGCGATGTGCGTACCGCGCTGGCGCGCGTCGAAGGCAAGGCGCCGGCCGCGCCGGCCGGCCCGACGCCGGCGCAAATGGCGGCGGCGGCGAAAGAGCCGCCCGCCCAGCAAGACACGATGATCAAAGGAATGGTCGAAGGTCTGGCGGCGCGCCTGAAGGCGGACGGCTCCGATCTCGACGGCTGGGTGAGGCTGGTGCGCTCCTATAAGGTGCTCGGCGAGCAGGATAAGATGAAGTCCGCTATCGCCGACGCGCAACGCGCGCTGGCGGGCGATCCGGACAAACGCCGCCGGCTCGACGACGCGATCAAGGCGCTCGAAGCAGGCAAGGAAGCCCCGGTTACGCGCAGCTCGCTCCGCCTGCTTCGTCCGCTTCAGCCCGTCTGCCGCGCCTCCCCAACATCAGGACGAGCAGATCCGCGGCATGGTCGATCGGCTGGCCGCCCGCTTGCAAAAATCCGGCAACGATCCGGAAGGCTGGATCATGCTCACGCGCTCGTATTTGACTCTGGGCGAAAAACAAAAGGCCGAGGCAGCCGTCGCCTCGGCACGCGCAGCCTTGGCGGGCGATCCGATCAAGCTGACGCAGTTCAACCAAGCGCTCCAACATTTCAAAATCGACGAAACTGCAAACTCGGCGCCGTCCGCGCCCGCGCCCGCTTCAGCTCCAGCGGACGACGCGCACACCCGACCAGAACAATGAGATGATCCGCGGCATGGTTGCGCGTCTCGCCGAGCGGCTGAAGCAAGATGGCTCGGACCTCGATGGCTGGATTCGCCTGGTGCGCTCTTATGTGGTGCTCGGCGAGCGCGACAAGGCAATAGCCGCCGTGGACGAGGCCCGCCGCGCGGTCGGGGGCGACGCCGCCAAGCGGCAGCGCTTCGATGATTTCGTCAAAACCTTAGGGCTCGATGGCTGACGCCTACAAAAGACGCGCGGGCACGGGAATGAAAAGCGAGGCTTGATGCAAATCAACCCCCTCGACGGCTAAAATGATTTGATTTAGGCCAAATATCGCCCAAGGGGCCCAAGGGGCACCGAGCGGCTGAGTCCCGGATGGCGGCCTAGCCCCCATCTCGGCTTGAAAGGAAATTAGGAGAGTCAAATGACAAGACGACCTCTGCTGTTCGCGAGTGTTGTCGCGCTGGCCATGGGAACGGTTACCACCGTCGGGATCGTGAACGCTCCACAAGCGTGCGCGGCGGAAGAGAAAATAAGCTTCAAGGAAGACATCCTTCCGCTGCTGCAATGGCGCTGTTCGTCCTGCCACAAGCCGGGCGGCGAGGGTTATGCAAAGAGCGGTCTCGACCTGACAAACTATGCCGGGGTGATGAAGGGCACGAAATTCGGCGCCATGGTCATTCCCGGCGAGCCGGAAAGCAGCAACTTGATGCTGCTGTTGGATTGGCGCGCCTCACCCGCCTTGCGCATGCCGCACGGCAAGAAGCAACTATCGACCTGCGACCGCAACAACATTCGCACCTGGATCCGGCAAGGGGCCAAGGACAATTAGTCGTATCGGGTGAGCGGGTGCGGGCGGCCGGCACTGAGAAAGCGGCGTTGCGTCTGAGCTGCGAGGATATATTTTCCGCCGCTCTGAAATCGTCTGCATCGGGAGCGGCGGTAACGAGCGTCAATCCGCCATCTCAAGAAAATCGCAATAGGAGCGCGCGCGGCGATGCCGGGCCGCCGGTTATGCCGCCCCTTCCGGACCGATCCTCAATGCCATCGGGTAACTCGTTCGCCCAGGCTTTGATCATGAAATAGATCGACTCGCAGCTCGAACAGGATGTCGGCGTCTGGACAAAACCGCGGGGCGAATGCGGCCGGCGCCGGCGTCGAATCCAGCCACTGCCGACAAGCTTGCTTGGACGGGCACGATTGGCAGCGATGCAACGCAGTTGCGTAGCTCAGGCTCCAGCGCGGCAAAACGCCAAAATCGGCCGCGATGCCGAGACGCTGCATCATCTCCCAGAGATAGACCGGTTCTTTTTTGACGCTGGCGAGCGACATGCGTCACCCCCTGCAATTATCCGGTGCTGCCACCGTTAAGCGTTTGGCGCCGATTTGCCATGACCTGGATCAAATCCGCGTCCTCCTTTTTTGCCCGTTCAGGAAGGCTATCGGACGGCGCATAAGGCCGCTCTACGGCCACGCCACATATGCCAACGCGCCCCGCTTACGCGCGTTACCTGCGCGTGCGCGATGAGAATATCGAATTCGGCAGCGAGGTCATTGGATCGGTCGATGCCGCGTTATCCGAGCATCATGCTGGCCACGCGGCCGGACTTATAGCCGACTGCGGCCGCGAGGCATATTTATCGTCGCGGGCAATCCGCATCGCCCTCAACATGCCATCGTCGTCCGGCGCAAGATCGCATCCTTCATCGCCATCGCCGCGAGCAAGGCGAGACAGCCGTCGCCATGCTGCGATATTTTCAGCAACCTTGGCGGAAGTCCGCTGGATTAGATCAATCGCGCGCATAGCATTCCATGGTCTTGGCGCCAGGAAGCGCCTGGCAAGTCAGGTCCCGGCCGCCGCATCGCTTTGTAGTTCGGCGAGCGTGTCTTCATTCGGGCAATATCGCCGCCAAACCGGATTCTCCGGATCGTCCGCAAGATCTATGCGACATTGCCTCTTGCTGCCGCAGGTCGAACACACACGCTGCAAATCGCGCATCACGTTCATATCGCTTTTGGCAAGTTCATCGGCATCCAGATGCAGCACGCTCATCCGGCGCAGCAACAATTTGGCCGCATCGGGGCTCAACTGAATCATCTCACGCAGGTCCTGCGACGACAGCCCAACGTCTTGCGCGATACGGGCAACTTCGTAGTTGCTCCACTCGTCGAAGCCCCGACGGTTTTGGCGAATCGACCGGCGTTTGCGCAGCCAATCGCCCATAGCCGAGACCCATGAATTGACGGACGCGTATGCGGCCTCACTCGCCCTGCTCATGGGCATGAATTCCTCCTCTGGTCGTCTTGTAAAACTAGAGCAAGCCGCTGTTTCAGCATTGACCTAGGTCAACGGGGACGTGCCGCGTGCAGGGCTGGCCTGCGGGGCCGGGCACGTTGATCCAAATCAAGGCGGAATGCGCATAACCGGCAGCTAATGCAGCGTTTTTTGGAGGACGCCATGAACATGAACGCCGCCGATGTGATGGCAACCAAGGTCATTACCGTCCGCGCCGATACCTCGATCGAGACGATTGCCGAGACTTTGCTCGCCAATCGGATCAGCGCGGTGCCGGTGGTCAACGAAAACGGCGCCTTGTTGGGAATCGTCAGCGAAGGCGATCTGATTCACCGCGTGGAAGCAGGCACCGAGTGGCGCCGCTCATGGTGGTTGGAAATCCTGACCGGTAAGCAGGTCCTGGCGCAGGAATTCGTCAAGTCGCATGCCCGCAAGGCCGCGGACGTGATGACAAGGCGAGTCGTTACCGTCGCGCCCGACACCTCGCTCGGTGATATTGCCTCGCTGTTTGAAAAACATGGAATCAAGCGCGTGCCGGTCGTCAAAGACGAAAAACTCGTCGGCATCGTGAGCCGGGCCAATCTGGTGCAAGCCGTGATACGCCTCGGCAAAAACAAGCCGCAGGCCGTATCGGTTGACGATTCCGCTCTGCATCACAAGATCGTCGCCGATTTGCATTCATTGCTGTGGGCCGATCCGTCCAACATCAACGTCGTCGTCGAAAACGGAACTGTCGAGCTTTGGGGTTTTGTCGAGTCCGAAACCGAGAAAAATGCGCTGCGGGTTGCCGTCGAGGTGGTGCCCGGCGTGCGCCAAGTGCTGAACAAGCTCGTGATCGGACGGACGCTGCCGGCACTTTAACAGGCTTGATTGCCGCGCCTTACTTGCGGCGCGGCGGATCGCGCGACAGATTCTTGGCGGCGAGTTCGTCGAGATAATCTTGCCAATTGCGCCCGTAATCGCGGCCGAGATTGCGCAGGTAATTCCAATCGAAGATTCCGGTGGAATGCAGGTCGTCGAACACCAGCCGCACGGCGTAATTGCCGACCGGCAGCACTTCGATGATGCCGACCTCGCGCTTGCCGGGTACGGTCTTGCGCTCCTCGGCCGAATGGCCCTGCACTTCCGCGCTCGGGCTCTTTACGCGCAGGTATTCGGCCGGCAGATCGAAACGCTCGCCGCCATCGAAGCTGACGGTCAGCGTCTTGCGGTCCTTGTGCAGGCGCAATTCGCTCGGCCAGGGTTGCCTATCACCGCTCATCGTGCCTCTCAAACCACGAACCGGACCGAGCCGGCCGCAGACATATCGTAGCCGCCCAATTCCCGCGCCCGGACAGCGAGCCCGTCCGAACCCAAAAAGCGGATCAGCGCCTGCAACGGCGCGTGAAAATAGTCGCGCTGACGGACCGCCAGATCGAACGGTTCCCAGACCACCGGCACGAAATCCAGGCTAGCGGCGTTGGCAACGCCGCGGGTGGCGATGCCGGTGTCGGCGCGGCCGGCGCGGATCGCCTGCGCGATATCGGGGCCAGTCGGGCTGACCGGTGTGACGGCAGTGAGTTGATCGAGCGAGGCCTTCGCCCGATGCAGCAGCGCCAGCAGCAGAAGCTGCGCCCCGGCGCCCTTCGGCCGCATGGTCATGCGCGCGCGCTTGGCGATGACGTCGTCGATTGATTTCAACTTGAGCGGATTGCCGGGCGCCACCAGGAAGCCTTGCTCACGGCGGCAGAACGCGATCAGCACCGCATCCTGCACGTCGCCGCGGGCGGCCATTGCGGCGACATTTGCATCCGCGTCCAGATCGTCCAAGGCATGCAAATGCATGGAAGCGGCGACCGCCTCGCCGGCGGTGAAGCGCGCAAGGCCCGCTTCGCTGCCGACCGCGAGCGTGGCGAGGCCGGAACCGCTCTCGCGCAGCGCCCATTCCAACAGCGGATCGTGGCTGCCGGCGACGATCGGCACCGGTGCCGGCCGTGCCATGCCTGCCGGCCGTGCCACGCTGGCCGCCAGCCACTGGTCGAGCTCGGCCTTGGGGAACAGCCAGCGGCCGGTGACCTTGGTGCAGGGCACGGTGCCTTCCGCCACCATCTCGTAGATCTTGCGCTCCTTGAGCCGGAGATACGCGGCGGCTTCGGCGGTGGTGAAAAGCTGCATCAGAAACGGCCTGCGCGAATATGCATGTTTTTCGCGAGGGATAAAAGTACAGGAATAACAAGGGCTCTAGCAATGGCCCGCGGCGTCGGCCGATTCACGCCCGCAGCGTCTTGACGTTATGGGCGAGCACGGGCCGCTGAAAGCCCTTGAGCGTGACTTCGCCGACCTCTTCCAGCTCGGCCAAACCCTCGACCGCGGCAAAGACTTTGGCCTCGATCAGAATTTGCCCGCTCTTGGCTTCGCCGCAGAGCCGGGCCGCCAGATTCACGACCCGGCCGATGGCGGTGTAGTCGAAACGGCCCTCGGAACTGACGCGGCCGAGCGTGGCATAGCCATGCGCGATGCCCATGCCGAAGCCGAGATCGTGTCCGTATTTGCGCCATTTGAGCGTCAACTCCTGCACGCGATTGCGCATCTCAACCGCCATCTTCACGGCACGCTCGCATGGATCGGGACACGGCAGCGGATCGTTGAACAACACCATCAGCCCGTCGCCGGCAAATCGTTCGAGCGTGCCTTCGAAGGCATGAATGAGGCTGGCGAGCCCGTCATGGTATTCGCGCAGCACGGTCATCACTTCCTCCGGCTCGGCGGTTTCGGCGAAGGCGGTAAAGCCGCGCAGATCGCAAAACACGATCGTGACGTCGCGCCGATGGCTTTCCAGAACTTTTTCGTCGCCGGCGGTGAGGACCAGCTGCGCGATCTGCGGCGCCAGAAAGCGTTTGAGCCGCGACATCCGCTCGATTTCGCCGAGCTGGTCGGCGACGCGTTGCTCAAGATCGCGATTGAGGTCGGCGAGTTCGGTCGCTTGCGCATGCACCTGATCGTGCAGCGCTTTGAGCCGCAGCACCGATTTCACGCGCGCGACCAGCGCCATCTGGTCGATCGGCTTGGTGAGATATTCGTCGGCGCCGGCCTCGAGCCCGCTCACCACGTCTTTGCTGTCGGCCTTGGCGGTGACCAGAATGATCGGCATGAACGGCAGCGTGGCGTCGTTCTTCAAGCGCCGGCAGACCTCGATGCCGTCGATCTTCGGCATCATCACATCGAGCAGGATGAGATCGGGCAGATGCTCCCTGGCGGCGGCGAGCGCTTCCTCGCCGTCGGCCGCCTGCTTGAGGTCGTAGCCGTGCACCGACAGCCGCGTCTGCAGGATGTCGCGATTGGTCTCGTTGTCGTCGACGATCAGGATGCGTGGCGGGTCATGCATGGCGGGCGCTTAAGGCAAATATTCTTTGATCTTGGCCAGCAAGGCGCGCGGGCTATAGGGCTTGGTGACATAGCCGTCGCAGCCGGCCGCGCGGGCTTTGCTTTCGTCGCCGGACAGCGCATAGGAGGTGACGACGATGATCGGGATTGCGCTTGTAGGCCGGATCGGCCTTGAGGCGCCGGGTCGCCTCGTAGCCGTCCATGATCGGAAGCTGGATGTCCATCAGGATCAGGTCCGGCCGCTGCTTGGCGACCGCCGTCGAGCGCTTCCTCGCCGTTCTCGGCCTCGAGCATGTCGTAGTCGTTGCGCGCCGAGCAGATCGCGCAGGATCTGCCGATTGTCCTCCTGATCCTCGACCACCAAAATCGTTCTGCTCATGCTTGCCTCTTGGTCTGCTGTTCCGCGCGCGTGGGAACGGTGAAGGCGAAGGTCGAGCCGCGGCCGACCTGCGACTCGAGCCAGATTTTTCCGCCGTGCATTTCGATGATTCGCTTCGAGATCGCCAGCCCCAGCCCGGTGCCGCCCTTCTTCTTGGTGGTGGAGCTGTCGGCCTGCTGGAATTCCTGGAACAGCTTCTTCTGGTCGTCCTCGGAGATGCCCGGACCGGTGTCGCACACCGCGACGGAGAACGTGCCGTTGCTTTGCGACGCCTTGATCACGATCTCGCCTTCGTCGGTGAACTTGATGGCGTTGCCGACCAGGTTGAGCAGCACTTGCGTCAGCCGCCGCTCGTCGCCGAGGCCGGCGGACATATCCGGCGCGATCTCGGCCTTGAAGTCGAGCTTCTTCTCGGCCGCCAGCGGCTCGACCGCGCCATAGACGCTGTGCACGACGTCCTTCATGGAGTAGTCGGACAGCGAGAGCGTGAGCTGGCCGGCCTCGATCTTGGACAGATCGAGCACGTCGTTGATCAGCCCGAGCAAATGCTTGCCGTTGGTGGTGATGCGCTTGAGCGCGTCATTCACCTTTTCCGGCGTCTCGCCATAGACGCCGTCGGTGATCAGCTCGGTATAACCGAGGATGGCGTTGAGCGGCGTGCGCAGCTCGTGGCTCATATTGGCGAGGAACTGCGACTTGTGCTTGCTCGCTTCCTCGAGCTGGCGGCTCTTGTCCTGGATCTCGTCGAACAGGCGCACGTTCTCGATGGCGATCACCGCCTGGTCGGCGAAGGTCGCGAGCCAGTTCGATCTGTTTGTCGGTGAAGGGCCGCACGTCGGAGCGAGTCAGCATAATCACGCCGATCGGAGTACCCTCGCGCATCAGCGGGACGCCGAGCATGGTGCGGAATCCGCCGAGCCTCTGCGGCCTCGGTCAAGGTGTATTCCGGATCGGCCGTCACGTCGGAGACATGGACCGGTCTGCCTCCAGACACCGCCCGCCCGAGCACCGTGCCGCGGCCCGGCTCGATCGGATGCGCGCGCATGTACTTCGCGTATTCGCTGCGAGAAGCCGTAGCTTGCGACGAAACGGATAGGCGTCTCCTTCCGGCCGGTGAATGGTCGCGCTGTCCGCCTCGCATAGCCGAGCCGCCGATTCGACCAGCGTGTCGAGCACCGCCTGCAGATCGAACGTCGAGCGGCTGATGACCTTGAGCACGTCGGCGGTGGCGGTCTGCTGCTGCAGCGACTTCGGCGAGGTCCTCGGTGCGCGCCTGCACCTCGTCGAACAGCCGCACGTTCTCGATCGCGATCACCGCCTGGTCGGCGAAGGTCGTGACCAGCTCGATCTGCTTGTCGGTGAAGGGCTCCGACTTCTGCGCCACGACGTGAAGATCGTGCCGATCGACGATCCCTTCGCGCAGCATCGGCACGCCGAGGCGTGGTGCGATAGCCGAGCCGCTGGGCCGGCGCCCCTGGTACTCCGGATGGGCGTCAGTCGGGAACGTCCATCACATGGACGTGCACGCGTGCCGGTGCGACGCGCCCGGTCACGCTGCCGCGGTCCGGTCTGCATCGGATTGCGCTTCTGCGCATAAGCCTTGCACCGCTGGACTCCGTCGTGGAAAGCCATGAATTGGCGCGCATGCGATAGGCATCGCCATCGACGCATGGAAATGACGCCCGACATCGGCCGTCGCACAGCCGGGCGGCGCGACTTCGATCAGCGTGTCGAGCACCGTCTGCAGGTCGAAGGTCGAGCGGCTGATGACGTTAGCACGTCGGCGGTGGCGGTCTGCTGTTCGAGCGACTCCGGCAGATCGCGGTGCGCGCCTGCACCTCGTCGAACAGCCGCACGTTCTCGATCGCGATCACCGCCTGGTCGGCGAAGGTGGTGACCAGCTCGATCTGCTTGTCGGTGAACGGTTCGACCTCTTGCGCGGTAGATCGCGAACACGCCGATCGGTTCGTTCCATCGCGCATCGGCACGGCACGCCGATGCGGATGCCGAGTCGATCTGCGCGACATGGCCGCGGGTTGCCTCATCCTCGTATTCAGCGGTCGGCCATCGCGCGTCATCGTGCAACCTGAACGGCTTGCCATCGCGGCGCGACGCGGCCGAGTCCGGTGCCCGAGCCCCGGCAGAACTGGATTGCCTTTTCGACGAATTCTGCATAGCTCGGAGTGTAGCCATGCGGCGAAAGCGCGCAGACGTCACCGTCGTAGCCGGGACATGATCGTCGCCTGAGTCGGCGCGCGCAAAGCCGGACCGCGGAATCCAGCAGCGTTTGGAGCACCGGCTGCAGGTCGAACGGCGAGCGGCTGATGACCTTGAGCACGTCGGCGGTGGCGGTCTGCTGCTGCAGCGATTCGGAAAGATCGTCGGTGCGCTGGCGCAGCTCGTTGAACAGCCGCGTGTTCTCGATGGCGATGACGGCCTGCGCGGCGAAGGTGCGCAACAGCTCGCGCTGCTTGTCGGACAGCTGCCGCGGCTCGCGGGCAATGACACTGATCGCGCCGATCGCCGTCTCCCCGCGCATCATCGGCATCACCGTGATGGCGCGGTAGCCGCTGGCCAGGAAATTCTGCCGTCCCGGCATCAGTTCGGTCCGGCGCCTCGCGCGCATCGGCAAAATCCATCTCGCGCCCGTCGAGCAGAGCGGTGCCGGTGATGAATTCGCGCGACAGCGGCATCGGGTAGCGCGCGCTGCAGCGTTTCGAGGTCGCCGGCATCGGCGCCGGCAATGGCCGCGAGCTTGACCTGATCCCCCTCGGGCAAGGAGATCACGACGACCGCCTCGGGGAACAGCTTGAGGCCGCTCTGCACGATCGCGTCGAAGGCCGGCTGCGAGTCGGTCGGCGAATTGCTGATGACTTCGAGAATGTCCGACGTCGCCGTCTGCTGCTGCAGCGATTCGGTCAGATCGTCGGTGCGCTGGCGCAGCTCGTTGAGCAGCCGCGCGTTTTCGATTGCGATCGCCGCCTGGTCGGCAAAGGTCTTCAGCAGCGCGATATGCTTGTCCTCGAATGGGCGCATCTCTGTGCGGCGGACCAAGATGGTGCCAAGTGCGTGGCCTTCGCGGATCAGCGGCACGGCGAGGATGCTGCGATGCCCAAACTTGATCGCCAGGTCGCGCCCGAGCTGAAAATCCTGCCCGGCGTTTTGCAGGTCGTTCACGTGAACCGGCTGCATGTCGCAAATGGAGCGCCCCATCACGGTTTCGCGGTTGAGTGGCACCAATTCCGCTCCGTCGGGCCGCGGAAGATCGCCAAAAGTCGCGCTGACGCGCAACTGGCCGTCTTCCACCAAAATGATATCCACGACCCGGGCCTCGCAGATCCGGGCCGCGTGCTCGGCAACGGTGGTAAGCACCGGCCGCACATCGCCGGGCGAGTTCGAGATCGCTCGCAGAATTTCGCTGATCGCGGTTTGCTGCTCTAGCGACTCGGTGAGATCGTCGGTGCGCTGGCGTAGCTCGTTGAGCAGCCGCGTGTTCTCGATGGCGATGACGGCTTGCGCGGCGAAGTTTTTCACCAAATCGATTTGCTTCTCGCTGAACGACCGAACCTCCTGGCGGTACATGGCGATGGCGCCAATGAACTCATTGTCCTTCATCATCGGCACGGCCAGGAATGTGCGCGCGCCCGCTTCGTCGACAAGAGCAATAATGCGCTTATTGCCTTCGCGGTAAGACACATCCTCCCGCATGTCCGAGATGTGGAGAACGTGCTTGCCTCGCCTGACGCGATCGAGCGGAATGCCCGCGGTGTCCTCGACCTCGACCACCGGGTTGGTGCGGTAATACTCGGCATAATGCGGCTCGCCCTGAACCGGCGACGGCGCGATAGCATTCGCCTTCGAGCAGGAACAGATTGCCGAATTTCGCGCCGCAAATGCGAACGGCATTCTCCAGCATGGCGTTGAACACCGGCTGCAAGCTCGCCGGGCGAGCGAACTGATGACGCTGAGCACCTCCGAGGTCGCGGTCTGCTGCTCGAGCAGACTCGCGCAGTTCGCTGAGCAGCCGCGCGTTCTCGATGGCGATAACGGCCTGGGCGGCGAAGTTCGTCACCAGCTCGATCTGCTTGTCGGTGAATGGGCGCACTTCCTGGCGGTAGATGCCGATGGCGCCGATCAGTTCGCCGTCCTTGAGCATCGGCACGTTGAGCAGCGTTCGCGCGCCGCCAATCTCGGCAGTCGCGACGCGGAAAGGATCGCGCTCGGCGTAGGCCTGGTCCGCAAGCGTATCGACAATGTGGATGGTCTGCTTGGTGCTGGCGACACGCCCCAAACCGACCGTCGGGCTGGGCCGGATCGGCCCCTGGTTGAGGTAGTCCGCGTATTTCGGCGTGATGCCGAGCATCGAGATGGCGCGGTAGGCGCCGTCTTCGAACCCCCACAGGATTCCGATCTTGGCCTCGCAAATACGCGTGGCACTTCCCAGCATGGCCTGGAATACGGGCTCCAGCTCGCCGGGCGAAGAACTGATGACGCTGAGCACCTCCGATGTCGCCGTCTGCTGCTCCAGCCTCGGGAGATCGTCGGGCGCTCGCGCAGCTCGTTGAGCAGTCGCGTGTTCTCGATGGCGATGACGGCCTGCGCGGCGAAATTCGAAACCAGTTCGATCTGCTTGTCAGTGAACGGCCGCACTTCCTGACGGTAAATGCCGATGGTGCCGACCAAATTGTCTTCCTTGAGCATCGGCACGATCAGCAGGGTTCGCGCGCCCGCATATATCGCGATCGGATCGATCGGGATTTTCCGTCGCCACGTCGGCGATATGAATAACCTGCTTCGTTTCGACGAGACGTTTCAGAATCGCGAATTTTTTGCGGGTCGATGATCGGTGTCTTGTTGTGGAACTCCGCGAACTTCGGCGGCGCGTTATGCTGCGCAACACGGCGGAATAAGTCGCCCTCGGCCAATAGCATCAGATGCCGAAAGCGGCACCGCAAATTCGCGTCGCATTCTCCAGCATGGCCTGGAACACGGGCTCCAGGTCGCCCGGCGAGCTGGAGATGACCTTCAGCACCTCCGAGGTCGCGGTCTGCTGCTCCAGCGACTCGGTGAGATCGTCGGTGCGCTGGCGCAGCTCGTTGAGCAGCCGCGTGTTCTCGATGGCGATGACGGCCTGGGCGGCGAAGTTCTTCACCAGCTCGATCTGCTTGTCGGTGAACGGCCGCACCTCCTGGCGGTAGATGGCGATGGCGCCGACCAGCTCGTCGTCCTTGAGCATCGGCACGGCGAGCAGCGTGCGCGCGCCGCCGACATCGACGAGCACGTCACTGCCAGCGGATCGCCGTCGCGATAGGCCTGTCCTCGCTCGAAGATCGGCGATGTGCACGACTTGCTCGGTCTCGACGACGCGCGCCGAGCGGGATGTCCGGGCTGGGCGTGATGCAACGGTCCCGCTGCCGCTGATCTCGACAAAGGCCGCGGCGTCGCCGTGCAGCGCGACGGTGCGGAACGTCGTCGCCTTCGCAGAGCAACAGCGTGCCGAACTTGGCCTCGCAGATGCGCGTCGCGTTCTCCAGCATGGCCTGGAACACCGGCTCCAGCTCGCCCGGCGAGCTGGAGATGACCTTGAGCACCTCCGAGGTCGCGGTCTGCTGCTCCAGCGACTCGGAGAGATCGTCGGTGCGCTGGCGCAGTTCGTTGAGCAGCCGCGTGTTCTCGATGGCGATGACGGCCTGCGCGGCGAAGTTCTGCACCAGCTCGATCTGCTTGTCGGTGAACGGCCGCACCTCCTGGCGGTAGATTCACGATGGCGCCGACGAGCTCGTCGTCCTTGAGCATCGGCACGTTCAGGAACGTGCGCGCGCCAGCCGAGTTTGACGATCGCCGTGGTGCGCGGCATTTCCAGCCGACGCAATGTCGGCAGTGTGAATAAACTTCTTCGATTTTCCTGAGCTGATCGAGATCGCTTCCCGGTGGCGGTCGAATGATGGGTTCGCGCCTGCGTTACCTCGGCAAAGGCCGTCTGGCGCGCCATGCAATGCGACCGATGCGAAGCGCATCACCCTCGGCCAGGAGCAGGTTGCCAAAATTGGCGTCGCAAATGCGGGTGGCGTTCTCCAGCATCGCCTGGAACACCGGCTCAAGTTCGCCCGGCGAGCTGGAGATGACCTTCAGCACCTCCGAGGTCGCGGTCTGCTGCTCCAGCGACTCGCGCAGCTCGTTGAGCAGCCGCGTGTTCTCGATGGCGATGACGGCCTGCGCGGCGAAGTTCTGCACCAGCTCGATCTGCTTGTCGGTGAACGGCCGCACCTCCTGGCGGTAGATGCGATGGCGCCGACCAGCTCGTCGTCCTTGAGCATCGGCACGACGAAGTGACGCGCGCGCCGCCGAGCTTCGACGCAGCGGCATCGTGACAGCCTGGTGTCGCGCTCGATGTCGCGATCTGATTGACCAGCTGCTTGGTCCGCGCGACCTGCTCAGTGACCATCAGCGGCGTGGCCGGAACGTCCGCGCTCGACCAGGCAATTCGCTCGACGTGTCGGGCGGCATCGCCGTGACAGCGCGACGGCATCGAAGCCGTCGCCGTCGCAGCGGAACAGCGTGCCGAACTTGGCCTCGCAGATGC
The DNA here is from genome assembly GCA_963742375.1 of uncultured Alphaproteobacteria bacterium. Classification (GTDB taxonomy): domain Bacteria; phylum Pseudomonadota; class Alphaproteobacteria; order Rhizobiales; family Xanthobacteraceae; genus Pseudolabrys. The sequence continues at coordinate 290,903 of CAVULP010000008.1, forward strand.
GCGTCGCATTCTCCAGCATGGCCTGGAACACCGGCTCCAGCTCGCCCGGCGAACTGGAGATGACCTTCAGCACCTCGCGAGGTCGCGGTCTGCTGCTCCAGCGACTCGGCGAGATCGTCGGTGCGCTGGCGCAGCTCGTTGAGCAGCCGCGTGTTCTCGATGGCGATGACGGCCTGCGCGGCGAAGTTCTGCACCAGCTCGATCTGCTTGTCGGTGAACGGCCGCACCTCCTGGCGATAAATCACGATGATGCCGACCAGCGCCTCGTCCTTGATCATCGGCACGCCAACCGTCGAGCGCGCGCCACCGAATATCACGTGATGGCCGGGCTTAGGCGCTTTGGTGTCGTCTTCCGACTGCACGGCTGTTCTTGTCTGCCAGACACTATGGAGCGCAGCTACCGGGAACCGCGTTGAAGGCGCCGCGCTTATTCGTGAGCCTCAACGCAGCGCCGCAGGAGCCGCCGATATGAGCCGCCGGACACAAAACGTTTCGCCGTCTGTATCGGAACAGCGTCGCAAACTTGGCCTCGCATATCGCACGTGGCATTCTCCAAGCATCGATCTCGAAGACCGGCTCGAGATCGCCGGGCGAACTGGAGATGACGTGCAGCACTTCCGAGGTCGCGGTCTGCTGCTCCAGCGAACTCGCGCAGCTCGCTGAGCAGCCGCGTGTTCTCGATGGCGATGACGGCCTGCGCGGCGAAGTTCGTTACCAGCTCGATCTGCTTGTCGGTGAACGGCCGCACTTCCTGGCGGTAGATGGTGATCGCGCCGACCAGCTCGCCGTCCTTGAGCATCGGCACCGCGAGCAACGTACGCGCACCGGCGAGCTCGACGGCGTCACGACGGCCCGGGTCGCCGTCGAGATAGGCCCGCTCCGTGCTGCGAGATCGTCGATATGCACTACCTGCTTGGTCTGCGGCTAGCACGCGCGACGAGCGCGCATATCGGCGCGGGCCGGATCACCGCGCTCGGCGTCGCCAAGCTCGGCAAAGGCCGGCGGCAGCGCCATGCAACGCGACGTGCGCGAACGGCGTCGCCGTCGGCGAAGCACAATCGCGCCGAACTTGGCCTCGCAGATGCGCGTGGCGTTCTCCAGCATCGCGTCGAAAACCGGCTCCAGCTCGCCGGGCGAACTGGACGATGACCTTGAGCACCTCCGAGGTCGCGGTCTGCTGCTCCAGCGATCTCGCGCAGTTCGCTGAGCAGCCGCGCGTTCTCGATGGCGATGACGGCCTGCGCGGCGAAGTTCTGCACCAGCTCGATCTGCTTGTCGGTGAACGGGCGGACTTCCTGGCGGTAGATGACGATCGCGCCGACCAGCTCCCCGTCCTTGAGCATCGGCACGGCGAATGTACGGTGCGCGCGCCGCCGAGCTCGTCGCGGCATGGCCGGTCGCGCTCGGTATAGGCCTGCATCCGTCCGCAGATCGTGCGACGATGCTCACCGCTTGTCTCAGCAGCGCGCTGCGACGGGCCTCGGCGCCGGGTCGAGAACGACCGGGCTGTCGCTGCCGACTCATCGCATAAGCCGGCGGCACGCCATGCAAGCCGCGGCACGGAACGTGCCGTCGCCTTCGTGACGCAATAGCGATGCCGAACTTGGCGTCGCAGATGCGCGTCGCATTCTCCAGCATCGCCTCGAACACCGGCTCCAGCTCGCCGGGCGAACTGGAGATGACCTTGCAGCACCTCCGAGGTCGCGGTCTGCTGCTCCAGCGACTCGGAAAGATCGTCGGTGCGCTGGCGCAATTCGTTGAGCAGCCGCGTGTTCTCGATGGCGATGACGGCCTGCGCGGCGAAGTTCTGCACCAGCTCGATCTGCTTGTCGGTGAACGGCCGCACCTCCTGGCGATAGATGCCGATGGCGCCGATCAGCTCGCCGTCCTTGAGCATCGGCACGACGAGGATAGCGACCGTGCCCCGCCGAATCTGGCCGCTGCCGGATCGCCCGCGAGTACGTCGTGCTACGATATCGGCAGTGTCGATCGACCTGCTTGGTCCGGACGACGTGACCGAGCGGGCTGTCCGGTCGCGGCGGCCGGAAACGGTCTCGCGCCGTCTCGGACTCGGCATGCTCCTGCGGCGGTCGAATGCGCCGCGAGATGGAATGCGTTGCCGTCAAAGCGCGATAGATGTGCCGAATCTGCGCCTCGCAGATGCGCGTCGCGTTTTCCAGCATGGCGTCGAACACCGGCTGCAAGCTCGCCGGGCGAACTGGAGATGACCTGCAGCACCTCCGAGGTCGCGGTCTGCTGCTCCAGCGACTCGGAGAGATCGTCGGTGCGCTGGCGCAGCTCGTTGAGCAGCCGCGTGTTCTCGATGGCGATCACCGCCTGGGCGGCGAAGTTCTGGACCAGTTCGATTTGCTTGTCGGTGAACGGCCGGACTTCGCGGCGGTAGAGCGACGATGGCGCCGATAGCGCCGCCATCCTTCAGCATCGGCACGACGAGATGCGTCGCGCGCCGGCCGACCAGCCTTGGTGCGCGGGTCGCGCATGCTAGGTCTTCAAGAACGTCGGGGATGTGGACCAGCGCTCGGGTCGTCGCGAAAGACCGAACGCGGCTCCGGTTGTTCGATATCCGCCAATCGACGACGGGCTCGCGCCGAGACGAACTCGGCGTAGGCGGAGCGCCATGCAGCGCGGCACGGCGCGATAGATCGGCGCCGTCGTCGGAAGCGGACGGTGCCGATATTCGCCTCGCACAGACGGCGTCGCGTCGCGACCATCGCATCGAACACCGGCCGGCAGATCGCAGGGCGAACTGGCGATGACTTGCAGCACGTCGGCGGTCGCGGTCTGCTGCTCCAGCTGAGCTCGTCGCGCAACTCGGCGAGCAGCCGCGTGTTCTCGATGGCGATGACCGCTTGCGCGGCGAAGTTCGTCACCAGTTCGATCTGCTTGTCGGTAAAGGGGCGAACCTCGGTTCGATAGATCGCGATGGCGCCGACCACGTCGTTTCCTTGACCATCGGCACGCTGATATGTGATCGCGCGCCAGCCAGTTGGGCAGAGACGGGTTTGGCGTTTTCCGCCGCCGCGTCGACCACATGTACCGCCTTTTTTGTCCGCAGCATGCGGTCGAGAGGATTTCCCGGTGGCGGCTTAAACGACGTGTGCAGCAGGGCGTCGACAAGGGCGGGGGGCGCGCCGACCATGACGCGTGTGTCGAAAGAGCCGTCGTCGTCGCGATATAGCATCAGCATGCCAAATTTGGCCTCGCAAATGCGCAAGGCACACTCCAGCATCGCGTTGAAAACCGGCTCAAGCTCGGCGGGAGAACTGGAGATGACGTTCAGCACCTCGCGCGGTCGCCGTCTGCTGCTCGAGCAATTCGGAGAGCTCGGCGCTGCGCGCTGCTCGGCTTCGAACAGCCGCGTGTTCTCGATGGCGATCACCGCCTGGTCGGCGAAGGTCTTCAGCAGATCGATCTGCGAGTCGGTGAACGGCCCGGTCTCGAACGCGCGTGACGGCCAATCGATGCCGACGGCGACGCCGTCGCGCAGCATGGGGACGACGAGAATGCTGCGGTAGCCCCTGGCGCGCGCCAGCTCCTTGATCGCCTGTGAAACGTCGGGCTCGGTTTCGAGTCGGTGCGGAACTCGGCTCGCCGGACCGCGCGACGCGGCTTTGGATTGCCGGACGACGACAGGGCCGAGGGAAGCGAGCTCTGCACGGCGTCGACCTCGGCATCGCTGCCGGCGGTCAGCGCCGCCAGATGGATCTCGTCGCCGACGACGCGCGTGACCGTCGCCGACTGGCACAGGTTGCCGAACTCGGCCTCGCAGATGCGCGTCGCATTTTCGAGGATGGCGTCGAACACCGGCCGCAGGTCGCCCGGTGACGCGCTGATGAGCTTGAGCACCTCGGAGGTCGCCGCCTGCTGCGTCGTGCGCATCGGCGAGCGCGCGCTTAAGCTGCGCTTCTGTCGATTCGTCCGTGGCGCCGGCGGCGACGCCACGCGCGCGCGCCGGTCGCGGCCGCGCAGCCGCTCCCGTTCGCTGGCTTGGACGTTTCGCGCTCTTTCGCCGTCCTTTGGCCATTCCCGCTCTGCCGCACATCGGCCCGAAGGCCGCCCCACGACAGCTTAGCTACTCCGCTGGCGACCTACCAGCCGAGCGAGAAAGCAGCGATCTTTGCGATTTTGGCGCTATCAGCAGCCCTACGGAGCACCGAAGGCGGCGCCCCCCTTCACGCCCAGCTTGCGGAAAATCATGGCCGCCGGACAGAAGCCGGTGAAGGCCGACTGCACCATGTTCAATCCGACGAAGGCCGTCAGCAGCAGCCAGTACGGGCTGACCAGCCAGGTCAAAGCCGCGCTCAGCAGCACCATCACGCCGGCAAAGGCCAGCACCGCACGATCGACGTTCACGGCAACCTCCTGTGTTGTGGGCTCTTGACACTATATTCAATTATTCGTATCTACGCAAGTATGAAAATAAAGACCGCCGACATGCTGGCTGCCGCCGACGAGGCCTGCGGGCTGCTGAAGGCGCTGGCCAACCGCCACCGCCTGGTCATCATCTGCCAGCTGATCGAGAAGGAGCGCTCGGTCGGCGAACTCGCCGCGCTGCTGAAGATCCGCGATTCGACCGTGTCGCAGCATCTGGCGCTGCTGCGCAAGGACGGCCTGGTCACCACGCGGCGCGACGGCCAGACCATCTGGTATTCGATCGGCAGCCCGGAGGCGCGCGAGCTCGTGCGCACGCTGTATCGCACCTATTGCGCGCCGGCTTGCGCTCCGGCGCCGCGCCGCAAGCGGACCGGTCCGCGCGCGCCGGCGCCAGCTTGAGGCAAGTCCATGAACCTCGCCGCCCGCGCGCCTTAGGCAACCAACCGAAGCTGCGCGCAAGTCCGGCTCACAAAGGATCGTCGCCATGCGTATTGTTGCGTTGACCACGCTTCTGCTCGCGCTCTCGGCCCCGCTTTTGGCCCAGCGCGCGCTGGCGCAGGAGACCTTCACGGTCGAGCCGAAGGCGGTCGCCGACGAGAAAGCCGTTTTCGCCACCGTCGAGAGCGCCAACGTCGTGCCGGCGCGCGCGCGCATCGGCGGCACGGTCGCCGAGCTCAGCGTCAAGGAAGGCGATCACGTCGCCCAGGGTCAGGTGGTGGCCACCGTCGGCGACGAGAAGCTCGTGCTGCAAATGACATCGCTCGACGCGCAGATCGCCGGGCTCAGCGCGCAGCTCGCGCAAGCGAAAACCGACCTCGACCGCGCCCAGGAGTTGTTCTCCGGGGGCACGATTTCGAAGGCGCGCTTCGACCAGGCGCAAACCGCCTTCAACGTCGCCTCAAACGCGCATCGCGCCCGCATCGCCGAGCGCTCGGTGATCGAGCAGCAGCTTGCCGAGGGCAAGGTGCTGGCGCCGACCGCCGGCCGCGTGCTCAAGGTGCCCGTCACCGCCGGCAGCGTCATCCTTGCCGGCGAGCCGGTGGCGCGCATCGCCGAACAGAATTTCGTGCTGCGCCTGCGCGTGCCGGAACGCCATGCCCGCTTCCTCAAAAGCGGCGACACCGTGCGCATCGACAGCGAGGAGCTGGGCGCCGGCGGCGCCAAGTTCGGCACCATCAGCCTGGTCTATCCGCAGATCGAGGACGGCCGCGTGGTCGCCGACGCGCAGGTCAAGGGCCTCGGCGACTACTTCGTCGGCGAGCGTATCCGCGTGTGGGTCTCGGGCGGTGAGCGCATCAGCGTCATCGTGCCGGGCAAGTTCATCGTCACCCGCTTCGGCATCGACTATGCGCGGCTGCGCCAAGGGACGGGGACAAAGGCAACGCCGCAATCGACGTGCCGGTGCAGCGCGGCCGCGAACTGCCGCGGCCGGACATGCCGGACGCGCTTGAAATCCTCTCCGGCCTGAAAGCCGGCGATGTGCTGGTGCGCCCGTGAAACTCGGACTGTCCGGGCGTCTCACCCAGGCCACCATCCGCTCGCCGCTGACGCCGCTGTTCCTGCTGGCGGCGCTGGCGGTCGGTTTGATCGCGCTCACTCACCATCCCGCGCGAGGAGGAGCCGCAGATCAGCGTCCCCATGGTCGACATCCGCGTCAACGCCGACGGGCTGAAGGCGCCGGACGCCGTCGAGATGGTGACCAAGCCGCTCGAATCGATCGTCAAGGGCATCGACGGCGTCGAGCACGTCTACAGCCAGACCGTCGACGACCGCGTCATGGTGACCGCGCGCTTCCTGGTCGGCACCCCGGCCGACGACGCCATCCTGCGCGTGCACGAAAAGATGCGCGCCAATGTCGAGCGCATTCCGGTCGGCATATCGGAGCCGCTGATCGTCGGCCGCGGCATCAACGATGTCGCCGTGGTCGTGCTCACGCTCTCGGCCAAGCCGGAAGCGGCCGCGCGCTATACCGACAAGGACCTCTATCAGATCGCCCAGCAGCTCCAGTACGAGCTGGTCAAGACCGACAATATCGGCCTCACTTATATTTCCGGCGGCAATCCGCAGCAGATCCGGGTCGAGCCCGATCCCGAAAAACTGGCGCTCTATGGCGTCACCTTGCAGCAGTTGGTCGCCAAGGTGCGCGACGCCAACCGCTCGTTCCAGGCCGGCTCCGTGCGCGACAATGACACCATGCGCACGGTCGCGGCCGGCCAGACGCTCGCCGGCATTCCCGACATCGGTCTGCTGTTGGTCACCACCCGCGACAACCGTCCGGTCTATGTCCGCGATGTCGCCAAGGTGGTGATCGGGCCGAGCCCGCGAGGAGCACCGCGTCTGGTTCGAGCAGCCGGAGAAGAACGGCCCAAAGGGCGGAAGTGGGACCGCGTGCCGGCGGTCAGCGTCGCCTTCGCCAAACGGGCCGGCGCCAACGCCGTGGTGGTGGCCGAGGACCTGCTGGCGCGCCTGCAAAACGTGCGCGGGCGGCTCATCCCCGCCGACGTCAACGTCACCGTCACGCGCGACTACGGCGAGACCGCCAACGACAAGGCCAACGAGCTGCTGTTTCATCTCGGCCTTGCCACCGTCTCCATCGTGGTGCTGATCGCCTTCGCCATCGGCTGGCGCGAGGCGCTGGTGACGCCGGTGGTGATCCCGACCACCATCCTGCTCACGCTCTTTGCCGCCAAGCTGATGGGCTACACCATCAACCGCGTCAGCCTGTTCGCGCTGATCTTCTCCATCGGCATTCTGGTCGACGACGCCATCGTGGTGGTGGAGAACATCGCCCGCCATTGGGCGATGCGCGACGGCCGCTCGCGGCTGCAAGGCGCGGTCGAGGCGGTGGCCGAGGTCGGCAACCCCACCGTCGTCGCCACGCTCACCGTGGTGGCCGCGCTGCTGCCGATGCTGTTCGTGTCCGGCCTGATGGGTCCCTACATGGCGCCGATCCCGGCCAACGCCTCGGCCGCCATGCTGTTCTCGTTCTTCGTCGCCATGACGATCGCGCCCTGGCTGATGCTGCGCCTGCACCCGGAAGGCAAAGCCGTGCACGAGCACGAGGCCGCGCATGGCGAAGGCCTGCTCGGCCGCTTCTACCGCCGCTTCGCCAGCCCGATCCTGCGCAGCCGCAAGCGCGCCTGGATTTTCCTCATCGGCGTCGGCGTCGCGACGCTGGCGGTGTGCGTTCTGTTCGTCACCAAGACGGTGACGGTCAAGCTGCTGCCGTTCGACAACAAGTCGGAAATGTCGGTGGTGGTCGATCTGCCCGAGGGCGCGACGCTCGAAGACACCGAGCGCACCCTGTTCTCGATCGCCGACGCGGCCAGGCAATTGCCGGAGATGCGCTCGATCGAGACCTATGCCGGCACGCCGGCGCCGTTCAATTTCAACGGTCTGGTGCGGCACTATTACGTCCGCGAAGCGCCCGAGCTCGGCGAATTGCAGCTCAATCTGGCGCCGCGCGGCGAGCGCGGCCGCGCCAGCCACGCCATCGCGCTCGATCTGCGCGCGCGCCTCAAGACGGTCAGCCTGCCGGCCGGCACGGTGGCGCGCGTGGTCGAGGTGCCGCCCGGCCCGCCGGTGCTGTCGACGCTGCTGGCCGAAGTCTATGGCCCCGATTCCAAGACGCGCCGCGCCGTCGCCCACGAACTGGAGAAAATCTTCGCTTCGGTGCCCTACATCGTCGATATCGACGATTCGATCGGCGAGCCGCGCCCGCGCCTGCGGATCTCCATCGATCAGGATCGTCTGGAGTTCTTCGGGGTCGAGCAACGCGACGTCTACGACACGATCCAAGCGCTGTTTGGCGGCACAACCGTCGGCTATTCGCACCGCGGCGAGGGCCGCAATCCGATCGAGATCGTGGTGCGGCTGCCCAAGCGCAATCTGTCCTGGAGCGATGCGCTGGCCTCGACGCCGGTGCCGGCCAATACCGTGCCGGGCAACAAGACCGTGGTCGAACTCGGCGACGTGGTGCGCGTCAGCAAGGAGCCCGGCTCGCCCACCATCTTCCGCCGCGACGGCCGCTTCGCCGACATGGTGATGGCGGAACTCGCCGGCAGCTACGAAGCGCCGATCTACGGCATGCTCGACGTCGACAGCAAAATCGCCGCGCACGACTGGGGCAAGCTCGGCAACGCCGACCATCCGCTTCCACGGCCAGCCCGACGACGAGGCCAAGCCGGCGATCCTGTGGGACGGCGAATGGGAGATCACCTATGTCACCTTCCGCGACATGGGCGCCGCCTTCATGGTCGCGATCGTCGGCATCTACATCCTGGTGGTCGCGCAGTTCGGCAGCTTCAAGCTGCCGCTGGTGATCCTGACGCCGATCCCGCTCACGCTGATCGGCATCGTGCTCGGCCACTGGCTGTTCGGCGCGCCGTTCACCGCCACCTCGATGATCGGCTTCATCGCGCTCGCCGGCATCATCGTGCGCAACTCGATCCTGCTGGTGGATTTCATCCGCCACGGCGCCGGCGCCGGCAAGACCTTGCGCGAGGTCCTGCTGGAGGCCGGCGCCGTGCGCTTCAAGCCGATCCTGCTGACCGCGCTCGCCGCCATGATCGGCGCCGCCACGATCCTGCTCGACCCGATCTTCCAGGGCCTGGCGATCTCGCTGCTGTTCGGCCTGGCCTCGTCGACGCTGCTGACGGTGCTGGTGATTCCGGCGATCTACGTCGTGCTGCGCGATCGCCGATAAAATCGTCCGCCCCGCAATTTGACCTTTTGGCGCTCCCTAGGGGACTCGAACCCCTGTTTTCGCCGTGAGAGGGCGACGTCCTGGGCCGCTAGACGAAGGGAGCTAAGGCCAAGGCCTCCGAGATAACCTCGATCCGCCGGAGGCGCAAGCTTGCCGGCGGCTCGCCAAGATTCCACCCTGCGGGGGCCACGGAGTGCCCTCGCATGATCGACACCATCGCCCGCCTCGTGAACGCCGACGCCGGCCTGATCCGGCGCGGCCGCTTCGTCGACACCACCTTCATGATCGCCATCGACGACGCCTATACCCTGATCCGCATCCAGGAGGGCCGCGTCGCCAAGGTGACGCCCGGCCCCTTCATCACGCCCGACTACAGCTTCGCGCTGCGCGCCTCGCGCGCGGTGTGGGAGAAGTTCTGGCAGCCGCTGCCGCCGCTCGGCTTCACCGACATTTTCGCGCTGGTCAAGCAGAAACTCATGCAGGTGGAAGGCGACATCCACCCCTTCATGAGCAACCTGCTCTATTTCAAGGACGTGATCGCCGCCCCACGTCGGGAGGCCAAGCGATGAGCCCGCGCTTCGAACCGATTACCGGCCGCTATCTGCATTGCGAGCTCTTGGGCGAGCCGCAGCGGCTTTATGTCGAGGAGGCGGGCAGCGGCATTCCCCTGCTCTGCCTGCACACCGCCGGCTCCGACGGCCGCCAGTTCCGCGGGCTGATGAACGATGAACGCGTGACGGCGAACTTCCGCGTCATCGCCTTCGACATGCCCTGGCACGGCAAGTCCTCGCCGCCCGTGGGCTGGCAGGACAAGGAATACCAGCTCACCTCGCGCGCCTATGTCGATCTGATCGTCGGCGTCGCCGACGCGCTCGAACTCGACAGGCCCGTGGCCATGGGTTGCTCGATCGGCGGGCGCATCGTGCTGCATCTCGCGCACGAGAAGCCGGAGCGCTTCCGCGCGCTGATCGGGCTGGAGACCGCGGCCTATACCGCGCCCTATTACGACCTGTCGTGGCTCAACCGCCCCGACGTGCATGGCGGCATGGTCTGCGCCGGCGTGGTGTCCGGGCTGATCGCGCCGACCGCGCCGAGCGAAGGCCGCTGGGAGACGCTGTGGCACTACATGCAAAGCGGGCCGGGCGTGTTCAAGGGCGACCTGCACTTCTACATGATCGACGGCGACATCCGCGGCAAGCTCGGCGAGATCGACGTCACGCGCTGCCCGCTGTTCCTGCTGACCGGCGAATACGACTATTCCTGCACGGCGGAGGGCACGCTGGCGGTGGCCGAGAAAACCGGCGCGCCGGCCACCATCATGAAGGGGCTCGGGCATTTCCCAATGAGCGAGGACCCGGAGAGGTTCATCTCATATCTCTTGCCGGTGCTGGAGAAGATCAAGGCGCTTTGAGCCGCAGCCGCCCCAGCGGCCTGAGCGTGTCGGGATCGAAGGTGAGCACTTCGATCGCGCCGGCAACCTCGATCGTCACCACAATGTGGTCGGCCCCGACCGCGGTCGAGAGCACCTTGGCGCCGGCCGGCAGCGCGGCGGTCACGTCCACGAAGGCGCTCGACGAGGGCGCGCTTCCCCCCAGGTGAAAAACGCGGTAGCCGATGACGCCGAGCACGGCGGCAACCGCCAGGAAGGTGGTCACGCTGGCGATCAGCATCAGCCGGCGCACGTTCGCGATCGCGCGCTCGGCTTCCGGACTCAATGGCCTTTCGTCGGACATCGCCTAACCCATGACCTGAACCATGACAGAGCGCGCCACCGAAACCGTCACCATCGCAGCCGAAGAGGCCGGCCAGCGGCTCGACCGCGTGCTGGCCGCGCGCCTGCCCGCACTATCGCGCTCGCGGCTCAAAGCGCTCATCCTCGACGGCCAGGTCACGGTCGCGGCGCGCACGATCCGCGATCCGAACGCGCAGGTCAAATCCGGCGACACCATCACCCTCAATTTGCCGCCGCCCGAAGAACCCAAGCCGACGGGCGAGGCAATTCCGCTCAATATTATCTACGAGGACGATGCGCTGATCGTGATCGACAAGCCGCCCGGCCTGGTCGTGCATCCCGCCGCCGGTCATGCGGCGACGGCACGCTGGTCAACGCGCTGATCGCGCATTGCGGCGCGAGCCTCTCAGGCATCGGCGGCGTCAAGCGGCCCGGCATCGTGCACCGGCTCGACAAGGACACCAGCGGCCTGATGGTGGTGGCCAAGACCGACGCCGCGCACCGGGCGCTCAGCAAGCAATTCGCCGAAAAGGCCGAAGGCCCGCTCGCGCGCGGCTATCTCGCCTTCGTCTGGGGCGCGCCGGCCAAGCCGAAAGGCGTTATCGACGCCCCGCTCGACCGCCATCCGCATGCGCGCGACAAGCGCGCCGTGCGCGAGGACGGACGCGAAGCGGTGACGCATTGGCAGGTGCTGGAGCATTTCGCCGGCGGCGACGGCAAGCCGGTGGCGAGCCTGCTCGCCTGCACGCTGGAAACCGGCCGCACGCACCAGATCCGCGTGCATCTTGCCCATATCGGGCATCCGATTTTGGGCGACGCGACCTATTCAAGCGGCTTTAAAACCAAGGCCAGCCTGCTTTCGCCGCCGGCGCGCGCCGCGCTCGACGCGCTCGGGCGGCAAGCCTTGCATGCTTATCTGCTGAGCTTCCAACATCCCGACAGCGGCGAACTGCTGGAATTCCGCTCGCAACTGCCGGACGATCTGCGCCGCTTGCACGCGGCGCTGGCCTTAGCCGGTCACTTGATCAGCGGCCGGCGCGCGGCGGCGTCGAGTATGGCGCCGGTGACCTCGACGATCTTGCGCAAGTGTTCGGGCGATTGCGGCCGCCCCGCCTGCCGCTCGATTTTTTCCCGCAGCGCCAGCAACTGCTCGAGCAGAACCGCCTGCTCGTCGATCGCTTCGGCGACCTTCTCCTCGATTTTTTCGGCGGCCGACGCCGAGATAAATTCCCAATCGACCTTGCCCTTGCCCGCAAGGCCGATGGCCTTGGCGGCCGCCGGCGTCAGATCGATGCCGGCGCCATTGGTCGTGCGCCCGCGCCGGTCGACGCCGGTTTCCGCCTGCGGCCGCTCGTCGTTTTCCCAATAAGGATCGTCGGTGTTCCACGGCCCGACATCGACGATCTCGCATTCGACTGAGGCCTTGCCATTGAAGACGCGCACGCGCGGCAGCGGCCGCACCTTGAAACGGATCGGCAGCGCCACGCCGAACTCCTCGTCGGTGATGTCGTGCTCGTCATAGGCGCTGGTATTGGGATCGGCCGCCCCGCCGAACACGGTGGCGACGATCTCGGTGCAGCGCTTGGAGCCCGCCGCGAACAGCGGCGGCTGCACGCGCATGACGCGGTCGAGCGCCCAGGGCGCCGTATCGTCGTACAATTTCGGGTCGGCCATCACCGAGACATGAAAATGCTTGGTGTGCGCGTTGGCGCCGCTATAGGGCCGCCACACCCAGGGCTGAATTTTGCTCGAGGCGATGCGGCGGTTGGAGATGATGTATTTGATGCGCGGGTCTGGCTGACCCGCAGCATCTCCGCCATGGCGCCGGCATCGACGCCGTGCGCGGGATCGTGCGTGATGTCCATGGCGGTGACGACATTGGCCGCGTTCGGATTGTGGTCGGAGTTCGTGAGCTGGTGCGACTGATCGCCGATGGTGCCGTCGCTCGCGGTCGCGCGCCCGGCGCCATGTCGTTGACCTGGCGGCGCAAGGTCTCGAGGCTTTTGGCGACACGCCACGTCATGGCCGGCCCCCAAGGCAATACAACCGAAGAGGGAACTATATGTTCGCTCAATCCATGCGCAAGCCGCGTTCTTGAAATCCGCAACCCGCCACACCATATCGGCGGTTATCAGACACCCCGAATACCGGAAAAACCTGGCCTTCCAATTGGAACGCCGGGCGATTTGCGTCGTTAGACCTAGTGGCTCGGTTGCAGACCGCCTATGCAGGCGCGAGTGGCCGAAATAAATCAGCAAATCCAATGATTTGCTTGACGTTGATGCATGTCACAGCGACGTGACGGCCATCGCCCTAGTTTTCGCGAACCCGCTCCGGTATGCTGCACTTGCGAAATCGGAAATGTGCGCCGTCGGCTCGGGGAGCGGCGGCGACTACAGCCTGCCGATTATCGGGGGCAATTGAAGGAGGGCGCTGTCATGGCCCGTACCGCCGTACTACCGGCACTCAAGGCCGAATCCGGCCTTTCACACTATCTGGACGAAATCCGCCGGTTCCCGATGCTGGAACCGCAGGAAGAATACATGCTGGCGCGCAGGCTGGCGTGAGCACGGCGACCGTGAAGCCGCGCACAAGCTCGTCACCAGCCATCTGCGCCTGGTCGCCAAGATCGCCATGGGCTATCGCGGCTACGGCCTGCCGATCTCCGAGGTGATCTCGGAAGGCAATGTCGGCCTGATGCAGGCGGTCAAGCGCTTCGAGCCCGAGAAGGGCTTCCGGCTGGCCACCTACGCCATGTGGTGGATCAAGGCCGCGATCCAGGAATACATCCTGCGCTCGTGGTCGCTGGTGAAGATGGGCACCACCGCCAACCAGAAGAAGCTGTTCTTCAACCTGCGCAAGGCCAAGAGCACAGATCTCCGGCGCTCGAGGAAGGCGACCTGCGGCCCGACCAGGTCAAGCTGATCGCCAAGCGGCTCGGCGTCACCGAGCAGGACGTGGTCGACATGAACCGCCGGCTCGGCGGCGACGCGTCGCTCAACGCGCCGATCCGCGAGGACGGCGACTCCGGCGAATGGCAGGACTGGCTGGTCGACGACCCGCCGACCAGGAAGCGCACTGGCCGACGAGCGAGGAGAGCGACAACCGCCGCAAGGCGCTGGGCGACGGCGCTCGACGTGCTCAACGACCGCGAGCGGCGCATCTTCGAGGCGCGCCGCCTCGCCGACGAGCCGATCACGCTCGAGGATCTCGGCGCGGAGTTCGGCGTCTCGCGCGAGCGCGTGCGCCAGATCGAGGTGCGCGCCTTCGAGAAGGTGCAGAAGGCGGTGAAGAACCGCGTCGCCGCGATGGAGCAGCCGCCGCAGGCGGCCGCGATCGCGGCGCGGTCAGTTTTAAGACGACGTCACCAGGTCTCGATCACATCTTGGCCGGGCCAAAAGCCCGGCCATTTTGTTTTTGCAACGCGCTTCCTCACATTCGGCTGTCATTGCCCCGCGAAAAGCGGGCAATGTCTGCTGATGACTGATCGTCCGCCTGCGGGGGACGACACGAATCCTGCCCCCAGGCCCGAAACGCTTCCGTGAAAGCGCGCTGGCCGGGCGTGCCCTTCTCGAGCGCGAGGATGGCGCGCTTGCCGCTGGTATAGACCAGCGGGATGTCGAGCCAGTCGCGCTCCTTGAGCATCTCGATGTTGCGCTGGACGTCGATCTCCACCGCCGACAGGCCGATGAGGAAATAGCCGTTGGTCACCTTGACGGCGAGGCCGGCGAGCGGCACGCCGCGCCCCTGCTGTTCGGCTCTTCATCCACATTCCCGGCACGTTGACGATGCCGCCGTACGGGAAATCCGGCGGCAGCGTGAACAGGATCTGGATGCAGGTGTGGCTGGCCGGCAGCGCCTTGTCGGTATTGCGGCGCAGCGACCAGGTCATGCGCATCTGGCGTTCGGGGATTTCGACGTCGGCCCGGATGGCGAGTTCGGGCGGCTTGCCGGACCGGGCGAGATGGCCTCGGTCCGCCAGATCACCGAGCCGACGTAGCGCTTGCCTTGGCGATTGGTCGGATCCTCGTCGAACAGCACGACCTTCTGCGCCACCGCCGCGGCGGGCGCGGTCGCGGTCTTG
>CAVULP010000009.1:0-339333 GCA_963742375.1 uncultured Alphaproteobacteria bacterium
TTGCAGCGGCGCTGATCTACGTGATGCGGTGCATAAGCGCGCCCCCCTCAACGGGCAGTGAGGTCAGTGCAACTCTCTATTTTGCTGCCGACACATCGGCACGATCTTCCTGGCATGTTCTAGAATCGCGCAGGCCTGTTCCTGGGCCGGGCCGGACATCGAAGTCATCGTTCGCGACAATTCGGGAAACGCGCAAAAACGTGAGTTGCTCGCCCATTTTCAACGTGACAATTGCAATATTGTCCTCGCCGATCCGTGCGAACCGCGAGAAAATTTTTCCGAAATCATCCGGCTGGCAAAAAGTGAATTCATTTTTTGTCTGGCGGACGACGACTTCTGCTTCGATCGTGCCATCGCGGCGCTGCCCGGCATAATCAGGCAGTTTGGAAAGGATTCTTCGATCGCCGGTGTGACCGGCGCCTATGTCGTTGAATCATCGATAGGGTCGTCGATCATCAACTATCAGGATGTGGAGTCGGATGACGTTGCGGCGCGCGTGGCCGGGTATCTGAATGAACCTGGTCCGAACGTGTTGTTTTACTCGGTGCTGCGGCGAGAAATGGTCAAGCGCATCTTCGGTTTCATGGGGGAGATGCCCTTCTATTCTCATTTCACGATCAGATTCTTTGCCTGCTCTATCTGCTCAATGGAAAATTCGTCCGTCTCCCGCGGCTTTTGTACCTTTATGACTTTGGAGCCTGGGAGAAAACCGAAACCGGGCAGAAGCAGGATGTCGATTTCTACACGGCAGCGGGATTGGATCCTGCCATCAACAAGCTGCATTGGTTTCTATGTGGGTTCGAGGGTGCGGCGCTGGCACTCAATTCGGACCTGTTTCCAGACTATTCACTCGCGCAACGTCAGGCCATCACAAATAGCTGGTTCGGGACGATGTTTGCTCGATTTAAAGGTCATGAACGGCAGACTTTTGGATCATCTTTTGCGAAAGACGCCGCAAAACTGTGCGCGAAATTGCAGGCAATAACTGGGACGAAGTCCTTTGACAGTATGCTGACGGATATCAGCACTGTGATTGCACTGGTTTCCAAAAGCCACGCGCAAAACTATTTTGATTTTTGGGATGCGATCCTTAACAAGCGCAAGCCTGTCTCGCGTGCTGCCGGCGTATCCAAAGCTAGCGTGTGAATAAGGGGTATTTTTTATTTCATGAAATTAGGAGGGGCTGAGAAGCCGATGAAAGGTCGAATTCGCGAACCGCTCGGTCGGCGATCTGCGTAGGACATCCACTCAAAGCCGCAAGGATGGCGACCGGGGCCGCGACGCTTGTGCCGCGCATCCGAAACGTTGTCGAGCGAAGAGTTCGGCAGCTTTGTCGTTTGTGGGCAGAATTCGATCACTGCAGCTGAATTCAGGCGTCTAATTTCAAGCGATTTTCATTAACATCTGTCTGCGTCGATTGATTCGAAGCAGCCGCTTTCGCTGCAATCGCCTGCATGACTTCGTTCTCTATAAAGAACTGACCGGACGATTGAGTACTTGCGGCCGCGGCAAATGCGTCGGCCGCAGCGTTTACAGGGTCACTCGCCGAGCTCGATGGGTCGATCCAATTGGAGGTGCTCGACGCGCTACTGCTTGCCGCTGTTTGCAGCCAATTAATTTGGGCCGTCTGCGCTGAATAAGCCAACCTAAAGACCCGCTGGTTATAATTGACATTAATTACAATCCTGATCTCCCGCCGTTGTGAAAGATAAACACTGGTAGTTAACAAACCCTAACGGGTTTGAGATACCCCGCTGAGCTTAATCAGGTGGCCAATGATCGGTCGGCCGTGGTTGCCAACGTAGCTTAATAAATGAAGGCCCGTCCTACCTCCGTTGCTGGATCCGGAATCGGCAAGCGCGCCTGGGGTTCCGGTTTGCTTGAGGAAATAAGGCCAGTTACTATTTTCCCTAAGACGAATCAGTCGGTGGCGTGGTGATGAGTGGCTGATCGGCCTGCGATCGGTCCGCGGCTGTTGCGCCGATCCGTTCTTGCGTTTGGCAACCAGATCATCGCGAGTTTCCATGAAAGTCGTTATCCTCGCCGGGGGACTCGGTACTCGCATTTCCGAGGAGAGCAATCTAAAGCCTAAGCCGATGATCGAAATCGGCGGGAAGCCGATCCTTGGCACATCATGAAGATTATTCGGCGCACGGCGCCAACGACTTCGTGATCTGCTGCGGTTACAAGGGCTACGTCATCAAGGAATATTTTGCTAATTACTTTCTGCACATGTCGGATGTCACGATCGACATGACGAGTAACAACATGGAAGTTCACCATCGGAAAGCCGAGCCTTGGAGAGTGACATCGTTCAAGTATACAGGCGAAACTAGTTTGACTGGCAGCCACCTTAAACGCGTCAGTGATTTTCTTCGAGATGAAGAGGCTTTGCTTTACTTATGGTGATGGGTTGGCTGATATTGATATTTCAGCACAAATCGTATTCCACAAGGCCCATGGCAAGTTGGCGACGGTGACGGCCGTTCAACCGCCCGGCCGGTATGGAGCGCTAGAAATAAATGGCCCACGGTTGCGGAGTTTATGGAAAAGCCCCGCGGCGATGGAGGCCTAATTAATGGTCGGGTTTTTCATACTTTCCCCAAAATGCATCAATTTTATCGAAGGAGACGAGACTAGCTGGGAAGGCGCAACGCTGGCGACCATCGCTAGGTGCGGGCAACTCATGGCTTTCAAGCACGCTGGCTTCTGGCAGGCTATGGATACTCTCCGGGACAAAAATATCTCGAAGAACTATGGAGTTCTGAGAAAGCTCCTTGGAAAGTTTGGCGATAGAACAAGGAAATCATGAGGACTGGCCGCTGCGGCGCCACATCGTTTGATGAGCAGTCGCGTTGTAAGTTTTGCCGAAAACCGGCGGATGATAGTGGCTATGTCAATCGGCAGTTTCATTGTACGCGACTCCTGCGTTCTCGACCGCGTCGAAAACGCAGCGCGCTGTGGGAAGGAACACCTGAAGGCTTTTGGCGTGCAATAGATACGCTGCGAGACAAAGCCATCTCGAGAGTAAGGGCGAAGCTCCGTCGAAAATTTTGAGTTGGACCGGACATATAATGCTACCAGACAGAAGATTTTGGTCGCAGCAGCGCGTGCTGTTAACCGGTCATACGGGCTTCAAGGGCACATGGCTATCTTTGTCGACTGAGCAGCTTGGCGCGACTACGATCGGGCTTGCACTGGCCACGAGACACTGACCCGAGCATCTTCAATCTGACATCTCCGCATCCCCGGTTGGTTTCCCGGATTGGCGATGTTCGAAGCCCGTCCGTTGTTTCAAAAACGATTGCTTTCGCGCGGCCGACCATCGCCATTCATATGGCTGCAAAGCCACTTGTGCGCTACTCATACCGTGAGCCCATTGAAACCATCACGACGAACGTCATGGGCACTGCCAACGTTCTTCAGTCGCTACGGGATCTGGAAGGATTGCTAGCGGTGTTGGCGGTCACGAGCGACAAGGTTTACGCGAATTCGGATTCCGGGCGGCCGTTCGTGGAACAGGATAGACTCGGTGGGCACGATCCGTATTCGGCCTCCAAAGCGGCTGCGGAAATCGTGAGCGCCTGCTTTGCGGAAAGCTTTTCGGCAAAGATGGTGCACCCGTGGTGACGGCGCGGGCTGGCAATGTCGTAGGTGGCGAGATTGGGCGGAGCGACCGTCTCATTCCGGATCTGTGGCGTGCCCATGTAGCCGGCGTACCGGTCATATTGCGCAATCCTAAGGCAACACGACCCTGGCAGCACGTGTTGGATCTTCTGTCCGGTTATTTGATCTATATCGGAAGCTCGCTTCCGGTGCGAGCGGCGTGCCGAGAAGTACTGAACTCGGCCCCCAACAGGGTGATGCTCTGACTGTCATGGAGGCGACCGAGGCGGTACTCGACGGGCTGGGCTCCAGCATTGGCTGGCAATTGGCGCACGGATTCCAGCCCAAAGAAATGCAACTGCTGTCGCTCGATGCTTCGCTTGCCCGCAAAACGCTTGGCTGGCGCTCTCGGCTTTCCGGGCGGGAAGCGATCCATCGGCGGTAGAATGGTACATGGCATTCATCAAGGGTGCGGATCCGCGCACCCTGTGCATGGATCAGATTGCGCGTTACGAGGCTATGCCGTGACCGAGACCCGCTCCTGTTGTCAGGGTTGCGGCGCGCCTTGACGCGTACGCTGGTCGATCTCGGCATGTCGCCGCTGTCGAATGCGTTTGTTTCACTGGCGCGCGCGAACCAGATCGATCCCATCTTTCCGCTGCACGCCGGGTCTGCGATTCCTGCCTACTGGTGCAGGTGGACAGCGTCGCGCCGCCCAGCGAGATTTTCCACGATTACGTATATTTTCGTCCTATTCCGATAGCTGGCTAGCCCATTGCCGGGCCTATGCCGATATGGTCATCGCGCGGTTCGGCCTCGAATCGCCAAAAGTCAGGTCGTCGAGGTGGCGAGCAATGACGGCTATCTGCTGCGGAATTTCGTAGCGGCCGGCATCCCCGCGCTCGGCATTGAGCCGGCGGCGAATGTCGCCGAAGTCGCGCGCGCGGAAGGCATTCCAACGGAGGTTGCATTTTTTAGCGCGGAGACGGCGCGGCGGCTGGCAGGTGAAGGCAAGTCTGCCGATCTTCTGGCTGCAAAAAACGTCCTTGCCCATGTTCCGGATATCAACGATTTCGTCGAAGGCGTCCGCGTTATTCTGAAACCATCAGGGGTCTTCACTGTCGAGTTTCCGCACCTGCTCCATCTGATCCAGCATGTGCAGTTCGACACGATTTATCACGAGCATTTCACCTATCTCTCGCTCGTCGCTGTAGAGCACATCTTTGCGCGTCATGGGCTGCGCGTGTTCGACGTCGACGAAGTGCCCACCCATGGCGGCTCGCTACGCGTCTTCGCCTGTAGGGTCCAAGCTTCGTACCCGGTCGGGCCAGGCGTTGCTGCCGTTCGCGCTGAGGATGCAGCCAGTCTTGACCGCGCCGAGGGCTATGCAGGCTTCAGGCGCGCGTCGAAAACGTTCGCAACGACTTCTCGCCTTTCTCAAAGGCGAAGACCGAAGGCAAGATCGTTGTCGCCTATGGCGCCGCCGCAAAGGGCAATACTCTACTCAACTATTCGGGCGTTGGAACCGGGGAGATTGCTTTTGTCGCCGATCGCAACCCCGCAAAGCAGGTAAACTGCTTCCGGGTAGCCACATTCCCGTTCGGGCGCCGGAGGCGATCGCAAGAGGTCCGCCCCGGCTACATCCTTATCTGCCGTGGAATCTCCGTGATGAAATCGTCGCAAGCTCGCCTATACCCGCTCCTGGGGTGGCCGTTTCGTGACGGCCATTCCAGAAATTCGCGTCGATTGAGTCATGCGCTTCATGCCCACGGCGCTTGAGGGCGTAATGATCGTCGAACTCGAAGCGATCGAGGACAGTCGCGCGTCTTTGCCGCACCTTTTGCGAAAGAATTCGAGAAGGCTGGCATCTCCATGCGGATCAGACAGGCGAACATCTCGCATAATCGCCGCGCTTTCACCCTTCGCGGATTGCACTATCAAGCAGAGCCCCATCGGCAAGTCGAAGCTCGTGCAATGCGTGCGCGGCCGGATCTTGGACGTCGCGATCGATTTGCGCCCAGAATCCAAGACCTGATCGCCGGTGGGCGAGCGTGGAGCTATCGCCGCAAGCGCGGAACTCTATATTCCCCGGCTGCGCGCACGGAATTATGACCTTAGAAGATGATAGCGATGTGGCCTACCTTATGGGAGCGGACTACGTGCCCTCTGCTGTCCAGGGCGTGCGCTGGAACGATCCAGCCTTCGGCATCGAATGGCCCGCCGAGCCGGTGGAGATGTCGGAGCGGGATGGAGGATATCAGCTACTTCTAGGCCACTCGTTTCCCCAATCGCGGTACGGCGTTATTATTCTTCGGGAAAAGGAGACCTGTTGGATGCGATCACAAGTCAACTCGGCGGGACATTCTCGTAATCGAAGCCGTTTCTTTGGAAGAGGGCGTAGCCGGCGATGAAATTCGTTAGGCGATGATGAAACTAGAGGTCGCTTAAAACTTCGCATTCACTACATTGACCATTCATCGGAGGAATGATGAAGAAGAAACTTAGCCTCCTGCTCCTGGGATCAAGCCGGGAGCACTTGTGGCCCTTGAGACGGCCATTGAGCGGAATTGGAACGTTTGCGGGCGTGGTAGTCTCCAGGGAAGAGCCACATCCTTGGCTCAAGGGTCGTCGACTGTCTGAGGTGGCGCAGAACCACGGCATCCCGGTCTATCTGCAGAGCGAGGTTCCGGCTGAAACCCGTGTCACACTCGTCGTGAGCTATATGTACCGGCATCGTGTCAAGGCTCGCACGCTGCAGATGGCGGAGACGGCAGCACTGAATTTCCATGCTGCGCCGCTCCCTGAATATGGCGGATGGGGTTTTATAACTTGGCTATCTTAGAGGGAGCCTCGTATTACGGCTGTACATGCACCATATGGATGAGGGTTTCGATACTGGTCCGCTCTGCGAGGTCCGGCGCTTTCCAATTGATGCTGTTACAGAACTGCTTGGTCCTTGGAAAGCCGGGCCCAAGCTGAGATGATTACCTTGTTCGTTGATATCCTCAACGCGTCGAGCGCGGGGAAGCCCTTCCAATGGTCGAACAGGATCGGAGCCGGATGCGGTATTTCACGCGCGAGGAGTTCATGGCGTTGAAGCGCATTCCGCCTGAAGCCGACGCAGAGACTATCGAACGAACGGCGCGGGCATTCTGGTATCCGCCCTACGAATGCGCTTACATTGAGATGCGTGGGCATAAGGTCGAGGTCCTGCCGCAGGCGGTGAAACAGGGGCTCGCTGACTTACTACATCAGGACGACTATCAAATACTGAAGCATCTGGCCCAAAAGGCATTGGTCGATACCTAGTGGTGTCGCCCAGTCCCTATCGCCGCGCAATTGTGCCCGAGTCCCCCCGCTTTCGCGGGAAGTGATCCGAGAGCTGAACATATGAACCACAGCACTGAGCAAATTCCGGTATATCGGCCATGGCTCGAAGAGGGAGAGATACGGGCAGCCAAAGAAGCGCTGAATTAGGCTGGCTTGGCATGGGCAGTTACGTCGGCGAGTTTGAGACTGATCTTAACGAACACATGGGAGCCGGACTCCGCCACGCGGCAGCTCTAAGCACGGGACATGCATCACTCCATCTTGCTCTGTTGCTTATCGGGGCAGGACCGGGTGACGAGATCATCACACCCTCATTCAACAACATCGCCGACTTCCAGGCCATCCTGGCGACGGGCGCCAGTCCCGTATTCTGCGACTGCCAGGACGACACGCTGTGTGCTGACTTGGATAAGGCCGCGAAGTTGATCGGGCCTGAAACCAAGGCGATGATAGTCATGGACTACGGTAGCCATCTCTGCGACCACGACCGCGCGCAAGAGATCGCAGGCCGCAACGACCTCGCATTATCCATGATGCTGCACACTCTTTCGGTTCTCGATACAAAGGGAAGCCTGTCGGCTCCTTTTCCGATATAACGATGTTTCAGCTTCGATCCTGTGAAGACGGTCACTACAATCAACGGCGGTGCTCTACTGCTGAGCTCCGAGGACGAGCTTGAGCGAATTCAGAGATGCGACTATTCGTATGAAGCAGGAGTCATGTTATGTACCAGAACCAAAGGGCCTGGAACTACGACGTGGAGCGGCTAGGATTCAGGTACCATATGGCCAACCTACATGCAGCGATCGGGCTGGCACAGCTGCGCAAGTTCGACGAGATTGTACAGACTCGCCAGGAGACATTTCAGCGTTTGAGGGACGGTCTGAGCGACTTGTCATGGCTGCGCACCCGGGCGGGTGAGTCAACGACGTCATCCCATTTATGTTCTACGTGCGCATCATTGATGGTCGCCGAGATGAATTTCGGAGTCTTCTCCGCAATAGGGGGGTTGACACAGGTATCCATTGGCAGCCTGGCCACTGGTTCAGCCTCCTGAAAGGTGCCCGCCGCGGGGACCTTACAGTGACCGAACGGGTCGGGCATGAGATCGTCAGTCTGCCGTTCCACTCGAAATGTCAGACGAAGATGTCGACCACGTAATTGCGTCGGTGCGCGGTTTCGGGGCGTAGTTTGCGCCAACGCCAACACCAACACGGACATGATACGCTAACGATGATCATAATAGACACCGAAAAGATATACCGTAACCCTCAAAGAGGAGGATGGCACTGAACGGCGCATTTCGATGGATACTGCTGAAGCTTTCAACGTCGTCAGCCATGCGTGGCTCCGGGTAGGTTGGGACACGGAAGTACGTTTACAGCTTCAGCTGGATGGGATCATGCCATAATCCAACTTCCGGAAGATATGATCCGTGTGCAGGAATTATTTACTCAATTGAAGCCCGACGTGATCGTGGAAACTGGCGTAGCTCATGGCGGTGCTGATCTCTTAGGCGTTCTTTGTTCGAGGCTATCGGCCACGGACGAGTCATCGGCGTGGATATCGATATTCGCCCACACAATCGAAGCGGCCATCGAAGGACATGAGATGTTCAAGCGGATCGAATTGATTGAGGCAGCTCGACCGCACCAGAAATTGCCGACATGGTACGCAGCAGGATCAAACCCGAAGAGATCGTGCTTGTTCTGCTCGAACAGCAACCATACGCGCGATCACGTGTTGGAGGAGCTACGCCTTTATGGGCCGATGGTGACGCCGGGTTCCTACATCGTCGCAACCGACGGTATCATGGCCCAGGTCGTAGGCGGTCAGCGCACCAAGCCCGAATGGGCTTGGAATAACCCGCTCGGCGCGATTGATGCATTCATAGCGGAAAATCCGAATTTTGCAGTCGACGAGCCGAAATGGCCGTTCAACGAAGGAACGGTGAAGGAGCGCGTGACCTATTGGCCGAAGGCCTATCTTCGCCGACGATGCATCGCTGGCGCGCATCTGCGAGCCGCATGCGGCAACTTTCCGGCGAACCAAGCCAAAGCCTGAAAAAATCAGTGCCTAGAGCGTGCAGCTGAGCGCCATCGGCTGGCTGGTCTTGGCGCTTGGGCAAATTGCGCAAGAACTCGGCCTCGACTACGGAGGCATCGATTTCGGCCACTCAGTCCGAATGGTGACGTGTTGCTTTTCGCGGTCAACGCCACAATGGTGGTGGATTCGCCGGATTCGGGTGAGCGGTGGGCATATCGGCATTCGGCGATTAAAAAATCCTGGACGCGGTGAGCGCCATGGTTCTGGGCAAGTTTGCCAAGGAAGCGAAGTGTTGCGTTTCAGATGCAAGCCGTACCGAGAACGGGCGTTGCCAAAGGTTAATAAGTTAATGAAACTTATAGTTAATGAATTCGTGAAAGCCTGCCGATGAAATGGATAAAGCCCCACATTTGCATGCCTTGAGCAGGTCTCGATCCGTCCGATTGGCAGAGCGTTCGTGCTCAAGGTCACCGAGATGCTCGACAATATTCTCGATTATGTTGAACATACCCGTGAGCGGCTGGTGTGGCAGCCGATCCCCAACGAAGTTCGGGCGCATTTCGGCACAGCCGCGCTTGCGGCGCCGATGCTCAAGCTGCTCGCGCCCGTTGCGCTCAACATCGTATGTTTTCGTTACCGCGGTGAAGACGCAAACCGGCTGAACGCAAACATTGTCGCCGATCTTCAAGAATCCGGGATTGTCGCGCCATCGACCACAATGATTGATGGTCATCTCGCAATTCGTGCGGCGATTGTCAATCACCGGACCGATGAACGCGATATCGATTCGCTGATCAATGCGACGGTCGCATTTGGTGATGCTCAGCTTAAAAATTGCGCCGCTTAAGGAAGCAAGCGCATAATGACAGTGGCCCTAATCGAGCCCGAACTTGCAATGGCCGCACAGCCGCCGGTACCGCTCGGAAATTCGAAGCTGGCAACCATGGCAATGGGCGGAATCGACCTAACGCCCTTATGGAATACATTGGTCGAACGCGTGACCGCAGATCCGCGAGATGCGGCTGCATTTCTAGACCTTGCAACAATTGCGTACATTCAAGGCAGGCCCGACGCCCGCGCACTTTCGCGAGCTTCGGGCGTTCGAATTGACGCGCACTTTTAGGCAACCGTCCGCAACTGATGCCACTGAGGTGACACGGGTCCTCGCGTTCATGTCTCAAGGGCACTACCTGGCAAACATGCCCATTGAATTCCTGCTCGACGGATCGAGCGTGACACTCGACATGGTCTATGCGGTCCCCGGATTGCCGTTACCGCAACCGCTGCCCGATCATGACATAGCCTTCGTGGCCGTCGCGGAATCTGAGGAGAATCAGCCGCTGCTGCGCGAACTGGCGGCGGTGCTGCGTTTCATGGCCGCAGCCGGTGGTCAATCGGCCCGAGCGGATCGCCCCGTTGACGCGCGATAGCACCTGGGCCTTGCTCAAATCGGCTCCCGGCCTGGTCATTCCGATCAACGCGCGCATCGATCGGGGAGCTTTGGAGAAAGCCAGTCTCGGTGAGGTTCAGATCGAAAGCATCCTGGAAGGCGACACCTTCCAATCATTGCACGGCCGCTCGACTCGCATTTGGGCGATGGGCTTTGCAGGCTCGATAGTGCCGCTGCGATCCCGGCTTACTTGCGGGAGCGCCCCGAGCGCGAATTCTACGTCGCGCCATTTGTCGACTACCGGCGCCAGGACGGCCTTTACCGCAAATACCGCGTCGCGCTAATCGACGGCCGCGCTTATGCGGTGCACATGGCGGTGTCGGAGCACTGGATGATCAACTATGTCAACGCCGACATGAAAGAGAGCGCCGACAAGCGTGCCGAAGAGGCGCGGTTCATGGCCGATTTCGATCGCGACTTCGCAGTCCGGCACGCCAGCGCCTTTCGCGCCATCGCCGATCGGGTCGGCCTCGACTATCTGCCGTTCGATTGCGGCGAGACGCGCGATGGCAAGCTGCTGCTTTTCGAGCTCGGCACCAACATGATTGTCCACGCCATGGATCCGCCGGACATTTTTCCCTATAAGCAACCGCAGATGGAAAAGGTCTTCGGTGCCTTTCAGGCCATGCTGAGAAGGCGCGCCGGGCGCAACTAGCGCACGATCCATGCGACCCGATACGACAAACTCGCGCTCAACTATCCCGCCGTCACCAGGCTCGTATCCATCCGGATTTGGCTACACATTTATAAGTGCGCGCCCTCATTCAAAGCGTGCGGCTGAGCGCCAGCGGCTGGCTGGCTTTCGCGCCCGGCGCATTGCTGCGGCCCGAGGCGCCATAGGTCGAGGGCACCTGCTTGCGGGCGAGCTCGCCCGAGACGCCGCGAATGATGCCTTCGGAGACCGCATGCGCGGTCGCCAGCACCGTCAGGTTGGTCTGCAACAGCGACTGAAACGCCGCGTGCCGTTCGCGCAGGCGATCGAGCGCGTCGGGCGCCTGGCCGATCAGGCTCGCCTTCACGCGCTGGCTTTCGGTGGTGTAGAGGCGGGCAAGCTCGAGCTTGCCTTCGCTGAGCTCGGCCGCGGCGGCGAGCCGCCCGGTGCGCGCGCGGGCGGTCTCTTCCTCGATCGTTGCTATCAGCCGGTCCATGATCCCGTTGAGATCGGCGAGCGCCTGCTCGGCTTCTCCTGCGCCGGCAATCGGGGCGGCGACGTGCGCGCTCACGATCCGGCTTCCTGATGACGGATCAGGCTGCGATAGACCTGGTCGGCGATGCCGATGCCGCCGCTCTTGGCGATCGACTTGGCGTAGGTGTCCGTGAGCATCGAGCGCCACACGCCGGTCGCGCCGCTGCCGCCGAACGGGCCGTCGCCGTCGATGCCGGTGAACATCTGCTGGAACATGGAATTCAGGAACACGGCCTCGAAATCCTGCGCCGCGCCCTTGGCCTTGGCATGGTTGGCGTCAAGCGCCTTGGGCGCGAGCGCAGCGTTGGCGTTGATCAGATCGAGCGGGCGCAGGCCGGGCGGGGACAATGCGAGCGCGCTGTCCATCACATCACCTCGATGTCGGCCTGGATGGCGCCGGCCGCCTTGATCGCTTGCAATATGGCGATGAGATCGCGCGGCCCGATGCCAAGCGAATTAAGCCCATCGACCAGTTGCTGCAACGAGACGCCGTCCTTGACCAGCGCGAGCTTCTTGCCGTCCTCCTGCACGCCGATGCGGGTGCGCGGGACCACGGTGGTCGTGCCGCCGCGCGAGAACGGGGTCGGCTGGCTGACCTGCGGCGTCTCGGTAATGGTGACGGTCAGGTTGCCCTGCGCCACCGCCACCATGGACACGCGCACGTCGCGGCCCATGACGATGATGCCGGAGCGCTCGTCGATCACGATCTTGGCGGAAAGGTCGGGCTCGACCTGAAGCTGCTCGACTTCGGTCAGCAGCGACACCACGTTGCCGCGATATTGCTGCGGCACGGTGATGCCGATGGTGGACGGATCCAGCGGCTCCGCCGTCGGCACGCCGATATAGTCGTTGATGGCGGCGGCGATGCGCTTGGCGGTGGTGAAATCCGGATTGCGCAGGGCCATGCGCAACTGGCTCTGGCGGTTGAGGTTGAATTCGATCTCGCGCTCGATCAGCGCGCCATTGGCGATGCGGCCGACGGTGGGCACGCCGCGCACGATCTTGGCGGCCTCGCCCTCGGCCTGGAAGCCGCCGATGGCGACCGAGCCCTGGCCGACGGCGTAGACATTGCCGTCGGCGCCGAGCAGCGGGGTCACCAGCAACATGCCGCCCTGCAGGCTCTTGGCGTCGCCGAGCGAGGACACGGTGATATCCATGCGGGTGCCCTGGGTGGCGAAGGCCGGCAGGTTGGCCGTCACCATCACCGCCGCCACGTTGCCGGTGCGCAGCGTCTGCCCGCGCACGTTGACGCCGAGCCGCTCCAGCATGGCGGTGAGCGACTGCTTGGTGAAAGGAATGTTGTTGAGCGTGTCGCCGGTGCCGTTGAGGCCGACCACTAACCCATAGCCGATGAGCTGGTTCTGGCGCACGCCCTCGATATTGGCGAGGTCCTTGATGCGCGACGTCGCCCCGGCGGTGACCGGGACGCACAAGACCAGCAATACGGCCAGCAACGCGGCCAGAAACGTCTTCGTCATCACTGCTCCCCAATGTGACGTGCGACTAACGCTTCTTATGCGAAGTCCGTGCCAACGCGGCCGCGCACACAAGCCGCTGGCGTTGCTTGCGTTTTTGAATCGGCCCGATGAATTTGCGGCGCCGGCGGCAGGCACGATCGGCCAGGGCGGTAATTTTTGCCGGGCTCTTTACCGGGGATTAACCATACCGGCTCAGGCTCCATCGGTATTGGGGAACCGACGACGGCGTCGGGTGGAGTTGTTCGCGATGCGCATTTACGGACCGAATGGAACCGCGGTCGCCACATCGCCAGCCACCGCGCGCCGCGCCGCGGGCGGCAGCTTCAGCGTCGGCGGGCAAGAGGCGCCGCGCAGCGCCGCGGCCGCCGGCTCGTTGCGCGCCATTTCGACGGTCGACGCGCTGATCGCGCTGCAGGGGGTCGACGACTTCAAGGAACGCAAGAAGCGCGCGCTCAGCAAGGGCCGCAACGCGCTCGACGTGCTGGATTCGCTCAAGCTCGGGCTGCTCGACGGCAGCGTCGACCAGGGCACGCTGGCGCGTCTGAAAGTCGCGGCCGACGGGCTCAACGAGGGCTCCGGCGACGCCGGGCTCGACGCGGTGCTCGGCGAGATCGACCTGCGCGTCGCCGTGGAACTGGCCAAAGCCGGTATCCGCTAGCTGCGAGCATGGTTAGCGTCGGCTGGCCCACAAAGGCTAAGTCACTGATCCGTCACACAAATCATGTTAGTGCACCGGCCTTACTCGGATGTTGTCCGGGCCGTGGCGCGCGTATATAAGCCTGCCGCACCGGGAGGGTGGCGTCGCTACCAAAAACAAAAAGACACAGGGGGAGTGCGTAGGATGTTGGCCAGGACCAAGACTTATCGGCCGAGCGACAAGGAGCCGTTCATGAACGAACGGCAGCGGGATTATTTCCGCGTCAAGCTGCTTTCGTGGCGCGAGAATATCCTCAAGGAGGCCAAGGAGACGCTGCTGCATCTGCAGGAGGAGAACCAGAATCATCCCGACATCGCCGATCGGGCCTCCTCGGAAACCGACCGCGCCATCGAGCTGCGCGCGCGCGACCGCCAGCGCAAATTGATCGCCAAGATCGACGAGGCGCTCGGCCGCATCGAAGACGGCAGCTACGGCTATTGCGAGGAGACCGGCGAGCCGATCTCGCTGCGCAGGCTGGAGGCGCGCCCGATCGCGACGCTGTCGGTGGAAGCGCAGGAGCGCCACGAGCGAAGAGAGCGGGTTTATCGCGACGATTGAGGGCGGCCTTGATCCTCATGGTGAGGAGCGCCCGAAGGGCGCGTCTCGAACCACGAGGCCGCCTCATCCTTCGAGACGCATCGCTTCGCGATGCTCCTCAGGATGAGGCGGAGAGAGTTTCTTTGCGCTCCTCCCTGGTTCAAATATCAAACAGCCCGCCTTCGCTGCGCTTCCCCGCCAAAAAACACCGCGGCCCCCGGCTGGGGAGCGTCCGGGGGCCGCGTCGTTGACGCCGTGTCCGCTCGCGAAACGAAAACGGCGCGGGAGGTCGCTAGCCTACGCTACTGACTGAAAACCCCAATTTCCTCGCTCAGAACGGCAGCAGCACGTCCATCACCTGCTGGCCATAGCGCGGCTGCTGCATGTCGCTGAGCTGGCCGCGCCCGCCATAGGCGATGCGCGCCTGCGCGATCTTGCTCGAATCGATGGTGTTGTCGCTCTCGATGTCCTCCGGCCGCACGATGCCGGCCACGATCAGCTCGCGGATCTCGAAGTTGACGCGGATCTCCTGCTTGCCCTCGATCACCAGGTTGCCGTTCGGCAGCACCTGCGTCACCACGCCGGCGACGTTGGTGGTCAGGGCCTCCGAGCGGTTGACCGAACCTTTGCCGTCGGTCGAGGTGGTCGAGTCGGAGGTGAAGAGGCGCATCGGCAGCGTGCGTGGTTCACCACCGGCAGCTTGCTCTTGCCGAAGAAATTGTTGACGCCGGAGTCATCCTTGGCGTCGCGGCTGCGCTTGGTCTCGTTGTCGATGATCGCCTTGTCGGTGATGTTGACCTTGACCGTGAGAATGTCGCCGATCTGGTGGGCGCGCTGGTCCTTGAAGAAGGCGCGCGAGCCGTTGCGCCACAGCGAATTCGGATTGTAGGAGGCGGGCTGCGCCGCCGGCATCGGCATCTGCACCGGCTTGTAGCCGGGCCGCGCGGTCGGATTGTCGACCGCGGTGAGCGGCGGCGGCCGGCCGATGGTCGCGATGCGCTCGAGCGCGGCACAGCCGCTGAGCAGCGACGCGGTCATCGCCGCCAACACCGCATGACGCGTAAATTTGCTGACGGTCATCGCATTCACTTTCACAATTGGCGCGTTCTGCGCGGTGGCGTTTCGGAACATGCTTGCGGGCGCCTTAGTGCGCTTTGCCTTCGGCCGCGGGCTCGCTGGGAGCAAGATTGGCGGCGATCCGCGGCGCCTTGGTGTTGATCACCACGCGGCCGGGCCCGACGATCAGGCCCTGGATGGTGCGCTTGGATTGCTCGTTGAGCACGGCGATCACGTCGCCCTCGGCGCCGCCTTCGGCCGCCTTGCCGCGCACCGTCAGCGTGATGCCGGGCACTTCATAGACGATGGTGACCTGCTCATGGCGCTGGATCATTTCGGGCTTCATCAGTTGGGCGGCGCGCAGCGGCCGGCCCGGCTCGAGCGCGTCGCGGGCGGCGAGCCCGATGGCCTGCGCGCGATCGGTGACGGCGCCGCGTCCGATCTCGGCGCGCGCGCGCCGCTCGATCAGCAGGTCGGAATCCTTGAGCACCGCGCCGCGCGCGACCGGGTTCGCCAGCACGGCGACCTCCGCCGTCACGGTGGCGCGGCCGGATAGCCGCAGCGGCGCGTGCGCGGCCGCGCCGGCCGGACGATCGATCACCGCATAGAAGCGGCCGTTGTGGCCGTCATAGCTGATGCGGGCAACGCGCAGGTCGCCGGTGGCGGCGGGCTCGACATGCAGCGCATGCAGCTCGCGCGTCGAAATTGAGCGCGATGTCTTTGGCGTCGCCGAGCGAAAATTGCGCGGCCAGCGCGTGCGCGATGCAACGTTCGATCTCCTCGGGCGCGATCATGCGGCTGGCGCGCGTCACCGCCACTTCGCTCAAGCCGCCGGTATCGAGTCCGATCAGCGCATGCGCGCGCACCGCTTCGGCGACCGTGGCGGCCGAGACCGTGCCGGTCGCGCCCAGATCGGGCGCGCGGAAGATCGGCACGTCGGCGATGATGCCGGCGTTGGCGACCAGGTCGCCGATGCGCACCACATCGCCATTGACCGTCGCTTCCGCCTTGAGCGTCGGATGCGCCGGTGAAAGCGCGGGCGGTGCGCCCGCTTGCGCCGCGGCGGGGCCGCCGAGCGCGGCCAGCGCGAGCACTGCGAAGAGAATGTTGCGGATCATGGTTCTGCCTCAGCGCATCAGGTTGGAGGTCGACTGCAGCATCTGGTCGGCCGCGGTGATCACCTTGGAATTCATCTCATAGGCGCGCTGGGCTGCGATCAGATTGGTGATCTCGGTGACCGAGTCGACATTGGATTGTTCGAGGCTGGCCTGCAGCAGATCGCCGGCGCCGTCGGTGCCGGGCAAGCCGTCGAGCGGCGTGCCGGAGGCCGGCGTCTCGGTGTACATGTTGTCGCCGACCGGCAGCAGGCCGGCCTGATTGATGAAGCGGGTGAGCGTGAGCTGGCCCAAAATGGTCGGCGTGGTCGAGCCCTGCGGGATGACGGAGACCTGGCCTTGCGCGTTGATGGTCAGGCCGCTCGAGTTTTGCGGGATGGTGATGGTGGGCATCACCACATTGCCTTGCGCCGTCACGATGCGGCCTTGCGCGTCCATCT
Organism: uncultured Alphaproteobacteria bacterium; assembly: GCA_963742375.1. Classification (GTDB taxonomy): domain Bacteria; phylum Pseudomonadota; class Alphaproteobacteria; order Rhizobiales; family Xanthobacteraceae; genus Pseudolabrys. The sequence goes on from CAVULP010000009.1 coordinate 16,942, forward strand.
GGAACGAGCCGTCGCGCGTGTAGGCATAGGTGCCGTCCGGCAGCTGGATCTTGAAGAAACCGTCGCCGCGGATCGCCAGATCCAGGTTGCTGCCGGTTTGCGACAGCGTGCCTTGCGTCATCAGGCGCGCGGTGCCGACCGCCTTGACGCCGGAGCCGAGGTCGATGCCGACGGGGAGAATATTGCCCTGCGCCGACGTTTGCGTGCCGATGCGGCTGACGTGGTCGTAGAGCAGGTCCTGGAATTCGGCCCGCTGGCGCTTGTAGCCGGTGGTGGTCATGTTGGCGAGGTTGTTGGAGATGACCTGGACATTGAGCTCCATCGCCATCATGCCGGTCGCCGCAGTGCTGAGCGCGCGCATGGATTCAACTCCCCTTCATCAAGCTGGAACTTCGGCGAGCTTGTCGAGCGCCGTCTGCCCGAGGTCGCTCTGCTGCTGCAGCATGGTTGCGATCTGGGTGTAGCTGCGGGTGATTTCGATCATGCGCGACATCTCGACCACGCCGCGCACGTTGGATTTCTCGATCGAGCCCTGCGAGAGGCTGGCGGCGGTCGCGGCTTGCGGTTGCGCGCCGCCGGTCGCGTTGAATGTGCTGCTGCCGTCTTTCTGCAGTTGCTGCATGTTCTGAAAGCTGACCAGGCGAAGCTTGCCGCGCAGGGAATCGGTCTTCGAGGTGCCTTCGCGCACGCTGATGGTGCCGTCGCGGCTGATCGAGACCTGATGGTCGTTCGGCTGAAAGGTGATCGGGCCGGAGTCGCCGAGCACCGGATTGCCGTCGCTGGTGACGAGCTGCCCGGTGGCGTTGATCTGGAACGCGCCGTTGCGCGTGTAGCGCTCGCCGCGCGGTGTCTGCACGACCAGAAAGGCGTTGCCGTCGATGGCGACATCGAGCGGATTGCCGGTGCGCTGGATCGGCCCCTGGTTCATGTCGTGCCAGACGCCGCGGTCGAGCACGAAACTCACGCGCCCGCCATTGTCGCCCGCGCGCGCGGCCGAGCCGAGATATTCTTCGAACAGCGAACCGTCGGCCTTGTAGCCGGTGGTGTCGAGATTGGCGACGTTGTTGGCGACCACGTCGAGCTCGCGACTGAGCGCCATTTGGCGCGACAGTGCGACGAGAAGCGCGTTCTGCATCGGCATTCTCCCCTTCAAGTCCGCGCCGGTTAAGCCCTCCCGAGGCCAAACGTTGCGGGCAGCAAGTGCCGCGGCTCTCCCAAGCCACGATCGCAGCGTGCATTGCAGCCGCCGTGCCAGATGCGAAAACCGAGCGATGTCAGGTATTTAGCGGCCCGGCGCGGGGCGCAGGCCGCGGCAAAATCAGCCTTTGCCCGGCAAAACATGCCGCCTTCGCGAGCGCGGGAAATGATCTGTTAACCATACCAACCTACCTTCGCCCTCAGGGGAGCGCGGCACCGCGCATCCGCGGCATCGCGCTTTCACAGCATGTCGCGCGCGGGCCATCCGGCACGTTGCAATCGGGGCAATCATGGCAGCCAAGGCGAAGCAGGCGAAAGCTGAAGTCGAGGAAGAGCCGGACGAGGACGTCGAAGCGCCGGCGGCAAAGCCGAAGTTCAAACTCGCCTTGCCCTCGCTGCAAGGTGATGATCATCGCCGCGGCCGGCCTGCTCGTGCTCGCGGCGGCGGCACCGCCGGCTATATGTTCTTCTTCAAGGGCCACGACCACGCGCAGGCGGCGAAAACGGACGCGCAAACCGGCGATCTTCGTCGATCTGCCCGACGTGCTGGTCAATCTCGCCAATGCCGGCACCGACCGCACGCAATATCTCAAAGTGAAGATCGTGCTCGAACTGCCCGACGCCAATCAGGTGGCGCAGATCCAGCCGCTGATGCCGCGGGTGATGGACGCCTTCCAGACCTATTTGCGCGAATTGCGGCCGACCGATCTCGACGGCTCCGCCGGCCTCTATCGGCTCAAGGAAGAACTGACGCGCCGGGTCAATGCCGCCGTCGCGCCCAACCGCATCACCGCCGTTCTGTTCAAGGAAATCGTCGTCCAGTGACGACTTAACCGACAATGGCGCTAAAAGAACAAATCGACCAAGACGCGCTGGCCGCCGAATGGGGTCTCGCCCTGGAGGAGGATACCGGCGCGCAGGCGACTGACGCGGCCGCGCCCGTCACGCCCGGCATCGATGAAGCCGCCGCGCAATGGGCGGCGATGGTGGACGACGGCAGCGGTTTCCAGGGCGCCAAGGGCGGCGCCGAGCGCATCCTCAATCAGGAAGAAATCGACAGCCTGCTCGGCTTCAGCCTGACCGACGTCACGCTCAACGACAATTCCGGCATCCGCGCCATCATCAACTCGGCGATGGTGTCCTACGAGCGCCTGCCGATGCTGGAAATCGTCTTCGACCGCCTGGTGCGGCTGATGACGACGTCCTTGCGCAATTTCACGTCCGACAACGTCGAAGTCTCGCTCGATCGCATCACCTCGGTGCGCTTCGGCGACTATCTCAACTCGATCCCGCTGCCGGCGATCCTGGCGGTGTTCAAGGCGGAGGAGTGGGACAATTTCGGCCTCGCCACCGTCAATTCGAGCCTGATCTATTCGATCATCGACGTGCTGCTGGGCGGCCGGCGCGGGCAGAACACGGTGCGCGTCGAAGGCCGGCCCTACACCACCATCGAGACCAATCTGGTCAAGCGCATGATCGAGGTGGTGCTGGCCGACGCCGAGCTCGCCTTCAAGCCGCTGTCGCCGGTCAAGTTCAACATCGACCGGCTCGAGACCAATCCGCGCTTTGCCGCGATTTCGCGGCCCGCCAATGCCGCCATCCTGGTGCGCTTGCGCATCGACATGGAAGACCGCGGCGGCAATATCGAGCTGCTGCTGCCTTACGCCACCATCGAGCCGATCCGCGCCACGCTGCTGCAGATGTTCATGGGCGAGAAGTTCGGCCGCGACCAGATCTGGGAAGGCCATCTGGCCACCGAAATCGGCGAGGCGCAGATCGGCGTCGACGCCGTGCTGTACGAGGCGCGGCTGCCGCTGCGGCAGATGATGAGCCTCAATGTCGGCGACACGCTCACGCTCGAACTCAAGCCCGACGCGCTGGTCACCGTGCGCTGCGGCAACGTCACGCTCACCGAAGGCCGCATGGGCCGGGTCGGCGACCGCGTCGCCGTGCGCGTCGCCAAGGCGCTGCGCAGGCCGCGCACCACCTTCGCCATGTTCGAGAACGCCGACGAGCCCACCAAACGGATAGACGCGCCATGAGCTTCAATTACGGATACCTGATCGAGATCATGGTCTCGCTGCTGCTGCTGCTGACGATCCTCTATTGCGTGCGGCTCAACCGGCAGCTTCGGCTGCTCAAAGCCGACGAGCAGACGCTGCGCGCGACCATCGCCGAACTGATCACCGCCACCGAAATCGCCGAGCGCGCCATCGCGCGGGCTCAAATCGACCATGCGCGACGGCGAGCAGAACCTGGGCGAGCGGCTGGAGCGGATGGAGCGCGTCTCGGCCGAATTGGACGAGCAGCTTGGCGCCGGCGAGGCGCTGCTGGCGCGGCTGACGCGCATCGCAGGCGCTGCCCGGCCGGCGGCTGCGCCACCGGCGGTGCCCGACGCCAAGGCGGTGGCGGCCGCGGCGCAGGCTTTCGCCGAGCGCACGCGCGCACGATTGGACGGCCTTGCGGCATGATCCGGCGCGCGCGCGATTTCCGGCTGATCCCCATCGTGCTGCTGGCCACGATCAGCCTGTTCGCGCTCAAGGTCTCCGGCTTGGTGTTCGACGGCGGCTATACGCTGGCCGAGCGGCTGGACAAGAGCAACAAGCCCGGCCTGACCATCGCCGCGCCTGAAAGCGTGCCCGAATATCCCAGGATCATCCTCGCCGACGGCGCGTCCGATCCGCAGGCGCCCCAGAGCAAGCAATCCTGGGCGCAGCAGATGTTCAATTTCAACGACCCCGGCAAAAACGACGTCACCGGCTCGGTCGGTGAAACCAAGTCTGCCGAGCCGGCGCTCAAGACCAGCGACAAGCCGCCGCCGCCGCCCAAAGTGGAAGTTGCCGGCGTCTCCGGTGTCATCGAGCCCGGCCATATCAATTCAGCCGGCGAGCGCGCCATCCTGGAAAGCCTGCAAGGCCGCCGCAAGCAGCTCGACGCCCGCGGCCGCGAGCTCGACATGCGCGAGAGCCTGCTCAAGGTGGCCGAGAAGCGGGTCGAGGACAAAGTCGCCGAGCTCAAGACCGTCGAGGCCCGCGTCAAGACCGAGATGGGCACGCGCGACCAGGCGGGGGCGAAGCGCTTCAAGGGCATCATCTCGATGTACGAGACCATGAAGCCCAAGGACGCCGCCCGCATCTTCGACCGTCTCGACATGAAGATCCTCATCGAAGTCGCGACCCACATGAGCCCGCGCAGCATGTCGGAAATCCTCGCCCAGATGTCCCCGGATGCGGCCGAGCGGCTCACCGTCGAGCTCGCCAACCGCGCCAGCGCGGAGCCAAAAGCCAAGGGGCCCGACGCCCTGCCGAAAATCGAAGGCAAGCCGACGGGCAGTTGACCAAGCAGGGTTAACGCTCCGTTAAACGCCCACCCATAGGCTGTCGCGACCGGCAGTCTCGCCGGCTGGAACGGTTTAATGACCGCTTCGTCCCTCAGCCTGAAGGAGATGCGCACCCAGCACGCGCGGCCGCGCCGGCGGCTCATGCGGCGGGTGCCGGCGATCTTGCTCGTGCTGGAAACCTTGCTGCTGCTCGCGCTGAGCTTGGCGTTCAGCGGCGGCGCGCGCGCCGCCGAAGCGATCAAGGGCGAGGTCAATGTCTACACCGACAGCGGCTTTGCGCGTCTCGCTTTCCGCTTCGACCGGGAAGTGCCGGCGAGCATCGACGTCAAATTTCCGATCTTGGTGGTGCGCTTCAAGCAGCCGGTGGCCGTCGATGTCGCCCGCCTCAGCAGCGCCAGCGGCTACATCAGCGCCGCGCGTCTCGATCCCGACCGCACCGTCATCCGCATCGCGCTCACCAACAAAGTGAAGGTCCACACCATACCCGCGGCCGAACGGCTGTTCATCGACTTGCTGCCGGAGACCTGGGTCGGCGTGATGCCCGGCGCGCCGCAGGAGGTGATCGACGACCTCGCCCGCCGCGCGCGCGAGGCCGAACGCCAATTGCATAGCCAGCGCACCACCGACAAGGAGCGCAAGCCGCCCACCATCCGCGTGCGGGTCGCCAGCCAGCCGACCTTCGTGCGCTACGTGTTCGATCTGCCCGAGGGCATCAATGTCGTTCCCGAGCAGCGCGACGGCAGGTTCGTGCTCAATTTCGACCGGCAGATCAAATGGGATCTGGCCGATGCGGTGGCGGCTCTGCCGCCGACGCTGAAATCGATCGACGCCGACACCGACTACGATTCGGTCGCGGTCAATTTCGTGCTCAACGGCAAGCCCAAGGTGCGCAGCTTCCACGAAGACCGCAGCATCGCGGTCGATGTCGGGCTCGACGGCGCGCCGGCCAAGCAGGCCGCGGCCGCGCCACTCGCCGCAGCCTCCAACGCGCCGGCCGCCGTGCCCGGCATCGCCGCGCCGGAAACCGTGCCGGCGGAGAATGCGCCCGGCGAAACCAAGCAAGTGGGCCCGCCTGCGCTGATCGACATGAGCGCGCCGGCGCCTGCCGCCCCAAAGCAGGCCGCGCCGGCGCCTGTTATGCCGCCGCCGCAAAAGACCGCGGAGACATTGCCCGCCGTGCCGGCGGAGATGCCGAAGGGCGCCGCCAAGCCGGCACCGGCTGCGGCCCCGCCGCCGCCGCCGGCGCATGAAGCGAAAGCCGCCGCCGCGCCACCGCCCGCGCCGAAAACCGCGCACGCCGTTCGCCGCCCGGCATCCGATCCGAACGCGCCGGTGGAAGCCGAGCTGCATCAATCCGGCGACGGCCTGCGCATCGAATTCCCGTTCGCGGCGCCGACGCCGACCGCCGTGTTCCGCCGCGCCGACATGCTGTGGCTGGTGTTCGACAGCGCGGCCGAAATCAGGCTTTCCGCGCTGCGGCGCGAGGCGGGCGAGGCCATCCGCGAGGCCCGCTTCACGCGCAGCAAGGACGGCGCCGCCATCGTGCGGCTGCGGCTGGCGCGGCCGCGCCTGACCGGCGTTATCAGCGACGGCCCCGCCTGGATCGTCGAAATCGGCGATACCGTCAGCGACGCCGACCAAGCAGTTGGCCATCGCCCGCAGCATCGCCGGCAAGAACCGCGCCAGCATCGCCATTCCGTTCGACGATCCGCGCACGATCCACCGCATCGCCGATCCCGCCGTCGGCGACAATCTGATGGTGATCACGGCGCTGGCCCCCGCGCGCGGCTTCCTCAAGGCGCAGGATTTCGTCGAGCTGCGCGCGCTGCCCTCGGCGCAGGGCGTGGTGCTGCAGCCGCTCGCCGACGATCTGTCCGCCGATTTGTCGGCCGACAAGATCACCATCAGCCGGCCGGGCGGGCTCTCGCTGTCGCCGACCGCCATCGGCCAGCAGCAGCTCGCCACCTCGTTCCGCGCCATGACCTTCGACACCCAGCTCTGGGGCTTCGACCGCAACGCCAATTACAACAAGCGCCAGTCCGATCTGATCCGGACCGCCGCCATGGCGCCGCCGCAAAAGCGCCGCGCGGCCAGGCTCAATCTCGCGCGCTTCTATCTCGCCCGCGACATGTCGGCGGAAGCGCGCGGCCGTCATCGACGTGACGCTCGCCGACGAGCGCGGCGCCGACGACGTCACCGGCACGGTGCTCAAAGCCATCGCCGACGTCATGCTCGACCGCCCGGACGAGGCGCTCAAGACCCTGGCCAATCCGCAGATCGGCAACCAGCTCGACGCGCCGCTCTGGCGCGCCGTCGCCTTGGCGCGGCAGGGCAAATGGGCCGACGCGCATGACCGCTTCAAGGACGTCGATGCCGCGCTCGGCGCGCTGCCGATCGAATTGCAGCGCATGGCGTTGCGCCATGCCTTGCGGGCGGCGATCGAGGTGCACGACTTCGGCGGCGCCGACAAGGTGCTCAACGAGCTGCAAACCATCGGCGTGCCGGACGAGGAGGCGCCCGCGATCGCCGTGCTGGCCGGCCGGCTGTCGCAAGGCATGGGCCGCAACGAGGACGCGCTCACCAATTACCGCGCCGCCGTCGCCTCGAGCGACCGCCGCGCCGCCGCCGCCGGACGCCTGCGCGAGACCATGCTGCGCTTTGCCCTCGGCGACATGCCGCGCAAGGAGGTGATCAACGAGCTCGAAATGCTGACCACCGTGTGGCGCGGGGACGAGACCGAGGCGGAAGGCTTGAAGGAGCTGGCGCATCTTTACACCGAGGACGGGCGCTACCGCGAAGCCTTCCACGTCATGCGCGCGGCGATGATGGCGCATCCCGACAGCGATCTCACGCGCAAGATCCAGGACGAGGCGGCGGTCAGCTTCGAGACCCTGTTCCTCGGCGGAAAAAGCGACGCGCTGCCGCCGATCGAGGCGCTCGGCCTGTTCTACGACTACCGCGAGCTCACCCCCATCGGCCGGCGCGGCGACGAGATGATCCGCAAGCTCGCCGACCGGCTGATCGCGGTCGATCTGCTCGACCAGGCGGCCGAACTGCTGCAGCACCAGGTCGATCACCGCCTGCACGGCGCCGCGCGCGCCCAGGTCGCGACCCACCTGGCGCTGATCTATCTGATGAACCGCAAGCCCGACCGCGCGCTCGCCACGTTGCGCACGACGCGCATGGACGGCCTGTCGAACGAACTGCGCGAGCAGCGCCTGCTGCTCGAGGCGCGCGCGCTGTCGGAAACCGGCCGGCACGATCTCGCGCTCGAAATCATCGCCGATATCGAGGGCCGCCAGGCGCAACGCCTGCGCGCCGATATCCTGTGGTCGGCGCGGCGCTGGCGCCAGGCGGCCGAGCAGATCGAACTTTACTATGGCGACCGCTGGCGCGAGTTCACGCCGTTGAGCGAGAGCGAGCGCGTCGACGTGCTGCGCGCCGCGATCGGCTATGCGCTCGGCGACGAGCCGATCGGCTTGGGCCGCTTGCGCGAAAAATACGCAGCCAAGATGGCGGACACGCCCGACCGCCACGCCTTCGACGTGGTGAGCGCGCCGACCGGCACCGCGGGAAGCGAATTCAAGACCGTGGCGCGCACGGTGACCGGCATCGACACGCTCGACGCGTTCCTGCGCGAGATGCGCGCGCGCTATCCGGATACCGCGCCGGTGCCGGCCGACGGGGAGGCCGACAAGGCCGCGCCCGCAGCGGCTAAGCCGCCGGCCAAGCCCGAAGCGGCGAAACTGCCGGCGGGCGCGGCCAACAAGCCGGTGCCCGAGAAGGCCGCCGCCGCTAATGCCAAGCCCGACCCGGCCGCTTCGCCGCTGCCGCCGAAAGCGCCGGCCGGCACGCCGACCAAGCCCGATCCCTCGCCGACAGGCTCGATTTCGCGGTCGGGTGAGCGGGGCACCGCGCTAGCGGTTGCGCGCATGCCCGCGGATGCGGGCGTCAGTCATCGCCGGCCATGGCCCGAGAAGCACGTGTGGAGAGTCCCGGCTGCGCGGGAATCGATGCGGCTAGGCTTACGTCCCGTAGCTCTGGATCAGCGATCCCGCCACCAGGCTCCAGCCGTCCACCAGCACGAAAAAGATCAGCTTGAACGGCAGCGAGACCACCACCGGCGGCAGCATCATCATGCCCATGGACATCAAGACGCTCGCCACCACCAGGTCGATGATCAAAAACGGCAGGAACAGCAGGAAGCCGATCTCGAAGGCGCGCTTGAGCTCGGAGATCATGAAGGCCGGCACCAGCACGCGCAGCGACAGATCCTCGGGTTTGGCGGGCGTGGCTTCATGCGCCATGTCGACGAACAGCTTCAAATCCTTCTCGCGCACGTTCTTCTGCATGAAGGCGCGCAAGGGGATGGTGCCGCGCTCGAAGGCCTGCTCGGCGGTGATCTCGTTGGCGACCAGCGGGCGGATGCCGGTGTCGTAGGCCTTCTGCAAGGCCGGGCCCATCACGAAGGCGGTCAGAAACAGCGCGAGCGAGACGATCACCGCATTGGGCGGGGCGGTGGCGGTGCCGAGCGCGGTGCTCAACAGCGAGAGCACCACCACGATGCGGGTGAACGACGTCATCATGACGAGGATCGAGGGCGCCAGCGACAGCACCGTCAGCAGCGCGATCATCTGGATCACGCGCTCGGTGAGCCCGCTGCCTTGAGCGAAATTGATGCTGACGTCCTGCGCGCCCGCCGGCGTCACCGCCAGCGCCATCAGCCCTGCTACTCCGGCCGCCACCGTCACTAGACGAACGCGGCGGCCGAAGAGGGCTGTCAAGGTTTGTCGGGTGGACGGCCGAGCAAGCTCGCCATCTCCTCTTCGAGATTGTCGTAGATGGTCTTGTCGGGCGCGGTCGGCGCGTCCGGCCTGAATTCGAATTTCGGCTCGGGCCGGGCTTCGAATTTGGGATCGAATTTCGGCTCCGGCCTGTGTTCGGTTTTGGGCTCGCGCTTGATTTCAAATTTAGGCTCGATTTTCGGCTCCAAGCGCGGCTCCAGAGCGTGGCTCCATGCGCGGCTTGAAGTCGCGCGCGGGCTGTCGCGGCGCCGCCTTGGCGTTGACCGCCAGCGGATCGGTCACCGGCGGGCGGCCTTCCGGCGCCGGCGCGCGGCGGAGTGCGGCCTCGAGCTGCTGGGCCATCTCGGCGAGGTTGCGGTCGTTCTGCGGCGGGCCCGCGGGCGTCTCCGGCGGCGCCATGGGCGGGGCAACCGGCGGCGCGGCGGTGGTGCGCGCCATCGGCTCGCTGCGCGCGGGCGGCGGCGGAAAGTCGGGCGCGCCAAGCTTGGAGGAGAGTTCGGCGGCGAGCCCGGTGAGGCTGTCGGCCGACGCGGCAGGCCGCGCACGCGCGCCCGGCTCCGGCGGCAGCCACGGCTCCTCGGTCGCCGGCGAGCGATAGGACCGCGCCGGCGGCGGCGGCGGAACCGGCTCGGCCGCGGGCGGCGGCCAGGAGCCTTCCACGCCCGGCGACAAGCGGGCGGTGGTCTCCGCCGACATCGACATGCGCGTAGGCTCGCGCGTGCTGGCGGCAGCCGCCGCGCGCACGATGTTGGTTTCGACGACGATATCGGTCGGTCCGCCGATCATGAGCAAATGTTCGGTATTGTCGCGGCGGATCAGCACCAGGCGGCGGCGCCCATCGACGCTTGCGGCGTCGATCACGGCCAGACGCGGCTGGCGTCCGCGCACGGCGCCGCCCAAGCGGCTGGCGCCGAAACGGCGCACGAGCCAGGCGGTCAGGCCGATCAGCGCGAGCACAACCAGAAAGGCGATGAAGAAACGGGCGGCCAGCGGCAAGCTTGAGCCGAACAGGAAGTCCATCAAATCACTCCCTCTTTGTGCCCTGCGCCGCTCGGGCGAGAATCGCCCAATTGGTTAATACCGCAGGTACAATTTGCCGCCCCGAATACTAACAGATGCTTAAGAAATAAAGGCCTTTCTCCGACACAAGCCCTCTTTGATGCGGGAACTTGGTTAAAGCGAGGCGCCCCGCTCAGGTCCGGCCCTATCCCTTTACCCGCCATTAACCATGCGCCCGGCAAAGTCTGCCTAGTCCGGCTGCCGCGCCGCGACCGCTTATTAAGGGGTTGCCCATGGCCATTACCGACATTCCGATCCTGTCCATGCTGCGCCTGCGGCTGGAATGGTCGCAGGCGCGCCAGAAGGTGCTGGCCGAGAACGTCGCCAATGCCGATACGCCGCGTTACCGGGCGCGCGATCTGGTGCCGCTGAAATTCGAGGCGCCGAGAGAAGCCGCACCCGCCGCGGTCGCAACCGTCGCGCTGGCGCGCACCGAGAGCGGCCACATCACAGGCTTCGGCGGCGAGCAAACCCCGTTCGCGAGCGACACCAAGACCGGCTCCGACGTGCGGCCGACCGGCAACGCCGTCAATCTCGAGGACGAGATGATGAAGGTGGCGGCCAACAACATGGACTACGCGGCCGCGACCGCGGTCTACACGCGCAGCCTCAAGCTGATCAAGACCGCGCTCGGAAAAAACTGACGGAGAATAGCCCGTGGACTTCATGAAGACCTTGGCGGTCGCCGCTTCCGGCCTGCGCGCGCAGGCGGGGCGCATGCGCATCATCTCGGAGAACATCGCCAACGCGGATTCGACGCCTTCGACGCCGGGCGCCGAGCCCTACCGGCGCAAGGTGCCGACCTTCCGTAGCGAGCTCGACCGCGCCCTCGACGTGAACGTCGTCGAACTCGGCCGCACGCAGACCGACACCTCCGACTTCCGCGTGAAATACGAGCCCGGCCATCCGGCGGCCGACCAGAACGGCAACGTCAAATATCCCAACGTCAATTCGCTGTTGGAAATGAGCGACATGCGCGAAGCGCAGCGCTCCTACGAAGCCAATATCAACGTCGTCACCGCCACCCGCCGCATGATCCAGCGCACCATCGACATCTTGAAGGCATAACATCATGGCCACACCGGTTTCCGCCATTGGCGCCTATGCCGCCGCCGCGCGGCTCATCGCCGATCCAATGCAAGCAGCGACGGCCGCCGGCGCCGCCGCCGGCACCGACGGCGGCAACGGCACGAGCTTTGCCTCCGTGCTCAAGGACGCGATCGCTTCGGTCAACGAGCTCGGCCACAAGTCCGACACGCAGACCCGCGCCATGGCCAACGGCAAATCCAACATGGTGGACGTGGTCACCGCGGTGTCGGAGACCGAAGTCGCCATCGATGCCGTGGTGGCGGTGCGCGACAAGGTGATCGCGGCTTACGAAGACATCATGAAGATGCCGATCTAACCACGAAGCAGGAACAATGACCGGACCGGAAGTTCTCGACGTTGCGCGCGAGGCGATCTACACGCTGATTATCGTTGCCAGCCCGGTGATGCTGGTCGGGCTGACGGTCGGCATCGCCATCTCGCTGTTGCAGGCGCTGACGCAAATCCAGGAAATGACCATCGCCTTCGTGCCCAAGATCCTGGCGATCTTCCTGTCGCTCTTGGTCGCGCTGCCGTTCATGGCCGAGAAGCTGCACGCGGAGATGCTGCGCATCGCCGCCCGCATCGCTTCAGGCTAATCATGCAGGTCGATGTTTCCTTCCTGCCGGCGCTCGCCGCCGCGTTCCTTTTGACCTTCGCGCGCGTCGGCACCATGGTCATGCTGCTGCCGGGCGTCGGCGAGCAGAACATGCCGTCGCGGGTGCGGCTCACCATCGCGCTGGTGCTCACCGCCATCCTGCTGCCGGCGCATCAGAAGGCCTATACGGTCGATCTCAATACGCTCGGGCCGGTGCTGGTGCTGCTGTTCGAGGAGATCATCATCGGCGCGGTGCTGGGCTTGACCGCGCGGCTCGCCATCTCGGCGCTTGCAGGTCGCCGGCTTCGTGGTGGCCAACCAATTGGGCCTCGGCTTCGTCACGGCGATCGATCCGACCCAGAACCAGCAAGGCGTCCTGGTCGGCAATTTCCTCACCGTGCTCGGCGTCACGCTCATCTTCGCCACCGACCTGCATCATCTGGTGATCGCCGCGCTCAACGACAGCTACACGATCTTCCAGCCGGGCGAGATGCCGCTCACCGGCGACGTGGCCAAGCATATCACGCAGGTGATCGCCACCGCCTTCCGCATCGGCATCCAGCTGTCGGCGCCGTTTTTGGTGTTCGGGCTCCTGTTCAATCTCGGGCTCGGCGTGCTGTCGCGCTTGATGCCGCAGATGCAGGTGTTCTTCATCGGCCTGCCGCTGTCGATCCTGCTCGGCCTGTTGCTGCTGCTGCTGGTGATCGGGGCGATGATGGGCACCTTCGTCGGCTATCTCGAAGGCGTGCTCGGCCAATTGGCGCCGCACGCCTGAGCGAGCGCGCATGGCCGAAGAACAAGACGATACCGAAAAAACAGAAGATCCGACGCAAAAGCGCCTGGACGAGGCGCTCAAGCGCGGCGACGTGGTCAAGAGCCAGGAGGTCAATACCTGGTTCATCATCGCCGGCGCCACGCTGGTGCTGGCGACCTTCTCCACCGGCATGACGCGCGATGTGTCGAGCATGATGCGCGGGCTGATCGCCAATTCGGGCCAGATCCTGGTCGACGGTCCGGCGCTGCCGCATCTGTTTCAGAAGATCGGGATCGAGCTGATCGCGGCGCTTTCGGTGCCGTTCCTGCTGCTGATGCTGGCCGCGCTCGCCGGCAATTTGGTGCAGCACCGGCTGGTGTGGTCGTTCGAGACGCTGGCGCCCAAGCTGTCGAAGATTTCGCCCGCCGCCGGGCTCAAGCGGCTGTTCTCGCATGGTCGGCGGTGGCCAATTTCGCCAAGGGCCTGTTCAAGCTTTTGATGGTCGGCACGGTGTTGACCGTGCTGATGTGGCCGGAGCGCGGGCGCATCATGGCGCTCAACCGCAGCGACTTGAGCGAGGTGTTGCCGCTCACGCTCAAGCTCGCGCTCAAGCTGATGGGCGCGGTGGTCGCCATGCTGGCCGTGGTGGCGGCGGCCGACTACCTCTTTCAGTACCGGCGCTGGTATGAGCGGCAGAAAATGTCGCTGCGCGAGTTGAAGGACGAGTTCAAGCAGTCGGAAGGCGATCCCATCATCAAGGGCAAGATGAAGCAGGTGCGCCAGACGAGGCAGCGGCGGCGCATGATGGCGAATGTGCCCAAGGCCGCGGTCATCATCACCAACCCGACCCATTATTCGATCGCGCTGCAATACGAGCGCGGCATGGAGGCGCCGATTTGCGTGGCCAAGGGCGTCGACGCGCTGGCCTTGAAGATCCGCGAGGTCGCGGCCGAACATTCGATTCCGCTGGTGGAAAACCCGCCGCTCGCCCGCGCGCTCCATGCGACCGTCGACATCGATCAGGCGATCCCGCCCGAGCACTACAAGGCGGTGGCCGAAGTGATCGGCTATGTCATGAAACTGCGCCGCGCGGTTCCCCGGTAGCCGCTAAAAGGGTGTAATCATCCAAAGCTTGGGATTCGCCGCCCGCGGCTCTTGCGCCGATGGGGCAGCATAAGGCACTCAGGGCAAATGGCAGGCGAGGATCGGGCAACGCAGCCGAAGGCGGCCGACCGCGACGGGGGGCAGGGGCGGGCCGCGTTCGACCGCAGCCAGAGCGCGCCGCGCGGCGGCTCGATCGGCATGGTGCTGCTGGTCGCGCTGCTGCTGGTGGCGGCGGCCGCCGGCCTCGTCTATGTCGGGCGCGACCATTCGGCAACATACATTCTGACGCTGCTGGCGCTGCTCGGCACCATCGGCGTGTTCGCGCTGTTTGCGCTCGCCGCCGGCATCATGCGGCTCACCGGCAAGGAGCACGGCAATGCGGTGCTCAAGGCGGTGGTGGACAATGCCTTCGACGGCATCGTGGTCACCGACCAGTCGGGCCGGGTGTTCTACGCCAACGCCACCTATCTCGACCTGATCGGCTCCACCGAGGCCGACGACGTGCGGCCGATCGAGCGGGTGTTCATCGGCGACCCGGAAGTTTCCGAAGCGATCTACCGGCTGCTGAAAGCCGCGCGCGAGGGCAGGCGCTCGCAGGAAGAAGTGCGCATCGCAGGCGCGGAGAGCGGGCGCTGGCTGCGCATGCGCGTGCGCCCGCTCGGCGAAGGCAAGGACGCCAAGCTCACGGTCTGGTCGATCGCCGACGTGACGCGCGACCGCGAGCGCCAGGAAAACGTTTTCCAGGAGCTGCAGCACGCCATCGACTATCTCGACCACGCCCCGGCCGGCTTCTTCTCGGTCGATGCCGCGGGATCGATCGTCTATCTCAACGCCACGCTTGCCGCCTGGCTCGACCACGATCTCGCGCAAGTCGGCGCCGGCTCGCTCAAGCTCACCGACATCGTGGCCGGCGAAGGCGCCGCGCTCTTGACCACGCTCAACGCCGCGCCCGGCGAAGTGAAAACGGAAGTGCTCGATCTCGATTTGAAGACGCGCGGCGGCAAGCCGGTGCCGGTGCGCCTGTTCCACAAGGTGGCGTTCGGCGCCGACGGCGCGGCCGGCGTCTCGCGCACGCTGGTGCTCAACCGCGCGCGGGACGCAGGCTCCGATCCGCAGCGCGCGGCCGAAGTGCGCTTCATGCGCTTCTTCCAGAACACGCCGATGGCGATCGCCACCGTCGACAAAACGGGGCGCATCGCGCGCAGCAATGCGCGCTTTGCCTCCGCCTTCGAGGGCATCCTCAAGGGCGACGAGCGCTCGATCTTTTCGGTGGTGGCGGCGCGCGACCGCCCGGCACTGGAAGCAGCGATCGCCAAGGCGGCCGCCGGGCAGGGCGACATCGCGCCGGTGGAAGCCGCGCTCGACGGGCCGGGCGAGCGTTTTGCCAATTTCTTCGTCTCTGCCGTCGAGGACCAGGAGCGCGACCTCGAAGCGGCGATCGTCTACGCGCTCGAGACCACGGCGCAGCGCACGCTGGAAAACCGCGTCTACCAGCAGCAGAAGATGGAATCGGTCGGCCAGCTCGCCGGCGGCATCGCGCACGATTTCAACAACGTGCTCTCGGCCATCATGATGGCGACCGATTTCCTGCTGAACGCGCACAAGCCGACCGATCCCTCGTTCAAGGACATCATGCAGATCAAGCAGAACGCCAACCGCGCCGCGGCCTTGGTGCGGCAGCTGCTGGCGTTCTCGCGCAAGCAGACCTTGCGTCCGCAGGTGCTCGACCTGCGCGAGACGCTCAACGATCTCGGCATGCTGCTCAAGCGGCTGATCGGCGAGAAGGTGACGCTGCAGGTTCAGGCATGGCCGCGACCTGTGGCCGGTGAAGGTGGACCTGTCGCAGTTCGAGCAGGTGATCGTCAATCTGGCGGTCAACGCGCGCGACGCCATGCCGGACGGCGGCAAGCTCACCGTGCGCACCGCCAATGTGGCGGCCGCCGAATGCGCCAAGTTCGGCACCAAGGGCATGCCGGCGGCGGACTACGTGCTGGTCGAGGTGAGCGACACCGGCAGCGGCATTCCGCCCGACATCATCGAGAAAATTTTCGAGCCGTTCTTCTCGACCAAGGAGGTCGGCAAGGGCACCGGCCTCGGCCTCTCGACGGTCTACGGCATCGTCAAGCAGACCGGCGGCTTCATCTATGCCGAGTCGCGACCGGGCAACACCGTGTTCCGCATTTTCCTGCCGCGCCACGTGCCGGGCGCCGAGGAGCTGGCGCAGGTGCCGGCCGCCGAAGCGCCCGAGATCGCCGGCGCCATGTCGGCGGCCGAGGAAGTGGCGCGCGCCGCCGCCACCGATCTGACCGGGCAGGGCACCATCCTGCTGGTCGAGGACGAAGAAGGCTTGCGCGCGCTCAATGCGCGCGGGCTTAACCTCGCGCGGCTATACCGTGCTGGAAGCCGGCAACGGCGTGGAGGCGATGGAGATCATCGCCAAGCACGGCGACGTCGATCTGGTGGTGTCGGACGTGGTGATGCCGGAGATGGACGGGCCGACGCTGCTCAAGGAGCTGCGCCGGCGCAATCCGAAGGTGAAGATCATCTTCGTCTCCGGCTATGCCGAGGAAGCTTTCGCCAAGAACCTGCCGAGCCAAGAGCAGTATGCGTTCCTGGCCAAGCCCTTCACGCTCAAGCAGCTGGTCGCCGAAGTGAAGAAGACGATGGCGGGCTGAGACCGCGCAAGCGCGGTGAGACGCTAGACTTTTTCGGCCGGCGCGGACGCGCCCTCGGCCTCGGCCGGCGCGAGCGGCGGCGAGTCGGCATCGCCGTCGGCCTTCGGCACCAACGTGGCACGGTCGGCGGCGGCAATCCGCGTGGCGAAGGTCACGCCGATCTGCTTCGGCTTGCGCCAGACCACGGTGCAGACGCGCCGGGCGCTGCAGTTCTTCGATAAAAACAGCGGAAAGCGATCGGGGATGATCTTGGAGTCTTCGACGTCGATGCGGGCACCGGTGTCGGAAATGTCGGACAGTGCGCAGCCGTGAAATTTGCCCGGCTTGAGCGCGAGCCAGGCCGTGTAGCGCATCGGCCGCCGCCGTGCCCTGCGTTTGTCCTTGGTCCTTGATCATCGGGCCTCGATGCTGCCTTTCTGGCAGCCGCCGTCCGGTCTTCAAGATTCGTTAACGCTCGCTCCCGGGCGACGCCGCAACTATAAAGGCCGGCATATTACTAATTCATAAACGCTATATGACGGGCGCTGCCGCCGGCGGCATACGAGCCATGCCTGTGCCGTTGACCTTGAGCCGAAATCGGTCTATCTGGCCGCCCGCAATACGAGTTTTCGGCTTCACCTTGCTGTCACGCTCCCGGATCTGGGCAAGCGCCTCAAGTGATCCGTCCAAAACTTGGATTGTTGCCGCCCGCGCGATGAGCGCGCGGGCGTACGACGGAAGCGTGAAAGGATAACTGATGCCTGTCGGAACTGTGAAGTTTTTCAATACCCAAAAAGGCTTCGGCTTCATCCAGCCGGATGACGGCTCGAAGGACGTGTTCGTGCACATCACCGCGGTCGAGAAGGCCGGCATGCGCTCGCTGATGGAGGGCCAGAAGGTGAGCTACGAGATCGTCACCGAGCGCGGCAAGCAGGCCGCCGGCAATCTGCAGTCGGCCTGACGCCTTTAAGAGACATCGCGCAAGATGAAGCCCGGCGGCGACGCCGGGCTTTTTGCTTGTTAGTATCCGGTCAACATCAGGGAGGAGAGCATGGACATCATCGCTTGCGGATCGCGGCCGTCGCAGAAGATGGGCGCGCCGAGCTTCACCGGCACGGTATGGCAGGACCCGATCATCCAGGCGCCCGATCCGGCGCTGTTGCGTTCGGCCTGGGTGCGCTTCGAGCCGGGCGCGCGCACGGCCTGGCACACCCATCCGCTCGGGCAGACGCTGCACATCACCTCCGGCATCGGCCGGGTGCAGACCTTCGGCGGGCCGATCCGCGAGGTGCGCGCCGGCGACACGGTCTGGATTCCGCCGGGCGAGAAGCACTGGCACGGCGCCACGCCCGAGCACGGCATGGAGCACATCGCCATGCAGGAGCATCAAGGCGGCGAGCACGTGAAATGGCTGGAGCCGGTGACCGACGCGCAATATCTCGGGAAATAGCCGCATGCGCCACCAGCTCTACTACTGGCCCGACATCCAGGGCCGCGGCGAGTTCGTGCGGCTGGCGCTCGAGGATCGCCGGCGCGTCCTATGACGACGTCGCGCGCAAGCCGGGCGGCATGAACAAGATGCTGGCGATGATGAACGGGCGCGACAAGCGTCCGCCCTTCGCGCCGCCGTTCCTCAAAGCCGGCAAACTTGTGATCGCGCAGGTCGCCGAAATTTTGTTCTATCTCGGTCCGCGGCTGAAGCTTGCGCCCCGCGCCGAGGCCGACCGGCTCTGGCTGCACCAGTTGCAGCTCACGGTCAGCGATTTCGTCAAGGAGATTCACGACACCCATCATCCGCTCGGCGGCGAGCTCTACTACGAGGATGCCAAGCCGGAGGCCAAGCGCTTCACCGGCAATTTCCTCGACGAGCGCGCGCCGAAATATCTTGGCTATTTCGAGACCGTGCTGAAGAAAAGCGGCGGCCCCTACACGCTCGGGCGCAGCGTGAGTTATATGGACCTGTCGCTGTTCCAGCTCGTCGAGGGCCTGCGCTACGCCTTCCCCAAGTCGATGAGGAGAATCGAGCGCGATGTGCCGCGCGTGGTCGCGGTGCGCGACACAAGTGGCCGAGCGCGACGGCATCAAGACATATCTCAAGTCGCCGCGGCGTATCGCGTTCAACGAGAGCGGGATTTTCCGGCGCTATCCGGAACTGGACGCCTAACCCTGCGCGGCAAGCGTCTTGCCGCCGGCGGCGACCGGCTTTGACGCAATGAGCGCAAAGGCGATGACGCAGGGCTCCTTGCCCTTGTTGACCCAGTTGTGGATCGTGCCGCGCTGCACCAGCACGTCGCCGGCTTTGAGGTGCACGCTGCCGATGTCGAGCTCCATGTCGATCTCGCCGGAGATCACCACCGCGTAGTCGATCGAATCGGTGCGGTGGTTGCGCGGCGTGACGCCCGGCCCGAAGCTGACGACGCGGAACACCGAGCCGCCGGGGATGGTGGTCTCGATCTTTTTGCGCGAGGGATCGTGGTCGCCGTCATTGTTGACCGGTAGTTCCTCGCTCGACCAGATCACCGCCGAATTGGCGCCCGGCCGGGTCGAAATCACGTTGCTCACTTGTTCGTCGATCAGCACCTTGGCGCGGCCTTGCGCGTCGTGGCCGGTGACGACGCGGCGGATCTTGATGCTCATCGGTTCATCCTCCCGTGATTGCGTTTAATCGGTGGTGGGCGGCGCGGCGCGGGCGGCGGCCCGCTGCGTCTTCTCGTGCCAGAGCAGATAAAGCCCGGAGCCGGCGACGATCGCCGATCCCGCCAGCAGCGAGACGGTCGGCAAGTCGCTCCAGACCAGAAAGCCCAGGATCATCGCCCAGATCAGCGTGAAATAGTAGAACGGCCCGACCGCCGCGGGCGGCGCAAGCGACAGCGCGCGCGTCCACCAATATTGGCCGATGCCGTTGAGCAGGCCATTGACGAGGAGCAGGCCGGTCATGGCCAGCGAGGGCCAAGCGAAGCCAGACAGCGGCAACGCCGCGGTGAAGCCGGCGGTGAGCAGCACCATCTGGTACATGGTCGTTGTCTCGGTGGACTCGGTCGCGGTGAGGCTGCGCACTGCGGCGGTGACGCTGCCGAACATCACCGCGTTGGCGATCGCGAATGGCAGACCGACGTTGAAGTCTTCGATGCCGGGAGAAGCGACCAGCAGCACGCCGAGAAAGCCGACCACCAGCGCCAGCCCGCGCGCCCCGCCGATCTTTTCGTGCAGATAGAGCGCGGCAAACAGCGCCGCAAAAATCGGCGAGGAGAAGTTGATCGCCACCACGCCGCCAAGCGACATGGTGCTTAGCGCGATGATGAAGAAGCTTTGCGCGACGCCTTGCGTGATGTTGCGGCCGATGTGGGCGCCGAGCCGCTTCGTGCGGAACACGGCGAGGCCGGTCTGCGGCAGGATCAGGATCGAGCAGATGGCGAGCGAGCCGAGCGCGCGGTAGAACAGCACTTCGGCGAAGGGGAAGTCCGCCACCAGCCATTTCGACAGCGCCTGCGACGCGGCAAACACCAACGTCGCCGCCAGCATATAGGCAATGCCGAGCGGCACGCCGTCGGCGCGGAGGCGGGCGGGGGGCACTAGCGCGTTGCCCTTTGCTTGGCCCTTGGCTTGCCCTTGGCTTGGCCCTTCGCGTGGTCCGCCGCGCCCGCACGAGCCGCAAAGCGCGGCGCTTTTTCAGCGCCCGCAATTCGCGCGCGCGGCGCGCCCGCCGCCGGCGGCAGCGCGAGCAGCGGCAATTCGAGCGGCCGATGACGTGCCGCAGGTAATCGATGCCGTAGTCGTAGACGATTTCCTCGCCCGGCTTGATGGCGCGCAGCGACGTGATGAACACGCGGCCGCGAAAGACCACCGGCTCGGCGTTCGGGTTGCAGGAATGGTTGGCGTAGCGCGCGATGTTGCTGCGCGGGGTGCCGTCGATGGTGCGGTGCTTGGAGACCTCGAACAAATAGAGATTGCCGCGCCGCTCGGCGCGTTCGGCCGTCTCCAGGTCGAGCACGGGACCCTTGTATTCGACGATGCGGGTTTTTTTCTTGATCGGCCGCGTGGCGAACAGGCCGAAACCTGTGATCGAGCGGCCGATGCGGAAGGGTCTGCGCGGCATTGCAAATTTCGATCGGGACGGGAGCGCGGCAATGCCAGATGCGGGCGCGCGCGTCAATGGAGAGCGGCGGCCTTGAACCTGCGGGCGCCGGCCCGCGACCAAGACGCACGGGCCCCGCCATCGAAAGGAACCGCCATGACCAACGCCGCCAAATCCCTCGTGGTTGCCGCGCTGATGCTGTGCGGAAGTATCGCGACCGCGCCGGCGCAAGATGCGCCCGCCGCCGGCAAGGAGCCGCCGCCGGTGGCCGATCCGGGCACCACCGGGCAGAGCAACTGCATCACCGAGAACGACCACTATGTCCGCCTCGGCAAGGGCGTGGGCTTTCGGATCGAGCTGACGAATAAGTGCGAGCAGCGCCTGAAGTGCCGGGTGTTTGCCTATATCACCAGCGCGAAGGGCGCGGCGCAGGGCCGCGGGACCATTGTGCTGGCGGGGAGAGCGGGCGGGCGCGGCCGCGACCAACGTGTTCACGATGAAGGTCAAGATGAACGGCGGCAGTTCGCAGTCGGCGCGCGAGTGCCGCGTGTTTTGACGTGCGCGCGCCGGCGCTTCATGATGGCGGCATGGCACCGGATAACGAGCGCTGGCCGGACCTGCCGCTGGCGGCGTGGCGGGACACGCGCGACACGCTGCATCTGTGGACGCAGGTGGTGGGCAAGGTGCGGCTGGCGCTCACCCCCTGGCTCAACCACTCCTGGCACGTCGCGCTCTACGTCACCGCGCGCGGGCTGACCACCTCGCCGATTCCGTGGCAGGCGGGCGTCCTTCCAGATCGATTTCGACTTCATCGACCATGTGCTGTGGATCAGGACGAGCGAGGGCCATGTCCGCCAGCTCGTGCTGACGCCGATGCCGGTGGCGGAATTCTACGACATGTTCATGGCGGCGCTGCGCGAGCTCGGCATCGACGTCGCCTTGCGCCCCATGCCCTGCGAAATCCCGAACTGCGTCCCGTTCGATCGGGACACCGTCCACAAGGCCTACGATCCCGACTACGCGCGCCGCTTCTGGCGCGTGCTGTTGTCCGCGCACGAGGTGTTCAGCCATTTCCGCACCGCTTTTCTCGGCAAATCGAGCCCGGTGCATTTCTTCTGGGGCTCGTTCGATCTGGCGGTGACGCGCTTTTCCGGGACGGCCGGCGCCGCGCCACCCCGGCGGGGTGCCGCATCTGCCGGACGCCGTGGCGCAGGAGGCTTATTCGCATGAGGTCTCGAGCGCCGGCTTCTGGCCGGGCGGCGGCGGCGCGCCGGTCGAGGATGCGGCGTTTTATTCTTACGCCTACCCGGCGCCGGAAGGCTTTGCCGCGGCGAAGGTTGCGCCGGCGGCGGCGGTTTGGTCGAAGGAGCTGGGCGAGTTTCTCCTGCCCTACGACGCCATGCGCAAGCTAAGCGATCCGGACGCGGCGCTGATGGCGTTTCTCATGAGCACTTATGAGGCCGCGGCCGATCTGGCGAAATGGGACCGCAAGGCGCTGGAGTGCGCGCTGGGCGAAGCGGGCAAAGTGAGGGTGTTCTGACCGTTCGTCCCCGCGAAGGCGGGGACCCAGCTTCCTTTAACGTCGCCCTGGGTTCCCGCTTGCGCGGGAACGAACGGAGTGTGTGGCGTCAGAATGACATCGAGCAGATGCGATAGCCTTCGACGCCTTTCGTCGACGTCAACTTGCCCCTGAGCAAGGTCTTTCCGCTCTTGTTGAATTGGCCGGCGAATTCGTAGGTCCACGAGGCGTCGCCGTAGCTGCCCGAGCCCGCGATCAGGATGGCGCCGGACGGCGCCAGCAGGCCCTTGAAGACCTCGCCCTTCGGCGGCGGATCTTTCACGCTCTCGACCGTGATCGCTTCCTTGTCGATGATAATATTGAGCTCGTCGCGCCAGGACGGCGAGGTCTTCGGCTGGGCGGAAAACGAGCCGCAAATCAGCAGGCCGGGAATTTTCTTGGCGTCGTCCTGGGCGCCGGCGGGCGCGGCCGCCGTCAGCGCCAACACAAAACCAGCCAGCCAAAATGCGCGCGTCATGAACAGCCTCCGAGAGCGGTGAACGAGCAGCGAGCCTAGCGGAGTTGGGCGGGCGCGGCCAGCCGCGATCGGAGCGCCGGCGGCGCGGGGCGTGCGCGCGGCCTCAGCAGGCCGCGTATCCACAGCCATTGACGGTTATCGCATTTTTGCTATATAGACGGCAATGCGCTGGATCGTGCAGGCCTGTAATGCCGCCGTGGCCGCTGAACTCGACGCGCTGCCCGATGACATGCGCGCCAAGTTCGTTCGCTTCACCAGGGTCATCGAAGATATCGGCTTTCAGGCATTACCGCGCGACAGCGTGAAGCATCTTGACGGAAAGTTGTGGGAACTGCGCATGATCGGGCGTGACGGGATTTCCCGCGCGATTTACCTGACGGCAAGCGGGCAGCGCGTGGTGATCCTGCGGGCCTTCGTCAAAAAGACGCAAAAGACGCCGTTGCATGAACTCGCGATCGCCCGTCAGCGGGCAAAGGACGTGACATGATCAAAATCAGTGACCTGCACAAGAAGTGGATGAAGGACCCTGCGTATCGCAAGGAATACGACGCGCTTGAAGAAGAGTTTGCGTTGATCTTGGCGGTGGCGAAGGCGCGCCAGCGCGCGGGGCTCAGCCAGGCTCAACTGGCCAAGCGCATGAAGACGACGCAAAGCACGGTGGCGCGGCTCGAAAGCGGACGCGGCAAGCCCTCGACGCGAACGCTGTCGCGCTTCGCCAAGGCGACCGGGCATCGGCTGAAGATCAGTTTTGAGCCGGTGCGGGGCAAAGGCGGGAACGGCAAGCGGCGGACTCAATCCGCCTCATCCTGAGGAGGGCGCGTGAGCGCCCGTCTCGAAGGATGGGGCGGCCGCATGCTTCGAGACGCGCCTGACGGCGCTCCTCAGCATGAGGCCGATAGAGGCGGTCGGACGACTGATGGAATTTCTGACCGCGCTCGGGCAGGACGTGCGGATTACGGTGAAGCCGACGCGGAAGGCGGGTGGGGGAGATGGAGGTGGTGGCGGCGTGGTTTCGTGAGGCTGCGTTAGCCAACGGGTCCGCGCAAAGCGCGGCCCGATGACAGGCTCCGCGTAACGCGCCGACGAATGGAATGGCGGAATCCGCGGAGTTACCCTCGGGCCGCGCGCAGCGCGGACCCGGGGGCTATTCCGCCCTGCGGGCTACGGCATGCTCAGAATTTGGCGTCCTGAACAAGTGCCCGACGCGCGTGGGGGCCACCCGCGGCGCGCAGGCGATTGAACACGGCTGTGCAAGCGGGGCTGAGTTGCCGCCTTTTTTCAATAAGGCATTGCGTAATGCGGGTGGCATCGGGGATTGCCTGTGAGCAGAGCTGCATTGCGTCCGGCGTGCAGGCACTGGCATCCTCTTGCGTATAGGCGGTTGCTGGAAGCGGAGCCGTCATCACGACGATGAAAGCAATGGCGCTTAATGTGGCCTTTAATTCGCGCATGAGACCGAGCTCCAAATCGTCTTACTATGATGACGCTTGATATTGAAATTTGTTCCTCAAGGCGGCGCTTTTCGACGCGCGCCGATCAAACGTCGGTCGATTCGACGATAACGGCGTGTTTATCGGCCCGCCGGGCGGAGTATAGGAAGGCGGGGAAGGGGTTTGGGTGAAGGGTGCGGCGGCCTTGACGATTATACGAATATTAGTATATTGATATGGACGAAGCGCTCAAGCTGTGTTCTGGATCGGCTCCAGCCGCCGCGATCTGCGCGTTATGCCGGAGCAGGTGCGGCGCGACATCGGCCAGGCGCTCTACTCGGCGCAGCAGGGCGACAACCGATCCGGCGGCGAAGCCGCTGAAGGGCTTCGGCGGCACGCGGGTGATGGAGATTGTCGAGCGCGACAGGAGCGGGACTTATCGCGCGGTCTATACGGCGCAACTCGGTGACGCGATTTATGTGCTGCACGTGTTCCAGAAGAAATCGAAGCGCGGCATCGCGACGCCGAAGCAGGACATCGATCTGATCCGCAGGCGGCTGGCGGAGGCCGAACGCGACCACAAGGAAAGGCAGAATTGAGATGGCTAAGAAGATGAAGGTCACGCGCGGCAGCGGCAACGTGTTCGCCGATCTCGGCCTGCCCAATCCGGAGCAGGAATTGCTCAAGGCGCAGCTCACGCTGCAAATCTACAGGATCGTCAAGGCGCGCAAGCTGACGCAGGCGCAGGCAGGCGAGGTGCTCGGCATCAAGCAGCCGCACGTCTCGGCGCTGATGCGCAACCGCGCCGGCAATTTCTCGGTCGGGCGGCTGATGGAATTTCTGACCGCGCTCGGGCAGGACGTGCGGATTACGGTGAAGCCGACGAGGAAGCGGGTGGGGGAGATGGAGGTACGCTTCGCTATTCCGCTCTACGGTCTGAGATGCCGCACATTAGCGGCAGGTCAGCGGCTTAACTCTGTACGGAATTTCATGGCAAGCTTCGAAGCTCTAACGTCCATCGTAGTTCCAAAGTTAGGCTCGAGCGACAGTCACGGCCGGCTTCAATAGCTGATGAATCGTCACCGTCGCGGGACGTCCGGACTCGGACCACAAGAGCGGGTCAATTGAGCATGTTTGTTCCTGGCAATGGACGCCGCGCGCCGAGTCACTTAGGCGTCCGAATGAGCCGGTCGTAGCGGAGCTTCCTAATTTGATGATAATGCAACATACGGAACTAAGGTCCGATTATGCTGATCTTGGCAAAGATCGGACATCCCATTTTGCTTGTAAGCCATGTGAATCAGCTTGCGCCATTCCAGCTCTTCCGAAAATGCTGGATCTCGCATTATGGGTGACCGCGGCTGTTGCCCTCCATAACAACATGTTGGCCCACGCTTGGCGATATTCGTCATGTTCGGAATAGATGTTTAGCGGCGAAACGCGGGTACTCATCCAATGCCCAAGCCAGAAAGTCGGTTACCCATTTGGCTTGAGATCGCGATCATAAACGGCTGCGAGAAACATGAAACAACGTTGCGGCAAACGTGAGTCGCAGTTTTGCCGCGTCGATTCATGCAAAGCCGCGGCGCCACGACATAGGTGTCAAACTATTGCGCTTGCGCTGAAATAACATGGAACTGAAATACGGTGGCTACATGCTGAGGCTGTGTTTGGGCAACAGGTCCGTCGATTTCCTACAAGCACTTTGGTAGTTGCAAGAGGGTGCGGCCGATCTTATTCTAATGCGCGGTCGCAATACTTTCTGTGACGGCAAGAGACCGCATGTAAACATTGGCACTCGCATGGTTCATAAACGCGATGTGTGTTGCTCGCAGTGTGCCACTTTGCCACAATAGCCGCTTAAGCCCGGCAGCATCCGTATAGTGAAACGAACGTCTTTGCGCAGCGGCATCAGTCTGGTGAAATGCTTTTATGAGCTCCCAGCCTTTTGCTGGATAGCGCTATCCTCGTCCGGAGCTATGATTGCTTTTGTGGCAAGCAATCAAGCATGGTGTCTCGCTCGGCCGAGAGCCGTTCATGATCCGATATAGAACGCGCTAAATAGACCGCTTCACTTGGATAATGAGTTGCCCATGAACGCCCCCATCACCCCACCCCCATGCCCCCCTACCACCACACGCCGCTGTTCCCGCTCGGGCCGGACAAGACGCCCGTATCGCAAGCTCGACGTCGGCGGCGTGCGCGTCGAAAAGGTCATGGGCAAGGACATGCTCATGGTCGAGCGCGAGGCGCTGCGCGCGCTGTCGGAGGCCGCGTTCAACGACATCAATCATCTGCTGCGGCCGGCGCACTTGAAGCAGCTGCGCAAGATCCTCGACGACCCGGAGGCCTCGCGCCAACGACAAGTTCGTCGCCTTCGATTTCCTCAAGAACGCCAACATCGCCGCCGGCGGCGTGCTGCCGATGTGCCAGGACACCGGCACCGCCATCATCATGGGCAAGAAGGGCCGCCTGGTGTTCACCGACGGCTCCGACGAGGCCGCGCTCGCCGAAGGCGCGCGCGACAGCTACCTCAAGCGCAATTTGCGCTATTCGCAGCTCGCGCCGCATCTCCATGTTCGAGGAGAAGAACACCAAGTCGAACATGCCGGCGCAGGTCGAGATCTATGCCGAGGGCGAGGAGGGCTACAAGTTCCTGTTCATCGCCAAAGGCGGCGGCTCGGCCAACAAGGCGTTTCTGTTCCAGGCGACGCCCTCGATCCTGACGCATGACCGCATGCTGGCGTTCCTCAAGGAGAAGGTGCTCACGCTCGGCACCGCGGCGTGCCCGCCCTATCATCTGGCCATCGTCATCGGCGGCACCTCGGCCGAGCTGACCATGAAGACGGTCAAGCTCGCCTCGACGCATTATTACGACGAGCTGCCGACCAAGGGCTCGGAGGACGGCCACGCGTTCCGCGATCTGGCGATGGAGCAGGAAGTGCTGAAGATGACGCAGGCGACCGGCGTCGGCGCGCAGTTCGGCGGCAAATATTTCTGCCACGACGTGCGCGTGATCCGGCTGCCGCGGCACGGCGCGTCGCTGCCGATCGGCTTGGGCGTGTCGTGCGCCGCCGACCGCCAGGCGCTCGGCAAGATCACCAAGGACGGCGTGTTCCTGGAGCAGCTCGAGCATCACCCGGCGCAATATCTGCCCGATGTCGATCAGGAGAAACTCGGCGGCGCGGTGGTCAAGGTCGATCTGCGCCGGCCGATGAAGGAGATGCTGGCGCAGCTGTCGAAGTATCCGGTGAAGACGCGGCTGTCGCTCACCGGCACGCTGATCGTGGCGCGCGATCTGGCGCACGCCAAATTGCGCGAGCGGCTGGAGGCGGGCAAGGGGCTGCCGGATTATTTCAAGCAGCACCCGATCTATTACGCCGGGCCCGCCAAGACGCCGGAGGGCTACGCCTCGGGCGCCTTCGGGCCGACCACGGCGGGGCGGATGGACAGCTACATCGACCAGTTCCAGGCGGCAGGCGGCTCGATGATCTCGCTCGCCAAGGGCAACCGCTCGGCGCAGGTGCGCGACGCCTGCAAGAAGCACGGCGGCTTCTATCTGGCCTCGATCGGCGGCTCGGCCGCCAAGCTGGCGGAAATGTGCATCAAGAAAGTCGAAGTGCAGGAATATCCCGAGCTCGGCATGGAAGCGATCTGGAAGATCGAGGTCGAGGACTTCCCCGCCTTCATCGTCATCGACGACAAGGGCAATGATTTTTTCAAGGAACTGAATTTGGGCTGAGCGTGCCTTTGGTATCCGAGCGCCGTCCTCGGCCGGCGCGCGATGCTGCACCGCAATGGCGACGTCGCGATTGTGCTGTGCATTACGCAAAGCTCCTTTGCGCGTGGCGCAACGCTCGATTGCGCGAATCGATTTGCACTTGCCGACTCAAGTGTGGGCTGCCAGCGTTCCTGCCGTTGCTGCGCGCCTTAAAAAAACGACAACACTGCGCTTGGCAAAATCGGCGAGGGGAAATGCGCAAGGAAATGCCCATGACGACCATCGACTTCGATGCGCCGGATCTTGCGGCGCGCATCGAGCAACTCAGCCAATTCGACATCGACAACCTGCCGTTCGGCGTCATCCGGCTCGACCGCGAGGGCACCGTGCTGTTCTACAGCGCGACCGAAGCGCGCCTGTCCGGCTACGGCACGACCCCGCTCGGGCACAATCTGTTCGAGGTCTCGCGTTGCGCCACGCGCGAGGATTTCCGCGAGCGGGTGATGAAAGCCATGGAACGCGATGCGGTCGATCTCGAACTCGGCTGGCGCGGCGATGCCGGCGACCCGCACCGCGAATTGCGGATAAGGGTTCAGTCGGCGCGGCAGGGCGGGGTCTGGCTGTTCATCGAGCGCGACCTCGACGTGACCGCTGGCGGGCGCGCCGCCTAAGCGCCCGGGCGAGCCGCGCTGCCCGCGCCGCGCGCCCTCACACCAACGCCACCGCGGCGATCAGCGCCGAGAGCCCGACATATTTCGCGGTCTGCATCGGATCGGGGATCTGATCGGCGAGGCCGAGCAGCCACAGCGCGCTCGCAATCGCGATCAGCGGGTATTTCACGGCCGGTTTGCGCGGCCCATCGCTTCAGCGTCGCCAAAGATTGCAACATGGCTTGTCCGTTTCTCGCCCGCCCGGCTCGCGGCTGTTCGAGTGACACGATAATATTGCATCGCAACAATATCTATTGCAACGCAAAGAGGCAAATTTGCGGCCCGCCTCATTTTCGGGCAGGCCGCCGGCAGTGTCGATTTTCGCCGTTTGTACAGGGAGTTAGCTGAAAGTCGGCAGCGCCGCCGGATACCCAACGCGCAGCCGCGCAAGCGGTTCAGGCCGATCGAAAAAATTTGCGTGCTACTTCGCGGGCGCCGGCGGGGCCGGCCGCTTCGGCAGGTTTTTCGCAAACACCCCGAGCGTGATGGCGCGCGCCACGTATTGCGCCAGGCAATTGTAGCCGGCCTCGCTGCGCTCGAACTCGTCGGCCACCGGCGTTGCGCCGGCCGCCTGCTCGATGATCTGCATGGCCTCGAAGAAGCGCACGACGATGACGTTTTCCTGCGCCGCCACCCGGCGCAGGGCTTCGCGGATGTCGATGTAATGGGCGTCGCGCGTCATCTGCGGCGCAAATTGCAGGCCGACCAGCACGACGTCGACCTTGTGCGCCCTGAGCCAGTCGATCTGCGTCTTCAAGGTGGCGGCAAAATCGTTGGCGTCGACGTAAGCGAGCGCGTCATTGGTGCCGACCTGCCAGAGCACCAGATCGGGATCGTCGAGCGCGACCTCGTTCTTCATGCGGATGGCGGCATTGGCGGCGAGCTCGCCGGAGACGCCGCGGTTGATCATGATGACGTCGACGCCCTTGATGGCGTTCTCCAGCATGGCTTCGATCAGCGCGGTGTATTCGCCGCCGCGCGCGCCGACATGGCCGGGCGCCGCCCCCATGGCGAGAATGCGCAAGGTCTTGCGCTGCGCCAGCACGGCCGCGACATTGGGCAGCGAGCTTTCGCCGGCGAGCGCGCTTTCTCCCGCCTGACACGATTTCGACAGCGGCAATGGCGCCGCCGCCGGCGGCGCATTCTGCGCGCGCGCGGCGTTGAGCGCGACCAGCGCCGCTACGATTGCTGCGCAGACGGCGAAGGCCGTGCGGGTCGGTTGCGTTGGCGCAATTCGGCGAGCCATGCGGTGAATGCCATGATGACGATGCCGGAAATTACCACGGCGGTGTCGATGCCGACAGAGCCGCGGTAGTAGAAGCGGACGATTTGGCCGGTGAGGCTCAAAAGCGAGCCGATGCAGAACACGTAGAGCGAATTGCGCCCGAGCATGGCCAACAGGCCGATCAAAGCGAGCACCGGGCGGCGCAGCAATGCGACATTGGCGAGCCTGCGGATATAGCCAAACAGGATCGAGCCGACCGCCACCAGCGCCAGGAACTGGATGAGGCGCGGCGGTGTCACAAAGGTCTTGTCGATGATGAAGAACAGCTTGGGCGAGGGCACCTCGGTCGGATCGGGCCACCAGTCGAACAAGGCGACCAGCAGGCCGAGGATCACGATCGGCACGGCGATGACGCGCAACGCCACGATATGGCGGCGCACAAACAGGCCGACGCCGAAATCGGCGCGCCCCATGGTAAAGCCGAGCACGAACACGATCTGCCAGGCCAGCGGATTGAAGAACCAGGTGCCGTCCACCGGCCAGGTCGGCAGCGTCAGGCGGAAGGCCAGCACGCAGACGTAGAGCGACGACCGAGACCGGCAGCGCGAGGCCCGGCGCCAGGCGGTCGAGGCCTGCAAAGAACGGCGCCATCAGCATCAGCACCACGTAAAGCGGCAGGATGTCGAAATAGCCGAGCTGATGGGTGAGCAAAGCGAGCCCGATATGGGTCGGCACCGGGTCGTTGAACACGGCCGCGGCATTGTGCCATTGCAGCAGCAGCGGATTGGACAATTCGATGGCCGAGACCGCCAGCATGGCGATGGCGATCATGGTGATCAGCACCTGCGCGGCGTAAAGCTCGAGCGCGCGCCCGAACAGCCGCAGCATGACGTCGCGGGTCGCCATGGTGCGGCCGCCGCCGTCGGCCATCAGCCGCAGCGACCAGCCGGCCAGGAACACGAACAGGTCGGCGGCGTCGGAAATCGAGAAATTGATCAGCGTGAAGCGCGCATAGACCAGGCCGGGGATGTGGTCGACGAATATCGTGATGAGCGCAAAGCCGCGCCAGAAATCCACGGCATTGGGTTCGCGCGTCATTCCCGTCACTCCGGCGGCGTCGCCGCGCGGATTGTCCGGATCGCCGCGTGTGCGGTCAAGCACGCATCAGCGGCTCGCGTAGCGTGCGGCCAATGCCATGACGAATGCGGCCGATTGCAACGCGAAACCGAGAATCCAAACCACGGCCGCGGCCGGCTTCAACTGCTGCGGCGAGAGATGCGCGAGCATCGCGGCGGCGCATAGCGCCAGGGTCCCGATCAGGCCGAGCGCCGCCGGCAAAGGTCGGGGCGCGTGATGGCCGGCGGGTTCAGACGGTGCGACGGCCATGGCTCACAGGCATCCCGCCATGCCGGCCAGCACCCCGCCGATCAGACCCGAGCATTCGTAAATCAGCGGCGCCATCCCGTGGGGCGGGAGCGCATCGGCGATGCCGAAGCCGGCGAGCCCGCCTAGGATGACGTTGACCGCAAGATTGATAAAGCAGCGCATGGGTTCCTGATCCCAGCTACTACTATAACGTGTATTTTACAATTTTTCTAGGATAATATTGGCCGCCGTCAAAACCCGGTGGCGAAGCGCGCCATCACCACGATGATCAAAACCTGCATGGTGCCCTGCGCCGCCACCACCTTCAGGTAAGTGCGCATCCAGCGCGCGATCTTGTCGTGGTCGGGCGCGGCCTTCTGGATCTCGAAATAAAGCTTCAGATTCATCGGCAGCAGATAGCCGAGCCCCTGCACGGTGAGCACGCTGACGATCGCCAGCGCGGCGATCACCCACCAAAATTGCGGATAACCGAGGTCGAGATAGCCCATGCGCACCGTCAGGAACCAGCCGGCGGTCGAGGTGATGGCCGACAGCGTCGGCATCAAAATGAGCGTGCGCGGGATGATGCCGGCGATCATGGCGCGGCGGGTGTCGAGCGGCACGCGGCGCAGCACCGGGCCGATCACGAAGCCCATGAACAGGTCGATGCCGGTCCACAGACTGCCCGCCATGACGTGCACGAAATCGAGCAACCAAAGAGAATTGCCGCGGATGGCGGCGATCATCAGCCGCAATGGCGACGGCGGCGGCGACCAGATACCAGGGCCGCAAAGGCGCGGCCACGCGCGCGCCCGCCGGTGCAAGGACGCTATCGGCCACTTCGATGCTCCCGCTTGTCGAACAAGCGGAACGCTAGCCACGCGCCGGCGGAATGCCAAGGCGTCCCGGCGACAAGGCTTCCCGGCGACAAGGCTTCCCGGCTTGGTCCAGCCGGTGGCGGGCGGAACCGCTGCACTTTTAATGGTCATTTTACGCGTATGGACACATGCCGCCCGCTAGGGTGGCGCCCGCTCAGCCACGTTATTCGGGGCATTGCCATGGAACTGGTGATTTTGGGCGCAGGCTTGCTGGCGGCCACGCTGCTGATGGTGCTGGTGGGACGGCCGAGGGGCGGGGATACGGCGCCGTTCCTCAGGTCCTGGCCGGTCGGGCAGGCCTATGCCTTGACCGCGATGACCAGCGCGATCATGGGCGTCACGCTGATCATCGCCAACTGGCCGCACTAAGCGGCAGACCCCCTATGAGGCCTCGCCGGCGTCCGGCTGCCGCGGCGTTTCGATGATCGTGGTCTGACACGTCAGGCACTGGAAGGTGTCGAACGCGGCGAGATCCTCGCGCGACTTGCTCGCCTGCATGGCCACGCCGCAAATCGGGCAAGCGCGAATCTTGGGCTGGCGGGGCGTGTGCACGGCGGATTTTTCAGCCAGTTCCGCCGCCGACGCGATTGATCTAGATCAATGCAGGCGCCGGCGAACAGCCCGCGCAAGTGGCTGCACCGCCGTTCTGATCTAGGTCAATGTCGGCAGGAACCGGTATCGCAGACTGCGGCCATGTGGCAGCCGATTGGAACCGCGCCGTTCGACCGCGACCTCGAGCTCGCCGTCATCGACGATGACGGCCTGCACGCGCTGGTGTTTCCCTGCCGGCGCATGCTCGACGGCTGGCTGAAGGCGCAAACGCGCGAGCGGCTGGATGTCTATCCGACCCATTGGCGCGACTGGGACCACAAGGCCTAGCGAGCGAAGGCGGCACTGCAGCGCGCTTGGCAAACGAATACGCTCAGCGCTTGTCGTTCGGCACCCGGAAGGTGGTTTCCAACGTCTCCGCCTTATCGGCGAGTTCGGCGCTGATGGCGGCGAGCGCGTCATGGGTAGCGGGATCCGGGCAGGCGCGCGCAATCTTGTTGCAGCGGACCGCCACGTGCCGTAGGTAGGCAGCAATTCCTATCTGCACGTCAAATGCCCCCAAGCGCCCCGGCAGGAGCGGCGCAATCCTGTTTATACCAAATTTATAATGTGGTTACACCAAATCCCTGCCGGCGCATCTGTGCGCATTGTCGCGGCGCGGCATGCAGGCTTATTTGGCAGGGTTATTTGGAGGGCTATTTGGCGACGGCCTCGGCCACCGGCAGCATGTAGGTGCGGGTCTGGTTGCAGCCGTAGCAGACGAAGGTGTTGCGCTGCATGCCCGGCGCCATGGGATGCGGGGTGACCGCGACATGGGTCATGACGGCGCGGCATTTCGGGCAGTTTGCGGAATGGGCCGGAGCGTTCATGAAGCCGCCGAGGGTTGACCGGCTGGCAGTGTGGCCTGTCATGCTAAACAAGTGGTTTCCGCGCGGGCGGCATGCCGCAAGGGCGGGCGGCAACGAAAAAGCCGCCTCGCGGCGGCCTATTTTGCCCGGCGCGAGCGTGTCAGTGCACGAAAAGCCAGATCGCGAGGGCCCAGGCCATCGCGCTGCCCACCAAGCCGGGCAGGATCCACCAGCCGGGCAAAAACCGCGCGTAGCGTCCATTACCGCTCAGCGCGGCATTCCGGGTACTCATGACGCGAACTCCACCACAAACGACGTTTAGCCAGTATAACGACAAGATAAAGCCGTGTCATCGCTTTCGCAAGTTATAGCCGCAATCAACCGGCCGCCGCCGGCGCGAGGGCGCCCAAGCGATGCGGCCCGCCTATAACTTGACGATAATTTCCTCTTCCGTGTCGCAGCGCGTGCATTTGAGGGTGTGCTTATGGTGCCCGGCCGCATGCGGCTCGATGCGGGCAATCCACATGGTCCATCCGCAATTTGAGCAGATCGGACGATCGGCCGGTTCCGGTGGACCGAAGTTTTCCATGTCCGACATGCCGCTCCCCAGCCCGCTCTCCAGCCATGAGAGGCCCGTGGGGAGCGCCTGCGCCGACGATGCCGTTAGCCTCTACACCAATGTTCGGCGCAGTACGAGTCACAAACGGCGGCGCCGATTAACCTTGGCGCTTAAGGTTGTTTGTGGCCGCGAGCAGACAAGGCAGCCGGCTTCATCCTATCAACGCGCTCACGGGGCGCGGGCGGGGCCGATGCGCGGATATTTGGCTGAGATTGAAAGCGGGCTGGAAGAGGCCCGCCAAAAATTGCGCGCGCAGTACGCGATCGTTTGCAAGATGGATCGCTTCCATTTGCATGACGCCTTGCGCAAGCTTCTGGCGAATGGCTTGCGGATGTATGACTGGCTCGAGCAGCAACGCAACGCTCTGAAAAAGGGCTCCCGCTGACGTGATCCTGCGGCGGCAGTGGGCGCGCGCGCCCCGGCGACAACGCGGGCACATTCGAGTTGCGGCAGACGTGCCGGATTATTGCGGCCGGCAACGGCCTCACACCGGATTGGACTTGGCGCCGGGCTTGGGGAAAACCGCCTGCACGATCTGATAGTGCCGAAGATCGTCGGCTTGCTTGAGATATTCGTCGCCCAATTCGCGCAGCGTCCGCTTGGCGTCGGGACTGGCGCTGCCGTTCGCTTGCGCGTAGCAGTTTTTCGCCAGATCGATCAGCTCGCGCACCCGCGGCATGGCGTTCCCCCTCGTGCAAGGCTGCCGCGCGGCGGTCAATCCGCATTGATCTGCGTCAAAGCGGGCCGGTCATTTTGAAAAGGGCCGCCACGCCGGCACCGGCCGGCGCAGGCCTCGTGCGATCGCGTCAATCGGCGACGGCAATGGCGTGGTCGTGCTCGACGCTGCGGGCTTGGTCCAGCAATTGCAGACGCAGGTCTTCGAGCGCGTGGCGCACGCCGCGGCTGGCGACCTGTCGCGATATCGCGAGACAACGGCGCGCCTGCCGGCGCAAGCAGAAATCCGAGCCGGGGATGAGCTGGCACGGGCCGCATTTTTCAGGCGTGCAGGAGAGCATCGCAACCCCAAAACGAGAGCGGTCCCGACCGGCTGAGGTGCAGTGCAGCCGGCCGGGAACGCGCCACGTTGACCTAGTGCGCGCAGCCTAACCGCAAGGGGATTAACAATTGCTTCAATCAGAATTGCGGGAATCGCAAGGCTGCAAGCTGCGCGCGGCAGGCCAGGCGGGCGCATTCAGGGTGCGAATTGGCCACCCAATGACGCGCCGGCGACCGATCCTAACGTGGACACGAGACCCGATTGGACGAGTTGGATCGCCGGCACGAGCGCGCCCGCAATCACGGCGGCAATGATGGCGTATTCGACCGCGGTCGCGCCCGACCGATCGGAGATAAACCGCCTCACCATAGTCGTGGCCGTCATGCCGCGCCGCTCCGTTGTCCGCTCCGCTTAGCAGCGGGCGCGGTCGCGAGCATTGCGCTGGCGCAACCTTGGCGCGAATGGGGGTCGCCGTTAACGATTGCGAAAGGCTGTGCGTCGATGGGGCGAAAGCGGCCGGTGCCCGAACGAAAGAGGCCGCCAACTGAGGCGGCCTCCGCTTGAACCAAACGGCGGCGATTAGGCGTGCCGGAACCACCGCACGCGTGTCGCCTGTGCTGATGCCATTCGCGCAATGAAAATCGGCCGGTCCGTGATCGCTATTGCCGAGCTGGTACTGCCATTCGGTCGATACGCGCCTGGATGGCTACGCCGGCTGGTGATGTTGGTCGACATGGAGCCTCCATTGCTTGTGGTACTTTAAATCGCGCATCGCCAGCGATCTGGCTGTGACATGGGTCACAGACGCCGCGATTTCCAAACTCGGCCACTCCGTAATTCAAATCAGGCCACTAGGGGTCAAAACAGGCCAGTACCCCACCCCCAAAAAGAACATATTGCGAACGGAGAACAAATGGTGTACAGTGCCTTCCTCAGTCGATTCCGGCTGCCGGCTGCCCCGCGTTGTCGGGGGGTCAATTCCCGGCCATAAGGAGCGAGAACCATGAGTCAGCCCGCTTTGCGTGTCGTCGAAGGATCCTCCATGGACAAGTCGAAGGCCCTGTCCGCCGCGCTCACCCAGATCGAGCGCCAGTTCGGCAAGGGCTCGATCATGCGGCTCGGCAAGAACGACAGGACCATGGACGTCGAGGCCATCTCGATCGGGCTCGCTCGGGCTCGACATCGCGCTCGGCATCGGCGGCCTGCCGCGCGGCCGCGTGGTGGAAATCTACGGGCCGGAATCCTCCGGCAAGACCACGCTGGCGCTGCATACCATCGCCGAAGCCCAGAAGAAGGGCGGCATCTGCGCCTTCGTCGACGCCGAGCACGCGCTCGATCCGATCTATGCCCGCAAGCTCGGCGTCAATGTCGACGACCTGCTGATCTCGCAGCCGGACGCCGGCGAGCAGGCGCTGGAAATCGCCGACACGCTGGTGCGCTCGCGGCGCCATCGACGTGCTGGTGGTGGATTCGGTGGCAGCTCTCGTGCCGCGCTCCGAACTGGAAGGCGAGATGGGCGACGTGCAGCCGGGCATCGCAGGCGCGGCTGATGAGCCAGGCGCTGCGCAAGCTCACCGCCTCGATCTCCAAGTCGCGCACCATGGTGGTGTTCATCAACCAGATCCGCATGAAGATCGGCGTGATGTACGGCTCGCCGGAGACCACCACGCGGCGGCAACGCGCTGAAATTCTACGCCTCGGTGCGCCTCGACATCCGCCGCATCGGCGCCATCAAGGAGCGCGACGAGGTGGTCGGCAACCAGACCCGCGTCAAGGTGGTCAAGAACAAGCTGGCGCCGCCGTTCAAGCAGGTCGAGTTCGACATCATGTACGGCGAGGGCGTCTCCAAGGTCGGCGAGCTGATCGATCTCGGCGTCAAGGCCGGCGTGGTGGAGAAGTCCGGCGCCTGGTTCTCCTATGACAGCCAGCGCATCGGGCAGGGCCGCGAGAACGCCAAGCAGTTCCTCAAGGACAATCCCGACATCGCCGCCAAGATCGAGGCGCAGGTGCGGGCGAACTCCGGCGTCGTCGCCGAGGCGATCATGGCGGGCGAGAAGGAAGAGGACGACGACGACGGCGAGGCGGCCGCCGAAGCTTGAAAGGATGTGGGCACGCCGGCCGCTAGCATTCTGACGCTAGCGCCCGGTGCCGGTCACGGCGACGAGGGTGACGCCTCGTTCCAAGGACCGGCGCAGGAAGAAACGCTTCCTGCATCGCCCAAGCCGACCAACAAGCCGACCAACAAGCCGACCCAAGCTGAAGAGCCGACCCATGCTGAAGCTGCGATTTCGGACGGCGAGCCAAGTGTCGAGCCAAGTGGCGAGCGCAAGTGTCGTCATTGCGCTCGCAGCCTCGGATTGCAAAACCGGAAGCAGCTGATGCGACAGCCGCTACGCGCGAGACCAGCGGTCTGGTGACGGTTCGCGCCAAGCCTGAAAAGCGCTTGAACGCAAAGGAAAGAGCCAAGGCCAACGCCAAGGACGGGATCACGCCGGATATGAAGGCAAAGGCGAAGTCCAAGGCGGAGGCCAAGGCAGCCGCAAAGGCCAAGCGCAAGAAGGCCCGGCAAGGTTAGGGCTGCCTGTTGGCGGCCTGCGTTTGAGTAACGCGTAACGTCGAGCATTCGCCCCCGTCGGCACCCGGCTGCGTAAAGCGGCCGCCACCGAGGACGGGGGCGAGGTGCGTTTTGGATCCCTCCCCGCAAAGCGGGGAGGGTGGCCGCTCGCGCCAGCGAGCGGTCGGGTGGGGTGCCCGCAACTTGTTCCGCTCATCCCCGCGCAAGCGGGCATCCGGTCTGGACTTGCCGCTTGCGCGGGAATGAGCGGATGCGGCGTTTCCCGCACAGGCAAAGCGCCGCCCTTCCTGGACTTAGCCACCCCCCATCGCTAAATAGGCCGCGAAACATCAAGCCGGACGGGGATTTAGGCCCTGCCGGCGAGGTCAAATGGGACGGCAGGCCAGTCACCAGCAATGAGCGGCGTCAACGAGATCCGCAAAAGCTTCATCGACTTCTTCGCGCGCAACGACCACCAGGTCGTGGCGTCCTCCCCGCTGGTGCCGCGCAACGACCCGACGCTGATGTTCACCAATGCCGGCATGGTGCAGTTCAAGAACGTCTTCACCGGCCTGGAAAAGCGGCCCTACAGCCGCGCCGTCACCGCGCAGAAATGCGTGCGCGCCGGCGGCAAGCACAACGACCTCGACAATGTCGGCTACACCGCGCGCCACCACACCTTCTTCGAGATGCTCGGCAACTTCTCCTTCGGCGACTATTTCAAGGAACGCGCGATCGAACTCGCCTGGAACCTGATCACCAAGGAATACGGCCTGCCCAAGGACCGGCTGGTGTTCACCGTCTATGTCGACGACGACGACGCCTTCAAGCTCACCAAGAAGATCACCGGGCTGCCGGACAGCAAGATTTTGCGCATCGCCGGCGCCGACAATTTCTGGTCGATGGGCGACACCGGCCCGTGCGGCCCCTGCGCGGAAATCTTCTACGACCACGGCGCGCACATCCCCGGCGGCCCGCCCGGCTCGGCCGAGGCCGAAGGCGACCGCTTCATCGAGATCTGGAACCTGGTGTTCATGCAGTACGAGCAGCAGGACGGCGGCAAGCGCGTCAATCTTCCGCACCCCTCGATCGACACCGGCATGGGGCTGGAGCGCATCGCGGCCGTCTTGCAAGGCACGCACGACAATTACGCCATCGATCTGTTCGCCACGCTCATCCGCGCCATCGCCGAGGAGACCGGCGTCGACTCCGACGGCCCGCAGAAAGCCTCGCACCGGGTGATCGCCGACCACCTGCGCGCCGTCGGCCTTTCTGATCGCCGACGGCGTTCTCCCCTCGAACGAAGGCCGCGGCTACGTGCTGCGCCGCATCATGCGGCGCGCCATGCGCCACGCCGAACTGCTCGGGGCGAAAGAGCCGCTGATGTGGAAGCTGGTGCCGTCGCTGGTGCGCGAGATGGGCCAGGCCTACCCCGAATTGATCCGCGCCGAGGCGCTGATCACCGAGACGCTCAAGCTGGAAGAGACGCGCTTCCGCCAGATGCTGGTGCGCGGCCTGAGCCTGCTCGACGAGGAGTCGAAGGGGCTGAAGAAAGGCGACATGTTCGACGGCAATACGGCGTTTACGCTCTACGACACCTATGGCTTTCCATTGGACCTGACGCAGGACGCGTTGCGCGCGCGCGGCGTCGGCGTCGATCTGGCCGCCTTCACCGACGCCATGGAGAAGCAGCGCGAGAAGGCGCGCGCCTCCTGGGCGGGCTCCGGGGAGGCTGCGCAGGAGACGGTGTGGTTTGCGCTGCGCGAGAGGCTCGGGCCGACGGAATTTCTGGGCTACGAGACCGAGAGCGCCGAAGCCGTGGTGTCGGCGCTGGTGCGCGACGGCAAGGACGTCGCTGAGCTGAAAAAGGGCGAGAGCGGCGCGGTCATCGTCAACCAGACGCCGTTTTACGGCGAGTCGGGCGGCCAGGTCGGCGACGAGGGCGAGATGCGGCGCGAGGGCCTGCGCGCCATCGTCACCGGCACCCAGAAAAAGGCCGGCGATCTGTTCGCGCATGCCGTCAAGGTCGTCGAGGGCACGCTGAAAGTCGGCGATCCGGTGCTGCTGGAGGTCGATCATGACCGACGGGCAGCGCATCCGGCAGAACCATTCCGCCACCCATCTGCTGCACGAGGCGCTGCGCCAGGTGCTGGGCGATCACGTGGCGCAGAAGGGCTCGCTGGTGGCGCCCGACCGGCTGCGCTTCGACTTCTCGCATCCCAAGCCGATTTCCGCCGACGAGCTGGAGCGCGTGGAGGACATCGCCAACGACATCGTGCTGCAGAACGCGCCCGTCACCACGCGGCTGATGGCGCAGGATGACGCCATTGCCTCCGGCGCGCGCGCGCTGTTCGGCGAGAAATACGGCGACGAGGTGCGCGTGGTGGCGATGGGCGAGGGCTCGCGGCAATAACCTGGGCTGGTCGGTCGAGCTGTGCGGCGGCACGCACGTCAAGCGCACCGGCGATATCGGCCTGATCTCGGTGCTGGGCGACAGCGGCGTTGCCGCCGGCGTGCGCCGCATCGAGGCGCTCACCGGCAAAACAGCACGCAAGGCCGCTGAAAAACAGATTCACGTCGCCAAGGCGGCGGCGGCGGAGCTTAAAGCGCCGCTGGACGATTTGCCGGCGCGCGTGGCCGCGCTGCTCGACGAGCGCAAGAAGCTGGAGCGCGAGCTGACCGATGCCAGGAAGAAGCTTGCCATGGGCGGCGGTGTCGCGGCGGGCACATCGACTGCAAATGCGGCTGGCGCATCCATCCGGGACGTGAACGGCACCAAGCTGCTGGCGCGTTCGGTCACCGGCATCGAACTCAAGGACCTGCGCAGCCTGGCCGACGAGGGCAAGAAGCAGGTCGGCTCCGGCGTGGTCGCCATTGTCGGCCTGTCGCGACGACGGCAAGGCCGGCCTGGTGGTCGGCGTCACCGCCGACTCTGACCGCGCGCTTCAACGCCGTCGATCTGGTGAAGACGGGCGCCGCGGTTCTCGGCGGCAAAGGCGGCGGCGGCCGCCCCGACATGGCGCAGGCCGGCGGGCCGGACGGCGCCAAGGCCGCCGATGCGCTCAAGGCGATCGAGGCGGCGCTGGGCGGGTAGCTTTTCGCCACTTTGATCGACCGCAAAGCCGCCCGCGACGCGTCGTGTATTAATCGTCCAGCGATTCCAGCGGAGTGGCCCCGCATGCCACGCGACAGGATCAAGGAGCTACGGCGCCGGTGCTATCTGCTGCTCGAGCAGGGGCCGGTCGGCGCCAGCATGAGCCTCACGGTCGACCGCTTTTTGGTCGCGCTCATCCTGGTCAATCTGGCGGCGGTGGTGTTGCAATCGGTGCCGGCGCTCGACGCGCGCTACGCGCTCGTCTTCGACGCCATCGAAATCGTCTCGCTCGTCGTGTTCACCGCCGAATACGCGCTGCGGCTTTGGGTGGCGGCCGAGCACGGGCCGCACCGGCATCTGCCCGCCATGCGCGCGCGGCTGAAATACGCCCTGAGCCCGGCCGGCATCGTCGATCTGGTCGCCGTGCTGCCGTTCTGGTTCGCGCTCATGCTGCCCGCCGAACTGCGCGTCGTGCTGGTGTTCCGCATCGTGCGCTTCTTCAAGATCACGCGCTATTCGCCCGCCATGCGCTCGTTGCTCGACGTGCTCTACCGCGAGCGGCGCGCGCTGTTCGGCTGCCTGGTGATCACGCTCGGCATCGGGCTGGTGGCCGGCACGTTGATGCATCTTGCCGAAGGCAAGGTGCAGCCCGACAAGCTCGGCACCATTCCGGACGCGCTGTGGTGGGCGATCGTCACGCTCGGCACCATCGGCTATGGCGACGTGGTGCCGGTGACCGCGCTCGGCAAGCTGATCGCCACCGGCACAATTATGTGCGGCCTCGTCGTCATCGCGCTGCCGGTCGGCATCATTGCCACCGCCTTCGCCGACCAGATCCACCGCCGCACCTTTATCGTCACCTGGGGCATGATCGCGCGCGTGCCGCTGTTCGCCGAGCTCGACGCCGGCGAAATCTCCGACATCATGGAACTGCTGCGCGCGCAGGTGGCGGAAGCCGGCGAGGTGATCGTGCGCGCGGGCGATCCAGCCCATTCGATGTATTTCATCGCCGCCGGCGAGGTCGAAGTGGCCTTGAAGAAAAAGCGTCTTCGGCTCGGCATCGGCCAGTTCTTCGGCGAGGTGGCGGTGCTGCGGCGCGCGCGCCGCTCGGCGACCGCCACCGCCATAAGCCGCACCAATTTGCTGGTGCTCGACGCCCAGGACCTGCACGCGCTGATGAGTCGCGACCCGCGCGTCGCCAAGCGCGTCAAGGACGTGGTCGCCACCCGCGTCGGCAGCGAGGTGGTCAGCCCCAAGGGCGACATCGTGGCGGAGGAGATTGAGTAGCTTTTTATCCCTCCCCTTTTCAGGGGAGGGATTAAGCCATCGCCGTCTTCAAATTCGCGTCCA
Organism: uncultured Alphaproteobacteria bacterium; assembly: GCA_963742375.1. Lineage (GTDB taxonomy): Bacteria > Pseudomonadota > Alphaproteobacteria > Rhizobiales > Xanthobacteraceae > Pseudolabrys. Next base: position 58,990 of record CAVULP010000009.1, read on the forward strand.
CCTTGTCGAGGAAGCCGGTGGTGGAGAGCCACTTCTGGTCGGGCCCGATCAGCAGCCGCCAGATCCTTGGTCATGAAGCCGGACTCGACCGTGTCGACGCAAACCTTCTCCAGGGTGGCTGCGAACTTGGCGAGCGGCGCGTTGTTGTCGAGCTTGGCGCGATGGGCAAGCCCGCGCGTCCAGGCGAAGATCGAGGCGATCGAATTGGTCGAGGTCTGCTCGCCCTTCTGGTGCTGGCGGTAGTGGCGCGTCACCGTGCCGTGGGCGGCTTCCGATTCCACGATCTTGCCGTCCGGCGTCATCAGCACCGAGGTCATCAGGCCGAGCGAGCCGAAGCCTTGCGCCACGATGTCGGACTGCACGTCGCCGTCGTAGTTCTTGCAGGCCCAGACATAGCCGCCCGACCATTTCATCGCCGCCGCCACCATGTCGTCGATCAGCCGGTGCTCGTAAGTGAGCTTCTTGGCGGCGTACTTGTCCTTGAACTCCTTGTCGAACACCTCCTGGAAGATGTCCTTGAAGCGGCCGTCGTAGACTTTCAGGATGGTGTTCTTGGTCGACAGATAGAGCGGATAGCCGCGCGCCAGCGCGTAGTTCATCGAGGCGCGCGCGAAATCGCGGATCGAGTCGTCGAGATTGTACATGGCCAAAGCGATGCCGGCGGCGGGCGCCTTGAACACTTCGCGCTCGATGACCTTGCCGTCATTGCCGACAAACTTCATCGTTAGCGTGCCGGCGGTCGGGAACTTGAAATCGGTGGCGCGGTATTGGTCGCCGTAAGCATGGCGGCCGATGATGATCGGCTTGCTCCAGCCGGGCACCAGGCGCGGGATGTTCTTGCAGATGATCGGTTCGCGGAAAATGGTGCCGCCGAGAATGTTGCGGATGGTGCCGTTGGGCGAGCGCCACATCTCCTTGAGGGAGAATTCCTTCACCCGCGCCTCGTCCGGCGTGATGGTGGCGCACTTGACCGCGACGCCGACCTTCTTGGTCATCTCGGCTGAATCGATGGTGATCTGATCGTTGGTCTCGTCGCGCTTTTCGACGCTGAGATCGTAATAGAGCAGATCGATATCGAGATAAGGGTGGATCAGTTTGTCTTTGATATAATGCCAGATGATGCGGGTCATCTCGTCGCCGTCCATTTCGACGACGGGGTTTGCGACTTTGATCTTCGCCATTGCGGGGTAAGCCTTTGTACGCGGACGGGGAGGGCTCGGGGGCCGGCGGGCGAGCCTATAGCACCCGAAGGCGGGTGGCGGAAGGCGCGATTTCCGGCATTGTTTCCTACTTATTGCAAGGCAGGTATACCGGCGCGGACGGAGGACGATCATGCCGGGTGCCGGCACCGACAAGACCAAGCGCTGGATCGAACGGCCGGGGCCCATCGTCGTGCTGGTCGAGCCGCAGCTCGGCGAGAATATCGGCGCCGCCGCGCGCGCCATGGCGAATTTCGGGCTGTCGCGCTTGAGATTGGTCAAGCCGCTCCGCGGCTGGCCGAACGAGAAGGCGCGCGTGATGGCCTCCGGCGCCGACCGCGTGCTCGATGCCGTGGTGGTCTACGACAGCCTGCCGGCGGCCCTCGCCGACTGCTCCTTCGTGCTCGCCACCACCGCGCGCGCCCATGATCAGGCCAAGCCCGTGCTCGGCGCCGGCGAAGCCGCCGCCGAAATGCGCCCACGGGTGGCCGCCGGCGAGACGGTGGCGCTGGTGTTCGGGCGCGAGCGCATCGGGCTGGAGAACCACGAGGTCGCGCTCGCAGACCGCATCGTCACGCTGCCGGTCAATCCGGCCTTCGCCTCGCTCAATCTGGCGCAGGCGGTGGCGGTCGTCGCCTATGAATGGTTCAAGTGTAGCGGCGGCGGTGAGCTGCCCTTCACCACGCCGGAAAAATCGCCGCCGGCCGCCAAGCGGCAGCTCGATGCGCTGTTTGCCGACCTGGAACGCGAACTGGAGAAGGCCGAGTTCTTCCGGCCGTCCGAGAAGCGCGCCACCATGAGCATCAATCTGCGCAACATCTTCACGCGCATGGCGCCGTCGCAGCAGGATATCCGCACGCTGCACGGCGTCATCACCGCGCTGGTGTTCGGGCGCAAGGGCCCGGCGCGCGGCGGCGTGCTCGATCCGGAGGAAGCGGTGCGGCTGCGCGAGATCATCGCCGAGCACGGCGCGGGGAAGGTGCCGGGCGAGCGCGGGCCGGTGCGCGGGCTGTCGCGGCTGCTGCGGCGCAATCCTACGGACGCGGAGCGCACCTTGTGGCAGGCGCTGGTCAATGACCGGCGCTTTGCCGGCCGCGGCTTCAAACGCAATGTGCCGGTCGGCCCGCATATCACCGATTTCGTCTCGTTCCCGCTCAAATGCGTGATCGAGCTGGTGGCGGGCGAGGAAAGCGCCGAGGCAGCAGCCAACCGCGCCGAGCGGCGGGGCTACTTGCAGGAGCGCGGGTATCGGGTGGTGGAGGTGGGAGTGGCGGAGGTGGAGAAGGACGTGGCGGGGGCGCTCGACACGCTTGCCGCCGCGATCGGCTAGCTACTTCAACGCCTTCAGCACGGCCGCCGCCCCCTCGCGCAGGATGCCGAGATCGCTGCCGATGGTGATGAACTTGAAGCCGCGTTTGGCCATCGCCAGCGCGCGCTCGGCGTCGCGGCAATAAATGCCGGGGATTTTCTTCGCCTTGACGGCCGCCGCGCAGATGCGGTCGATCGCGCCCTCGACCTCCGGCGCCTGCACATCCTGCGCCTTGCCGCCGCTGAGCGAGGTCGACAGGTCGTAAGGCCCGACGAACAGCGCATCGATGCCGGGCGTGGCGGCGATGGCGTCCACATTGCTCAATGCCGCAGGCGTCTCGATCATGGCGAGCGTCAGCGTGCCCGCATTGGCTTCGCGCAAATAGTCGGTGGGCACGCTCTTGCCTTGCAGCGTCATGGCGCGCTGCGGGCCCCAGCTGCGCTCGCCGAGCGGCGGGAACTTGGCGACGGAGGCGAATTTTTTGGCGTCGGCCGCGCCGTTGATCATGGGCGCGATGACGGCCTCGGCGCCGAAGTCGAGCGCGCGCGAGACCAACGCGAAATCCTCGAGCGGCACCCGCACGATTGGCGTAGCGCCGCGCGTGATGCACGGCGCCGATACCGGCAATGAGGGACGCGGTGTCCCACAGCCCGTGTTGCACGTCGAGCACGACCGCGGCAAAGCCTTCGCGCGCGATCGTTTCGGCCGCCAGCGGCGAGGCGAGCGTGCACCAGGCCGAGAAAACGGTTTCGCCGGCGCGCAGGCGGCCGGCAAGCGCGAACGCGGCCATGTCAGCCGCTCTTCAAGACCTGGGCTGCGGCCTGCTCCAGCATTTCGCTCATCTTGTCGCGGATCTGCTGCTCGCTAACGGCCTTGCCGGTGAGGTCCTTGACCAGCTTGCGCACGACGTCTTCGTCGCCGGCTTCCTCGAGGTCGGCGATGACGACCTCCTTGGCATAGGCGTCGGCATCCGGGCCGGTTTTGCCGAGCAGGTTTGCGGCCCACAGGCCGACCAGCTTGTTGCGGCGGGCGAGCGCCTTGAACCGCAGCTCCTCATCATGCGCGAATTTCTTCTCGAAACCTTCCTCGCGCTTGTCGAACGTCGTCACAATTCTGCCCCTCGGTTTTTCGATGAAAGTTCCGGCGCGGCCGTTTGCGCACATAGATCGCTTGCGCTTGCATATCGCCGCGGCAGCGTCAAGGCAACATGGGCGCGGGTTATGGCCAGAAAATACCTGGTGGAAAACGTGACCGGACCTCGATTGTGCTGCCTTTGGTGATCGGCTAGGTTCGCCACAGTGCCCGGAGCGTTCGGCGCGCACAGCGCGACGTATCCGGTCCCGCCGCCGCGGATCTGGTACAGGTCATCCAACAGGAGCCACGGCACATCCGATGGATTTTCACAAACCACGGTACACGCCCATGAGCCGCCGTCGCCGAATCTATGAAGGCAAGGCGAAGGTCCTCTATGAAGGCCCGGAGCCGGGAACGCTGATCCAGCATTTCAAGGACGACGCCACCGCCTTCAACGCCAAGAAGCACGAGGTGATTGAAGGCAAGGGCGTCCTCAACAACCGAATCTCCGAATACGTGTTCCAGCACTTGAACGACATCGGGGTTCCGACTCACTTCATCCGCCGGCTCAACATGCGCGAGCAGTTGATTCGCGAGGTGGAGATCATTCCGCTCGAAATCGTGGTGCGCAACGTCGCCGCCGGTTCGCTGGCGGAGCGCCTCGGCATCGAGGAAGGCACGCAGCTGCCGCGCTCGATCATCGAGTTCTATTACAAGAACGACAAGCTCAACGACCCGATGGTGTCGGAAGAGCACATCACCGCCTTCGGCTGGGCGTCGCCGCAGGAGATCGACGACATCATGGCGCTGGCCATCCGCGTCAACGACTTCCTGTCCGGGCTGTTCCTCGGCGTCGGCATCCGCCTGGTCGATTTCAAGATGGAAACCGGCCGGCTGTGGGAAAACGACGTGATGCGCATCGTGGTGGCCGACGAGATCAGCCCCGACAGCTGCCGCCTGTGGGACATCAAGACCAACGACAAACTCGACAAGGATCGCTTCCGCCGCGACCTCGGCGGGCTGGTGGAGGCCTATACCGAAGTGGCCAAGCGCCTCGGCATCATGAACGAAGGCGAGCGCCCGCAAGGCACCGGCCCCGTGCTGGTGAAAGGCTAGGCAAATCGCCTGCTTTTCCCGCCAAGCACGGTGTGAATTACGCGATGCCCGGTCTTGTGCCGGGCATTTGCGTCTTTACTTTAGCGGTGAAGAGGCCGCATTGCCCCGTGGCCCGCAACTCATGCAATAAGCCTTAAAGCCGATGAAAGCCCGCGTCACCGTCACCCTGAAATCCGGCATCCTCGATCCGCAAGGCAAGGCGATCGAGGGCGCGCTGCGCTCGCTCGGGCTTGCCGGCGTCACCGCCGTGCGCCAGGGCAAGGTGTTCGACATCGAGCTGGAAGGCGCCGATCCGGCCAAGGCCGAGGCGCTGCTCAAGCAGGCGGCCGACAAGCTCTTGGCCAACACCGTGATCGAGAACTACAAAGTGGACGTGATGGGATGAATTCCGCCGTCCTCGTCTTTCCCGGCATCAATCGCGAGCGCGATATGGCGCGCACGCTGGCGCTGATCTCCGGCCGTCCGCCGGCGATGGTCTGGCACGCCGAGCGCGCGCTTCCGGCCGGAACCGACCTGGTGGTGATCCCGGGCGGCTTCTCCTACGGCGACTATCTGCGCTGCGGCGCCATTGCCGCGCGCTCGCCGATCATGGAGGCGGTGCGCGCGCATGCCGCCAGTGGCGGGCTGGTGCTCGGCGTCTGCAACGGCTTCCAGATCCTGTGCGAGGCCGGGCTGTTGCCCGGCGTGCTGATGCGCAACGAGAACCTGCGCTTCATCTGCCGCGACGTTTATCTGCGCGTCGAGCGCTCCGACACGCCGTTCACCCGCGGCTACAACGCCGGCCAGGTGATCCGCGTCCCGGTCGCCCATGGCGAGGGCAATTACATCGCCGACGGCGAGACCATCGCGCGGCTCGAGGGGGAAGGGCGCGTGATCTTCCGCTATTGCTCGCCCGACGGCATGATCGACCCGAACTGGAACCACAACGGCGCCATCAACGCCATCGCCGGCATCGTCGACGAGGCCGGCAACGTGCTCGGCATGATGCCGCATCCGGAAAACCACGTCGAAGCCAGCATCGGATCGACCGACGGCCGCGGCATGTTTGCGGGCCTTGTGGAGGCGCTGGCGCGCGCGGCGTGAACAGTGTGATCCCCAACTCCACCCCCATCACCCCCGCGCTGGTCGCCGAGCACGGCCTCAAGCCGGACGAGTACAAACGCATCCTCGATCTGATCGGACGCGAGCCGTCGCTGACCGAGCTCGGCATCTTCTCGGCCATGTGGAACGAGCACTGCTCGTACAAGTCCTCCAAGGTGCACCTGCGCACGCTGCCGACCAAGGGCCCGCATGTCATCAAGGGCCCAGGCGAGAACGCCGGCGTCATCGACATCGGCGACGGGCTCGCTTGCGTGTTCAAGATGGAGAGCCACAACCACCCGAGTTACATCGAGCCCTATCAGGGCGCGGCGACCGGGGTCGGCGGCATATTGCGCGACGTGTTCACGATGGGCGCGCGGCCGATCGCCTGCCTCAACGCGCTCTCCTTCGGCGCGCCCGGCCATCCCAAGACGCGGCATCTGGTCTCCGGCGTGGTCGCCGGCATCGGCGGCTACGGCAATTCCTTCGGCGTGCCGACGGTCGGCGGCTCGGTGCGTTTCCATGCGCGCTACGACGGCAACTGCCTGGTCAACGCCATGGCGGTCGGGATTGCGCGTAAGGACAAGATCTTTTACTCGGCCGCGTCCGGCGTCGGCATGCCGATCGTCTATCTCGGCTCCAAGACCGGCCGCGACGGCATCCACGGCGCCAGCATGGCCTCGGCCGAGTTCGGCGAGGGCACCGACGAGAAGCGCCCGACCGTGCAGGTCGGCGATCCGTTCTCGGAAAAGCTGCTGCTCGAAGCCTGTCTCGAGATCATGGCCAAAGGCTGCGTCATCGCCATCCAGGACATGGGCGCGGCGGGGCTGACCTGCTCGGCGGTGGAGATGGGCGCCAAGGGCGATCTCGGCGTCACGCTCGATCTCGACCGCGTGCCGTGCCGCGAAGAGCGCATGACCGCCTACGAGATGATGCTGTCGGAGAGCCAGGAGCGCATGCTCATGGTGCTCAAGCCCGAGAAGGAGAAGGAGGCCGAGGCGGTCTTCCGCAAATGGGGCCTCGACTTCGCGGTGGTGGGCGAGACCACGCCGAACAAGCGCTTCATCGTGCGCCACCACGGCGAGACCATGGCCGACCTGCCGATCAAGGAGCTCGGCGACCAGGCGCCGGAATACAAGCGCGCCTTCGTCAGCGCCGCCAAGCCGGCGGCCATCGATGCCGCCACGGTCAAGGCGCCGGAGGCCATCGCCGACGCGCTCGAGACGCTGCTGGCCACGCCCGACCTCTGCTCCAAGCGCTGGGTCTGGGAGCAATACGACCACATCATCCTCGGCAACACGGTGCAGCGGCCGGGCGGCGACGCCGCGGTCGTGCGCGTGGAGGACGGGCCGAAGGGGCTCGCGCTCACCACCGACGTGACGCCGCGCTATTGCGAGGCCGATCCCTTCGAGGGCGGCAAGCAGGCGGTCGCCGAATGCTGGCGCAATCTCACGGCGGTCGGCGCTACGCCCCTCGCCGTCACCGACAATCTCAATTTCGGCAATCCGGAGCGGCCGGAGATCATGGGGCAATTCGTCGGCTGCGTGCGCGGCATCGCGGAGGCCTGCAAGGCGCTCGATTTCCCGGTCGTCTCGGGCAATGTCTCGCTCTACAACGAGACCAACGGCAAGGCGATTTTGCCGACGCCTTCGATCGGCGGCGTCGGGCTGCTGGAGGATTTTTCGAAATCGGCGACGCTCGCCTTCAAGCGCGAGGGCGAGGCCATCCTGCTGATCGGCGAGACGACCGGCTGGCTCGGCCAGTCGCTCTATCTGCGCGACCTGTGCGGGCGGGAGGAGGGCGCCGCCCCGCCGGTCGATCTGATCGAGGAGCGCGAGAACGGCGACCTCGTGCGCGCGTTGATCCTCGATGGCCTTGCGACCGCCGCGCACGATCTCTCCGACGGCGGCTTGGCGGTCGCGCTCGCCGAGATGGCGATGGCGGCAGGGATCGGCGCCACGATTTCCGACGCGCCCGACGACATCCCCGCCCACGCCTATTGGTTCGGCGAGGACCAGGCGCGCTATCTCGTCACTGTCGCGATGGAGAACGTTCAGGCGGCGCTCGCGCGCGCGCAGGCGGCAGGCGTACTGGCTTGCACCGTTGGCTTGACCGGCGGCGATGCGCTGCTGTTGCCCGGCGAGCGGCCGCTGCCGCTCAAGGCGCTCAGCGCGCGCTTCGAAGACTGGCTGCCGCGTTATATGAGCGGCGCCGGCTAGTGGTTGAAGTCCGGCACTTGGGTACCCTGTTTTCAGGGCTCTGAGCGGGGAAGATGCCGGAGTGAGCAATTGTGCGCTCGTGCCGAACGATGTCCGCTCCACTTCCGAAAGCGGACAGAACGCCCCTGCGGTCGGTTTGGCCGCTTAGTGCCAGAAGCGGACATGACCCACCTCAGGGAGAAACCGTAACCGCCCCTGGCTTAGAAGAGGTGCTGCCGCTCAGAACCCGCCGAAGGCGTAGGCGAGCCCGAATCACCGTTGCGTGTGGAGCTTGATATCAGTGGCTACAAAGAGGTTGGCGGGCGCGCCGAAACTGGTCGACCACGTTCCGTAGTCGGAATAGCGATATTCAAGGAGGTAGATATTCCGGCCGCGCCAGCGGCCCCACAGTTGCTGCTCGATGCCGCCGCCGAGCGTCCACCCCAGCTTGGTCGTCGAATTGGTTTGCGTATAGGGCGGAATGCCGTTGGTGCCGCAGACGCCTGGCCCCGTGCAGTTCACTGTTGCGTCCATGTGCATCCAGGCCGGCCCGCCGGCGACAAACAGCTGGGTCGACGGGGTGGCGAGATAAGCGAGACGCGCGCGCAGCGCCATGTCCCATTTCGCGCGCACTGTGACACTGTCGCTTGCTTTGTTGCCGGGCAGCCCGCCGGTGCCCGGAATGCCGGGATCCATGAGCGGCATTGATGTAATCAATAACGAATTCGGGTTCAAAGTACCAATCCTCACAGATCGGGCAGTATTTTAGACCAAGCATTTCCGCTAAATTGAACACGTAGCCCAAATTGAGGGCAATAATGGGATCAACCTTGTACAGGCTCTTGAGCGCATCAACGAGCGGATCGCGCCCGCCGAGTGAAATAATTTCGGTTGTCGTCCAATTGCCCTTGGTCCAGGTCGCGCCGGTGCCGACGCCAAGGTTGAACCCGGTCCAGCCCATGCTGGCGCGCTTTGATGTCTCGGGACATGCAGGGAGTTTCGCGAGGACGTCGGCAATACCGTTGAGGTGATCCAGAATGGCTTCATACGCTTTATATTCGGCGCGTTCATCGCCCTGCAGAGCTGACGGTTTGATCTTCAAGGTGACAAAGCCCACATGCGTCGTGAGACCGTCCATCAAGCTTTTGACTTGCTCGATTTCCCTCTCCGTATCGGCCAATGCCTTTTCCGCAGCCGGTGACTTGCAGTCGAACCCTGATGCCGCGTAAAAAACGATGTGGTTTTGGCTGGCAAGTTGATATTCGAGAGTTCGATCCTTTGCCTGCGCTCCAAAAACACCAGGGATCAATAAAACGAACGCAACGAGCAAAACGCAACGCATAGCCCCACCCCCAACGTTGACGCTAACGGAACTCGAATAAGCCTATGTCACGTAAAAGCCCCGCGACAACGTTTCTCGTAGGTTGACCCCTCTCTTTTCGTCAATTCCGTTTGCGCTGTTGCTACCTAGACACACACCGATCGAGGCCGGAGCCGGCCGAAATGGGAATGTGCTTGGCGGTCGTGTCCGCTTTGGGTCAAACGCTGCGTACCCAGCCAGCGCCAGAGCCGATTTTTGTTCGCTACGGTCCGAAAGCGACCAAACGATTGCAGTGCCAAGAATGAACGCGACTGCCAAAAGCGGTTCGACCACACCCGCTTCGGGCTGCATGTCATGTCGTGGGTACCAAGCGTCGGATTTCAACCGCGAGCGCGCCGGCACCGCGTTCAGCGCAAGTGCCCGGTCATTTCCAGGACCGCCTTGCAGCGTGGCCCGACGAAGTGTCCTGAATGGATGTAGTCGACCAGGCACGCGATCTTGCGGCCGCTATCGAAGCCGAAGCCGCGGCAGTGCATGAGCATGTAGCGCGCACAGGCCTTGTCGACGAGGATGCCGCCCGGCACGAATCCGCCACCGCCGGGGGCTTGCTCGCGCGGCGCGGCCGGGGCGACCGCTTCGCGCGCCGCCGCAGGCGCCGCCGGCGCTGCCCCATGCATGGTCGAGCCCACGACTTTCTTGCAGCCCGGCGAAAGCGACGTCAGGTGTGTCTGCAAGCATCCGAGCGCTTCCTCGCCGCCCGGCGTTACACCGGAGCAGAGCGACATGAAGTCGTTGCGGCAATTCGAGCGCATGGCGCTTTGCTGAGCGCTGCTCACCTGCGCGGTCGCACTGGCGCTCAGAATGAGCGTGCTCAGCAGCGCGGCGCAAGCCACCATGGTCTGGCGCCTCGGAAATAGTTTCATGGACTCCCCCAGAATTTTGCGCGCGCGGAAATCCTGGCGACGCGCCCACCGCGGATTTTCAAACGGCGCTACTGCAACGTCGCCTCCAAGGTGCGCCGGCAGATCGGCGACAGCGCGTCCGGATGCATCGCCATGCACGCGATCAGGCGTCCACCGCCGCGTCTGACCGAAGGACAGACCGCGGCCTGATCCTGATCGCAGGCGCGCGCGATTTTCAACTTGTCCCGCGCCGGCAGGCCCTCGGCCTTGGCCAGCAAGACGGCGGGATCGGGCCCGGGCGGCGGCGCGATGGCGACCGGCGGCGACGGCGGGGCCGGGGTGTGTTTGGCGGTTTTCGTTTTCTTCGCTTTCGGCGCGGTTGCGGCCTTGGGCGGCGGTGGCGCGGTCATCGCAGGCGGCGCCGCGGCAGCCGCGGGTGGCGGCTCGGCGCGCCGCGGCGGGGCCGCTGCGGCCTTGGGCGGCGGCGGGGCGGGCGGCGGCGCTGCCGCGGCCGGCGGCGGCGGCATGGTGGCGCTGACCGCGTCCTTGCAGGCGCCCGTCAGGCTGTCGAGGTGGCTCTGCAGGCATTCCAGCGCCTCCTTGCCGCCCGGCCGCACGCTCATGCAGTTCGACATGTAGTCGGACCGGCAATGCGATTTGACGGCGCTGAGCTGGGCCTGGCTGGGTTGCGCCTGCGCACTCGCGACGAACGCCAGTCCCATGGCGCAGATCATGGCGCAGATCGCAAGCATGCGCGCTGCCGCGCATGCGGAATGACCGGAAATCATGCGTGCTCCCTCTGTCGTTTGCAGACGCAAAGCCTATGGCATCGCGCCGCGCCCGTCCAATAGGGCCAAGCGCCGCGGCCTCGGCCGTTCAGCGCGTGCGGAGGGTGACCTGGAGGGCCGCGCGGCAGCGCCCCGTCAGCCTAATGCGATGGCCGGCAAGGCAGGCGAGCTCACGGTTGCCGCCGGGGCGCACGCCACGGCAGAGCCGCGCCAGGTCGGGCTGGCATGCCCGCGTCATGGCGTTGGTGTTCACCACCGGCGCGCGGGGCGGATGCGGCGGTGGAACCGCGGCATGCTTGAGCTTGGCCGCGGGCGGCGGCGATAGTGCGGCGTGCTTTATCGCGGCCGCGGGCGGCGGTGGAACCGCAACATGCCTGAGCGGGGCTGCGGCCGGGGCGCGGGCGGCCGCAGGCGCGGCAACGGCGAGCGCGGCCGAACGGCCGATCGGCCGCTTGGCTGGGCGCGCGGGCGGCGGCGCCACCGACCGGATCGCCACCGGCTTTTCCGTAGCGGTAGACCGCGGCGGCGGTGCCGCGGCGGCATCCGGCGTCCGTTTGACAGCGGCGTGCTCGGCCGGTTCGGTCGGCATCGTTGCGAACACGGCGTCCTGGCAGGCAGGCGACAAGCGCTCGGCGTGTTCTCCCAGGCAGGCGAGCGCCTCGCTGCCGCCGGGCTTCACGCGCGAGCACACCACCCTGAAATCGGTGCGGCAATGCTGGCGGACCGCGTTCTGTTGCGCCGGCGTAGGCTGCGCGCCTGCGCTCTGCGCCAGCGTGCCGAACGCGATCGCCGCCACACAGGCCAATGTCATTCTGCTCAGTCGATTGCTATTCATGTTGCTCCAGCCGATCCCGGCGCGCCGCGCGCAGCCGCGTTGTCTTGACGGCAATCGCATTCCCTAGGTCCGATATTGTCACAGGCAAAATTTTTGGCGCTAATTGCCGCTTGTTAGGCTTAATAAGATCGGCCGCGCCGGCGCGTCCGGCCTTAAGGAGTTGCACCATGGCGATGGATGCCAGCGAGATCGAGCGGCTGATCAAGGCCGGAATCCCGGACGCCGATGTCACGATCCGCGACCTTGCCGGCGACGGCGACCATTACGCCGCCACGGTCATTTCGCCCTCGTTCAAGGGCAAGTCGCGGGTGCAGCAGCATCAACTGGTCTACCAGGCGCTGAAAGGTCAGATGGGCGGCGTGCTGCACGCGCTGGCGCTGCAGACCGGAACCCCCGACGCGTGATGGCGAAAAAAGCCGGCGTCAAAATCTTATCCCCGCCCGGCGCCATCAAGCCGACCGGACCCTGGAGCCTGGGCGCGCGCGCCGGCGATTTCGTCTTCGTGGCGGGCATGCGCGGCATCGATCCGGCGCACGAATACGATGCTCGGCAGCGAGGAAGAGCGTATTCGGACCGCTTATACGAACATGAAGAGCATTGCGGAATCGGCCGGCGCGCGGCTTTCCGATTGCGTGCGGCTGACCGTTTTCGTCACCGATATGAAGCGCTTACGCCCAATCGTGAACAAGGTTCAGGAACAGCTTTGGGGAGGCCCGCCCTATCCGCCGCGCACCATCGTGGAGGTCGCCAGACTCAACCAGGACGACATTTTCGAGGTGGAAGGCACCTTTTACGCCCCAAAAACCGCCTGATTCATCCCCTTTGGATGGCAGGGCCATCTGCGCTACATATATCGGAGTTGCGGCGGCAGCGGTTCGCGCCGCCCAACAGGACGAGAATCCAATGGGCATCGAGCAATTCATCGACAATGAAGTGAAGGCAAACGACGTGGTGCTGTTCATGAAAGGCACGCCGCAGTTTCCGATGTGCGGATTTTCCGGCCAGGTCGTGCAGATCCTCGACCATCTCGGCGTCGCCTATAAAGGCGTCAATGTGCTGGAATCCGACGACATCAGGAACGGCATCAAGGCCTATTCGAACTGGCCGACCATTCCGCAGCTCTATGTGAAGGGCGAGTTTGTCGGCGGCTGCGACATCATCCGCGAGATGTTCCAGGCCGGCGAGTTGCAGCAGGCGCTCAAGGACAAGGGCGTTTCGGTCAGCCAGACCGCCTGATCGGGGTCGCAGCGTCAGAGCCGCGATCGGGCCATCCCGATCGCCGCGGCGCTCAGCGCTCATTCGGTTCAGGAGCCGCGCGAGCGGGTGGGCTTCATCCGGCGCATCGCCAGATAGATGATCGCCAACACGATCACGATGCCGAGCATGCCGGAGCCGGCGGTCGAGGAGAACTTGCTCACATTCTCGGCCACCGACTCGACATAGGGGCCGGAATTCTTGCCGAGCAGCATGGACAGCAAGACGAGCGCGAGCAGGACGAGAAACGCGAGCTCGACGAACTCCCACAACACGAGCTTCGCAGTGGCCACGAATTTCCACATGGCACAGACCTCAGGGACTGGCGCGAACGCGCGAAGGGCGGGCGAATGGACGCGATAAGCGGTGGGGAGCTGCCTAGCCCCCCACCGGAAACCTCATGGATTTCGGCTCGCGGTCGTCAGCTGAGCTGACGATTCGAGAATAACCAGAGGATGATGCCGAGAACCATCAGGCCGACCAGGCCGTTCGCGCCCAGATCCTTGACCCAGGTGACGATGTTCGTCGTGACGGCGCCAAAGAATGGCAAGTTGCCGCCGACGAGCAGACCCAGCACGATCGCCAGCGCCAGCAACATCAGCCCTAGCTCGGTCAACGCGCCGACCCAGTTCTTGATGGTATCGATGCCTTTCATAGCGAATTCTCCCTAGCCAGCCCCTCGTGATTCGGGGACGCGGAAAAGTAACGCAGAACAGCTACTAAATGTAGGGAAAAGGAACCCGTCCCCTACCAAATTATGTGGCCAAATTTGGCTTTCCGGCCAATGACTTGGCCGGAAAGCCTTGTAAACCGGGCCCTGGGGATAGGTGGAATAGGGAGGATAAGTCCCAAAGCAAAATCCCCCGCGGCCGGCGGGGGATTTCGTAAAGCGTGCGCCGGTTGGCGGCGCGGCGGCGGATCAACCGCTCAGCGCGAGTAATACTCGACCACCAGATGCGGTTCCATCTGCACCGCATAGGGCACATCGGTGAGCACCGGAATGCGCGACATCTTGGCGGTCAGTTTGGCGCCGTCGACATCGATGTAGTCCGGCACGTCGCGCTCGGCCAAGCCTTGCGCCTCCAGCACCAGCGCGAGCTGCTTGGATTTTTCCTTCACCTCGACAACGTCGCCGACCTTCACGCGGTAGCTTGCGATGGTGACGCGCTTGCCGTTCACCATGATGTGGCCGTGGCTGATGAACTGGCGCGCGGCGAACACCGTCGGCACGAACTTGGCGCGGTAGACCATGGCATCGAGCCGGCGCTCCAACAGGCCGATCATGTGGGCGCCGCTGTCGCCCTTCATGCGGATCGCCTCGTGATAGATGCCGCGGAACTGGCGCTCTGAGATGTTGCCGTAATAGCCGCGCAGTTTCTGCTTGGCTTTGAGCTGCACGCCGTAGTCGGAGAGCTTGCCCTTGCGGCGCTGGCCGTGCTGGCCGGGGCCGTATTCGCGCCGGTTCACCGGGCTCTTCGGGCGGCCCCAGATGTTCTCGCCCATCCGGCGGTCGAGCTTGTACTTGGATTCTTGGCGCTTGGTCATCGCGTCCTCGTTGGTCGTTAGGGGTGAGGAACCGCGCCCTCCTCTGTCCCGGATCTCTCCAGGACCGACAGGCAGAACCTCGAAAGCGCAAGGTCTTGCCACGGGTCGCGAAACGCCCGGCAGGGCCTAAAACCCGCCGGACAAGGGGGTATCTAGGGGGTGGGGGCTGCCCTGTCAAACCGGCCGGCGCCGGCTTTCCGCGCCGCCGGCAAAGCCATAGCCGGCCAGCGCCGCCGCCAGTTCGGGCGAGAGGCTGCGGCCGGAGGTAAAGGCGATCTCCGGCGGCGGCGGCGCGGCGGAACCGGCGGGCCGATCGTGCAGCAGGTCGGCGGCGCGGCGGGCAATCGCCGGCGCCGGGTCGAGCCACTCAACCGGCCAGGGCGCCAAAGCGCGGAAGCGGGCCATCAGCAGCGGGTAATGGGTACAGGCGAGCACCACGGTGTCGGTGCGCCGGCCGTCCGCCTCGACGAAGCAAAGCGCGATCTCGGCCGCGATTTCGGCGTCGGCCACGGCTGCGCCGGCGAACTCGGCCTCGGCGTAAGCGGCCAGCCGCGGCGAGCCGACCAGCGCCACCTCGCAGCCGGCGGCGAATTCGCGGATCAGCGCGCGGGTATATTCGCGGCTGACGGTCGCCAGCGTGCCGAGCACCGCGATGTGCTTGCTTTGCGATTGCGCGCAAGCCGGCTTGATCGCCGGCACGGTGCCGACGAAGGGCACGTCAAAGCGCGCGCGCAGGTCCGTGAGCGCCAGCGTGGAGGCGGTGTTGCAGGCCACAACCACCAAATCGGGCTTATGGTGCGCGATGGCCTCACCCAGCACGTCGCGCACGCGCGCGATGAGCTTGTCCTCGGCCAGATCGCCGTACGGGAACGCGGCGTCGTCCGCCAGATAGAGGAAGCGCGCGTCGGGGCGCGCAGCGGCGACCTCGCGGAATACGGTCAAGCCGCCGAGGCCGGAGTCGAACACGAGAATGGCCGGGCCTTGCGTCGCGCCGGGCAACTCAGCCGCTCCCGAACACGCGCTTGAAGATGGTGTCGACGTGCTTGAAGTGATGGTCGAGGTCGAAGATTGGCCTCGAGCTCCTTGTCGGAGAGTTTCGCGCGCACGTCCTTGTCGGCCTTGAGCAGCGCGAGGAAATCGGCCTCGCCGCCGTCCCACACCTTCATGGCATTGCGCTGCACCAGCCGGTAGGCGTCCTCGCGCGCGAGCCCCTTCTGCGTGAGCGCGATCAGCACGCGCTGCGAATGAATGAGCCCGCCGAGCTTGTCGAGGTTCTTCTGCATGGTGGCGGGATAGACCACGAGCTTGTCGATGATGCCTGCGAGCCGCGCCAGCGCGAAGTCGAGCGTGACGGTGGCATCGGGCCCGATCATGCGCTCGACCGAGGAATGCGAGATGTCGCGCTCGTGCCAGAGCGCCACGTTCTCCATGCGCCGGCAGCGCATAGGCGCGCACCATGCGCGCCAGGCCGGTCAGGTTCTCCGACAGCACCGGATTGCGCTTGTGCGGCATGGCGGAGGAGCCCTTCTGCTTCTCGGAGAAGAACTCTTCGGCCTCCAGCACCTCGGTGCGCTGGAGATGGCGGATTTCGGTGGCCAGCCGCTCGATCGGACGAAGCGACCACGCCCAAGGTCGCGAAATACATGGCGTGGCGGTCGCGCGGGATGATCTGCGTCGAGATCGGCTCGACGCGCAAGCCCATGGCCATGGCGACGTGGGCTTCCACGCGCGGATCCACTTGGGCAAAGGTGCCGACCGCGCCGGAAATGGCGCAGGTCGCCACCTCCTCGCGCGCCGCATGCAGGCGGCGCCGCGCGCGCGCGAATTCGGCATAGGCATAGGCGAGCTTGAGCCCGAACGTGGTCGGCTCGGCATGGATGCCGTGCGAGCGTCCGACCGTCGGCGTGTCCTTGTGCTCGTAGGCGCGGCGCTTGAGCGCGGCGAGCAGCGCATCGACGTCGGCCATGAGAATGTCGGCTGCGCGCACCAGCTGCACGTTGAAGCAGGTGTCGAGCACGTCGGAGGAGGTCATGCCGGCATGCACGAAGCGCGCTTCCGGGCCGACGATCTCGGTCAGGTGGGTGAGGAAGGCGATGACGTCGTGCTTCACGTCCGCTTCGATTTCGTCGATGCGCGCGACGTCGAAGGTGGCGGCCTTGCCCTTGTCCCAGATTTTCTTTGCGGCCTCTTTCGGAATGACGCCAAGCTCGGCCATGGCATCGGCCGCGTGCGCCTCGATCTCGAACCAGATGCGGAATTTGGTGTCCGGCGACCAGATCGCGGTCATTGCGGGGCGGGAGTAGCGGGAAATCGTCACGCCGCTTCCCCGCGCGCCAGCGCCGCCGCGTTGCGGATGGCGTCGATATTGGCCTTGTATTGGCCGCCCCTGAAGACGGCCGAGCCGGCGACCAGCACATTGGCGCCGGCGCGCACGACTTGCGCGGCGTTGGCCGCGGTGATGCCGCCGTCCACCTCGATGTCGATCGGGCGGGCGCCGACCATGGTGCGCAGCGCACTAATTTTGTCGAGCGCGGAAGGGATAAACGCTTGTCCGCCGAAGCCGGGATTGACCGACATGACGAGAATAAGATCGACCATGTCGATGACGTGCTCGACGGTCTCCACCGGCGTGGCGGGGTTCATGGTGACGCCGGCCTTCTTGCCGAGCGCGCGGATCGCCTGCAGCGAGCGGTGCACGTGCGGGCCGGCCTCCACATGCACGGTGATGATGTCGGAGCCGGCCTTGGCGAAGGCTTCCAGATAAGGATCGCAAGGGGCGATCATCAGATGCACGTCGAGCGTCTTCTTGGTGACCGGGCGGATGGCTTTGACCACCTCGGGGCCGATGGAAATATTGGGCACGAAATGCCCGTCCATGACGTCGACGTGGATCCAGTCGGCGCCGGCCGCCTCGATTGCGCGGATTTCATCGCCCAATTTGGCGAAATCGGCCGAAAGAATCGACGGCGCGATGATCAGCGGGCGCATGAGCTGACTCCGGATGCCGTTCGGGTAACACGCGGCGCGGCGGCGAGCAACGCGGCCCGGCCTGCTTCTCCCAAGGCTCGTTAACCGCCGGCAAGGCGGCAAAATTTGCCGGCAAAGGGAAAAGCTTCCCGCTGGCGCGGACGTCGAAGCGTCGAAAACGTCAAGTCTGATGCGGGTTTCTGCTTTGGCGCGGGCCTTGCATCGGGATGGGCAGGAGGAACCGCCATGTTCGGTTCGATTGGACTTGCACTAAGCGCGCTATCGACGGTCTCATCGCTCATCGACTCCGCCGTCTCCAGTGCCGGCCAAGCCGGCCAAGCCGGCAATGGCGCGCCGGCCCAGACCTTCAGCACGGGATCTGCGCCGGCCGCAAAAGCAAGCCTCGCCAGCGCGCAGCTCAATCCCGGCCCCCCGATTCCGAAATTCGACAAGCACACGCACGCGCATTTGCTCGCGCTGCAAGAGCAGCGCGCCGTCTAGCCGGCCGCGCTTTGCTGCAATCGCCGCGCCAGCGGCTTGAGCAGATGCGGCAACAGATAAATCGGAAACTGCGCCAGCGCGAAGAATAGCCAGGCGAGGTCGGGCACCGCAAAGCCGGTGGCCGCCAGCATCAATCCGACATTGCGGTTGGCGGCGATCAGGCCGATGGCGAAGGCGCGCCCGCGCCCGGCCCGCAGGAAGACCAAGGCGGTGATCGCCAGCATGCCGAGCGCGAGCGCGAAGGCGAGTGCCGTGAGGGCAATCACCAGGATCGGATCGGCGATGAAATGAGCGACCACGCCGTCCATGGCGGCGATTGCGAAGCATGCCATGGCGATCACGCTCATGCCGTCGATGCGCTCGCGCTGCGCCTCGATGAAGGCGCGCCCCGCGATGCGGCGCACGATAGCGGCGGCGGCGGCGCAGCCGGCGATGATGAGAAACAGCCTGATCCCCAATGTGAGCGGCGTAATCAGCGTCGCGCCGAGGAAAACATGGGTGAACAGGCTGGCGGTGAGCGGCGTCACGGCGGTGCAGGCGATGAGGCTTGCAAGCGTGAGCGCGACGTCGAGCCCCATCAGCGCGGCCAGCGCCGGCGACGACATCAGCCCCGGCGCCGACATTTGCAGCACCAGCATGAAATAAAGACCCGGCATGCGTTCGCCGATGCCGAGCGCGTAAAACAGGCTGCCGAGCACGGCGGGCACGATCAGCATCACCCAAACCGTGGAGGCGGCGATCAGGCCCGGCCGCGTCATGTGGCCGCGCAGCTCGGCCGGATCGACCCGCAGGAAGGCGAGCGTCAGCATCAGTATGATGGCTTCGCCCAAATAGGGCTTGATGGCGGCCGAGAGCGGCGGCACGGAAAGGCCGATGAAGATCGAGGCAGCCGCCAGCAGCGTGCCGTGGCGGCCGGCCAGACTGAGCAAGGCCGCGGGCAGGCGAAGGAATTGCATAGGGTGGGATGCTCCCGGCTCGAGCCCTTGATAGCGATTCCGGCGCGGGCGATCCATATATAGGCTGCTGGACAGAGGAGGCGAACGCCGTGGCACGCAGCGATGCGATCGTTCTGGGCGGCGGCATTGTCGGCACCTCGGTGGCGCTGCATCTCGCCAAGCGCGGGCTGTCGGTTGCGCTGGTCGATCGCGCCGGCCTCGGCGAGCAGACCTCGTTCGGCAACGCGGGGATCATCGAGGGCAACACGATTTTCCCGCCGGCCTTTCCCTCCGATCCCGGCGCGCTGTTGCGCATTGCGCTCAAGCGCGCAAGCGAGGCCAATTACCATCTGTCGTTTTTGCCGAGGGTGCTGCCGTGGCTGATGGCGTTCCGCGCAGCCTCGCAGCCCAAGCGGCTGATCGAGACGGCGCATCTCATCCGCCCGCTGTTTGCCAGCGCCGTGGCCGAGCACGAGGCTTTGCTGGCCGAAGCGGGCGCCGCGCATTATTTGCGCAAGACCGGCTGGCTGAAGGTCTATCGCAAGGCGGCGAGCTTCAACGCGCTCAAGCTGGAATTCGATCTTGCCGCCGAATTAGGTCTGCCGCTCAAGCCGCTCGACGTTGCCGGCGCGCAGGCGCTTGAACCGGCCTTGGCTGCGGTCTTCGCGCATGCGGTGTTCTGGCCGGAGGCGGCGAGCGTGAGCAATCCTTTCCGCGTGACGCTTGCCTACGCCTCGCGTCTGCGCGCGCTCGGCGGCGTGACGGTTGCCGGCGACGCGCGCTCGCTGCACCGCAACGGCGATCGCTGGCGGGTGGAGACCGACGCGGGCGGGATCGATGCGCCCGAAGTGGTGGTGGCGCTCGGGCCATGGGCGGGCGATTTCCTGGCGAGCCTCGGCTTGCGGCTGCCGCTTGTCGTCAAGCGCGGCTATCACCGGCACTTCCGCGGCGCCGGCAATGCGCGGCTGGCGCGCCCGGTGCTGGATGCCGACGTGGGCTATTGCATCACGCCGATGGAGATGGGCATCCGCATGACCACCGGCGTCGAATTCGCCGCGCGCGATGCGCGCGCCCACGCCGGTGCAGTTCGACCGCATCATGCCGCGGGCGCGCGAATTGTTTCCGCTCGGTGAGCGCGCCGACGGCGAGACCTGGCTCGGCAGCCGGCCGTGCTTGCCGGATTCGCGCCCCGTGATCGGCCGCGCGCCGGGCTTGCAGGGGATGTGGCTCGCCATCGGCCACGCGCATTGGGGCCTGACGCTCGGGCCCTCGACCGGCCGCATGATCGCGGAGATGATGACGGGCGCCACGCCGTTCGTCGATCCGGCGCCGTATCGGGCGGAGAGGTTTCTCTAGCGCCCGAACTTATCCTGCCAGCTCGGCAGCGCGCCTGCGAAGGGCAGGGCGCTCGCCTCGATAGACGCCGCGCGCAATGGCGCGGGCCAGCACATTGGCCGCCAGCATGCCGAGCTCGCTCAGCGCATAGACCGGATCGGGCAGCGCTTTCGTCCGCCACGCTGGCGGCGAACACGATGTCGCCGTCGAGCGGGGTGTGCACCGGATAGATCGCGCGCGCCAAGCCGGTCTGCGCCATCACGGCGAGCCGCTTGCATTGCGCTTTGGTCAGTTTGGCGTCGGTCGCGACCACGGCCAGCGTGGTGTTGGCGCCGGGCGCGCCCTTGCTGCGGAAGGCGAGCGCGTCCGGCGGCAGCGATTGCGGCCAGCCGCGCCCGCCGAACTCTTGTGCCTGCTCGAACGGCGCCGCCCAGAAATGCGGACCGTCGCCGATGGTGACGCCGCCGGCGGCATTGACGGCGGCGAGCGCGCCGACGGTCAATCCGGCGCGCGTCACGGCGGAGGCCGAGCCGATGCCGCCCTTGAGGTTGACCGTGCTGGCGCCGAGGCCTGCGCCGACGCTGCCGAGCGCGACCTCCGCGCCCGCGCTCTGCGCCGCCTGGTAGCCGAATTCGCGGTAGGGCGGGTAGCGGCCCCAGTCCTTGTCGCCGCCGGAGAGCAGATCGAACAGGATCGCGCCCGGCACGATCGGCACGCGCGCCTCGCGCACCGCAAAGCCGCGGCCCTGCTCGCGCAAACAGGCCTGCGCGCCGGAGGCGGCGTCGAGCCCGAAGGCCGAGCCGCCCGAGAGCACGATGGCGTCGATGCCTTCCACCGTCTGCGCCGGATCGAGCAACGCGGTCTCGCGCGTGCCGGGGCCGCCGCCGCGCACGTCCACGCTCGCCACCACGGCGGCCGTCGAACAGCACCACGGTCGAGCCGGAGCCGAGCTTGGCGTCGCCGGCATGGCCGACCCGCACGCCCGGAATATCGGTGATTGCGTTGCGCCCAGTCATCGCATCAACCGCATATCACATCCGCGCCAAACCGGTCAGGGCCACCTTGCCATTGCCACACTTGCCGGTGCATCTCATGGCCCATGCATGGCGATGTCACCTTGCTGGCCGCCTTGATCGCGGGCGTGGTCAGCTTCCTCTCCCCTTGCGTGCTTGCCGCTGGTGCCGCCCTATCTGGTGTTCCTGGCCGGCACCTCGCTCGAGCGGCTGGCCGACCGCGAGCCGGAGCCACGGGTCAAGCGCGAGACCGTGCTGGCGGCCGCGCTGTTCGTACTCGGCTTCTCGACCGTGTTCGTGGCGCTCGGCGCCAGCGCCAGCGTGATCGGCTCGCTGATCCGCGCCTATTCCGGGTCGCTCGCCACCGTCGCCGGCGTCGTCATCATCGTCATGGGGCTGCATTTTCTCGGCCTGACGCCGATCGCGCTGCTGCATCGCCAGAAGCGGCTGGAGGTCGCCAAGCCGGTCGGCCTGTGGGGCGCCTATGTGATCGGGCTCGGCCTTTGCGTTCGGCTGGACGCCCTGCATCGGGCCGATCCTGGCCGCCATCCTGGCGGTGGCCGCCGCCGAGCAGACGGTGGCCAGGGGCGCCGGCCTGTTGGCGGTCTATTCGCTGGGCTTGGGCATCCCCTTCATCATCGCGGCCTTCGCGATCGAGCCGTTCGCGGCGTTCCTCGCGCGCTTCAAGAATTATCTGCACCGCGTCGAGCAGGCGATGGGCGCGTTGCTGGTGCTCACCGGCATCGCGTTTTTGACCGGCAGCATCAACCAGATGAGCGTGTGGCTGTTGGAGACGTTCCCGGTACTCGGGAAGATCGGCTAGCGGAAAAGAAAAGCCCGCCACGTCGGGCGGGCTTTTCGCGGCGAACGAAGGCAAGCGTTACATCTTGCAGCCCGAGGCCGGGCACTCGACGTAAGTGATCTTGCCGCTGGCGTCCTTCTTCCAGATATACATCACGTAGTCGAGCTTGGTGATGTCGCCCTTCTTGTCGTAGGCAATGTCGCCCAGCACGGTCTTGAAGTGCATGCCGGAATGCATTTTCTCCGCGACCTTCTTGGGGTCGAGGGATTTGGCCGCTTCCGCGGCCTGCTTGAAGATCTGCACGGCGGCGTAGCTGTAGAGCGTGTAGGCCTCGGGCTCGAAATTCTTCTTGCGGAATTCCTCCACCACCTTCTTGGCCTGCGGCTTGTTGCGTGGATCGGGACCGTAGGTCATCAGCGTGCCTTCCACGCCGGGTCCGCCGACGGAGGCGTATTCGTCGGAGGTGATGCCGTCGCCGCCCATCAGCGGCGCCTTGACGCCCTGGTCGCGCATCTGGCGCACGATCAGGCCGCCCTCGGTGTAGAGACCGCCGAAATAGATGAGATTGGCGCCCGACTGTTTGATCTTGGAGACCAGCGCGGAATAATCCTTCTCGCCGGTGTTGACGCCTTCGTAGAGCACATCCTTCATGCCGCCGGCTTTGATCGCCTTCAGCGTCTCGTCGGCGAGGCCTTTGCCGTAGGTGGTCTTGTCGTGGACGAAGGCGATCTTCTTGCCCTTGAAGTGCTTGAGGATGTAAGCGCCCGCCACCTTGCCCTGCTGGTCGTCGCGGCCGCAGACGCGGAACGTGTTCCACATCTTGCGCTCGGTGAAAGTCGGATTGGTCGAGGCCGGCGTGATCTCCAGGATGCCGTTCTCCTGATAGACCAGCGAGGAGGGGATGCTGACGCCCGAATTGTAATGGCCGACCACGAACTTGACGCCGTCGGCGGCGAACTTGTTGGCGACCGAGACGCCCTGCTTGGGATCGGAAACGTCGTCGCCGTATTCGACGGTGATCTTCTGGCCCATCATGCCGCCGGCGGCATTGATATCGGCGGCCGCCTGGTCGACGCCGTTCTTCATTTGCGCGCCGGTGGCCGCGCTCGGCCCGGTGATCGGGCCGGCGACGCCCATCTTGACCTGGGCTGAGGCCGTTCCGGCAAATGCAAACGCAAAGCCCAGCGCGAGGCCGAGCGTGGTGATCTTTCTCATGTCGATGTTCCCCTACAATTGGAGCCGGCAGTCCAGACGTGACGGCAATCTTACGTTACTGCGGCTTGCGGCGCCAGCGCATCGGCCCGTCCGGCTCGTTGATCCAGCCATATTGGCTGACCATTTGCGCGGCGCGGGCGATGCGAAAGCCGAGGAACCCGAACGCCATGCAGATCGCGCTGTCGACCAGGTAATAATGCAGCGACAGCAGAGTGCCGCCGAACAGGCTGAAATGAAAGAAGCGCACGGCGGCGCCTAGGATCAGCATATAGACCACCACCTGCCACCACGGCCGCCAGGTCGCGGCCACCGCGCGGCCGGCGAGCGCCGAGGCCCCGCCGCCCAGCAGGACGGTGACCAGGATGAACACGCCGAACGAGTGCTCCTCGTAGAGCAATTCGGGATCGAAAACGCGGCCGTGTGCATCATTGCGCCGCCCGCCGCCGGCCGCCTTCCAGATAGGCGGACTTGATTTCCGGGTGCTCCAACAGCTCGCGCCCGCTGCCGGACAGCGTGATCAGGCCGTTGACCATGACGTAGCCGCGGTGGGCGAGCCTGAGCGCATGGAAGGCGTTCTGCTCGACCAGGAACACGGTCAGCCCTTCCTTGCTGTTGAGGGTGCTGATGGCGTCGAAGATCTGCCGCACGATCAGCGGCGCCAGGCCGAGCGAGGGCTCGTCGAGCAGCAACAATCGCGGCCGGCTCATCAGCGCGCGCGCGATCGCCAGCATCTGCTGCTCGCCGCCCGACAGCGTGCCGCCGCGCTGTTCGAGGCGCTGCTTGCAGGCGCGGGAACAGCGCGAGCACGCGCTCGAGATCGGAGGCGAAGGCGGCGGGCTCGGCGGTGGTCGCGCCCATTTGCAGATTTTCCAGCACGGTCATGCGCGAGAAGATGCGGCGGCCCTCCGGCGCCTGCGCCAGCTTGAGGCGGGCGATCTCGTGGGTCGGCAGCTGCGTGATGTCGCGGCCGGCGAAGTGGATGGCGCCTTCGCTCGCGCGCGGATTGCCGCAGATGGTCATCATCAGCGTGGATTTGCCGGCGCCATTGGCGCCGATCAGCGTGACGATCTCGCCGTCGTTGACGTCGATGTCGACACCCTTGAGCGCCTGCACGCGGCCGTAATAAGTCTGCACGCCGCGCACGGTGAGCAGCGGCGGTCACAGGCCGGCCTCCGCTTTGGCGTGGTCGACGTGCTCTTCCGGCACGCCGAGATAGGCGCCGATCACTTTCGGATCGTTGCGCACTTGCTCCGGCTTGCCCTCGGCGATCTTGACGCCGTAGTCGAGCACGACGACGTCGTCGGAAATTTCCATCACCACCGACATGTCGTGCTCGATCAGCAGCACTGAAATGGCGAAGTCGTCGCGGATGGCGAGCAGCAGGTCGTTGAGTTCGGCGCTCTCGCGCGGATTGAGGCCGGCGGCCGGCTCGTCGAGGCAGAGCAGCACCGGATCGGTGCACATGGCGCGCGCGATTTCGAGGCGGCGCTGGGCGCCATAGGGCAGGTCGCCGGCCGGATCGTCGGCGCGCGCGGTCAGGCCGACGCGATCGAGCCAGCTCGCGCGCCTTGTCGATCGCTGCGCGCTCGGCCACGCCATAGGAGGGAAAGCCGAGCACGCCGAGCAGCGTATAGCCGGAGGCGAGCATCAGCCGGTTGTGCTGGGCGACCATCAGGTTTTCCAGCACCGTCATGCCGGGGAACAGGCGGATGTTCTGGAAGGTGCGGGCGACGCGCGCCTGCTGCGCGACCAGAAAATCCGGCATGCGCTCGAGCAGGTAGAGCGATCCCTTGTTGCGCGCGCCGCTGGCGGTGAGGTCGTCGAGCCTGTCCCACGCCGCGCCGTCGGCATGGCAGAGCGCAAGACGCCCCTCGCTCGGCTTGTAGAAGCCTGTGATGCAATTGAACACCGTGGTCTTGCCGGCGCCGTTCGGGCCGATCAGCGCGGTGATGGTGCCGTGACTGACTTCGAAGGACAGGTCGTCCACCGCCACCAGCCCGCCGAAGCGCATGGTCAGGTGTTCGACGCGGAGAAGAGTGTCGGGCGCGTCAGCCATGACCTTCCTTCACAAGCTCGGCCGCGATGCTTTTGCGCTCCTCCAGCAACACCGACGGCTCGCGCGTGGAAATCAGCCCGCGCGGGCGCCACACCATGATCAGCACCATGGCGAAGCCGAACAGCAGCATGCGGTATTGCGTCGGATCGAAGGTGGCGCCGAAAATCTGCTTGAGGAAGTCGAGCTCGCGCATGATCTCGGTGCCGCCGATCATCGCGATGGCGGCTATCGCAACGCCAATTTGGCTGCCCATGCCGCCGAGCACAACGATCGACAGGATGGTGGCGGACTCCAGGAAGGTGAAGGATTCGGGCGAGATGAAGCCCTGCCGCGCGGCGAAGAACGAGCCGGCAAAGCCCGCAAACATCGCGCCCATCGCAAAGGCCGTGAGCTTGGTGTTGGTGGTGTTGATGCCGAGCGAGCGGCAGGCCACCTCGTCCTCGCGCAGCGCCTCCCAGGCGCGCCCGACGGGCAGCCGTCGTAGGCGCACGGTGACGAAGGCGGTGAGCAAAGCCAGCGCCAGGATGAGGTAATAGAGATAGATGGTGCGGTAGAGCGGCGTGAACGGCAGGCCGAACACGGCGGCGAAGCCGTCGTCGTCGGCATTGAACGGAATGCCGAACAATGTCGGCCGCGGAATGCCGCTGATGCCGGCATAGCCGTTGGTCAGATCCACCCAGTTGATGATCACCAGGCGGATGATCTCGCCGAAGGCGAGCGTGACGATGGCGAGATAATCGCCGCGCAGGCGCAGCACCGGAAAGCCGAGCAGCACGCCCCAGAACGAGGCGAGGATGCCGGCGAGCGGCAGCAGGAGCAAAGAACGAGAATCCGAAGGTTTGCGCGAGCAGCGCATAAGAATAGGCGCCGACTGCGTAGAAGGCGACATAACCGAGGTCGAGCAGGCCGGCGAGGCCGACCACGATATTGAGCCCCCAGCCCAGCATCACATAGATCAAAATCTGGATGCCGAAATTGTCGATCCATTTCACCCCGCCGGAAAAGCCCGCGGTCATGACCACGAACGCCGGATAGAGGATGACGAAGCCGATGGCAAAGGGGATGAAGCGCCGGCGCATCCAATCGCGCGCCGCCGACGGCGCGGCCACCGTGCGTTGCCGGCGTTGCGTGAGATGGGGCGCAAGGACGATGGAAAAAACCAGGCGGGCGACCGCCACGAATGCCACGAGCCCGAACAACAGCGGCCAACGCGTCGTCAAGATGAGCGCGTTGCGGCCGTTGACGCCGGTCTGAAAGCCGACCAGCGGCAGGAACAGCCCGAATGCGATCAGCGCGGTGATCCCGGCATCGCGCAGCGCGGCGGCAAGCCCGGCTGCCGCCGGCGCTTGCGCCTTGGCAGCTTGGCCGGCGGAATTGGTCGGAAGCGCCACCTCACACCTTCTCGACGTCGGGCCGGCCGAACAGGCCCTGCGGCAGGAAGATCAGCGTGATCGCCAGCACGGAAAAGGCCGCGACGTCCTTGTAGTCGATGGAAAAATAGGCCGACCACATGGTCTCGATCAGGCCGATCAGGATGCCGCCGATCACCGCGCCCGGCAGCGAGCCGATGCCGCCCAGCACCGCGGCGGTGAAGGCTTTGACGCCCGGCACGAAGCCGTCGGAGAAAGTGACCACGCCGTAATACATCAGGTACATGGTGCCGGCGACGGCGGCGAGCGCTGCCGCGATCACGAAGGTCATCGAGATGGTCTGGTCGACATTGACGCCGACCAGCGCCGCCATCTTCTGATCCTGCTCGCAGGCGCGCTGCGCGCGGCCGAGCCGCGTCTTGGCGACCAGATACCAGAAGCAGGCGAGCAGCACCGCGGTGACGCCCCAGATGATGAGCTGCTTGTA
Source organism: uncultured Alphaproteobacteria bacterium (assembly GCA_963742375.1). Lineage (GTDB taxonomy): Bacteria > Pseudomonadota > Alphaproteobacteria > Rhizobiales > Xanthobacteraceae > Pseudolabrys. The sequence goes on from CAVULP010000009.1 coordinate 86,292, forward strand.
GGACAGCGTGACCGCATAGTCGTTGCGCGTGAACAGCGTGAAGTCGCCCTGGATCATGGGCGGGATCGACTTGTTGCGCGGGCCTTGCGTGACTTGCACGAAATTCGACAGGAAAATCGACATGCCGATCGCCGAGATCAGCGGCGCCAGGCGGAACGAGCCGCGCAGCGGGCGATAGGCGAGACGCTCGATCACCCAATTGACCAGCGAGGTGAACAGCATCGCCACCACCAGCACGATCAGCAGCGCGAGCGCGATGGAGGTGACGCCGAGCCAGGCGGTGAGGATCAGGAATGCGATCAGCGCGATGAAGGCCGAGACCATGAAGACGTCGCCATGGGCGAAGTTCACCATCCCGATGATGCCGAACACCATGGTGTAGCCGATGGCGATCAGGCCGTAGATCGAGCCGAGCGTGATGCCGTTGATGAGCTGCTGGAGGAAGACTTCCATCCGCGTCCCCTTCGCTTTCAAGGCGTCGCCCGGCCGATTCTTAACGCTTAACAGGGCATGGCCGGAGCGGCAACGCCGCGCGCCCCCGGGCATGTTATTAAGTCGGCTATCGACAAGGAGCGCGGTTGCCATGTCCCCGGGTCTTGCCATTGCCGTCCGCGTTGCCGGCGCCGCCGCGATTTTTGCAGGGCTGGCGCTCTGGGAATGGCGGGCGCCGCGCCGCAAGCTGGTGGCCGGCCGGCGGCCGCGCTGGCCGGGCAATCTCGGCATTCTGGCCATCGACATCGTGGCGGTACGGCTGCTGGTGCCCACCGCCGCGGTCGGCTTCGCGCTCATCGCGGCCGAGCACGGCTGGGGCCTGTTCCGCGCTGCTTGGGCTGCCTTATTGGGCGGCGGCGGTGGCGGGGGTGATCGCGCTCGACCTTTTGATCTATGCGCAGCACGTCGTCTTCCATCACGTGCCGTGGCTATGGCGCGTGCATCGCATGCATCACGCCGATCTCGACATCGACGTGACCACGGGCGTGCGCTTTCATCCCATTGAGATTTTGTTGTCGCTCGCCATCAAGATCGCCGGCGTGGTGGCGCTCGGCGTGCCGGCACTTGGCGTCGTGATCTTCGAAGTGCTGCTCAACGCCACCGCCATGTTCAACCATTCCAATGTGGCGCTGCCGCCGCGGCTCGAGCCGGTCGCGCGCTGGATCGTGGTGACGCCGCAGATGCATCAGGTGCATCACTCGATCGAGCGCGATGAGACCGACAGCAATTTCGGCTTCAATCTGCCGTGGTGGGATCGCCTGTTCGGCACCTACCGGGCGGCGCCAAAGGCGGGCGAGGCGGGGCTCGTGATCGGCCTGCCCATCTTCCGCGAGCTTGCGGAACTGCGCATCACGCGCCTGCTGACGCAGCCGTTCCGCACTGACGGCAGGCCGCAACGATGATCTTGGACCCTTGGACCCTTGCGTTTAATGCAAGCCGCCGAAAACATAGATTAGAAACAGGATGGGGAGCGGAACTCCGATCAGCCAAAGCAGCGCATAGCGACCCATGACGGTATTTCCTTGTTGAATTTGCATTGAGAATGGAACTCGTAAGGGCGAACCGGGTTCCCGCGGGCCGTCACAAACGGAACCAAAGTTTTCATCGGACGTTATTTCATTGGCAGACGTGTCTCGAAGGTTCGCTTCGGGCCGCACAAGCCAACAACGTTGGAGAAATACATAATGAGCCAAGACCAGAACCAGAATCCCAACCAGAAGCCGGGCCAGCAGCAGCAGGGCAACCCGTCAAGCCAGCCGGGCCAGCAACAGCAGGGCGGGCAGCAGAAGCCGGGCCAGCAGCAGCAGGGCGGCGGCCAGAAGCCCGGTCAGCAGCAGCAAAGCGGCGGCCAGAAGCCCGGCCAGCCTGCCTAGCAAGGGCCGAGCCGTTATCGCGGCTCGCCTTTAGGTGAACGGAAGTCCCGCCGTCGTGGCGGGGCTTTCGCTTTTCCGAACGCGTTGGCCTTGGCGGGCTGCCTCGCTTATGCTTGCCCGCCATGGCAACTTCCGCGCTGCCGCTGTTTCACCTCTACGGCGACCCGCCGGACGATAGCGCTTTCGACTTCATCCATATCGAGACCATCGCCTCGCGCTCCTCGCTGCACGAGTGGACGATCCGCGCGCATCGCCATCGCAATCTGTTTCAGATTCTGCTGATCGAGAAGGGCGGCGGCGAGATGAGCTTCGAGACCGCCACCGTGCCGTTCTCGGCGCCGGCCGCGATCCTGGTGCCGGCCACCACCGCGCACGGTTTCCGCTTCGATCCGCAAGTGACCGACGGCTGGGTGGTGAGCTTCACCGAGGACGTCGCAGACGCGTTGGGTGACCAGTCGGGCGAGGCGCTGGCGCGGCTGAAAGCGGTGGCGGTCGATCCGCTGTTGCCGCTGGCAAGCGCGGCGGAAGCCAGGCGCCTGTCGGCGCTCTGCCGCGACCTCGACGAGGAAGCCTCGCTCGCGCGCGAAGGCTATCGCATCGCCATGCGCGGGCTCTTGGCGCTCATCGCCATCGAGGTGGTGCGTTTAAGCGTGAGCCGCGCGCGCTCAGGCGCGGTGACGCTGGCGCCTGCCGACGCGCGCGTCGACGAATTGCGCCGGCTGATCGACGAGCATTTCCGCAAAGAGCGGCTGATCAGCTTCTATGCCGAGAAGCTGGCCATGACCGCCGACCGGCTCAACGATCATGTCAAACGCGCAACCGGCGTGACTGCCGGCCACCTGATCCGCCAGCGCGTGCTCACCGAAGCCAAGCGCCAGCTGGTGTTTACCAATCAGGCGATCCACGAGATCGCCTACGATCTCGCCTTTTCCGACCCGTCGCACTTCACGCGCTTCTTCCGCAAGCAGACCGGCACCACGCCGCAGGCCTTTCGCGAGGGGCGGGGAGGGTAAAGCAGCGTGGTTAAGCCCGACGGGTAAGGTAAAAAATCGGTTTGCTTTGAACTTCGCATTTAAAACGATTACGCGTGATCTCCTGCCGAGGAGGAATTCATGCGCAAGCTCTCCGCCGCCGCCGTGGCCATGATCCTGGCGATCGCCTTCTACTTCACCTTGTTCTGGGGCTTCGACGCGCTGCGCATGCTGACCTCGCCGACCTACGGCCTTGAGGACGTCTGGCGTTCGCAATTCGTGTTCGAGATCGGCCGGGTGTTCGGCCTTGCCCCGTTTGGCCTGATCAAGCTCGCCGCCTTCTTCGCCACGCTCAAGCTTGCGGTCGCCGCCATCTGCGCCGTGCACATCGCCGACCGTTTCCGCGCGCTCGCCGGCGGCAAGGCCAATACCGAAATCCTCGACGCCGGCCTCATGCTGGTGGTGGTGATCACCATCGTCTCGGTCGGTCCGGCGGTGTGGACGCATAACACCGATCTGGTGCGCGAGCAGGCGATCACGCTGCTGCTCGTCAGCGTGGCCGCGGGCCTCGGCATTCTCGAGCGCAGCTATCAACGTGCGGGCGAAACCGCCGGCCCGCAGACGGCCGCCGAAATCGCGGCCGCGAATGGCGCGACCTGGTTCTCGCCGCTGCGTTGAGTAAAGGCCCGATTTAATTTCAACTATTTGCTTTTGCCGAGGTCGGCGATGACCTCGGCTGCTTCCTTGAAGGCATGGTTGGCGGCCGGCACGCCGCAATAGATCGCCTGCTGCAGGATGATTTCCTTGATGTCGTTCTCGCTAAAGCCGCCTTCGCGCAGCGCGGCTGCGACGTGCAGGCGGAATTCGTCCCACTGCGCGAGCGCGATCATGGTGCCGATCACCAAAATGCGGCGGGTGCGCTCGTCGTAATGCGGCCGCGTCCAGATTTCGCCCCAGGCGCCGCGCGTGATGAAGTCCTGAAACTCCTCGTTGAACGGCGTCTTGCGGGCATTGGCGCGGTCGACCCAGGCATTACCCAGCACCTTGCGGCGCTGCGCCATGCCGCGTTCGTGGCGTTCCTTCTCGTCCATGAGCTACGTCCCGTTACCGGAGGAAGTTGAGCACGGCCTCGGTGAAGGCCTTGGGCTGCTCCATATTGGAAATGTGCGCGGCGTCGAGCGCGACTAGCTTGGCGCCTTTGATCTGGCTCGGCGATGGCTTCGCCGGCCGACGGGCGGCGTCGCCGGATCCTGCTTGCCGACAATGACCAGCGTCGGCGTCGTCATGCGCGGATTGGAGGCGCGGAAGTCCATGTCGCGGATCGCCTCGACAGCAGGCGATGTAGCCCTCACGGTTGGTGGCGACGAACATGTCCCGTCATGCGCTCGATCACCTGCGGCGCGCGCTCGCGGAAGTCCTTGGTGAACCAGCGCTCCATGTTGGGACCGACCAGTTCGGTCGAGGCCCTTCTCGCGCACGAACTTGATGCGGTCGTTCCACGGCGCCTTGTCGGCGTAATAGAAATTGGTGTTGGAGAGGATCAGTTTCTCGAAGCGATCCGGCGCGTTGGCGCCCAGCCATTGGCCGTCCATGCCGCCCATCGAGAGGCCGCACCAATTGGCTTTTTTGATCTTGAGCGCGTCGAGGATCGCGATGATGTCGCGCCCGAAACGGTCGAAGCTGTAAGGGCCCTTGGGCGCGCCGGATTGGCCGTGGCCGCGGCGGTCGTAGCGGATGAGGCGGAAGTGCTTGGCGAATTCGCTGCACCTGGTCGTCCCACATGTGCAGATTGGTGCCGAGCGAATTCGACAGCATCAGCGCCGGCGCGCTCTCGCTGCCCGTAACCTCGACATGGATCGGGCAGCCGTCGTCGGCTTTGATCGTCGGCATCAATGTCCTCCCCCGTTTGCGTTTCTTGACCGTCCGTGGTTGCCGACACACTTAAGGGCTTCGCGGCAGCCTGCAAAGCCCTTTTCAGCGGGCCGGCGACGGCTTAAGCCGGTAGGCCAGAGCTAAAAGGAGACGCCGATGGCGATGACGATGACGGGCGAGGTCCAGCTTCCCGCCAGCCGCGAGGCGGTATGGGCCAAGCTCAACGACGCCGAGGTGCTGAAAGTCTGCATCCCGGGCTGCGAGGAGCTGGTGAAGCTTTCGGACACCGAAATGACCGGCCGTCGCCACCACCAAGATCGGGCCGGTGAAGGCGCGCTTCAAAGGCAAGGTCCACCTGACCGACCTCAACCCGCCCAACGGCTACAGGATTTCCGGCGAGGGCGACGGCGGCGTGGCCGGCTTCGCCAAGGGCGGCGGCGACCGTGGCGCTCTCCGAAAAGGACGGCGGCACGCTGCTGACCTACAATGTCGAGGCGCAGATCGGCGGCAAGCTCGCCCAGCTCGGCCAGCGCCTGGTCAACGGCGCCGCCAAGAAGATCGCCGACGATTTCTTCAAGAACTTTGCCGCGCAGGTTGCGCCCACGTCGCCCACCTGACCGACCCGCTCGCCGCGCTGTGAGCGGTCTTTGCCTTTTGAATCCCTTGACCCGGCCCGCCGCCGGGGTTCAGACTTAAAGCCGCTTCAAGGCGGTTCGGACCGAAATCGGCTCGATTTCGCGCCCGAGCGACCGCCGCCCAAGCTGGGCGAGGCCAAAAGAGGGCTTTTGGGCCCCGAATATGGGAGGAAGTTCATGCCTGCCGTATCCATGACGGTGAACGGCAAAGCCGTCACCGGCGATGTCGAAGCGCGCACGTTGCTGGTGCAATTCCTGCGCGAGAACCTGCGGCTGACCGGCACGCATGTCGGCTGCGACACCTCGCAGTGCGGCGCCTGCGTCGTCCATGTCGACGGCATCGCCGCCAAGTCCTGCACCACGCTCGCGCTCCAGTGCGAGGGCGCCAAGATCACCACCATCGAGGGTCTGGCCGAGCGCGAACGGCCCGCTGCATCCGATGCAGGAGGCGTTCCGCGAGCATCACGGCCTGCAATGCGGCTACTGCACGCCCGGCATGATCATGGCCGCGCTCGATATCGTGCGCCGCAAGGGCAACGATCTCGACGAGCACACCATCCGCGCGCAGCTCGACGGCAATATCTGCCGCTGCACCGGCTACCACAACATCGTCAAGGCGATCGCCGCCGGCGCCAAGGCCATGGGCCGAGGAGGGCCGACGCGGCAAGCGGCTGAGTAAGCATTTTAAAAAATCTCAACGGGAGGAGACCGCCATGAGCGCGACCGGGATCGGCGCGGCGGTGCGCCGCAAGGAAGACATCCGCTTCATCACCGGCAAGGGCCAATACACCGACGACGTGACCCGGCCGGGCGAGACCCGCGCCGTCTTCGTGCGCTCGCCGCATGCCCACGCCAAGATCAAGAGCATCGACGTCAGCGCCGCCAAGAAGATGCCGGGCGTTGTCGCTGTGCTCACCGGCGCCGCAGCTCGCCACCGACAAGATCGGCAACCTGATCTGCGGCTGGATGATCCATTCCAAGGACGGCTCGCCGATGAAGATGGCGCCGCATCCGGCGCTCGCGGCCGGCAAGGTCAACCACGTCGGCGACGCCGTCGCGGTCGTGATCGCCGAGACGCTGGCGCAGGCGCGCGACGCGGCCGAGAAGGTGAAGGTCGACTACGAGGTGCTGCCGGCGGTGGCCGATCCGGCCAAGGCCAAATCGGGCCCGCAGATCCACGAGATCGCGCCCAAGAACACGATCTACGAATGGTCGCTCGGCGACGCCAAGGCTGTCGACGCCGCCTTCGCCGCCGCCAAGCACGTCACCAAGCTCGACATCGTCAACAACCGGCTGGTGCCGAACGCGATCGAGCCGCGCGTGGCGATCGCCGAATACGACGCCGGCACCGACCACTTCACGCTCTGGAACACCTCGCAGAACCCGCACGTGGCGCGGCTGGTGATCTCGGCCTTCGTCGGCATGGCGCCCGAGCACAAGCTGCGCGTGATCGCGCCCGACGTCGGCGGCGGCTTCGGCTCGAAGATTTTCATCTATCCGGAGGAGGTCGTCTGCCTGTGGGCGGCGCGCAAGGTGAACCGGCCGGTGAAGTGGACGGCGATCGCTCGGAAGCCTTCCTCACCGACGCGCATGGCCGCGACCACGTCACCCACGCCGAGCTGGCGCTCGACGAGCAACGGCAAGATTCTGGCGCTGCGCGCCAAGACCATCGCCAATCTCGGCGCCTATATGTCGACGTTCTCGTCGTCGGTGCCGACCTATCTCTACGCCACGCTGCTGTCGGGCCAGTACGACATCCCGCAGATCTACTGCGAGGTGGACGCGGTCTACACCAACACCGTGCCGGTCGATGCCTATCGCGGCGCCGGGCGGCCGGAAGCGACCTTCGTGGTCGAGCGGCTGGTGGAAGTGGCGGCGCGCCAGATGGGCATCGATCCGGCCGATTTGCGCAAGCGCAACTTCATCAAATCGTTCCCGCACCAGACGCCGGTGATCATGGCCTATGACGCCGGCGACTATGACGCCTCGCTCAAGAAGGCGATGGAGCTCGCCGACGTGAAGGGCTTCGGCAAGCGCAAGCGCGAAGCCGCGCGCCACGGCAAGCTGCGCGGCTTCGGCTATTCGACCTATATCGAGGCCTGCGGCATCGCGCCGAGCCAGGCGGTCGGCTCGCTCGGCGCCGGCGTCGGCCTGTGGGAGAGCGCGGAGGTGCGCGTCAATCCGACCGGCATCGGTCGAAGTGCTGACCGGCTCCCACGCCCACGGCCAGGGCCACGAGACCACCTTCGCGCAGCTCGTGTCGGAGCGGCTCGGCATTCCGATCGAGAACGTCTCGATCGTGCACGGCGACACCGACAAGGTGCAGTTCGGCATGGGCACCTACGGCTCGCGCTCCGGCGCGGTCGGCATGTCGGCGATCGTGAAGGCGCTCGACAAGGTCGAGGCCAAGGCCAAGAAGGTCGCGGCCTTCATGCTGGAAGCCGCCGAAGGCGACATCGAGTTCAAGGACGGCAAGTTCACCGTCGCCGGCACCGACAAGTCGGCGGCCTGGGGCGATGTCGCGCTCAACGCCTATATCGCGCACAAATTCACCGGCGCCGAGCTGGAGCCGGGCCTGAAGGAAAGCTCCTTCTACGACCCGACCAACTTCACCTTCCCGGCCGGCTGCCACATCTGCGAGGTCGAGGTCGACCCCGAGACCGGCAAGACCGACATCGTCAACTGGACCGCGGTCGACGACTTCGGCACCGTGATCAATCCGATGATCGTCGAGGGCCAGGTGCACGGCGGCATCGCCCAGGGCGTCGGCCAGGCGCTGCTGGAAGGCGCGGTCTACGACAAGGACGGCCAGCTCGTGACCGGCTCGTTCATGGACTACACCATGCCGCGCGCCGACGATCTGCCGTCGTTCAAGGTCGGGCTCACGGAAACCAAGTGCGCCGTCGAACCCGCTCGGCATCAAGGGCTGCGGCGAGGCCGGCGCGATCGCGGCGCCCGCCGCCGTCATCAACGCCATCACCGATGCGATCGGCACGCGAACAGCTGACCATGCCGGCCACCGCCAATGCGGTGTGGTCGGCGATCCAACGCGCGCAACCGGCGCATCAGGCCGCCGCCGAATAACGGGAGAGACCGATGTATAATTTCACCTTCCATCGTCCGACCACCGTCCGCCAGGCGGCCGGTCTGTTGGCGCGCAATCCCGACGGCAAGCTGCTGGCCGGCGGCCATTCGCTGCTCCCGGTGATGAAGCAGCGGCTGGCGCAGCCTTCGGCGCTGATCGATCTGGCGCTGGTCGAAGGGCTGACCGGCATCGAGCAGAAGGGCCGCTCGATCGTCATCGGCGCCATGACGCGCCATGCCGACGTGGCCAATTCGCCGGTGCTGCAGCAGGCGCTGCCGGGGCTCGCCATCGGTGCCGGACTCGATCGGCGACCCGCAGGTGCGCAACCGCGGCACCATCGGCGGCTCGATCGCCAACAACGATCCGAACGCCGATTATCCGGCGGCCTGTCTCGGCCTCGGCGCCACCATCATCACCAACAAGCGGCGGATCGCGGCCGACGATTTCTTCACCGGCATGTTCACGACCGCGCTGGAAGACGGCGAGATCATCACCAAGATCAGCTTCCCGATCGCCAAGAAGGCGGCCTACGAGAAGTTCAAGCACCCGGCCTCGGGCTTTGCGCTGGTCGGCGTGTTCGTGTCGCAAGCGCGGCGCCGACATCCGCGTGGCGGTGACCGGCGCCGGCTCAAACGGCGTGTTCCGGGTGAAGTCGTTCGAGGAGGCGCTGAAGAAGCGCTTCGCGGCGAAGTCGCTCGAAGGCATGACGATCCCGGCCACCGGCATGAACAGCGACATCCACGCCAGCCCGGAATACCGCGCGCATCTGGTCGGCGTGCTGGCGCGCCGGGCGGTGGCGAAGGCGACGGCCTAAGACGCAGGGAACCTGCCGGGGCCGTCCGCGTTGGTTCGCGGGCGGCTTAATACCGGTGGGCTTCGTGGTTCAATTCATCCCGATTGTGACGATTGTGCTGATCGCAGTCAGCCTGGCGCTGTTACGCGTGGGCGTTTGAGCGTTACGACTGTTTCCGATCCAGCTCGCTCAGCAAATCGTGCAGGTCGAGCGGATTGGTGTACATGCGCAAGCGAGCCGTCCGGCTTCTTCGGCCACTGGTCCTTGGGCCGGTCCCAGTACAGTTCGACGCCATTGTCGTCCGGGTCGCGCAGATAGAGCGCCTCGGAGACGCCGTGGTCGCTGGCGCCTTCCAGCGGGATCTTGGCGACGATCAGCCGGCGCAGCGCGTCGGCCAAGAGCGGCCGGCGTCGGGTAGAGAATGGCGGTATGGTAAAGGCCGGTCGAGCCGGCAGGCGGCGGCTGCCCGCCCAGGCTCTCCCAGGTGTTGAGCCCGATATGGTGGTGATAGCCGCCGGCCGAGATGAAGGCCGCGCCCGGGCGGCTGGTGGTCATCGTAAAACCCAGCACGCCGCAATAAAAATCGAGCGCGCGGTTGAGGTCGGCCACCTTCAGATGGACATGGCCGATGCGCACCCGCGCATCGATGGTGGGAAACTGCACGGTTTCGTTGCTGATTTCGGCGGAGTTCGACATGGGCAGCATTCCTCAACTGGCCGCTCGGGCCGTCAGTGCCTAGATGTATGATGCCATGGCATTAGGTTAAAGTCCCCTCATGACCGTCACGCCGCTCCCCACCTCCATCGACGCCACGCTCGCGCTGCTGGCCAAGGGCGACTATATCGCCGACCGCTCGCTGGCGACGGTGCTCTATCTCTCGCTGCGCATGGGCCGGCCGCTGTTCGTCGAGGGCGAGGCCGGCGTCGGCAAGACCGAGATCGCGCGCGTGCTGGCCAAGACCTTGGGCCGCCGGCTGATCCGCCTGCAATGCTACGAGGGGCTCGACGTTTCCGCCGCCGTCTATGAGTGGAATTACGGCGCCCAGATGATCGCCATTCGGCTGGCGGAAGCGAGCGGCGAGGGCGACCGCGAGCGCATCGAGCACGACGTGTTCTCCGAGCGCTTCCTGATCAAGCGGCCGTTGCTGCAGGCGCTCGATCCCGACCCGGCCGGGCCGCCGGTGCTGCTGATCGACGAGATCGACCGCACCGACGAGGCCTTCGAGGCGTTCCTGCTGGAAGTGCTGGCCGATTTCCAGGTCACCGTGCCGGAGCTCGGCACCATCAAGGCGGCGTCTCCGCCGATCGTGCTGATCACGTCGAACCGCACCCGCGAGGTGCACGACGCGCTCAAACGCCGCTGCCTCTATCATTGGGTCGGCTATCCCGACGCCAAGCGCGAGCTGACGATTTTGCGCGCCAAGGTGCCGGGCATCGCCAAGAAGCTGTCCGAGCAGGTGGTCGCCTTCGTGCAGGCGCTGCGCAAGGAAGATCTGTTCAAGGCGCCGGGCGTCGCCGAGACGCTCGACTGGGCCGGCGCGCTCAGCGAGCTCGACGTGGTGGCGCTCGATCCGGCGACGGTGTCGGACACGCTCGGCGCGCTGCTGAAATATCAGGACGACATCGCCCGGCTCGACGGCAGCAAGGTCAAGGCGCTGCTCGACGAGGTGAAGTCGGAGCTGCGGCGGCGGAGAGCGGCGGGAGTGCGAAGTCTTGCTTCATGGCGATGAAGTCGCCCCCCAGCCCGGTCACGAGCGGGGAGAGGGCCGCCTCGCCGAAAACATCCTCTACTTCGCGCGCGCGCTGCGCGCGGCGGGCATGCCGGTCGGGCCGGGCGCGGTGCTCGACGCGCTGGAAGCGGTCGATGTCGCGCGCATCGGCGACCGCGACGACTTCTACTGGACGCTGCACGCGGTGTTCGTGAAGCGGCACGAGCATTCGATCCTGTTCGATCAGGCCTTCCGGCTGTTCTTCCGCAAGCGCGGCTATATCGAGCAGTTGATCGCCGCCATGCTGCCGGAAGGGCCGCGCGCCGCGCCCAAGGCGCCGCCGCCCGGCGCGCAGCGCATCCAGGAGGCGCTGTTCGGCGGGCTCGACAGACGCGAGGACGAGACGTCCGAAGTCGAGCTCGACGCGCGGCTGACCGTGTCCGACCGCGAGGTGCTGCAAAAGAAAGATTTCGCGCAGATGACGGCGGCCGAAATCGCCGCCGCCAAAGCGGCGATCGCGAAGCTCACGCTGCCGCTCGATCTGGTGCGCACGCGCAGGCTCGCCGCCGCGCGCCACGGCCACATGATCGACATCCGCCGCACGTTGCGCGCCAGCATGAAGGCGGGCGGCGCGGTGATCGATCTGAAATATCTGGGGCCGCGCCAGAAGGAGCCGCCGATCGTGGCGCTGCTTGGATATTTCCGGCTCGATGAGCCAGTACACCCGGCTGTTCCTGCATTTCCTGCACGCGCTGAGCGAGCGCGAGAAGCGCGTCAGCAGCTTCCTGTTCGGCACGCGGCTGACCAATGTCACCCGCGCCATCCGCCAGCGCGATCCGGACGAGGCGCTCGCCGCCTGCTCGGCGCATGTGGCGGACTGGTCGGGCGGCACGCGCATTGCGTCGTCGCTGCGCGAGTTCAACAAGACATGGGGCCGCCGCGTGCTCGGGCAGGGCGCGGTGGTGCTGCTGATCACCGACGGGCTGGAGCGCGACGCCGACGACACGCTGGCTTTCGAGATGGACCGGCTGCACAGGTCGTGCCGGCGGCTGATCTGGCTCAACCCGCTGCTGCGCTTCGAGGGCTTCGAGGCGCGCGCCAAAGGCGTGCGTGCCATGCTGCCGCATGTCGATGAATTGCGGCCGGTGCACAATCTGGACTCGATGAGCGGGCTGGTGCGCGCGTTGGCGGGCGCGCCGGCGAAAGGCTACGATCCGAAACTGATGCTGAAGAAGGTGGCGTGACGCCACGGAGGGTAAACGATGCTCACCCGCGACGAAGACATCCTCAAGGCCGCCGAAGACTGGCGCAAAGCCGGCCGCGATGTGGCGCTCGCCACCGTGGTCGAGACCTGGGGCTCGGCGCCGCGCCCGGTCGGCTCCAATCTGGTGATCGACAACGAGGGCAATTTCTTAGGGAGCGTGTCGGGCGGTTGCGTCGAGGGCGCGGTGGTGACCGAAGCCATGGACGTGATCGAAAGCGGCAAGCCCAAGATGCTGGAATTCGGCGTCGCCGACGAGGCCGCCTGGAACGTCGGGCTGTCCTGCGGCGGCACCATCCGTGTTTACGTGGAGAAGGTGAGTTGAAGCTCGATCTCCTGCACGCGCTCAATGCCGAACGCGCCGCGCGCCGCGCGGTCGTGCTCGTCACCGATGTGGCAAGCGGCGCGCAGCGGCTGGTCAAGGCTTTGGACGCGGCGAAAGATCCGTTGCGCGAGCTGATCGAAAAGCGCCTGCGCATGGCCAAAAGCGGCATGGAGGAGACGGCGCAGGGGCGTTTTTTCCTCACCGTCTATGTGCCGTCGCCCAAGCTGGTGATCACCGGTGCGGTGCATATCAGCCAGACATTGGCTCCGGTCGGGCAATTGCTCGGCTTCGACGTGACCATCGTCGATCCGCGCACGGCCTTTGCGTCCATCGAACGCTTCCCCGACGTGAAGGTGATCGCGGAATGGCCGGACGTGGCGCTGCCGCCGCTCAATGTCGACCGCTACACGGCCTTCGTCGCGCTCACGCATGACCCGAAGATCGACGATCCGGCCTTGCTGCACGCCTTGCAGCGCGACTGCTTCTATGTCGGCGCGCTCGGTTCCAAGAAGACGCATGCCAAACGGGTGGCGCGGCTGAAGGAGGCGGGCCTTACCGACCGCGATATCGCGCGCATCCACGCGCCCATCGGGCTGCCGATCGGCGCGGTGTCGCCGGCCGAGATCGCGGTCGCCATCATGGCCGAGATCACGCAGACGCTGCGGCAAAAGGCCGAGACGGAAGCGGAGGCGGCATGAAATTCGGCGCCGTCCCGGTGCAAAGACGCGCTCGGCGCCACCGCGGTGCATTCGATCCGCCAGGGCGATCTGGTGCTCAAGAAAGGCACGCTGATCGGCCCCAAGGAGGTCGAGGCGCTGAACGCGGCCGGCGTCAAGGAGATCGTGGTGGCCCGCGTCGAGGCGGGCGACGTGTCGGAGGACCAGGCCGCCGCCGCCATCGCCGCGGCCATCGCCGGGCCCGGCCTGCGCGCCGACCGCGCCTTCACCGGGCGCTGCAATCTGTTCGCCGACGCCGCCGGCATTCTGGTGCTGGACAAGGACGCGATCGACGCCCTCAACCGCATCGACGAGGCGGTGACGCTGGCGACCTTGCCGGCTTTCAAGCCGGTGGTCGAAGGCGAGATGATCGCCACCGTGAAGATCATCCCCTTCGCGGTGGCGGCGCGCGCGCGCGATCAGGCGGTGGCGCTGGCCGCCAAGGCCAAGCCGGTCATTCGCATCGCGCCCTATAAGATCAAGAAAATCGGCGTGGTCTCGACGCTGCTGCCGGGGCTTTCTCCGAAAGTGGTCGAGAAAACGCTGAAGATCACGGCCACCCGCATTGCGCCCGCCGGCGCCAGCATCATCGCCGAGCGCCGCGTGCCGCACGAGGAGGTGGCGCTGGCGCGCGCCATCGATGAGGTGCTCAAAGCGGGTGCCGAGCTGGTGATCGTATTCGGCGCTTCCGCAATCGCCGACCGCCGCGACGTCATCCCGGCGGCGCTCGAGGCGGTGGGCGGCGAGATCGAGCATTTCGGCATGCCGGTCGATCCCGGCAATCTCCTGCTGATCGGACGCTTGCGCGGGCAGGCGGTGCTGGGCGCGCCCGGCTGCGCGCGCTCGCCGAAGGAAAACGGCTTCGACTGGGTGCTGATGCGATTGCTCGCCGGCTTGCCGGTGAGCCGCGCGGATATCACCGGCATGGGCGTCGGCGGTTTGCTGATGGAAATCGTCACGCGCCCGCAGCCGCGCAGCGAACCCGAGAAAGGCCCAAAGAAAGAACAACGCATCGCGGCCATCGTGCTGGCGGCCGGCCGCTCGATCCGCATGGGCGCGATCAACAAGCTGATCGCCGAAATCGGCGGCAAGCCGCTGGTGCGCATCGCGGCCGAGCAGGCGCTCGCCTCGCGCGCGAGCCCGGTCATCGTGGTCACCGGCCACGAGCGCGAGCGCGTCGAGGCCGCTCTCAACGGCCTGCCCGTGCGCGTCGTGCACAATCCGGATTACGCCGACGGGCTCGGCACCTCGTTGAAGGCCGGCATCGCCGCCGTGCCGGCGGAGGCTGACGGCGCCATCGTCTGCCTCGGCGACATGCCGCAGGTGACGGCTGCGCTGATCGACAAGTTGATCGCCGCCTTCGATCCGGCGCGCGGCGCGCTGGTGGTGGTACCGAGCATCGACGGGCGGCGCGGCAATCCGGTGGTCTGGTCGCGCCGCTTCTTCCACGACCTGATGGGGATCGCCGGCGACATCGGTGCACGCCACCTGATCGGCGCTTATGCCGAGGCGGTCGTCGAGGTGCCGGTCGCCGACGATGCGGCGCTCACCGACGTGGACACGCCCGAGTCGCTTTCCGCCGTCAAGGCCGAAATCGAACGCGCCTGAGATTCGAATCGTTGATCGCATCCCCAACTCAGCCCCTATCTGGCGGCGGAACCGGGTAGGGAATGCGATGACGGATCACTTCACGCCGGTCATGCGCGCGCTGGTGGCTGGAGCCCTGCTGCTGGCCACGGCGACGCTGATGCTGGTCGTCGTGAACACCGCGCGCGCGCACGGCGCGCTGGCGATCGGCGCCTGCGGGGCCTTCGGCCAGGCCTTCGACTTTCACAGCGCGGACGAAGCGCGCAAGAGCGCGCTGGCCAGTTGCTCGGGCCAGGGCTGCCGCGTGGTGGCCACCGTCAGGCGCGGCTGCGCCGCCCTGGCGGTCGATTTCGCCAGCGGCTGCGGCGCCCATGGCTGGGGCAAGGCGCCCAAGCTCGGCCGCGCCCAGAACGCCGCGCTCAAGTCCTGCTACCGCGATGGCGGCAAGGAGTGCGTCATCCGCACCTTTTTCTGCGACGTCAAGGACTGAGCGGCCGAGCCTTCCCGTTAAGCTCCTGATATCACGTGAGTTCTCCGCCGCTTGCGGAGGGGGTGACTTTGCGCTAAATAATGACTGACCAGTCAGTCATGAAAGCGCATGGCAAAGCAACCACAAAGGTCTCCATCGATCGCCGAGCGTATGCGCGGCGTGCGCAGCGCTGCCTCCGGCGTCAAGCCGGGCAGCCCGCGCCCGCGCGCGGCCCGTAGCGCCGCCCGCCGCGAAGCGATCCTGTCGGCGGCGCTCGATGAATTCTCCCAGCGGGGGTTCGAAGCCGCCCGTCTCGACGACGTGGCCAAGCGTGCCGACGTCGGCAAGGGCACGATCTATCTCTACTTCCGCGACAAGGAGACCCTGTTTCAGGAACTGATCCGCACCATGCTCACCCCGGTGGTCGGCAGCATCGAGGCCATGGGGCAAGCCGATGTCCCAATTGATATACTGGCCGAGCGCATCGTCGATATCTTCGTGCGCGAGGTCTACGAAACGCGCCGCAAGGACGTCATTCGCTTGATGATCGCGGAAGGCCGCCGCTTCCCCCATCTCGCCGAATTCTATTATCGCGAGGTGCTCTCGCGCATCATCGCCGCGATGCGCGCGCTGCTCGCCCGCGCCGCCGCGCGCGGCGAGGTGCCGGCGAGCCTGGTCGATTTCCCGCAACTCATCGCCGCGCCCGGCCTCATCGCCATCGTCTGGTCGGGCCTGTTCGATCGCTTCGAGCCGCTCGACGTGCGCGCTTTGATGAAGACTCATATCGATCTGTTGTTCGGGCTAAGGAGTACGCCATGAAACCGAAACTTGCCGGCTTGGCGGTGATGTTGGCGGCGCTCGCGCTCGCCGGCTGCGACGATCGCAACGCCGGCGTGTTGCAGGGCTGGGTCGAGGCCGAGATGATCTTCGTCTCGCCCGACGAGCAGGGCCGCGTGGAAGCGCTGAAAGTGCGCGAAGGCGACCGTGTCACGCAAGGGCCAGCTGCTGTTTGCGGTGGACGACGATCTCCAGCAGGCCGACGTCGCGGTCAGGGAAGCGGCCGTGACCACCGCGGATCAAAACTTCGCACGTGCCAAGCAGCTCTTGACCACCAACGCCGGCACGCAAAAGACCTATGACGACGCCGATGCGGCCGTGCGGCAGGCCAAGGCCAATCTGGAATGGGCAAAGACGCGGCTTGCGCGCCGGCGCGCCTTAAGCCCCGCCGACGGCACCATCCAGGAAGTCTATTACCGGCCGGGCGAAACGGTGCAGCCGGGCCGTCCGGTGATCGCGCTGCTGCCGCCGCCCAATCTCAAGCTGCGTTTTTTCGCATCCGAGGCGCTGCTGCCCGAGATCAAATACGGGGAAACGGTCGCGGTCAGCTGCGACGGCTGCGAGAAGGGACTGACCGCGACCGTCAGTTTCATCGCCAAGAGCGCCGAATACACCCCGCCGGTGATCTACAGCCGCGACGAGCGCGCCAAGCTCGTGTTCCTGGTCGAGGCGCGCCCCGTGCAGCCGGAAAAATTCCGCGTCGGCCAGCCGGTGACCGTCACGCTGCCGAAAAAGGACAGCAAGTGAGTGCGCCCGAGATCGTCATCGACGTGCACGGCCTGACCAAGAAATTCGACGGCCGGACGGTGGTGCACAACCTCTCCATGACGGTCAAGCGCGGCACGATCTACGGCTTCCTCGGGCCGAACGGCTCCGGCAAGACCACCACCATCCGCATGCTGTGCGGCCTGCTCACGCCCGACGAAGGCGAGGGCACCTGCCTCGGTTACAACATCCGCACCGAAACCGACAAGATCAAGCGCCAGGTCGGCTACATGACCCAGCGTTTCAGCCTCTATGAGGATCTCTCGGTGCGCGAGAACCTGGAATTCATCGGCCGCATCTACGGCATCGCCAAGCCGGTGGCCGCCGCGCGCGCGGCGGTCGAGCGGCTCGGCCTGCAGGGCCGCGAGGAGCAATTGGCGGGCGAACTATCCGGCGGCTGGAAGCAGCGGCTCGCGCTCGGCGCCTGCACGCTGCCGAGCCCGCAATTGCTGCTGCTCGACGAGCCGACCGCCGGCGTCGATCCCAAGGGGCGGCGCGACTTCTGGAACGAGATCCACGCCCTCGCGGCCGAGGGCCTCACCGTGCTGGTGTCGACCCATTACATGGACGAGGCCGAGCGCTGTCACGAGATCGCCTATATCGCCTATGGCGAATTGCTGGTGCACGGCACCGTCGAGGAGGTGATCGAGGCCTCGCATCTGACCACCTTCGTCGTCAGCGCCGCCGATGGCGAGGGCCTCAACAAGCTCAGCGAGGAACTGACCGGCAAGCCGGGCGTCGACATGGTGGCGCCTTTCGGCACCAGCCTGCACGTGTCGGGACGCGACGCCAAGGCGCTCGCCGCGGCCATCGCGCCCTACCAGAAGCGCAAGGATCTCGAGTGGAAGCCGTCCGAGCCCTCGCTCGAGGACGTGTTCATCGATCTGATGAGCAAGGCGCAGGACAATTTCCAATGAGCCACGTGATGCCGACGCAAGCGTCGCGCCGCCTTCCGGGCGACGGCTTTGCGCGCAAGACCTGGGCCATGCTGATGAAGGAGTTCATCCAGCTCAGGCGCGACCGGCTGTCGTTTGCCATGATCATCATGATCCCGCTGCTGCAGTTGATGCTGTTCGGCTATGCCATCAACACCAATCCGCGCCACCTGCCGACCGCGGTGCTGCTGCAGGAGAACACCGATCTATCCCGCTCGATCCTGGCGGCGCTGAAGAACACCGAATATTTCGACATCACGCAGCGCCCGCAAACCGAGGCGCAACTGGACGCACTGCTGGCCTCCGGCAAAGTGCTGTTCGGCATCGAGATCCCGGCGAATTTCGAGCGCGCCGTGCGGCGCGGCGACAAGCCGGCGATGCTGGTGACCGCCGACGCCACCGATCCGGTCGCCGCCGGCTCCGCGCTCGGCACGCTTGGGCAGGCGGTGCAGACCGCGCTCACGCACGACCGCGCCATTCCCGTGGTCACCGAACTGCCGTTCGAGATTCGCAGCCATGCCCGCTACAACCCGGCCGGCTTGAGCCAGCTCAACATCGTGCCGGGTCTGGTCGGCACCATTCTCACCATGACCATGCTGATCTTCACGGCTCTGTCGGTCACGCGCGAGATCGAGCGCGGCACCATGGAAAACCTGTTGTCGATGCCGATCACGCCGGTCGAGATCATGCTCGGCAAGATCATTCCCTACATCATCGTCGGCTTCGTGCAGGCGGCGATGATCATCGGCATCGGCGTCGTGCTGTTCGGCGTGCCGATTCTCGGCAGCCTCGGCGTGCTGGCGGCGCTCAGCACGCTGTTCATCGCCACCAATTTGTCGATCGGCTACACGTTCTCGACGGTGGCGCAGAACCAGCTGCAGGCCATGCAGATGTCGATCATGTTTTTCCTGCCGAATATATTACTGTCCGGCTTCATGTTCCCGTTCGCCGGCATGCCGACCTGGGCGCAATGGATCGGCGAGGCGCTGCCGCTCACGCATTATCTGCGCATCGTGCGCGCGATCATGCTCAAGGGCTCCTCGATCGCCGATCTGCACTACGACGCGGCCGCCATGTTCGTGCTGATGCTGGTGGCCATGACGATTGCCGTGACGCGCTTCCGGCGCACGCTCGATTAGGCCGTGGACTCATCAATCGGCGGCCAATGTTCGCTTCTGGACCATAGCGGACAAAAGCGGGTTTTGGCCTATGGACGGTTTGTCCGCTTATGACCCACAACGGACCCTGTTGGTCGCGGTTTCGCTTTGTAATATTCGGCGGGCGCGGGTCTTCGCCGCGCTCCTACTTTAGGGGATGTTCAACGAGATTGTGCAGGACCAGCGGTCCGGGGATATGCAACAGCCGACCGCCTTCATCGATCCGTCCGAGGAGGATCGGGGAGAAGCCGAGTTGCTCGGCCAACGTCTTGACCGTTTCGCCTGCTTGGTTGTCGTTGCTGGCGATGAAAACGACACGCCTCCCGCCATCCTGTGTCGAATTGCTCGCGAGAAGCGCCGCCGGAAGTTGATTAAACGCCTTGACTACTGTTGCGCCCGGAAGTGCCTTGGCGACGATTTCCGACGAAAGGCGTCCAGCCATAAAATCCGGCGACACACCGTAGGCGTTGGTTGCGTCGACTACGATCTTTCCAGTCCAGTCGTTCCTTAGGCGCGCGAAATCTTGCACGGCGACGAAAGGTATTGCCAGAAACAGGACGTCGGCGGCAAGCGCTTCATCAATCGTCGCAGCCCTGACCGCAACACCTAGTTCATTGACGAATGGTTGGATTGTTCCGGGGCCGCGCTTGTTGGCAATCGAGACTTTGATTCCGGCGCGACCAAACTGTTTGGCAAGCGCAGTACCTACTTTACCGGTTCCGATGATTGCATATGTCATGACTATAGCTCCTGATGCGCCGCGATAGGCAGTTGGTTGATTTGTGATTCGTGTCGAGAGGATGCGAAGGGGGTTCAAGCGGCCGCGGCGAGTTTGACGGCGTCGCTAAACTGTTCGACGGCCGCTTCCCCCGCGCCGCCCGCACGCGCGCGGTTGGCAAGAATGATTTCGACGTCGGTTATTCCGATCCAGGCCAGAACCTGGCGCAGATAGCCGCTGGCTTGATTGTATTTTTCGACCGGCGAACCCGGGCTGAAGTCGCCGCCCGTTGCCAAGATAATCGTGGCCTTCTTTCCGGTGAGCAGCCCGACATTATCAGGCGACACAGTGACGCCGACCCGGACGATCTGGTCGATATAGGCCTTCAGTACGGCTGGAATCGAGAAGTTGAACATCGGCGTGCCGATCACGATCTGATCGGCCGCTTGCAATTCGGCGACGAGTTCGTCCGAAATTTTCATGGCGGCGATGCTTTCCGGCGAATGCTGATCGCGAGGCGTGAAAGCGCCGCCAATCCAGGCAAAATCGACGAAAGGCGGCTTTGTCTTCATTAGGTCGCGGATGACGATGCTGGCGCCCGGATGCGCTGCTTTCCAGCGCTCGGTGAAGTGTGCGGTGAGCTTCCGGGACGTGGAAAAGTCGCCACGAGGACTGACTTCGATAACGAGGAGATTGGGCATTTGCAGGCTCCTATGTGTTGAACTGCTTCGGCCAACACTTAGGAGATCTACTTGATCAAAAAAAGAGATGAAATATAGCTCATCTTGATCTAATAATTAGAATATGTCGGATTCGCTCACCCTGGACCAGATCGAAATTTTGCTCGCGGTCGTCGACGCGGGCAGCTTCTCAAAGGCCGCGAAACGGCTGAACAGGGCACAGTCGGCGGTGACTTATGGCATCCAGAAGCTGGAAGCCCAGTTCGGCATTGCGCTGTTCGATCGCAGTGTCTATCGGCCGGCACTGACCGACGCGGGTCGCACCCTGCTATTGCGGGCGCGCCGCATCGCCGAAGAGGCGAACGCCTTTCGAGATACGGCACGAAGCCTGGCGAGCGGTTTGGAAGCACGAATTGACGATCGGGCTGCAACTCCATGTTTCCGATGCCTGCGGTTGTCTATGCGTTGCGGGCCTTCACGGAGAAGTTTCCAACCGTTCCGCCGCGCGTCTATGTCCAGCCGCTGGGCGCGGCAGCGGAACTGGTCCTCGACGGCACCTGCGCAATCGGGTTACTGCCCATACTCTTCGGCGACATTGCGCGCCTGAAGCGCTTCCCCCTTCTCACCATTGATCTGATCCCGGTGGCGGCGCCTGGCCATCCGCTGGCCAAGATCGATGGACCGATTGAAACGCATGTCTTGCGCGAGCATGTGCAGCTTGTGTTGAGCGATCGCTCGACGCTCACTTCGGGGCGCGACTATGGCGTCCTATCGAGCCGCACCTGGCGCCTGGCCGACCTCGGGGCAAAGCAGTCGATGTTGCTCGCAGGTCTGGGCTGGGGAAACATGCCCGCCCATCTCGTGAAGGATGACATCGCGCAAGGACGACTAAAGATAATCCAGCCGATGGAGTTCGACGCTAGAACATCCCAAATCGTTATGTATGGAGCCTACCTCGCCGATCATCGGCTAGGTCCCGCCGGGCAGTGGATGGTTGAGCATCTTGCAGCCGTTATCGGCCACTAGGCATCGATTGCGACTATCCATCGACACGTCGCCTTTTGGCACTTAGCGGACATTCGCGGCACCGCAATATTTTGTCCGTTATTGGACAAGAGCGGACATTGACCAACAGCCAATCGGCCCTGATCAATGAGGACACGCCCTAGTCGCCGCCCATCCGCTGCATGAAGCCGAGCCGCAGATAGGGGCTGGAGCGATTGTTGGAATCGCGCGCCCAGCCGCCGGCGGCCGACCATTCGGCATTGCCGGTCTTCATGCTGGTCACATGGGCGCCCAGCCGCCATTGCGCGTAGCCGTCGCCGCCGTACACTTGCGTCTCCGGGCCGGCATAGAACTGATCGAGCACTTTCCAGCCGAAGGCGGCGCGCGCCGAATTGCTGCCGCCGATGGTCGAGAGCGAGGCGTCACCCGCGATCATGGTCGTGGCGGTCGGCTCGTCCCATAATTCGGCGGCGAAGCGCAGGCCGAGCTTGCCGCCGCGCAAATTATTGCCGGGATCGTCCGGCGAGAGATGGTGATGCTGGTATTCAGGACCCCAGAACACCTTCGCCTCGAAGGTGCCGCGCTTGACGTGCCAGCCGGGCAGGACCTGGACCAGGAACTCCGAGCCGACCACGCGCTCGCCGCCGAGATCGCCGGCGTCGTAGCGGTAGAGGCCGCCCGCGAGCAGGACCTTCAGCAACACGCCGTCCTCATCAAGGCTGGTCGGGCTCCACAACATGCCGCCATTGAGGAAGGCGCCGTTGAACCAGATGTCGCGGCCGGAGAACACAATGGCATGCGCGTCGTCATCGCCGCCGGCGAAGGCCGGATCGGCCGACATCCAAACGCAACAAAAGACCAAAGCCGCGGCGGCGGACGTCGCCGCGTGAACGCGCGTTCCGCACAACATCGAGGCCCCCGAGCCCCTGTACCAAACCGGCAGTTACACACCGGGGTACCTTCGCAACTAAAGCGTGGTAGGAGGTTGTCCACAACCAAGCTCGGCCAGCCATGGTTGCGGCCCGGCGATATATATTTTGGCGTGTAGGCGCCGGTGGCAGGGCTGGCATCGCCGCCAGCCAACTCGCCAAGCGGCAAGGGTCTATGGTAAGCGCGAACCCCGCGAGCTGTGAGGCGCCGAGTCCGACATGTCTGCGATCTCCGCCAACCCCGCCGACGAGGCCGCCCGCCGCCGCTCCATCGCCTTCCTCAATTGGGCGCATGCGCTCGACCATTTCGTGCTGCTGATCTACCCGACCGTCGTGATCGGGCTGGAGGTGATTTACAAGCGGCCTTATGCCGAGCTGATCGCGCTGTCGACCGCGGCTTTCGTCGCCTTCGGGGTGTTTTCGCTGCCCGCCGGCTGGCTCGCCGACCGCTGGAGCCGCCGCAACATGATGGCGGCGTTCTATATCGGCTGCGGCGTGTCGCTCGCGGGCGTTGCCGCCTCGCCCAACCTTGTCATGCTGGCGGTGTCGATGTTCGGCGTCGGCGTGTTCGCCGCCATCTACCATCCGGTCGGCATGCCGATGCTGCTGGAAGCCTCCAGGGCGCAAGGCCGCACGGTCGCCTTCAACGGCGTGTGCGGAAACATGGGCGTAGCGCTTGCCGCCGGCGTCACCGCGGCAATCGCCTCCTGGCTCGGCTGGCGCGCGGCCTTCCTGGTGCCGGCTTTCGTCTGCGTGGCGACCGGCATCGGCTACGTCATGCTGGTGCCGGACGACCGCCACCACACCGCCAAACGCAAGACGGTGGCCGACGTGGTGCTGCCGCAGCGCACGGCCATGACGATGTTCGGCCTCTATGTGGTGATCTCGCTCGCCGGCGGCTTGACCTTCAACACCATCTCGATCGCGCTGCCCAAGATCGTCGACGAGCGGCTGGGCGCGGACGTGTCGCTGGCTGCTGGTCGGCTCGCTCGCCACCGCGGTGTTCTTGTGCGGGGCGGTGGCGCAGATCGCGGTCGGCCGGCTGGTCGAATATTTCAAGCCCTATCAGCTGTTCGCCATCATCGTCGGGCTGCAATTCGCCGGCATCCTGTGGGCGGCCAACGCCACCGGCCTGACGCTGCTGCTCGCGCTCGCGGTCTCGATGGCCGCGATCTACGGGCAGGTGACGGTCGGCGACCTGGTGATCGCGCGCTACACGGCGGACGCCTGGCGCGGCCGCGTCTATGCGGTGCGCTATTTCCTCACGTTCGTGTCGGCGGGCGCGGCGGTGTCGATCATCGCCTGGCTCTACGAGCAAAGGCGGCTTCGACCTGTTGCTGGCGGTGGTCGCCGCCATCGCCGGCGTGTTCTTGGTCGGCGTGCTGGGCATCGTGTTCCTGGTGTCCGGCGTCGAGCGCGCCAGACGGGCGCCGCAGCCGGCGGAATAAATTTCAGAACAGCGGCGGGATCAGGTCGTCGACCTTCACGCGCATGTGTTTCTTGACGTTGCGCCACGATGCGGCTGCGGTGGCAGGCCTTCGGATCGCGGCAGTAGCACAGCAGCGCGACGCGCTTGCCCGACTTGATCAGCGCCAGCAATTCATCGAGCGCGTCCTGCGCCTCGCGCGTCTTGATGTGCTTGTCGTAGATGCGCCAGAGCGTGGCGAGGTCGCCGGAACGCGCGGCGGCGCGGCCTGCCGCCGGCGTTCCCAGTTTCTGCAAATGGATGTAGGCAATGCCGGCGTCATCGAGCGACGCCGCGAGCTGGCGCTTGGAGAAACCCGGCCGGCGCGAGGCCGCCACCGCGCGGGTGTCGACCAAAAGATCGACCTTGGCGCGCTTGAGCTCGGCGAACACCGCGGCGGGCTTTGCCTGCTCGTAGCCAATCGTCAACAAAGTCTGCATTCAGCCGTCACAAGAATGACACACTCACCGGCTATATAGATTGCAAGTTGGCGATCCGGAAGTGTGTTGAGTACGGGACGCCTTGACGGCCACGATGAGACAAAGGCGACGGCGGATGTAACCGCGCCTCTCGTTTGTGGTCGTTTTCATTTGTGCCGCGCGCGTCAAGCAAAAGGCCCGGGATTTCTCCCGGGCCTTTGCATTTGAGGTCGCTAGAAATCCATCCCGCCGCCGCCACCGAAGTCGGGCATGCCCGACTTCGCGTTTAAGTGATGTTCGGATGGACTTAGAAGTCCATTCCTCCCATGCCGCCGCCGCCCATTCCGCCGCCGCCAGGCATACCGCCCTGGCCCTTCTTCTGCGGAGTTTCGGCGACCATGGCCTCGGTGGTGATCAAGAGGCCGGCGACCGACGCCGCGCCCTGGATCGCCGAGCGCACGACCTTGGTCGGGTCGATCACGCCCTTGGTGACGAGGTTGCCGTATTCCCCGGCCTGCGCGTCATAGCCGTAGGAATACTGATCCTTCTCCATGATCTTGCCGACCACGACGGAGCCATCGGCGCCGGCATTGGTCGCGATCTGACGCGCCGGCGATTGGATCGCCTTGCGCACGATATCGACGCCGTGCTTCTGGTCTTCGTTGTCGACCTTGACTCTTCTTGAGCGCTTCGACCGAACGCAGCAGGGCGACGCCGCCGCCCGGCAGGATGCCTTCCTCGACCGCGGCGCGGGTGGCATGCATCGCGTCATCGACGCGATCCTTGCGCTCCTTCACCTCGATCTCGGTGGCGCCGCCGACGCGGATCACCGCAACGCCGCCGGCGAGCTTGGCCAGCCGCTCCTGCAGCTTCTCCTTGTCGTAGTCCGAGGTGGTTTCCTCGATCTGCGCCTTGATCTGCGCCACGCGCGCCTCGATGTCGGCCTTCTTGCCGGCGCCGTTGATGATGGTGGTGTTTTCCTTGTCGATCATCACCTTCTTGGTGCGGCCGAGCATGTTGATGGTGACGTTCTCGAGCTTGATGCCGAGATCTTCACTGATCGCCTGGCCGCCGGTCAGGATCGCGATGTCCTGCAGCATGGCCTTGCGGCGATCGCCGAAGCCCGGAGCCTTGACGGCCGCGACCTTCAGACCACCACGCAGCTTGTTGACCACCAGGGTGGCCAAGTGCCTCGCCTTCCACGTCCTCGGCCACGATCAGCAGCGGCTTGCCGCTCTGCACCACCGCTTCGAGCAGCGGCAGCAGTTCCTGCAGGCCGGACAGCTTCTTTTCGTAGATCAGGATGTAGGGGTCTTCCATCTCAACGCGCATCTTGTCGGCGTTGGTGATGAAATAGGGCGAGATGTAGCCGCGGTCGAATTGCATGCCCTCGACCACGTCGAGTTCGGTCTCGAGGCTTTTGGCCTCTTCCACCGTGATGACGCCCTCGTTGCCGACCTTCTTCATGGCGTCGGCGAGGAACTTGCCGATCTCGGCGTCGCCGTTGGCGGAAATGGTGCCGACCTGGGCGATCTCTTCGTTGGAGGTGACTTTCTTCGAGTTGGCCTTGAGGTGCTCGACGATGGCTTCGACCGCGAGATCGACGCCGCGCTTGAGATCCATCGGGTTCATGCCGGCGGCAACCGCCTTGGAGCCTTCGCGCACGATCGCCGCGGCCAGCACGGTCGCGGTGGTGGTGCCGTCGCCGGCCTGATCGGAGGTTCGCGAGGCCACTTCGCGCACCATCTGTGCGCCCATGTTCTCGAACTTGTCTTCGAGCTCGATTTCCTTCGCCACCGTCACGCCGTCCTTGGTGATGCGCGGGGCGCCGAACGACTTGTCGAGCACGACATTGCGGCCTTTCGGGCCGAGCGTGACCTTCACCGCATTGGCGAGGATGTCGACGCCGCGCAGCATGCGGTCGCGGGCATCGACGCCGAATTTAACGTCTTTAGCAGTCATAGTTCGAATTCCTTCGGTTTGATGTCGGCTAAGCGCTTAGGCGGCTTTTCGCTTGGCGACATGGCCGCCTTCGATCACGCCCATGATGTCGCTTTCTTTCATGATCAGGAGATCCTGACCGTCGATTTTCACTTCGGTGCCCGACCATTTGCCGAACAGCACGGTGTCGCCGACCTTCAGATCGATCGGGATCAGCTTGCCGGCTTCGTCGCGGCCGCCGGGGCCGACGGCGACGATTTCGCCCTGGCTCGGCTTCTCTTTAGCGGTATCGGGAATGATGATGCCGCCGGACGGTCTTTTCCTCGGCATCGATGCGCTTGACGACGACGCGATCGTGAAGCGGGCGGAACTTCATGGCAGTCCTCCTAAATGATTGAAAATTTTTCGTTTTTGGTAGCCGGCGCGTCCCCTTGCCAGCACCTGATACGCAGGTGGGGGCATAGTTTTAGCCCGCAAGGGGCATCGGCAAATTTTTTAGCACTCAATGCGGCCGAGTGCCAATAATCGGCGAAAACCATTGAGCGTTCAATGGTTAACGGCCATGCCTGGGAACCCTCGGCGGCGCCTGCCAGAGCGGGCGCAGCCGCGCGGCTTTGGCCGGCTTTGGCTTGTTAGCAGGCCCCCGCGGCTGCTGCTAACGCTTTGATTTTAAACAGTTTGTTTACCTTTTCAGCTTGCAATGCCTAGTGCCGGAAATGGAAACTGATCGTCCGACTCGAATGGAGGGCGCGATGGTTTCGCAAGGCTTGGTGTCAGACGACTTCCGCAAGCAGGTCAATGGATTTGGCCTGACCACCGCGCACATCCTGTACCGGCGTCCCGACCACCGCTGGCTGCTGCAGTCCTACGTCTGGCAGGCCTACGACATGTTTCCCGAAGTTTCCCGAGCTGCAGCGCTTCCTGGCGTTCTGGCAGGAGAAGCTGGAAGGCCCGCTGCACTCCGTGCAGGTCGCGCATTGCAAGTTGATCAAGCCGGCGGAACTGAAGGCCATCAACGGCGAGTTCCGGCTGCATTGATCAGGCGTTATTTGCGCGCGGCGCGCTTCAGTAACTCTTCGACCTGCGGCAGCATGCGCGCGATGACGATCGAATAGCCCTCGGCGTTGAAATGGGCGTGGTCGCGCGCGCGATATTTGCCTGGCGGCAGTTTCCATTGCGCGTAGGGCACGTCATTGGCGCGCGCGACGTCCGACAGATCGAGGCTGCCGAGGCCGATCACCAGCACCGCGATGCCGCGCTTGCGCAAGCTGCGCACGATCTCGTTCAGATTGGCGCGCATGCGCTGCGGCCGGCACATGCATGCGCAGATCGTTGGTGCCGAATTCGACCAGCGCGATGTCGGTGCCGGGCGCGATCGCGGCGTCGAAGCGCTTGAGCGCGCCGGCGGTGGTGTCGCCGGGAACGCCGGCATTGGTCACGACGACGTCATAGCCCTTCTTGCGCAGCAGCGCCTGCAACTGCGCCGGATAGGCTTGGCTCTGCGGCACCAGCCAGCCGGAGGTGGCGCTGTCGCCGAAGGCGACGATGTGGAGCGGGCGGGCCTGGGCGGTGCTGGCAGCCCATAGCAGCGCGAAAACCGTGAGCAAAAATATCGATCGCAGCGCGCGCATCTTGCCAATCCCTGTGCGTTCATCAAACATGACTTGCCGGGGGCAATGCAATGGAGTCGCCATGCCCCGCATCCGCTTCGATTTCGGTTCCCTCACGCTCGAGGCCGAGCTGCTCGATACGCCGACCGCCAAGGCCATCGCCGCCGCGCTGCCGATTTCTTCGTCGGCGCTGACCTGGGGCGAGGAGGTCTATTTCGACGTGCCGGTGGAGGTTAAGCGCGAGCCGGACGCGCGCGCGGTGATCGTGCCGGGCGAGATCGCCTATTGGCCGCAAGGGCCGGCGATTGCGATTGGCTTTGGCCGCACGCCGATCTCCAAGGGCAGCGAGACGCGGCTGGCGAGCCCGTGCAACATTTTCGCCAAGGCGCTCAGCAGCGTGAAAGTGCTGGCCAAGATCAAGACCGGGACGCAGGTGACGGTCAGTGCGCTCGACTGAGGCTCACCGGTCGGCTTGGCGGCGGCGGGCAAGGACGAACCAGAGCAGCGCGCCGGCCAGCGCAACGGCGATGAGCCAGATCCAGGCGGTGCCGCTGCCATTCCAGACCTGGTCGCCGGTGACGACCAGGAGCGTGGTAATGGGCAGAATGCCGAGCGCGGTCGTCCACAGGAAGGTCCACCAGGATATCGGGGCGAGGCCGGCGGCGTAATTGATGACGTTGAACGAGATCAGCGGCATCAGCCGGCTCAGCAGCAGCACGCCGATGCCCTGGCGGCGCGCCCAGAGGTCGACCGCCTCGCGGTGGCGTTCGTTCATCAACGCATGAACGAAGGGCCGGCCGAACCAGCGCGCCAGCGCGAAGGCCAGCGCTGCGCCGAGCATGGCGCCGGTCCAGGTGATCGCCACGCCCCAGAGCGGACCGAACAGCATGCCGTTGGCGAAAGTGACGAACTCGGCCGGGAAGGGGATGAGGCTGTGCACGACCATCAAGCCGATGGAGGCCGCCACCGCCCAGTGGCCCCAGGAGCGGATTTCCGCTTCGATGCCTTTCGGCGTCGGCGCGAAGTCCACGAGATGGTAGTGCCAGGCCAGCAGGCCGAGCGCGATGACCAGCACAAGCGCCAGCGCGGCCACGGCGCGCGCGAGGCTGATGCGCGGTGAGGACGTGGGATCGCTCAACGGCTGCTCCCGGTTTGGCGTTAACGTCGGCGCTTGGCGTGCTGGCGCACCATCGACAACGTCAAATCCCAGGCGTTGCGGATATTCACGATCAGCAGCAGCAACAGCGCGCCGGCCAGCACGAGCAATGAATAGTCGTGCTCGGCCAGGATCATCCCTGCAGCCACCAGCAGCGCGGCGTAACAGATCGACGGCAGCAGGCCGTAGGCGAGATGATCCTCCACGTGTCGCGTCCAGCGGTGGCGCAGAAGCTCGACGGTGGTGACGACCGAGACCGTGCCGCCAATCGCCGCGCAGATCCCGACCAGGCCCGCGAATATCGCCGGCTTGTGCGCGGGAAACAGACCGACGGCCGCGATGAAGAACACGGCGGTGAAATGCACCACCACCGGGCTGAAGAAGGCGCGCGTCGCGGCGCTTCGCTTTTCGCTGATGAAGCCGGCGCCGAGCGAGATGGCGACGAACAAGAGCGCCACCAGCGTCGCGGCGGCGGTGCCGACCAGCAGGTAGAATTCGTGCCAGCGCTCGATCTCCGGCATCGCGCTAGCCGCGCCCGACGAACGGCATGGTGTTGGCCATCACCGTCATGAACAGCACATTGGTGTCGAGCGGCAGGCCGGCCATGTAGACCACCGCGTCGCCGACGTGGTCGGCGTCCATGCGCGGCTCGATTTTCTTGCTGCCGTCGGGCTGCAGGATGCCGCCGCCTTGCACCATGCGCTCGGTGAGCGGCGTCGCCGCGTTGCCGATGTCGATCTGCCCGCAGCAGATGTCGTACTGCCGGCAGTCGAGCGAGGTGGATTTGGTCAGCCCCGTAACCGCGTGCTTGGTCGAGGTGTAGGCGACCGAGAACGGGCGCGGCGCGTGCGCCGAGATCGAACCGTTGTTGATGATGCGGCCGCCGCGCGGCGTCTGCGCCTTCATGATCTTGATGGCTTCCTGCGTGCACAGGAACATGCCGGTCAAATTGGTGGCGACCACGTTCTGCCAGGTCTCGAACGGCAAGTCCTCGAGCGGGACCGGCGGGGCGCCGATGCCGGCATTGTTGAACAGGACGTCGAGCCGGCCGAAGCTGGCTTTGACCTTGTCGAACAGCGCAATGATCTGCTCGCGCTTGGACACATCGGTCGGCACCGCGAGCGCCTGCGCGCCGGCGGCATTGACGCTGGCCGCGGTTTGCTCGAGCGGCTCCTTGCGGCGGCCGGCCAGCACCAGATTGTAGCCGGCCTTGGCGAGCGCGATCGCCACCGCCTTGCCGACGCCCGTTCCGGCCCCGGTCACCAGCGCGATTTTTGCCGATGCACTCATTGGCTGTCCTTCCCACGCGACATTTGATGCGCGGCAATAGCACAAAGCGTGGAACGATCACATATCCGCCATAGTTAATGGGTCAAAGGTGCGCATACACAAAAGCGTAGGGAGGGCGTAGGCGGCGCTGCCGAAAAGCGGTGGCGCCGAATCGATTGCTGCGGGATTGGACGCAACGCCGATGCATTGGGCTAAAAAGAAGCGGCTGAAGCAGGTGGCTAAAGAGAAGCTGTATTATTTCGCGTGTGTTCTCGCCGTCGGCGCCGCGCTGTCGCAAGTCCACGCCACCGCCATTTCTCACGAAGACAGCTACGACCGCGTGCAGGGCGGGGAGTGGGTCCTTGCCTCGATGTATTGGGAAGACAAGCTCGATGCCTCGGGCAATACGTTCAATCCGATCGGATGGCACGCGGCCCACAAGACCCTGCCGCTCGGCACGCTGATCCGGGTGTCTAACCCGAAGAACCACCGCTCGATCAACATCACGATCAACGACCGCGGTCCCTTCGTTCCGGGCCGCGATCTCGATCTGACGCTCGGGGCCGGCACCTTGCTGGGATTCCAGGGCTCCGGCCTGCTCTATATGGAAGTCTTGGCGCTGCCGGGGGCGGGCAAGGATATCCAGCGGCCGGTGATGGAAAGCCTATTTCTGGCGGGCGATCCGCCGAAGCGGAAGACGGCGCTGAGCTACAATTCGGAGCGCTAGCTCGCCAGCGCCTCAGGCACGTCGATCGGCTTGAACGGCTCGCCCGAGCGCACGCGCGCGGTGATGTCGGCGGCGGTCACGGCCTTACCGAAACGGTAGCCCTGCATGAAATGCACGCCGGCCGCGCGCAGGAACAGCTGCTGGTCGGCGGTCTCCACGCCTTCTGCCGTCACCTTCATGCCGAGGCCGCGCCCGAGGCTGACGATGGCGTGCACGATGGCGGCGGCGTCGGCCGCTTTTTCGATCGAGCGCACGAAGCTGCGGTCGATCTTGAGCTTGTCGAAGGGGAAGCGGCGCAGATAGACCAGGCTCGAATAGCCGGTGCCGAAATCGTCGAGCGCGACGCTCACGCCCAGCTCCTTCAGCCGGATCATGGCGGCTTCCGCGGTATCGACATTGCCGAGCAGCACGCTTTCGGTCAGTTCCAGCTCGAGCCGGGCGGGATCGAACTCGGTGTCGGCCAGCGTGCGCTCGACCAGTTTGCAGAAATCGGTGCGGCGGAACTGGATCGGCGAGACGTTGACCGCCACGGTCAGGCCCGGCCAGGCCTTGCCGTCGAGGCAGGCGCGGCGCAGCACCCAGGCGCCGAGCTCGATGATCAGCCCCGAGTGCTCGGCCAGCGCGATGAATTCGGATGGCGGAATTTCGCCGCGCGTGGGATGGGTCCAGCGGCACAGCGCCTTCGACGCCGACCAGCGTCTCGCCGCTCTTGTTGACGATCGGCTGATAGAGCAGCGTGAGGCCGTCGTTCTCGATCGCCGCGCGCAAATCCGTTTCCAAGATCTTGCGGTTGGACAGATCGGCGTCCATCGCCGCGTCGTAGATGACGGCGCGGTTGCGGCCCTCGTTCTTGGCGCGGTAGAGCGCCATGTCGGCGTAGCGCATGATGTCGGCGGCGCCGGCGCAATTCTTGTCGATCACCGCGATGCCGATGGAGGCGCCGATCACGATGTTGTGGCCGGCGACCGCATAAGGCGCGCAGATGGCGGCGATCAACCGCTGGGCAAGCCCCGTCATCTTGACGTAGTCGTCGCCGATCGAGGAGATCACCGCGAATTCGTCGCCGCCCAGCCGCGCCACCAGGTCGTCGCCGCGCAGCGTGTGCGACAGGCGCAGCGTGGCGTTGCGGATCAGCTCGTCGCCGACGTGATGGCCGAGCGTGTCGTTGACGTCCTTGAAGTGATCGAGGTCGATATAGAACACGGCGGCGGCCGTCGAGCCCGCGCGCACCTCCTCGATCACCGCCTCCAGCCGCTCGCCGAAGAAGATGCGGTTGGGCAGTCCGCACAGCGGGTCGTGCATGGCGAGGTGGCGCAGCCGCGATTCGCCGGCGGCGATGGTGGCGGCGGTGCGGCGCATATAGCGCAGCACGAAAGCGGCGAGCATCGCGAAGCCCGCCAGCGCAACCGCGATGAACGGAACGACGCTGTGCACGATCTCGGCGCCCGGCTGCTTGGGCGTCCAGGCTAAACGCGTGATCGGTTTGCCGGCTTCGTCGGCGAGCGCGAAGACGCGGTCGCCGGCCGGCACCGGCTCGTCGGCGATTTTGCGCAGATTGGTCAGCTGAAGCTGCGAGGCAATCGCGGCGAGCGCGTCCCGGTCGATGATATTGACCGAAATGATGATTGGCGCGCTGGTCTCGCGCGACGCAGAAATGCCGTCCATCGGCCCGACCGCAACCGCGGCAAGCGCAACGGGCCAGCCCATGAAACGCCGGATGACGACGGCATGCGGGTGGGCGTTGCCTTTGCCCGCGCCGGCTTTGTCGAGATTGAGCGCGCCATGGAGCTTCGCCGTGCGGCCGCGCATGAAGTCGAGCACCGCCTTCATGTCGGGCCACGCCCGTGCAAGCCAGGCGGACGTGGCCGGACGGCCATTCACGAACGAATAGATCGGCCGGTCGTTGCCGTCATAGACCATGATGTAATCGTGATCGAAATAGGTCGCGAGCCATTGACCGACGCGCTCATCGGTCCAGACGGGATTGAATTTGATGCTGATGTTATTGATCGCGGCCTGTGAGGTGGCGACGCTTTCAGTCTGATGCAGAACCTGTTCGCCGAAATTGTCGAGCGCTCGCGAGAGCAGTTGCTGTTCATGCGCGATGGCGACCTCGTCGGCGCGCCGGGCCGAGGACAGCACGGCGACGACGATGCAGACGATGGCGACCGCCACGATCACGCCGATCGGGACCACAACGCTCAGACGCGCGCGGTCCCAACTGTTGTACTGACTTTGCGCGGAGGCGCGGGCGCGGGCCGGCACGGTCGAGGTTCCCTAAGTTGTCCAAAGTGTTGGACTATTCCGCTCGGACCGTAGCCGTGAATGCTTGCCATTTCGCTTTCGTTTCGCCCATCCGATGGGCGGCATGTCGCTACCTGCGGCAATTCGCGCGGCGCCGTTAACCGACGGTTAAAACCGAGCGTTGCAGGCGCGCGCAAAGTCGACCGGGCGGCCCAGGCGGCCCAGGCGGCCTATGTCGCGCTGCGATAGGGCGGCCGCGGGATCGCGATATGGGCGGCGCGCAGCGCGCCCGACCAGCGCTCGCGCAGGTCCTGGAAATAGGGCTCGTCCTGCTCGATGCGGTAGTTGACCTCGGCATTGCAGGTGTCGCGCCGCGCCACCAGGATGTCGATCGGCAGGCCGACGCCGAGATTGGAGCGCATGGTGGAATCCATGGAGATCAGCCCGAGCTTGAGCGCGTCGTAGAGGTCGGTGTCGAAGCCGACGGCGCGGTCGAGCACCGGCTTGCCGTATTTGTGCTCGCCGATCTGCAGATAGGGCGTGTCGATCGTGCATTCGATGAAATTGCCGGCCGAATAGATCATGAACAGCCGCAGGCGGCCGCCTTTGATCTGGCCGCCGAACAGGAAGGCGACGTCGTGTTCGATGTCGGCGGCGGCCAGCGCCTTGCCTTCGGCGTTCTGGATGTTGCGCACGACGCGGCCGATGCGCTGCGCCGCCTGGAACATGGTGGGCGCGTTCATCAAGGTCTCGCGCTCGCCGGTCTGCGGGTTGTCCACGCCTTCGGTGAGCGTGGAGCGCACCGACTGGCTGAGCGAGAGATTGCCGGAAGAAGCGAGCGCCAGAATGCGCTCGCCCGGCTCGGTGTAGACGTGCAGCTTGCGGAAGGTCGAGACGTTGTCGAGCCCGGCATTGGTGCGCGTGTCGGCGATCATGACGAGGCCTTCGCGCACGAGGATTCCGCAGCAATAGGTCATGGCAAATGTCGCGTCCTGTTTTTTCCGCCGGTGAGGTTATAGCGGCGAGCGGGGCGGTCGGGCAATGCACCGATTTATGACTGCGCCTGCCGGCGCGCCTGATCGACATGCACGGCGACCTTCAAATGCTCGCCGGCGCCACCCCGACGGGTGCCGCGCACGGGCGCGGCGCCGAGATAATCCAGCCCCACCGCCACCCGCACATGCGCCTCGCTCGCGCTGATGCCATTGGTGGGATCGAAGCCGACCCAGCCCAAATTCTCGACATGGACCTCGGCCCAGGCGTGGCCGGCCTCCTGGGCGGTGACGCCGTCGGCACGGTGGAAATGGCCGCCGACATAGCGGGCCGGCAGGCCGAGCGCGCGCGCGGCCGCGATGAAGATGTGGGTCAAGTCCTGGCAGACGCCGCGGCGCAGCGCGAAGGCTTGCGCCGCGGTGGTCGCTACGTGGGTCGGGTCGGTGTCGAAAGTCATTTCGTGGTTCAAGGCGCCGAGCAGGCCATGCAGCAGCGCCAGCGCATCCGTGCCCGCGTCCGCTCGCGCGCTCGCCGCGAAGTCGGCGATGGCCGCGTCGACCTCGGTGAGCGCGGTCTCGCGCAGGTAGAGTTGCGGCGGAAACCGCTCGACCGCGCCGCGCACCAGCCCGTGGGTGTCCTGGGTTTCGACTTCGCCCTCGACCGCGACCGACAATTCGTCGAACGGGCCTTCCGCGCTGAAGGAATGGATGATGTTGCCGAAGGCGTCCTCGTGCTGATGCAGGACGCAATCGCGCGACAGTTCGATGCGCCAGTCGCAGACATATTGGCCGTCGTGGTTGCGCGGGGTCAGCCGCAGGATCTGCGTCACCACCGACGGCGGCGTGTCGTAGGTGTAGGTGGTCGCGTGGGAGATGCGAATTCGCATGAATTGGTCCGGCGCTGGCGGAGGTTTCTAGCACATGCGGCCGGCTCGCCGGCCGCGCTCATACCAGGAATTGCTCGGTGATGGCGGCGCCCAGCCGGTTGTTCTCGGTGATGAACTCGCCGATGAACTCGTGCAGTCCGCGCTGGAAGATGCCCTCCATGCCGCTGTTCTGGAGCTGCGTGCGGATGCCGCGGGCCTGGCGCTGGGCCGGCCCCTGGCGGCCATAGGCCGAGCCGATCTGGTCGAGATTGCGCACGATCGCCTCGTAGCACGACGCCAGCGAGCGCGGCATTTCTTCGCGCAGGATCAGCAGGTCGGCGACCAACCACGGTTGCAGACTGTCGCGATAGACCCAGTGATAGGCGGTGAGCGCCGAGACCGAGCGCAAAATCGCCGCCCACTGGAAATAATCGAGCGGGCCGCCGACGCGCTCGTTCTCGGGCAGCAGCAGATGATATTTCACGTCGAGGATGCGCGCGGTGTTGTCGGCGCGCTCGAGATAGACGCCGAGGCGCGAGAACCAGTAGGCGTCGTTGCGCAGCATGGTGCGGTAGGCGGAGCCGTCGTAGCGCAGCGAGCTCTCCTGCACCCAGCGCAGGAAGCGGGAGATTTCCTCGCGCGAGGTCGGCCCGTTGCCGTAACGCTTGAGCTCGAGCCAGGTGCCGTTGATGGCGTCCCACATTTCCACGGTCAGCGCGGTGCGCACGGCGCGGGCGTTGGAGCGGGCGAGCTCGAAGCAGGAGCGGATCGAGGAGGAATTGGCGGTGGAGAAGGCGAGAAAGTCGGTGACGTTTTCCTCGTTGGCTTCCTCGTAGGCCTTGAAGAAGGCGCTGGCGCAGCCGGCGGTGGCGACCGCCGATTCCCATTCATTGGTTTCGCCGATATAGGCGAGCGGCAGCGCGGAGAGCCGCTGGGTGGCGTCCAAGATGCGCGCAAGATACTCCGCGCGCTCGACATAGCGCGAAAGCCAATAGAGGTTGTCGGCGGTGCGCGAGAGCATGGCTTACTCCCGTCGTCCCGGCCGAGCGCGTGGCGCGAGGGCCGGGACCATACGCCGCATCGATGGGCTGGGAGTATGGGTCCCCGCTTCGCGGGGACGACCGGTGAGGGATGCGCGCATCATCCGTCCAACACCCAGGTATCTTTGGTGCCGCCGCCCTGGCTGGAATTGACCACTAGTGAACCACTCTTGAGCGCGACGCGGGTCAGGCCGCCCGGCACGATGCGCACCCGGTCGCGGCCGGTGAGCACGAAGGGCCGCAGATCGACGTGGCGCGGCGCAATGCCGGCATCGACGCAGGTCGGCACGTGGAGAGCGCCAGCGTCGGCTGCGCGATGAAATTCTTCGGCGCGGTTTTCAGCTTGGCGCGGAACTGTTCGAGCGCGACCTTGCTGGCGGTGGGCCCGATCAGCATGCCGTAGCCGCCGGAGCCGTGCACTTCCTTGACCACCAGTTCAGGCAAATGATCGAGCACATAGGCCAGATGCTCTTCCTCGCGGCAGCGCCAGGTCGGCACGTTTTTCAGAAGCGGCTCTTCGCCGAGATAGAATTTCACGATCGCCGGCATGAAGCTGTAGATCGCCTTGTCGTCGGCGATGCCGGTGCCGACCGCGTTGGCGAGCGTGACATTGCCGGCTTGATAGGCCGACATCAGCCCCGGCACGCCGAGCGTTGAGTCCGGGCGGAAGGTGAGGGGATCGAGGAATTCGTCGTCGATGCGGCGGTAGATCACCTCGACGCGGCGCGGCCCTTGCGTCGTGCGCATGTAGACGATCTCGTCCTTGACGAACAGATCGCGGCCCTCGACCAATTCGACGCCGAGCTTGTCGGCCAGGAACGAATGTTCGTAATAGGCCGAGTTGTAGACGCCGGGGGTGAGCAGCACCACGGTCGGATCGCGCGAGGCCGACGCCGGCGCCACCGAATGCAGCGTCGCCAGCAATTCGTCCGGATAGTTCTCCACCGGCGCGATGCGGTGGCGCGCGAACAATTCCGGGAACAGCCGCATCATGATCTCGCGGTTCTCCAGCATGTAGGAGACGCCGGAGGGCGTGCGGGCATTGTCTTCCAGCACGTAGAAGGTCTCCGCATCGACGCGCACGATGTCGATGCCGGCGACGTGCACGTAAATGTCGTGCGGCACCTTCTGCCCGCTCATCTCCGGGCGGAAGGCCGGATTGCGGAACACCAAGTCGTCGGACACGACGCCGGCGCGCAGGATCTCGCGCGCGCCATAGACGTCCTTGATGAAGGCATTGAGCGCCTTGACGCGCTGGGTGAGGCCTTTTTCCAGCAGCCGCCATTCGGCGCCCGCCATGATGCGCGGGATGACGTCGAAGGGGATCAGCCGCTCCTGCGCGTCGGCCTCGCCATAGACCGCGAAGGTGATGCCGATGC
This sequence comes from uncultured Alphaproteobacteria bacterium, assembly GCA_963742375.1. Taxonomy (GTDB): domain Bacteria; phylum Pseudomonadota; class Alphaproteobacteria; order Rhizobiales; family Xanthobacteraceae; genus Pseudolabrys. The sequence goes on from CAVULP010000009.1 coordinate 123,713, forward strand.
GGCGGAACAAAAGCTCGGCCTCGCGCCGGCGGTGGTCGAGCACGTCGGTCGGAACTTCATCGAGCCAGCGCGCGAGCTCGCCATAGGCCGGCCGCACGCCGCCGTTTGATCCGGTCATCTCGTCGAAGGCGGCCACCATTACAGATCCCCAGCTCGCCACCGGTTACGCCAACATTGCCTCAAAGCCCGCGCTGCCCCACAGCCCTCCTGGCGATAAGGTTGCAAGCTTCAGGCCAAGGCGAAAGCCCGGCAAATCCCTTAAATTCGCGCAGCCGGACGGCAGCCGGCGGGCTGCGGTGCCTATATTTTGGGCGAATAGCGGTGGAGGACGAAGGGGGCTGGGGCGGCCGGCGCTTGAGCCGCTGCCGGCTTAACGCTTAAGTGTTCGGTGGGGCCGGTAGGGGTCAAGTGACCGCCATGAGCGATAAAATAAAGGTCGTCACCGCGGGATTGCTGGTCATCGGCGACGAAATCCTCTCCGGCCGGACCAAGGACAAGAATATCGGCTATATCGCCGATTATCTCACCGCCATCGGCGTCGACCTGAAGGAAGTGCGGGTGGTCTCCGACGACGAATTCGCGGTCGTCTCGGCGCTCAATGCGCTGCGCATCACCTACGATTACGTCTTCACCACCGGCGGCATCGGGCCGACGCATGACGACATCACCGCCGATTGCGTGGCGAAAGCCTTCGGCGTCGAGCTTAAGCTGCATGCCGACGCGGTGGCGATCCTGAAGGAGCGCATGGCCAAGATCGGCGGCGAGCTCAACGAGGCGCGCCTGCGCATGGCGCGCATTCCGGACGGCGCCGAACTGGTGGCCAACAAGGTCTCCGGCGCGCCCGGCTTCTGGATCGAAAATGTCATCGTGATGGCGGGCGTGCCCTCGATCATGCAGGCCATGCTCGACGAGGTGGCGCCCAAGCTTAAAACCGGCACCAAGCTGCTCTCGGCCACCATCCGCGCCGACGCCAAGGAAGGCGACGTCGGCACCGAACTTGGCGCAAATCGCCAAGGCGCATCCGGACGCGATCATCGGCAGCTATCCGTTCTTCGACGAGACGATCGGGCCCAACACCAATATCGTGGTGCGCTCGCGCGATCCGGACAAGCTCAAGCAGGTCAAGGCGGCGGTGGAGGACATGCTGGTCTCCGTGCGCAAGCAATTGGCCGCGGCGCGCTAGCGCGGGAGCATCGATGCCGAAACCCGAAGCGCCGCCGTCGCCGGAAAAAATCTTTCCCGTGTCGTGGGATCAGTTCCACCGCGACTCGCGCGCGCTCGCCTGGCGGCTGCACGAGGCGGGGCCGTTCGAGGCGATCGTGGCCATCACGCGCGGCGGGCTGGTGCCGGCGGCGATCGTGGCGCGCGAATTGAACGTGCGGCTGATCGAGACGGTCTGCATCGCCAGCTACCAGAACTACAAGAACGAGGGCGAGCTGCGGCTGATCAAGGGGGTGGCGGCGGAAGTGAGCGGGCTCGCCGCGCAGGGCAAGCGCGTCCTCATCGTGGATGACCTGGTCGACACCGGCAAGACCGCGCGCATGGTGCGCGACCTGCTGCCGAAAGCGCATTTCGCCACGGTCTATGCCAAGCCGATGGGGCGGCCGATGGTCGATACCTTCATCACCGAGGTGTCGCAGGACACCTGGATCTATTTCCCCTGGGATACCGGGCTCGCCTTCGTGCCGCCGATCCGCGAGGGCGGGGATTGATCGCGCGGCGCGCGAAAATCGGCTAGACTAGGCAAAAGCATGAGGGAGACCGTCCATGACCGGCGCCGTTGCCCGCCACCCGAAGCATGACGTGAAGCTGAAGGATTTGCGCTCGCATCACCTGCGGCCGGAGGAGATGCCGTGGCAGAAGACGCGCTTTGCCGGCTGCGAGGTGAAGCCGCTGCTGGTCGACGCCAAGAGCGGGCTGGTCACCGTGCTGTTCAAGATGGCGCCGGGCGCGGTGCTGCCCGACCATGAGCACGTGCTGATCGAGCAGACTTACGTGCTGGAGGGCTCGTTGGCCGACAAGGACGGCCCCGACGCCGGCGTCGAAGTGGGCCCCGGCGAATTCATCTGGCGGCCGGCGGGCAGCCGGCACACCGCCTGGGCGCCGAAGGGCGGCACCTTCATCGCCATGTTCCAGATCCCCAACAAGTTCTACGAGGCCGACGGCCGCGTCACCGACTCCGCCGGCACGGACTGGGCGCAGGCCTGGGGCCACTTATTAGCGGATTAACGTGACGCGCCACGCGTGGCTTTCCCCGCGCGTGACGCGCGGGTGAGTTGATGCATGCATTTAGGAGCCCGATCTCGGGTCAACCCGAGATCGGATGCGGACGTGGCGGAATGGTAGACGCAAGGGACTTAAAATCCCTTGGGAGTAATCCCGTCCCGGTTCGAGTCCGGGCGTCCGCACCAGCCTTCGCCGCGTCGCGGCTTCGGCTGGCAGGCCATCCTTGCTCCCTCCGGCGCAATCCGGACACAAAGAATCGGCTATGGTCTTGCGCGTTCACAGGCGGGAACGACGCGATGACGGCTCATCATCTCAAACGCACCACGCCGGTTGCGCTCGCCGCAGTGCTGGCCGCGCTGCTCGCCGGCTGCGCCACGGCGCTCGCGGATGACGCCAGCCTGTCGCGCTTCTTCGTCGCGCCCGGGCGCTATGTGCTGTTCAACTGTCAGCAGATCGCGCAGCAGTCCAAGACCAACAGCGAGCGCCAGCACGTGCTGGAAGACCTGATGGCAAAGTCGGGCAGCGAGCTCGCCAATGCGGTGGCCTACAGGCCGGAATATCTCCAGCTGCGCGGCGAGATGGACGACTTGCGGCGCACCGCCGCCGACAAGAAGTGCAAATTCGTTCCGGGCGCGCGCGCGCCGCAGTCGCAGAGCGGCGGCGCCATCCGCTGAACGTTATTCCTGGCGCATGATCTTATCCGAAAACCGGTTCCCACCCACGGATCAAGTCCGAGGGCATGCTTTTCGGGATCATGCGCTACTGCGCGCGCTGAATGACGACGAGCGAGCCGTCGGCGAGGCCCAGCGCGACCGCCGGCGCCATCACGCCCTTGAGCAGGCCGAGATTGGTCGCGGCCTTGGCCGGCAGCGCGACGCTGGCGATCTCGCGCGCGCGCGGCGCAAACGACACGATGCGCAAAGCGTTGCGGTCGAGCGAGGGGATGGCGATGTCGGCGATGCCGTCGCCGTCGAAATCGCCGACCGCGGCCATGTCGAGCGCGCGCGTGCCGGCGATGTGATTGGCGGTATCGGGCAGCTCGGCGATCTTCTGCAGCCGGCTGTCGGTCCAGCGCCAGATTTCGAGCTGGCCGATCACGTGCGGCTGGCGCACCAGCGCGATGTCGGTCTTGTGGCCGCCGGTGAAATCGGCGATGCCGGCCGGATCGAGCCAGCGGTGCGGGCCGCCGAGCGGCGGCGTCTCCGCCACGATCTCGTATTTTCCCTTGCGCGCGGCGATCACGGCAAGCGCCGAGCCGCGCTTGAGATAGGACTTCACCACGATGATTTCGTCATGACCGTCGCCGTTGAGATCGGCGATGCGCGGCTCCAGATCCTCGAACACGGCGTCGGGCTTGAGCCGCACAATTTGCCGCTTGCCGTCGCGCGTTTCGATCGCCAGGGCGCCTGCTTCGATCTTGTCGCCGAGAATGCCGTGGTCGTAGCGCTCGGTCGGCTCGGAGAGCCAGGCGCGGGCGATGTCGTGTTCGCCGGCGGCGACGCGCCCGTCGGGCAGCGCGCCATCGGGCAGTTTCGGCCGCGCCGGCGTCTCGATGAAGTCGAGCGTGACGCTGCCATCGTTGCGCTTGAGCGCGTACCAGAGCCCGCCGGCCATGACGCGCACCTGGCCGTCCACCGTCTCGATGGCGGTCACGCGCGCCGGCGCGTTGACGCGGGTCGCGCGCCATTCCTCGGCATGCGCGGCGGCGCCGGCGGACAGGGCAATCAAGGCAAGCAGGAGAAAACGCATACCGACTCTTAGAGCTTCACCCGGCGCAGCCGCAAGGCGTTGCCGACCACGCTCACCGACGACAGCGCCATGGCGGCGGCGGCGATGATCGGCGACAGCAGGATGCCGAAGACCGGATAGAGGATGCCGGCCGCGATCGGCACGCCGGCGGAGTTGTAGATGAAGGCGAAGAACAGGTTCTGCCGGATGTTGCTCATCACCGCCGCCGACAGCGCGCGCGCCTTCACGATGCCGGTGAGGTCGCCCTTGAGCAGCGTGATGCCGGCGCTTTCGATCGCCACATCGGTGCCGGTGCCCATGGCGATGCCGACTTCGGCGGCGGCCAGCGCCGGCGCGTCGTTGACGCCATCGCCGGCCATGGCCACCACGCGGCCTTCGCGCGCGCAGCTTTTCGACCACTTCGCTCTTCTGCTCGGGCAGCACTTCGGCCTCGACCTCGTCGATGCCGAGGCGCTTGGCGACCGCCTGCGCGGTGGTGCGGTTGTCGCCGGTCAGCATGACCACGCGGATGCCGGCGGCCACGAGTGCCTTGAGCGCCTCCGGCGTGCTGGCCTTGACCGGATCGGCGATGGCGATGACGCCGGCCGGCTTGCCGTCGACGGCGAGCAGCACGGCGGTGGCGCCGTCGCCGCGCAGGCGCTCGGCGTCAGCTGCGAGCGCGCGCGGCATCGATATTCGAGTTCGTCGAGAAATGCGGCGTTGCCGAGCGCGATGCGCTGCCTTCTCGACCATGCCGATCACGCCCTTGCCGGCCGGCGCATCGAAGTCGCGCGACCTTCGCAAGCTCGATCTTGCGCTCGGCCGCGGCTGCGACGATGGCCGCCGCCAGCGGATGCTCGCTGCCGCGCTCGACGCTGGCCGCAAGCCGCAGCACTTTCGCTTCGTCGAAGCCGGGCAGCGGCCACGACCGCCACCACCTTGGGCTTGCCCTCGGTCAGCGTGCCGGTCTTGTCGACCACCAGCGTGTCGATCTTTTCCATCCGCTCCAGCGCCTCGGCATTCTTGATCAGCACGCCGGCCTGCGCGCCGCGGCCGACGCCGACCATGATCGACATCGGCGTGGCAAGCCCGAGCGCGCAGGGGCAGGCGATGATCAGCACGCTCACCGCGGCCACCAGGCCGAAGGCGAAGCGCGGCTCCGGCCCGAACGTCGCCCAGGCGGCGAACGCGATGAGCGCCACCGCGATCACCAGCGGCACGAACCAGCCGGCGACCTGATCGGCCAGCCGCTGGATCGGCGCGCGGCTGCGCTGCGCCTTCGCCACCATCTGCACGATCTGCGACAGCAGCGTGTCGCGGCCGACCTTGTCGGCGCGCATGACGAAGCTGCCGCTTGGTTGATGGTGCCGCCGATGACGCGCGCGCCTTTTTCCTTGGTGACCGGCATCGATTCGCCGGTCACCATCGATTCATCGAACGACGAGCGGCCCTTCCAGCACGACGCCGTCGACCGGCACCTTGTCGCCGGGCCGCACGCGCAAACTGTCGCCGACCTGGACGGCGTCGAGCGCGACCTCCTCGTCGCTGCCGTCGTGCTTGACGCGGCGCGCGGTCTTGGGCGCGAGATCGAGCAGCGCCTGGATCGCGCCCGAGGTGGCCTCGCGCGCGCGCAGTTCCAGCACCTGGCCGAGCAGCACCAGCACGGTGATCATGCTGGCGGCCTCGAAATAGACCGCCGACCGCGCCGCCATGGCCGCGGAAGGCTCGCGGGAAAATCCCGGGCGCGAAGCGTCGCGACGACGCTGTAGACGAAGGCGACGCCGGTGCCCATGCGCGATCAGCGTGAACATGTTGAGGTTGCGCGTGAGCAGCGATTGCCAGCCGCGCACGAAGAACGGCCAGCCCGCCCACAGCACCACCGGCGTGGCGAAGGCGAACTGAATCTAGTTCGACAGCGTCGGATCGACCCAGTTGTGCGCGCCGACGAAATGGCCGCCCATCTCGAGCGACCATGACCGGCAGCGCCAGCGCCAGGCCGATCCAGAACCGCCGCGTCATGTCGGCGAGTTCGGGATTGGGACCGGCTGTCGGCGGCGGCGCATTTCCGGCTCCAGCGCCATGCCGCAGATCGGGCAGGCGCCGGGGCCGACCTGGCGGATCTGCGGATGCATCGGGCAGGTGTAGATGGTGCCTTCCGGCGACCGGCTCGGCGGCTTCTTCTGCTTGCGAGAGATATTTCTGCGGATCGGCGGTGAACTTGGTTCTGCAGCCGGCCGAGCAGAAATAATACGGCTGGCCGCGATAGTCGGTGCGGTGCTTGGCGGTGTGCGGATCGACCGTCATGCCGCAGACCGGATCGATCACGCCGGCGGAAGTTGGTGCAGGCTCGCGCTTGGCCAGATATTTTTCCGGATCGGCGACGAACTTGGTGCGGCAGCCGTTGCAGCAGAAATGATAGGTCTGGCCCTGGTAATCGGCGTGCGGCTTGCCGGCGTTGGGATCGACCGTCATGCCGCAAACGGGATCGATGACGCCGCCTTTGGCCGGCGCGTCGTGGTGATGATCGGTCTGATGGTCGTGCTCGGCGGTGGCGCTCATTGGCTCTTGTCCTTTATACCCCTAGGGGGTATATAGCGCGCATGAAGCGAAGACAGCAAGGCGTCGACGCTGCAAACGGCTCAACCGCATCGAGGGCCAGGTGCGCGGGCTCGCCCGCATGGTCGAGGACGACCGCTATTGCATCGACATCGTCACGCAGATCGCCGCGGTGCGCGCGGCGCTGCGCCGCGTCGAGGAGGAAATCCTGCGCGACCATGTGGCGCATTGCGTCGCGCATGCGATCGCGAGCGGCGACAAAGCCGACCAGCGGCGCAAGGTGGCCGAGCTGATGGACGTGATGGGCCGCGCCGGGCGCTAGCGCGTCGAACAGCCGAACAGCTGTAGGCCGGGCAGGTGCCGATGAACGCCGGTCAGGATCGGCACCACGCCGATCCAGCCGACCCAGTTCCAGCCGGTGCCGGGCGCGATCAGGCCAAGCGCAAAGCAGAATGAGCGCAAGGCCGACCACCACGCGCGCGATGCGGTCGAAAACGCCGACATTGTTGCTGAACATGCGAAGCTCCTTATGGCCGTTCGCGCAGCAGACTAGCCGCGCACGGAACCGGCGCAAGTTGATCGAGATCAAGCGAATTTCTGGCGTGCCAGTTCGACGCCCGCGCCCAGCGCCATCAGCTTGGCGTCGGCGATGTCGCGCCGCATCGGCGCCATGCCGCAATTGGTGCAGGCGACGATGCGCTCCTTCGGCACGAATTTCATCGCCTCGCCGATCACCTGCGCCACCTGTCTCGGGCGTCTCGATCTCGTCGGTGGCGACGTCGATGACGCCGACCAGCACGTCCTTGCCCGCGAGCAGCGACAACAGCTTCATCGGCACGCGCGAATTGATGCATTCGAGCGAGACCTGATCGATCCTGCTCTTGGCCAGCGCCGGAAAAATCTTCTCGTATTGCGTCCACTCGCCGCCGAGCGCGTTCTTCCAGTCGATATTGGCCTTGATGCCGTAGCCGTAGCAGATGTGCACGGCGGTCTTGCAGGTGAGCCCGTCGATGGCGCGATGCAGCGCCTCGATGCCCCAGGTGGTCACCTCGTCCATGAACACGTTGAAGGCCGGCTCGTCGAACTGGATGACGTCGACGCCGTCTGCTTCGAGCGCGCGCGCTTCCTCGTTGAGCAGGCCGGCGAAGGCCATCGCCATCTTCACGTTGTCGCCGTAGTGGCGGTCGGCGATGGTGTCGGAGATCGTCATCGGGCCGGGCAGGGTGATCTTCAATTGCTTCTTGGTATGGGCGCGGGCGTGGCGCGTCTCTAGCCCGTGCACGCGGCCTTTCAGTTTCAGTTCGCCGCGCACCTGCGGCACCATCGCCTTGTAGCGGTCGGCGCGGATGCCCATCTCGACCTTGTGGGCGAAGTCGATGCCGTCGACGAATTCCAGAAAGCCGTGCACGAAATGCTGGCGCGACATCTCGCCGTCGCAGACGATGTCGATGCCGGCATCCTCCTGCAATTTGATCGCCAAGCAGCGTGGCGTCGAGCTTGGCCTTGCGCGAGCTCCTCGCCGGCAAGCCTCCACTGCGGCCACAACTTGTTCGGCTCGGCGAGCCACGCCGGTTTCGGCAGGCTGCCGGCGATGGACGATGGAAACATCATGCGCTTACGCCCGGAACCAAAGATGGCGGGCGCCAACTATAGAGCCAATCCTGGCGCGCGAGCAGTTTTTCTCCGCCCAGCGCGCGCATCGCGAGATTGCGGATGAGTGCTTCCGGCCCGCTCAGCCCATAGATGCGGCCTTGCCGGCGCGACATCTGTTGGGCGCGTTCGGTGCGCAGGCGGCGCGCACCCTCGTAGCCGCGCAGCGCGTCGGCGGGATCGTCGCGAAAATGGCTCGAGAAAATGCGCCAGCACCGCGGCGTCCTCGATCGCCATGCCGGCGCCCTGCGCGAGGAAGGGCAGCATCGGGTGGGCGGCGTCCCCGACCAGAGTGACCGGGCCGCCGGCGCCGCGGAACGGCGGCTACGGTCGTAGAGCGCCCATTTCAGCCAGCGCTCGGGCAGCGCGATCAGCGCGCGCGCCGTGCTCGGCCCAGGACCAGCGCGCGAACTGACGCAGGATCTCGTCGCGGTCGCCGGCCGCCGACCAGCCGCTCTTGCGCCATTCGTCGTGCACGATGCCGACGATGTTGATGAGGCGGCCGTTCTTGACCGGATAGTGCACGAGATGCGCGTCGAGCCCGAGCCAGAGATGCACCATCGGCTCGCGGAATTCCTCCGGCACGGCGGCCGCCGGCACCAGCGCGCGCCAGGCGGTGCGATGGGCAAAGCGCGGGCGGCGCTGGCGCTGCAGATGCGTGGCGACCGTCGACCAAAGACCGTCGGCGCCGATCAGCGCGATGCCGCGTTCGTCGCCGACCTGGCTGCCGCGCCGTGCCAGCACCGATGACGCCTTTGACGTGGCTCGCGAATTCCTCGACCCGCGTGCCGAACTTGAGCGTGACGTCCTGTTCGCCGACGGCGGCGGCGGCGAGCGCCGCTTGCAGGTCGCCGCGGTGGATCGTCCAATAGGGCGCGCCGTAACGGCGCTCGATGTCCTGTGCCAAGCGGAATGCGCACGATCTCGCGTCCGGAGCCGCCGGCCATCACGCGGATCGCGCTGCGGCGTCATCACCAGCGGGCGCAGCCGCTCGCCGAGGCCGAGCGCGATCAGCACGCGCGGTGGCGTTGGGCGAAAGCTGGATGCCGGCGCCGGTTTCCTCGAGCTTGCCGGCCTGCTCGAGCACCGTGACGCGCAAGCCGGCGCGCGCCAGCGCCAGCGCGCGGTCAGTCCCGCGATACCGGCGCCGGCGACGATGACGTGACGCGCGGCCGCCACTGATCGGGCTCCCGTGTCGGTCAGGCGGTTGCGGTTGCCGGCAGCGCGCATTCGGCGGGCCGCGCCGCGTGCGGATCGAGCTTGCCGTCGAAGCGGTAGAGCGTCGAGCAATAGGGGCAGATGATCTCGTTCGTCGTCGCCCATGTCGAGGAACACGTGCGGATGATCGTACGGCGGCGTCGCGCCCACGCACATGAATTCCTTGGCGCCGATGTCGATCACCGGCACGCCCGGATCGTTGTGGAAATGCGGGATGACGTGCTCGGCCATGGCAACCCTCGTGATGCCGCGCGCAACGGCTGCGCTGTGCGGGGGGCACCATAGCGGGGGGCGCGCGCCGTGCCTAGCTGTCATACTTCGCTACCTCGTGCCACGAGCCGGCCTGGAACGCGCAAGGCCGGCCAAGGTTTCCCGGCTCCGTGATTGACCTCGGACTATGGATCGCCGGCGCGCCGATCGTGCTCATCGCCTTCGTATCCTCGCTCAAGAGCGCAACCGAGCGCGTGACTTGGCGTGACTTGGCGTAACTTGGCGCGACTTGCACGAATGCCATTTCGGCCATGTGAAATCGGTTGCCGCCGGGACCTGAATATCGCGCCGGCGCGCGCCTGCCTGCTTGTCTGCGCCTTATTGCGCAATTGCCCAGGCCCAAGCCAGCCGATAGGCTGCCCAGCTGCGAGCTTTTTAAAAAATCAGAACAAGCAGTCGGGGCGGCTCGCAAAGTTGGGAGGGCGACGTGAGCCGAAGCGACGCGTCGTATAGCCATGCGTCCGCTTCGCCGCGCGGCGGCGGGCGCGCGCGCAGCGCTGCAAGGTGGCCGTGATGAACGGCGCTGGCACAGCACGCCTGGTGGTCGAGAACGCGTGCTTGCGCTATGGCGAGCTCGCCGTGCTCGACGACCTCAGCCTGACCGTCGGCAGCGCGGAGATTGTCAGCATCGTGGGGCCCTCGGGCTGCGGCAAGACCACGCTTCTGCGCTGCGTCGGCGGCTTGAACCAGCTCAATGGCGGCGAGATCCGCATCGAGGGCCAGCGGGTGGAAAAGCCGCTGCCGAGCGTGTCGATGGTGTTCCAGCATTTCGGACTGTTTCCCTGGCGCAATCTCTGGAATAACATCGCCTACGGATTGAAGCTCAAGCACACGCCCAAAGACGAGCTCGAACGCCGCGTCGAGGAGGCGATCGAGCTGGTGGGCCTGAAAGGTTTCGAGAAGTCCTATCCGCATCAGCTCTCCGGCGGCATGCAGCAGCGCGCGGGGCTCGCGCGCGCGCTGGTGATGGAGCCGAAACTGCTGCTGATGGACGAGCCGTTCTCGGCGATCGACGCGCAGACGCGCGAGCAATTGCAATTCGAGCTGCTGCGCATCTGGGACGCGCGGCCGACCGCCATGATGTTCGTCACTCATGCCATCGACGAGGCCGTGCTGATGGGCGACCGCGTCGTCGTGCTGGCCGGGCGGCCGGCGCATGTGCGCGCGGTGCGCAAGGTCGATCTGCCGCGCCCGCGCGACCGCAGCGTGGTTTCGAGCCCGACGTTCATCAATCTGCGCGAGCAGGTCTGGCATGACCTGTTCGATCAACCGGCAGGCAACGAAGCACGCGCGCGATAAGCGCGTGCAATACACAGGGAGGAACTGATCCATGCTGAGGAAATCGCTGTTCGGCGTCGCGGCCGCGCTCTCGGTCGTGACGTTGCTTGCGCCCGGCGGCGCCAAGGCCGCCGATATCAAACTGACGGCGACCGCCATCGGCCGCCCGCCGATCTTCTCCAACACCTTCGCCGATGTCGGCGAGGCCATGGGCTACTGGAAGAAGGCCGGGCTCGACGTGACCTTCCGCTGGTTCCAGCGCGGCACCGACACCGCCAAGGCGGTGGTGACCGGCGACGCGGCCATCGGTTTCACGGCGACGCCGCCGGCGGTGAACCTGATCGCATCCGGGGCGCCGATCGTGGTGGTCGCCGGCATGCCGAACCAGGATTGGGTGATCGCTTCCGATGAGGCCAAGGACTGCAAGGGCCTCAAGGGCAAGACGGTGGCGGCCGACGGCATCAACAACACGCGCTATCTCTATTTGCAGTCATATCTGGAAACCTGCGGCATGAAAATTTCCGACGTCAAGGCGATCGATCTCGCCAACACGCCGTTGGTCAAAGCCGGCATCGCCAGCCAGGTGCATAGCGGCGTGTTCCACATCGACGAACTGGCGCAGGTCGAGCACGCCACCAAGAAGTGGAACGTGATGGATGTCCCGTCCTCGATCGCGGAAGGGCTGCATTATGCGGTGCTGGTCGCCAGCAAGAAGGCGATTGCCGATGACCGCGAAGGCATCATCCGTTTCCTGGTCGGCTGGATCGAAACCCAGAAGATTATGAGCAGCTCGAATCCGAAGGACATGGCCGAGGTCGCCAAGATTGCCGCCAAGGCCAAAAATATCGATGCTTCGGTGGCGCTCGCCGCGATCAAGGCGTTCCAAGGCAAGCACTACTGGGTGAACGACAACGGGCTCAACGAAAAGCAAGTGATGAGCCAGGTCAACGAACTGGTGAAGGTCGGCTCCATGAAGGGCACCCCGCCGGCCTACGGCAAGATCGTCGACACCTCGCTCTACGCCGAAGCGGAAAAGCGCGTGAAGGCGATGAAGTAAGGCGGCAATGACGGACGCAAGCGGGCGGGCGCGCATGGCACAGACGCAATCTTTCGCCGGCCGCGCCGCCCGTTTTCGCGCCGACAATGCCTGGTGGATCAGGATCGCCTGCTACGCGGCGAGCATCGTGCTGTTGCTGTCCGCGTGGCAGGCCTTCGGCCACAGCTTCGGCGTCCTGTTCGTTCCCTTCACCACCACGATGACGCAGTTGTGGGCGATGCTGCACGGCGGCCCGCTGCTGCCGGCGCTGTGGGTGTCGGGCGAGCTCTATCTCACGACGCTCGCCATCAACATCGTGGTGGGGGTGACGGTCGGCCTGCTGCTCGCGCGCAGCAGACTGATTTCGGCGGCGTTCGAGCCCTACGTCTACATCCTCTACGCCACGCCGACGATTTCGCTGGTGCCCTTCGTCTCGGTGCTGTTCGGCTTCGGGTTCTGGCCGCGCGTGATCGTCTCGGTGCTGATCTCGATCTTTCCGATCCTGATCGGGGTGACGGAAGGCGCCCGCTCGATCCCGCGCCAGCATCTCGACGTCGCCGCCATTTTCGGCTCGAACGAGCGCCAGCTTTGGCGCGACGTGATCATCCCCTACGTGCTGCCCTACGCGATGACCGGCATCAAGCAGTCGATCGCGCTGTCGATGGCCGGCACGCTGGTGGCCGAGTTCTTCCTCAATCCCGACGGCGTGGCGGCGGTGATGCTGCAAGGCACCACCATCGTCGATTCGGCCTGGGTGCTGGCGGTCACCGTGTTCGTGGCGGCGATCGCGGTGGTGCTGGTCGGCGTCGGCGAATTCATTGAACGGTATCTGGTGCGATGGCGGCGATCGGCAGTCGGCTAGGCGCAACGCCGGTGCCACTGGCGGCGCCGGACGCGGCGCGGCGTGGCCACTGGCTCACGCGCGAGCGCATCGCGCCGGTCATCGCCGGCCTCGCGATCCTGGCGGTCTGGCAATTCTACGTCAGTCGTTATTTGCCCGATTTCGTGGCGCGGCCGAGCGGGATCGTCATGGCGATCCCGGCAACGATCGCCAGCGCGGAATTCTGGGGCGACGTGCTGGTGACGCTGTCCTCAATCCTGGAAGGTGTCGCCATCGGCTCGGCCGCCGGTATCCTGGTCGGCGTCGCCATGGGCCGCGTGCGCGAGATCAACTGGTTCCTGTCGACTTACATCCGCGCGCTCTACGCGCTGCCGCTGATCGCGCTGGTGCCGATCGTCATCCTGTGGGTCGGCTATCAGCCGGCGGCGCGGCTGGTGATCGTCATCATCTCGGTGTTCCTGCCGGTGGCCGTGACCACCGCCGACGGCACCCGCTCCATCGCCAAGGATTATCTCGACGTCGGCAAGATGTTCGGCGCGCGCACGCACAATATTTGGTTCGGCATCGCGCTGCCCTCGGCCATGCCGCATATCGTCGCCGGCATCGAGCTCGGCTTTGCGCGCGGCATTACCAACGCCATCGCGGTCGAAGTGCTGGCGAGCGTGCCGGGCATGGGCATGTCGGTGTTCACCAAGTCGAACGAGCTCAACGAGAACGCGTCGTTCGTTTATGTGCTGTGCTTGGCCATCTTCGCGGTCGGCGTGCGCGCCGGCATGATCCGCTTCCGGCATTGGCTGGCGCCCTGGTATACGCGAGCTTGAATGGCGAGCTTCCACAACGGCGAAGTCGAGATCGCCTATCTCGACGAAGGCGAGGGCGAGATCCGGTCGTGCTGGTGCACGGCTTTGCCTCGACCAAGGAAATCAACTGGGTCAGCACCGCATGGACGACGACGCTCACGCGCGCGGGCTTGCGCGCGATCGCGCTCGACAATCGCGGCCATGGCGCATCGAGCAAGCTCTATGAGCCCGCCGCCTATCACAGCGCCACCATGGCGGAGGACGTGCGCGCGCTGATGGATCATTTGCAGATCGAACGCGCCGACGTGCTGGGCTACTCGATGGGCGCGCGCATCGCAGCCTTCCTCGCCGTCGACCATCCCGATCGCGTGCGCTCGCTGATCCTCGGCGGCCTCGGCATCAAGCTGGTGGACGGCGTCGGATTGCCCGAGCGCATTGCGCTGGCGCTGGAAGCGGGCTCGCTCGAGGATGTCAGCGATCCGACCGAGCGCATGTTTCGCGCCTTCGCCGAGCAGACCAAATCCGACCGCAAGGCGCTCGCCGCCTGCATCCGCGGCTCGCGCCAGACGCTCAGCCGCGCGCAGGTCGGCGCAATTGCCGCGCCGGTATTGGTCGCGGTGGGGACCAAGGACCCGATCGCCGGTTCGGCGCAGGCGCTGGCCGCGCTCATTCCCGGCGCCCGCGCGCTCGATATTCCCGGCCGCGACCACATGCTCGCCGTCGGTGACAAGGTGTTCAAATCGGGCGTGCTCGACTTCCTTAACCAACGTCATTAAGCCATGCGCCGGGGGCTTTTTTGCGGCCCCTCTTGGCCCCTCTTGGCGGCTCGAAAATTGTGATAAAAGACCCATATAGGGGATCGCGAGAGCAGATTTTAAGAGAACGACAGCCATGGCCCACTATCAGACACGGCCCGTGAAGGGCCTCGACAAGGTCGATCCGGTCTGGGCGCACATCCGCAACGAGGCGGAGGAAATCGCGCGCCGCGAGCCGGAGCTCGCCACCTTTATCTACGAGACCATCCTGCATCACGACACGCTGGAAGCCGCCGTCGTGCACCGCGTCAGCGAGCGGCTCGGCAATGCCGATATATCCGGCGATCTGATCCGCCAGGCCTATAACGACGCGCTCAACGACGAGCCGGTGCTCGGCGAAATCTTCCGCGCCGACATTGTCGCCGTCGTCGACCGCGACCCCGCCACCAGCCGCTTCATCGAGCCGGTGCTCTATTACAAAGGCTTCCACGCCATCCAGACGCATCGCCTGGCGCATTGGCTGCATCGCAAGGGGCGCAAGGATTTCGCGCTCTATCTGCAAAGCCGCTCGTCGTCGGTGTTTCAGTGCGACATCAATCCGGCCGCCCGCATCGGCCGCGGCATCTTCCTCGACCACGCCACCGGCCTGGTGGTGGGCGAGACCGCGGTGATCGACGACGACGTTTCCATTTTGCACGACGTGACGCTCGGCGGCACCGGCAAGGAGCACGAGGACCGCCATCCGAAAATCCGCCGCGGCGTCATGATCGGCGCCGGCGCGAAAATTCTGGGCAACATCGAAGTCGGCCAATGCGCGCGCATCGCCGCCGGTTCGGTGGTGATCAAGGCGGTGCCGAACAACGTCACCGTGGCGGGCGTGCCGGCCAAGGTGGTGGGCGAAGCCGGCTGCCCCGAGCCCTCGCGCGCCATGGATCAGATGCTCTACGGCGTCATGCTCGACGGCTAATGTGCTTGTTAAGTTGCGCGTGATCTTGTCCGAAAATCGGTGCCAACTTTTCGGGATCACGCGCTTGCGCCGGGCGGCGCAATCGGGCAACTAAGCTGCCTACGCAACAGGAGCGGCCCGGTGGACGTGCAGGAAGTCAAGAAGCTCGACGCTTACCTCAAGAAGCTGTTCGGCAACGCGCATATCCGCGTGGTGCCGAAGACGGCCGACTCTGCCGAAATTTTCATCGGCGAGGACGACGCCGGCGAATTGACGGTGGACGATGAGGAGGGCGAGCGCTCCTACAATTTCCGCATGGTGATCCTGCTCGGTCAGGATCCCTCGATCCAGCCGGTGCCCGCGCTCAACGCCTATCTGCGGCGCAAGTTCGACAACGAGAACATCCGCGTGGTGACGCGGCCGAAGAAGATGGACTCGCTGGAAGTTTACCTGGGCGAGGAATTCATCGGCGTGCTGTTCGTCGAGAACGAGCAGGGCCGCCGGTCGTATATTTTGGAATTGCCGATTTTGGACGTCGATTTGATGGATCAGGGATAGACGCCAATTCGGACTGTTAGCTTCGTTGCCGATCAGCCTGAAGGCGTCATGCAGCCAAGGGCTCAGCCCCTCCCGCAGGAACCAGCAGCAAGGGAAGCCGTATTCTGACGGTCGTTCCGATGGGTTGCTGCTTCGAGGGGACGATGGCGCCGCCCAACTGGCGCACGAAGATCGCAACGTAGTTGGTGCCGCGCTTCTCAGGATTCTCCGCCAAATCCTTTTTCTTCATACCGATGCCGTCGTCGGAAACAATAAGCTCGATTTGATCGCCAACCTGTTCCACGCACAGCCTGATATGTCCGCTGCCGTGCGGGAAGGCATGCTTGATGGCGTTGGTTGTCAGCTCATTGACCAGAAGGCCGAACGGGACGGCACGATTGGGATCGATTTCCAGCGGCTCGGCCTTAACCTCGATTTCGATGCTCGACATATTTCCCAGCAAGCTCGCTGACATGGTCTTGGCAATTTCGCGTAAATAGGCGTCCACGGCGACAGTCTGGCCGCGGCTGGTTTGCGATATCAGGTCATAAAGCTGGGCAATGGCGCCGATGCGCGCCTGCATGGTTTTGTAGCCTTGCACGCAGGGTGCTGCCGTCCATTTGGCTTCGTAGGCGATCAAGCCAACGATGACCTGCAAGTTATTCTTGATCCGGTGCGAGATTTCGTTGGTCAAGCTCAAGGCGTCGCGCTCGCGCTGCTTGCGCTCGGTGACGTCGCGCGCCGCGGCGAACACGCCCTGCAGCGTGCGGTCCCGGTCGTGGAAGGTGGTCGCGTTGTAGGACACCACGGTTTCCTTGCCGTCGCGGGCGCGCGCGGTCAGCTCGTAGTCGGTGACCTTCTTTTCGCTCAGCACGCAGCTTGATCGCCGCTTCGGCCCGCTCCGGATCGGTGAAGTAGTTCTTGAACGGCGCGCCGATCAGCTCGTCGCGCGTGCAGCCGGTGAGCGCCTCCATCTGCTTGTTGACGTCGGTGATGATGCCGGAGGGATCGGTGGTCATCAGCGCGTCGATGTTGGATTCGATCAGCGAGCGCGTGTAGAACTGCTGGTCGCGCAGGCGCTGATCGAGCTTCTTCTGCTCGTCTTCGACCTGCTTGCGCGCGGTGTTGTCGGTGCCGATCAGCAGATAGCCGATGATGGCGTCCTGCGCGTCGCGCAGCGCCGTGACCGACACCACCGCCGGAAAGCGGCTGCCGTCCTTGCGGATGTAGGTCAGCTCGTAGATGTCCTCGATCCCGCGCGAGGCCTTGAACACCAGCGCCTCGAAGCCCGGCGTGATCGGCGTGCCGAGCTCGACGCTCAGCGCCTTGGCGCGCGCGATCACTTCCTGCGGATCGGAAATGTCGGCCGGCGTGATCTTGTTCATCACTTCGGCGGCGGTGTAGCCCAGCATGCGCTCGGCGCCGACGTTGAAGATCTGGATGACGCCCTTGGCGTCGGTGGCGATGCTGGAGAAGTTGGCGCTGTTGAAGATCGCGCTCTGCAGGGCGCCCGCCTTGAGCAGCGCCTCTTCCGCCTGCTTGCGCGCGGTGTTGTCGGTGCCGATCAGCAGATAGCCGATGATGGCGTCCTGCGCGTCGCGCAGCGCCGTGACCGACACGACCGCCGGAAAGCGGCTGCCGTCCTTGCGGATGTAGGTCAGCTCGTAGATGTCCTCGATCCCGCGCGAGGCCTTGAACACCAGCGCCTCGAAGCCCGGCGTGATCGGGGTTGCCGAGTTCGACGCTCAGCGCCTTGGCGCGCGCGATCACTTCCTGCGGATCGGAAATGTCGGCCGGCGTGATCTTGTTCATCACTTCGGCGGCGGCGTAGCCCAGCATGCGCTCGGCGCCGACGTTGAAGATCTGAATGACGCCCTTGGCGTCGGTGGCGATGCTCGAGAAGTTGGCGCTGTTGAAAATCGCGTTCTGCAGGGCGCCCGCCTTGAGCAGCGTCTCTTCCGCTTGCCTGCGCGCGGTTTTGTCGGCGGCTTCGGAGACGCCGATCTGCGTCTTCGTCCCGCCATTTCCATTTTTCAAGTTGTAGCCCCCGGTAGTTTGGTCTCGTCCCAGTGCGTCGATCGATTGCGCGACGTCATGTTTGCGCGGCGAGCATCTCGGTGACAGAATTTTGCAGCTGATGTTGCGTGTAGGGCTTGCGAAGGAAGTGCGTGCCTTTAATCAGCAGCGCTTTCATCTTTTCGGTAACGGAATTGCCGGTCGTGTAGAGCACACGCAATTTCGGCCGCAGCGCGATGGCCTGATGTGCAAGATCGCACCCGCCATGGACTGCTTCTTTGAGATAGATATCGGTAAATAGTGCGTCGATGTGTTGAGGAGCGCGCAGCTGTATAAGCGCCTCGTCGACGTCGCTGGCGGCGAGTGTCTGATGGCCCCAATCCTGGATCATCATCTCCGCGATTTCGCGGATAAAAACGTCGTCTTCCACGATCAGGATCACAGCCATCAACAATCCTTCGGCCGTGACAACTTTTTGCGCTATTGGAACTCTCGCGCCGGCACCACGGCGTTCAGAGCCCGTTCGAGCGCTATCAGGGCACACGTATAGTCGCGCCGAAGCCCAATGGTTCCCTCAGAGTTGCAAATTCTTTTCAAAGTTGAGCTTTGATTGGAATAGTCCAATTAAATCAACGCTAAATCTGAAACCGCTGACTATCACCTCGGCCCGATGATTAGTTTGGATGCAGCCTTGCCAGCAGCCGGTCGATACCGGCGGCAATGGTTTTCCAGTCACCCAGCCAATCGCGCGGGAAGCGGAAGGTGACGTCGGCCTTGCCGATACGCCGTTCCAGCAGGCAGGTGCCGGAATTGGTGACGCCCTTGCGCGAGCAGCGCGCCAGGAAATGCTCCGGCGCCTGCTGCTCGAAGACCAGCTCCTCACCCTGGTAGGGCGTGCCGTCGCGGAAGCCGCGCAGCGTGAGCCCGTCGGGACCTGCGCTCGGCTCCGGCACCAGATAGCGCGGGTAGATTTCCTTGACGCGCTCGATCAGCGGCAGTGTCGCCTCGCCCGCGGCAATGGTTACGAACAGGCGCTCATTGGGATTGACCGGACGGCCGAGGGTCGGCTTCACCGCCGGGTCGGGCGGCGCCAGCGAAGGCCACAGATAGGCGAGGTCGACGCGGTCCTGCGTACCGGGACGGCGCTCGATCGCCTCGCGGATGGCCGCCGGCTCGATGTTGAAGGTCACGCCCGCGACCACGATCGGCAGCGACGGCGCGTTGAGCGCAACCGGCGCCTCCGGCCAGCGCGGCCACAGCACGTAGGCGATGTAAAGCGCGGCGATCACCACCGCCCCGGCGAAGGCCATGAGCGGCGCGGCCAGCGGATTATGGCCGGCCGGACGCCGTCTGCCGCGGCGGTGCGTGACATAGGCCATGGCGTCCCCCGAATTCGAATCGCCTGCGATTATGCCACGGCATTTCAGGCCGCCCGGGTTTCGCCGTTAACCTTTCATTAAGGAACTGCTGGCGCGAGCCGGGGGCCTTTGTCAAAAAGCGGCTTCAGTATTGCGTTGAGGCCGAAATGACGCCGGAATCCGTGCAGATGTTGATTGCGCTAGCGCTCGGCTTTGCCGTCGCCGGGCTTTGTTCCTCCGCCTACCAGCTCGCCACCAGCCGCCTGCCGAGCTTCGGCCTGCTCAGCGCCGGACCGAGCGCCGCCACAGTCGCCGCGGTGCCGCTGTTGATGGTGTCGGCGCCGTTCCTGATCATGCGCAACACGCTGCTCGCCCGCCAGCAGGAAGGCCGCCGCTTCGAATTCGTGTTCCTGGCCACGCTGATCGCCGGCTTCTGGAGCCTGATGTCGGGCATGGTCGTGGTGATGACGCTGCAGGCCTGCGGGCTGCTGCTCGCTTAAAAGCCTTTTCTCGCCGCGCCCGTTCGTGCAACGTCAGCCGTTGCGAGGAGACGGGGATGCCGATCTACGAACTCGACGGACAGGCGCCGGAACTACCCGGTGAAGGCGAATATTTCGTCGCCGACAACGCGGTGGTGATCGGCTGCGTGCGGCTGAAGAAACAGTCGAGCATCTGGTGGGGCGCGGTGCTGCGCGGCGACAACGAATGGATCGAAATCGGCGAACGCTCCGACGTGCAAGACAATTGCACCTTGCACACCGATCCCGGCTATCCGCTCACCGTCGGCTCCAACACTCTGATCGGCCATAACGTCGTGCTGCACGGCTGCTCGGTCGGCGACAATTCGCTCATCGGCATGGGCGCGGTGCTGCTCAACGGCGTCAAGATCGGCAACAACAGCCTGGTCGGCGCCGGCGCGCTGGTGACCGAGGGCAAGAGCTTTCCCGATAATTCGCTGATCGTGGGCGCGCCCGCGCGCGCGATCCGCACGCTCGACCAAGCGGCGATCGATCTCATCGTCAAAGGCGCCGACATCTATGTGCGGCGCGGGCAGCACTACGCCAAGGCGCTCAAGCGGATCGATTGAAATGTCCGCACCCGCAAAAACAGGGTGCGGCCGGCCCTTGGGGGAGGGCCGGCCGCTCGCGAACCCGGTCTGGGGACGGGGAGGGGTGGGGACGTGACCGGGAGCGCGATTTCGTTGTTCAGCTTTCTCAGGCGTCAGCGAGCGGAAACCATGGGCGGCGCCGCCTGCGGGATGCCCAAAGTGACCCAGGTATTCGGATCGGATTGCGACTGCCGCTTGACGAAGTGGTAGCCGGTCTTGTTCCAGGGCAGGATCTGGGCCTCCTGGTTGTCGAGAATGAACTCGCCGCGATTGGTCTTGACCGTGAGCACGGCGTGGCCGTCGCCCTTCTTGTCGCGCACCACCGTGATCAGCAGCGCCTCGCGCGGCCAGCCGGCCTGCATCAGCATGCGCCGCTTGAGCAGCACGTAGTCCTCGCAGTCGCCGTAGCCGTCGTCGGGGTAATTCCAGCGCTCGACCACCCCCCAATGCTCGAGGTCGGTGATCGGCTTGATGTTGCCGTTGACCCAGGCGTTGACCTTGACCATGTCGGTCCAGGCCTTGGACGTGAGCACGACATCGCGCGGCGTCGACGGCTTGGTCTTGCACTCCGGATTGTATTCGACGCAGAACTCGACCCAGCCGATCGGGGCGCGTGTGGTCGCCCCGACCGCGACATAAACCGCCGTCTCGTGCGTCAGCGACGCGTAGCTAAAATGCTCGCCCGCCGCGCTGCCGCCCGCCGAGGCGGCGAGCGCCGCCGCGCAGGCCACGACCAGCGCGCAGCCGGTCGAAACTCGTTTGATACGCCCGCCCATCTGTGACCCCTTCCCGTCTTGTTGGGGCCACTATTCGCAGAAAGTTTTTGCGGCGCGGCTAAGTCGAGCAAGTCATTTTAAGAAGAACAAAAATAAAGAACGAGACGAATACAGTAAAACTTGAAGTCTAATTCGCTTAAAATCTTAGCGAATACAATTTGGTTCAAATTGTCTACATTAAGCGGGAAAAGCCAATGGCCGCGCGCCCGCCCGCGCGCCAAACGCGCGCCGTTTACCGTGTGGCGTGGCGGGATAACGTTGCGGGAAAGCGTCGCAGCGAGCGCCGCGCGGGTTCGCGATGCGCGCAATTTGGCGCGCCCCGTTTACGCGGCGGTCAGCTTATTCGCCGGTGATGCTGTCTTCGAGGAAGTCGGTGTGCTGGAGGCGGGTAAATTCGATGGCGAAGCCGTCTTCGATATGGCGCACCACCCGGCCTTGCGTCTTGCCGATGGTCACCATGCTGCCGACCGCCGGCCGCAGGTCGGGCGTGATCGCCACGGCGGCGCCCGATTGCGACAGGTCGATGATGCGGCACGTCACGTTGTTGCCATTGGGCAGGATCAGCCGCGCCAGCGGGTTGCGCGGGGTGAAACGGCCGTGGCGGCGGTCTTCCGGCAGATTGAGGATGCTGCGGTTGGCAAGCCAAGTGAGCTGGGCGGCCAGTTTGTCGCGCTTGCGCGAGCTCGCCGCGATGGTCATGGCAAAGCCGTTGTCGATGATGCGCGCGATCTTGCCCTCGATCCGGCCCAAATGGTCGACATAGGCGATGACCCGTTCCCCCGGGCCGCCCAATACCGGCGCCACCAGCGCCATGCCGCCTGGCGACATATTGATCACCTGACAGGGAAATTCGCGCCGGTCGGACAGCATATAGCGTCCCAGCAGGTTGACCTTGACGCGCTGAAACCGCCGGCGCTCTTCGGCCAGCGGCGGAATTTTCGATTTTTGTAACGGCAATGCCATGGATCGGCTGGGTCAACGGCGGCCTCAAACCGCCGTTCTCGACCCTATGTCGCTATCGTTAACGCGGCGTTAGCCGGCGCGCTCTCCGGGCGGCGTTTCGCGCCCGCCGCTATAGACCACGAAGCCGTGGCGCAGGCGGACGTCCTCCGTGGCGCGGCCGAACTGGGGCGCGCTGCGGCTTTTCACGTCGGGCCCGAGATGGCGCAGCGTGACCAGCTCGAGCGCGTCCACGGGCCGCTCGCCCAGCCAGTACGGCGGTACCGTCGGCGCCAGCACGCCGAGCGCGCGGATGCGGGCGTGGCCCGAATGGGCGAGCGGCAGCAGCAACATTTCGAGCTCGGCCTCATGGCCTTCCTCGGTGCGGGCGGTGAGGCCGGCGACCGCGCCGACGCTTTCCTCGTTAACGATTGTCAGCAACCCCGCGACCGCCTTGCTGCTCGCCTCGCTCCAGGCGGCGGTGAAGATCTCGCCCTTGATCTCGCGGCAGAACAGCGCGCAGACGCGCGTGCCGGCGAGACGGAAACGCAACTGGTCGACGAAATCCGCCGCCAGCATGAAGGTGTCGCCGAGCGCGAGACGGATCTCGCTCGGGTCGATCTCGCCGCGCTCGGGAGCGGGGCGAAGGCCGCGCCGCTTGTTCCAGTATTCGAACACGGCCCGCGTGGATGGATGTTTCATGGACGCCACCTCTGTGCCGTCGCGAGACGGTGCCGGCCTTGCTTTGTCCCCGATCGGGACAAGGGCTTGAGGCTTTCGCCGCGACGCTTGAGGTGGAGCAGGGCGCGTGCCGTTGCGGCGCGTCACGCCGAGCGCTCGCGAATTAGTCTTAAGACCACAATCGCATTGGCACGCGCCGTTTTTTTGCTAGCGTCGCCGGCGATCCACACCGGCGCCTTCAAGAACCTTCAGGCGCACAACTGGCTTAGAGCCACGGGCGAGGCGTGGGGACGTGACCGGCGCCGCGAGGCGCCAGCAACGACCCCGCAGAGCGCGGCTCAAGGGAGGGCGAGAGCCCTCCTTTTTCTTTTGCCGGCGCGGCGATTGAGCGCTTGCGCGCGACGGGGCAAGCGTCGTAACTCGGCTCCCGCCATCCCCAACGCCGGTCTCTTCGTGCAGCGCGAACCCATCTTCAACATCCCGCCCGTGATCGTGGCGATGCTCGCCGTGATGGCGATCATTCACGCCGTGCGCATGCTGGTCTTGACGCCCGCGCAAGACAACGAATTGCTCGTGCTGTTTGTGTTCGATCCGGTGCGTTACGGCGCGGGCGTGCTGCCCGGCGGCGGCTTGCCGGGCGGGTTGGGCGCGCAGGTCTGGACCTTCGTGACCTACGCGTTCCTGCATGCGAGCTGGACGCATCTCGGCATGAACGCCATCTGGTTTCTCGCTTTCGGCTCGGCGGTGGCGCGCCGCTTCGGCACCGTTCGCTTCTTGATTTTCTTCGCGGTAACGGCGGCGGCCGGCGCCGTCGCGCATCTGCTCGCCTTTGGCGGGGAGAACGCGCCGGTGATCGGGGCATCGGCCGCGATCTCCGGCACCATGGCGGCGGCCATGCGCTTTGCCTTCCAGCGCGGCGGTCCGCTCAGCTTCCGGCGAGCCGACGGCGAGGCCGACTACCGCGTGCCCGCGATGCCGCTCACGCGCGCCTTGCGCGAACCGGCCGTCATCGCCTTCCTGGTCGTGTGGTTCGGCATCAATCTGGTGTTCGGCATGTGGTCGACGCCGTTGACCGGCGAAAACGAGGTGGTGGCGTGGCAGGCCCATATTGGTGGCTTCCTCGCCGGCATGTTGTTGTTTTCCTGGTTCGATCCGCCGCCGGATTTTCGGCAAATCGACGCCGCTGCTGCAACGCGGCATTAGCCATTGCGGCGGCGCCGAAGCCGATTTGCATCGTCCTCTATTGACGGAACCGGCAGCCGGCAGGATCGTTGGCTTTCACCCGGAGTCGCGGGCCCCTGCGAGCACGGGCGCTAGGGAGGCTGCCATGAACGTCAAAGCGATTTTGGCCGCCAAGAAATTGGGCGGCGACATTATCTGCATCGAACCGACGGCCGATCTTGCGGCGGCGGCGAAGCTGCTGGCGCAGCATCGCATCGGCGCGGTCTTGATCCGTGGCGCGGGAGGGCGCCTCGCCGGGATATTGTCGGAGCGCGACATCGTTCGCGCGCTGGCCGAGCACGGAACCGCGGCGCTGCAACTCCCGGTCGGCCAGGCGATGACCCGCGAGGTCGAGACCTGCGGCGAGGACGAGACCATCGCGACCCTCATGGAGCGCATGACGGCGGGGAAATTCCGCCACATGCCGGTGATCAGCGACGGCAAGCTCGTCGGCCTGGTCTCGATCGGCGACGTGGTCAAGCAGCGCGTCGAAGAGATCGAGCGCGAGTCCGAAGCGATGCGGGACTATATCCGCACGGCCTGAGCGTTGACGGATTATTTGGCGGCGACGTCGGGACTGACGGGCTGCGACAGGGCGGCAATCGCCTCGCTGATCGTGCCGATCGCTTTTTCGGTCGCTTCGGCGCCGATCGCGATCGCGTCCGCGGCGCGATGGAAATCGAACCAGCCGACTTGGCCCAGCCGCGGGTTCACCGACACGTCGGGCGGGTCGCCGGCCAGCCGTGCGCGCGTGATGCGGTCCTGCATCACGTTGAAAGCTTCGACCATGACGGTCGGAATGCTCGGGCGACCGCGCCGGCCGAAGAACTGGCGGCGCAGCGTACGCTCGCCGAACATTCCGAGCAGCCCGTTGCCCTTGGCGGCCTCCGCGGCTTCGTCATCGTCGTCGTCGGAGCCGTGGCTGGCGATGATGGTGCCGCGGCCGAACAGATCGGAATTGAGGTTGACCGCGATCACCAGGCGGGCACCGAGCGCGCGCGCGGCCGAGACAGGCACCGGATTGACCAGCGCGCCGTCGACCAGCCAGCGGCCGCCGATCAACACCGGCGGGAAAATTCCCGGCAGCGCATAGGAGGCTTGCAGCGCGTCGGACAGGCGTCCGCGCGTCAGCCAGATTTCGTGGCCGGTGTTGAATTCGGTGGCGATGGCCGCAAAGCGCAGCGGCAGCTCGTCGATGCGGATGTCGGGCAGCGTGGCTTCCAGCTTGGCGGCGAGATGCTTGCCGCGGATCAGGCCGGAGCCGGACAGGCTGATGTCGAGATTGCCGAGCACGCCGCGCACGGTGAGGCCGCGCGCCCAGCTTTCCAGCGTATCGAGCTGGCGGGCCGCGTAGCAGCCGCCGACCACGGCGCCGATCGAGGTGCCGACGATGACGTCCGGCACGATGCCGTGCGCCACCAGCGTGCGCATCACGCCGATATGGGCAAAGCCGCGCGCCGCGCCGCCGCCGAGTGCGAGCCCAATGGTGGGGCGGCTTGCCGCCGGCTTGAGCTGCGCGGTGGTGGCCTCGGCCGACCGGTCGCCGTTGCGTCCGCGCGCGAAAAGTCCCTCAAACACCAAACTATATCTCCCCAGTCCCGATGATCGAGCCGGGCCAGCCACCCGGCAAGCGCTTCACCTCGCTATGGTGAAGACTGCTGGCGGAGTCTTGTGACCGAAACGTGACGGGGAAGAGTGCGCCCGGCTGATTACATTATGGTTAAACGCCGCAAGCGGTCCAAGGTTCAGGAGCTTGGCCGCGGCATGGAAAAAACCCGTTCGACCACGGCGTATTGGTCATAGCCGCAGCGGGCGATCGGCTTCATGGCGGCGGTGTCGAGCAAGCCGTCGACGATGAAGCGGTCGTCGATATGGACGCCGACCACCTGGCCGAACACGACGTGGCGGTCGGTTCGATGCCCGTCGATGTCGTCGAGGCCGACGATCTTCAAGAGCTTGCATTCGAGCGCGCACGGGCTCGCAGCCACCCGCGGCGGTTTCACCAGCCGAGATGGCGCGGCGTGCAAGGCCCGCCCGCTCCATCTCATTGACGCCGCGCGCCAGCGGCGCCGAGGTCGCGTTCATCTGGTCGCGCAGATCCCAGGTGGTCAGGCTGCAGACGAATTCGCGCGTCTCCTCGATGAAGGCAACCGAGTCCTTGCGGCCTTCGCTTGAGAACATGACGACATTCGGCCGGTTGGAGACGCCGTTGAAATAGGAGTAGGGCGCGAGATTGATCTCGCCTTTGGCGCTCATCGAGGTGATCCAGCCGATCGGGCGGGGCGCCACGATCGCCTTGAACGGGTCGAAACGCAGCCCGTGGTCGTTCTTGACGGCGTCGTAGAACATCAGTTCCAACTTTCCCCTTGGCGCATGATCTTATCCGAAAACCGGGCTCCATCCCCGATCAAGTCGAGACAAGCTTTTCGGGATCATGCGCGGTCCAAATAACGGGTGACGATGTCGGAAAGCTGCGGCCGCTCGCGCTCCTCGGGCGGCTTGGCGGGGCGGCCGATATGCACGAAGCCGGCGATGCGCTCGTTGGCCGCCAAGGCCGAGCGCGTCGAGCACGCGCCGGTCATAGGCGTACCATTCGGTGATCCAGCTCGCCGCATAGCCCATGGCGTGGGCGGCGATCACCAGGCTCATGGCGGCTGCGCCAGCCGAGAGCTGCTGCTCCCATTCGGGGATTTTCACATGCGGGCCGGCGCGGCTGACCACGGCGACCACCAGCGGCGCGCGCGCCAGCCGCTTGCGCTCGAACTCGATCTGGTCGGCGGTCGCCTCGGCATGCTGCTCACGAAAAATCGCGGCGATTTTATCGCTGGCGGCGGCGCGCGCGTCGCCCTCGAACACGATGAAGCGCCAGGGCGCGAGCTTGCCGTGGTCGGGCACGCGCGCCGCGATGGTGAGCAGCGTGTCGAGCTCGGCCGCGGTCGGGCCCGGGCCGCACAATTCCATCGGTTTCACCGAGCGGCGGGTCTTGAGCAGCTGGAGGGCGTCAGGCATGGCGGTCTCGGTTAACGCATGATCCCGAAAAGCTTGTCGTCGACTTGATCGGGGATGGATACCGGTTTTCGGACAAGATCATGCGTGGAAAGTCGCGGTTGCGCCTAGCATAGCGCTGAAAAGGTGACAAACCTCGCCTATCGGCTTGAAATCGCCGCGATTTGGTCCGAAAAACGTCCTGTCATGCGCAAGCGACCCGCAGATGCCGCCGCCCGCGGCCGGCTATGGCCGGGACTTGCGCTCGTGCTTTCGCTCATGCTCGCGCTGCTCGTGCCGGGCGCCGCCGCCGCGCAGCAGTCGACGGGGCCAAGCATCCTGTTCTCGCCCACGCCTTCGTCCGGGCTGATCTCGCCCGAGCCGGTGACGCGCGGCGCGGTGTTCGGCCCGGGCGGCGCGGCGTCGCAGCCCTCGCCGTGGTCGTCGAAGCCGCAACAGGCCGCGCCGAACGTTCCGACGCTGATGGTGCCGGCCGGCAAGGTGGCGCTCGCGCTCTCGGCGCGTTTCGGCAAGGACGCACCGCAGATCGACGGCGGCCTCACCTGGCGCGTCTACGGCGCCAAAGCCGACGCACAGGGAAAATATTCGCTGATCAAGGAAGACAAGGCGGCGGCGCCGACGCTGGTGCTGCCGGCGGGCGCTTATGTCGTGCATGTCGGCTTCGGGCTCGCCACCGCGGTCAAGCCCGTGACCTTGAGCGGGCCGACCGTGCGCGAGGAGTTCGATCTTCCGGCCGGCGGCTTGCGCATGGAAGGCCGCGTCGGCGATGCGCTCATCCCGGCCGGGCAGATTTCGTTCAACGTGTTCAAGGGCAGCCAGTTCGAGCCCGGCGACCGGCGCCCGATCGCCGAGCACGTCATGACCGGCAACGTCGTGGTGGTGCCCGAGGGCACTTATTACATCGTCTCCAACTATGGCGACGCCAACGCGATGGTGCGCTCCGACATCCGCGTGCAGGCCGGCAAGCTCACCGACGTGACCGTCACCCACCACGCCGCCGCCATCACGCTTAAGCTGGTGGCCGCCAAGGGCGGCGAGGCGCTCGCCAACACCGCCTGGTCGGTGCTCACGCCGGGCGGCGACGTGATCAAGGAATCGATCGGCGCCTTTCCACGCGTGATTCTGGCCGAGGGCGAATACCGCGCCATCGCCCGCAACGAGGGCAAGGTGTTCGAACGCGAATTCAAGGTCGTGACCGGGGTGGACGGCGACGTTGAAGTGCTGGCGCGGTGACGGCGGCTGCTCCGCCAGATGATTTTTGCTCGGAAGGTTTCCAGTGACGCAGCTCATTATGAACAACGCGGCCATCGCTATTTTCGCCGATCTCGATCCGAAATCGATCGCGCTGCTGCTCGACGTGGACGGCACCATCATCGATATCGGGCCGACGCCGCATGAGGTGCAGGTTTCCGACGCGCTTTGCGATTCGCTTGGGCGCTTGCTGGCCGCGACTGGCGGCGCGCTGGCGCTTGTGAGCGGGCGCCCGATCCGCGATCTCGACAAACTGTTCTCACCGCTGCAATTGCCGGCGGTCGGCGGCCACGGCGCCGAAATGCGTTTGCGCGACGGCGATATCATCCCCGGCGCCGCGCCCCTGCCGGAAAAACTGCGCCGGCAATTGGTCCATGCGGCCACACCCGGATCGGGCGTCGAGGTCGAGGACAAAGGCTATTCGGTCGCGTTGCATTACCGCAAAGCGCCGCAGCAGGAGGGTCGTTTGCGCCAGCATATCGCGGCCGGCCGCGCGGCGTTTCCCGGCGAGGCGACGGAAGTGTTGCCGGGCAAGGCGATGTTCGAGGTCAAGCGGCCGGGCGTCAACAAGGGCGAGGGCGTGCGCGCTTTGATGACGCATGCGCCGTTCGCCGGCCGCATGCCGGTGTTCATCGGCGACGATGTCACCGATGAGTCGGTGTTCGCGATATTGCCGGACCTGGGCGGCAAGGGGTTTTCCGTCGGCCGGCACTTTGCGGGGCTGGCGGGGATTTTCGATTCTCCGGCGGAGGTGCGCGCGGCCTTGCAGCGGCTGGCGGCGAACGGACAGGTGCGCCGGCCATGACCGACAGCACGCTCGATCTGGCGGTCATCGGCAACGGCCGCACCGCGGCGCTGCTCGATCCGTCCGCGCGCATCGTGTGGTGGTGCCTGCCGCGCTACGACGGCGATCCGGTGTTCTGCCGGCTGCTGGCGGGCGCCGAGGACAAAGGCTTCACCGACGTGGTGCTCGACGGCATGGTGGAGAGCCGCTCGGATTATGTGCGCAATACCGCGGTCGTGGTGACCGAGTTGATCGATGGCAATGGCGGGGCGGTGCGCGTCACCGATTTCGCGCCGCGCTTCCAGAATTTCGGACGCATCTTCCGCCCGCCGCAACTGGTGCGCATCATCGAGCCGATCGGCGGCATGCCGCGCATCACCATCCGCTTCCGCGCCACGCACCGCTATGGCGTGCCGGTGACGGCGCGTTCCTCCGGCAGCAATCATATCCGCTACTGGCGCGATGACGTGCCGGTGCGGCTGACCACCGATGCGCCGCTGTCCTATGTGGAGAACGAGGCGTCGTTCGTGCTGACGCGTCCCGTGCATATGGTGTTTGGAACAGATGAGCCGTTCGAGGGCTCGCTCGAGACCACCTGCCGCGAGTTCTGCGACCGCACCCGCGACTACTGGATGGAATGGGTGCGGCGGCTGACGTTCTCGATCGACTGGCAGGACGAGATCATCCGCGCCGGCATCACGCTCAAGCTGTGCAATTTCGAGGAGACCGGCGCGATCGTGGCGGCGCTCACCACCTCGATACCGGAAGCGCCGAATTCCGGCCGCACTTGGGATTACCGCTATTGCTGGATGCGCGACGCCTTCTTCGTGGTGCGCGCGCTCAACCGCATCGGCGCGACGCGCACGATGGAGGATTTCATCTCCTATATCCTGAGCATCGCCGGCGGCCGCGCCGAAAACCTGCGGCCGCTTTACGGCGTCGTGCATACCGATGCGCTCGACGAGCGCATCGCGGAAAATCTCGCCGGCTACGGCGGCGACGGGCCGGTACGGATCGGCAACGCGGCGGCGCAGCAGAGCCAGCACGACGTCTACGGCAGCATCATCATGGCGGCGACGCCGATGTTCTACGATCGCCGGCTGCCGAAGCCGGGCGACGCCGCGCTGTTCCATGCGATCGAGCCGCTTGGCGAGCAGGCGGCCAAGCTGGCGTTCGAGCCGGATGCCGGCATTTGGGAATATCGCGGCCGCAAGCGCGTGCATACCTATTCGGCGGCGATGTGCTGGGCCGGCTGCCAGCGGCTGCAGGCGATCGCGTCGCATCTCAATCTCACCGAGCGCGCGAGCTATTGGGGCGCCACCGCCAAGCGGATCGGCGACGAGGTGCTCAAGCGGGCGTGGAATCCCAAGCGCAAGGCGTTTTCCGCCGCCTTCGACAGCGACGATCTCGATGCCAGCGCGCTGCTATTTTCCGAGCTTGGGCTGCTCGCGCCGGACGATCCGCGTTTCGTATCGACCGTCGAGACGATCAATCGTGAACTTCGGCGCGGCATGCACGTCATGCGCTATGTCGCCGCAGACGACTTTGGCACGCCGGAGACGGCTTTTTTGATTTGCCGTTTTTGGCTGATCGATGCATTGTGGGACATTAAGCGGCAAGACGAAGCGCGCGATATGTTCGTCGACGCGCTTCGCTTGCGTAACCGCTACGGGCTATTCTCGGAGGACGTGCATCCCGTGACGGGCAAGCTTTGGGGAAATTTCCCGCAGACCTATTCGATGTCAGGATTGATATTGACCGCGATCAAGCTGTCGCGGAGCTGGGGAGACCGATATTGGCGCGGCTCGTCGTAGTATCGAACCGAGTTGGCATTCCCGATCGCAGCGCGCGCGCCGGCGGGCTTGAAGTCGCGATCCGGCCGGCGCTCAAGCAGCGGGGCGGTGTCTGGTTCGGCTGGAGCGGGCGGGCCGTCGACAACGATCCGGGTCCCGCCAAGACCGTCGAGCACGAGAACGTTTCCTACGTCACGATCAATCTGCGCAAGGACGACTATGAGGAATTCTACAACGGCTTCGCCAACCGCGTGCTGTGGCCGATCCTGCACTACCGCCTCGACCTTGCCGAATTCACGCGCCGCGATCTCGGCGGCTATTTTCGCGTCAACGAATTCTTCGCCCGCAATCTGGAAACCGTGCTGCGCCCCGACGACGTGATCTGGGTGCACGACTATCACATGATCCCGCTGGCCAAGACGCTGCGCGAGCGCGGGCACAAGAACCGCATCGGTTTCTTCATCCACGTTCCCTGTCCGCCGCCGGAAATCCTCACCGCGCTGCCCAACCACGAGCAGCTCATTCCGACGCTCGGCCAATACGACCTGGTCGGCTTCCAGACCGAGATCGATGCCGCCAATTTCTCGCGCTATCTGGAGAACGAAAGCAACTGGAAGCGCGTCGATGCCGACAGCTTCGCCTTCGACAACCGGACCGTGCGCATCGGGGTGTTTCCGGTCGGCGTCGAGACCGAAGCCTTCGCGCGGCTGGCGCGGCGCGCCATCGAATCGGACTTCGTGCGCGAGGTGCTCGAAAGTCTCTCCGGGCGCGCCATGATCATCGGCGTCGACCGGCTCGATTATTCCAAGGGCCTGCCCGAGCGCATGAACGCCTTCGAGCGTTTCCTCGTTAACTTCCCCGACTGGCGCGGCAAGGTCACTTATTTGCAGATCACCCCGCGCAGCCGCACCGGCATCCAGGAATATGCCGACATCGGGCGGCTGGTGGGCGAGGCGGTCGGGCGCATCAACGGCACCTATGGCGAGGCGTCATGGACGCCGGTGCGCTACATCAACAAGGCGCACAGCCGCACCGCGCTGGCCGGGCTATACCGCGCCGCGCGGGCGGCGCTGGTCACGCCGTTGCGCGACGGCATGAATCTGGTGGCCAAGGAATTCGTGGCGGCGCAGAACCCCGACGACCCCGGCGTGCTGATCCTGTCGCGCTTTGCCGGCGCCGCGCGCGAATGCACCGCCGCGCTGCTGGTCAATCCGTACGATTCGGAAGGGGTGGCCATCGCCATCAACCGCGCGCTGGCGATGCCGCTGGACGAGCGCCGCCAACGCCAGGCGGCCAATTTCAAGGTGCTGGTGGCGAACGACCTCACCCATTGGGCGGAGCGGTTCCTGTCGACGCTCGATCCGCCGGAGGCTGACGCTGAGCTGCCGCTCGTGCTCACGGCCTCGGTCCGCTGATAGACCCGCATGGCGAAAAGTCGGATAGGACGCAGCGCCCGCCGCCGTGTAGGATCGCGCCGACATCAAACCTTGTGAGACCCCCATGACACGATCAATCGCCGCGCTGCTTTTCTTCATCGTTTTGGCGGCGCCAGGCGCCGCTCGGGCCGCCGACG
This sequence comes from uncultured Alphaproteobacteria bacterium, assembly GCA_963742375.1. Lineage (GTDB taxonomy): Bacteria > Pseudomonadota > Alphaproteobacteria > Rhizobiales > Xanthobacteraceae > Pseudolabrys. The sequence continues at coordinate 156,060 of CAVULP010000009.1, forward strand.
CCGCGCAGGGCGCACGGCTGGCCAAGCGCTGGTGCGCGGCCTGCCACGTGGTCGCACCCGGCCAGCAGCACGGCACCACGCAGGCGCCGCCGTTCTCGGAGATCGCGAATCGGCCGCACCTGGACGCGCCCATGGTGGCGCTCTACCTGCTGCTGCCGCATCCGAAAATGCCGGACATGAATTTGTCGCGCAACGAGGCGGGCGATCTGGCGGCCTATATCAAGAGCCAGGGCAAGTGACGCTCAGGCCTTGGCGCGCTTGACGTCCGGCGGCACGGCTTCCGCGGCGAGCGCGGCAAGCGCGGCATCGAGCGGCATCACTTCCTGCTTCTCATGGCCGAGGCGGCGCACCGAGACGGTGCGCTCGGCCGCCTCCTTCTTGCCGACCACCAGCAGCGCCGGGACCTTGGCGAGCGAGTGCTCGCGCACCTTGTAATTGATCTTCTCGTTGCGCAGGTCGCCCTCGACGCGCAAGCCCGCTTGGCGCGCGGCGTCGATCGCCTCGCGCGCGTAATCGTCGGCGTCGGCGGTGATGGTGGCGATGACGGCCTGCACCGGCGACAGCCAGAGCGGCAGGTGGCCGGCATAATGCTCGATCAGGATGCCGGTGAAGCGCTCCATCGAGCCGAACATGGCGCGGTGGAGCATCACCGGCGTCACCTTGTTGGAATGCTCGTCGATGTAGAAGGCGCCGAGGCGTCCCGGCAGATTGAGATCGACCTGCACGGTGCCGCATTGCCATTCGCGGCCGATGGCGTCGCGCAGCACGTATTCGAGCTTCGGCCCGTAGAAGGCGCCTTCGCCCTTGTTGAGCGTCCACGGCCGGCCGGAGGCTTTCAGCGCCGCCATCAAGGCCGCTTCCGCCTTGTCCCAGACCGCGTCGTCGCCGATGCGCTTGTCGGGACGGTCGGAGAACTTGATGCGCACGTCGTCGAAGCCGAAGTCTTTATAGATCGACAGGATCTGGTCGTTGACCTTGAGCGACTCCTCGGCGATCTGGCCTTCGGTGATGAAGATATGCGCGTCGTCCTGCGTGAAGGCGCGCACGCGCAGCAGCCCGTGCAGCGCGCCCGACGGCTCGAAGCGGTGCACCTTGCCGAACTCGGCGATCTTGAGCGGCAGGTCGCGATACGATTTCAGGCCGTTCTTGAAAATCTGCACGTGGCCGGGGCAGTTCATCGGCTTGATGGCGTAGACGCGCTCGTCCTCCTCGCGTTGCTGGGTGAGGAAGATCATTTCGGAATAAGTCGGGATGTGGCCGGTGGCGACCCACAATTCGCGGTCCATCAGCTGCGGCGAGTTGACTTCGACGAAGCCGAAATCCTGCTGGCGGCGGCGGATGTAATTTTCCAGCGCCTGGAACAGCGTCCAGCCTTTGGCGTGCCAGAACACCGAGCCGGGCGCTTCCTCCTGGAAATGGAACAGGTCCATCTCGCGGCCGAGGCGGCGGTGGTCGCGCTTCTCGGCTTCCTCGATCTGCTTGAGATAAGCGTCGAGCTCGTCCTGCTTGGCAAACGCCGTGCCGTAGATGCGGGTGAGCATCGGGTTGTTGCTGTCGCCGCGCCAATAGGCGCCCGCCACCTTCATCAGCTTGAAGGCGTTGCCCACTTTGCCCGTGGAGGTCATGTGCGGGCCGCGGCAGAGATCGAACCAGTCGCCTTGCTTGTAAATCTTCAGCGACTGATCGGCCGGGATGGCGTCGATCAGCTCGACCTTGAAATTCTCGCCCTTGTCGCGGAAGGTTTTCTTGGCCTGCATCGCGCGACCACACCTCCTTTGTAAACGGTTTGTCGCGCGCGACGATCTCCTTCATCTTCTTTTCGATGACCGGAAGGTCTTCCAGCGTGAACGGCTGGTTGCGCGCGAAGTCGTAATAAAAGCCGTTCTCGATCACCGGGCCGATGGTGACCTGCGTGCCCGGCCACAGGATCTGCACCGCTTCGGCCAGCACATGCGCGGCGTCGTGGCGGATCAGTTCGAGCGCGCGCGGATCATCGCGCGCAACGAATTCGATCTTGGCGTCGCGTTCGATCGGATCGGCGAGATCGGCGAGCGCGCCGTCGAGCGCCATGGCGACCGTGCGCTTGGCGAGCGAGGGCGAAATGCCCTTGGCGACGTCCAATCCTGTTGTGCCGGGGGGATAGTCGCGGCGTGCGCCGTCGGGAAAGGTCAGCGCGACAGTCTGCGCCATGGTCCGTGTCTCCTTGCTCACTCGCTGCCTACGAATGCAGGTAAGCGGAATCGGGAAGGGATATAGCAGCCGAATAGGCCGATGCAACAGGCCTCAGGCGCGCGCCATGAGGCCGAAGCGGTAAAGGCTCGCCACCGCCAGCACCGCCAGCGAGGCCAACAGCCCGCTCAGATTGGCGAGGAACTGGCTGGCGGCCTCGATATTGTTGCCGATGGTGAAGCCCAAGCCCAGATAGGCCGAGGTCCAGATCACGCGGCCGACGAGCGCGTAGCCGAGGAAGCGCGCGAACGAGTAACGGCTGACCCCGGCGATCAGGCTCAGAATCGAGCTCAGCGAAGAGGTCAGCGTGCGCGAGATGATCACCGCGCCGCCGCCCCAGTGCGCAAACACGACCTGCATGCGCTTGAAGCGTTCGGCCGAATAGCCGATCCAGCGGCCGTGGCGAGCGAGAAATGTCTCGCTCACCACGCGTCCGACCCCGAAAGCGATCACGTCGCCGATCACCGAGGCCACGACCGCGATCGCCGCCGCCCATAGCCATTGGAGCTGGCCGAGGGCTGCGAGCGAGCCGGCGAGCACGGTGACCAGCCCGGTCGGCAAAGGCAGGCCGGCGGCGCCGAGCATGAGCGCGGCGGCCAGCGCCGGATAGCCATAGGCGAGCACCGCCGACAGCACGCGCTCGGCCAGGCCGCCTTGCGTCTTTTCTGAGGTGTCGGGCGGCGGCGCGCCGGCGCCGATGGCGCGCTGCGTCTCGCGCACGAATTCAAAGCGCGACACGCCGCGCCGGTCGGCGATCGATTTGAGGGTTTCGTTGCGGTCGTTGTCCGGCGGCAGGCCGAGGCGCGCGGTCAACTCGCCGAGCGGCACATGATAAGTCACCGCGACGTGCTCCAGCGTCATCCAGGCGCGCAGGCTGCTGACCTGCGGGCGGCCGACGTCATAGGCCGACCGCAACAGCAGCAACGAGGCATAGCTGTGCAATCCGAAAAAGACCGACGCGAGCGCGGCGAACGCGATCACAGCCGTGAGGATGTGGGCGCTGCGCCGGCTCATGGCGGATCGGGCGCGGTGCCGCGCCATCGTCCGTAACGCCACGGCGTCCACCAATGCGCGCGCGCCGGCGGCGCGGCCGGCACGAAATCGAGCCCCGCGGTGCCGAACGGGTGGCAGCGCAGGATGCGCGCGAGCGCCATCCAGCCGCCCGCCCACAGGCCGAAGCGGTCGATCGCTTCCTCGGCGTAATCCGAGCAGGTCGGCAGATGCCGGCAGCGCGGCCCGATCAGCGGCGACAGCGTGTAACGGTACAGCAAAACCAGGCCACGCCCGGCGAGCCGCGGCAGCCGCGCGACGGTCAATGATGGGCGCTCGCTCATGGCAGACATCAAAGTTCCACTTCGAGTTCCATTGCAAGCCGCGAAAGTTCCATCGGCGCTTTTCAAACCACTAAATCTGCCCGTTCGTTCGGCAAAAAAGTCGTGTGCGCGCCATTTTTTTACTCTAGACCCGAATCCATCGGCTCTTTAAGTTTAACGGATGTCAACGACGGGGGTCTTGGCCGCTGCCCAATAAGAGAACGTGGATCGACCACGCGCAATAACAACGAGCATGCCGGCGGCGATAAACGGGGGACTTCAATGGGTCGCTCCCTTGCGGCGGTTTGTGCGCTTGCGTTAGCGGCGCCGGTGGTGCTGTTGCCGGCGGTCGCGCGCAGCTCCGACCGCACGCTGCCGATGCATTTCGATCTGCGCCAGGAAGGTCCGGCGCAAGCCTGCGGCGCCAAGTGCCGCGTGTGGATTTCGGCGGCCGGCGCCATCACGCCCGACACGCCGCGCGACTTCGAGCTGTTCGCGCAGGACCACGATTTGACCGGCGCAACTTTGGTGCTGGATTCCGACGGCGGCTCGGTGCACGGCGCCATCGCGCTCGGGCGCGACATCCGCCGCCGCGGCCTCGACACCACCGTCGGCCGCGTCGTCGATCTCGACGGCGGCGATCAGGACGCGCCGCGCGCCAAGTTCTCGCCGCGCGCCGACTGCGAATCCATGTGCGCCTTCGTGCTGGTGGCCGGCGTGCACCGCTTCGTGCCGCCGCAAGCGCGCGTGATGGTGCACCAGATCTGGCTCGGCGACCGCCGCGAGGATCCGACCGCGGCGAATTATTCGGCCGAGGATCTCGTGCTGGTGCAGCGCGATATCGGCAAGCTCGCGCAATACACCGCCGAAATGGGCGCCTCGATCGAGCTGCTCGATCTCGCGCTGCGCATCCCGCCCTGGGAGCCGATGCACGCCCTGACCAACGCCGAAATCAGCCGCACGCACGTCGCCAACCTGAAGGACGAGGCTGCAACGGCCGCAACCGTCGCCGCCTCGCCGCCGGCGTCGGCGACGCGGCAATTGCCGCGCATGACCGACGGCGTGCGCGCCGCCGCGATCAGCGAGCAGCGCTGGGCCATGGTCGATCACGCGGGCGCAATGGCGCTGGCGCGCCGCCATCCGCTCACCATCGGCGGCGAGGATATCGGCAGCTTCGATCTCATGGTGGCCTGCGGGCCTGCGCCCGACAGCTACGACGTGAGCTATATCGAGCACCGCCGCAGCGGGCGCAACACGCCGCTGCCCGGCCAGCTCGGCACCATCAAGCTCGCGGCCGGCAGCAGCATGGCCAAGCTGAAAGTGGTCTCGACCGAGCGCCACCGCGATCCCGACGAGCTCGTCACCTATGCGGCGGCATCCGTGCCGGCCAAGCTGATCGGCGCCTTCGCCGCCGCCGGCAATCACTCGATGATGGTCACCACCAAGAGCGCCGCCGTGCTGACCGCGATCCGCCTCGGCAATACCGGCGCGCAGCAGAACCTGCCGCGGCTCGCCGCCGGCTGCCACGAGGCGCCCGGCGACCGCGCCGCCTTGGCCGTGCACCGGGCCGGCGAGCTGGCCTCGGCGAAGTAGGTTACTGCTTGCCCTCGATCTGATCGAGCGCGGAGACCACCGCATCGAAGGTGAGCATGGTCGAGGCGTGGCGCGCCTTGTAGTCGCGCACCGGCTCGAGCACCGCGATGTCGGCCCATTTGCCGGTGGGCGGCGGGCCGTTCTCCTTGAGCATCTTGCGCACGGTCTCGCGCAAGCGCCGCAGCTCGTCCGGCTTGGAGCCGACCACGTGGCGGGCCATGATCGAGGACGAGGCCTGGCCGAGCGCGCAGGCCTTCACGTCATGGGCAAAGTCGCTGACCTCGCCGCCGTCCATTTTGAGGTCGACGGTGACGGTCGAGCCGCACAGCTTGGAATGGGCGGTGGCCGAGGCGTCGGGCGCCGGCAAGCCGGCCCAGGCGCGGGATATTGCCCGCCAGGTCCAGGATTCGGGCATTGTAAACGTCGTTCAACATTGAGCTTTTTCACAATTGATGCGGCGCAATTGCCTCGGCCGCGCAAACGAATATATAGGTGTGGAACCTGCGGTGCGAGAAGGGGTTTTCGGCCGTGGGGCATGGCGTTGGAAGCCATGCAGAATGGGAATGCAGCGTCCAGGCTTGGCGGCGGGCGAATCCAGTCCGCCGCGGGTTAAATGACGCGGCCACCCGGTGACACACCCGGCACATGGTGCCGGTCGAACGGAGAGACCCGTCATGGATGCGAAGAACACCAATGTAGCGCCTTGGCCCAAGCAGGGCCTGTCCGAGCACGTGCGGGCGGCGCCGACGCCGGTCGCGCCGCGCCCCTCGCGCGAGCAGGCGGAAGCCGCCGTGCGCACGCTGATCGCCTATGCCGGCGACGATCCCGGCGCGCGAGGGCCTGCTGGAGACGCCCAAGCGCGTGATCGACGCCTACGAGGAACTCTACCAGGGCTATCGCGAATGCCCGGTCGAGGTGCTCGACCGCACCTTCAGCGAGACCGGCGGCTATGACGATTTCGTGCTGGTCAAGGACATCAGCTTCAACTCGCATTGCGAGCACCACATGATGCCGTTCTTCGGCAAGGCGCATGTCGCCTATATGCCGGTCGAGCGGGTGGTGGGGCTGTCGAAGCTGGCGCGGCTGGTCGACGTCTATGCGCGCCGCCTGCAGACGCAGGAGCATCTGACCTCGCAGATGGCGACCGCGATCGACGAGATCCTGAAGCCGCGCGGCGTGGCGGTGATGATCGAGGCCGAGCACATGTGCATGTCGCTGCGCGGGGTGGAGAAGCCCGGCGCGCTGACGGTGACCACGCATTTCACCGGCGCGTTCCGCGACGATCCGAACGAGCAGGTGCGTTTCATGACCATGCTGCGCGGGCGCGCAACGCTAGCCCCGCGGTAACGACGCGAGGCGAGATTGGCTCGATCAATCGCAAATCGAAGAGGGGCTCACCTTCGCGCCGCAATTCGACGCGGACGGCCTCGTCACGGCCGTCGTCACCGACGCGACATCGGGCGACGTGCTGATGGTCGCGCACATGAACGCCGAGGCGCTCGCCAAGACCATCGAAAGCGGCGAGGCCTGGTACTACAGCCGCTCGCGCAAGACGCTGTGGAAGAAGGGCGAGAGCTCCGGCCATGTCCAGCGCGTGGTCGAGTTGCGCGTCGATTGCGACCAGGATGCGCTCTGGCTCAAGGTCGAGCAGGCGGGCGAGGGCGCCTGCCACACCGGGCGGCGCTCGTGCTTCTATCGCGCGGTGCCGCTCGGCAAAAAGGGCGCGGTCAAGCTGGAATTCCGCGACGCCGACAAGACGTTCGATCCGAAAGCCGTCTACGGCAAGTCATGAGCGGCGGCCGCGTCGATGTGCGGCTCGACACGCGCGCGGGCGGGACGATCGCTCACCTCACGCTCGACAACCGCGCCAAGCTCAACACGCTCGACCGCGCGCTGATGACCGAGTTCATCGCGGCGGTGGACGCGCTTGGCACGCGCGAGGACTTGCGCGCGCTGGTGCTCACCGGCGCCGGCGAGGCGGCCTTCATCGGCGGCGCCAGCATTCCGGAGATGGCGGCGCTGACCGCTGCGACCGCGCGCGATTTCATCACGCTGGTGCATCAGACCTGCGATTGCCTGCGCCGGCTGCCGGTGCCGGTGATCGCAGCGATCGACGGCTATGCGCTCGGCGCCGGGCTGGAAGTGGCGGTGTCCTGCGATCTGCGGGTGGCGACGACGCGGGCCAAATTCGGCATGCCGGAAACGAAAGTCGGCATTCCCTCGGTGGTGGAGGCCGCGCTCATTCCGCACTTGATCGGTTACGGCCGCGCGCGCGAGCTGTTGATGCTGGGCGAGATCATCGACGCCGAGACCGCGCTGCGCTGGGGTCTCATCGAGCGCGTGGTCGCGCCGGCGGCGCTCGATGCCGAAGTCGAGAAGATCGTGGCGGCGCTGCTCGCCGCCGGCGCGCAGGCGGTGCGCAGTCAAAAGGCGCTGATGCAGCAATGGGAAACGCTGCCGATTGACGCCGCCATCGCCGCCGGCATCGACGCCTTCGCGCGCGCCTTCGAGACCGACGAGCCGGCGCGGATGATGTCGGCCTTCGCCAAGCGCAAGCGAGACTAGGCTTTCAGCGCGCCAGCAGCCGCCTGCGCCCGCGCCAGATGCGGGCGGTCGTACATCTTGCCGTCGATGCCGACGGTGCCGGCGCCGGGCTTGGCCGCAAACGCCGCGACGATGGCTTTGGCCTTGTCGATCTGCTCTGGCGCGGGCGTGAACACGTCGTTGATCACCGGCACCTGCGCCGGATGGATGGCGAGCCGCCCGGTGAAGCCGTCGCGGCGCGCGATCTCGGTATCCTTGCGCAGCACCTCGGCGTTGCGGAAATCCACGTGGATGGTCTCGATCGCCGGCACGCGCGCCGCCGCCGCGCCGTAGAGGCACATGGCGCGCGCGATGCGATAGGGCTCGGTGAGCTCGCCGGTGGTCTCGCGGTTGGCCTCGGCGCCGAGTTCGGCGGAGAGATCCTCCGGCCCCCAGGTCATGCCGATCAGCCGCGCGCTGCAATTCTTGTAAGTGCCGGCGGTGAACAGGCCGGCCGCCGACTCCACCGTCTGCGCCAGAATTTTGATCGCGCCTTCCGGCAGGCCGGCGATGGCCTCGCGCGCGGTCAGCTTGGCGTCGAGATGCGTGACGGTCGCGCCGCCTTCGGCCTTGGGAAACAGCACGGCGTCGGGCGCGCCCGGCACGATGGCGTCGAGATCGGCGTCGGTCATGCCGGTGTCGAGGCCGTTGATGCGCACCAAGCAGGCGCGGGCGGTCCTTCTTGCGATGTCGCGCTTTTGAGGAAATCCAGCGCCGCCTTGCGCGCCACATCCTTGCGCTCGGGCGCAATCGAATCCTCGAGATCGAGGATGACGCCGTCGGCGCCGCTGGCGAAAGCCTTGTCGAGCTTGGCTCCGCCGTCGGCGGGCACGAACAGAAGGGAGCGCATTACGTCACTTGTCTATGTCACTTCGGCCGCATCACGATGAAGGCGTTGCGGTGGCATTCGGCCACCAGCGTGTCGTCCTGCTTGAACGCCTTGTGATGGAATTCGACGATGCCGGCGCCGGGCCGCGATTTCGACTCGCGCTTTGACACGACCACGGTCGTGCAATGCACGGTGTCGCCCTCGAACAGCGGCGCCGGGAACTTGACGTCGCTCATGCCGAGATTGGCGATGGTCGTGCCGACCGTCATGTCGGAGACCTGAATGCCGATCATCAGGCCGAGCGTGAACAGCGAATTCATCAGCGGCTGGCCCCACTCGGTCTCCTGCTCGCAGAAGTGCCGGTCGATATGCAGCGGCTGCGGGTTGAGTGTCATGTTGGAGAACAGCATGTTGTCCATCTGCGTGACCGTGCGCGTATAGCGGTGCTCGTAGGTCTTGCCGACCTCGAAGTCCTCGAAATAGAGCCCGCCGCGCTTGTGCCGTTGGATCGTGTCCGCCATCGCGTCCTCCATACGCCGCCGTTAACCACTCATTTACCATAATATCGCACGGTCCACAGGGCTTGGCGAAAAACGCGGAAGCCCATGGCGATCTTCTCCATCAATGGCGGCGCGGCATCTCCCGTTGCGGGCGCCATCCGCCAAGCGGCGCACTCGACCGGCACCAGCTTCGAATATCTGCTCACCACCGCGCAGATCGAATCCAACCTTAATCCGGCGGCGCAGGCAACGACCTCCTCGGCCAAGGGGCTCTACCAGTTCATCGAGCAGACCTGGCTTGCCACCATGAAACAGGCCGGCCCCTCGCTCGGCTTTGCCCCTTATGCCGCGGCAATCGTGCAGGGGCCGGACGGGCAATTTGCCGTACCGGATGCGGCCGCGCGGGCGGCGATCATGCGGCTGCGCAGCGATCCGGCGGTGAGCGCGACCATGGCGGGCGCCTTCACCCGCAGCAATGCCGCCCAGCTCAACGCCGCGATCGGCCGCGCGCCCTCGGAAGGCGAGCTTTACATCGCGCATTTCCTCGGGCCGGACGGGGCGGCCAAGCTGATCGGCGCGGCGCAAAGCCAGCCGCGCGCCAATGCGGCCGAGATGTTTCCGCAGGCCGCCGCCGCCAATCCCACCATCTTCTACGACCGCTCCGGCCACCCGCTCGCCGCCAGCGCGGTCTACGGCAAACTGACCGGCCGCTATGACGTTGCGCGCGCGCTCGCCTTTGCGCCGGGCGGGCCGGCGCCGGTCATTGCGCCGCCGCAAGACACCGCCGGCGTGGCGCAGGCCTATGCGCAGGCGCGCAATCAGGCGCCGGTGCCCGACAACCGGCCGCTGTTCCAGGCCATGTTCACCGACCGCCCGCAGGGCGGCGTGTCGCCGGCCGTCAACTCGCTTTGGCGGACGGGCCAGCCGCAGCCGGCCAACCCGCCGTCAGGCCTGCTCGATTTGTTCAGGGATCCCGCGCCCGGCCTGCGCAAGTCCGTGGGCGGCAAAGTCTGACCGCGAAAACGTCGTTAACACTCGCTCAATTTCTATGGTGAACGCTTTGTTAAGCGTCGCGCTCTAAGCTTTGCCCGCCGTCCGAGTTGAGGCGGCGTTGTTGTGGCGTCGGTTCAGTCATGATTGTTCGTCAGTTCCTGCAGTGGGTCCGTCACGCGCCGCCCGGCGAACGAGCCGAGGCCACCTCCGCGCTGGCGCGCGCCTATCTCCATTCCGATCTGTCCCCCGACGATCTCGCCGCCGCCGAAGGCGCGATGATCATGCTGCTCGACGATCCCTCGCCGCTGGTGCGGCGCGCGCTCGCCGAGGTTTTCGCCTCGGCGCAGAAGGCGCCGCGCGTGGTCGTGCATGCGCTCGCCGCCGATCAGCCGGAGATCGCCATCCCCGTGCTGGCGCGCTCGCCGCTGCTGATGGAAGACGACCTGGTCGACTTGATCGCCACCGCGCATCCGGAAGCCCAGGTTGCGATCGCCACGCGCGCGCTGCTGCCGCGCTCGCTCGCCGCGGCGATCGCCGAAGTCGGCATCGGCGCAGGCCTGCCTTGTGCTGCTGGAAAATCTCGACGCCGATATCGCGCCTTTCTCGATCGACCGCATGGTCGAGCGCTTCGGCCATCTGGCGCCGATCCGCGAAAACCTGCTGGCGCGCGCCGATCTGCCGATGGCGACGCGCCAGGCGCTGCTCTCCAAGCTGTCGCAGACGCTGGCCGGCTTCGTCGTCGCGCGGCAATGGCTCGGGCTGGAGCATGCCGAATACGCCGCGCGCGAGGCTTGCGAGAAGGCGACCGTCGCGCTCGCCGCCGACACGCCTTACGAGGAGGTTGGCGAGCTGGTGCAGCATCTGCGCCAAAGCGGGCAATTGACCGCCGGCATGATCCTGCGCGGGCTGCTCTCCGGCAATGTGGTGCTGTTCGAGGAGGCGCTGGCCGAATTGTCCGGCGTGCCGCTCGAGCGCGCCGTAAGCTACATCCACGACAAGAATATTTCCGGCTTCCGCGCGCTCTACGGCAAGGCCGGGCTTGCCGGACACGGCCTATCCGGCGTTCCGCGAGGCGCTGGTGGCGATGCGCGAGGGCGTGCTGCTCGGCGAGCAGGGCGGGGCGGCGCGGCTCAAGCGGCGCATGGTCGAGCGGGTGCTGGAGGCGTGCGCTGCCGAGCGCAGCGCCGACATGGCCTCGCTGCTGGCGCTGCTGCGGCGTTTCGCGGTCGAAGCCGCGCGCGAGGAAGCGCGCATGTTCTGCGAGGATCTGGTGGCCGACGGTTCGATGCCGCGGCTGCCGGCGCCGCTTGCCGAAGACACGCGGCTGGTCGCGTAAAGCCGCTTATTCCGGCGCGAGCGACGGCGCGCCCATGATCTGGTCGATCACGTCCGGGTCGATTGCGGTTCTCGTGCACCAGGAATTCGTCGGTCACCTCGCGCAGCCGGCCGGTCAGCGTGGCGGCGAGCTCCTTGGCGTCGGAGCGGGCATATTCGCGGTAGATCGCGCGCACCGCATCGACGTGCTGGTCGACCAGCTTGAGCGGAATGCGGTTGGCGTCGGGCGTGTGCTCGATCAGCCGGCACAGGCTGTCGGCGGCCGCCGCCACGGCCGGATAGCCGAAGGTGGCGGCTTCGCCCTTGATGTCGTGGGCGGCGTGGAACAGCGCTTCCTTGTTGGCCTTGCCGAAGCCGCCCTTGACGACGCGCGTGCCGCGCCTTGTCGAGGCGCTCGCATTCGGACTCCATCCAGACGGAGAATTCGGTCGACAGTTCGGCCAGCGCCTTTTCCGCGCGCGCGACCGGATCCTCCTCGCCCGGCAGACAGCGGGCGGTCGGACACCGCCTTGCGCAGCTTGTTCTCCGGCGTGATGACCTCGTGGTCGCCGTAGGTGGCGACGGCCGCGGTGTCCTTGCGGGGAGCCATGGCGAGTCGTTCCTTTGTCAGCCTGGGGCGCGAACTTTTTCGAGCAACGGCGACTTGACGGATCACGTCGGCCTTGCCGCCCTTGCGGCGCTCGGCGCCGACATAGTTCGGGTTGACGTTGCGGCGGCGGTCGGGGCCGAAATAGGTCTTGGTCTTGATGAACGGGCGCGGATTGGCGACCACGTTGACGATGCGCTGGTAGAGGCCCTTGGCCGAGATCGGCTTGGCCAGGAATTCGGTGATGCCGGCGTCGCGCGCGGCCGTCACGCGCTTCTTCTCGGAATGGCCGGTGAGCATGATGATCGGCGACGTAAGGGTTCGAATTGGCGCCGGGCTGGCGGATCATCTGCGTGAGCTCGAGCCCGTCGAAGATCGGCATCGCCCAGTCGGTGATCACGATGTCGGGGACGTAATGGGTGAAGGCTTCCAGCCCGGCCGCGCCGTCCTCGGCCTCGTAGACCTCGCGCGCGCCGAAGCCGTGCAGCAGCGTGCGCAGAATCCGGCGCATATGGGCGTTGTCGTCGATGACGAGGAAACGCAGGCGGTTGAAATCGATGCGAACCATGCTGCCCCGGGCCCCGGGCACGCGGCCCGTTACCGTCGGGTTCCAAGCTAGCGGGCGGTCGTTAACGAACGGTTTAGGATAAGGATCGCGGGCGCTTCGGCGTCAGTGCGAGTAGCGGAAGCTGGGGCCGTCGGTGGGGAACTGGCAGGTGAAGCTGATATATTCGCCGGGGCGGGGAACGGGGCGCTTCATTTCCGCGACCTTGCCGTAATAGCCGCAGTGCTCGGCGGCGTAGTCGCGCGCGTATTTTTGGTTCTCCGGGGTCCATTGGATGATGCCGCCGGTCGAGTTGCCGGTGAGGCCGGGACTCACGCCGCAAGCGGCAAGGCTGCAGGCCAGCGCGAGCGCAACGGCGGCGAGTGCTTTGACTGTCATCAGGTCCCCTCCAGCAGGGCCAAGCCTAGCATCGGCCGCCCGGCCGTGGCCAGACGGGCGCGCTATGCCGTCAACAGCGCCGTCATGACCCGCTCGCGCGTCAGCGGCAGGTCAGAACCCGAACTGCTCGCGCAAAATCCGCTCGTCGAGATTGTGGCCGGGATCGAACAGCAGGTTGATCGAACAGCCGTGGTCCATGGCGACGTCCACGCTGCGCACCGAGCGCACCTCGTCGCTGATCGGCGACCGCGGCCACCGGCCGCTTCTCGGGGTTCATGACTTCGATGGTGACCTTGGCCTTGTCGGGCAGCAGCGCGCCGCGCCAGCGCCGCGGCCGGAACGGACTGATCGGGGTGAGCGCCAGCATGGGCGCGTTGATCGGGATGATCGGGCCCTGCACCGACAGGTTATAGGCGGTGGAGCCGGCCGGCGTCGCCACCAGCAGGCCGTCGGCGACCAGTTCGGCCAGCCGCTCCTTGCCGTCGATCAGGATGCGCAAATGCGCCGCCTGCGCGCTCTGGCGGAACAGCGACACTTCGTTGATGGCGCGGTGCTCGTTGATGCGCCCCAGCGTGTCGCGCGCGCGCATCACCAGCGGGTGGATCACCGTCATCTGCGCGGCGGCGATGCGTTCGGGCAGGCCTTCGAGGGCAAACTCGTTCATCAGGAAGCCGACGGTGCCGCGATGCATGCCGTAGATCGGCTTGCCGGAATTCATGAACTTGTGCAGGGTTTGCAGCATCAGCCCGTCGCCGCCGAGCGTCACGATCACGTCGGCGGACTTGGGTTCGACATTGCCGTAGAGCGCCTCAAGGCGCGCATAGGCCTCGCGCGCTTCCGGCGTCGTGCCGGCGACGAAGGCGATGTGCTTGAAATCCGGGGGGCTCATGAAAGGACCCGACGATGGAACGCGCCGTGCTCGTCTATACGACTTGGCCCTCGATTGTCGAGGCGGAGCAGGCCGGCCGCGCCATCGTCGAAAAACGGCTGGCGGCCTGCGTCAATATCCTGCCCGGGATGATTTCGCACTACTGGTGGCAGGGCAAGATCGAGCGCGCCGAGGAGGCGGTCATGCTGGTCAAGACGCGGGCCTCGCTCGCGGAAGCCGTGCGCCGGCAGGTCAAGGCGCTGCACTGCTTACGACACGCCGGCGATCATGGTGCTGCCGGTGGAAAGCGTCGATGCCGATTATTATCGCTGGATCGTGGCGGAGGCGACGGGCGGCCCTTAAAACGCAATCGCCGGGGAAGCGCCCCGGCGATCGCGCATTTCTTGCTGGCGAAAAACTAATAGCTGGCCTTGCCGTCGATCACGGCCTTGAGCTCGAGATATTCCTTGCAGTCGGTCGAGCCGCAGATCAGCTTCACCTTCTGCAGATCGTCGAGCGCCTTGAGGCGGTTGCCCTGCTCCATCTGCCACATGCCGTAATAGGACCAGGTGCGCACGTGGTTCGGGTCGGCCTTGAGTGCCGCCTCGTACCAAACCTGCGAGTCTTTGTAGTCGCCGAGCCTGCGGTAGGCGTAGCCGATGTAATTGGCGACGTCGGGATGCTCGTCATGGCCGAGCGCGTGCATGGCCGCGATGCCGCCTTGGTAATTGCCGGCGAGGATCATCTCGCGCGCGGCGCGGTAGTCGTGCAGGAATTTCGCCGCGGCCTGCTGCTGCTGTGGCTGCTCGATGGCGTTGCTGGGTTTCTTTTTCTTCTTCTTGCTGCCGTCATCGGTCGGCGCCGGCGGGTTTTCGGTGCCCATGGCATAAAGCGGCTTCATGCCGACGGCCGTCACCAAGAGGGCGGCGGCGGCGAGGATGCCGAGGCGGCGGAAGGTAAGGGTTGGTGTCATAGTCGGGGCTCTCCTAAGGGGCGGTAATGGCGCCACGATATGCCGAATCGCCGCGCTACAGGAAAAACATTTCGTGACTGGAAATTAGTCCGTTGCCGGGAATAAATTTTAGATTGCCGCAATCGGTTTTCCCGTGCTCGCACCGTGGCGCTTGACTTGGCGTTTGGCCGGGTGGAACATTTCAGCGTGCTGGTTCCCCGGGCGAAACCCGGGGACGAAAGAGGGAACGCGGAATCTGCACCATTTGCAGCAATCCGCGGCTACCCCCGTAACTGTGAGCGGCGAGCTCGCGTCTATACGGCCACTGGGCAACTGGGAAGGCCGGACGCAACTCGAGCAACGACCCGCGAGCCAGGAGACCTGCCAGCACGGTCACCCAACCGGTGGACGGGGCGTCCATACGGAGCGGTCTTTCGCAGCGGTGACGTCAATGCCGGTGCGAAGGCCGTGAGGGCTTAAATCTCCCACGACATTCGGCACGACAGCGGCGCGTCGTTCACGCGTTGTGATCCGTGTCCTTCGCAGCGGGCTTGGTCTCACCCGATGCGCCCGCCATTGCGCGCGCGCAAACGAAGGAACGTGAAGTCATGGGAAACTTACGTGGAATTGCGGGTGCCGCTTTGGCGCTCAGCGTGCTGCTTGTCGAGCGGGCTGGCGCACAGGACAAGACGCTGGTTTTGCCGGAAATCGGCGTCACGTCGAGCCGGCTCGGTGGCGGCATTGTCGGCGCCTCCACCTCGGTCATCACCTCCGAGCAGATCGCGCGTTCTCCGAGTGAATCGCTGCAGGACCTGATCGGCCGCGAGGCCGGCATCCAGACCACCAGTCTCTTCGGCGGCGTCAACGGCGCCGGCACCACCATCGATATGCGCGGGTTCGGCGCCTCCGCCGTTTCCAACACGCTGGTGCTGATCAACGGGCGGCGGCTCAACGATATCGACATGGCGAACGTCAATTTTGCCGCCATTCCGCGCAACAGCATCGATCATATCGAAATCACGCGCGGCAACAGCGGCGCCGTGCTCTATGGCGACAACGCCGTCGGCGGTGTCATCAACATCGTCACCAAGTCTGCCGTCGGGCAGCCAGCCTCGGGCAAGGTCGAGGGTTCGACCGGCTCGTTCCGCCACGCCGAGGGCACTGCGTCGGCGAGCGGATCCGTCCGGCCCCTGGTCGACTTCCGTTTACGGCACCATGTTTACTTCCGACGGCTATCGCGAAAACAACGTCACGCAGCAAAACAGCGGCGTCGGCGACTTCCGTTACACGGCGCCGGAAGGCAGCGCCTACCTCAACATTACGGCCGACGACCAGCATCAAGGCCTGCCGGGCGCCCGGCGCGTCGACGCGGTCACCGGCCTCAATCGAACTGGTTACCGACCGCCGTGGTGCCACCACGCCGTTCGATTATGCCGACACGCAAGGCACCAGCGTGACGACCGGCGTCACGCGTATTCTCAGACCGGGCACGGAAGTGGTCGTCGATGGCGGCATCCGGCTGCGCAACGACAAGGCGGCGGCGTTTCTCGGCGGCTTCGAGCTAATCTTCTCTCGACCGGGCTTTCCACGGTCTCGTTCACGCCGCGCGTCAACAGCGAATACACTGTGTTCGGCCTGCCGTCGAAGCTTATTGCCGGCGTCGATTTTTACAATTCGCTATTATCGCAACGAGCGCGGGTTGCACCAGAACGATCCGCCGATCCACAGCTACCGCTTACGGCAGTGGTCGCTCGCGGGCTACGCGCAACACACCATCACGCTGCTGGCGAACACCGATCTGTCCTTCGGCATGCGCCATCAGCAGAATCGACTTGACCGCCGAGGACGTGTTCGATCCGAACGCGCCGGGTTCGGCGTTTCCTTTCGACGTGGGCGGCCTTCCGCTCAGCAAGACCGAAAACCATCAGGCGTGGCATATCGGCCTCGAACATCGCCTCAACGGCATGTTCGTCGTGTTCGCCCGCGCCGCGCGAGAGCTTCCGCACGCCGAACGTGGACGAGCGTGTCGGTCTTGCCCCGGCGTTTTCCGGCGTGCCGACGAATTTCGATTTGCGCACGCAGACGTCGCACGATGTGGAAGGCGGCCTACGCGTCAATGCCGGGCCGCTTCAACGCGCAATGGAGCGCGTACGACATGAAGCTGAAAGACGAGATCCACTTCAGTCCAGCCACGTTTACCAACACCAATCTCGATCCGACGCGCCGCTACGGCGTCGAAACCAGCGCGAGCTATCAGCTCACCGACAATCTGCAAATCAAGGGCGGCGTCGCCTATACGCGGGCGGTGTTCCGCCAAGGCATCTTTGCCGGCAACGACGTGCCGCTGGTTTCGCGCTGGACCGGCAATGTCGGCGCCATCCTGGAATATCTGGCAGAAATATCTCACGTTCGACGGCGTGGTGCGTTACGTCGGCCAGCGGCGGATGGACAATGACCAGGTCAATCTGCAGCCGATGATTCCGGCGCACACCGTGGTCGACGTGCGTCTCGGCGGCGAAATCGAAAAGTTCTTCTGGTCGGCGTCGGTGCAGAACCTCTTCAACGCCCAGTACTTCGACTATGCGGTGGCGAGCCCCTTTCCGTACGGATTTGCCAGCGCGATCGGCACCTACAACGCCTATCCGCAACCGGGCCGGACGTTCTCCTGCGCGCCGGCGCGACGTTTTGAGTCGACGCTAGAGCGGCGCCCACATCACCGGCTCGAGCTCGTAGCCGGCGCCATTCCGGACGATGTGGCCGCAAGCCGGGAAGGGGAAGTGATAGGCCTCCACCAGCATGCGGTCGGCCGCGGCGCGATCGAGCATGGCGCGGCGCGCCATCACCGACTGCGGCCCGTCCATGTCGAAGATCGGCTGCCAGTCGCGGATGGCGCACGAACAGATATGGGTTGCGCACGGTGTCGCTCATCACCAGCAGCGACTGGTTGGCCGAGTAGACGCCGAAAGCGGTGTGGCCGGGCGTGTGGCCGAACGCGGGAATCGAGACGATGCCGGGCGCGACTTCTGCGCCGGGCTTGAACTTACGCACCTCGCCGGCGATGTCCTTGAAGATGCGCCGCGCATTGAGGAAATATTTATGCACGGCGCCGGTGGCGCGGTCCATATTGGCGTCGTCCATCCAGAACGTCCATTCCGGCTCCGGCACCAGGATTTCGGCGTTCGGGAACAGCTTGGCGCCGTCCTTGGTCTTGATGCCGTCGATATGGTCGGGATGGAAATGCGAGATCACAATCGTGTCGATGTCGGCGGGGGCGACGCCGGCGATCATGAGATTGATGAGCATCATGCCGGCCGTGTCGGTGATCTGCCCGGCGGTGCCGGTATCGATCAAAACGAGCTTCGATCCGGTATTGACCAGCAGCGCGGTGAAGGTGATCGGCAGCACGCTCGGCGCCAGGAAGGCGCGCTCAAGCGCCGCGTTGACCTGCGCGGCCGAGGCGTTGCGGATGAACTTGTCGTCGATCGGCAAATACCAAGTGCCGTCATAGAGCGCGGTCAACTGATAATCGCCGAGCTGGTAGCGGTAGGCGCCGGGCCCTTGCATCTTGGCCGCCGGCAGGCCGGCGCCGGCCGGCCGGGACAGCGCTACGGCTGCACCGGCAAGCGTGCCGGCGGCGATGAACGAGCGGCGCGTGAGGGCTGACATGGTTGTTCTCCGAGCCTGCCATTGTTTGGCAGCCGCCCCCGCTATGCAACACCGTGCGGGCTGAGGGCTATTCACGCCCCGCCCTCCTTGCCGCTATGATCGCCAACGGAGGCGCGGTTATGGCAATGCGGAGCATAAGGATGCGGTGGCTGGCGGTGCCGGCTTTGCTGGTGCTCGGCGCCTGCACGACCAATCTCGACCCGAGCCCGGCCGAGCTCGAGGCGCAGTGGAACGCGCAGAACGTCGTTCCGCAAAACTACAAGCAGGACCTGCTGGCGTTCCTGCGCACCTATCTCAACGATCCGAGCCACATTCGCGAGGCCGGCGTCTCGCAGCCGCAGCTCAAGAAGGCCGGCCCCGGCGACCGCTACATCGCCTGCGTGCGCTACAATGCGCGCAAAAGCGGCGGCCAATATGCCGGCGTCAAGGACGGCGCCGCCGTCTACGTCTCCGGCAAGCTCGACCGCTTCATCGACGGCAAGGACGTCCTGCCATATTGCAAGGACGCGGCCTACGCGCCGTTTCCCGAGCTCGAGCGGCTGACGCGCTGAGCGCGCCGCCCGCCGCGCGCCGACGTGCGACAGCCGCCGAGCCCGAACCGGTTCGGCGGCGAAATCAAATCAAAGAGGCCGTAAGGAAGTAAGCGCGGGCGCCGCGGTCACTTGACCTTGAGGTTCTCTGCGGACGTCTTTCCGCGATTCTCGACGAGCTCAAACTGAACGACTTGGCCTTCATTCAAGGTCGTGAGGCCGGCACGTTCAACCGCCGAGATGTGCACGAAAACATCCTTGCCGCCTTCTTGCGGTTGGATGAAGCCGTAGCCCTTGGTCGGGTTGAACCACTTTACGGTGCCCTGCGGCATGCTAGATCTCCGGGGTATTACTAACGCCCGGTAGTCTGGCACAGTCGGCGCGGGCGTCACAAGGTCCCGGGCGCGTCCGTGAGGGCGATTTTGCGCCGCCCGAAAACGCCGATTTCCGGTGCCGGGTGAGGGGATTGAACCCCCGACCTTTCGCTTACAAAGCGACTGCTCTACCGCTGAGCTAACCCGGCTTGCCCGGATCGGGCAGAGCTATCAGCGTCGCGCGGCCGCCACAAGCCGCATCGGGAAATGTCGGCTGGGCGACGCTGGGGCGGGAAAAACCGAGCGCCGCTAAGGCGGCTCTGCCGGGCGCCGGCGGTCAGGCGAGCGGGCTGAGCTTTTCGAGCACGTCGATCAGCCAGGCGGCGGCCTGCAAGACCGCCAGCCGCTGCGCCAGCCTCTCCTTGCGGAACGTCGCGTTGAGCAAGGTGCCGGCGCGCCGGTAGGCCGGATGCCGCCGCGACGCCTCGCCCAGGGCGGACAGGCGCTCGATCAGCGCCGCGCGGCGCGCTTCCAGCTCGTCATAGCGGCGGCGGAAACTCGCGCGCGCCGGCGCTCGGGCGGCGTCGGATGTTCGGCGGTTCGGCATGGGCGATTAACTTTAACGAGCCTGCGGTGAACGAAATTTGCAAACACGATTGTGCGACCAATCCCGGCGCGTTTAAGGCGCGCGGCGCGATTAATGTTACCCCGCGATTGGCCGCGGCTGCGGTAAAGCCTTCGTATAAAATGCAATCGAATTTCCTCGCTGAAAGTTGCGGTCGAATGCGCGCGTTCCTGGCCATCGCGATTTTGATTTTGGGCTTCGCCGGCGTCAGCGCCGCACGCGCCGCCGATCTTGCGGGCGAGCGCGCCGAGCGCAATGTCTTCACCCATCACGTGCCCTTCGGCCGAAGTGCCGGGCCGCTGGTGATCTACGATTTTCAGCCGGGCGTCGTCGTGCGCGCCTATTGGTTGGCGCCGTGGCGGCATCGCCACTATTTCCCGTTCGGCGCCGACAAGGCCGAGCTGCCGCAGGCCGACGATACGCCGCTGGAGCCGGCCGAAACTTTCGAGCGCTATTGGTCGACCTCGCAGACCTTCATCCGCGAGCTGCCGCCGGCGCGCGCGCGCGATCAAGCGCCGCGCCGACGAGCAGCAGGCCCCGCCGCCCCCGCCCGCGATCGAGAAATGAGAGCAGCCGCGCAATGAAGTCTCGTCCGCGCCCATTCGCCATCCTCGCCGCCGCCGTTCTCGGCATGCTGCCGGCCACGGCTGTGCAGGCGCAATGGTACAGCTCCTACCCGCCGGCGGGCGCCACGCGTTACGGCGCGCAGCCGCAGCAGCCCTATGCGGTCGAGGTCGCGCCCAACACCTATGTGATCCATCGCCCGGCGAAGCCGCGCGCCAATGCGCCTGAGCGCTGCGTCGACTGCGAGCAGCCTGCGGCCGAGCGCCCGCAACGCACTCATGCCGACCGCGCGCTGATCGATGAACTGGCCAAGCGTCACGTCAAAACCAAGGTCATCCACACCACCAAAATCGTGCGCGAAAAACCGCGGGTGATCGAGCATCAGCGGGTGGTCGACGATCCGCCGCGCATTATCGAGCGCCGCCATATCACCGAGGACGCGCCGGGCCGCGGCTTGATCCGCCAGCGCCGCGAAGTCGGAGAAGAA
Organism: uncultured Alphaproteobacteria bacterium; assembly: GCA_963742375.1. Classification (GTDB taxonomy): domain Bacteria; phylum Pseudomonadota; class Alphaproteobacteria; order Rhizobiales; family Xanthobacteraceae; genus Pseudolabrys. The sequence continues at coordinate 176,970 of CAVULP010000009.1, forward strand.
GAGGTGGTGATCCAGCCCGGCGGCCGGACGACCGAGGTCGAGCGGCCGGCCAAGCGCAAACATGCGGCACGCGACGCCAACACGAAGCGCGTGATCCAGGCCGACGCCGAGATCACCATTCTCGGGCCCGACCGCATGAGCATCCGCCTGTTCCGCAAGGGACACGGCCGCGATGCCAACGCGGAAGTGGTGCAATAGATTTTTCGGTTCGTGGGACGCGAGCGGCGGGCGGGGGCCCGCCGTTTTCGTTTTACGCGCTGTTGAACTGCCGGCTCGCGACATAAAGCGACAGCGCCGCCGCGTTCGACACGTTCAGGCTCTTGATCTCGCCCGGCAGATCGATGCGCGCGACGTGGTCGCAGGTCGCCTTGGTCAATTGCCGCAAGCCCTTGCCTTCGGCGCCCAGCACCAGCGCCAGCGGCGCCCGCAGCGAAAGCGATGCGAGGTCGGCATCGCCGCTGCTATCGAGGCCGACCACCAGAAAGCCGCTTTGCTTGAGCGCGTCGAGCGCGCGCGCGAGATTCTGCACGTTGACCAGCGGCACCAGTTCGAGCGCGCCGGAGGCGGCCTTGGCCAGCGCGCCGGTCGCGTCCGGTGAGTGGCGCTGCGTGGTCACGATCGCGCTCGCGCCAAAGGCCGCGGCCGAGCGGAAGATCGCGCCGACATTGTGCGGATCGGTGATCTGGTCGAGCACCAGCACCACGCCCTTGGCCGGCAAATCCTCGATCGGCGGCGAGGCCAGCGCGTCGGTCTCCAGATAGAGGCCCTGATGCACGGCATCGGGCAAAAGCCGTTCGGCGATGGCGCTCGGCCGCACGATCTCCGGCTTGGGCGGCGGCACGATGGCCTCCTCCGACAGCCGCCGGGCGGCGTTTTCGGTGGCGAGCAGCTTGCGGATATGCCGCGCCGGATTGCGCAGCGCCGCCGTCACCGTGTGCCAGCCATAGATCGCGACCGGGGCGTCGCCTTCCGGGCGCAGACTCTCGCGGCGGGCGCGTTCGAAGCGCTCGCGGCGTTCGACCTGCTCGCGGGTGGCGCCCGGCTTGCCGCCGGAGCGGGGCCGCGGAGGTGGGCGGCTTTGGCTGCCATTGCGCGTGCCTTAACCGATCCGCCGCGGGCGGGGTAGCTCTCCATTGACTTAGCAAGGGTGGCTGCCCATAAAACCCGCAATTCCCGATCAGCCGACGCATGCGGCCGTTTATCTTTTTAAGATCAATACGGTGCGGCGGCGTTTGGGGGAGAGTGTCCCGAGTGGCAAAGGGGGCGGACTGTAAATCCGCTGGCTTACGCCTTCGTAGGTTCGAGTCCTACCTCTCCCACCAGCCTTCGCTCGCTACGCGAGTCGGCTATAGCCGGCTTGCGGCATAGCCGAATTGCGCGATCTCGGGTAAACTCGAGATCGGTGGCGCGCCGGCTCGGCAAGCCGACCCGCCGCAGCTTAACGAAGGCGGGCGAGAATCCCGGTACAATGCGCGTCGCGTTACGCGGGTGTAGCTCAATGGTAGAGCAACAGCCTTCCAAGCTGATGACGAGGGTTCGATTCCCTTCACCCGCTCCAGCCTTCGCGCGGCGCTAAAGCACCCCCACCGTCCACACCACCAGCTCCTGCGCGGCTTGCGTGAAGGCCGCGTCGAGGGCTGCGACCGCATCGGCGCGCTTGCACGCTTTTGGCCGGCACCGAAACGGCTAAACAGCCGCGCGCCCAAGACTTTGCCCTTGTCGTCGAGCATGCGCGCCGAGAATTCGACCACGGCGGTCGGCGCCGGCGCCAGCGCGATCTGGAAATTGCGGATGCCCGTTTCCAGCCGGTAGGCGCCCTCCAGCTGATCCATCGGCCGGCTGACCGCGCCGAGTTGGTGCGCGTTCTCGAAGCTCTGCAAGATCCTCGCCTGCATCAGCTTCGGCAGGTTGTCGGCCCATTGCGCGTCTTCCAGGCTGGAAAAAGTCCCGGCCGCGCTGCGCGTGAGAATTTTCTGGGTATCGAAGGTCAGGATGGACGAGGGATCCGGCACCACCATCTGCTGCTTGATGGTCTTTGCGAGACCGGGAAAATCCTTCGCCGCGGCGAGGTCGTAGACCGCGACCGGCGTCTTCTCGCCGCCGCCGGTGAGCTTCTCCAGTCCGCCGATCATGTCCTCGAGCTTTTTGGAATTGCGCCCGAGCATGTCGGCGAAGGTGCTGAAGCCGCTGATCGCCGTGTGCAGGTCCTTGGAATTGTTGGCCACCAGGTCATCGATATTGTGCAGCGTCGCGCGCGCCGCTTCCGTGAGGTTCTGTCCGATGCCGGGGCCGGCCACCAGCACCGGCGGCCGATGGTCCTGCCCGGTCACGGCCGGCGCGCTTGCTTCGCCGCCCTTGAGCGCGATGGCGGGGGCGCCGGTCAGGCCCTGATAGCTCACGTCGACTTGCGTATCGGCGCGGATCGGGGTCGCCGGATCGACGGCGATCAAGGCGCTGAGCCGCTTGGGGTCTTGCGGATCGAGTTGCAGGTCGGTGATGACGCCGGCGCGGATGCCGTTGAACAATACGCCCGATCCGATCGTCAGCCCCGATACCGGCTGCTCGAAGCGGATCTGATAAATCGCCCGCTGCCCGAGCCCGCCGGTGTTCTGGATCCAATAAACGAACCCGAACAGGCCGAGCGCGAAGGCCAGCACGAAGCTGCCGATCAAAGTGTAGCGGGCGTGGATCTCCATGGTGCCGGTCCAGTTAGGCGCTCACCGCCCGATTTGACGCCGTCAATGCTGGTTGAGCGTGAGCGCAGCTTTCACGATTTGGCCGCCGCCTTGCGCGTCGATCGTCACCGATTGCCGGCGGCTGCGGGTCACTATCACCATGTCGGCGGTGAAGGCAGAACTCTCGACGTGCAATTGAAAGCGCGTCGCCGTTCACATTGCCGACCACGATCCCGCCGACATTGCGGGTGTGCTCGGTCCATTGGCCGGAAACATGGTTGCCTTCGTCGGCCCGGAAGCGGCCGCCGAGATTGAATTTATAAGTGTCGCTGTCGCATTTGAGCGTGAGGTCGATCTCGTGCTGGGTGCTGCCGACCGGCCGATAGCTGGCGTCGCAGCGAATGCGCTCGGTCTTGTCGCCGCTCCGCATGGTGCCGGTGCCCGACCAGCTGCCATGAAATTCGGCAAAGGGGCCGCCCGCGGCGGTAGCCGGCTGCCAGCCGGCCGACCCCCACAGCACAAGTACGCTCGCGCAAGCGATTATCGCCGCGCGCCGAGATGACCGGACAGAAATTCGCATCGAATGAGGGCTCCCTTGGCGGTGCAGCCGGCGGTGCGCCGGATATGACGCTAACGGTCAGCTATGGTTCCGTTTGCGGACCGCTAGATCGGTGCCATGTTGAACAAGACGAAGCCCGGCACAAGCCCGCCCCGGGATAAGCCTCCGCGGCGGCCGGCTGGGCCGGGAAACCGCTGAAAACGGGGCTTCAGGGCGCTTGCATTGAGGCGTTGTATAATGCATGACATCGGCGCGGCGGACCTTTAGGTTCGCCGCAACCGCTTCCGGAGGAGTGTAGCTCAATGGCTAGAGCACCGGTCTCCAAAACCGGGGGTTGCAGGTTCGAAGTCCTGCCACTCCTGCCAGGCGGGCCCGGGTGGATTTGGGACGAAGAGCGAATAGATGAGCGATCAAGCGCCGGTCGAAGTCCGACACAAGCGGGTGAGCCCGTTCCGCTTCCTGCAGGAAGTGCGCGAGGAAACCCGCAAGGTCTCCTGGCCGTCGCGCAAGGAGACCATGATCACGACCGCCATGGTCTTCGTCATGGTGGCGATCGCCTCGGTGTTCTTCCTGGTGGCGGATCAAATCATCCGCATTGCGGTGACCTTCGTGCTCGGCATCGGAAGCTGGAACTAAAGAGCTGAATGATGAGCGACATTGCTGCCACCACCGTCACGCGGCCCAAGCGCTGGTACATCGTGCACGCCTATTCGAATTTCGAGAACAAGGTCGCCGATTCCATCCGCGAGCAGGCCAAGCAGCGGGGATTAGGCGACCACTTCGAAGAAATCCTGGTGCCGAAGGAAAAAGTCACCGAGGTGCGGCGCGGCCGCAAGGTGGAGGCCGAGCGCAAATTCTTTCCCGGCTACGTGCTGGTGAAGATGGACCTGACCGACGAGGTCTACCATCTCATCAAGAACACGCCGAAGGTCACCGGCTTTCTCGGCAGCGACAAAAAGCCGATGCCGATTTCGGATGCGGAAGCCGATCGCATCCTGCATCAGGTGCAGGAGGGCATCGAGCGGCCCAAGCCCGCGGTCTCGTTCGAGGTCGGCGAGCAGGTGCGCGTGTCGGACGGGCCGTTTGCCTCGTTTAACGGCACCGTCGAGGAAGTCGACGAAGGCCGCTCGCGCGTGAAGGTGGCGGTGTCGATCTTCGGCAGAGCCACGCCGGTCGAGCTGGAATTTACGCAGGTGGAGAAGCTATAGACGAAGCGTTCACAAGCCGTGGGAGGTGAGGCGGTCGCCAACCGTCAAGATCCGCACCACTAACAGGAGTAAGACATGGCGAAGAAAGTCACTGGATTCCTCAAATTGCAGGTGCCCGCCGGCGCCGCCAATCCGTCGCCCCCGATCGGGCCGGCGCTCGGCCAGCGCGGGCTCAACATCATGGAGTTCTGCAAGGCGTTCAACGCGCAGACCCAGAAGATGGAGAAGGGCGTCCCGATCCCGGTCATCATCACGACCTATCAGGACCGCTCCTTCACCTTCGAGATGAAGACGCCGCCGGTGTCGTACTTCCTCAAGAAGGCGGCCAAGCTCGAGAGCGGCTCGAAAACCCCCGGCCGCGAACCGGCCGGCGAGGTCACCAAGAAGCAGGTGCGCGAAATCGCCGAGCAGAAGATGAAGGATTTGAACTGCGACACGATCGAGGCGGCCATGAAGATGGTCGAGGGCTCCGCCCGCTCGATGGGCATCTCGGTGGCGGAGTAACGGTCATGACAATCGGAAAACGCGTCAAATCCGCCCGCGAGGGCATCGATCCGGCCAAATCCTATCCGCTCACCGAAGCCGTCAAGTTGGTGAAGGAGCGCGCCAAGGCCAAGTTCGACGAGACCATCGAGATCGCGATGAACCTCGGCGTCGATCCCAAGCACGCCGACCAGATGGTGCGCGGCGTGGTCAATCTGCCGAACGGCTCCGGCCGCACCGTGCGCGTCGGCGTCTTCGCCCGCGGCGCCAAGGCCGACGAGGCCAAAGCCGCCGGCGCCGATGTCGTTGGCGCCGAGGACCTGGTCGAGAAGGTCAGCAAGGGCGAGATCGACTTCGACCGCTGCATCGCCACCCCCGACATGATGCCGCTGGTCGGGCGCCTGGGTAAGGTGCTGGGGCCGCGCGGCATCATGCCGAACCCCAAGGTCGGCACGGTCTCCATGGACGTCGCCAATGCGGTCAAAGCCGCCAAAGGCGGCGCCGTCGAGTTCCGGGTGGAGAAGGCCGGCATCGTGCAGGCCGGCGTCGGCAAGGCCTCGTTCAGCGAGGACAAGCTGGTGGAGAACATCAAGGCCTTCGCGGATGCCGTGCAGAAGGCCAAGCCCCCGGGGGCCAAGGGCCACTACATCAACCGGGTGGCGGTCTCCTCGACCATGGGCCCGGGGGTCAAGGTGGATATCCCGAGCCTGTTCGGCGGCGGGGCTGCGAGCTGAGGCTTTTTTGCGGGGATTCTCGTGGAAAAGGCCTTGGCAAACCGGGCTTGAGCGTCTAGATAACCGCTATCGGGCGTGCCGGCCCAATTGTCGGCACGCCTTTGCGCGTCTCTAAAAACCAATGGTGATCGGAATTCATTCCTTTTGGACATCCCAGCGGGACATCTGAAGGGAAAGAAGGCCGGCACCGTTGTTTCGAAGCCGCGCGAGGCCGCTCCGGCTTCCGCAAGGAAGATTTGGCAGCGGTCGACCTGTCCAAGACTGCCGGCGCCCGGCTGGGCTTAATCCGAAAGGGCCAGCACAGACGGGGATGAGACCCAAGTTTGCGCGCCGGCAACGGTGCGCCGGTTTGGTTCGAACCTCGGAAGACCCGTGACGGCTTCGAGCCGCGTTTCGGGGGGCAGGCTTTTCGAAGCGTCGTCCTGCCCGGTTTGCTTCGCGTGAAGCTTGTCGGCGGGACGGCTGGTGCAACCCGGCGGCTCCCGTTTAAGCGATGCGAGCCGTCAAAACCGGAAAGAGCTTGCAGTGGATCGAGCGGCAAAAGCGGAGTCCATCACCGAACTGAGCGGGGTCTTCAAGGCCGCAAACGTCGTGGTGGTGGCTCACTATTCCGGCCTCAGCGTCGCCCAAATGCAGCTGCTGCGAAAGCAGATGCGGCAGGCGGGCGCCAGCGTGAAGGTCGCGAAGAACCGTCTCGCCAAGATCGCACTCAAGGACACCGACGCCGCCGTGATCGCGCCCCTGCTGCAGGGGCCGACCGTGCTCGCCTATTCGGGCGATCCGGTCGCGGCGCCGAAGGTGGCTGTCGATTTCGCCAAGGCGAACGAAGCGTTCGTCATTCTCGGCGGCTCGATGGGCAAGACCGCTCTGGATATGAACGGCGTCAAGGCGCTCGCCTCGCTGCCGTCATTGGATGAGTTGCGCGCCAAGATCGTCGGCCTGATCCAGGCTCCGGCGACCAAGATCGCTCAACTCGCCAACGCTCCCGCCGCGAAGGTGGCGCGCGTGATCCAGGCCTATGCCTCCAAGGGTGCCGCGGCCTGACGGCTCAGGACACGCAATCCGACTGGTTCGAACCGATAGGAAGAGACAATGGCTGACCTGCAAAAGATCGTCGAAGACTTGTCGAAGCTGACCGTCATGGAAGCGGCGGATCTGGCGAAGATGCTGGAAGAGAAGTGGGGCGTCTCCGCTGCCGCCGCGGTTGCGGTGGCGGCCGGGCCTGCCGGCGGCGGTGCCGCTGCGGTCGAGGAGAAGACCGAGTTCACCGTGATGCTTGCCGCCGTCGGCGACAAGAAGATCGAGGTGATCAAGGAGGTCCGCGCGCTCACCGGTCTCGGCCTGAAAGAGGCCAAGGACCTGGTCGAGGGCGCGCCCAAGGCGGTCAAGGAAGGCGTCAACAAGGAGGAGGCCGACAAGATCAAGGCCACCCTCGAAAAGGTCGGCGCCAAGGTTGAGCTTAAGTAAGCAATGCTTACTTAAGCGAAATCCCCGGGCGAGCGTCAGCGAGACCCGGGGATCCAGAGGCAAAAGAATATCCCCGGGCCGCGGGCCCGGGGGATGACAGGGTCAAGTGTGCGGCGGCCGGTACACCTCCCAAGCCCGGCCACGATGAAGTGCAAAGCGTGCGGCGGTTCGGGCAGGCCCCGAATCACATAGAAACGGACAGCCCCGACGCCTGTCCGGATGGTCGCGATGGATTGCGGCCGTCCGGAGAGGCGCCCGCGCTGCCTGCCGAATTCAAATCGAGAGAGAATTGAAACGATGGCGCAGACGTTTACCGGTCGCAAGCGCGTAAGGAAGTTTTTCGGGAAAATCCAGGAAGTGGCGGAGATGCCGAACCTCATCGAGGTTCAGAAGGCATCTTACGACCAATTCCTGCTGGTCAAGGAGCCGGAGGGCGGCCGCCCCGACGAGGGCCTGCAGGCCGTCTTCAAGTCGGTGTTCCCGATCTCCGACTTTTCCAATTCCTCGCAGCTTGAATTCGTCAAATACGAATTCGAGCCGCCGAAATACGACGTCGACGAGTGCCGCCAGCGCGGCATGACTTACGCCGCGCCGCTCAAGGTGACGCTGCGCCTGATCGTGTTCGATATCGACGAGGAGACGCAGGCCCGCTCGGTCAAGGACATCAAGGAGCAGGATGTCTACATGGGCGACATTCCGCTCATGACCAACAACGGCACCTTCATCGTCAACGGCACCGAGCGCGTCATCGTCTCGCAGATGCATCGTTCGCCCGGCGTGTTCTTCGATCACGACAAGGGCAAGACGCATTCCTCGGGCAAGCTGTTGTTCGCCGCCCGTATCATCCCCTATCGCGGCTCCTGGCTCGACATCGAGTTCGACGCCAAGGACATCGTCCATGCGCGCATCGACCGCCGCCGCAAGATTCCGGTGACGTCGCTGCTCTATGCGCTGGGCTTGGACAGCGAACAGATTCTCGCGACCTTCTACAAGCACGTCATCTACAAGCGCGCCAAGGACGGCTGGCGCGTGCCCTTCGATGCCAACCGCCTGAAGGGTTACAAGGCGGTCAACGATCTGGTCGACGCCGACACCGGCAAGGTGGTGGTGGAGGCGGGCAAGAAGCTCACCGTGCGCCAGGCCCGTCAGCTCTCCGAGAAGGGCCTCAAGCATCTGCGCATGGCGGATGAGGAATTGATCGGCCATTACCTCGCCGAGGACCTGGTCAACGGCCGCACCGGCGAGATCTTCACCGAAGCGGGCGAGGAGATCACCGAGAAGAACCTGAAGGTTCTGATCGAGGCCGGCTACAAGGAATTGCCGCTGCTCGACATCGACCACGTCAATGTCGGCGCCTATATCCGCAACACGCTCAGCGTCGACAAGAACATGACGCGCGAGGACGCGCTGTTCGACATCTACCGCGTCATGCGCCCGGGCGAGCCGCCGACCGTGGAAACGGCGGAGGCCATGTTCCGCTCGCTGTTCTTCGACAGCGAGCGCTACGATCTTTCGGCGGTCGGCCGCGTCAAGATGAACATGCGGCTCGATCTCGACGTGCCCGACACCATGCGCGTGCTGCGCAAGGACGACATCATCTCGGTCATCCGCACGCTGGTCGACCTGCGCGACGGCAAGGGCGAGATCGACGACATCGACCATCTCGGCAACCGCCGGGTGCGCTCGGTCGGCGAATTGATGGAGAACCAGTACCGCATCGGCTTGCTGCGCATGGAGCGCGCGATCAAGGAGCGCATGTCGTCGGTCGATATCGACACCGTCATGCCGCAGGACCTGATCAACGCCAAGCCGGCGGCCGCGGCGGTGCGCGAGTTCTTCGGCTCCTCGCAGCTCTCGCAGTTCATGGATCAGACCAATCCGCTGTCGGAGATCACCCACAAGCGGCGCCTCTCGGCGCTCGGCCCGGGCGGTCTTACTCGCGAAAGGGCGGGCTTCGAGGTGCGCGACGTGCATCCGACGCATTACGGCCGCATCTGCCCGATCGAGACGCCGGAAGGCCCGAACATCGGCCTGATCAATTCGCTCGCCACCTACGCGCGGGTGAACAAATACGGCTTCGTCGAAACGCCCTATCGCAAGGTCAAGGACGGCCGCGTCACCGACGAGGTGATCTATCTCTCGGCCATGGAAGAAGGCCGCTACACGGTCGCGCAGGCAAACGCCGAGATGGACGGCCGCGGCCGCTTTACCGAGGATCTGATCGTGTGCCGCCACGCCGGCGACGTGCATCTGGTTCCGCGCGAAAAGGTCGACTTCATGGACGTGTCGCCCAAGCAGCTCGTCTCGGTCGCCGCGGCGCTCATTCCGTTCCTGGAGAACGACGACGCCAACCGCGCGCTGATGGGCTCCAACATGCAGCGTCAGGCGGTGCCGCTGGTTCGCGCCGAAGCGCCGTTCGTCGGCACCGGCATGGAAGGCGTGGTCGCCCGCGACTCGGGCGCCTCGATCGCGGCGCGCCGCACCGGCATCGTCGATCAGGTGGACGCCACGCGTATCGTGGTGCGCGCCACCGGCGAGACCGACCCGACCAAGCCGGGCGTCGATATCTACCGGCTGATGAAGTATCCAGCGCTCGAACCAGAACACCTGCATCAACCAGCGTCCGCTGGTGAAGGTGGGCGATCAGGTCGAGAAGGCCGACATCATCGCCGACGGTCCCTCGACCGATCTCGGCGAGCTCGCGCTCGGCCGCAACGTGCTGGTCGCGTTCATGCCGTGGAACGGCTACAACTTCGAGGACTCGATCCTGCTGTCCGAGCGGATCGTGAAAGACGACGTGTTCACGTCCATCCACATCGAGGAATTCGAGGTGATGGCGCGCGACACCAAGCTCGGGCCGGAGGAAATCACCCGCGACATCCCGAACGTCTCGGAAGAGGCGCTCAAGAATCTCGACGAAGCGGGCATCGTCTATATCGGCGCCGAGGTGCATGCCGGCGACATCCTGTGCGGCAAGATCACGCCCAAGGGCGAAAGCCCGATGACGCCGGAAGAGAAATTGCTGCGCGCCATCTTCGGCGAGAAGGCATCCGACGTGCGCGACACCTCGTTGCGCGTGCCGCCGGGCGTGCAGGGCACGGTCGTGGAAGTGCGCGTGTTCAACCGCCACGGCGTCGAGAAGGACGAGCGCGCGCTCGCCATCGAGCGTGAAGAGATCGAGCGTCTCGCCAAGGATCGCGACGACGAGCAGGCGATCCTCGACCGCAACGTCTACGGGCGCCTGGCCGAGTTGCTCGAGGGCCGTCAGGGCATCGCCGGGCCGAAGGGCTTCAAGAAGGACACCAAGATCACGCGCGCGGTGCTCGACGAATATCCGCGCTCGCAGTGGTGGCAGTTCGCCTCGCCCAACGACAAGGTGATGGGCGAGATCGAGGCGATCCGCAAGCAATACGACGAGTCCAAGAAGCTCTTGGAGCAGCGCTTCCTCGACAAGGTCGAGAAGCTGCAGCGCGGCGACGAATTGCCGCCCGGCGTGATGAAGATGGTCAAGGTCTTCGTCGCGGTGAAGCGCAAGATCCAGCCCGGCGACAAGATGGCCGGCCGCCACGGCAACAAGGGCGTGGTGTCGAAGATCGTGCCGCACGAGGACATGCCGTTCCTGGCCGACGGTCAGCCGGTCGACATCGTGCTCAATCCGCTCGGCGTGCCGTCCCGCATGAACGTCGGCCAGATCCTCGAGACGCATCTCGGCTGGGCCTGCGCCGGCCTCGGCCTCAAGATCGGGCAGGCGGTCGAAGCCTACAACAACAAGCACGACGTTCGCCCGCTCAAGGACATGCTCAAGAAGATCTACGGCGACGACGAGACCATCAAGTCGCTGAACGAGGACGAACTGGTCGAGCTCGGCGGCAACCTGCGCCACGGCGTGCCGATTGCGACGCCGGTGTTCGACGGCGCCAAGGAAGCCGACATCGAAAAGATGCTCGACCTTGCCGGCCTCGATCACTCGGGCCAAGTCAGCGTCTTCGACGGCCGCACCGGCGAGGTGTTCGATCGCAAGGTCACGGTCGGCTACATCTACATGCTCAAGCTGCACCATCTGGTGGACGACAAGATCCACGCCCGCTCGATCGGCCCGTACTCGCTGGTCACCCAGCAGCCGCTCGGCGGCAAGGCGCAGTTCGGCGGACAGCGGTTCGGCGAAATGGAGGTGTGGGCGCTCGAAGCTTACGGCGCCGCCTACACCTTGCAGGAAATGCTGACCGTGAAGTCGGACGACGTCGCCGGCCGCACCAAGGTCTACGAGGCGATCGTGCGCGGCGACGACACGTTCGAAGCGGGCATTCCGGAAAGCTTCAACGTGCTGGTCAAGGAAATGCGCTCGCTCGGCCTCAATGTCGATCTGCACAATTCCAAGCAGCAGCGGCAGGGGTCGGATACGGCGGAAGCAGCCGAGTAACAAGGATAAGCCTCCCCCTCGCGGGGGAGGCCGGGCCGCTTGGCGGTCCGCATCACGGTTAGAACGACAGCGGCCGGCATGGTCGGCAAGCGGAGAATGCGATGAACCAAGAAATTATGAATCTCTTCAGCCCGCAGGCCCCGGCTCAGGTCTTCGACCAGATCCGGATTTCGATCGCGAGCCCGGAGAAGATTCTGTCGTGGTCCTACGGCGAGATCAAGAAGCCGGAGACGATCAACTACCGCACCTTCAAGCCCGAGCGCGACGGCCTGTTCTGCGCGCGCATCTTCGGGCCGATCAAGGATTACGAGTGCTTGTGCGGCAAGTACAAGCGCATGAAGTACAAGGGCATCATCTGCGAGAAGTGCTCGGTCGAGGTCACGCTGTCGCCGCGTGCGGCGCGAGCGCATGGGCCATATCGAATTGGCCGCGCCGGTCGCCCACATCTGGTTCCTGAAGTCGCTGCCGAGCCGCATCGGCCTGCTGCTCGACATGACGCTGAAGGACCTCGAGCGCATCCTCTATTTCGAATACTACGTCGTGCTCGAGCCGGGCTTGACCCCGCTCAAGGACCGCCAGCTGCTGTCGGAGGACGAGTATCTCAAGGCGCAGGAGGAATTCGGCGGCGACAGCTTCACCGCCACGATCGGCGCCGAAGCGATCCGCGAGATGCTGAAAGGCGCTCGACCTCGAGAAGATGCAGGCCGAACTGCGCGCCGAGATCACCGAGACCGACAGCGACATCAAGAAGAAGAAGATCGCCAAGCGGCTCAAGCTGATCGAGGCCTTCATCCAGTCCGGCAACAAGCCGGAGTGGATGATCCTGACCGTGGTGCCGGTGATCCCGCCCGATCTGCGCCCGCTGGTGCCGCTCGACGGCGGCCGCTTCGCCACCTCCGACCTGAACGATCTCTATCGTCGCGTCATCAACCGCAACAACCGGCTGAAGCGGCTGATCGAGCTGCGCGCGCCCGACATCATCATCCGCAACGAGAAGCGCATGCTGCAGGAGGCGGTCGATGCGCTGTTCGACAACGGCCGCCGCGGCCGCGTCATCACCGGCGCCAACAAGCGGCCGCTGAAGTCGCTCGCCGACATGCTCAAGGGCAAGCAGGGCCGCTTCCGGCAGAACCTGCTCGGCAAGCGCGTCGACTATTCCGGCCGCTCGGTGATCGTGGTCGGTCCCGAACTCAAGCTGCATCAGTGCGGGCTGCCGAAGAAGATGGCGCTCGAATTGTTCAAGCCGTTCATCTATTCGCGGCTCGACGCCAAGGGCCTGTCCACCACCGTCAAGCAGGCCAAGAAGCTGGTCGAGAAGGAAAAGCCGGAGGTTTGGGACATCCTCGACGAGGTGATCCGCGAGCATCCGGTGCTGCTTGAACCGCGCGCCGACCTTGCACCGCCTCGGCATCCAGGCCTTCGAGCCGGTGCTGATCGAGGGCAAGGCGATCCAGCTGCATCCGCTGGTCTGCGCCGCCTTCAACGCCGACTTCGACGGCGACCAGATGGCCGTGCACGTGCCGCTGTCGCTCGAAGCGCAGCTGGAAGCGCGCGTGCTGATGATGTCGACCAACAACATCCTGCACCCGGCCAACGGCCAGCCGATCATCGTGCCGTCGCAGGACATCGTGCTCGGTCTCTATTACCTCACGATCCAGCGCGATGGCGAGGTCGGCGAGAACAAGGTGTTCGGCGACATGGCCGACATCGACCACGCCTTGGCGGCGAAGGTCATCACGCTGCACACCAAGATCCAGTACCGCTGGATAGGCATCGACGAGAAGGGCAAGCCGTTCAAGAAGCGGTACGAGACCACGCCCGGCCGCGTCATGCTCGGCAATGTGCTGCCCAAGAGCGTCAAGATCCCGTTCGACATCGTCAACCGCTGATGACCAAGCGCGAGATCTCCGTCGATGATCGACACCGTCTACCGCCATTGCGGGCAGAAGGAGACGGTCATCTTCTGCGACCGCATCATGGCGCTCGGCTTCTATCACGCCTTCAAGGCCGGCATCTCGTTCGGCAAGGACGACATGGTGGTGCCGTCGTCGAAGTGGAAGATCGTCGAGGACACGCGCGAGCTCGCCAAGGAGTTCGAGCAGCAATACAACGACGGCCTGATCACCCAGGGCGAGAAGTACAACAAGGTGGTCGATGCCTGGTCGAAGTGCACCGAGACGATCGCCGAAGCGATGATGCGCGAGATCTCGGCGATCAAGAAAGACGCCAAGGGCGTCGACCAGCAGGTCAACTCGATCTACATGATGGCGCATTCCGGCGCGCGCGGCTCGCCCGCGCAGATGCGCCAGCTCGCCGGCATGCGCGGCCTGATGGCCAAGCCGTCGGGCGAGATCATCGAGAGCCCGATCATCTCCAACTTCAAGGAAGGCCTCTCGGTGCTCGAGTACTTCAACTCGACGCACGGCGCCCGCAAGGGCCTCGCCGACACCGCGTTGAAGACGGCGAACTCGGGCTATCTGACGCGCCGTCTGGTCGACGTCGCGCAGGACTGCATCATCACCGAGGAGGACTGCGGCACCAAGGGCGGCATCAAGGTGCGGGCGATCATCGACGCCGGCACCGTGGTGGCATCGCTGGCGATCCGCATTCTCGGCCGCACCACGGCCGAGGACGTCAAGGACCCGGTCGAGCGGCAAGGTCGTGATCAAGCGCGGCACGCTGCTCGACGGAGCCGGAGGTCGAGGCGATCATCAATGCCAGCGTGCAGGAAATGCAGATCCGCTCGGTGCTGACCTGCGAGATCGACCAACGGCGTATGCGGCGCGTGCTACGGGCGCGATCTCGCCCGCGGCACCCCGGTCAATATGGGCGAGGCGGTCGGCGTGATCGCGGCCCAGTCGATCGGCGAGCCGGGCACCCAGCTCACCATGCGCACGTTCCACATCGGCGGCGCGGCGCAGATCTCCGAGCAGTCGTTCATCGAGTCGAACTTCGACGGCAAGGTCAAGATCAAGGGCAAGAACATCGCGCAAGAACTCGGACGGCGACGTGGATCGCGATGGTGCGCAACATGGTGGTCGCGGTGGTCGATCCCGACGGCACCGAGCGCGCCCATCACCGCATCCCGTATGGCGCGCGCATGCGCATCGAGGACGGCGACAAGATCAAGCGCGGCCAGCGCATCGCCGAGTGGGATCCCTACACCCGGCCGATCCTGACCGAGGTCGAGGGCACCGTCGACTTCGAGGACCTGGTCGAGGGCCAGTCGATGTCGGAGCAGCTCGACGAGTCGACCGGCATCGCCAAGCGCGTGGTCATCGACTGGCGCACGGGCTCGTCCCGCGACCAGCAGGATCTGCGCCCGGCGATGGTCATCAAGGTCAAGGACGGCAAGCTCCTGAAGCTCGCGCGCGGCGGCGACGCGCGCTACCTGCTCGCGGTCGACGCCATCCTCTCGGTCGATCCCGGCGCCCATGTGAAGGCGGGCGACGTGATCGCGCGCATCCCGACCGAAAGCGCCAAGACGCGCGACATCACCGGCGGTCTGCCGCGGGTGGCGGAGCTGTTCGAGGCGCGGCGGCCGAAGGAAGCCGCGGTCATCGCCGAGATCTCCGGCACGGTGCGGTTCGGCAAGGACTACAAGAACAAGCGCCGCATCACCATCGAGCCGTCGAGCAAGGACGACGAGCCGAAGGAGTACCTGATCCCGAAGGGCAAGCACATCCATCTGCAGGATGGCGACGTCATCGAGAAGGGCGACTACATCGTCGAGGGCAATCCGGCGCCGCACGACATCCTGGCGATCAAGGGCGTCGAGGAACTCGCCGCCTATCTGGTCAACGAGATCCAGGAGGTCTACCGGCTGCAGGGCGTCAGCATCAACGACAAGCACATCGAGGTGATCGTTCGCCAGATGCTGCAGAAGGTCGAGATCGACGACGTCGGCGAGACCGAGCTGATCCAGGGCGAGCAGATCGACAAGTCGAGCTCGACGAGATCAACGCGCGGATCGAAGCCGAGGGCAAGAAGCCGGCGATCGGCCACCCGGTCCTGCTCGGCATCACCAAGGCGACCCTGCAGACCCGCTCGTTCATCTCGGCGGCGTCGTTCCAGGAGACCACGCGCGTGCTCACCGAGGCCGCCGTCAACGGCAAGGCCGACACGCTCGACGGGCTCAAGGAGAACGTCATCGTCGGCCGCCTGATCCCGGCCGGCACCGGCGCGATGATGAACGAGCTGCGCGAGGTCGCCGTCAAGCGCGACGCGCTCATCCTCGAGGAGCGCGAGAAGGACGCGGCGAAAGCCGCGGCCAAGGCCGAAGCGGAAGCAGCCCCGGCGCTGCCGCCGGCCGAGTAGGCTTCGCCAGCGTTGCAAAGAGATCGAAAGGGCCGCCCGCAAGGCGGCCCTTTTGGCGTCGGCCCGAGCGTTAGGGATGCCGGGCAGGGCGCCCGCCAAAGCCCGCAAAACCGCGATTTTTCGGCTGTTTCCTCCTTGACTTCGCGGAATCGCGCCGATACATACGCCTCACTTTACGGCAGGCGGTGAGCTTCGCTTGCTCGGAACGGCCAACCGGCTAACCCTTTGAGATCGTTGCGTTATTCTCAAAGCTTGGCTGGCACCACGCCTCGAGGAATGAAGCTCAAACGCTGCCTCTGACAGCCACTGTCAGACTTTAAGTGAACGGCTGCGCTGCCTGACAGCATCGCCGTCCGTCGGAAACGGAAAGAGCGCCCTCCGCGCCGGAAAGCGGATGGCGCGATTTCGTTTTGCGCGCGCAAACGCGCGAATGCGCGCAAGTGCGCGGATTGAATGCCGGGGCGTCAAGCCCACACGAGGGGACCGCGAGGTCCAGACGATACGAGGGGCGAAAGCCCGAGAACGATTTCGGGCGCAGCGCCCGAGCAAAGGTAGCGAAGGCCAACGATGCCGACGATCAACCAGCTGATCCGCCAAGCCGCGCGCAGCCGCTGAAGGCCCGCAATAAGGTGCCGGCGCTGCAGAAGACTCGCCGCAGAAGCGCGGCGTCTGCACGCGCGTCTACACCACCACGCCGAAGAAGCCGAACTCGGCGCTGCGCAAGGTGGCCAAGGTGCGCCTGACCAACGGCTTCGAGGTGATCGGCTACATCCCGGGCGAGGGCCATAATCTGCAGGAGCACTCGGTGGTGATGATCCGCGGCGGCCGCGTCAAGGATCTGCCGGGCGTGCGCTACCACATCCTGCGCGGCGTGCTCGACACGCAGGGCGTCAAGAACCGCAAGCAGCGCCGTTCGAAGTACGGCGCCAAGCGACCGAAGTAATCGGAAGCTGAACCATGTCCCGCCGCCACGCCGCAGAGAAACGCGAGATCATCCCGGACCCGAAGTTCGGGAACATCGTCGTGTCCAAGTTCATGAACTCGATCATGTACGACGGCAAGAAGTCGGTGGCCGAGACGATCGTCTACGGCGCGCTCGACATGATCGAGAGCAAGACCAAGCAGAACCCGCTCTCGGTGTTCCAGCAGGCGCTCGACAACGTGATGCCGTCGATCGAGGTGCGCTCGCGCCGCGTCGGCGGCGCCACCTATCAGGTGCCGGTGGAGGTGCGCACCTCGCGCCGCCAGGCGCTCGGCATCCGCTGGATCATCATTGCCGCGCGCGAGCGCAACGAAAAGACCATGACCGAGCGGCTCTCGGGCGAGCTGCTCGATGCGTCCAATAACAGGGGAAACGCCGTCAAGAAGCGCGAGGACACTCACCAGATGGCGGAAGCCAACCGCGCCTTCTCGCACTACCGCTGGTGACGGCGAACAACCTCAAGGAATAGAACGCAAATGCCCCGCGCCCACCCCATCGAGGACTACCGCAATTTCGGCATCATGGCGCACATCGATGCCGGGAAGACCACGACCACGGAGCGGATCCTCTATTACACCGGCAAGAGCCACAAGATCGGCGAGGTGCATGAAGGCGCCGCGACCATGGACTTCATGGAGCAGGAGCAGGAGCGCGGCATCACCATCACGTCGGCCGCGACCACCGCGTTCTGGAACGGCAAGCGCCTCAACATCATCGACACGCCCGGCCACGTCGACTTCACCATCGAGGTGGAGCGCTCGCTTGCGCGTGCTCGACGGCGCCGTCGTCGTGCTCGATTCCAACCAGGGCGTCGAGCCGCAGACCGAGACGGTCTGGCGCCAGGGCGACAAGTACAAGGTGCCGCGCATCGTCTTTGCCAACAAGATGGACAAGATCGGCGCCGACTTCTTCCAGTGCCTGGACGACATCAAGAGCCGCCTCGGCGCCAAGCCGATCGCCATCCAGCTGCCGATCGGCTCCGAGCAGAACTTCAAGGGCCTCGTCGATCTGGTGCGCATGAAGGGCGTGATCTGGGACGACGAATCGCTCGGCGCCAAATACCAGGACATCGACATTCCCGCCGACATGCTCGATCAGGCCAAGGAATACCGCGAGAAGATGATCGAGGCGGCGTGCGAGCTCGATGACGACGCCACCACCGCCTATCTCGAGGGCAAGGTGCCCGACGAGGCGACGATCAAGACGCTGATCCGCAAGGCCGTGATCACCGGCGCATTCTTCCCGGTGCTGTGCGGCTCGGCCTTCAAGAACAAGGGCGTGCAGCCGCTGCTCGACGCGGTGGTCGATTATCTGCCGTCGCCGCTCGACGTGCCGCCGATCAAGGGCATCAATCCCGACAACGGCGAAGACGTCATTCGCGAGCCGAAGGACAACGCGCCGCTGGCGCTGCTCGGCTTCAAGATCATGGACGACCCCTTCGTCGGCACCATCACCTTCTGCCGCATCTATTCCGGCACGCTCACCTCAGCGGCACCGGCGTGATCAATTCGACCAAGGAACGCAAGGAGCGCATCGGCCGCATGCTGCTGATGCATGCCAACAACCGCGAGGACATCAAGGAAGCCTATGCCGGCGACATCGTCGCGCTGGCCGGCCTGAAGGAAGTGCGCACCGGCGACACGCTGTGCGATCCCAAGCAGCCGGTGATCCTGGAAAAGATGGAATTCCCCGATCCGGTGATCGAGATCGCGATCGAGCCGAAGTCGAAGGCCGACCAGGAAAAGCTCGGCGTCGCGCTCGCCAAGCTCGCCGCCGAGGACCCGTCGTTCCGCGTCTCCACCGACCAGGAAAGCGGCCAGACCATCCTCAAGGGCATGGGCGAGCTGCATCTCGACATCAAGGTCGACATCTTGAAGCGCACCTACAAGGTCGACGCCAAT
Source organism: uncultured Alphaproteobacteria bacterium (assembly GCA_963742375.1). GTDB lineage: Bacteria > Pseudomonadota > Alphaproteobacteria > Rhizobiales > Xanthobacteraceae > Pseudolabrys. The sequence continues at coordinate 195,716 of CAVULP010000009.1, forward strand.
ATCGGCGCGCCGCAGGTGGCGTTCCGCGAAAAGATCACCCAGCGCGCCGAGGTCGACTACCAGCACAAGAAGCAGACCGGCGGCTCCGGCCAGTTCGCGCAGGTCAAGATCGTCGCCGAGCCGACGGTGCCGGGCACGCCGTTCGAATTCGTCAACGAGGTCGTCGGCGGCACGGTGCCGAAGGAATACATCCCGGGCGTCGAGAAGGGCCTGGAGTCGGTGCTCGGCTCCGGCGTGCTGGCGGGTTTCCCGGTGGTGGACCTGAAGGTCACGCTGATCGACGGCCGCTATCACGACGTCAACTCCTCGGCGCTGGCCTTCGAAATCGCCGCGCGCGCGGCGCTGCGCGAAGCGCTGCAGAAGGGGCGCCCGGTCCTGCTCGAGCCGATCATGAAGGTCGAGGTGGTGACGCCGGAGGACTACACCGGCTCCGTCATCGGCGACCTCAATTCGCGGCGCGGGCAGATCCAGGGCCAGGACATGCGCGGCAACGCCAACGTCATCAACGCGATGGTGCCGCTGATGAACATGTTCGGCTACGTCAACAATCTGCGGTCGATGTCGCAAGGCCGCGCCACATTCACGATGCAATTCGATCACTACGCGGAACTGCCGGCCAATGTGTCGGCCGAAGTGCAGAAGAAATTCGCGTGATCCGCGACGGTAACTTGAAAAAGATCTGAACGGAGAGTTCCATGGCCAAAGAAAAATTCCTGCGCAATAAACCGCATTGCAACATCGGCACGATCGGTCACGTCGACCACGGCAAGACGACGTTGACCGCGGCGATCACCAAGGTGCTGGCCGAGACCGGCGGCGCCGTCTTCACCGCCTACGACCAGATCGACAAGGCGCCGGAAGAAAAAGCGCGCGGTATCACCATCTCGACCGCGCACGTCGAATACTCGACCGAGAAGCGCCACTACGCCCACGTCGATTGCCCCGGCCACGCCGACTACGTGAAGAACATGATCACCGGCGCTGCCCAGATGGACGGCGCCATCCTGGTCGTGTCGGCCGCCGACGGCCCGATGCCGCAGACGCGCGAGCACATCCTGCTCGCCCGCCAGGTCGGCGTTCCGGCGCTCGTCGTCTACATGAACAAGGTCGACATGGTCGACGATCCGGAGTTGCTCGAGCTGGTCGAGCTCGAGGTTCGCGAGCTGCTGTCGAAGTACAATTTCCCCGGCGACAAGATCCCGATCATCAAAGGCTCGGCGCTGATGGCGCTCGAGGGCAAGGACGACAAGCTCGGCAAGGAATCGATCCTGGCGCTGATGAAGGCGGTGGACGACTACATCCCGCAGCCGGAGCGCCCGAAGGATCAGCCGTTCCTGATGCCGGTGGAAGACGTGTTCTCGATCTCCGGCCGCGGCACCGTCTGCACCGGCCGCATCGAGCGCGGCATCATCAAGGTCGGCGAGGAAGTCGAGATCGTCGGCATCAAGCCGACGCAGAAGACCGTCGTCACCGGCGTCGAGATGTTCCGCAAGCTGCTCGACCAGGGCGAGGCGGGCGACAACGTCGGCTGCCTGCTGCGCGGCACCAAGCGCGAGGAAGTCGAGCGCGGCCAGGTGCTGTGCAAGCCCGGCTCGGTCAAGCCGCACACCAAGTTCAAGGCGGAAGCCTACATCCTCACCAAGGAAGAGGGCGGCCGTCACACCCCGTTCTTCACCAACTACCGTCCGCAGTTCTACTTCCGCACCACCGACGTGACCGGCGTGGTGCACCTGCCGGAAGGCACCGAGATGGTGATGCCGGGCGACAACGTGGCGATGGAAGTGCACCTGATCGTGCCGATCGCCATGGAAGAGAAACTCCGCTTCGCCATTCGCGAGGGCGGCCGCACCGTCGGCGCCGGCGTGGTGGCGAGCATCATCGAGTAAGTCTGTACTGTCGTGGCCGGCGAAAGCCGGCCACACAGTTGAAAGAGAAGCGAAAATGAACGGCCAGAATATCCGGATCCGGCTCAAGGCGTTCGACCACCGCATCCTCGATGCGTCGACGCGCGAGATCGTGACCACGGCCAAGCGCACCGGCGCGCAGGTCCGTGGGCCGATCCCGCTGCCGACGCGCATCGAGAAGTTCACGGTGAACCGCTCGCCGCACGTCGACAAGAAGAGCCGCGAACAGTTCGAGATGCGCACGCACAAGCGCCTCTTGGACATCGTCGATCCGACGCCGCAGACGGTGGACGCGCTGATGAAGCTCGACCTCGCCGCCGGCGTCGACGTCGAGATCAAGCTGTAAAGGCCGCGCGAGGAAGAAAGATGCGTTCGGGAGTTGTTGCGCAGAAGATGGGGATGACCCGGGTGTTCACCGAAGGCGGTGAGCACGTGCCGGTGACCGTCCTGCGTCTGGCGCAGTGCCAGGTGGTCGCCCACCGCACCAAGGACAAGAACGGCTACGTCGCGCTCCAGCTCGGGGCCGGCGAGCGCCGCACCAACAATATGATCAAGGCCGACCGCGGCTATTTCGCCAAGGCCAAGGTCGAGCCCAAGCGCAAGCTGGCCGAGTTCCGCGTCAGCGACGACGCGCTCATTCCGGTCGGCGCCGAGATCACCGCCGATCATTTCATTGCCGGCCAGTTCGTCGACGTCTGCGGCATCTCGATCGGCAAGGGCTTTGCCGGCGGCATGAAGCGCTGGAATTTCGCCGGCCTGCGCGCCTCGCACGGCGTGTCGGTCTCGCACCGCTCCATCGGTTCCACGGGCGGCCGCCAGGACCCGGGCAAGACCTTCAAGAACAAGAAGATGCCCGGCCACATGGGCGTCGACCGGGTCACCACGCTCAATCTCAAAGTGGTCTCAACCGACGTCGCGCGCGGCCTCATTTTGGTCGAAGGCGCGGTGCCGGGCGCCAAAGGCGGCTGGATCACCGTGCGCGACGCGGTCAAGAAGGCGCTGCCGAAAGAAGTGCCCAAGCCGGGCAAGTTCCGCCTCGCCGAAGAGGGCAAGACTGAAGTCAAGACTGAAGCCAAAGCCGAGGAGAAGCCCGAGGTGAAGGCGGACGCTCAGCCCGAGGCCAAGGCCGAGAGCAAGCCGGACGCCAAAGCCGAAGCCAAGCCGGCCAAGGATAACAAGCCGCCGCCGCCCCCAAGAAGAAGGAGGGCGCGTGACATGGAAATGAAGATCACCACGCTTGAAGGCAAAGAGGCGGGCTCGGTCACCCTGCCCGACGCTATTTTCGGCCTCGAGCCGCGCCCCGACATCCTGCAGCGTTGCGTCAACTGGCAGCTCGCCAAGCGCCAGCGCGGCACGCACAAGACCAAGCTGCGCGGCGAGATCAACCGCACCACCAAGAAGATGTACGCGCAGAAGGGCACCGGCGGCGCCCGTCACGGCGCGCAGAGCGCACCGCAGTTCCGCGGCGGCGGCCGTTCCTTCGGTCCGGTCGTGCGCAGTCACGCCTTCGCGCTGCCCAAAAAAGTGCGCGCGCTCGCGCTCAAGCACGCTCTTTCGGCCAAGGCCAAGGATGGCGGCATCATCGTGATCGACAAGGCAACGCTGAAGGACGCCAAGACCAAGGCGCTGGCCAAGCAGTTCGGCAAGCTCGGGCTGGAAAACGCGCTGATCATCGACGGCGCCGAGGTCGACGCGAATTTCCGCACCGCCGCGCGCAACATTCCGAATATCGACGTGCTGCCGGTGCAGGGCATCAACGTCTACGACATCATGCGGCGCAAGACTTTGGTGCTGACCAAGGCCGCGCTCGATGCGCTGGAGGCGCGCTTCAAATGAGCACCAGCGATCCGCGCCATTACGACGTCATCATCGCCCCGGTGATCACCGAGAAGGCGACCATGGCGTCCGAGCACAACAAGGTCATGTTCAAGGTGCGCAAAAACGCCACCAAGCCGCAGATCAAGGAAGCGATCGAGAAGCTGTTCGACGTCAAGGTCAAGAGCGTCAACACGCTGATCCGCGGCGGCAAGATGAAGACCTTCCGCAACAGAAACGGCCGGCAATCCGACGTCAAGCGCGCGATCGTCACGCTGGAAGAGGGTCACCGCATCGACGTGACCACGGGATTGTAGGGAGCGTTCAGATGGCATTGAAAACTTACAATCCGACGACTCCCGGCCAGCGCCAGCTGGTCAACATCGACCGTTCCGGCCTGTACAAGGGCCCGCCGATCAAGTCGTTGACCGAAGGGCAGATCTCGACCGGCGGCCGCAACAATAATGGCCGCATTACCAGCCGCTTCCGCGGCGGCGGCCACAAGCAGGCCTACCGCAAGGTCGACTTTAAGCGTTCGAAGTTCGACGTGCCGGCGACCGTCGAGCGCATCGAATACGATCCGAACCGCACCGCTTTCATCGCGCTCATCAAGTACCAGGACGGCGAGCTTGCCTATATCCTGGCACCGCAGCGCTTGGGCGTGGGCGACAGCGTGATCGCGTCCGAGCATGCCGACGTGAAGCCGGGCAACGCCATGCCGATCGGCAACATTCCGGTCGGCACCATCGTGCACAACATCGAGCTCAAGATCGGCAAGGGCGGGCAGATCGCGCGCTCGGCCGGCTCCTACGCGCAGATCGTCGGCCGCGACCAGGATTACGTCATCCTGCGGCTGAATTCCGCCGAGCAGCGCCTGGTGCATGGCCGCTGCATGGCGAGCATCGGCGCGGTGTCGAACCCCGACAACATGAACACCGTGATCGCCAAGGCCGGCCGCCAGCGCTGGAAAGGCCGCATGCCGCACAACCGCGGCATCAGCATGAACCCGGTCGATCACCCGCATGGCGGGCGCACCAATGGCGGCGGCAATTGGGTGACGCCGTGGGGATTCCCGACCAAGGGCAAGAAGACGCGCAAGAACAAGCGCACCGGCAAATTCATCGTGCTCAGCCGGCACAATCGCAAGAAACAAGGTTAAGGGACCAGGATCATGGCGCGTTCATTGTGGAAGGGCCCGTTCGTCGACGGTTACTCTGCTGCGCAAGGCGGAAGTCTCGCGCGCGTCCGGCCGTCACGAGATGATCAAGATTTGGAGCCGGCGCTCGACCATTTTGCCGCAGTTCGTCGGCCTGAATTTCGGCGTCTATAACGGGCAGAAGCACATCCCGGTGATGGTGACCGAGGAAATGGTCGGCCACAAGTTCGGCGAGTTCGCGCCGGGCCGGATGTTCTACGGCCATTCGTCGGACCGCAAAGCCAAGCGCTCGGCGATGCCGAGTGCCGCGGCCGCCCCGGGTGCCGCGCCTGCCGCGCCTGCCGCGGCGCCGGCGGCAAGTTAAGGATCGAGAGGCCATGGGCAAGAGCGCACACGAGCGAAGCCTCCCCGATACCGAGGCCAAGGCGGTCACCCGCATGCTGCGGGTGTCGCCGCAGAAGCTCAATCTGGTCGCGCAGCTGATCCGCGGCAAGAAAGTCGCGAGTGCGCTCGCCGACCTGCAGTTTTCGCGCAAGCGCATCGCCAAGGATGTGCGCAAGTGCCTGGAATCGGCGATCGCCAACGCCGAGAACAATCACGACCTCGACGTCGACGATCTCGTCGTCGCCGAGGCCCATGTCGGCAAGGCGCTGGTGATCAAGCGCTTCGCGGCGCGCGGGCGCGGCCGGATGGGACGCATTTTCAAGCCCTTCGCCAACCTGACCATCGTGGTGCGCGAGGTCGCGGCGCAGGCGCAGGCGAAAGCCGAGAGGAGAGCGTAGTGGGTCAGAAGGTCAATCCAATCGGGCTTCGGCTCGGCATCAACCGCACCTGGGATTCGCGCTGGTACGCCGGCAAGAGCGAATACGGCACGCTGCTGCACGAAGACATCAAGATCCGCGCCGACCTGATGAAGCAGCTCAAGCAGGCGGCGGTGTCGAAGATCGTGATCGAGCGTCCGCACAAGAAGTGCCGCGTCACCATCCACTCGGCGCGGCCGGGCGTGGTGATCGGCAAGAAGGGCGCCGACATCGAGAAGCTGCGCCGTTCGGTCGCCAAGCTCACCGACAGCGACGTGGTCATCAACATCGTCGAAATCCGCAAGCCCGAGCTCGACGCGCAACTGGTCGCCGAGTCGATCTCGCAGCAGCTCGAGCGCCGCGTCGCCTTCCGCCGCGCCATGAAGCGCGCGGTGCAGTCGGCCATGCGGCTCGGCGCCGAGGGCATCCGCATCAACTGCTCGGGCCGCCTGGGCGGCGCCGAAATCGCCCGCATGGAGTGGTACCGCGAGGGCCGCGTGCCGCTGCACACGTTGCGCGCCGACGTCGATTACGGCGTCGCCACCGCCTTCACCACCTACGGCACCTGCGGCGTCAAGGTTTGGATCTTCAAGGGCGAAATCCTCGAGCACGATCCGATGGCGCAGGACAAGAAGCTGGCGGAAGGCGACCAGGGCCGCCCGCCGCGCCGCGAGAGCGCGGGTTGAGGACAAAGAGATAAACCATGCTGCAACCGATCCGCACCAAGTTCCGCAAGGCGTTCAAGGGCCGCATCCACGGCACCGCCACCAGCGCCGTCACGCTCGCCTTCGGCCAATACGGCCTGAAGGCGCTGGAGCCCGAACGCGTCACCGCGCGCCAGATCGAGGCCGCGCGCCGCGCGCTCACCCGCTTCATGAAGCGGTCGGGCCGCGTGTGGATCCGCGTCTTCCCCGACGTGCCGGTATCGAAGAAGCCGATCGAAGTGCGCATGGGCAAAGGCAAGGGCACGCCCGAGTTCTGGGTGTGCCGCGTCAAGCCCGGCCGCATCTTGTTCGAAGTCGACGGCGTTCCGGTCGGCGTCGCCAAGGAAGCGCTGACGCTCGCCGCCGCCAAGCTGCCGGTCAAGACCCGTTTCATCGAACGCATCGCCGAGTGAGTGTCATGAAAGCCGCCGACGTAAGAGCGATGACCATCGACCAGCTCGATGACGAGGTGCTCAAGCTCAAGAAGGAGCAGTTCAACCTGCGCTTTCAGCGCGCCACCGGTCAGCTCGCCAACACCTCGCGCGTGCGCGTCATCCGGCGCGACATCGCGCGCATGAAAACCATCGCGGCGCAGAAGCGCGTCGGGACGCCGGGGCCGGCCGCCGCGGCCGGCGCCACGCCGGCGCCCGCCAAGAAGACCAGAACAGCCAAGCCGAAGGCGGCCGCAAAGCCGAAATCGCGCGCCAAGTCGACGTCTAAGTCGAAGTCGAAGGAATAAGAGGTTCGAGATGCCGAAGCGTACGCTCCAGGGCGTGGTCGTCAGCGACAAGCAGGACAAGACGGTGATCGTGCGCGTCGAGCGGCGTTTCACCCATCCGCAGATGAAGAAGACCATCCGCCGCTCGAAGAAGTACCACGCCCACGACGACAAGAACGAGTTCTCGATCGGCGACGTGGTGTGGATCGAGGAGCGCCGGCCGATCTCCAAGCTCAAGTGCTGGGAAGTGATCCGGGGCGAGAAGAAAGCGAAAGTTCAGTAACCGTCATGGCGAATTTGCCGTTCAAGACAATGAAAGCCGCATCATGATCCAGATGCAAACCAACCTCGACGTGGCGGACAATTCCGGCGCGCGCCGCGTCATGTGCATCAAGGTGCTGGGCGGCTCGAAGCGCAAATACGCCACCATCGGCGACATCATCGTCGTCTCGGTGAAGGAGGCGATCCCGCGCGGCCGCGTCAAGAAGGGCGACGTGATGAAGGCCGTGGTGGTGCGCATCCGCAAGGACATCAAGCGCCCGGACGGCTCCGTCATCCGCTTCGACCGCAACGCCGCGGTGCTGATCACGCCGCAATTGGAGCCGGTCGGCACCCGCATCTTCGGGCCGGTGCCGCGCGAGCTGCGCGCCAAGAACCACATGAAGATCATCTCGCTGGCGCCGGAGGTGCTGTGATGGCCGCCAAGATCCGCAAAGGCGACAAGGTCATCGTGCTTGCCGGCCGCGACAAGGGCCGCAGCGGCGAAGTGTTCGAGGTGCGCCCGGACGAGGAACGCGCGCTGGTGCGCGGCATCAACATGGTCAAGCGCCATCAGCGCCAGTCGGCGCAGCAGGAGGGCGGCATCATCTCCAAGGAGAGCCCGGTCCACCTGTCGAACCTCGCCGTCGCCGATCCCAAGGACGGCAAGCCGACCCGCGTCGGCTTCAAGTTCGTGGGCCAGGGCCAAGACCGCAAAAAGGTGCGCTTCGCCAAGCGTTCCGGAGTAGAGATCGATGGCTGATACGCAACAGAATCCTGAGCCGAAAAAGGCCGAAGAAGCCGCCGGCCGCCAAGGACGACGCGCCCAAGGTTAAGAAGCCGCGCGTGCGCTCGGACTACGTCGCGCGCCTGAAGACGCAATTCGAGCAGGTCATCCGCGGCGAGCTGATCAAGCAGTTCGGCTACAAGAACAAGATGCAGGTGCCCGTGATCACCAAGGTGGTGCTCAACATGGGCATCGGCGAGGGCGTCGCCGACCGCAAGAAGGTGGACGGCGCCGCCGCCGACCTCACGCTGATCGCCGGCCAGAAGGCCGTGATCACCAAGTCGCGCAAATCGATCGCCACCTACAAGCTGCGCGACGGCCAGGCCATCGGCTGCAAGGTCACGCTGCGCAAGACGCGCATGTACGACTTCATCGACCGGCTGGTGACCATCGCGCTGCCGCGCATCCGCGACTTCCGCGGGCTCAACCCGAAGAGCTTCGACGGCCGCGGCAACTTCAGCCTCGGCATCAAGGAATACACCATTTTCCCGGAGATCGACTTCGACAAGGTGACCGATACCTGGGGCCTCGACATCACCGTTTGCACCAGCGCACGCAACGACGAGGAAGCGCGCGCGCTGTTGTCGGCATTTAACTTCCCGTTCCGGCAGTGAGGGGCGATCCCTCAAACGCGGGACCGTAAGGAGAGAAAGTAATGGCGAAGAAGAGTATGATCGAGAAGAACAACCGGCGGCGCAGGATGGCGAAGAAATTTGCCGCCCGCCGGGCTGCGCTCAAGGCGATTGCCCACGACAAGAAACTGCCGACCGAGGAGCGCTTCGCCGCCACCCTCAAGCTTGCCGAATTGCCGCGCAATTCCTCGGCCACCCGCATCCGCAACCGCTGCGAATTGTCGGGCCGCCCGCGCGCCTATTACCGCAAGCACCGCCTGTCGCGCATCGCGTTGCGCGAGCTCGGGTCCAAGGGGCTGATTCCCGGCCTCGTAAAGTCGAGCTGGTGAGGAGGATCGCATGGCAGTGAACGATCCGATCGGCGACATGATCGCGCGTATTCGCAACGCGCAGATGCGCAGCAAGTCCAAGGTCTCGATGCCGGGCTCCAAGCAGCGCGAGCGCGTGGCCGAGGTGCTCAAGTCCGAGGGCTACATCCGCGGCTACGCCAACGTGGCGCATGCCTCGGGCCGCAACGAGCTCGAGATCGAGCTGAAATATTTCGACGGCGAGCCGGTGATCCGCGAGATCGAGCGCATCTCGAAGCCTGGCCGCCGCGTCTATGTCGCGGTGCGCAATCTGCCGCGCATCAATAACGGGCTGGGCGTCGCGATCCTGTCCACGCCGAAGGGCGTGATGGCCGACCACGACGCCCGCGACGCCAATGTCGGCGGCGAGATCATCTGCACGGTGTTCTAATGTCACGCATCGGCAACAAAGCGGTCAGCCATCCCCACCGGCGTCACCGCCAACGTGGAAGGCCAGACCGTCAAGATGAAGGGCCCGAAGGGCGCGCTTCAGGTCGTGCTGCACGACGACGTGACGGCCACGATGGACAAGGGCGTCATCACGGTCGCGCCGCGCTCCGAGAGCAAGCGCGCGCGCTCGCTGTGGGGCACCTCGCGCACGCAGGTCGCCAATCTGATCGCCGGCGTGACCAAGGGTTTCGAGGAGCGGCTGGAGATCACCGGCGTCGGCTTCCGCGCGGCGGTGCAGGGCAAGCAGCTCAACCTCCAGCTCGGTTACTCGCACGACATCAACTATCCGATCCCGGACGGCATCACGATCGCAACGCCCAAGCCGACCGAGATCGTGGTGACCGGCATCGACAAGCAGAAGGTCGGCCAGGTCGCCGCCGAGATCCGCGGCTATCGCCCGCCCGAGCCCTACAAGGGCAAGGGCGTGAAATATGCCGGCGAATACATCTTCCGCAAGGAAGGCAAGAAGAAGTAGAGGACGAAGCGCCATGTCGAGATTGAGTGACCGGACCGCGCGGCGGACGGGGGTGGTGCGGCGCAAGATCAAGCTTGCGGCGGGCGGGCGCGCGCGCCTGTCGGTGTTCCGCTCGTCCAAGCACATCTACGCCCAGCTCATCGACGACGTGAACGGCAAGACGCTGGCCGCCGCCTCGACGGTGGAAAAGCCGCTGCGCGGCGAGGGCAAGAAGGGCGCCGACATCGCCGCCGCCAAGGCGGTGGGCAAGCTGATCGCCGAGCGCGCCAAGGAAAAGGGCATCAAGGACGTCGTGTTCGACCGCGGCGGCTATCTCTATCACGGACGCATCAAGGCGCTGGCCGATGCCGCGCGTGAAGGCGGCCTCAATTTTTAAGGGATCGATAGCAAATGGCGCAATGAACCCCGACGAGAGCACCGGCGCGACCGCGAACGCGGCGGCCGCGAAGAGCGCGACAGCGAGTTCACCGACAAGCTGGTGCACATCAATCGCGTGGCCAAGGTGGTCAAGGGCGGCCGGCGTTTCGGCTTTGCCGCGCTCGTCATCGTCGGCGACCAGAAGGGCCGCGTCGGTTTCGGCCACGGCAAGGCGCGCGAAGTGCCCGAAGCGATCCGCAAGGCGACCGACGCCGCCAAGCGCGCGCTCACCCGCGTGCCGCTGCGCGAGGGCCGCACGCTGCATCACGACGTGCTCGGCCGTCACGGCGCCGGCAAGGTTTTCCTGCGCGCGGCGCCTCCCGGCACCGGCATCATCGCCGGCGGCCCGATGCGCGCGGTGTTCGAGACGCTCGGCATCCAGGACGTCGTGGCCAAGTCGCTCGGCTCGTCCAACCCGTACAACGTGGTGCGCGCCACCTTCGACGCGCTCAAGTCGCAGGATTCGCCGCGCTCGGTCGCGGCCCGCCGCAACATCAAGGTCTCCACGCTGCAGTCGCGCCGCCGCGAAGGTGGCGAGGCGGAAGCTGCGGCGGATTAAGGATCGAAAAATGGCTTCGGAAAAAACCATCAAGGTCGAGCAGATCGGCAGCCCGTTGCGGCGCCATCACGATCAGCGCTCGACGCTGATCGGGCTCGGCCTCAACAAGATCGGTCGCATCCGCGACCTGCCGGACAATTCGGCGACCCGCGGCATGATCCGCAAGGTGCAGCATCTGGTGCGCGTGGTCGCCGAGGCGAAGTAAGGGATTAGGACGATGAAACTCAACCAGATCGCCGACCGCCCCGGCGCGCGCAAGAACCGCATGCGCATCGGGCGCGGCATCGGCTCCGGCAAGGGCAAGACCGGCGGCCGCGGCGGCAAGGGCCAGACCGCGCGTTCCGGCGTCGCCATCAAGGGCTTCGAAGGCGGCCAGATGCCGCTGCACCGGCGCCTGCCCAAGCGCGGCTTCCGCAACACGCCGTTCGCGGTCAAGCTCAACCAGATCAATCTCGGCAAGGTGCAGGCGGCGATCGACGCCGGCCTCATCGATGCCGGCACCCCGATCGACGTCGCGGCCATGGTCAAGGCCGGGCTGATGCGGCGCGCCAAAGGCGGCGTCAAGGTGCTGGGTGGCGGCGAGTTCAAGGCCAAGGCATCGTTTTCGGTCTACCGCGCCTCCAAGTCGGCGGTCGAGGCGATCGAGAAGGCGGGCGGATCGGTGAAGATCCTGGCCGCGCCGAAGGTCGTTTCGGACGACGAGCCGCGCGGCAAGAACAAGCGCATGGCGCTCGAAGCCGCCAAGGGCGGCGATAAGGGCGGCGGCAAAGGTGACGGCAAGGGCAAGGGCGGCAAGGCCAAGCCGGCCGAGCCGAGCCGAGGCCGCGGGCGAGGCGAAAGCCGAAGGCGAGGCCAAGCCCGAGTAACGCCTTCAAGACGGCGCGCAAGCGCCTATTTACGGTTTTGTGACCGCGGCCCGGCGCTTCAGCCGGTAAAGTTTCGGTGGCGGGGCTTGAGCGGCAGGAGCGAGCGATGGTTTCGGCAGCGGAACAACTGGCGGCCAATCTCAACTTCGGCGCGCTCGCCAAGGCCGAGGAGCTCAAGAAGCGCATCTGGTTCACGGTCGGCGCGCTGCTGGTCTACCGGCTCGGCACCTATATCCCGCTGCCCGGCATCGATCCCGCCGCCTGGGAGCAGATCTTCCAGACCCAGGCCGGCGGCATCCTCGGCATGTTCAACATGTTCTCCGGCGGCGGCATCCACCGCATGGCGATCTTCGCGCTCAACATCATGCCGTACATCTCGGCCTCGATCATCATTCAGCTGATGACGACGGTCTCGCCCACGCTCGAAGCGCTCAAGAAGGAGGGCGAGGCCGGCCGCAAGATCATGAACCAGTACACGCGCTATCTCACCGTGGTGCTGGCCGCGTTTCAGTCCTACGGCATCGCCATCGGCCTGGAAGGCACCGGCAGCGTGGTGTCGAGCCCCGGCATCTTCTTCCTGATCTCCACCACCATCACGCTCACCGGCGGCACCATGTTCCTGATGTGGCTCGGCGAGCAGATCACCTCGCGCGGCATCGGCAACGGCATCTCGCTGATCATTTTGTCCGGCATCGTCGCGGAATTGCCCTCGGCCATCGCCGGCACGCTCGAGCTCGGCCGCCAGGGCGCGCTGTCGACCGGCCTGATCCTCGCCGTCATCGTGATGGCGGTGGCGGTCATCGCCTTCATCGTGTTCATGGAGCGCGCGCAGCGCCGGCTGCTGATCCAGTATCCCAAGCGCCAGGTCGGCAACCGCATGTTCGAGGGCCAGTCCTCGCATCTGCCGCTCAAGCTCAACACCTCGGGCGTGATCCCGCCGATCTTCGCCTCCTCGCTGCTGCTGTTGCCGACCACGGTCGCCAATTTCAACGCTGGCTCGGGCCCGGACTGGCTCACCACCGTGACCACGCTGCTCGGCCACGGCCGGCCGCTGTTCCTGATTCTCTACGTCGCGCTGATCGTGTTCTTCGCCTTCTTCTACACCGCGATCGTGTTCAACCCGACCGAGACCGCCGACAATCTGAAGAAGCACGGCGGCTTCATTCCCGGCATCCGGCCGGGCGAGCGCACGGCCGAGTACATCGACTACGTGCTGACGCGCATCACCGTGCTCGGCGCGATTTATCTGTCCATCGTCTGCCTGATTCCCGGAAATCCTGATCTCCTATGCCGCGGTGCCGTTCTATTTCGGCGGCACCTCGCTGCTGATCGTGGTCAGCGTCACCATGGACACCGTCGCGCAGATCCAGGGCTATCTGCTGGCGCACCAGTATGAAGGCCTGATCAAGCGCTCGAAGCTGCGGGGGCGGAATAGATGAGACTGATCCTGCTCGGCCCGCCGGGGGCCGGGAAGGGCACGCAAGCGCAACGCCTGATTTCCAAACACGGCATCGTCCAGCTTTCCACCGGCGACATGCTGCGCGCGGCGGTCGCCGCCGGAACGCCGGTCGGCCTGCGCGCCAAGGACATCATGGACCGCGGCGAACTGGTGCCCGACGAGGTGGTGGTCGCCATCATCGCCGACCGCATCGACCAGCCCGACGCCAGACGCGGCTTCATGCTCGACGGCTTCCCGCGCACGGTGGCGCAGGCCGAGGCGCTCGACCGGATGCTGGCCGAACGGGGCCTCAAGCTCGACGCGCGTGATCGAGCTCAAGGTCGACGAGGGCATCCTGCTCAAGCGCATCGAGACCCGGGTCGCCGAGATGACCGCCCGCGGCGAGACGCTGCGCAGCGGACGACAATCCGGAGGTGCTCAAGGGGCGGCTCACCGCCTACCGGGCGCAGACCGCGCCGCTTGACCGACTATTACGCGGGCAAAGGGCATGCTCAAGAGCGTGGACGGCATGGCCCCGATCGACGAGGTGACCGCCGCCATCGACCGCATCCTCAGCCCGGCAGCCCGGCCCGCAAGGCCAAACCGGCCGCCCGCGTAAGGCTAAAGCCGCCAAACGGGCTGCCCGGCAGCCGCCCGGCCAAACTGCCAAGACCAGGCCCAAAGCCAGCCGGTCCAAAACTCGGAAAAAGGCCCGCGGCCGGCGGCCGGCGAAAGAGCAAAGCGGGACAACGCAAATCGGGTAGCCGGCGGAGGTTGACGAAGGCCAGATGAATCCCCTAATAAGCTGCACATTCAGGAGTTTGACGCGATGCCGGGCCCCCAGAAACCGGGGACAGGTGTCGTGTTACGCTTTGCGCTACCCCCTTCTGGGGACAGAACAATTCGGCGCGGATCCCGCGGCCGGGCAATAACAGGAGAGCTGATCCGTGGCTCGTATCGCGGGCGTCAATCTTCCGACCAACAAGCGCGTCGTCATCGCGCTGCAATATATCCATGGCATTGGCCCGAAGATCGCCAAGGAGATCATGAGCAAGGTGAACCTGCCGGCCGAGCGGCGCGTGTCGCAGCTCACCGACGCCGAGGTGCTGCAGATTCGCGAAATGATCGACCGCGACTACATGGTCGAGGGCGACCTGCGGCGCGAAACGTCGATGAACATCAAGCGGCTGATGGATCTCGGCTGCTACCGCGGCCTGCGCCATCGCAAGGGCCTGCCGGTGCGCGGTCAGCGCACCCATACCAATGCGCGCACCCGCAAGGGGCCGGCCAAGACCATCGCCGGCAAGAAGAAAGCCGTGTCACCGACTTGATAACAGAATTTGCCCGCGCCGTTGTCCGGCTTGCGGGCCGCGAAAGGATCGAGAATGGGTAAGGAAGCCACCCGCGTCCGCCGGCGCGAACGAAAAAACATCGCGTCGGGCGTCGCGCACGTGAAGGCCTCGTTCAACAACACCATGATCACCATCACCGACGCGCAGGGCAACACCATTGCCTGGTCGTCGGCCGGGACCATGGGCTTCAAGGGTTCGCGCAAGTCGACGCCCTATGCCGCGCAGGTGGCCGCCGAAGACGCCGCCAAGAAGGCGCAGGAGCACGGCATGCGCACGCTCGAGGTCGAGGTGTCGGGTCCCGGCTCGGGCCGCGAGTCGGCGCTGCGCGCGCTGCAGGCGGCCGGCTTCACCATCACTTCGATCCGCGACGTGACCACGATCCCGCACAACGGCTGCCGGCCGCGCAAGCGTCGTCGCGTATGATTTGTCGATAGAGGCGGATGCGTGGGCATCGCATCCGCTGCCGCCCAACTTTCCCCACAGGGCGGGTGGGGCTCGCGCGAGGCGATCAGGCCTGCGCCGCTCAAACGATGGGTGAAAACGTGATCCAGAAGAATTGGCAGGAATTGATCAGGCCGAACAAGCTCCAGGTCGCCGCCGGCAGCGATGCCGCGCGGACCGCGACCGTCGTCGCCGAGCCGCTCGAGCGCGGCTTCGGCGTCACGCTCGGCAATGCGCTGCGCCGCATTCTGCTGTCCTCGCTGCAGGGCGCCGCGGTGCAGTCGGTGCATATCGACGGCGTGCTGCACGAGTTCTCCTCGATCGCCGGCGTGCGCGAGGACGTCACCGACATCGTGCTCAACATCAAGGACATCGCCATCAAGATGCAGGGCGAAGGCCCCAAGCGCATGGTGGTGAAGAAGCAGGGCCCGGGCACGGTCACCGCCGGCGACATCCAGACCGTCGGCGACGTCGTGGTGCTCAATCCCGACCTCGTGCTCTGCACGCTCGACGAGGGCGCCGAGATCCGCATGGAGTTCACCGTCAATACCGGCAAGGGCTACGTGCCGGCCGAGCGCAACCGTCCGGAAGACGCGCCGATCGGCCTGATCCCGGTCGACAGCCTCTATTCGCCGGTGCGCAAGGTCTCCTACAAGGTCGAGAACACCCGCGAGGGCCAGATCCTCGACTACGACAAGCTGACCATGACGATCGAGACCAACGGCGCGGTCACGCCCGGAGGATGCGCTCGCCTATGCGGCGCGCATCCTGCAGGACCAGCTCAACGTGTTCGTCAACTTCGAGGAGCCGCGCAAGGAGGAGGCCGCCGAGGCCATTCCGGACCTCGCCTTCAACCCGGCCTTCCTCAAGAAGGTCGACGAGCTCGAGCTGTCCGTGCGCTCGGCCAACTGTCTCAAGAACGACAACATCGTCTATATCGGCGATCTCGTGCAGAAGACCGAAGCCGAGATGCTGCGCACGCCGAACTTCGGCCGCAAGTCGCTCAACGAGATCAAGGAAGTGCTGGCGCAGATGGGGCTGCATCTCGGCATGGAAGTGCCGGGCTGGCCGCCGGAGAACATCGAAGAGCTCGCCAAGCGCTTCGAGGATCACTACTAAGCCGCGCGCGGCCGCGATGCGATGCAGGGAGTACGCGATGCGTCACGGCAAAGTTCACCGCAAGCTGGGCAAGAAGCCCGCGCATCGCAAGGCGATGTTCGCCAACATGTGCGCCGCGCTGATCAAGCACGAGCAGATCGTCACCACGCTGCCGAAGGCCAAGGAACTGCGCCCGGTGATCGAGAAGCTGGTGACGCTCGGCAAGCACGGCGGTCTTGCACGCCCGCCGCCAGGCGATCGCCGAAATCCGCGACGTCGCGCATGGTCAAGAAGCTGTTCGACGTGATCGGCCCGCGCTACAAGGAGCGCCACGGCGGCTATACCCGCGTGCTCAAGGCCGGCTTCCGCTACGGCGACAATGCGCCGCAGTCGCGGTGATCGAGTTCGTCGACCGCGACGTCGAGGCCAAGGGCAAGGATTCCGGGCCGGTGCAGGCGAAGAAGGTCGAGGAAGCAGGCAGCCGTTCCGGCCTGACGTTCCGGCTGGTTCCAGGTTCGCAAAGGGCGGCGTTTTGCCGCCCTTTTTATTTTGACCGGTATCCAACGGGCCGTCCGCTTGTATAATTGCTTCCGGGCGACATGCCCTTGGGAGGGACCATGATCCGGCTTATCCTTGCATTCATCGCGCTCGCCGCCGCCACCGGCCTCGCCAACGCGCAATCCGACCTGGTCAAGCGCGGCGACTATCTGGTCAACAGCGTGCTCACCTGCGGCAATTGCCACACGCCGAAGGGCCCGACCGGCGACATCATGGACAAGGCCTTTTCCGGCGGCCTGTCATGGGACGAGCCGCCGTTCAAGGTGACGGCGCCCAACATCACGCAGGACAAGGAGACCGGCATCGGCAAATGGAGCGCGGCCGACATCACGCAAGCTGCTTGCGCACCGGCATCCGCCCGAACGGCACGCCGATCGCCACCGTCATGCCGACCGGCTTCTACGAGATCATCACCAAGAAGCGACATGGACGCGATCGTCGCCTATCTGCGCACGCTCAAGCCGATCAAGAACAAGGTGCCGGACCCGATCTACAAGATGCCGCAGGTGCGCGCAGATCTTTCCGGGCGCCGAGACGGCGCTACACCGAAGCCGATGTTCAGCGACCAGCGTCAAGCACGGCTTCTATCTCGCCACCATCGCGCATTGCATGGAATGCCACACGCCGATGGACAAGGGCCAGCGCCTGATTCGAGACCAGGCTCGGCACCGGCGGCTTCGAATTCCCCGGCCCCTGGGGCGTGTCGACCTCGCGCAACATCACCCAGAGCAAGAGCAAGGGCATCGGCGCCTGGACCGACGCCGAGATCAAGACGGCCATCACCACGGCATGCGACAAGGACGGCAACCACCTCAAGCCGCCGATGGGCTTCCATATTACGCCAGCATGACCGCCGACGACTTCAACGACATCATCGCCTATCTGCGCACGGTGCCGGCGAAGGAGTGAAATTGTCATCGCCGGGCCGCCGCGAAGCGGCGCGACCCGGTGATCCCGATCAGGTGGGCACTGCGTCCCTAAGCGGGATGGCCGGGTCATAGGCGTTTTTAAACGCCGGTCTTCGAACGGCTATGCCCGGCCATGACAGGGTGCGGGCTTCAGCGGCCTTCATTTAGCCCGGCCGGGGGCCTATATCTCGGCCATCCTCCGGGAGTTCGACACTCATGCACTTGATGCCGCATCTGACCGCTGCCTTGATCGCCGCCCTCGCTATCGCCGCCGCCGCCTCGGCGCAGGTGGTCGAACGCAAGGTGCCGACGCCAGGGCGAATTGCGCGCTCTCCTATGCGCCGGTGGTGCAGCGGGTGGCGCCGGCGGTGGTCAATGTCTACGCCGCCAAGGTGGTGCACAACCGCAACCCGCTGTTCGAGGACCCGATCTTCCGCCGCTTCTTCGGCGTGCCGGGCGGCGACGGCAACCAGCTGCAGCGCTCGCTCGGCTCCGGCGTCATCGTCGACTCCGCCGGCCTCGTCGTCACCAACGACCACGTGATCGAGGGCGCCGACGAGGTCAAGGTCTCGCTCGCCGACAAGCGCGAGTTCGAGGCCGAGATCGTGCTCAAGGACAAGCGCAGCGATCTCGCGGTGCTGCGGCTGAAGGATTCGCACGAGCGCTTCCCGCATCTCGACTTCGCCAATTCCGACGCGCTTGCAGGTCGGCGACGTGGTGCTGGCCATCGGCAATCCGTTCGGCGTCGGCCAGACCGTGACGCACGGCATCGTCTCGGCGCTGGCGCGCACGCAGGTCGGCATCACCGACTATCAGTTCTTCATCCAGACCGACGCCGCCATCAATCCGGGCAATTCCGGCGGCGCGCTGGTCGATCTCGACGGCCGGCTGGTCGGCATCAACACCGCGATCTTCTCGCGCTCGGGCGGCTCGCAGGGCATCGGCTTTGCCATTCCCGCCAACATGGTGCGGGTGGTGGTGGCCTCCGCCGAGCACGGCGGCAAGGCGGTCAAGCGGCCTTGGCTCGGCGCCAAGCTGCAGGCGGTCACGCCCGACATCGCCGAGAGCCTCGGCCTGAAGCGTCCGACCGGCGCGCTGGTCGCCAATGTGCTGCGCGACAGCCCGGCGGCGCAGGCCGGGCTGAAAGCCGGCGATCTCATCTTGTCGGTCGACGGGCAGACGGTCGACGATCCCAACGCCTTCGACTACCGCTTCGCCACCAAGCCGCTCGGCGGCACCGCGCAGCTCGGCCTGCAGCGCGCCGGCAAAAGCGCTCAGCGCCAAGGTGGCGTTGCGCACTCGCGCCGAATTCGCCGCGCGACGAGATCATCATCCGCTCGCGCTCGCCGTTCTCCGGCGCCAAGGTCGCCAATCTGTCGCCGGCGCTGGCCGACGAATTGCAGCTGCGCAACGCCGACCAGGGCGTCGTCATCTTCGACGTCGATGCCGGCTCGCTATGCCAGCAATGTCGGCTTCCAGCCGCGGCGACATCATCGTGGCGGTGAACGGCGAGCGCATCGCCAAGACCGCGCGACCTGGCGCGCGCCACCGATACGCCGAACCGCACCTGGCGCATCATCATCCGCCGCGGCGGCCAGCAGATTTCCGCGGTGTTCAGCGGATGACCGCCGCGCGCCAAAACGCGGCGGCCCGACGATCTGTTCGCCGCCGCCGGCCTCGACAAGGATGCGCCGCGCCCGCTCGCCGACCAGCTGCGCCCGCAAAAGCTCGACGAGGTGGTCGGGCAGGACCATCTGCTCGGCCCCGACGGCGCGCTCACCCGCATGCTGTCCACCCGCTCGCTCGGCTCGCTGGTGTTCTGGGGCCCGCCCGGCACCGGCAAGACCACGGTGGCGCGGCTGCTGGCGCAGGCGACCGACCTGCATTTCGAGCAGATCTCCGCGATCTTCACCGGCGTCGCCGATCTGAAGAAGGTGTTCGAGGAGGCGCGCGCGCGGCGCGAGACCGGGCAGGGCACGCTGCTGTTCGTCGACGAGATCCATCGCTTCAACCGCGCCCAGCAGGACAGCTTTCTGCCGGTGATGGAGGACGGCACCATCATGCTGGTCGGCGCCACCACCGAGAACCCGTCGTTTCGAGCTGAACGCGCCGCTGCTGTCGCGCGCGCGCGTGCTGGTGTTCAAGTCGCTCGATGCGGCCGCGATCGAGAAGCTGCTGGCGCGCGCCGAGCAGATCGAAGGCCGCCAGCTGCCGCTCGATGCGGAGGCGCGCGCGGCGCTCGTCGGCATGGCCGACGGCGACGGCCGCGCCGCGCTGACGCTCGCGGAGGAAGTCTGGCGCGCCGCCCGCAAGGACGAGCAGTTCGACGCCGCGCAGTTGCAGGAGATCGTGCAGCGGCGCGCGCCGATCTACGACAAGATCGCAGGACGGCCACTACAATCTGATCTCGCGCGCTGCACAAGTCGGTGCGCGGCTCCGATCCGGACGCCGCGCTCTATTATCTCTGCCGCATGCTCGATGCCGGCGAGCCGCCGCTCTACATCGCGCGCCGCGTGGTGCGCATGGCGATCGAGGATATCGGGCTTGCCGATCCGCAGGCGCTGGTGATCTCCAATGCCGCCAAGGACGCCTACGATTTTCTCGGCAGCCCGGAAGGCGAGCTCGCGATCGCGCAGGCGGTGATCTATGTGCGCGACCGCGCCGAAATCGAATGCCGGCTATGCCGCCTACGGCGCCGCCATGCGCACCGCCAAGGAGGCGCGGCTCGCTGCTGCCGCCCAAGCACATCCTCAACGCGCCGACCAAGCTGATGAAGGAGGAAGGCTACGGCCGCGGCTACGCCTACGACCACGACGCGGAAGAGGCCTTCTCCGGCCAGAACTATTTCCCCGACGCGCTGCCGCGCCAGACGTTCTACGATCCGCCCGAGCGCGGCTTCGAGCGCGAGATCAGGAAGCGGCTGGAGTACTGGGCGAAGCTGCGCAAGGAGCGGGGAAACTCGTGACGCCGCGGCCGCAACGGCCCGCGCCAGCCCGGCGGCGGCAAGCAGGTCGCCGGCCCGCGCGTGCGCGGCCGCAAGGGACGGCAAAAACAGCGCGTATCGCGGCGAGGCGCGCGCCCAAGAGTCAGGACCGGCGTTGCGCGGGAAAGGGCCGAGCTTCGGCAAGGGCGACGGCCGCCGGGCGCGCTTTCATCCGACCCGCGCGGCACAGGGCCAGCCGGCGGCGGCAAAGGGCAAGCGCTTCGAGCGCGCGCCGCTGCCGCCTCCGCCACCGCCCGCGGCGCCTGCCGTCAACGCCACGCAATTTTCCGCCGGCGTGCAGACCGTCACCGTCACGCCCGACGAATCCGGCATGCGGGTCGACCGCTTCTTCGAGGCGCGCTTTCCCGGCCTGTCGTTCAGCCACATCCAGCGCATCATCCGCAAAGGCGAGGTGCGCGTGAACGGCAAGCGCACGCAGCCGAAGGCGCGGCTGCGAAGCCGGCCAGGCGGTGCGCATCCCGCCGCTCAAGCTCGACGCCGCCCGACGCCGCGCGACGACGCGCCGCAGTCGCAGAAGGACCGCGCCTTCCTCAAGTCGATCACGCTCTACGAGGACGACGACGTGCTGGTGCTCAACAAGCCGATGGGGCTCGCCGTGCAGGGCGGCTCCGGCACCATGCGCCACCTCGACGGCATGCTGGGCGCCTTGCGCGGCTCGCAGCCCGACGCGCAGCGCCCGCGCCTGGTGCACCGGCTCGACAAGGACACCGCCGGCTGCCTGCTGGTCGCCAAGACGCGCTTTGCCGCCGCCGCGCTGGCCAAGACCTTCCGCACGCGCTCGGCGCGCAAGATCTACTGGGCGCTGGTCGCGGGCGTGCCGAAGCCGAAGCAGGGCCGCATCTCGACCTATCTCGCCAAGGAGGAGGTCGAGGAGGACTCGTTCATGCGCATCGCCAAGCACGGCGACAAGGACGCCATGCATGCCGTCACCTATTACGCGGTGGTGGAGACGGCGGCGCAGAAGCTGTCCTGGATTTCGCTCAAGCCGGTGACCGGCCGCACCCATCAGTTGCGCGCGCATATGGCCCATGTCGGCAATCCGATCATCGGCGATCCGAAATATTTCAACATCGAGAACTGGGAACTGCCGGGCGGCATCCAGGACAAGCTGCATCTGCTGGCGCGCCGCATCGTGGTGCCGCATCCGCGCGGCGGCGACAATCGACGTCACGGCGCCGTTGCCGCCGCACATGCAGCAGACCTGGAACCTGCTCGGCTTCGACGCCAAGCGCTACGACCCCATCGTCGAGGCGCCGGAGGAGTAGCGGCCGGGTGCCGCCGCGCTTATCTGATGGCAATGCTGCGAGGCTTCCTCATCACTTTTCTCTTGCTTGCGCTCGCCGCGCCGGCGCTATCGGCTGAGCCCGAACCCGACAACGGCACCATCAGCATCATGCGGCCCGAGCCCGACCAAGCGCCGCCGGCTCAAAAGCCGCCGCGCAAAGCCCGCCGCGGCTCGTCGAACCCGGTCTATCCCACGCCCTTGCCCGGCCCGCAGGCGCCGCTGCCGGTGCCGCATCGGGAAGCGGTGACGCCGCGCGGCCAGGACGTGCCCCCGGCGCTGCTGGTGCCGCAGACCGGCCGCGTGCTGCCGAACCTGCCGCCGCGCCGGGCGCGCAGCGGAGACCTTGCAGGACAAGTCCGTGCGCTGCGCGCATCAGGCCGGCGTCTACGGCCCGGCGCCACCGGCGATCCCGGCAGCTACATCCGCAGCTGCATCAACCAGTAACGCGCGTAAGCGCAGCTTCGCGGAGCGCAAAATCATGACTTGACAGGCAACCAAAAGGTTGCATATTGTGGCTATGGATGACGTGTTCAGGGCGTTGGCCGACGCGAGCCGCAGGGAGCTGCTCGACCGGCTGCGCGCCGACAACGGACAGAGCTTAAGCGACCTCTGCGCGCGTCGCCTGCGACCATGACGCGGCAGGCGGTGAGCAAGCATTTGGGAATTCTGCAGGAGGCCAACCTGGTCGCCACCGTCAAACGCGGCCGCGAGAAGCTGCACTATCTCAACCCGGTGCCGATCCACGACATCGCCGAGCGCTGGATCGGCAAATTCGAGCGCCACCGGTTGCAGGCGCTGAGCGAACTCAAGAAAGGACTGGAGGATCAGTGATGAGTAAGCCCGTTTTCGTCTACGTGATCTACATCGCTTCGACGCCGGACAAGGTGTTCAAGGCGCTGACCGACACCGACGCCACCGCGAAATTCTGGTTCGGCAATGCCGCCACCTCCGACTGGAAAGTCGGCTCGCCGGTCGACCTTCCACCGCGAGGGCAAGCTGATCGTGCAAGGCAAGATTCTCGAAAACGATCCGCCGCGGCGATTGTCCTACACGTTCCAGTCGATGCACGAGCCGTTCTACGGCAGCGAGCAGCCCTCGCGCGTCGTGTTCGAGCTCGAGCAGCAGAAGGATCAGGTCAAGCTCACCGTCACCCACGACGACTTCGCCGAAGGCAGCAAGGTGTTCGATGCGATCAGCAAAGGCTGGCCGCTCGTGCTGTCGAGCCTCAAGAGCTATCTGGAGGCGAACCGCGTGCTGCATGCGCCCTGGTACGACAAGCAGGACGCCGCCTCATAAGAGTTCGTGCGTGCGTTGTCTGAAGGGGAGGGCGCCTCGTGTGCCGCGCGAGGCGCCCTTCGCCTTTATCCGGCGCTCGCCTGGTCGAGCGCGGCGAGGTCGTCCGTTCGACAGCTTGATCTGCGGCGCCTGCATGATGTCTTTGAGCTGCGCCATGCTGGTGGCGCTGGCGATCGGCGCGGTGACCAGCGGCCGCGACATCAGCCAGGCGAGCGAAATCTGCGCCGGCGTCGCCTCGTGCCGCGCCGCCACCTCGTCGAGCGCTTTCAGAATCGCCAGCCCGCGCGCGTCGAAATAGCTCTTCACCTTGCCGCCGCGCTGCGGATGCTTGGCGGCTTGCGCCGAGCGAGCGGTGCTTGCCGGTGAGGAAGCCGCCGGCGAGCGAGTAATAGGTGATGACGCCCAAGCCCTTCCGCTTGGCAGATCGGCGCGTAATCGGTCTCGAAGCCCTTGCGGTCGTAGAGATTGTAGTTCGGCTGCAGGCTCTCGTAGCGCGGACAGGCCGGGCGTCTTGCTGGCCGCGAGCGAGGCCTTCAGCCGCGCCGGCGTGAGGTTGGAGGCGCCGATGGCGCGCACCTTGCCCTGCGCGATGAGTTGCGCGTAGGCGGCGAGCGTCTCCTCCACCGGCGTCACCTCATCGTCGAAATGCGTCTGCAGCAGATCGATGCAATCGACTTGCAGGCGTTTGAGAGAGGCCTCGGCCGCGCGCAACATGTAATCCTTGCGCAGGCTCTTGCCTTCGCCCATGTCGCTGCCGATTTTGGTGGCGATCACGAATTTGTCGCGCTTGCCGGAGGTCTTCAGCCACTTGCCGATGACGGTTTCGGATTCGCCGCCTGTGTGGCCCGGCACCCAGCGCGAATAGCTGTCGGCGGTGTCGACCGCGTTGAAGCCGGCATCGATGAAGGCATCGAGCAGCTTAAACGAGGTGGTCTCGTCGACGTTCCAGCCGAACACATTGCCGCCCAGCACCAGCGGGGCGATTGCGGATTGCAGTGCGTCTCGGACGACGGCCGAGTTGGCGAATCGATCGACGGCGCAAGCTTACCGCAAGCTCGCGTTGATCTTGTCGAGCGCCGCCTGCCCGGGGCAGAGCTCTTTTTCGCCCAGCCTGTTGAGCGGGGTCGCCACCGTGTGCAGATGCGCGTGCAGGTCGTCCGGCTCCTCGTCGACATAAAGCAGGCCGGTGACGATTTGGCCCTTGGCGGCGTGGTGCTGGAGGAATCCCAAGGCCGCCGTGCGGTCGTGCACGTGGTAGTCGGCGTCGATCTTGCGCAGCGCCAGCTTGGAGCCGTCGTGCTGCTCGACGACTTCGACCGTGCCGGGCTCGTATTTCACTTCGATCGGCATGCGGCTCGGCATGTAGTCGAGCCGGTTGACCGCCTCGTTGTGCTCGCGCACGAAATCGAAGCTCTTGGTCGAGCCGGCGTGGTTGTTGAAGGCGACGCACGGGCTGATCACGTCGATGAAGGCGGCGCCCTTGTGCGCGATCGCCGCGGCGATGATCGGCACCAATTGCTGCTTGTCGCCGGAGAACGAGCGCGCGACGAACGAGGCGCCGAGCTGCAGCGCCATCGCCACCATGTCGATGGAATTGTCGGTGTTGATGAAGCCGCGCTTCGACTTGGAGCCGCGGTCGGCGGTGGCCGAGAATTGTCCCTTGGTCAGGCCGTAGACGCCGTTGTTCTCCACGATATAGACCATGTTGACGCCGCGCCGCAGGCAATGCGCGAACTGGCCGAGGCCGATCGAGGCCGAGTCGCCGTCGCCCGACACGCCGAGATAGATCAGATCGCGGTTGGCGAGGTTGGCGCCCGTCAGCACCGACGGCATGCGGCCGTGCACCGAATTGAAGCCGTGCGAATTGCCGAGGAAGTAAGTCGGCGTCTTCGACGAGCAGCCGATGCCGGAAATCTTCGCCACCCGGTGCGGCTCGATCGCCAGCTCGAAGCAGGCCTGGATGATCGAGGCGGTGATCGAGTCGTGGCCGCAGCCGGCGCACAGCGTCGACACCGTGCCCTCGTAGTCGCGGTGGGTGTAGCCGAGCGCGTTTTTCGGCAGCGCGGGGTGGTGGAATTTGGGCTTGGTGAGATAGGTCATGAGGTTACCTTCATCGGCGTGAGCTTCATCGCGTCGAGATGATCGCCGATCGATTTGGCGATGAACCGGGCGGTGATCGGCGTGCCGTCGTATTGCAGGATCGGCACCAGCCGCACCGGATCGATGCCGCATTCGTTGACGATCAGCGAGCGCATCTGTCCGTCGCGGTTCTGCTCGACCACGAAGGTGAAGTCGTGGTCGGCGACGAAGCTGGTGACGCTGGAATGGAACGGGAAGGCGCGCACGCGCAAGCGGTCGACGGCGTGCCCGCGCGCCTCGATCATGGCGATCGCCTCGTCCATGGCCGGCGCGGTCGAGCCGTAATAGATCACGCCGTATTTGGTCGGCTTGGCGGCGTTGGCCTGCAGCGGCCGCGGGATCAGGTCCTTGGCGGTCTCGAACTTGCGGATCAGGCGCTGCATGTTGTCGACGTAAGGCGCGCCTTCCTCGGTGTATTTGGCGTAACGGTCGCGCGAGGTGCCGCGCGTGAAGTACGAGCCCTTGGTCGGGTGGGTGCCGGGATAGGTGCGGTAGGGGATGCCGTCGCCGTCGACGTCGAGATAGCGGCCGAAATCCTTGCCGGCTTCCAGCTCCTCCGCCGTCATCACCTTGCCGCGGTCGTATTGCCGCGCATCGTCCCAGGCCAGCGGCCTGGACAGGCGGTGGTTCATGCCGATGTCGAGATCGAGCATGACGAAGATCGGCGTCTGCAGCCGGTCGGCGAGATCGAAGGCCTGCGCGGCCATGTCGAAGGCCTCGGCCGGATCCTCCGGGAACAGCAGCACGTGCTTGGTGTCGCCGTGCGAGGCATAGGCGCAGAAGGTCACGTCGCATTGCTGGGTGCGCGTCGGCATGCCGGTCGAGGGGCCGGCGCGCTGCACGTCGAAGATCACCGCCGGAATTTCGGCAAAGTAGGCGAGCCCGATGAACTCCTGCATCAGCGAGATGCCGGGGCCCGAGGTGGCGGTGAAGGCGCGCGCGCCGTTCCAGCCCGCGCCGATCACCATGCCGATGGAGGCGAGTTCGTCCTCGGCCTGGATGATGGCGTATCTGGCCTGCTTGGTTTCGGGATCGAGCCTGCAGCTTGGCGCAATGGCGGGTGAAGGCGTCGGCGAGCGAGGACGACGGCGTGATCGGATACCAGGCGCAGACCGTGGCGCCGCCATAGACCGCGCCGAGCGCGGCGGCCGCATTGCCTTCGATGAAGATGCGGTCGCCGACCTTGTCGCTCTTCCTCAGCCGCAGCCCGATCGGGCAGTTCAGGTTGAGCGTGGCGTAGTCGCGCCCGATATGCAGCGCCTTGATATTGGGCTCGATCAGCTTGTCTTTGCCCTTGTATTGCTCGCCGATCAGTTGCTCGACCACCTTCACGTCCATGTCGAGCATGGCGGTGAGCACGCCGATATAGATGATGTTCTTGAACAGCTGGCGCTGGCGCGGGTCGGAATATTCGCGGTTGCAGATCGCGGTCAGCGGCACGCCGATCACCGTGATGTCGTCGCGGAATTTCGACGCCGGCAGGGCTTGGTCGAATCGTAGAGCAGGTAGCCGCCCGGCTCGATGACCGCGATGTCCTTGTCGAAGGTCTGCGGATTCATCGCCACCATCAGGTCGGTGCCGCCGCGCGCGCCCAGATGGCCTGCCTCCGACACCCGCACCTCGTACCAGGTCGGCAGCCCCTGGATGTTGGATGGGAAAATGTTGCGCGGCGACACCGGCACGCCCATGCGCAGAATGGCGCGCGCGAACATCTCGTTGGCGCTGGCGGAACCGGAGCCGTTGACGTTGGCGAAGCGAACGACGAAGTCGTTTACGCGGCTGATCGGGTTGGCGGTCGACATGAAGTCCCTGCGTAGGTCATTTCCAGTAAGAATTTCTGCATGTCCCAGGCGCCGGTCGGGCAACGCTCGGCGCACAGGCCGCAATGCAGGCAGACGTCCTCGTCCTTCACCATGACGCGGCCGGTCTTCAGCCCGTCTTGCACGTAGAGATCCTGGGTGAGGTTCTTGGCCGGCGCGGTGAGCCGCGTGCGCAGATCGGCTTCCTCGCCGTTCGGCGTGAAGGTGATGCAGTCCATCGGGCAGATATCGACGCAGGCGTCGCACTCGATGCAGAGCTGGCCGGTGAACACCGTCTGCACGTCGCAGTTCAGGCAGCGGTCCGCATTCCTTGAGCGCGAGCTGCTCGTCGAAGCCCAGTTCGACCTCCGCCTTGATGTCCTTGAGCGCCACCACCTTGTCGCGCAGCGGCACCTTGTAGCGTTTATCGAGCTCGATCTCGTTGTCGTAGGACCATTCGTGGATGCCCATCTTCTGGCTGATCAGCTCGACCGCGGCAGCCGGGCGGTCGGCGATGTCCTCGCCATTGAGCATCTTGTCGATCGAGACCGCGGCCTCGTGGCCGTGCGCCACCGCCCAGATGATGTTCTTCGGGCCGAAGGCGCTATCGCCGCCGAAGAACACCTTGGGATGGGTCGAGCGGAAGGTGATCTCGTCGAGCTTGGGCAGGCCCCACTCGTTGAACTCGATGCCGATGTCGCGCTCGATCCAGGGGAAGGCGTTCTCCTGGCCGACCGCCACCAGCACGTCGTCGCAGGGGAAATGCTGCGTGCGGCTCGCCGGCGGGGACGAGCTTGCGGCGGCCTTTGGCGTCGTATTCGGCCTTCACCTTCTCGAAGGTGATGCCGGTCAGCCTGCCGTTGTCGTGGGTGAATTCCTTCGGCACCAGGTAATTGTGGATCGGGATGCCCTCGTGCATGGCGTCTTCCTTTTCCCAAGGCGACGCCTTCATTTCCTCGAAGCCCGAACGCACCACCACCTGCACGTCCTCGCCGCCGAGGCGGCGGGCCGAGCGGCAGCAGTCCATGGCGGTATTGCCGCCGCCGAGCACGACCACGCGCTTGCCGATCTTGGAGGTGTGGCCGAACGAAACCGAATTGAGCCAGTCGATGCCGATATGGATGTTCTTGGCCGCTTCCGTCGCGGCCGGGAATGTCGAGGTCGCGGCCGCGCGGCGCGCCGGAGCCGACGAAGATCGCGTCCCAGCCTTCGGCCAGCAGCGCCTTCAGACTGTCGATGCGGGTGCCGCCGCGGAATTCGACGCCGAGATCGAGGATGTAGCCGCATTCCTCGTCGATCACGCTGTCGGGCAGACGGAATTTCGGGATCTGCGAGCGGATCATGCCGCCGGCCTGCGGGTCGCCGTCGAACACCACGCAGGTGTAGCCGAACGGCGCCAGATCGCGCGCCACCGTCAGCGAGGCAGGACCGCCGCCGACCAGCGCGATGCGCTTGCCGTTCTTGTGCTGCGCCGGCTTGGGCAGCCGCGCCGTCGATGTCGTCCTTGTAGTCGGCGGCCACGCGCTTGAGCCGGCAGATCGCCACCGGCTCGTTCTCGACGCGCACGCGCCGGCAGGCCGGCTCGCACGGGCGGTCGCAGGTGCGCCCGAGGATGCCCGGGAACACGTTCGATTTCCAATTCAGCATGTAGGCGTCGGAGTAACGCCCGTGCGCGATCATGCGGATATATTCGGGGACCGGGGTGTGCGCCGGGCAGGCCCATTGGCAATCCACGACCTTGTGGAAGTAGTCCGGCGCAGAAATGTTGGTATTCCTCATCGACTCCTCAAAACGCGCCCCGCTACGCCGGTCACTTGCACACGGTGTCGCGTTACAGCCTGGCGGCTGGCCCCCTCCGGATCGGCCTTGTTGTCCGGCCGCGAATCCGGAGGCGGATAATATGAGTAACAACCCCTGAAGGCTACTTATCCTTCCGTCAGGGGCGCCACCTATCAACTACAAGTCATCACTGGCCTTTTCGCTCCCCAAAAGGGCGGCAACATGGCGCCGCACCGGCTATTTTCGACGCGTCGCCATGCGGTTGGGGCGGGCTTGAACCGGCGCGAATTGTCGGCATAACGGCGCGGGGGCCCGCCGTCCCGGGCTTTTTGCGGCGCACAATCACGCAAACCTGATGCGCGACATATTTACCGAGATTTTCGAGAACCAGCCGCTCGACCCGATGGAGTCGGCGCGCCGCGGCGGGCGTCCCGCTTTGCGCAAGCGCTTCTACCGCCAAGCCGGCGTGGGCGAGGGCGACGGGCGCGCTTCCCGGTGCTGCTCGACGGCAAGCAGATCCACACGCCGGCGCGCCGGCCGCTGGCCGCGCCGGCGCGCGGGCTCGCCGAGGCGACTCGCCGCGCGAATGGAATGCGCAAACCGAGGTCATCGATCCGGCGCGCATGCCGCTGACGCGGCTGGCCAATGCGGTGATCGATGCGGTGGCCGAGCGGCCGCAGGCGGTCGCCGCCGAGATCGAAAACTATCTCGGCAGCGATCTGTTGTTCTACCGCGCCGAGGCGCCGGCCGGCCTGGTCGAGCGCCAGGCGCAGAGCTGGGACCCGGTGCTCGCCTGGGCGCATGAGACCTTCGGCGCGCGTTTCGTGCTGGCGCAGGGCGTCGTGCATGTGACGCAGCCGGCGGAAGCAATCGCCGCCGCGCGCGCGGCGATCCCGCACCGAGCCGTGGCGGCTGGGCGCGCTGGCCTCGATCACGGCGCTCACCGGCTCGGCGCTGCTGGCGCTGGCGCTTGCCGGCGGTGCGCTCGACGTCGCCGCCGCCTGGGCCGCCGCCCATGTCGACGAGGACTGGCAGATGTCGCAATGGGGCCAAGACGAGCTGGCGCTCGCCGCCGCGACTTTCATTTGGCCGAGATGCAGGCGGCGGCGGCGGTGTCGAAGCTTACCGAGTGACGCCGATACAAACTCCGCTCGTCCCCGCGCAAGCGGCGACCCAGGGCGGCCATTCGCTGACTTTGAAATTGCATCCTGGATTCCCGCTTGCGCGGGAATGAGCGGAAAACTACTCGGGCTTGTGAGCGTCCGCTCGCCTCCGCCTTGCGCCTTGGCCTGCGCCGCCGCTTGCGCCTCGAGCGCCGCCGCCTGCTCGCGCGCCGCGCGCGCCTCCTCGGCGCGGCCGAGCGCCGCGAGCAAAGCCGCGCGCGCCTTGTGCGGCTGCGGCCGCTCGGGCTTGAGCTCGACCGCTCTGTCGGCGCTGGCCAGCGCCTCGTCGAGCCGGCCCAAAGCTTTCAGCGCGGAGCCGCGCGCCAGATGCAGCTCCGCCGCATTGGGCGCGAGCGCGAGCGCGCGGTCGTAGCCGGCGAGCGCGTCCTCGCCGCGGCCCAGCTCGAGCAGCGCAGTGGCGCGGTTGATATGCGCCACCGAGAAACTCGCCATCGAGCGCCAGCGCCCGGTCGTAGCTTGCGATCGCCTCGTCGGCGCGGCCCATGGCCATGAGCGTGGCGCCGCGGTTGAGCCAGTCGTCGGCCGATTTCGGGTCGAGCGCCAGCGCGCGGTCGAAGCTCGACAGCGCCTCGGCGTGGCGGCCGAGCTCGCTCAGCATATTGGCGCGGTTGCCGTAGGCCTCGGCGAACTTGACGTCGCAGACGCAGCGCCTCGTCGAAAGCGGCGAGCGCGTCCTTGATCTGGCCCAGCCGGTGCAGCGCCTGGCCGATCAGATTATGCGCGCGCGCCTGGCCGCCGCGGTAGCTGAGCGAGCGGCGGGCGAGATCGATGCCCTGCTGGAACTGGCCCTCCTGGCAGGCGACCACCGCGATGTAATAGAGCGCGTCGGCGTTGCGCGGGTCGTTGCGCAGCGCCTCGGTGTAGCGGTCCATGGCCAGCGCCACCTGGCCGGAGCGGTGGTGGATGAGGCCCTGCTGGACGAGCTCGGCGCTGCTGTGCTCATGGGCGGGCTTCTAAGCAGGCTTTGGCGGGCAAGCCAAGCCTGCTATTCCTCTGCCGACGCTCGGATATTCCGCCGGACCGCGGGGCAGGGGCTGCCAATGAAAGACATCCTCGACAAGCTGGAACAAGCGGCGGGCGGAGGCCGCGCCTGGGCGGCGGCAAGGCCCGCATCGAGGCCCAGCACAAGCGCGGCAAGCTGACCGCGCGCGAGCGCATCGAGCTGCTGCTCGACAAGGGCTCGTTCGAGGAGTTCGACATGTTCGTCGAGCACCGCTCGGCCGACTTCGGCATGGAGAAGCAGAAAGATCCCCGGCGACGGCGTGGTCACCGGCTGGGGCACGGTCAACGGCCGCACCGTCTATCTGTTCGCCAAGGACTTCACCGTGTTCGGCGGCTCGCTCTCGGAGGCGCACGCGCAGAAGATCATGAAGGTGCAGGACATGGCGATGAAGGCGCGCGCCCGATCATCGGCCTGTTCGACGCCGGCGGCGCGCGCATCCAGGAGGGCGTCGCCGCGCTCGGCGGCTACGGCGAGGTGTTCAAGCGCAACGTGCTCGCCTCCGGCGTCATCCCGCAGATCAGCGTCATCATGGGGCCGTGCGCGGGCGGCGACGTCTATTCGCCGGCGATGACCGATTTCATCTTCATGGTGCGCGACACCAGCTACATGTTCGTCACCGGCCCCGACGTGGTGAAGACCGTCACCAACGAGGTGGTCACCGCCGAGGAGCTCGGCGGCGCCTCGGTGCACACCACCAAGTCGGGCGTCGCCGACGGCGCCTTCGAGAACGACGTCGAGTGCCTGCTGCAGATGCGCCGGCTGATCGACTTCCTGCCGTCGAACAACGAGAGCCGGCGTGCCGGAATGGCCGACGCACGACGACATCGAGCGCGAGGACACCTCGCTCGACACGCTGATCCCCGACAATCCCGAACAAGCCCTACGACATCAAGGAGCTGATCCTGAAGGTCGCCGACGAGGGCGACTTCTTCGAGATCTGCGCAGGCCTTCGCCAAGAACATCGTCACCGGCTTCGGCCGCATCGCCGGCCGCACCGTCGGCTTCGTCGCCAACCAGCCGATGGTGCTGGCCGGCGTGCTCGACAGCGACGCCTCGCGCAAGGCCGCGCGCTTCGTGCGCTTCTGCGACGCCTTCAACATCCCGATCGTCACCTTCGTCGACGTGCCGGGCTTCCTGCCCGGCACCGACGCAGGAATACGGCGGCGCTGATCAAGCACGGCGCCAAGCTGCTGTTCGCCTACAGCCAGTGCACGGTGCCGCTGGTCACCGTGATCACGCGCAAGGCCTTCGGCGGCGCCTATGACGTGATGGCGTCAAAGCACGTCGGCGGCGACGTCAACTATGCCTGGCCGACGGCGCAGATCGCGGTGATGGGCGCCAAGGGCGCGGTCGAGATCATCTTCCGCGCCGACATCGGCGACACGGACAAGATCGCCGCGCGCACCAAGGAATACGAGGACCGCTTCCTGTCGCCCTTCGTCGCCGCCGAGCGCGGCTATATCGACGACGTGATCATGCCGCACGCGACGCGCACGCGCATCGCCCGCGCGCTGGCGATGCTGCGGAACAAGCAGGTCGAGATGCCGGGGCGGAAGCACGACAATTTGCCAGCGCCAGCGATGATCCTTAGGGGGACGCTTCATGCAACTAAAGGGCGAGATGAGGTAGATGTCGGACCGAGGTAGCTTTGGGTCTAATTCGAGACGCGATTACCCGAGCATTAGTCGCCCTAAGTACCTCGACAGGATTTGGGGGTTCGCGGGGACAATAATTGGGCTTCAGGCTTATATATGGATCAAGGACGCCAGCTCGGGTGAGGTTGGCCCATGAGCGCAACTCGTGGCGCATTTGTAGGCTAGGGGCGAGGTCCGTTATCCCGAGCCGATGCCTACATTCCGATGCCGATAGTTACGATGCCTCTGTCGGCAGGTAACAATGCATATCCCTGTGAGCGCGAATCAAAGCGGCAATAGAGCGCGCTAGTTAGTGATCCACGCGGCAACTTGGATTGACTCACCCACGATGCGCGTTAATCCTGGCCTACGAGGCACGAAATTGAACGATACAAAGCTGCACTTGGCCAGAGCGACATGTGAAAGCGAGCAGCTTTTGAATTAAATATTGGCGACTTGCGCGCCTGCTTGGTCGAGTTCGGCGCTGAGCGACGCGTGATGCTTGCTGATGCCGGTGAACCGCCGCACCGCTCGACGGGATCTTGGCCTGAAATTGCTGCGCAAGTTCGCGGACGCGGTACGGTCGCCGCTCGCAAGACGGTTGCGAAAGACGTTACGAGTTGCACGACAAACTGACGGGAATTGGGCTTGAGCAGTGGTGATCGAGCATTGACACACGAAAGTGACTTGAGTCGATTTGCGAAATCCGCGGATGCTGAAGATGGCAAGTTAGGCGGGAAGTCTAGAAGTCTCGTTGAGTCTCATTCAGACAACTTGCGAAATGTCTGATGGCGCGGGACGGTTAAGCCAAGCACGATTCATGAGGCGATATTGCGTCAATTGAAGATAAGGGGACGCGCTGCGACATTTAAGTTCGACACCATTGATTGAAGAATCGATGCCTTTAAACGATCCGGATTGGACACCGAGCGGCGGGTACGGGGTTGAAGTCTGGAGGAATAACTCACGAGCGGACGAAGAGTGGTTCCTTAATCGAAACTTGAATCGTTCAAATGAAGCGCACGTGAAACTCTGTAAATTACACGGGAGTATAAACTGGCGGTTAACAGATTAACAAGGTCTCCTGAAAATAGACCATATGTAGTTAAAGCTCGCAGAGGTAGACCAAACTTATTGAAGACGCTGCTTTCTTGCATCCGGGTTGGCACAAGCGAGTGGATCGTCGCCGCATAATATAATTTGGCGCAATGCGAGGCTGGAGCTGAAAATGGCAACTCATTGGATAATTGTCGGCTGACGGCACCGTCGGTGACCCGGTTGAATTCGCGGGCCATTTTCAGGAAGTTGTCCATAGACGGAAGGCACGGAAGAATTCTATCAGAGAATTGCATGTTGCGGACTGTCCGTGAGGCTCAAGGAAGCGAATAATCGAATTATTCACGCCTGCATCGTGACCAGAAGGCGTGATTCTTCGTGTATCAACGTGCGAAGGAATGGGCGACGATTGGCGAAATAACGGTTCTAGAAGTGTGCCGATTGCGAATGCCGAGCTCGAATCGGCGCAGCAGCTCGACGCGATCGAGCCTGCCGCCCTAAAACTGCACCAACATCTGCTCGCAGACGTGGCGCTTGAAGTCGTAGCACTGGAACTCGACCTTGTAGACGCCGGTCTTCGGCCAGTAGCGGTAGTTGTCCGACGACACCGAATTGGCCGGGCCGAAGGCCTTGAGCACGTCGTCGCGCGTGCGGCCGATGAAGGCCTTGGCGATGACGTCGGGCGGGATGCTGTTGGGCGGGATCGGCTCGAGCGAATTGCCGACGATCATGGTTGCCGACCGTGTCGTCGCCGGTGAAGAAGAACGTGAGCGTGCCGTTGAAGTAATAGAACGGCTTGCTCGCCCAGTCGCCGACGCGCTGCGGCTCGCCGAAGCGCTTGACGATCTCGGCCCGCGTCGTGTCGCCGCTGACGCCCCACACCCGGAAGTAGTCCGAGAAGTCGTGTGTCTTCGGCTCCGGCGTCTTCGCTTGCGTGTTCTTCGACTGGGCTGGAGAGGCGGGCTTCTTCGGCTGCGCCGCGGTTGCGGCTTTCTTCTGCTGGGCAGCCGCCGCGGCTTCAGCTTTCTTCTGCTGGGCCGCCGCCGCAGCTTCAGCTTTCTTCTGCTGGGCCGCCGCCGCAGCTTCAGCCTTCTTCTGCTCGGCTTCGATTTTCTTCTGCTCGGCTGCGGCTTTCTTCTGCGCCTCGGCTTCAGCCTTCTTCTGCTGAGCTTCGATTTTCTTCTGCTCGGCCGTCAAGGCCACAGGCTTCTTCGGCGGCAGCGCGACAGCCGGCTTGTGCGCCGGCTTGGCGGCTCGGCTTCGGCGGCACGGGAACGGTCTGCGCCGCCAGCAGCGTGGCCAGCAGCGGCAGGCCGAATATCGCGAACAAGCGCCCACGCGGCATTTGTCTCGCCTCCGTTGTCTTGGCCTCCGTAGACGGTCATCATGGCGCGCCGGAGCGCCTCCGGCAATGACCCGGGGAAAGCCAAGGGGAGTCATGCCCGCCACCCACTTAGCCGTTCGTCCCCGCGCAAGCGGGGACCCAGTTCTTCTTGGCCCCTGGGTGCCCGCTTTCCGCCTTCGCGCTCCGCGCTTCGGCGGACTTCAAACGCGCCGAAGCTCGCAAAGCGAGCGTAGGCGGGTCGCGGGCACGAACGGAGAGAGGGTGCCTTCCCCGCAGGCGTCACCCGCACGCGCGACGTGGTGACGCTGGTGGAGGAGCGCGGCGCGGATTAGCGCAGCCGATAGCCCGCGTGACAGGCCTCGCACTGCGTGGTCACCGCATAAAGCGCGCGGTTGATCTCGCGCATGGCCTCGGCGGTCGGCGCGGTCGAGGCGTCTTGCAGCACGATGACCAGGCGGCTGGCGGCATGATGCATGTCGGTGCCGATGTCCTGCATCGGCTTGGGAAAGTAGGGCGCCAGATGGGCGGCGCCGTGCAGGCTGAGCGAGCTCATGCCCTAAGCGCGCTTCCGCGATCTTGGCCGCCGCGTCGTATTTGGCGTCGGCGATGTCGCCCAGGATCTCGTTCAAGGTGGCCAGATGATCGCGCATGTTGCCGAGCATGTGCTCCTGCATCGGCGGCGGCAGCTTGACCAGTTGGCGCGCGTCTTGCGCTTGGCTGGCGCCAATGCTGGCGTCAATGCCGGCGCTCATGCCGGCGGCAAGGAGCAGCAGGGCGGCGATGCGGAGGCGTGCCATGACAATGTTTCCATTCTAAAGGGCGCTAGGCAGCGCCGGCGTCCGCTGACGCCGCCGCCGATCCCGATCGTGGCGGGCAGATTACGTCAATGGCATGACATCCAATATGATCCGGATCATAGCGGCCGGGCGCCCGTCACCTCTCCCTGCGCGCGGGGAGAGGGACAGAGGCGCCCCTGCCCATAAGATTCTTTTCCACAGCCTATTGACTATATTCCCAAGGCATGTAATCCTAGCACATCCCGCCCCATACCGAAGGGGTGTCTGTGCAGCATCTTCAGATGCGGGGCGGGGAGCGGTGGCCGGGGAATGACCTGTGCATCGGAGATGCGGTGCGAAGGCCCGGCGGTTCAAGCCGCACTTGATCCCGGCGCGCCTGCCGCGCGCCGAGGGTCCTGACGGCCGGTACGGCCGGCGGCCTGTCAGAGGCCGCCAGCCCGAGTGCCTGGCCCTCAACGGTGGAGAGTTGCGGCCCTTCAATCGGGTTCAACGCGACGAACGGTCGACCACCGGGGACAGTGCGGAGCAAACCTCAAACACCGCGCGCGGGACGCCATCGGACTTGGCGGACTTGCGGAATACCCTCCGAAGCGCGTGAAGCGCGAAGGAGGGCGGACTTCGACAAGCCTCGATGTCGCGAGGTGTCGAGGCCCGCGGGTCCGAGTCAGGACCCTTGGCGTCCCGCGCGCCCTCGGTTTTTCGGGGCAGCGGCAGGAGACAGGAGACGGCGTACCCCGCGCCGACTAGAAAATAGGGGCGGCGGAGCGTTGGCTACTTTACCTCTCCCAATGGGAGAGGGCTAAAGCGCAAGCCTCACCGCCAGCCGCCGCCGCCATTGGCATAGACCGTGTCCGCCGTCATGAACTCGCAGGCATCCGAACACATGAACAGCACCAGTTCGCCGATCTCCTCGGCGGTGCCGAAGCGGCCCATCGGCACGTCGTCGAGCATCTTCTGCTTCAGCTCCGGCGAGGTCGCCGCCGCCGCGGCGAACGCCGTGTCGATCGGCCCGGGCGAGATCGACAGCGCGCGGATGCCGCGCGTGGCGAATTCGCGCGCCACCCCCATGGTCATGGTCACCACCGCGCCCTTGGCGGCGGCGTAATGCACCGACGAGCCCGGGCCGCCGCGCCGGTGCGCCATGCTGCCCACGTTGACGATGACGCCGAATTTGTTCGCCAGCATGTGCGGCAGCACCGCCTGCATGGCGTAGAGCGTGCCCTTCACGTTGAGGTCGAAGGTCTTGTCGATCAGGTCGTCGTCGATGTCGAGGAATTTCGAGCGCCGGATGGCGGCGCCGGCCGAGTTGAACAGGAAATGCACGCGCTTGAAGCCGTCGAGCGCGAGCTGGACCATGTCGTTGACCGCCGCGCGTCTGGTCACGTCGATGGTGAGCGCCAGCGCCTGCGCGCCGATGGCGTTGATCGCTTCCGCCGTCTTCTCGACGCCCGCCTCGTTGACGTCGGCGCAGACGACGTTGGCGCCCTCGCGCGCGAAGATCAGCGCGGTCGCCCGCCCGATGCCGCTGCCGGCGCCGGTGATGACGATGGTTTTTCCGTGGAAATAGTCCGGCGTCTTGGGCATGGTCATCATTCCTCATTCGGCGTCATGGCCGGGGCAAGCCCGGCCATGACAAAATCAAGGGGATGCCCATGATTGAATACAAGGACGCCTCTGCGCAAGTCCGCGCGGTCTATGACGACATCAAGCAGACCCGCAACGTGCCGGACGTGAACAATTTCTGGAAATGTCTGGCGCGCGATCCGGCCACCCTCAAGCGCACCTGGGAGAGCATCAAGCAGATCATGGCGCCGGGCGCGCTCGATCCGCTCACCAAGGAGATGGTCTATCTCGCGGTCTCGGTCACCAATGGCTGCGCCTATTGCACCGCCAGCCACACGGCGGCGGCGCGCAAGGCCGGCATGACCGAGGCGATGTTCGGCGAGCTGATGGCGGTCACCGGAATGGCCAACGAAACCAACCGGCTGGCCAATGGCTACCGGGTTCCGATCGATGCGGCCTTTCTGACCTGATTGAACGGCGCCGCGCGACCGGCTATGAGAGGCGGCGACGGGGGGAGCGTTCCAATGATGATCGACCGGCCATTCATCGCCAAACTGCTGTGCATCGCCCTGGTGGCGGGGGTCATGCTGCCGGTCGGGCGCATGCTGTTCCCCTATGTCAGCGCCGAGTTAAGCCAGATGCAGTTCCAGGCCATCGAGGCGGTCGTCAGCGCCTCCCTCGGCTTCGGCATTTACGGCATTTTCGGCTAGCGCGGCATCCTCTCTGGTGGGCGCAGCGCGGGCCTGCGCGTTTGTCGCCTTAAATCATCCGCCCCGAGCCGTCAGCCTGGAGTCATCATGAGCCGCGTGACGAAATTCGCCATCGCGGCCGCGCCCATGCTGTTCGTGCTGCTGTGGAGCACCGGCTTCATCGGGGCGCGCTACGGGCTGCCCTATATCGAGCCGCTGACATTCCTGGCGGTGCGCATGGTGTTCGTGGTGGCGGTCATGACGGCGATCGCGCTCATCGCGGGCGCGCGCTGGCCAGGCCCGCCCGAAATCGGCCACAGCCTGATGGCCGGCTCGATGGTGCACGGGCTCTATCTCGGCGGCGTCTTCACCGCCATCAGCCAGGGGGTGCCGGCGGGGATTTCGGCGCTGATCCCCGGCCTGCAGCCGATCCTCACCTCGACCATCGCCAGCCGCTTCATGGGCGAGAAGGTGTCCCGCCTGCAATGGCTCGGCCTCGTGCTCGGGCTGATCGGCGTGGTGATGGTGCTGCACGACCGCCGCATCGTGGCGGAGGGCTCAGCGCTCGGCTGGATCGCCAGCTTCGTTTCGCTCATCGGCATCACGCTCGGCACGCTTTATCAGAAGCGTTTCTGCGGCGGCATCGACTGGCGCACCGGCAACACCGTGCAATATATCGGCGCCGCCGTGCTGTTCGGCATCGGCTCCTTCGCCTTCGAGACGCGCGTCATCCACTGGAGCGGCGAGTTGATCTTCGCCTTCGCCTGGCTGATCTTCGTGCTCTCGATCGCGGCGGTGGCGCTGATGTATTGGCTGATCCGCCGCTCGGCGGCGACCGGCTTTGCCAGCCTGTTCTATCTGGTGCCGGCGGTGACCGCGCTGCTCGCTTATTTTCTGTTCGGCGAGAAGCTCGACGCGCTCTCGCTTGCCGGCATGGTGGTGTGCGCGGTCGGCGTGGTGCTGGCCAATCGCGGCGCTGCCAGGCCGGCGGCGAACGTCGCGACCGAAGAAGCCTGACCTTATTTATCGCGATTGAGCACCATCTGCGTCTGCGTCACCAGCGCGCACAGCTTGCCGTCGCCGCGCGTGACGCGCGTCTGCCAGACCATGGTGCTGCGGCCGCGGTGCAGCGCGATGCATTCGGCGTAGGCGGTATCGCCGATCGGCACGGCGGCGAAGAAATTGGTCTTGCTCTCGATCGTGGTGGTGGACTGGCCCGCCTTGAGATTGGCGGTGGTGGCGGTGCCGCCGAGATTGTCGGCCAGCGCCATGATGGCGCCGCCATGCAGAATGCCGTGGCGGTTGTTGAGCTCCTCGCGCGCCTTGAGTTCGCCGGTCACCCGCTCGGGCGACACCGACGTGATCGTGAGGCCGAGGAATTCGGCGAAGGCCGGCTGCTTGTAGGCGGCCTCGTTGACGTCGCTCATGGCAATGGCTCCAGCCGAATAACAACAAGGGCGCGGACGTTATCGCCCGCGCCCATAGGACGCAATCTTGGCACGCAATCTTGGCACGCAATGTTGCGGCGCCGTCAGCCGCGCGGCTGCGGCACGATGCGAATATACGGCTTCGGCGTCTTCCAGCCGCCGGGATAGAGCTTCTTGGCTTCGTCGTCGGTGATGGCGCCGGTCATGAACACGTCCTCGCCCTGTTTCCAGTTCGCCGGCGTCGCCATGCGGTGCTTGGCGGTGAGCTGGAGCGAGTCGAGCACGCGCAGCACCTCGTCGAAATTGCGCCCCGTGGTCATCGGATAGACCAGGATCAGCTTGATCTTCTTGTCCGGCCCGATGATGAAGACGTTGCGCACGGTCATGTTGTCGGCCGGGGTGCGGCCTTCCGAAGTGCCGGCGGTGCTCGCCGGCAGCATGCCGTAGGCCTTGGAAATCTTGAGGTCGGTGTCGCCGATCATCGGATAGTTGGGCGCAAAGCCGACCACGTCCTTGATGTCGACCGCCCATTTCTTGTGGTTTTCGACCGGGTCGACCGACAGTCCGATGATCTTGGTGTTGCGCTTATCGAACTCCGGCTTCATTCGGGCCATGGTGCCGAGCTCGGTGGTGCAAATCGGCGTGAAGTCCTTGGGGTGCGAGAACAGCACGCCCCAGGAATTGCCCAGCCACTCATGAAAACGGATTTTTCCTTCGGTGGTTTCCGCTTCGAAATCCGGCGCGGTATCGCCAATCGCCAATGTCATGACAGCCTCCAAATGCTCACGTCAACGGGTGTTCAGACGCGCACTATAGGCGTCCGCGTCGGGGCGGAACAGGCCGGCGTCGAAAGAG
Organism: uncultured Alphaproteobacteria bacterium; assembly: GCA_963742375.1. Taxonomy (GTDB): domain Bacteria; phylum Pseudomonadota; class Alphaproteobacteria; order Rhizobiales; family Xanthobacteraceae; genus Pseudolabrys. Next base: position 236,254 of record CAVULP010000009.1, read on the forward strand.
CATCGCCGCACCATGGCCCGCGCACCCAAGAGAACAAAGCTTTGTCGCGCGGCCGCTGCGATAAAAGGATTTTCTGCCTGCGCCGCCGCGGCTCATTGACATGTCCGCGGCAACGCCGCTAAGCCAAAGGGCCGGCACAATACGGGCCCAGTATCGCGGCATGTTCAAGCGTATCCTGATCGCAAACCGCGGCGAAATCGCCTGCCGGATCATCAAGACCGCGCGCAAGATGGGCATCGAGACGGTCGCCGTCTATTCCGAGGCCGACAAGGACGCCCTGCATGTCGAGATGGCAGATCACGCGATTGCCATCGGTCCGCCGGAGGCCGCCAAAAGCTATCTGTTGATCGACAAGATCGTCGCCGCCTGCCGCGAGAGCGGCGCCGAGGCGGTGCATCCCGGCTACGGCTTTCTGTCCGAGCGCGCGGCCTTTCCCAAGGCGTTGGAAAAAGCCGGCATCGTGTTCATCGGGCCGAACCCCAAGGCCATCGCCGCCATGGGCGACAAGATCGAGTCGAAGAAGGCGGCAGCCGCGGCCAACGTCTCCACCGTGCCCGGCCATCTCGGCGTGATCGAGAACGAAGTCGAGGCCATGCGGATCGCCGAAGAGATCGGCTATCCGGTGATGATCAAGGCCAGTGCCGGCGGCGGCGGCAAGGGCATGCGCATCGCCTTCGGCAAGTCCGAGGTGGCGGAAGGTTTCACGCGCGCGAAATCCGAAGCGAAATCTTCCTTCGGCGACGACCGCGTGTTCATCGAGAAGTTCATCGTCGATCCGCGCCACATCGAGATCCAGGTGCTGGGCGACAAGCACGGCAACGTCATTTATCTCGGCGAGCGCGAATGCTCGATCCAGCGCCGCAATCAGAAGGTGATCGAGGAGGCGCCGAGCCCGCTGCTCGATGAAAAAACCCGCAAGCAGATGGGCGAGCAGGCGGTCGCGCTGGCCAAGGCCGTCGGCTACGACAGCGCCGGCACGGTGGAGTTCGTCGCCGGCCAGGACAAGAGCTTCTTCTTCCTCGAGATGAACACGCGGCTGCAGGTCGAGCATCCGGTGACCGAGCTGGTCACCGGCATCGATCTGGTCGAGCAGATGATCCGCGTCGCCGCCGGCGAGAAATTGTCGATCAAGCAGGGCGACGTAAAGCTCAGCGGCTGGGCGGTGGAAACCCGCGTCTATGCCGAGGACCCGTACCGCAATTTCCTGCCCTCGACCGGGCGGCTGACGCGCTACCGACCGCCGGCCGAGCGCGTCTCCGGCGGCATCACGCTGCGCAACGACACCGGCGTCACCGAGGGCGGCGAAATTTCGCTCTACTACGATCCGATGATCGCCAAGCTGATCACCCACGCGGGAACGCGCGAGGCCGCCATCGACGCGCAGGCCGACGCGCTCGATGAATTTGTCATCGACGGCATCCGCCACAACATCCCGTTCCTTGCCGCCTTGATGGCGCACAAGCGCTGGCGCGCCGGCAAATTGTCCACCGGCTTCATCGCCGAGGAATTTCCAAACGGCTTCCACCCGCAAACGCCGGATGAGGAGCAGGCCGCAGTGCTGGCGTCTGTCGCCGCGGCCATCGACCACGTGCTGGGCGAGCGCAAGCGGCGCATTTCCGGCCAGCTCGAGGGCACCGCCGTCACGCGCGAAAGCCAGCGCGCGGTCTGGCTGGGCGAGCAGGAATACCGGCTGGAGGTCAAGCGCGAGAACGGCGCCATCGACGTGCGCTTTCCAAAAGGCAAGCCGCGCAACATGCAGTCGGACTGGAAGCCGGGCGATCGGTTGTGGAGCGGCACCATCGACAGCCAGCGGGTGGCGGTGCAGGTGCGCAGCTTTCCGAACGGCTTTGCGCTCGCCTATCGCGGCGTCGAGACCAAGGCCTACGTCTATACCGAGCGCGAGGCCGGCTACGCGCGGCTGATGCCGGTCAAGAAGATCGCCGACACCGGCAAGCAGGTGCATTGCCCGATGCCGGGGCTGGTGGTGTCGATCGCGGTCAAGGAAGGCCAGGAGGTCAAGGCCGGCGAGACCGTGGCGGTGGTGGAAGCCATGAAGATGGAAAACGTGCTGCGCGCCGAGATCGACGGTACGGTGAAGAAGATCCACGCCAAGCCCGGCGACAGCCTGGCGGTCGATGCGGTGATTTTGGAGTTCGCTAACTGTCATCGTCGCCGCGGCGAAGGCGCGGGCCCATATCTGCGGTCTCTCGATAGCGTAGGGATTATGGGTCCCCGCTTTCGCGGGACGACAATTGGAAATGCGAATTCGAATCTATGATCCGCTACTTCGCCTACGGCTCCAACATGAGCCGCGCCGCCATGGCGCGGCGCTGCCCGCACGCGCGCGCAATCGGGCCGGCGTTGCTTGACGGCTACCGGTTTTTCGTCGGCATCGACGGCTGGGGCTCGGTCAAGCCGAGTGCGGGCGAGCGCGTGCACGGCGTGCTGTGGCAGTTGACGCCGCGTTGCGTCGCGGCGCTGCACGCCTATGAGCTGCTGCATAAGGGCCTCTATGAGGTGCGCCATCTGCCGGTGCGCAGCGGGCAGCGGCTGATGCCGGCCATGGTTTATCTGCTGCGCCGGCGCGCGGCCGGGGCAACCGAAGCCCGGCTATGTCGAGATGATCGCGGCCGCCGCGCGCGACTGGCATTTGCCCGAGCCCTATGTCCGCTCGGTCGAGCGCTGGTCGCGCTCGCGCTTCACCGGCGCGCGCGTCATCGACGCGGGAGAGCTGGCATGATCATCCGCCACGTGATCGTGCACGGGCGCGTGCAGGGCGTCGGCTTCCGCGCCTTCGTCGAGGTCGAAGCGCTGCGGCGCGGCTTGGACGGCTGGGTGCGCAACCGGCGCGACGGCACGGTCGAGGCGGTGTTCACGGGCGAGGCGGCCACGGTCGCCGATGACGATCGAAGCCTGCCGGCGCGGGCCTTATGGCGCGCGGGTCGATGCGCTCGATCAGCGCGACGGCACCGACGCCGATCTCAAATTGCGCCGCCCCGGCGACGTGTTCTCGGTGTTGTTCTGATCGACGGTGGCGCCGAACAGCGCTTCGAACTCCCGCCGCAGCACCATGTCGACCTCCGCCATCGACGCGGGAATCCCGAGATCGGCCAGACTGGTGACGCCGTAGCGCTGCTCGCTCACCCCGCAGGGCACGATGCCGGCGAAGTGCGCCAAGTCCGGCGCCACGTTCAACGCCATGCCGTGCAGCGTCACCCATTGCTGCACGCGGATGCCGATGGCCGCGATCTTGTCCTCGAAAGCCTCGCCCTTCTCGGGCCGGCGCACCCAGACGCCGATGCGGTCCTCGCGCCGCTCGCCGCGCACGTTGAACGCAGCGAGCGTGCGGATGATCCATTCCTCCAGCGTGGCGACGAAGCGGCGCACGTCCGGGCCCGCGCCGTTTCAGGTCGAGCATGACGTAGGCCACGCGCTGGCCCGGCCCGTGATAGGTCATCTGCCCGCCGCGGCCGGTCTCGAACACCGGAAAGCGCGCCTCGATCACGTCTTGCGCGCTGCGCGCTGGTGCCGGCGGTGTAGAGCGGCGGGTGTTCGAGCAGCCAGACCAGTTCCGGCGCCTCGGCCGGCCGCGATCGCCGCAACGCGCGCCTGCATGACGGCGAGCGCGGCCTCATAGGGCACTGGCGCCTCGCTCACGCGCCACTCGGCCGCGCCGGCCGGGCTAAGGAGGCCAAAAGTCAATTCGCTGCGCGCGTTAACCACTCGTTCACCATACCATGGTGACCTGACCTGTGCCCGTCCTGGGCCGTAGCGAGACGCCAAAGTGAGCACATTCGACAAGGTCGCCGTCGACATCACCGTGGTGCTGGGCACCACCGAAATGCCGGTCCATCAGGTGCTGCGGCTCGGCCGCGGCGCCATCATCGAGCTCGACGCCTCCGAGGACGATGCCGTCAGCATCCTCGCCAACAATTTGCCGGTGGCCAAGGGCACGGTGGTCGTCAACGGCAACCGCATCGCCGTCGAGGTCGGTCAGCTGCTGCCGCGTCCGCCCGACATGCGCTGACCGCGGCCCGGGCCAAGCGCTTGATGGCTTGAGAAAATTCGCCGCCGCCCGGCGCAGCCGCGGCCCTTGTCCCTGCAGACCCTATTTGTTACATGACCGCCGTCTTGGGGACGCGAGGCTTTTCGATGCTTTTCGTCCATTTCCAATGCGGCCATGGCGGAATTGGTAGACGCACTAGCTTGAGGTGCTAGCGGGGCAACCCGTGGAGGTTCGAGTCCTCTTGGCCGCACCAATCTTCGCCGCGCAGCGGTGAAGATTGTCCGCCGAAGCTTTAGCGAAGGCGGACTTCGCGGCTTCGATTGGCAAGCCAGCCTTCGCGCATACGCGCTTCGGCTGGCGAGATTCAACTGACAGGCGCGCCTCAGTACGACTGCGTCAGGTTCCTGTCGACGGAACCGGTCGTCGCGTAATCGGCCGTGCCGGCGACTTGGGCCTTCGCCCTGCGATGTTGGTGCCGGTGGGCGAGCGCGATCTTGACCTTGTGGCGCAGCGCCACGGTGGCGCCGCCGGTCTTTTCGGCGTTGGCGCGCAGCACGCGCGGCCAGTTCTCTTTCTCGAGCGGCGAGGCCACCACTTCGGGCAGCGTTTTCGGGTGCTCGCCGGCAGCCACCACGTGCACGACGTGATAGCCCTGCGCCTTGAGCTCTTTCAGCAGCGTCGGCAAGGCCAAGGCGGTGGCCGGGTGGATATCGTGCATCAGCAGGATGCCGCGGCCTCTGGCATTGAGCCGGCGCATGGTGCGCTGGATAAGCGCGCCCGGCGTGGTGCCACGCCACCAGTCGTTGGTGTCGATGTCGGCGCTCCAGGTCACCAGGCCTTTGGCCTCCAGGAAGTGCTCGATCGCATTGGTGCGGCCGAGGCCCGGGATGCGGAAGAACGGCGACAGCGCCTTGGGGTCGCCGAGCGCGGTATCGACGGAGTCGATGCCGCCATCGACCTCGCGCTCGACCCGCTGCATGGACAGGCGCTGCATCGCGAACGGATGGTGTTGGGTATGCGTGCCGATGCTGTGGCCCTCGTTGTAGATGCGGCGGACCAGATAGGGGCGGGCGTGCGCCATCTCGCCGACCAGGAAATAGGTGGCCTTGACGCAATTCGCCGCCAGCGTGTCGAGGATGCTGTTGGTATAGGGCGGGATCGGACCGTCGTCGAATGTGAGCACCACCTCGTGGTCCTTGAGCGGCAGCGTCTGCCTGTACTGCATGACGCCGAGCAGGCTGTATTCGGTGGGGCTGATGGTCAGCACGCGGCTGGTGCCGAGCGCGTCGGCTTTGCCGGGGCAGGCGGGGGCGGGCGCGGCTGACGCTTCGACGGTCTTGGCTGCCGGCGCGGCCGGCGCAGGTTCGACCGCAAGCGCGGCCGGCTGGACCGGCGGCGCCTCAGACGGCTTGGCGGTTAGCACGGCCGGCGCGGGCTCGATCGGCTGTGCAGCCGGGTGTGCGACCGCTTGCTCGACCGGCTGTGCCGGCGGCGCTTCAGGCGGCTTAGCGGCTGGCGGTGCGGCGGATGGTTCGACCGGCTGGACAGCCGGGTGTGCAACCGCCGAGACGACGGGCTTCGCATCCGCAGGCGTGGCGGCCAGCGCGGGCTTCAATTCTACGGTCGCTTGGATAACGGGCTCGTTCGCCGGCGTCACGTCAGCTGGCGCGGGAACCTGAACGGCGGGCGGCTCGACCGCTTTCCCGGCCGGCTCGTTGACAGCCGGCTGCGCGGCTTGGGCAAGCTTCATTGCCGGCTCGGCTGCGGGCGCAAAGGACAGCGCAATAGCCCAGGCGACGCCACCGACCAGGCATAGAAAACCAACGACGATAGCGCGCATTTCCAACCCCCGCCCCGCCCATCCGTGCGCCTGCCGGCGCTCCCCCGAATGGCGGCTTTATTGAGCCTAGCAAGTCGCAGATTAACGGAAAATTAACCAAAATTAACAGCCCACAGCCTTGTTATCTGTGGCTTTTTTGGCCGGTGTTGCCAAAAAACAGGGGGACAAGGTCAGTTTTAGGCCGGGGGCGCCTTGGGCACCTTGGGCGAGACCACGTGCACGATGCGGTAGCCCCGCCGTTTCAGCTCGTGCAGCAAGGCCGGCAGCATCTTGGCGGTCTGCGCTTTGGTGTCGTGCAGCAGCACGATGCCGCGGCCGACTTTGGCGATGCGCGCCAGCAGCAGGGACAGTTCCTGCTCGGGCGTCATGGGCAGCCAGTCGCTCGCCCAGACATCGGCACCGAACACCACGATACCGCGGCCGTTGAGGTCGTCGAGCAGCGCCGGGCTGGAGGCAAAACCGGGGAAGCGGAAGAACGGCGTGGTCGGCTCGCTGCGCTTGACGCCATAGACGGCATATTCGTCGGCGGCGATGCCGTGGTCGATCTCGGCCTGCGCCTTGCCGAGCGCCATATGATTGAGCAGGGGATGTGAAAAGCTGTGATGCCCTTGGCTATGGCCTTCGGCCAGCTCCCGCTTGGCAATGTGGGGATAGGCTTCGGCATTGCGGCCGAGCAGGAAGAAGGTGGCCTGCACGCATTCATGCTTGAGCGCGTCCAGCACCTTGGGCGTGGTGGTCGGCCAGGGCCCGTCGTCGAAGGTCAGCACCAGTTCTTTGGCCTCGAGCGGCAGCGTCTGCGGAAACTGCTTGTGCCCAACCCGCGGCGTGATCTTGGCATCGACCGCGAGCACGCGTTCGGTGCCGAGCGCATCCGGGTTGCCCGGGCACGGCTGCGCGAGCGCGGGCAAAGGCAACAACGCCGCGGCAATGGCAATGGCAATGATCCGACTCATGGGTTGCCCTCGGGCAACCGCAATTGAGCGCAACGGCGCCCGCGCGGCAAGCGCGCGCCGAACGAGCATGGTTATGCGTTTATGATTTGCCCGCCCCAAGGGCGGGGCGTACAAGCGCCCAGTTTTCCGCAGCCCGAGGCCCGACATGCTCGAGCAGAAAACCAGCGCGCCACCGCTGCGCACCAAAGACGGCTCGATCCGCGTCGCCTTCGTGCGGCAGGTGACGCGCGCGATTCAATCCGGCGACGTCGCGGCCTTGCGCGGCTTGGTCGGCGATCTGCACGAAGCCGATGTCGGCGCCGTGCTGGAGGCGCTCGAACCGGAGCAGCGCCCGCGCCTGGTCGAGTTGCTCGGCATCGATTTCGATTTCACCGCGCTCACCGAAGTGGACGATACGGTGCGCGAGGAAATTCTCGATGAGCTGCCGGCGCAAGCGGTCGCGCAAGGCGTGCGCGACATCGAGTCCGACGATGCGGTGGCCATTCTCGAAGATCTGCCCAAGCACGAGCAGACCGAGATCCTCGAACAGCTGCCGCCGCTGGAGCGCGTCGCGCTGGCGCGCAGCCTCGACTATCCGGAGGATTCCGCCGGCCGGCATATGCAGACGGAATTCATCGCCGTGCCGCCGGCCTGGAACGTCGGCCAGGCCATCGACTATATGCGCGAGACCACCGATCTGCCCGACCATTTCTACAAGCTCTACGTCACCGACGAGAAGCACCACTATCTCGGCGCGGTGCCGCTCGACCGGCTGCTGCGCAGCAAACGGCCGGTGCCGATCCAGGATTTATTGGAACCCGAACTGCGCCCCGTGCGCGCCGACCAGGACCAGGAGGAAGTGGCGCGGCTGTTCCAGCGCTACGATCTGGTGGCGGCGCCGGTGGTGGACGCCGACGACCGGCTGGTCGGCGTCATCACCTTCGACGACGTCGCCGACGTCATCGAGGAGGAGGCCGAAGAAGACATCAAGGCGCTCGGCGGCGTCACCCATGACGAGGAATTGTCCGACACGGTGTGGACCATCGCGCGCGGCCGCTTCAACTGGCTGCTGGTCAATCTCGGCACCGCCTTCATCGCCTCGATGGTGCTCGGCCTGTTCGAAGCGCAATTGCAGAAGATGGTGGCGCTCGCCGTGCTGGCGCCGATCGTGGCGAGCCAGGGCGGCAATGCCACAACGCAAACCATGACGGTCGCCGTGCGCGCGCTGGCGACGCAGGCGCTCAGCGACGCCAATGCCCGCCGCGTGATTTTGCGCGAGGTGCTGGTCGGGCTGCTCAACGGCATGGCCTTTGCCGTGATCACCGGCATCGCCGCCTATATCTGGTTCAAGGTGCCGGGCTTAGGCGTCGTCATCGGGCTGGCGATGATGTGCAATCTCTTGGCCGCCGCGCTCGGCGGCATCCTCATCCCGCTGGCGTTGAACCGGATGAAGATCGATCCGGCGGTGGCCTCGAGCCCGTTCGTCACCACGGTCACCGACGTGGTCGGGTTTTTCTCGTTCCTGTCGATCGCCACCGTCTGGTTCGGCCTGCGCTGATGCGGCAAATGCGCCGTTTACAATTCATTCATCCTGTTTCCTGACCCGCCATTAACGCTGATTTTCTAGCGTGATCGCCGAACGAGCGCAGGGGATTTCCGGTGGACGGCGAAGTCATCGTGCAAGCGGCCGGCGCCCGTGCCGGACGCTCGCTGCCGGCATGGCTGGGGCGCGGCGGCGCGCCGCGCGCCCGCGTGCGGCGCATGCTGTCGGCCGCGAGCCTGATCGCGCTGCTCGCCGTCATCGCCATGGCGGTGACGCTCGTTGCCGCGGCCGTTGGCTACGAGATGGCGCAGCGCAGCGACGCGCAGCAATGGGCCGAGCAGCGCGCCGCGCTGCGCAACGCCGTCGGCGAATTCCGCCAACTGTTCGCCAAGCCGGGCGAGATCGATCCGCGCTTCGTGCGCATGGTCGAGCAGAGCGCGCGCCTGCAGGGCCTCAAATTCGAAACCGATCCGCCGCCGTCGCAGCGCGAAATGCAGCCGGTGGTCGACGCGCAAGGGCGCATCGCCGGCTTTTTCACCTGGGACAAGACGTCCCGCATGACGGCGACCATGAACCGGCTGTTGCCGCTGATCGCCGGCATTGCCGTCGCGCTGGTCGGCTTCGCCGGCTTTGGGCTGCGCCAGCTCAGCCGCGCGCGCCGCGACTTGGCGGCAAGCGAAGAGCAGGCACGCCGTGCCGCCGACGAGGACAAGCTGACCGGTCTGCCCAACCACGCCAAGACGCTCGAGTTGCTCGACCTCGCGCTGGCCGAGCGCACGGGCGACGACATTGTCACGTTCGCGCTGATCGAGCTCGACGGCATGGCCGACGTCAACGCCCAACTCGGCGTGTTCGGCGCCGACGAGTTCATCGTCGCGGTCGCCCAGCGGCTCGCCGAAGCGCTGCCCGCGCAGGCGGTCTGCGGCCGCATCGGCGGCGACGAGTTCGCGGTCATGCTGACCGCCGCGCCCGACGTCGATGTCGAGGCGATGATCCGCGGCGTCATCGAGGCGATCGCCCGCCCGCATTGGATCGACCGCATGGTGCGGGTCACCGCCCATGCCGGCTTCGCGCAAGCCCCGCGCCACGCCACCACGCGCGGCGAGCTCACGCGGCGGGCCGAGCTGGCGCTGCGCGCGGCGGCCAAGAAGGGGCCGGGCGCCATCGTCGTGTTCGAGCGCGAAATCGACACCGTTTCCAGCGACCAGAAATTCATCCAGCGCGAATTGCCGCGCGCACTGAGCGCGGGCGAGCTGGAGCTGCATTACCAGCCGATCGTCGCCGCCCAGGGCGCGCGCATCGTCGGCGTCGAGGCGCTGTTGCGCTGGACGCACGCGGAGCGCGGGGCCATCGGGCCGGCGGTCTTCATCCCGGTCGCCGAGCAGATGGGGCTGATGGACACGCTCGGCGCCTTCGTGCTGCGCCGCGCGCTTTCCGACGCCAAGCGCTGGCCCGGTCTCTATGTGGCGGTGAACCTGTCGCCGGTGCAGGTGCGTGACGCTTCAATCGTCGATCTGGTGCGCTCGGCGCTCGCCGAGAGCGATATTGCGCCGCCGCGGCTGATGCTGGAGATCACCGAAGGCGTCTTGATCGACAACCCGGACGAGATGCTCAAGCGCATCGAGGACCTGCACCGGCTCGGCGTGCGCATCGCGCTCGACGATTTCGGCTCCGGCTATTCCAATCTCGGCTATCTGCAGCGCTTTCCGCTCGACAAGCTCAAGATCGACCGCAGCTTCGTGTCGGCGCTCGGCAAGTCGGCCAATGGCGGCGTCATCATCCAGGCGATCGTGGCGCTCGGGCGCGCGCTCGGCCTCTCGGTGCTGGTCGAGGGCGTGGAAACCGAGCAGCAGCGCGTGCTGCTGCGGCTGGCCGGCTGCGACGAGATGCAGGGCTTCCTGTTCGCCAAGCCGGCGCCGGCGAAGACGATCGACCGGCTGCTGCGGCAGGGCAAGCCCGCGCGCGCTCCCGCCGAGGCGCTGACAGCCTGATCGTCGAGCCTATAGAGTTGCGGGATCGTGCCATTTGAGGGCGCGCGCCGGAGATACCGATGATTCCCAATGCCTGGGCGGGCTTCGATTTCGGCCTCGGGCCGGACGTCGACATGTTGCGCAAGATCGGTCGGCGATTTCGCGCAGGACCGCATCGCGCCGCGCGCCGACGAGATCGACCGCAAGAACGAATTCCCGCGCGAGCTGTGGCCGGAGATGGGCGCGCTCGGCCTGCACGGCATCACGGTGGACGAGAACTATGGCGGCGCGGGCCTCGGCTATCTCGCGCATTGCGTGGCGATGGAGGAGGTCTCGCGCGCCAGCGCGGCCATCGGGCTTTCCTACGGCGCCCATTCCAATCTCTGCGTCAACCAGCTCAGCCGCAACGGCAGCGAGGCGCAGAAGCGCAAATATCTGCCCAAGCTGATCTCCGGCGAGCATGTCGGCGCGCTCGCGATGTCGGAGCCGGGCGCCGGCTCCGACGTGGTGTCGATGCGCACCACCGCCGACGAAGAAGGGCGACCGCTACGTGCTCAACGGCTCCAAGATGTGGATCACCAACGGCCCGGTGGCCGACACGCTGGTTGTCTACGCCAAGACCGACCGCACCGCGGGCGCCCGCGGCATCACCGCCTTCATCGTCGAGAAGGGCATGAAGGGCTTTGCGCCGGCGCAGAAGCTCGACAAGCTCGGCATGCGCGGCTCCGACACCTCGGAGCTGGTGTTCACCGACTGCGAGGTGCCGGAGGAGAACGTGCTGGGCGCCGTCGGCAACGGCGTCAACGTGCTGATGTCGGGGCTCGATTACGAGCGCGTGGTGCTGGCCGCGGGCCCGCTGGGCATCATGCAGGCCTGCATGGACGTGGTGATCCCCTACGTGCACGACCGCCAGCAGTTCGGCCAGCCGATCGGCCGCTTCCAATTGGTGCAGGCCAAGCTCGCCGACATGTACGTCACCATGAACGCGGCCAAGTCCTACGTGTACGCCGTGGCGCGCGCCTGCGACGAGGGCCGCACCACGCGCGAGGACGCCGCCGGCGCCATCTTGTTACGCGGCGGAGACGCGCGACTTGGATGGCGCTGGAAGCGATCCAGTGCCTGGGCGGCAACGGCTACATCAACGATTTCCCCACGGGGCGCCTGCTGCGCGACGCCAAGCTCTACGAGATCGGGGCGGGGACCAGCGAGATCCGGCGCATGCTGATCGGGCGGGAGATTTTCGAGAAGACGCGATAGGCGTGCTCGTTTCGGAAAGATTATTAACAATTCCGGCGCAAGTTTGCATTGGCAGGCGAAGCTTCCTATTAAGGCGGCAACAGTATGTTGTTGCACGTATCGCGCGGGTATTGCTTGCCATCGCGTTTAGTCGACTCGCGAGGATTCATAAACGTCGGATAACCGTTGATGCCTGCCGACCACCGCCCGATTCGTTTCCGTTTCCTCGACGGCTTGCGCGGTTGGGCGGCCGTCGTCGTCTTGCTTCATCACATTTTCATCGACGGACTGCCGCCCAATAGCTTCATGGCGGATCGGATATTTTGGGCCGAAGAGTGTTTTTTATGAATGGTACATGCGCGGTCGGTCTTTTTTTTGTGATCTCGGGTTCTCTCTGATCCATCAGTTATCTACAGACCGGCGATGAAAGAGGACTGGCTCGCATGGCAGCCGGTCGATATCTGAGATTGGCGATCCCGATCTTTGCGATCTGTGCGATTACTTATGTGCTATTGGTGCTCGGTCATCATTCCGGCAGCAGCACAGAGGCCCAGTCCGCTCGATGTGTTTGCGGCTGTTCACTCCAACGATCAGAGGATTGGTCGAGTTTTCGCTGTTCAACGTATTCGTGTCGCAATCAACCGCCGCTGAAAGCTACGATCCGCCACTGTGGACGATGTTCGTATGAATTTCTGGGCTCGTTCATGGTGTTTGCAGTCCTTGCGATTTTGCGATCATGGCGCCTGCGAACCTGGTTTCTGGGCGCCCTGTTCATAGTCCTAGCAATCTACGGCCCTTATTTTGCGCTGTTCGTCGCGGGTATTCTTATCGCAGATCTGTTCCGGCAAATTGACGGCTGGAAATCCCGCGATCTCGCCGGAGCGATGCTGTGTGTCGCTGGACTGGCTCTGAGTGTATTGTCTTCGCCTCACGCCAAGTATGTCGCCGCTCCGGCCTGCCTGGTCGCCGGTGTCGCACTGTGTGCGCCGGTGAGGCGTTTGTTCGAAAATCGGCTAGGCAATTTTCTGGGCTGGATTTCCTTCGCCGCTATATTTGGTGCAGGCCGCTGTTATCTATTCAGCTCGTCGAGTTGCGCGGTTGGACGTTGTCGCAAACTCGGATGAAATTTTGAGGACCGTCGCTAAGGCGCAGCGGCTCGGATCGTTGGCATAGCGACCGTGCCGCAGTGGCGTCTTCGGCGATCGTGTTTTGTCCGATAACGACTTTGCGGTGACGGTGTCGCGCCGCTTAGAGGGTCGGCGCTGTTACGGTCGCGGCAGGTCATCCATTCGAGTATTGTCCTCGGCGCCAACGATCCACGGCCTCTGCGTAGGCCGGCGCCTGCGCATTAACTTTTGCTCACCCGCGAATCAGCTAGTCCATTGGCCGACATCAGCATTGGAGGCGCAAGGCCATGATGCGGGTGCGGCTGAAGGCCGACGGGCGGATCGTCGAAATCCTGCCCGACGGCAGCGAGAAGACCGTCGACCATTCCGATCCGGCCGCGTTCGTGCGCCAGGTGCGCGCGCGCTGCGGGCTCACGCAGGCGTCTTTCGCCGAGAAGATCGAAGTGCCGATCGAGACCGTGCGCAATTGGGAGCAGGGCAAGCGCTCGCCGCGCGGGCCGGCGCGCGCGCTGCTCAAGCTGATCGACAGCGCGCCGGATGCGGCCTTCGCGGCGCTAGGCGGCAAGACGGCGCTAACGCGCCTATTCGGCGAGACGGCGCGGTACTCGCGGCGGCATCGCGCGGCTGGTGGCGCGCGATCCGCATCAGCAGGAACATCGCGATCAACGTGGCGATATAGACGATGAGCTGCATTTCGGTCGGCCGTTCGGTATAGCCGATCAGCGTGTGCAGCAGCCGGCCGAAGATGCTGCCTTCCGACAGCAGCCAGGACGTATCCCAGACCGTGCGGTCGAGCACGACCACCACGCCGGCATTGTTGAGGAACTGCACCGCCTGCGCCGCCATGCCGGCGGCCAGCAGCGCGATCAGCCAGCTCGTCACCGAAAAGATGTAGCGCGTGCGGGATCGCCAGCAGGCCGAAATAGGTCGAGCGCGGTGAAGGCCGCGCCTGCGGCGATGCCGAGCAGCGCCGCCGACCAGCAGCGCCGAGCCCGACGTGCCGGAGGCCGACGATGCCGTAGAGGAACAGCACCACTTCGGAGCCTTCGCGCAGCACCGCGAGGCCCACGACGATCGCCAGCGCGGTCAGCGGCTTGGCGCCTTCGCTCACCGCCGTGCCGACCTGCTGCATTTCGGCGGCGATCTCGCGGCCGTGCCGCGCCATCCAGGCGTTGTGCCACATCAGCATGACCACGGCGATCGACGAGCACGCTGGCATTGAACAGTTCCTGGCCGGCGCCTTCGAAGGCCTGCGAGATGGCGCCGGCAAACAGCGGCGACGATGGCCGCGCCGAGCACGCCGGCGCCGACGCCGATAGCTGATCCAGCGCCCGCGGCCGGCGACGCCGCGCGTCGCCGCCATCACGATGCCGATGATCAGGCCGGCTTCGATGACTTCGCGAAAGACGATGATCAGTGCGCCGAGCATGGTTCTATTCCGCGATCACCACGCCCTTGGCGGTGGCCTCATGATACTCGCCGACGAAGGGATAGCGGCCCGGGCTTGAGCGGCCCGATGCGCACGATGCCCTTGGACTTGCCGGCGATCACCTTCTCGACCTTCAAGGCGTTGCTCTCGAACTCCTCCGGCGTCGCGTCGTCATTGACGACCGTGATGGTCACCCGCTTGTTGGCCGGCACCTTGATCTCGGCCGGGGTGAACTTGTGGTCCTTGATGGTCAGGGTGCAAGTCGTCGGCGCGCGCAGGCGGCAGGCGCCGAGCGACCAGCAGGGCGACGAGGCCGAAAGGACGAGAGCGCTGCGCATAGGCATTCCTCAATAACGACTCAGCCCTCACAAAAGCATTAAAAGCCTTGGATGCAATAGGTATTTTCTACTCTTGAATTATTCCAATGTAAGGACTGCGCGCCAACAGCTTGCCGGCAAAGCATTGTCGCCTGTGGCGCGCCCAAAAACTTTTCGTGATTTTTGGCCGCGGCCCATGGACCGCCGCACGCGGTCGGGCACCGCCGCCGCAAGAGCCACCCCGGTTGGCAGTTCGCGGTCGAGCGGGCATTCTGCGGCCCCCGCCCGCCATCGCGCACCCATTTGCAGTCCAGGAGACAGGTTCCATGCAATTCGTTGAAGCCCACGGCGTCCGCATTCCCATGATCGGCCTCGGCACCATGACCCTGAAGGGCGATGTCTGCGTGCAGGCGGTCAAGACCGCGCTGCAGATGGGCTATCGCCATCTCGACACCGCCGCCTTCTACGGCAACGAGGTCGAGAACGGCGAGGGCATGCGCCAGTCCGGCGTCAAGCGTGAGGACATTTTCCTCTGCACCAAGGTGCGCCAGGAGCATTTGCGGCCTGCGGATTTCGTCAAAGTGATCGACCAGAGCCTGGCGAATCTCAAATTGCCTTACGTCGATCTGCTGCTGATTCACTGGAACAACAAAGACATCCCCTTCAAGGAGTCGATCGGCGCGCTGTGCCAGGCCAAGAAGGACGGCAAGACCAAGCATGTCGGCGTCGCCAATTTCACCACGCAAGATGCTGGACGAGGCCTGGGCGGTGACGCAGCGAGCCGCTGGTGTGCAACCAGATCGAGGTGCACCCGTTCATCAATCAGGACAAGGTGCTCGCCGCCTGCAAGAAGCACGGCATGGCGGTGGTCGCTTATGTGTCCGATCGCGCGCGGCAAGGTGCCGGGCGCCGAGGTGCTCGAGCGCATCGGCAAGGCGCACGGCAAGAGCGCGGCGCAGGTGTCGCTGCGCTATCTGGTGCAGCTCGGCTGCTGCTCGATCCCGCGCACGGCGACGCCGGCGCATCTGAAGGAAAATCTCGACGTGTTCGATTTCAAGCTGTCGGACGCCGAGATGGCCGAGCTGAAGACGCTCAACGCCACCAATATGCGCGTCGTCAATCCGCCGCACGCGCCGGTGTGGGATACGCCGTGATGCACGACGATGCGCGATGATGCGCTTGCATCGCTCGTGCTGATGGCAGCGCCAGCGCTTGCGCGCAGGCGACAAGCCGGACGCCAAGGACTTCCGCAGCGATCCAGGACTGCATCAAAACCAAGACCGGCCGAATCGGCACGGGCGAACTGTGCATCGGGATCGTGTCCGATCCCTGCGTCGAACAGCGATACGACGCAAGTCCACCGCCGATATGATCACCTGCGTGGCGCGCGAGCAGGCGGTGTGGGACGACATCCTCAACGAGACCTACCGCCGCCTGCGCGGCAAGCTCGACGCCGAACAGCAGGGCAAGCTGCGCGACATGCAGCGCGCCTGGATTGACGTCGCGCGACAAGACGTGCGCCTTCTACTGGGACTATTACCAGGGCACGATGGCAAGCCCGATGAGCGCCGGCATGCGTTAACCGCGAGACCGGCGCAGCGGGCTTTGTTCCTGCTCGGCTTCGCTCAACGAAGTCGGAACGCAAAGTGATGCAAGTCGTCGAGGCAAAAGGCTTCAAGATTCCGCTCGTCGGCCTCGGCACCTGGGCGCTGCGCGATGTCGCGCGCATGGTCGAGCAGGCGATCCGCATCGGCTATCGTCATATCGACACCGCGCAGATGTACGGCAATGAGGCCGAGGTCGGGGAGGGCGTGCACGCCTCCGGCGTCAAGCGCAGCGAGGTCATGGTCACCACCAAGGTGCAGCCGACCTCGCTCGCCCCGCACGATCTCGAACGCTCGGTCAAAGAGAGCCTCGTGCATCTGCGCTTCGACGTCATCGACCTGCTGCTGATCCACTGGCCGAACCCGCGCGTGCCGCTGAGCGAAACGCTCGGCGCCATGCTGAAGATGAAGCAGGCTGGCTACGTGCGTGCCATCGGCGTTTCGAATTTCACCGTGGCGCTGCTCGAGGAAGTCGCGACAAATAACCGATGAAGTCGTCTGCAATCAGATCGAATGTCATCCCTTCCTCGACCAGGACAAGGTGATCGCCGCCTGCAGGAAGCTCGGCATGGCGGTGGTCGCCTATAGTCCGATGGCGCGCGGCGCCGCGCACGGCAACGACGTGCTTGAGCGCATCGGCAAGGCGCACGGCAAGAGCGCGGCGCAGGTCTCGCTGCGCTATCTGGTGCAGCAGGGCATCGTGGTGATCCCGCGCACCAGCCGGCTCGAGCGGCTGGAGGAGAATTTCGCGATGTTCGATTTCGAATTGTCGGACGCCGAGATGAAGGAGATTCACGGCCTCTCCGGCCGCAACGACCGCATCGTCGATTGGACCTGGTCGCCGAAATGGGATTGAAGTGGGATTAAGAAAAGCCGCGTGACCATCGCCGACGACACCGCGCTCGTGCTGTTCTCCGGCGGGCAGGACTCCACCGTCTGCCTGGCCTGGGCGCTTGAGCGCTTTGCGCGCGTCGAGACCGTCGGCTTCGCCTACGGCCAGCGTCACGCCGTCGAGCTCGACGCGCGCCCGCGCATCCGCGCGCATATGGCCGCGCTCAACGCAGACTGGAAGGCGCGGCTCGGCGAGGATCACCTGGTCACGCTCGACGCGCTTGCCGCCATCTCCGACACGCGCGCTCACCCGCGACACCGCGATCGAGATCGCCGACAACGGCCTGCCGACCACCTTCGTGCCCGGCCGCAATCTGATCTTTTTCTGCGTTCGCCGGCGCGCTCGCCTATCGCCGCGGCGCCCGCCATCTCGTCGCCGGCATGTGCGAGACCGATTATTCCGGCTATCCCGACTGCCGCGACGACACCGTCAAGGCCATGCAGGTCGCGCTCACGCTCGGCCTCGACAGGCGTCTCGACCGTGCACACGCCGCTGATGTGGATCGACAAGGCCGCCACCTTCGCGCTGGCCGAGCAACTCGGCGGCCAGACCGTTCCTTGATCTCGTCATCGAGGACAGCCATAGCTGTTACCTGGGCGACCGCAGCGCAGCGCCATGACTGGGGCTATGGCTGCGGCGATTGCCCGGCCTGCCAGTTGCGCGCGCAGGGCTTTGCCAAGTTCATGAGTCGAAGCGGAAATGAACCGACAACGACAAGCGCAAGAACATCGAGGGCGCTGATTTTTCTCGTGCTGTTCTGCCTGACCATTCCCGCGGCCAATTGGATGATCGGCCATGTCGGGACCGTCTGCAGCGCGCACGGACCTTGCCTCATCCCGGTCGCGCCCGGCCTGATGGCGCCGTCGGGCGTGCTGATGATCGGCGCGGCGCTGGTGCTGCGCGATCTGGTGCAGCGCCGCCTCGGCGTCGAGTTCGGCATCGCCGCGATCGTCGCCGGCGCCGCGATTTCGGCGGTGATCGCGCCGCCGTCGCTGGTGATCGCCTCGGCGACCGCCTTCCTGCTGTCGGAATTCGCCGATTTCGCGGTCTATACGCCGCTCGCCCGGCGCCGGCTGGTCGCTGGCGGTCGTCGCCTCCAGCGCGGTCGGGCTGGTGGTCGACTCCATCGTGTTTCCTCTGGCTCGCTTTCGGCTCGCTCGAATTCCTGCCCGGCCAGATCGTCGGCAAGGCCTGGATGGTGCTGCTCGCCATTCCGCTGGTTGCCTATCTTCGCCGCCGCGACGAGCGGCTCGGCATCACCGCTGCCTGAGGGATCGCTCATGTCGGCTGCTCGAAATCCTGCGAAAGACGTCACCACCGGCACCATCACCACCATGCTGCTGAAGAAGGGCATCCGCCGCTCCTGGATGGCGGGCGCCATGCCGTTCGGCTTTTCCGGCAAGCGCGTGGTCGGCCCGGCCTTCACGCTGCGCTTCGTGCCGGTGCGCGAGGATCTGGCGACGCCGGAAAGCTGGACGAAGCCGATCTCCACCCGCTCCGCGATCGAGGCCATGCCGGAAGGCTGCGTGGTGGTCGCCGACGCCATGGGCGTGACCGGCGCCGGCATTTTCGGCGACATTCTGTGCATGCGCATGGTCAAGCGCGGCGTCAGCCGCGCTGGTCACCGACGGCGTCATGCGCGACAAGCACGGCGTGCTCGCGACCGGCGCTGCCGGTCTGGTGCGCGGGGGTGGCGGCGCCGGCGTCCGTCAACCAGCTCACTTTCGTCGGCTGGAACGAGCCGATCGGCTGCGGCGGCTGTGCCATCTTTCCCGACGACATCATCGTCGCCGACGACGACGGCGCGGTGGTGATCCCGGCCGCGCTTGCCGATTTCGTCGCCAACGAGGGCGCCGAGCACGAGCTCATGGAAACCTGGCTGGTGCAGGAGGTGCAGAAGGGCGCAAAGCTGCCCGGCCTTTATCCGCCCAACGACGAGAACAAGAAGCGCTACGAGGATTGGAAGAAGAAGCGCTGAGAGCGAACCTTCATGTTCTTCATCCTCTCGAAAACCGTCGCCGTCCTGTTGCTGCCGTCGAATTTCCTTTTCGTGATCGGCTTCATCGGCCTGGTGCTTTTGGCGACGCGCTGGCGGCGCGCCGGCATGCGGCTGCTGGTGGCCGGTTTCGTGCTGCTTGGCCTGGCCGGCTTCCTGCCGATCGGCAAAGTCCTCATTTACACCTTGGAGAGCCGTTTTCCGCCGTGGGATCCCGCGCGCGGCGCGCCGGACGGCATCGTCGTACTCGGCGGCGCCATCGCGCCCGCGCTGTCGCGCATTCACGGCGCGCCGCAACTTAACGGCAGCGCCGAACGGGTGACCGTGATCCCGCTGCTGGCGCGCAGCTTTCCGAATGCGCGCATCGTCTATTCCGGCGGCGACGCCAGTCTGTTCGCCGACCAAGGGCGCGAGACCAATTATCTTTACCCGCTGCTCGAAACATTCGGCGTGCCGCGCGAGCGCGTCATGCTGGAAAGCCGCGCGCGCAACAGCTATGAAAACGCGATCTTCACCAAGCAACTGGTCAAGCCCAAGCCGGGCGAGCGCTGGCTTTTGGTGACATCGGCGGCCCACATGCCGCGCGCGATCGGCTGCTTCCGCCGTGTCGGGTTTCCGGTCGAAGCCTATCCGGTCGATTGGCACAGCGGACGGGGCATCAGCCTGCAGCCGAGCAGTCGTTTCGCCGGCGGCCTGCAAGCCCTGGATGTCGCCGCACACGAATGGTCCGGGCTGCTGGTCTATTGGCTCACCGGCCGCAGCAGCGAGTTTTTCCCCAAGCCGGCGCAATAGCCGGCCGTCATTCCCCTGTCACAGGCTGGTATCCTTACGAGTCGCTTAGTGATTCGCGGCCAGTGGTGCGCGTCGGCGTGATTGCTCGGCATCGAAAGCGATGCCTGGGAGAGGGGGTCAATCCATGCCAAACGACACGCGTCCCGCATATTCGTCACGCGCGGCAATGGCCGCCGGCGCCCAACTGCTCGGCCTGAATGCCGAATGGGGCGAGCGCATCGCCACCGGCATCGTGGTCGCGGTGGCGGTCATGGTCGTGGCGCTGATCGCCGTCTTGATGGGGATGGCTTAAGCCCGCGGCGCTTGAGCGGAGGCGGTGGCTCTGCCACCATTGATGGTCAGGAGGCTCCCATGCCGCAGACCATCACCACCGGCTACAAGGCGCTTTGCGAGGCCGCCGAGCGCGAGATCGAAACGCTTTCGACCGAGGAGGCGATCAAGCTCGCCGGCCGCGACGACACCGTGCTGGTCGACATCCGCGACATCCGCGAATTGCAGCGCGAGGGCCGCGTGCCCGGCGCCTTCCATTGCCCGCGCGGCATGCTGGAATTCTGGATCGACCCGCAAAGCCCCTATCACAAGCCGAAATTCGCCGAGGACAAGAAATTCGTGTTCTTCTGCGCCGGCGGGTTGCGCTCGGCGCTGGCGGCGCAGACGGCGCAATCGATGGGACTGAAGCCGGTGGCGCATATCGAAGGCGGCTTCGGCGCCTGGAAGAAGGCGGGCGGGCCGGTCGAGACGCCGGAAACCATGCCGGGCGAGCAGAAGAAGGCGTGAATGGCGCTCACGCTGATCATCGGCAACAAGAACTATTCGTCCTGGTCGCTGCGGCCGTGGATCGCCATGAAGGCCGCCGGCATTGCGTTCGAGGAGACGGTGATCTCGCTCGACGCCGCCGACTTCAAGGCGCGGGTCGGGGCGGTCTCCGGCACCGGCAAGGTGCCGGTGCTGAGCGACGGCGATGTGCACGTCTGGGAATCGCTCGCCATCCTGGAATATCTGGCCGAGAAATTTCCCGATGCGGGCCTGTGGCCGGCGGATGCCGCGGCGCGGGCGCATGCGCGCGCCGTCGCCAATGAGATGCATGGCGGCTTCCTGCCGCTGCGCCGGCACCTGCCGATGAACATGTGGCGGCCGGTGATCAAGCGCGAGCTGACGGCGGAAGCGGCGGCAAATGTCGCGCGCATCGAGGCCCTCTGGGCCGAATGCCGCGCCCGCTTCGGAAAAGGCGGCCCCTTCTTGTTCGGCCGCTTTGGCGCGGCGGATGCCATGTACGCGCCGGTGGTCGCGCGGCTTCATACGTATGGCGTCGATATCGGCGCCGGCACGCGCGCCTATATGGACGCGGTCATGGCGCTGCCGGCCTGGCGCGAGTGGCATGCCGCCGCGCTCAAGGAGCCCTGGGTGCTGGCCGAGGACGAGGTGGATTGGCCGACGGTGCGTAAAGTCTGATCGTCGCTCAGGCTGGCGGCTCCTCTTTCAGCCGCGTCACCAGCTCCTCGATGAACGGCCGCTGCGCGGGCAGAATTTTGCGCCGCGCGGTCGCCAGCTTGAAATAAGCGATGCGGTCCACCTCGGGAAAGCTTTGCCGCTTGCCCGAGCGCGGCGGCCATTCCATCTCGAACGCGTTGCTGGAGAAGTGGGTGAGGTCGAAATCGCCCTCGAGCGCGAAGGCGTGCACGGTCTTGCCGCTCTTCTGCCGGATCGGCTTGAGCGGGATGAAGTCGCCTTTGGCGGTCAGCCCGGTTTCCTCGTTGAACTCGCGCTTGGCGCAGGTCAGCGGATCGCCCAATTCCACCAGCCCCTTGGGGATCGACCAGGAGGCGGCGTCCTTGTTGCGCCAATAGGGCCCGCCCGGATGCGCCAATAACAGCTCCAGCCCGCGCTTGCGGCGGAAGGCGAGAACGCCGGCGCTGATCTCGGTACGGCGCGACATGGGTCACATCGCAAATAACAGCCCGGCGAGGCGAAGCGGAATGTCCAGCAACATACCACCGGCGAAGCCTATTGGCTGCGTCCGGCCAACCAATTTACCAAGGACGTTCCACAGAATTCGTGACGTGCTCGCGGTCGGGCGCGGGCATCGTTATCATGGCTTGTGCTGCGGTGACCACGATCTCGACCAGATGCGGATGTTCGAGATCGACGCCGAGACAGGCGCGCATCGGCGGATTGGCCTTGTCGACCCACTCGTCCCAGGCCTTGTTCATCTCGTCCTTGCGGCCGATGTCGGCAATGTAGACGATCGCCGACAAAATGCGGCTCTTGTCGGTGCCCGACAGCGCCAGGCTTTCGTCGATCCGCCGCAGCGCCTTTTGCGTCTGGGTATAAAAATCGGGGTCCGCATCCGGCGACACCGCGACCGTATAGACAAGGCCGTCGTGAACCACGGCGCGGCTGCGGGTTGGCGTCAGACCGGGAAAGCGCGTGATCATTGGCGGGCTCCGAGCGAGGGTCGCGGGTACCCATAGCGTGCACAACAAAAAATCCGGCGCAAGCGCCGGATTTTCCGTTTTCGGGAACGCGTGGTCCGCCAGCCGTCAGTTATTGACGGCTTCCTTGACCGCGTCCTTTAAGCCGCCGACGGCATTCTGCACCTTGCCGGCGACCTGCTGGGCCTTGCCTTCGGTTTCGAGCTTGCTGTCGCCGGTGGCCTTGCCCGCGACTTCCTTCACTTTGCCTTTGGCCTGCTCGATGCTGCCTTCGACACGATCTTTGTTCATTTCGCCCTCGCTTTAATTGACGGGTAAGCGACGCATCAACGCTTCGAGTTCGCGTCGGTTCCATGAATATTTGCAACGCGCCCGCCGGCAGGCAGCCGAAAGCTCCGTGCTGGATCGCTCCAGCACGGAGTTTCGAGGTCACGTCAGCTTTGCGAAATTACTTTGCGCCGGTGGTGCCGCGTCTTCGGATTCGCCGCGCAGGTCTGCTTGCTCGCTTTGGCGGCCTTCTCGCAGGCCGCGAGGGTCGCGAATTTGCAATTGAGTGCGCCGCCAGCGGTCGCCTCGATGCAGAACTTGCCATTGTTGGCAGCGACTTTCGGCGCGGGCGCCATCTTGGTGGCGGCGGCGCCCTTGTCCATGCTGGTCGACGGCGAGGTTTGCGCGCTGGCAATCGACATGCCGGCGATGAGTGCCGCGACGGCGGTCAGGGTGGTCAACGTTTTCATTATTAGCCTCCTTGGAGTGAATGCCGCGGGGCGGCACCATGATGGACAACGAGTGCAACCGAACCGTGTTCCGGACATTCGCGTGAATATTTGGCAATGTTCCGAAGCGGCGGCAAAGCGGAACGGCCGCGGCGGGTTCCCCCGCCACAGCCGTCCGCCATTGTCGTCAGGCGTCGAGGATCGCGACGATCTCGTGCGTGCGCGGATCGATGACGAGGATTTCATCGCCGACCAGGATGTAGTCGTAGCCGCGCCATTCGGGATAGATCACGAACACTTCCTGCGGCAGCGCGTAGAAGTGCACGCTGTCCGGAACGCGGGTTCCCAGGCTGACCGAGACGCTTAGCTTCACCGGCGCCACCTTATGCTGCCTCATGATGGCGGTGATTTTCGTGTGCTGTTCGGGCGAGAGCTTGGCGGAGCCGCCGGCCGCGCCTTGGCCGCTGGTCGCATTGCTCTTTTCGGTGGCGGCCTGGCCCGACTTCGACGATGCGCCGGCGGCGCCTTCGGTTGTGCTCTTGGAATCCTTGGAACTCTTGGAGCCCTTGGACTTCACATCGGCGTTGCCATTGCCGTCGGACGAGCCTTTCAGCTCGGTGCGCGGCTCAATGTTCTGGCCATGGCCTGGCGCCAGTTCTTTCGGAGCCTGGCCGGTGGTTTCCGGCGGCCTTTTTGGCGCCGGCTTTCTTATCGCCGGCACGCATGGGCGGCGCGATTTTCTCCGCCGGCGCGTTCTGCTGGGCGGCAGGCGCGGGGGCGGGGGCCTCATCCTTTTTTCCGTTCTGCGCCGACGCCGCGCCGGCGGCGAGCAATATGGCTGCCGCTACGGTCGATAACAGTCTTGCCTTGGTCATGAATGTCTCCTCTGGAACCCCACGAAACGGAACCTATCCAATGAGAACGTTGCGGCGTGGCCGCGGTTCCAAAATCATGGGAATGTCGCAGGTCCCGCCGCCATTGCGTTCCGGGTTCCGCCAAGGCAACCTTTGTCAAAGACCAGGGGGAAACGACCGTTGGCGATTCTTTCGTCGTCAATCGACAAGAATGCGGCTGAATTCCGCGCCAATGCGGAGCGCATGCGCGCGCTGGTCGCGGAACTGGCGGCGCGCCGCGCCGAGGCAGCCCAGGGCGGGTCGGAAAAATCGCGTGAGCGCCACGTGTCGCGCGGCAAACTGCTTCCGCGCGACCGCGTGATGAACCTGATCGATCCCGGCTCGCCGTTCCTCGAATTGTCGCCGCTCGCCGCCAACGGCATGTATGACGGCGACATCCACGGCGCCGGGCTGATCACCGGCATCGGCCGCATCGAGGGCCGCGAATGCATGGTGGTGTGCAACGACTCGACCATCAAGGGCGGCACATATTTGCCGATGACGGTGAAAAAGCATTTGCGCGCGCAGGAAATCGCGCGCGAGAACCGGCTGCCCTGCATTTACCTGGTCGATAGCGGCGGCGCCAACCTGCCGCACCAGACCGAAGTATTTCCCGACCGCGAGCATTTCGGCCGCATCTTCTACAACCAGGCGATCCTCTCCTCGATGCGCATTCCGCAGATCGCCGTGGTGATGGGCTTCTGCACCGCCGGCGGCGCCTATGTGCCGGCGATGTCGGACGAGACCATCATCGTCAAGAACCAGGGCACCATCTTCCTGGGCGGCCCGCCGCTGGTCAAAGCGGCGACCGGCGAGGTGGTGAGCGCGGAGGATCTGGGCGGCGGCGATTTACATGCGCGCAAATCCGGCGTCGCCGATCACCTGGCGCAGGACGACCACCACGCCTTGAGCATCACGCGCCGCATCGTCGCCAATCTCAACAGCAAGAAGACCGTCGACATTGCGCTTGCACCGCCGCGCGAGCCGGCGCTCGACGTCGCCGAGCTCGACGGGCTGGTGCCGGTCGATCTCAAGAAGCAATACGACGTGCGCGAGGTGATCGCGCGCCTGGTCGACGCCTCCGAGTTCGACGAGTTCAAGCAGCTTTACGGCACCACGCTGGTGACCGGCTTTGCCCATATCCACGGCATGCCGGTCGGCATTCTCGGCAATAACGGCATTTTGTTTTCGGAGAGCGCGCTCAAGGCCGCGCATTTCGTCGAGCTGTGCTGCCAGCGCCGCATCCCGCTGCTGTTTCTGCAGAACATCGTCGGCTTCATGGTCGGGCGCGACTACGAGGCCGGCGGCATCGCCAAGGACGGCGCCAAGATGGTGACGGCGGTGGCCTGCGCGCAGGTGCCCAAGATCACGCTCATCGTCGGCGGCTCCTACGGCGCCGGCAATTACGGCATGTGCGGGCGCGCTTACGGCCCGCGCTTTCTGTTCACGTGGCCGAACGCGCGCATCTCGGTGATGGGCGGCGAGCAGGCGGCGAGCGTGCTGGCGACCGTCAAGCGCGACAATATCGAGGCCGGCGGCGGCAAGTGGTCGGGCGACGAGGAAGAGGCGTTCAAGGCGCCGGTGCGCGCGCAATACGAGACCGAGGGCAACCCGTATTACGCCACCGCGCGGCTGTGGGACGACGGCATCATCGCGCCCTCGGAGACGCGCCGCGTGCTGGCGCTGGCCTTTTCCGCCGCGCTCAATGCGCCGGTGCCGGAGACGCGGTTTGGGGTGTTTAGGATGTGATCGCAATGAACCAACACAAAATTAATCTCGTCGCTGTTTTCGCGATTTGCCTCCTCACCTTGCCCGCCCTTGCCGCCATCCAGCTCGATCCGGGCGAATGGCAGGACAGCGAAAGCGGCAGCGAGAACGGCCAAGCCGTCAAAACCGAAATCAACACCAGCTGCATGACGGCGGCGGAGGCGAGGGATCCGGTCAAGGCACTGTCGCAGCTCAAGGCCACCGCCGGCGAAAAATGCAAGACCATGAACGTGCGCGAGAGCGGCAACACGCTGACCTTCGACATGGATTGCGGCGACCCCAAGATCATGTCGATCGCCATCAACCTGAATTTCACCTTTCCGAATTCGCGCCACTACACCGGCACGATCAAATCGAAAGTCGTGTACGCCGGCAAGACCACGACCTCCGACAAGCGGATCGATGCGAAATGGATCGGCGCCTGTAGAAAGCAATAGCGCATGACCGAAATCTATCGATCCGCCCTCATCGTCGGCGCAGGCTCCGGCCTCTCGGCTTCGCTGGCGCGCGCCTTCGCCCAGGCCGGCATGACAATCGCGCTCGCCGCCCGTTCGGCCGACAAGCTCGCTGCGCTGGCCAAGGAAACCAAGGCGAAGACCTATGCCTGCGACGCCAGCCAGCGCGACCAGGTGGAAAAATTGTTCGCCGCCCTCGACACGACGGCCGCGCCCGATGTCGTCGTCTACAACGCCAGCTACCGCACGCGCGGGGCCCTGATCGATCTCGATCCCGTCGAGGTGCAGAAATCGATCATCGTCTCGGCCTTCGGCGGCTTCCTGGTCGGGCAGGCCGCCGCCCGCCGCATGCTGCCGCGCGGGCGCGGCGCCATTTTGTTCACCGGCGCGTCTGCCAGCGTGAAGGGTTATGCGCAGTCGGCGCCCTTCGCCATGGCTAAGTTCGCTTTGCGCGGGCTGGCGCAAAGCATGGCGCGCGAATTGGCGCCGCAGGGCATCCACGTCGCGCACTTTGTCATCGATGGCGGCATCCGCAGCGCGCGGCGCGCCGAGCCGCCCGACAGACCGGACTCGCTGCTCGATCCCGACGCCATCGCGCAGAGCTATCTGCACGTCCTCGGCCAGCCGCGCAGCGCCTGGACGCAGGAGCTCGAGCTGCGGCCCTGGGTCGAGAAGTTCTAGTGCGGCAACATGCCGATCACGACGTCCCAGTTCACAAACGGCTGCGCCGGGCCGGCCTTGACCACGCCGGTGTCGTGCAGATAGGCCGAGCCCAGCACCAGCACCGCGCCGCAGATCACGCCGAAAATGAATTTCATCGACCGTCTCCCGCTTCGTAAATCGGCTGGCTGAAGCATCATACCCTTGCGAGCGGGATTTCAAGCCCCGCAAGTGACAGCGGCGGGCGACGCATGCTAAAGGCCGCCGCATGACGAGCGCGGACGATCTCAAGCAATTGGCGCCGGCCGGCAAACTGCGCGGCGGCGTGGTGGTGGCGCCGGCGGCGTCCGCCTTTTTCGCCATCAAGGACGACAAGGGCGCCGTGCGCGGCGTCACCGTCGATCTGCTGCGCGCCTTCGCCGAAAAGCTCAAGCTGCCGCTCGAGCTGCAGGTCTTCTCGAACTCGGGCCAGGTCACCGATGCGGTGGCGAATGCCACCTGCGACTTAGCCTTCATGCCGCAGGACGCCGAGCGCGCCAGACGAGTCGATTTCGGCCCGGCCTATTACTTCATCGAAAGCACCTATCTGGTGCCGGCGGGCTCGAAAATCCAAAGCATCGACGAGGTCAACCGGCCGGGCGTGCGCATCGTCGCCATCTCCAACACCACCACCGCGCGCAGCGCGCGCCGCACCGCGCCCAACGCCGCCGTCGAGGAAGTGCCGAGCGTCGATCAGATGACCGACATGGCGGGCAAGGGCGAGGGCGACGCCTTCGCGCTGTCGCACGATTCCTTCGCCGGTCTGTTGCCGAAACTGCCGGGCGCGCGCGTGCTGGCGGGCAATTTCCAGCAGACCGGCATCGCCGTCGCCGTGCCCAAGGGCCGCGCCGGCGCGCTCAAGATCGCCAGCGGCCTGCTCGACGACGCTAAAAAATCGGGCGCGGTGCGCCGCGCGCTCGACGCCGCCGGTTTCAAGGACGCGGTGGTGGCGCCTTAACCCGGCTTCACCCCCACATGCGCGGCAGCAAGACGCCGGTACAGCCGTACGCGCCGCATAATCGGCCACCAATCGTAGAGATAGATCTCGATCGGCCGCCAGTTGGCCACCCAGCCGACGATGATCAGACTTTCCTCGACCACGCGCGCGGCCGTCGCATTGGCGATGATCTTGGCGGCGACCTGGCTGGCGACGAGGCAGACGACCAGCACCACAACGCCGATGAGGAGGGAGTGCCGGCCGATACGGAACAGCTCGCGCAAATCGCTCTTGCTGGCATGGGCGCGGTCTCTGAAGTAGTGGGCAAAGGCAGCGGCGATCTCGGCTGCCTCCGGCTTGGCGGCTTCCTCCGCCGGCAGGTGAACCACGATCCTGAAGGGAGCACCGGGCGGCAGTTCGCGCACCCAGCCAACCAGGAATTCCTCCACGCCGTTGTCCAGGTCTTTTTCGCGGAACGGTGACGGGTCGAACGTATTGAAGAGCTGCCCAATCGTTCGCGCGCGGATGGCAATTTCGGTGTGTTGCGCCATCGCGTCAGCGCGCCGTCCAGCGCTGCACGCGCGCCGCCGCGAGGTAAAGCAGCGCCGTCCCCGCGATCGCCCAGCAGACGATCGGCACCCATCCCAACACGGCCTTGAGCGACGGATCGGCGTTGAAGCCGGTGGCCACCGTTGCCATGCGCGCGAGCGTCGCCAAAGCGAGCGCCGAGAACAGCAGGCCCGACATGCGGCCTTCGCCGCCGTTCTCGCCGATGGCAAAGGCGACCGTGAAGGCGCTCATCAGGATGGCGCCCCAGGCGGCGCCGGCGGCGAATTGCGCGATCACCATCTGATCGAGGCTTTGCGCCAGATGCGCCGCCAGGATGGCGAGCGCCCCGATCAACGCCGACGCGCCCATCACGGCGTAGCCGCCGAACCGGTTGGTGATGGCGCTGGCCGGGAACATCGAAATGTTGAAGCCGATCCAGAACACCGGCATCAGCCATTGCAGATCGGCCGCCTTGGTGAAGCGCAGGAACAGCGGCCGGCTGTCGAGCGCGAAATGAATCTGATAGCCGAGCGCGAGCGCGATCATGCCGAGCGCGAACACGATCGCCGGCCGCGTCATGCTGCCGAAGGAGCGCACCGGCGGCGCGCTCGGCGCCGGCTTCGGCGCCGCCGCCAGGCGGCGTTCGGCCGAGATCATGCCGAGCGTGACCAGCATCAGCACGATACTGGCGAGCGCGAAGGGGATGCGCGGATCGAGGTCGCGCAGCGTGATGGACAGGTAAGGGCCCATGGCGCCGGCAATGCCGGTGCCCAGCATGGCGAGCGCCGCCAGATAGGGGATCGACGGCTTGCGGGCATATTTGCCGAGCAGCATCAGCGGCGGCGCGCGCAGCGCCGAGGAGGTCACCGTCCACACCACGATCAGCGCGATCAGCATCGGCGCGCCGAGCCCGGCAAGCATCGGCATGACCAGAAAAGCCGCGCAGGACAGGGCGGTCGCCGCCGTCGACCCAGATGCCGAGCCGGCCGAGCACGCGCGTCACCTTGTCGGCGGCGATGCCGGTGGCGAAATCGCAGACGGTGAAGATCGCCTGATCGAGCACCAGGATCAGGATCACCGCCTTGGGCGCGATGCCGGCTGCGGCCGCGAGCTTCGGCAGGTAGATGACGTAGACGGTCCAGCACAGCGCGAAGAACAGCTGCAGCACCGCCAGATACCAGCCGAAACGCGTTGAGGTCGTGCCCACGGCGCGCCCTCACATCGTGACGATGACGTTGCCGATGGTGCCGCGCTCCACCGCCTCGTGGGCGGCGGCGGTCTCGCTCAGCGGATAAGTCGGCTGCGCGACGCGGTTGACGAGCTTGCCTTGCTCGAGCGCGCGCGTGATGGCGCCGACCGCCCGCTCGCGTTCTTGCGCGTTGAGTTCGTAGACCAGGAAAAACAGCAGATGGATCGAATTGACCAGGCAAAAGCCCGCCGGCAAGGCCGCTTCCGGGCCGGTGCCGTAGACGATCACGCTGCCTTTCGGCCGCAGCACTGACGGGATGAGCCCGGCATTGGCGGCGAGATCCATCTCGATCACGGCATCGACGCCGCGTTTGCCGGTGATCGCCATCACCCGCTCGCCCACGTTCTCGCGCTTGTAGTCGATGACGTGGTCGGCGCCGGCCGCGCGCGCCGCTGTCGCCTTCTCGGGCGAGGAAATGGTGGTGAGCACGCTCGCGCCCGCCAGTTTGGCGAATTGGATGACATATTGGCTGACCGACCCGGCGCCGCCGGACACGAGCAAAGTGGTGCCTTTGCCGGCCCCGCTGAGCGCGACCGCGTGCGTGGCGGTCATCGCCGGAATGCCGAGGCAGGCGCCGGCCTCGAACGTCACGGGGTCGGGCAGTTTGACCGCCTGTTCCGCCGGCAGCGCGATGTAGTCCGCCGCCGTGCCGCAGGCGCGCTTCCATTGCCCGTTCCAGACCCAGACGCGCTCGCCGATGCGCGATTGCGGCACGCTTTCGCCCACCTGATCGATGACGCCGGCGCCGTCGCTGTGCGGGATCACGCGCGGCCAGGCGATCTTGCGGGTCAGGCCCTGGCGCGATTTGACGTCGGACGGGTTGACGCCCGAGGCGGCGAGCTTGACCCGCACCTCGCCGGGGCCGGCTTGCGGGGTCTCGACCTCGCCGACGCGCAGCACCTCGCGTGCAGAACCGTTGCGTTCGTAACTGGCCGCCCGCATGGAGCCCTCCGGCCGTCGAGCCTATCACGCCACAGGCGCGGCGAAATCGGGGTGGAACCGCGGGCCGGGCGTCCCCATATAGAGCTTCGACATGCGGAGCACGCTTGGACGCGTTCCGCTATCGATCAAACACCTAAGGCTTGGAAAAACATGGAGGATCGACCATGCAATTTCGCGTCTTTAGCGGGCCGAAAGGGTCCGATGACGTCTCCGCTGCCACCAAGGAACAGATGTTGTTCAAAGAATTCACCTCGCTTGACGAGGCTTTGTCGTGGGCGCGCCACGTGCGGCAGGGCGGGCGCGTTCCGCTGCTGATCGAAGGCGATGACGGCACGCGGCTGGACCGGCGCGCCATCGCCGACGCGCTCGGCGTCGGGCTGCGCGAGCAGGTCGGCGGGCAGCCAGGCTGAGGAACGGGCGGCTTTTACTTCGCGGCGATGCGGTGCCACTCGGCGCGCGCGCGCGTGGTCAGGTGGCCCCATTCGACGCCGACGATATCCCAGTTGACCAGCGGTTTCTGCGCGCTCGCGGGCGCGCCGACGGCCGCGGCGGCGTGATGGGAGTCGTAAAGATAGGCGCCGCCGATGGTCAGCACCGCGCCCAGGATGATTCCGATCAGGACCCGCATGGCAACCTCCTCGTAAGTCCGCTTCGCAACGCCGCGATCCGTGTCACAGTTCCGACTCCAGCATGGTTATTGGCGCCGCGCGGCCGAATTTGGACGGCGGCCGCGGCTTGCTTTATCGGCCGGGCACATTCATATAACCGATTGAAATCACTAGGCTTATGACGACAAAAACTTCGCACGCCGACAAAATTTGCTGCTATATTGAGGCTATGAGTACCCATTCCGCAAAAACAGCCCGGCGGTCCGGCAAAACGGTCCGCCGAACGGTCAAAAAGGGCGCAAAGAGCGCCCGGATGTCCGCCAAGAAGGCGTCGAAATCGGCCCGCCGCAGCGTCAGCAAGGTGGGCAAGACCGCCGCGCGGGCGCCGAGCGCCGTCAAGCCGACGGCGATGATCCGCACGGCCAGCCCGCCGATGCAGCCGATGGCCACGCATGAAATTCCGGTGCCCATGCACAAGTACCGGATCGGTGAGAACGTCTACTACACCTCGCCGACGTTCGGTCGCGCCGCCGCCACCGGCAGCTATACCGTGGTCAAGCTGCTGCCGTCGGAGGGCGACGATTACCAGTACCGGATCAAGAGTACCGGCGAGGCCTTCGAGCGCGTGGCCAAGGAAAGCCAGCTCGACCGCGTTTAATGCATGGCCCCCGAAACGGGGATGGCGACCGGTTTTCGGTTAAGGACCATGCGCAGCTCAAAAATGGCGCCGCGATTTCGTCTCCGCCATCGCCTATGATGCGGCACGGCCGTGCGCCGCACGGGAGGAGCGAATGCCGATCTACATCACGCAAGGGCGCTACACCCGCGAGGCGGTCAAAGGCATGATCGTGCGGCCGGAGGACCGCGCCGACGCGGTCTCGCGCCTGCTGTCGAAGGCCGGCGGCCGCCTGATCGG
This sequence comes from uncultured Alphaproteobacteria bacterium, assembly GCA_963742375.1. Lineage (GTDB taxonomy): Bacteria > Pseudomonadota > Alphaproteobacteria > Rhizobiales > Xanthobacteraceae > Pseudolabrys. The sequence goes on from CAVULP010000009.1 coordinate 268,101, forward strand.
CCATTATTTGACCTTCGGCGAGTATGACTTCCTCTTGATCGCCGAAATCCCCAACGACACCCAGGCGGCGGCGGTGCTGCTGGCGGCGGCGAGCGGCGGCGGCGTCACCGGTCTCAAGACAACCGTGGCCATGACGTCGATCGAGGCCAAGGGCGCCTTCGCGGCGGCCAGCGATCTCGCCCCCGGCTTCAAGTCGGCGGGTGGAACCTGAGCCTTGGCATGACCGCGGGATGGCGCATTGCTCTTGCTGTGGCCGCGCTCGCGCTCGGCGCTTGCGCGGTGTTTGTGCTGCTCGACCGCTCGATCTTTGCCGAGCGGATGGCCGAGCGCCGCGCCCTGCTTGCGCGCGATTCCGAGCTCAACCGCATGGCGCTGGCGCCCGGCTCGGCGCTCGCCTGCCTGGACGGCGGCGCCGGCGAGGCGGTCGAGAACGCCTGCGAGAAGCTCGTCTTCACCTCGCCGCAAAGCGCGGCCGCCGCGGTCGCCTATATGGACGCCCGCCTCAAGCTGCTCGCCGACGCAGCCGGCACGGGCGATACCGGCCTGCAGGCGCAGCTTGCCTCCACCCGCCGCGCCGTCGCGCTCGACCGCTACGGCGTCGCCGCCCATGTGCTGGCGATGCGCGACGGCTGCACCGGCGAGAAATGCGCGGCCTTCACGCTGGTTGACGATGCCAGCGCGCTGAAGGCCAATCTCAGGGCGGAAGTCTTCGATCAATACGTCTCGCGCTATGTGGCGGGTTGGAACGCGCCGCCGGCGGCAAAGCCGCCTGTCATGTCGGCCGTGCCGTCGCCGGCACCGGTGGCAAGCGTCGCCGCGCCCGGCATGGGCGTGCGACCGATCGCCGCCATCAAGCCGGGCGAGCATTGGGATTTCCCCTCGGCCGCCTCCATCCCGCCGGTCAGCATCATGAATTCCGAGCCGCCTTTGCCGAAGGGCGCCGACGCCCAGGCGCAAGCCGGCAGCGCGGCGCCGCGGCGGCGGCGAAGCCGGCCGCAGACGCCAAGCTGCCCATCCCACCCAGACGTCCAGCGCCGCAAGCGGCGCCGCCGGCCGCGCGCTAAGATCGGCGCGACGACCGGGCGCCGCATGTTCAAATCCGTCCTCATCGCCAATCGCGGCGAAATCGCCTGCCGTATCGCCCGCACCGCCCGGCGCATGGGCCTGCGCGTGATCGCGGTCTATTCCGAGGCCGACCGCAACGCGCTGCATGTGCGGTTCGCCGACGAGGCGATCGAGATCGGTCCGGCGCCGGCCGCGCAAAGCTATTTGTCGATCGCGCGGCTGATCGCGGCGGCGCAGGCCGGCAACGCCGACTGCATCCATCCCGGCTACGGCTTTCTGGCGGAAAATGCCGATTTCGCGCAGGCCTGCCACGATGCGGGGTTCGTCTTCATCGGCCCGCCGCCCGAGGCGATGCGCGCCATGGGCTTGAAAGACCGCGCCAAGGCGCTGATGGAAAAAGCCGGCGTGCCGGTGGTGCCCGGCTTTCACGGCGAGCGGCAGGAGGCGAAATTCCTCAAGCAAAAAGCCTACGAGCTCGGCTATCCGCTGCTGATCAAGGCTGTCGCCGGCGGCGGCGGCAAGGGCATGCGGCGCGTCGACAAGCATGCCGATTTCGAGGCCGCGCTCGCGGCCGCGCAGCGCGAGGCGCAAGGCGCCTTCGGCGAGCGCCCGCGTGCTGATCGAGAAATATGTCGCTCACCCGCGCCACATCGAGCTGCAGGTTTTCGCCGACCGCCACGGCAACGTCATCCATCTCGGCGAGCGCGACTGTTCGCTGCAGCGCCGCCACCAGAAGGTGATCGAGGAGGCGCCGGCGCCCGGCATGAGCGCCGATTTGCGCGCCCGCATGGGCGCAAGCCGCGGTCGCCGCCGCCAAGGCGGTCGGCTACCAAGGCGCCGGCACGGTCGAGTTCATCGCCGACGGCGAGGGCGGCCTGAAAGCAGACGCCTTCTGGTTCATGGAGATGAACACGCGCCTGCAGGTCGAGCATCCGGTCACCGAGGCGGTCACCGGGCTCGATTTGGTGGAATGGCAATTCCGTGTCGGCCGTCGGCGAGCCCTTGCCGATCAAGCAGGATCAGCTGCGGCTTGACGGCCACGCGGTGGAGGCGCGGCTCTATGCCGAGGATCCCGCGCACGGCTTCCTGCCCTCGACCGGCAGACTGGTGGCGCTGCAATTTCCTTCGGCTGAGGGCCTGCGCGTGGATGCCGGCGTGGAGGCCGGCAGCGAGGTGACGCCTTACTACGATCCGATGATCGCCAAGCTGATCGCGCATGGCCCGAACCGCGCAAGCGCGCTCGACCGCCTGGCCGATGCGCTCGAGCGAACCGTCGTGCTCGGCCCGCGCAGCAATCTCGGCTTCCTCGCCGCGCTCGCCCGCGCGCCCGATTTCCGCAACGGCGAATTCGACACCGGCTTCATCGACCGCCATCTTGACGAACTCGGCGCCGCGCCGCAGCCGCTTGATCGCGCCGCCGTGGCCCTGGGCGCGCAAGAGCTCATGCAGCGCGAGCGCGCCCGCATCGCCTCGTCATGCGAACGCGAAGCGGACGCAGGCGCCGGCGTCACCTTGGGACGCCGCCGATGCCTTTCAACTGGCCGGCGGGCGGACGCTGGCGCTGCCGCTGATCGCCGAGGGCGAGAGCGTCGTCGCCGAGGTCGCCTATGGCGCGCAAGGCGCCGAGGTCACGGTCGAGGGCGCAAGACCGGCGGCGGATGCGTTTGTGATTGTGGCGGCGGACGCCGCCTTCGTGCTGCATCGAGGCCGCCAGACCAAGGTGAGCTTACGCGACCTCGCGCTCGATGAGGCTTTCGATCAGGCGCGCAGCGGGCTGGTGCGCGCGCCCATGCACGGCAAGGTGCTGGCCGTGCTGGTGGAGCAGGGCGCGCGCGTTGCGCGCGGCCAGCGCCTCGCCATCATCGAGGCCATGAAGATGGAGCACACATTGGTGGCGCCGCTCGACGGCGTCGTGGCCGAGATCGCGGTCGCGCCCGATGCGCAAGTGGCGGAAGGCGCCAAGGTGATGCTGATCGAGCCGGCAGCCGCGCCGCCGAAAGCCTAGCGCGCGGCCGGCGCTCTCGCCGGCTGTCTACATCTTTTTCTTCTTGGACGCCTTGGCCGTCTTCGTCGGCTTGGCGGTCTGGTCCATATGCGTGCCGAAATAGATCGGCACCGCCCAGCTCGGCAGCACCAACGGCAACCCGTCCCGCAGGATGCGCGCGGTATTCGCGTTCTGCTTGGCAAACGTATCGTCGGGCTTATTGGCGGCTTTCTTGTTCGGCGGCCACGGCCGGTGAGGCGGCGAAGGCCGCGATCAAAACCATGAGAGCGATTTTCTTCATATTCCCCCCTGTGCGCAATGCAGCGCTGTGACTTGGCTGCGACTTGCGCGACTATCATCGGTCATGCCGCCGAATTTGCAAGAGGGCTCAAGAGGGCTGGCGTGCGCCGCCAAGGCCGCCAAGGGCGCCACGCCGGCCCGCGATAAAAACCTCATAAATACCGGGGACGCCATCTTGCGCATCGTTGCTAATTTTCTGAAAAATCGAAATGCCGGCGTTGTCATAGAGTAGGGGGCACTCGTGGTTTGTCGTTTTCGTTGCGTGCTGGCGTGGCGTGCTTTGGCCGCTGCCATCGTCCTTGCCGCCTGTGCGGGCCTTTCGAGCAACGCCAAGGCCGGCGGCGCCCACCTCTATGTCATGCTCGGCTTTGCCGGTCTGTCGCCGGGGCTCACCGATTTTGGCGACCGCATCGGGCAGCACGGCGTGCCCACCACGGTCGGCAGCTACGGCGAATGGTCCGCCTTCGCCGACGAGGCGATCCGGGGATACAAAAGCGGGCGCATCTCCTCGATCATGATCGTGGGCCATTCGCTCGGCGGCGGCGCAGCCCGCGCCATGGCGGCCGAGCTCGGCAAGGCCCACGTCCCGGTCAGAGCTGCTGGTGACGCTCGATCCGGTCGGCTCCTCGGATGTGTCCAAGAACGTACGGCGCTCGGTGAATATCCTTCCCGGCGCCGGCGAGGACCATTTCTCGATGATCGAAGCCCATGCCGGCGAATTGAACAGCTATGTGCTGGGCGGCGGCGGCAAGCGCATGCGCCGCGCACATGCGCGCGCCCGCGCGCAGGAGCAGCCCGACAACAATTTCGCCTACGGCAGCATCAACTGATCCGGCCCGCAACGCGCCCGTGCAGAACTTGCGCCGGCGGCTTCCTAAGCGGGGTCGCGCGCGCTATGCAGGACGCCGGGTTCACGTCGTGCCGCCGGAACTTTAAGCAATGCCGCTTCATCTCATCAAGCTGTGCGTCGGCTGCGACTCGGTCGCCGACCTCGAAGACTGGATCAAGCAGAAGCTCAAGGACAAGAAAAAGCGCGGGGCAAAGCCCGAGCACATCCACACCACGCGCATGGTGCCCAAGCGCGCCGAGGAGCTAAACAGCGGCGGCTCGCTTTTTTGGGTGATCCGCGGCCAGATCGCGGTCCGCGAGCGCATCCTCGACATCCGCCCGTTCACCGACAAAGACGGCATTAACCGCTGCCGCGTGGTGCTCGACGGCAAACTGGTGCTGGTCGAGCCGCGCCCGCGCTCGGCCTTCCAGGGCTGGCGCTATCTCGAGGCGAAGGACGCGCCGCGCGATTTGTCGCGGGCAGCTCCCGGCGCTGCCCGCATGCCCGAGCAGATGCGCCGCGACTTGCAGCATTTGGGCCTGCTGTAACGCCAAGACCGGTCACCAAGCGTGACGCCCCTGCCGCCCGGTGCTAGGCTTTGAGCCTTGTCGATCTGGAGGGGGTGGACATGCGGTTCTCACCACTGTTCCCCGCCATCGCGATCGCGGCCGCGATGGTGCTGGGCAATTGCAATTCCGCGGCGGCTGACGACAGAGATACATGCAAGACCGCCACGGGCGAGGCCGCGATCGAGGCGTGCACGCGGGCGATCGACTCGAAAAAATATAAAAGCCCGAAGCAGAAGCGCGTGTTGTCGCTGCTCTATACCAATCGCGGCGTCGAATATGAGATCAAGAAAGAATACGACAAGGCGATCGCCGACCACGATCAGGCGATCAAGATCGATCCGAAAAATCCCGCGCCTTACAACAATCGCGGTAACGCCTACGCGGCCAAACAGGATTTCGAGCACGCCATCGCCGACTATGACATGGCGATCAAGCTCAATCCGAAATATGCCGAGGCCTTTCTCAACCGCGGCATGGCCAAGCGCAATCACGGCGACATGGCGGGCAGCGAGACCGACATCGCGCAGGCCAAGGCGTTGCAACCGGGTATCGGCGCGACGCCGCAGTAGCGCGCCGTGTATTCTGCGTCGTGCGCGGCGACATCCCGGCGCGGCTAGACCGCGATGTTGTCGATCAGTCGCGTCTTGCCGAGTTTGGCGGCAACCAGCAGCCGGATCGGGCCGTCCTTGCGCGACGTGACAGGCGCCAGCGTCAGCGCGTGGCGCGCTTCAAGGTAATCCAGGTCGAAACCGGCGACGTCGATCTCGACGCGGCCAACGTCGAGCACTTGCGCGATCGGCTCGCCCTTTTTGATGCGCGCCGCGCTCGCCTTGAGCACGCGATAGAGCAGCGGCGCCGCGCTGCGCTCGGCCGCCGAGAGATAGCCGTTGCGCGAGGACAGCGCCAAGCCATCCGGCTCGCGCACCGTCTTTACGCCGACGATCTTCACGGCCAAATCGAGGTCCTTCGCCATCTGCGTGATCACGCGAAGCTGCTGGTAGTCCTTCTCGCCGAACAGCGCGAAATCCGGCGATACTTGCGTGAACAGCTTGGCCACAACGGTGGCGACGCCGCCGAAGAAATGCGGGCGGAACTTGTCCTCCAGCCCGGCCAGAGCCGCGCCTTGCGGCGCGATGCGCGTGGCAAAGCCGTCCGGGTACATGACCTTGGCCGTCGGCGCCCACACCAGATCGGCCTTGGCCTCGGCCAGCGCGGCCAGATCGGCCGCGAAACCGCGCGGATAGCTGGAAAAATCCTCATGCGGCGCAAACTGGGTCGGGTTGACGAAGATCGACACCACCACGCGGCGGGCGCGCCGGCGGGCCTCGCGCACCAGCGCCAGATGGCCGGCATGCAGCGCGCCCATGGTCGGCACCAGCGCGACCGTCGCGCCGGCGTCCCGGTAAAGTTCCACGGCTCGCCGCAGCGCCCGAATCGTCCGCATCACCTTCGGGCGGTTTGCCATGATTCACGGGCCTTGTCGGCTGGATTGTCGCAAAGCCGCGCTAGCACCTAGCAGAGCAGCGTTAATTCGGCCACGTGGGTTAATGGTTAAGTGATGCACGAACTTGACTAAAAGGCGCATAATACCTAGAGAATTGGCCGGGTCAAAGGACGCGTCATGTTGGTCCAGCCGATCCAGGATGCCACTCAATCTGCGCACGTCGTCGTGCTCGGAAACGAAAAGGGCGGTTCTGGAAAATCGACGACCGCGCTGCATATCGCGGTGGCGTTGCTGAAAGCCGGCCAGCGCGTCGCCACCATCGATCTCGACTCGCGCCAGCAAAGCTTCACGCATTACATCGAGAACCGCCGCGCCTGGGCCGAGCGCGCGCGCATCAAGCTCGAGCAGCCGACGCATTACTGCGTCAAGCGCGGCGAGAGTTCCTCGGTGGAAGCCAACGAAGCCACCGAGTTCGCCAACTTCTCGCAAGCCATCAGCGCCATCGAGCACAGCCACGACGTTGTGGTGGTCGACACGCCCGGCAACGACACCTATCTGATGCGGCTCGCGCATTCGATGGCCGACACGCTGGTCACGCCGCTCAACGATTCATTTCTCGACTTCGACGTGCTTGCCACGCTCGATCCGACCAATTTCGCCGTCACCGGCGAGAGCCACTATGCCGAGATGGTGCGCGAGGCGCGCCGCCAGCGCCGGCTGGTGGACGGCCGGCTCACCGACTGGATCGTGGTGCGCAACCGTCTCTCTGCGTTGGGCTCGCGCAACAAGCGCCTGGTCGGCGAGGGCCTGTCCGAATTGTCCAAGCGCATGGGCTTCCGCACCGTGGAAGGTTTTGCCGAGCGCGTGGTCTATCGCGAATTCTTCCCGCGCGGCCTGACCGCGCTCGACGATCTCGACGAGGCGACGCTCGGCGCGCGGCCGAACATGTCGCATCTGACGGCGCGCGAGGAAGTCGTCGCGCTGCTCAACATGCTGCACCTGCCGCTGTCGGAGAACGGCAAGCGGCGCGCCGCCGCCCGCGCCGAATGGTATTCGGTCATGGATCAGCCGTTGCAGGTCCACGACGTCATCGGCTAAAGCCGGCGGCCAGGACTAAGGCTTGGCAGCGCCGATGGCGCATGATGTGTTCCGAACGCGAATCGCGCGATGCGAATCTGGCATGGCCGGTCGCGATCACGCATCGTTAACGATTTGCTTACCAGACATTAACCGCAAAAAAACGTCCTGCGGCACTAACGTGCCGCCGACCGGAGCAGCGGAATAATTTCACGAATGTTATTCTCTCTGACGCTCAAACGCGCCTCTTGGCTGGTCACCCTGGTCGGCCTGCTGTATTTGCGGGCAGTTTCGGCGCGCTGATCGTCTTTGACGCCCGGTTGGGCCGGCGCGGTCATCCGGACCATTCCGCAAACGGCGCTCACCGCCGTTCTCGCCGCGGTCATTGCGCAGATTGCGATGAGCCTGACCGGGCTCACGCTCACCCGCCGTCAAAGCCGGGAAGTCGAGCAGATCCGCACCGCCATCGACAGCATGGCGCAAGGACTGTGCATGTTCGATGCGGCCGAGCGGCTGGTCGTCTGCAATTCGCAATATTACACGATGTATGAACTGACGCCGGCCGACGTAAAACCGGGCGCCACGCTGTCCGAGGTGCTGGCGAGACGCGTCGCCAAGGGCACGTTCTCGCGCGATCCGCAACAGTACCGAAAGGAATTTCTCACCGCCATTGGACAGGGGCGCACCATCGTGCATGAGGTCAAGTCCAAGGGCGGCCGGCTCTTGCTGGTCACCAATCATCCGATGAAGGGCGGCGGCTGGATCGGCACGCACGAAGACATCACCGAGCGGCGGCAAACCGAGCTGCAGCGCGACACGATGCAGTTGCAGGAAGCGCGCCGCACCGTCATCGAGAACGCGATCTCGGCGTTCCGCAATCACGCGGAAAATCTGCTGCAAACCGTGACGGATAGCGCGAGTGTCATGCGCGCGACCGCGGCCAACTTGTTCAAAGCCTCCGGCGACGCGTCGCAACGCGCCGAAAGCGCGGTGCAGACGTCGAATGAGGCCTCCACCAACGTCAAGATCGCGGCGATCGCGGCCGACGAATTGTCGACGTCGATCGCCGAAATCGGACAGCGGCTCGATCAGACCGCCGAAGTGGTGCGGGTCGCGGTCGGTGAAGCGCAGGCGACAAATCAGGATATCGGCGCGCTGGCGGTTGGCGCGCAGAAGATCGGCGACGTCACCAAGCTGATCAGCAATATCGCCGCGCAAACCAATTTGCTGGCGCTCAATGCCACCATCGAGGCGGCGCGCGCCGGCGAGGCCGGCCGCGGCTTTGCGGTGGTCGCTGCCGAGGTGAAGTCGCTCGCCGTGCAGACCGCCAAGGCCACCGAGGATATTTCCAGCCAGATCCTGGAAGTGCAGAATTCGACCGGCAAGGCGGTGGAAGCGATCGGCCGGATCGCAAACCGCATGCGGGAGATCGATGAGCATACCTCCGCCGTCGCCGCGGCCGTCCAGCAACAGAGCGGCGCGACCGGTGAGATTTCGCAAAACGTCACCAGCGCGGCCGACGGCGCCAAATTGATCGTCGGGGTTTTGGGCGAGGTGGCCGGCGCCGCCACGCAAGCGCGGCAATCGGCGCAAACCGTGCTCACCGCATCGGAATCGGTAGAAGCCGCGGCGGCTAATCTGCACAGTGAAGTCGAAACCTTCCTCACCAAGGTGGCGGTGTAGCCGAAGCGGCCCGCCCGCTCGCAAAACAGCGCGGTCATTGCCTCGTCAGGCCCGGCCGTGCCGCAGCGCATGCGCCCTGCATTGGCCGGTCGTCCACGTATTGTCCGGATGCGCGCGACACGCGTTGAATCGGTGTAGACTTGCGCCATGAGCAAGGATCCGTCCCAGCCGGTTCCCGCGCCCGCCTCGTCGCGGCCGGAGATCGACGCCTTCATCGAGCGCGTGCGCTCGCTCGAACCGGCGGCCGCGGGCGGCAGCCGCGGGCGGCTGATCTTCTCGCTCGATGCCACCATGAGCCGGCAGCCGACCTGGGACACGGCCTGCGGTCTGCAGGCCGACATGTTCCGCGAAGCCGCGAGCGCCGGCGGGCTCGACATCCAGCTCGTCTATTTCCGCGGGCTGAACGAATGCCGCGCCTCCGGCTGGGTGGCGGACAGCGGCAAACTCGCCGAACTCATGTCGCGCATCGATTGCCGCGGCGGCCACACCCAGATCGGCAAGGTGCTCAGCCACGCGCGCCAGGAAAACGCCCGGCAGAAAGTGCAGGCGCTGGTCTTCGTCGGCGACGCCATGGAGGAGAAGATCGACGATCTGTGCGCGGCTGCCGGCGAACTCGGCCTGCTCGGCGTGCCGCTCTTCATGTTTCAGGAAGGCCACGATGCGGTGGCCGAAAACGCCTACCGCGAAGTCGCGCGGCTCTCGCGCGGGGCCTATTGCCGTTTCGACACCGGCGCGGCGCATGAGCTGGGCGAGCTGTTGCGCGCGGTCGCCGCCTACGCCGCCGGCGGCAAGAAGGCGCTGGCTGAATTGTCGGCGCGGCGCGCAGGCGGCGCGGGCGCTCTGCTGGCGCAGCTGAAGTAGTCATGCCTTCATTGGTCTTCGGCATCTTGGTGCTGGTGCTCGCCCTCTGGGCGCTCAACGTCATTTCCAAGGTCGACCCCAGGATCGGCGCGCGCGTGCTCAAGGCCGGCGGCGGGCTGATCTCGCTCGGCTTTGCCGTATTCCTCGGCCTGCGCGGCGAGCTCGCGGTGGCGCTGCCGCTCGGCGCCCTCGGCCTTGGCCTGCTGGGCTGGATGCCGTTCGGGCCGGCGGGTTTTTCGGAGCGCGTCAAAAAGAGCGGCGGCGGCACCTCGCGCGTGCGTTCGGCCTTTATCGAGATGGAGCTCGACCACGACAGCGGCGAGATGCGCGGCCGCATTCTCGCCGGCCGCCATCAGGGCCTGACGCTCGACCGCCTCGACCTGAAGACTTTGATTGCCATGCTGAGCGAGATCGACGAGGAGAGCCGCGCGCTATTGATGGCGTATCTTGACCGCCGCGATGCCGGCTGGCGTGAACACGCGCAAGGTGACACGGCAGCGGGGCGGCCGGCCACGTCCAGCGGCAAAATGACGGAGCAGGAGGCCTATCAGATCCTTGGCCTGGAGCCCGGCGCGAGCGCGAACGCCATCGCCGGCGCGCATCGCACGCTGATGAAGAAATTCCATCCCGACCAGGGGGGAACGACGTATCTTGCGGCCCGCATCAACGAGGCCAAGGAAGTCCTTCTTCGCCGCCATCGCTGAGGTACTCCATACGCAACACCATCAGCGGCTCCTGGTTCGGCGCATCCCCGTTACGGCTTTTCTTCGCCCTCAATTTTTGAGCAGCATGCATGGAATTTCGCTGCGCTTGAGGTTCTTGCAGGCGGTTTCCGCCTGCGACTTTTCCAATCCGGCAAAGCGGGCGCGGTAAAGCGTCTTGTCGCCCTTGGCGACCGGCTCGGTAAAGGGGCTCGCTTCGCCGAGCTGGTCTTTTGCATTTGTCTTCGCGGCGGTGAGGCGTTCCTTGGCCTCGTGCTCGGTGTCGAAGGCGCCGACCTGGATCATCCAGCCGCCGCGCGGCTTGGCGGCGAGCTCCTGGGCTGCGGCAGGCACCGGGACAGTGGTGCCGGCGGAGGCAAGCTGGGCAGTCTGGACGGGCTTGGCCGGCGGCGGCGGCGTCTCGCGTTTGACGGTGGCGACGTTTGTGACGGTTGCCGGCTTGGCAGTCGCCGGCGCCGGGCTGAGCTTGCGGCTTGCCGATGGCAGCGGCGACAGCGAGGCCGTGTGCATGGTGCCCGGCTGGACCGAGACGGTCTTCACCGGCACCGGCTTGATCGGATCGGTCGAGCCCGGCGTCGGGCGGCCGGCGCGGCTTGCGCCGGAGCCGACGGCGGCCGCGCAGGAGGCATTGCGTCCGCGACTTTGTCCTTGGCCGCTTCCTTCGCGGCATTGGCATGGGCGACTTTCGTCTCCCAGCCCTCGACCACGAGCGGGGCGGTGCGCTTGGCGGCGGCGACGTTGATGTTGTTGCTGATCAGGCTGATGACGCGCGCGTCGCGCGCCGAAGCCGTGCGGCCGCCGAACACCGCCGCCACGAGGTGGCGGCCGTTGCGGCGTACCGAGGCGATGATGTTGAAGCCGGATTCGTGGATATAGCCGGTCTTGATGCCGTCGACGCCGGCGACGCGCCCGAGCAGGTGATTGTGGTTGCGCATCTCCTTGCCGTGATAGGCGAAGGTTTGCGTGGAAAAGTAGTGGTAGTACTTCGGGAAGCGGTCCTGGATGGCGCGGCCGAGAATGGCCTGGTCGCGCGCCGTGGTGAGTCTGCTTGTCGTCGGGCAGGCCGGAGGCGTTGTGGTAGGCGGTGTGGTTCATGCCGAGCGCATGCGCCTTGGCGGTCATCAGCTTGGCGAATTCGGTTTCATTGCCGGCAAGCGCTTCGGCCACCACCACCGCCACGTCGTTGGCCGATTTGGTCACGATGGCGCGGATCGCGGTTCCAACTTCGATGCTCTCGCCCGGCTTCAGGCCCAGCTTGGAGGGCGCTTGCGCGGCGGCGTGCTCGGACACCGGCATTTCGGTCGAAAGCTTGATCTTGCCCGCCTCCAGCCGCTCGAACAGCAGATAGAGCGTCATGATCTTGGTCAGCGAAGCCGGATGGCGCGGGCTGTCGGCGTTGCTCGACTGCATGACGGCGCCGGAATTGGCGTCCACCACGATCGAGGCATAGGCCGGATCGTAGCTTTCGGCGGCGGCCTGGCGGTGCTGACGGTGGCGGGCATCGGCCGTGCCGGCGGCGGTCGTGGCGGCGAGCACGGTCGCCAAAGCCAGGAGGCCCCAACGGCAACGGCGTTGGACACAGGCACGACCAAGCGACATTCGCTCTCCCCAACCCCGTTTACCGGGCGGACCCCTAAGCCGCCATCTTGGCCGATTTATAGCAATCTTGCGGCGCCATAAATTACAACGCTAGGGGAACAGAGTTTACAAATTGTTAAGACAATCCCCTGGATTCTACTGGGTTTTTCGCACTGCAAAATAAGGCTTGACATTTATTGTGCAGTGCGGTATGTAATGACCATGCCCCGGGACGGTCTGGGGTTTCAATTGGATCAGTGGCGACGCTTGAGCGCGCCGGGAAGGGAAAGTCACAATGGTCAAAAATTTGGAGGACCTCCAGCAGGTCGGCAAAGAAAACATGGATAACGCGATGAAGTCCTGGGGTGCCGTCTCGAAGGGCGCCCAGGCGATCGCGGTTGAAATGGCCGACTATTCGAAGAAGAGCTTCGAGGAGAGCACTGCGGCGCTTGAGAAGCTGTTCGGCGTCAAGTCGCTCGACAAGGCGATCGAACTGCAGACCGAATACGCCAAGACCGCCTATGAAGGTTTCGTGGCCGAGGCCACCAAGCTCGGCGAGCTTTATGCCGATCTCGCCAAGGAGACCTACAAGCCGTTCGAGACCCTGATGGCGAAGGCGAAGTAAGCCAATCGCGTTTGTTGCGTTTGTAGCGTGGCTGTCGCGTAAGCGTTTTGCAGTATCATGATAGCGAAGCCCGGCTCGATTGGCCGGGCTTTTGCTTTGCTATTGCGCGATGCGCAGCTTGGTCAGATTGGTGCCGATGGCGTTGAACGTGGTGACGATCTGATTGGCCGACGTCAGCAGGAAGAACTTGTCCGAACGTGCTGGCGCAGTTTTTCAGCAGGGTCGAGGTCGGATCGCCGCCGGTATTCACCTGGATCGTGTAGAGCGTAATGCCGGCGGCCTTGATATTGGCGCAGGTGCCGTTGCCGCTGGAATCGTACATGCGGGCGTCCACCGACGTGTTGGTGCTCGATCCATTGCCCCACCAGCGATCAAGCGTATTGAGGCCGTCGGTGAGAAGAATGATGACGTCCTGATAGGTATAGTTGGACGACTTGGCCGGCGCGACGAGCGGGCCGCCGCCGACGAGCGATTGCCAGCCCCACACCAGTCCAATCGGCTGATTGGTGGCACCCAGCGGGTACAAACCGTCCACCTGCGATTTCATGGCCGACCAATTGAAATTCAGGCCCGTCACGACCGGCGAACAATAGAAGTTTTGCTCGGCCGGAAAGAGCGTGGCTTGGATGCTTGTGGAGGGCGCGGTCGTCAGGCGGTCGTAGTCCGAAACCGGGGCCGACGCGCTGCCGCGGTCGGTGACGCAGCCGTTCCAGGTGCTGTGGTCGTTCTTGAGCCAATGGTGCGTGTAGGGCGTCCCGACGGTCGTGACCGTTTGTTTGCAGACCTTGCTGTAGCCGCTACCCGTGCAGGAGCAATTCGAGCGCGTTCCGCAACTGCAACTCGAGCCGGAGCAGACCGTATTTACGTTCGTGGTCGTGGTCGGCACGCTGTCGTAGCAGCCGTTGTAATAAAGGCCGATCTTGGTGGAATCTCGATTGCCGCCATCGACGCTCGGGCAGATATAACCGGCAGAGCTGCCGCTCGACGGGATGCTGGACGTGGTGGAACTGCCGCTGGCCGGACCGGTGGTGCACTGGAAGCCGTAGCTATTGTTGGAGAAGGGGCAGCTCGATCCGGGACCGATCTGGTCCCAGTTGCTCGGTTTCGATGTTTTCAGATTCGCCGGCTCCGCTTCCCAGTCGGTCCAATCGATCCAGTTCGCGGTGGAATTGCGAGGGTCAAGATTGACGTTCTTGCTGAACGGGACGATCGATACATAGACATCCCCATCGACTGACGCCGCGTCCTTCAATTGGTCCAGCAGATTTTTGGTCGCTGTCTTGAGCGCGTCGATTTTTCCGTCATCGGCCATCGAGCCGGTGGTGTCGAGCACCAGCGCGACCCGCAGCCGGACCGAGCCCCATTTGGCGGTCGAAGCGCCGCCGACCGTGATTTTCTTGATGCCGACGATGCTCATGAATTCGGTATCGATGTCGACCGCGCCGTTGATGACGACATTCGATCCGCCGACGCTCGAATAGGTCGCCGTGATTTGCACGTTCTTGGCCTCCGCATTGGTGAACAACGCGGCAAAATAACTTTGCGCGTCGCTCTGCAGTTGGTCGCCGGTCTGCGATGCGGCGTTTTTCGCGACCATCAATGCGGTGGAGTCAAGGGCGGCCTGCAGCTGCGGCCTTGACCGCATTGGCGCGGCTGTAATCGACTGCGGCGCCGACAAAGGCGATGATCGGGATGATCGCGAGCGCGAAGGTAATGGCAACGTTGCCGCGGCACTGGCACCGCAAGCGGATCCAGGCACGGGCGAGGCGGCAAAGACCGCTTTGGACGGCACGCATGGTTTTTACGGACATGTTTTTCAATCGCCGTCGTACGCCGCGGACTTGAAAAGGGTGTTTCGACAAGCGCCGAAAAGACCGCGATTGCGGAAAACTTTGCCGCGCCGTCAAGGCGAATTGCCAAGCGGGGCCAAGACTTAGATCGTTACCGCGGCGTGGCGCCGGTACGGGAAAATACCTAGCGAATCCGATGTGGTGACGTTAATGGCCCGTTCGCGCGATCACTAAAATTCGACGCTGAAATCGAACGCGAGGCGAACCAAGTTCGCCCCGCGTATCGGCCTCACTTGCCAATTACTTGGCGACGCGCAGTTTGGTCAGATTGGTGCCGATCGTGTTGAACACGTTCGAGATGCCGCTCGCCGTCGTCAGCAGGAAGAATTTATCCGAGCTGCTGGCGCAGTTCTGCATCAGCGTCGAGGTCGGATCGCCGCCGGTATTGACCTGGATGGTGTAGATCGTGATGCCGGCCGCCTTGATATTGGCGCAGGTGCCAGAGCCGTTGCCGGTCTCAGCACATGCGGTTGTCGATCGTGCGTCTGACTGGAGACCAGCGGTCTGCGTGTTCAAGCCGTCCGACAGCAGGATGATGACTTGCTGATACTTGTAGTTCGAATCCATCGCCGGCGCGGACAGCGGACCGCCGCCGACCAGCGACTGCCAGCCCCAGACCAGGCCGATCGGCTGATTGGTGTTGCCGTTCGGCTGCATGGTGTCGACCAGGCTGTTCATCGAGGTCCAGTTGTAGTTCAGCCCCATCATCGCCACCGGGCAGCTGCCGTATTGCTCGGCCGGGAACAGAGTCGAGGCGCTCGAAGCCGGCAGGTTCGCGTCGGCCGGATTGGCCGCAGTCACGTTCTGGTCGTAGTTCTGGTCGCGGTCGGTGATGCAGCCGTTCCAGGTGTTGTGGTTGGCCGGCACCCAGGTCTGCGTGTTGTTGCAACGGCTGCGACCGCGGCGCCGAGTGACCGCTGCAAGTCGTGCGTGTTTTGCCAACTGCCGTTGGCGCTTCCCAATCGTCCCAGTCGATCCAGTTGCCGTTGTAATTGGCGGAGCCGACATTGACGTCCTTGCTGAACGGAATGATGGAGACGTAGACGTCGCCGTTGACGGAGGCCGCGTTCTGCAGCTGCGTCAGCAGGCTCTTGGTCGCGCTCTTGAGCGCGGTCATCTTGCCGTTGTCGGCCATCGATCCGGTGTTGTCGAGCACCAGCGCCACGCGCAGCCGCGTGCTGCCCCATTTGGTGGTGGACGAGCCGTCGACGGTGATGTTTTGCATCGCGGTGGCGCCGAGCGCGCGCAAGAAAGTGGTCGGCACGTCGGCCGAGGCGGTCACCAGCACGGCGGAGCCGCCGCTCGCGGTGTAGGTCGCGCTGATCGAGTCGATCGTGGCTTCCGGCCGGTTGAACAAGGCGGTGAAATAGTTGCGCGCCTTGGTTTGCAGGTCGCTGTTGCTGGTGGTGGCGGCGTCCTTCGCCAGCATCAGCGCGGTCGAGTCGAGCGCGGCCTGCAGGTCGGCCTTGACCGAATTGGCGTGGCTATAGTCGAAGCCGGCGCCGATGAAGCCGAGCACCGGGATGCTCGCAAAGGCGAAGGTGATGGCGACATTGCCGCCGCGTGCGACGCGGAACGCGCGCAACGCGTTGCGGAATTTCGTCCAGGCGGTCATCATGGCGGCACACCGTTCACTACGGTTGAATACGTCTGCCGTTTTAGAGCGCGGGCTTAAAGGCTCGGTATATGGCTATGCCGAAAAACGTGGGCTCTCTGTAAACCTGTTGCCGTGAGTTTCGCCGAAAACGTCATGCGCACAACGCTTTGCATGATTAACGCGGCCGGCGCGGCGTCCGCTCCTGCGTGTCGCACGTCATTGCAATGTCGTTAACGCGCGGTTTCGACATCGCCCGGAAACCCAGGTCACATCGCCAGCCGCAGATTGGAAAGCGCGGTGCCGATCTGGTTGAAGGTGGTGACGATCTCCGTCGACGACGTCAGCAGGAAGAAATGGTCGGTGGTCCCGGTCGTGTTGCTGGCGCAGTTCTGCAGCAGCGTCGAGGTCGGGTCGCTGCCGGTATTGACCTGCACGGTGTAGATGGTGATGCCGGCGGCCTTGATGTTGTCGCAGGTCTTCTGCTGCCGCGTGTCGATCGAGGAGGCGTTGGAGTACCAGCGGTCCTCGGTGTTGAGGCCGTCGCTCAGCAGAATGATGACCTGGGTGTATTTGTAGTTCGGATCCATGGCCGGGACGGTGAAGGGCGCCGCCGTCAGCGATTGCCAGCCCGGCTTGCAGGCCGATCGCCTGGTTGGTGTTGCCGTTCGGCTGCATGGCGTCGATCTTGCCGGACAGCGCGGTCCAGTCGTTGGAGAGCCCCATCAGCTGCGCCGGGCAGGAGGAATATTGCTCGGCCGGATAGAGCGTGGCCGCCGGCAAGCGGCGCATCGTTGGTGGTGTCGTAGTTCTGGTCGCGGTCGGTGACGCAGCCGTTCCAGGTGTTGTGGTTGGCCGGCGTCCAGGTCTTGCTGTGCGACGTGCAGGAGCTTTGGTCGTGATAGCTCGAATTGCTGCAGGTGCCGTTGACGGCCTCCCACAGATCCCAGCGCAGCCAGGCCTGCTGGTAATTGCTGGCGCCGACATTGACGTCCTTGTTGAAGGGAACGATCGAGACATAGACATCGTCGGCGGTGATGGCGGCGTCTTTGAGCTGGGTCAGCAGGTTTTGCGACGCGGTCTTCAGCGCCGTCATCTTGTTCGAGCTCGCCATCGAGCCGGTATTGTCGAGCACCAGCGCCACCCGCAGCCGCGTGTTGCCCCAGGTCGAGGTCGCGCTCGCGCCGATGGCGATCTGGTCGTAGCCGAGCACGTGGAGGAATGTCGTGGGTACGGAGGCGCTGCCCTCGAGCACGAGCTTCGAGCCGGCGGTCGTGGAATATTGCACGTTGACCGCGGCGTTCTGCACGTCGGGCCGATTGAACAGGGCATTCATGATATTGGTCGCGGAACTCTGCAGGTCGGCGCCGGTCTGCGTCGCGGCGGTCTTCGACAGCGTGAGCGCGGTCGAATCGAGCGCGGTCTGAAAGGCGGCGCGGGCGGCGTTGGCGCGGGTGTAATCGATCGCCGCGCCGACGGCGCCCAGCAGCGGGATGAGTGTCAGCGCAAACATGGGGGCGACGGCCCCGCGGCGATTATTCCAAAAGCGGGCCAGCAGCATGGGGTTGCCCCTATCGCTAAAAAGGTAACAGTGGTGCCGCCAAGGTATGCCGTTGCCGCCTTGAAGAATCGTGAGAACCGCGGCGCGAATTTGGGGACAATTCGGATCGGATTGTCTGCAACCGGGTTGCGATCGGGTAACCAGGGACTATCTGACCGAATGCGGCCGGAAATCGCCGGAACCAGGCTCGTTCTGTCCCGGAACGGGGCAAAATGCTGGCTTGGAATGGCAGGGCCGGGGTCTTTATGATGGTCGGTGGGCCGCGGCGATCGGGGCCCGCGCAAGCCACGGCAATGCCATGACGTCGACTGCCGACAATAACAAGTTTCCCGCCGAATGGGCGGCGGCCACGCTTGGCTCACGCCTGGCCGCGCCGCGCTTTGGCGTCGACCGCGGCGTGCCGCCGCGGCTGGCCGACGACGAGCGCAAGCGCAAAAGCGGCGAGGGCGGGCCCGGGCACCGCGGTCATCACCAAGACCAAGCCGCAGACCAAGCGGCCGAGCATGTACCGCGTGCTCATCCTCAACGACGACTACACGCCGATGGAGTTCGTCGTGCACGTCCTGGAACGCTTCTTCGGCAAGGATCACGAGGCCGCGACGCGAATTATGTTGCATGTGCATCACCATGGCATCGGCGAATGCGGCATCTATACTTACGAGGTGGCGGAGACCAAAGTGACGCAGGTTATGGACTTCGCGCGCAAACATCAGCATCCTCTGCAATGCGTGATGGAAAAAAAGTGAGTCGGGGAGCGTCCAAGTACAAATGAAAATGGAAATGTAAATGCCAACCTTCTCGCGCAGCCTCGAACAGTCCCTGCACCGGGCGCTCGCGCTCGCCAATGAGCGGCACCACGAATATGCCACGCTCGAGCATCTGCTGCTGGCGCTGATCGACGATTCCGACGCCTCGGCGGTGATGCGCGCCTGCAATGTCGATCTCGACAAGCTGCGGCGCAGCCTGGTCGCCTATCTGGAATCCGAGCTGGAGAACCTGATCACCGACGGCGCCGAGGATTCAAAGCCGACGGCCGGCTTCCAGCGCGTGATCCAGCGCGCGGTCATCCACGTGCAGTCGTCTGGCCGCGAGGAGGTGACCGGCGCCAACGTGCTGGTGGCGATCTTCGCCGAGCGCGAAAGCCACGCGGCCTACTTCCTGCAAGAGCAGGACATGACGCGCTACGACGCGGTCAACTACATCAGCCACGGCATCGCCAAGCGGCCGGGCCTGTCGGAAGCGCGCCCGGTGCGCGGCGCGGAGGAAGAGGCCGACACCAAAGGCGGCGACGAGCCCAAGAAGAAGGGCGACGCGCTCGAGGCCTATTGCGTCAATCTCAACAAGAAGGCCAAGGACGGCAAGATCGATCCGCTGATCGGGCGCGACGCCGAGATCAACCGCACGATCCAGGTGCTCTGCCGCCGGCAGAAGAACAATCCGCTGTTCGTCGGCGATGCCGGCGTCGGCAAGACCGCGATCGCGGAAGGCCTGGCGCGCCGCATCGTGCATGGCGAGGTGCCGGACGTGCTCAAGGGCGCGACCGTGTTCGCGCTCGACATGGGCACGCTGCTTGCCGGCACGCGCTACCGCGGCGACTTCGAGGAGCGGCTCAAGCAGGTGATCAAGGAGATCGAGGCCTATCCGGGCGCGATCATGTTCATCGACGAGATCCACACCGTGATCGGCGCCGGCGCCACTTCGGGCGGCGCGATGGACGCCTCGAACCTGCTCAAGCCGGCGCTCGCCTCCGGCACGATCCGCTGCATCGGCTCGACCACCTACAAGGAATACCGCCAGTATTTCGAGAAGGACCGCGCGCTGGTGCGGCGATTCCAGAAGATCGACGTCAACGAGCCGTCGATCGCCGGACGCGATCGAGATCCTGAAAGGGCTCAAGCCGTACTTCGAGGAATATCACAAGCTCAAATACACCAACGAAGCGATCAAGGCGGCGGTCGATCTGTCGGCGCGCTACATCCACGACCGCAAGCTGCCGGACAAGGCGATCGACGTGATCGACGAGTCGGGCGCGGCGCAGATGCTGCTGCCGGAAAGCCGGCGCAAGAAGACCATCGGCATCAAGGAAATCGAGACCACCATCGCCACGATGGCGCGGATTCCGCCCAAGACGGTGTCGAAGGACGACGCCGAGGTGCTCCAGCATCTCGAGCAGACGCTCAAGACCACGGTCTACGGCCAGGACAAGGCGATCGATGCGCTGTCGGCTTCGATCAAGCTCGCGCGCGCCGGCTTGCGCGAGCCGGAAAAGCCGATCGGCTGTTATCTGTTCTCCGGGCCGACCGGCGTCGGCAAGACCGAGGTGGCCAAGCAGCTTGGCCGCCGCGCTCGGCGTCGAGCTCATCCGCTTCGACATGTCGGAATACATGGAGCGGCACACGGTGTCGCGCCTGATCGGCGCGCCGCCGGGCTATGTCGGCTTCGACCAGGGCGGCTTGCTCACCGACGGCGTCGATCAGCATCCGCATTGCGTGCTGCTGCTCGACGAGATCGAGAAGGCGCATCCCGATCTGTTCAACGTGCTGCTGCAGGTCATGGATCACGGCAAGCTCACCGACCACAACGGCAAGCAGGTCGATTTCCGCAACGTCATCCTGATCATGACCACCAATGCGGGCGCCTCCGACATGGCGAAGTCCGCCTACGGCTTCACCCGCACCAAGCGCGAGGGCGACGACACCGAGGCGATCAACCGGATGTTCACGCCCGAGTTCCGCAACCGGCTCGACGCCACCATCACCTTCGCGCATCTCTCGCAGGAGATCATCGCGCAAGGTGGTCGAGAAGTTCGTGCTGCAGCTCGAGGCGCAGCTCGGCGACCGCAACGTCACGATCGAACTGTCGGACGAGGCATCGCGCTGGCTGATCGCCAACGGCTACGACGAACTGATGGGCGCCCGCCCGATGGCGCGCGTGATCCAGGAGCACATCAAGAAGCCGCTCGCCGACGAGGTGCTGTTCGGCCACCTGAAAAACGGCGGCCACGTGCGGGTGATCGTGACCAAGGACGAGGACGGCCGCGACAAGCTCGGCTTCGAGTACCTCGACGGGCCGGTCACGCCCAAGCCGGAGAAAATCCCGGCCGTGCGGCCGAAGGCCAAGCGGCGCTCCTCGCCGCGCCCGAAGCTGAAGCGCGGCTCGGTGCCGAAGGTGCCGCTGATCAAGGCATAACGGCGCGCTACGAGATCGCAAAGGCCGGGCCGCGCGCCCGGCCTTTTGCTTTTTGCAATGCGCGCATGCAGGCGCCCGCGTTGCGCCGGCTGCGGCGCTGTGAGACAGGTCATGCGCCATGGCTGCTCCGCGCAATTTCAATTCGACCGGCGCAGCCTTTTTCGGCGGCGTCAAAGCGGCGCTGACCTCGGTGTTCGTCCTGGTGATCGGCGGCACCTATATCGGCATCGGCGCGCTCGCCCATGATTTCGGCTTTGTCTCGTGGTGGCTGGCGTTTTCGACCGTGCTGGTGTGGGCCGGGCCGGCGCAGCTGATCCTGATCTCGGCGCTCGGCAGCGGCGCGCCGCTGCCGGAAGCGGCGGTGGCGGTGAGCCTGAGCGGGATCAGGCTGTTCCCGATGGTGGTGTCGCTGCTGCCGCTGCTGCGCGGGCCAGGCACGCGCCTGCGCGACCTGCTGCTGCCGACGCATTTCACCTCGGTGAGCATGTGGGTCGAATTGCAGCGCCTGTTGCCGGCGCTGCCGCGCGAGCAGCGTATCGTGTTTTGCAATGGCATATCGTTCGGCTTGATGGGCGTTGCCGTGACGTTCGGGTTCGTCGGCTTTTACCTCGCCGCCGGTCTGCCGCCGTTATTCGCCGGCGCGTTGTTGTTCCTGACGCCGATATCGTTTTTGCTCTCGACCGCGCGCAATGCGCGGGCGATGGTGGACAGACTCGCGCTGGTGTTCGGCCTCGCGCTCGCGCCGCTGCTCGCAATCCTGCACGTGCAACTCGACCTGATGTGGAGCGGCGTGGTCGGCGGCACGCTCGCCTACGGCATTCACCGCTTGCGCGAGGCCGCATCATGAACGCGGTCATGGCCGAGTTGTGGCCCTATTTCGTTCTGGTGCTGGTCGGGTATCTGCCGAACGAAATCTGGCGCGCGCTCGGTCTGGTGATGGCGCGCGGGCTCAACGAGGGGTCCGAACTGGTGGTCTGGTCGCGCGCGGTGGCGACCGCGATCCTGGCCGGCGTCATCGCCAAGCTCATCCTGTATTCGCCCGGCGCGCTGGCCGCGCTTCCGCTCGGCTTGCGGGTGACGGCCGCGGCCTGCGGATTTGCGGCGTTCCTGCTGGCCAAGCGCTCGCTGTTCGTCGGGGTCGCCGCGGGCGAGGCGGTGCTGCTGATGGGCGGATATTTATTCGCGCATTAGAGCCGGGGTCAGGAGCGCTATTTCGCCAAATAGGGCAGCGGATCGGTGTGGTGGGCGACCATCTTCCAGTGCCCGCTCTCTTTGCGGAATACGTTGGTGGCCCTGAGCTTCACCCGTTCAACTTTACCTTTCGCGTTGGTGTTCTCGCCCTGCTCAAAGGCGCTCACGATCGCGACGTCTTTTCCGGCGACCAACGTCACATCGATGGGTTCGACCCGGCCGCCAAGCTTCAGCGCAGCCTGACCTTCCCAGTTCTTGAGGACGGCAGTCCAGCCATGCTCGAAGCCGCCGGTCGGCCCCATATAGGTCACGTCATCGGCATGAGACCAGATCGCTTTCATTGCGGCGGTATCGCCGGTGAATATTTTGTTGAGCGCCGTATAGAATTGGGCATTTGCAGCCAGAATCGCGGCGCTGTCGTTTGCGAAAGCCGGTGCCGAGAAGACGATCAAGGCGCAGGTCATCGCGATCGCCGCCGCCGCGCCGCGTATCGACGCCATAGTCGGTCGCCGCATGATATCCATCTTGGTCCTCCCGAAATTTTCCAGATCGATGCTGTATAGCGCTTCAGCCGGCCGCGATTGCCGCGGCGAGCTTCTTGGCGTTCTCGGCCAGCACCTCGGGCTTTTCTTTCTCGCTCGCCGGCGGCTTCATGGCGACGCCCTGCTTGCGCGGGATGACGTGGACGTGCAGATGGAACACGACTTGTCCGCCGGCGCCCTCGTTGAATTGCTGCATGGTGATGCCGTCGGCGCCGAAGACGGTCATGGCCGCCTTGGCGATCTTCTGCGCCACCATCATCACATGCGCGAGATCGCCGCCGGCGACGTCGAGGATGTTGCGCGCCGGCGCCTTCGGCAGCACCAGCGTGTGGCCGGGCATGCGCGGCATGATGTCGAGGAAGGCGAGCGCCTTGTCGTCCTCATAGACCTTGTAGCAGGGCAGTTCGCCGCGCAGGATCTTGGCGAAGATATTGTTCGGATCGTAGCTCGGCATCGGTTCGCTCCCTGCGCTATTCGAGTTCGACCAAATCCTTGCGGAATGGCGCGGCCGCCGCAAGCTCCTCGGCTGCCGCTTGCACATAGGCCCGCTCGCGCGACAGATAGTCGGCGATCGCCCGCCGCAAGGCCGGATTGGCGATGAAATGGGCGGAGTAGGTGGTTTTCGGCAGGTAGCCGCGCGCCAGCTTGTGCTCGCCTTGGGCGCCGGCTTCGACCCGCTCGAGCTTGTGGGCGATCGCATAGTCGATCGCCTGATAGTAGCACAGCTCGAAATGCAGGAACGGGTGGTGCTCGACGGCGCCCCAATGGCGGCCGTAGATCGTGTCGCTCGCCGATGAAATTGATGGCGCCGGCGATCCAGCGTCCGGCGCGCCGCGCCATCACCAGCAGAATGCGGTCGCGCATTTTCTCGGCCACGATCGAGAAGAAGTCGCGGGTGAGATAGGGCCGGCCCCATTTGCGCGAGCCGGTTTCCATGTAGAAGGCGAAGAAGGCGTCCCAGACCTCTTCGGTCAGGTCGGAGCCGGTGAGCCAGCGCACCTCGATGCCGGGCGCAAGCGCCTCCTTGCGCTCGCGGCGGATGGTCTTGCGCTTGCGCGACGAGAGTGCGGCGAGAAAGTCGTCGAAGGTGGCGTAGCCGGCGTTCTCCCAGTGGAACTGCTGGTCGGTGCGCTGGAGGAAGCCGCGCTCGCCGAGCAGCCGCCATTCCGGCTCGGTCAGGAAGGTGACATGGGCGGAGGAAAGGTCATTGCCGGTGGTGATCTCGGCAAGCGCATCGGCGAGGCCGCTGCGCACCGTCTCGGCCAGCGGGCCAGGGCGGGCGAGCAGGCGGGGGCCGGTCACCGGGGTGAACGGCACCGCCACCTGGAGCTTGGGGTAATAGTCGCCGCCGGCGCGCTCGAAGGCCTCGGCCCAGCCGTGATCGAAGACGTATTCGCCGCGCGAGTGCGATTTCACGTAGCAGGGCGCGGCGCCGACCAAAGTGCCGCTGGCGTCTTCCGCCAGCAGATGGCGAGGCTGCCAGCCGGTCTGCGGGCCGACCGAGTTCGACGCCTCAAGCGATGACAGAAAATCATGAGAAATAAATGGGTTAAAAGGTTGTCCTCGTGTGGATAACTCCGGGGACGAGTTATCCTCATGTGTTAGTTTAACTGCCGGCCCTATCGGCATGCCTGCGCAGGCATCCCAGTCCGCCGCCGAAACCTCGGCAAGCGATGGGGCGATCCGGATGGTGAGTTCGCTGTCTTTCATCGGGCAAGGCGTGTTCTAGCCGGAGTTTATGCCCGAAATTCAACGAAGCGATGCGTTTCTATGGCCGCCAGCCCTCGAAAATCATCTGGCTCGCCCAGCGCGCGGCGCGCTTGCGTTCGGCCTCGGTGCGGACGGTCCAGGTCAAGAGCGGCAGACCGAAGAGCACGCGCATGGCCAGCGGCGCCAGTGCCGGCAGATCCTTGATCGCATAGGCGATAAAATGCGGCCGCGTGCGATAGAGGTGCAGCAGGTGCGCCATGCTGCGCCGTTGCGCCGGCGGCAGTTGCGGGAAATCATCATAACGCGCTTGCGCGACGATGCCGCGCGGCAGGCCGGGGGCGATCTGCCGGACCGCCGCCACCGCCGCCGGATCGAACGACATCACCGCCACCGGCCCAGCGTAGTCTTTCAGGACATCGGCAACGCGCTGCACCAGCCGGCGGTCGCCGTCGAAATGGCTCTTCAGCTCGAGCACCAGCGTGACGCGGCCGGCGACCAGCTCGCACAACTCGCCGAGGGTGAGGATGCGGTCGGCGCTCTGCTTGAAGCGGACCTTTTTGATCGCGGCCGCGCTCATTTCGGCGAGCTTTCCGCTGCCTTCGGTCAAACGGCCAAGCGCATCGTCGTGCTGCACCATGGCTTCGCCATCGGCGCTGACCTGCAGATCGCATTCGATGCCGTAGCCGCCGGCAATGGCGGCAGCGAAGGCGGTGGCCGTGTTCTCGATCACGCCCGCTGCATCGTGCAGGCCGCGATGGGCGAGCGGTCGCGCGGTGAGCCAATCGAGTCCAGGCATGGGTTGTTAGGAGACCTCGAACAGGCCTTCGACTTCGATGGCCGCGTCCACCGGCAGCGCCGAGACGCCGACCGTGGTGCGGGCATGGCGGCCTTTGTCGCCGAATACCTCCACCATCAGGTCGGAGGCGCCGTTCATCACCTTCGGCCCGTCGGGGAAGCCGGGCGCCGAATTGATGAAGCCGCCGAGCCGGAGCACGCGTGCGACCTTGTCGAGCTCGCCAATCGCGCCTTTGAGCTGCGCCAGCAGGTTGACGGCGCAGGCGCGCGCCGCCTTTTGCCCGTCTTCGATCGACACGCCGGCGCCGAGCTGGCCCTTGGCGACCAGCTTGCCGTCGGCGCCGAAGCAGAGCTGGCCCGACACCACGAGCAGATTGCCGCTGCGCGCAAACGGCACGTAATTGGCGATCGGACTTGCCGGCGTCGGCAGCGTGATGCCGAAATTGGCGAGTTTCTTCTCGACTATTCCGGCCATGATGGTGCCTCATATGCCGCGGGTGCCTCATGTTTTGGCCGATCGCCCGCACCTGTGCAAGCGCAGCCAACTCTTGTTGCCCGGCCTTGGCGCGGCCTCTATCTTGCCCAGTTCTTGCATCTTTCTGGCCGTGCATGCCGCAGCGCAGAGGTCCCAGGCCCATGAACGCACCCGCTTATGTCACACGGCTGATCCTGCCGGCCTTGGCCATCGCGCTTGCCAGCGCCGGCGCGGCTCCCGCAGCGCCCGCGCCCGACAAGGTTTTTCTCGCGCCGCACCGGGCGGTCTACGATCTCAAGCTGTCGAAATCGCACGGCGGCCGCAGCATCGAGGCGGTGCGCGGGCGCATCCTGTACGATTTCTCCGGCAATGCCTGCGACGGCTATGCGCTGCAATTCCGCCAGGTGTCGGAGCTCGAACCGGGGAGGGCAAGTCGGCGGTCAGCGACCTGCGCTCGACCACCTGGGAGGACGCCGCCGCCAAGAAGTTCCGTTTCAATTCGGAGAACCTGCTCGACGAACACCAAACCGACGCGGTCGACGGCCATGCCGAGCGCGAGCCGCGGCGGTCTCGGTCAGCTTGAGCAAGCCGAAGGAGAAGACATTCACCGAGCCGGTCAATGCCGTGTTCCCGACCGAGCATATGCGCCGCATCATCATCGCGGCGCGCGAGGGAAAAAGCATCCTGGAGTTTCCGGTCTATGACGGCTCCGAGAGCGGCGAGAAGCTCTACAACACGCTGACGGTGATCGGCCATGCCATCCCGCCCGGCAGCCAAGCCGACCGACGATGCCGGAGCGAAAATCGCCAAGCTCGCCAAGCTGACGCGCTGGCCGGTCACCATCAGCTATTTCGAGCAGCAGAGCGAAAGGCCGAGCACGCCGGCGAGCAGACGCCGGTCTATTCGATCGGCTTCGAGCTTTACGAGAACGGCATTTCGCGCGCGCTCACGCTCGACTACCGGATTTCACCATCAGCGGCGAGATGACCTCGCTGGAGATGAAGAAAGAAAAGCCGTTGCAAGTGAGGTAGGCATGAGCTGTCGTCCCCGCCCGCGCGGGGATCGATGCGGCAGCTTCGGCACGACAAGCGAATCGCTACTCGTCCTCCAGCGCCAGGCCCTTGACCACCGCGTCGCGGCCGAATTTCTCGCGCAGGCGGTCGACCGCGTGCTCGGCTTGCGCCGCGCGCCGGTCGAGCAGATCGGCGAGATCGTCGCCCGCGGCATCCTCCAGGTGACTGACGCCGATGCCGATCAGGCGGAAGCGGGTGTCGCCCACTTCGCGCGCGAGCAGTTCGCGGCCGGCGGCGAAGATGCGGGCGGCGAGCTGGGTCGGCTCGCCGAGCGATGCGCGCGCGTGCGCAGCTTGAAATCGGCGCTCTTGAGCTTGAGCGTCACGGTCGCGCCGGCGAGCGCATTGGCCTTCAGCCGCGCCGACACGCGCTCGGTCAGCGCCCAGAGATGCTGTTCGAGCGGCCGGAACTCGGCGATGTCCCTGTCGAATGTGGTTTCCGCCGAGATGCTCTTGGT
The DNA here is from genome assembly GCA_963742375.1 of uncultured Alphaproteobacteria bacterium. Taxonomy (GTDB): domain Bacteria; phylum Pseudomonadota; class Alphaproteobacteria; order Rhizobiales; family Xanthobacteraceae; genus Pseudolabrys. Next base: position 295,275 of record CAVULP010000009.1, read on the forward strand.
CTCCGCTCGGGTTCGACGCCGCGCGCGTCGATGCCGCGCGCCAGCCGCCAGAGCCGCGCGCCTTCCTCGCCGTAGCGCCGCATCAGGTCGTGTTCGTCGGCGCGTTGCAGGTCGGCGATCAGGCGGTAGCCGTCGGCGGCGAGCTTGCCGCGCTCACCCGCCGACGCCGTAGATGAAGCCGACCGGCTTGTGGCGCCAGGAACGCGGCCGCCTCCGCCTGGCCGAGCACGGCAAAGCCGCGCGGCTTGTCGAGGTCGGAGGCGATCTTGGCGAGGAACTTGTTGGCCGACAGCCCGATCGAGACCGTGATGCCGAGCTCGCGTTCGACCTGGCCGGCGAAGCGCGCCAGCACTTTGCCGGCGGCATGCCGTGCAGCCGCTCGGTGCCGGTCAGATCGAGGAAGGCCTCGTCGATCGAGAGCGGCTCGACCAGCGGCGTCAGTTCGAACATGGCGCGCGCACGGCGCGGCCGACCTCGACATATTTCGCCATGTTCGGCCGGACCACGGCGGCCTGCGGGCAGAGCCGCAGCGCCTCGAACATCGGCATGGCCGAGCGCACGCCGTAGGTGCGCGCGACGTAGCAGGCGGTCGACACCACGCCGCGCTTGCCGCCGCCGACGATCACCGGCTTGTCGGCAGGCGAGGGATCGTCGCGCTTCTCGATCGTGGCGTAGAAGGCGTCGCAATCGACATGCGCGATGGTGAGCGTGTCGAGCTCGGCATGGCGCACCAGCCGCGGCGAGCCGCAGGCCGGGCAGCGCGTGGCGCGCCGGCGCATCGGCCAGGCAATCGCGGCAGAAGCTCATCGTTGGCTCATGCGCTCATGGCGTCAGTTCATGGGCATCATGTCGCGCTCCCAGGGCTCGCCGCCGAGCGCGGCATAGGCGCGCGCGACATCGCCCGGATCGAGGCCGGTTTCGGCGGCAAAACCGGCGATCAGCGCGGTCGTCGGAGGCAAGGTAGCTCGAGCACGCCGGCGAGGAAGCCCGGCTCGGCCGCTGGCCGCGCCGAATCTCGGCCGGGCCGATGCCGGTTGCCGCAAGGAAGCGCCCGAGCCGCTCGGCTCGCCGGCGATGAAGGTAAGCGCCTGAACAGCCACGCCTTCTGCCGCTTCTTGGGTTAACGGAGCGCCCAGTTTCATCGATCAAATTTGCCTTTCCGTAACATATCCCCACTACCGTTACCGATCATGCCCGAGCGCGAACGCCAAAGCGACGGCGCACGCCTTTAGGGCAAGGCGCGTTGGGGAAAACGGGGCGGGGGACAATGGCGAAGACCGTCCTGATCGTGGAGGACAACGAGCTCAACATGAAGCTCTTCCACGACCTCCTGGAGGCGCACGGCTACCAGCACCGTCGGCACCCGCAACGGGATCGAGGCGCTCGATCTCGCGCGCAAGCACCGGCCCGATCTGATCCTGATGGATATCCAGTTGCCGGAAGTCTCCGGCCTCGAAGTGACCAAATGGCTCAAGGACGATCCCGAGCTGAAGGCGATCCCCGTGGTCGCGGTCACCGCCTTCGCCATGAAGGGCGACGAGGAGCGCATTCGCGAGGGCGGCTGCGAGGCCTATCTGTCGAAGCCGATTTCGGTCGGCAAGTTCATCGAGACCATCCGCCATTTCCTCGGCGAGCGCGTGACGATGACCGCCCGCGTTCTCGTCGTCGACGACGTGCCGGCCAACGTGAAGCTGCTGGAAGCGCGGCTGTCGGCGGAGTATTTCGACGTCATCACCGCCAAGAGCGGCGCCGAGGCGCTGGCGATCTGCGAGCGCGCCGAATGCGACATCGTGCTGCTCGACGTCATGATGCCGGACATGGACGGCTTCGAGGTCTGCCGCAGGCTCAAGTCCAATCCCGCGCACCCACCACATTCCGGTGGTCATGGTCACCGCGCTCGACCAGCCGTCCGACCGCGTGCACGGGCTGGAAGCCGGCGCCGACGATTTCCTCACCAAGCCGGTCTCCGACGTCGCGCTGATCTCGCGCGTGCGCTCGCTCGCGCGGCTCAAGATGATGACCGACGAGTTGCGCATGCGCGCGCTCACCTCCCGGGAAATCGGCATCGAGAGCCCGGAACGCGAGGCGGTGGCCGAGACCGGGCGGCAGCGGCCGCATCCTGATCGTCGACGACCGGCAAAGCTCCTACGAGCGCATGGCGGCGACGCTTGTCGACCGAGCACACGGTGGACGTCGAGACCGATCCGAACGAGGCGCTGTTCCACGCCGCCGAAGGCAACTACGACCTGGTGATCGTGTCGCTCGGCTTGCAGAATTTCGACGGCTTGCGGCTGTGCAGCCAGGTGCGCTCGCTCGAGCGCACGCGCAACGTGCCGATCCTGGCGGTCGCGGAAGCCGACAACAACGCGCGCCTGGTGCGCGGACTGGAGATCGGCGTCAACGACTATCTGATCCGCCCGATCGACAAGAACGAGATGCTGGCGCGCGTGCGCACGCAGATCAAGAAGAAGCGCTACACCGAGCGGCTGCGCGACAACGTGCAGGTGTCGATCGAGATGGCGATCACCGACGCGCTCACCGGCCTGTACAACCGCCGCTACATGGAGAGCCATCTGGCGACGCTGGTCGAGCAGGCGGCCGCGCGCGGCAAGCCGCTGGCGGTGCTGGTGCTCGACATCGATTATTTCAAGTCGATCAACGACAGCCACGGCCACGACGCCGGCGACGACGTGCTGCGCGAGTTCGCGCTGCGCATCCGCAAGTCGATCCGCAGCATCGATCTCGCCTGCCGCTACGGCGGCGAGGAATTCGTCATCGTCATGCCGGAAACCGACATGGCGGTGGCCACCATGGTGGCCGAGCGCCTGCGCCGGCGCATCGCCTCGCGAGCCGTTCGCGATCCAGGACGGCGCGCATCGGCTCGACGTCACGATCTCGATCGGCATCGCCGCGCTCGACGGGCCGGGCGACACCGCCGCCACGATCCTCAAGCGCGCCGACACGGCGCTCTATCGCGCCAAGCGCGACGGCCGCAACCGGGTGGTGCCGGCCGCCGCCTGACAGATTCGGCCGGCAGCGGCGCTTGGCGTGCCGCAGCGGGCCGAAATTTGGCTGAAATTCCAGCGGCTTAAAAAGCCATTTGGGAAGTCCGGGCGCTTGGTTTAATCTGACCGCCGACGGCTTTTCGCTGACGCGCCGACGTCACCCATTGCGCGGCGATGAGCCCAATGCATACCCTACGGAGTGCTCAGGTCCGCCGCATCTCCTGGGTCCGTGGGGTTCGGCCGGCCTGGACGCGGTGCGAGTGGCCTCCTCAAAACACCGCTTCCGGCCGGCCACCTAATCTCAGACATGCGAAGGGCGCCCATGCGGCGCCCTTTGTTATGCCCTGCGCATGATCTATCCGAAAACCGGTCGCCACTTTTCGGGATCATGCGCGCGCATCCTGCGCGCCACGATCACTTGATCTTGGATTCGCGGAACTCGACGTGCTTCTTGGCGACCGGATCGTATTTCTTCTTCTTCAGCTTTTCGGTCTGCGTGCGCGAATTCTTCTTGGTCACGTAATAGTACCCGGTGTCGGCGCTGGACACGAGCTTGATCTTGATGCTGGCGGCTTTGGCCATGGAATTACCCTCAAAACGGAGACTTCGGCGGCGAACCTAGCGTCGCTCCGGTGAATGTCAAGGAAAGGCGGCGCTCACAGCAGTTCCCGGAAGAACTGCCGCTCATGCATGAAATAGAACGGCACCGGCAGGTCGTGCGCCATGCCGGCCTCGACCCGGGCCAGCAGCTCCTCCAGCACCACGCCGGTGATGGTCGGCATGTCGAGCCTGGTCGCTTCCTCGATCGGCACCCAGACCAACTCGACCAGCTCGGACTCCGGTCCGACCATGCCTTCGATCGTGTGGGCGATAGCGCTGGCGTCGGCGGTGAAGAAACGGGCGTCGAAGCGCTGCGGCCGCCGCGGCGGCGTGATGGCGCGCGCGATGAAATGGATATTGCCGAGATCGGGATGGACTTTCGCCTTGGCGAATTCGGTCCAGATGTCGCCCGGCACCGCCGGCGGCTCGTCGCGCTTGACGCCGAGCATCAGGCCGGTCTCCTCCGCCATCTCGCGCACGGCGGCGAGCGCGAAGGCGCGCGCATATCCGGGCTCGGATCGGCCACCCGCGTCAGCAGCTTCTTCTCCATGTCGGGATCCAGTTCGCTCACCGCCGGCATCGTCGCGGTCGAGCGGCTCGATGCGGCCGCCGGGAAAGACGAACTTGCCCGGCATGAATTTGTGGCTGGCGTGGCGGCGGCCGAGCAGCACTTTCGGCTGCGCGCCCGCGCGGTCGATCAGCATCAGCGTGGCGGCATCGCGCGGCTCTGCAGTCGGGGAACGTCTGGTCGCGCTCCGATTTGGTCATGCGTTCGGCCCAGACGCGGCCGAGATATGAGGTGTCGCGGGTCATCGCGCCTTCCGATTTTTGCCGCGCGGGCGGTGCCGGTGTTGGCGCTCGTCGCGCTGCGGCCGGCGCTGCGCGGTGCCGGGCCGGCCTTCCGACAGGAGCTCGAAGCGCAGCGCGCCGGCGACCGGCGCGGCCTCGACCAGCTTGACGGTGACGCGGTCGCCCAGCCGGTAGGTCTCGCCGCTGCGGCGGCCGACCATGGCATGGCGCGCCTCGTCGTAGCGGAAATACTCGTCGCCGATGGTGCGCGCCGGCACGAAGCCGTCGGCGCCGGTCTCGTCGAGCTTGACGAACAGGCCGGCGCGGGTGACGCCGGAGATGCGGCCGTCGAAGGTGGCGCCGATGCGGTCGGCGAGGAAATGCGCGATCAGCCGGTCGTTGGTTTCGCGCTCGGCCATCATGGCGCGGCGCTCGGTGGCGGAAATTTCGCGCCGCGATTTCGGCAAGCCGCTTGTGATCGGCGCTCTCGGGCAGGGCGCCGTCGCCGAGCTTGAGCGCGCGGATCAGCCCGCGATGCACGATCAGATCGGCATAGCGGCGGATCGGCGAGGTGAAATGCGCGTAGCGGCGCAGGTTGAGGCCGAAATGGCCGTAGTTCTCGGCGGCGTATTCGGCCTGCGCCTGGCTGCGCAGCACGACCTCGTTGATCAGCTGCTCGCGTCGCGGCCCTTCACCGCGCGAGGATGCGGTTGAAGGCTTCCGGCTTGAGCACGCCGCCCTTGGCGAAGGGAATGTCGAGCGTGGCAAGGAATTCGCGCAGCGCGTGAACCTTCTCCAGCGCCGGCTCGTCATGCACGCGGTAGATCAGCGGCACGCGCGCCTTTTCCAGCGTCTCGGCGGCGGCGACATTGGCGAGGATCATGAACTCCTCGATCAGCCGGTGCGCCTCCAGCCGCTCCGGCCGGGTCACGCGGTCGACGGTGCCGTCGGCCTTGAGCAGGATCTTGCGCTCGGGCAGATCGAGATCGAGCGGCGCGCGCTCGTCGCGCGCGCGCGCCAGCGCCTCATAGGCCGCGTAGAGCGGCGCCAGCACCGGCTCGACCAGCGGTTCGGTCACCTCGTCGGTGCGCCCGCCGATGGCGACCTGCGCCTGCTGGTAGGACAGCTTCGCGGCCGAGCGCATCAGCACGCGATGGAACGTGTGCGAGCGCTTGCGGCCGTCGGCGCCGATCACCATGCGCACGGCGAGCGCGGCGCGGTCCTCGCGCGGACGCAGCGAGCACAGATCGTTGGAGATGCGCTCCGGCAGCATCGGCACCACGCGGTCGGGGAAATAGACCGAGTTGCCGCGCACCAGCGCTTCGCGGTCGAGCGCCGAGCCCGGCGTCACGTAATGGGCGACGTCGGCGATGGCGACGGTGAGGATGAAGCCGCCGCGGTTGTTGGCGGCGCTGTCGGGCTCGGCATGCACGGCGTCGTCGTGATCCTTGGCGTCGGGCGGATCGATGGTGACGAGCGGCAGCTTGCGCCAGTCCTCGCGGTGAGCCGGCGTTGCCGGCTTGGCGGCCTCCGCCTCGTCCAGCGTCTCGCGCCGGAAGACCTGCGGAATGCCGTGCGCGTGAATGGCGATCAGGCTGACCGCGCGCTCGCTCTCCAGCGAGCCGAGCCGCTCCACGACGCGGCCCGTGGCAGGCCGAGGCGCGGCGCGCGGCTGGCTTCGACCGCGACCAGATCGCCGTCTTGCGCCCCCGCCGCGGCGCCCGCCGGAATGGCCAGCTCCTTGCCGAGCTTTTTCTTGTCGACCGGCTCCAGCCGCCCGCCGCCATCGGGCAGCGCGCGGAAAATGCCGAGCACGCGATGCTTGGGGTGGTCGATGATCTTGATGACGCGGCCGCTGCAATCCGTCGTCCTCGCCGGCAATGCGCAGCAGGACGCGGTCGCCGAGCCCGGCGACCTCGCCGGGCCGCGCCTTGCGGGGGTTAAGGATGCGGATTTTCGGCGCCGGCCCGTGCGCCTCCTCGTCCCATTCGTCGGGCGTGGCGATCAGTTCGCCGTCGGCGTCGCGCGCGGTGACGTCGGCGAGCACGGTGGAGGGCAGCGAGCCCGGATGGTGCAGCTTCTTGCGGCGCTTTTCGATGCGCCTTCGTCGGCCAGGTCGCGCAGCATGCGCTTGAGCTCGGCGCGCAGCGCATTTTTCAGGCCGAAGGCGCGCGCGATCTCGCGGGTGCCGACTTTGCCGGGACGCTCGCGGATGAAGGCGAGAAGGTCAGCCTTGGCGGGGAGGGAGGAGTGGTTTTAGCGGTGTTTAAGCAAATTGGTTTTCCTGCGCCAACTCGGCGCGATTGAGATGAAATGTAATAACGGAATTCAGGCTTCGCCAGCTATTCGGCGGCAGTGATCTTGGGCGCCTTTTTCTTAACCGCCGGCTTTCTGCGCGGTTTGGCGGCTCGCTCGGCAGTCTCTGCCGTCTCGGCGGTCTTCTTTTTGCGGCCCTTCGGGGCTTCCGATGGCGCGCCCGCCTTTTTGCGGCCGGCGGCGCGCCGCGGTTGTGAGCCGAGCTGTTCGGCGCGGGCGTCGAGCAGCACGATTGCCTCGGTCAGCGTGATGGTCTCCGGCGTCTTGTCGCCGGTAATGGTCGCGTTGATGCCGTTGTGGCTGACATAAGGGCCATAGCGCCCGTTCTTGACCACGATCGGGCCGCCTTTATCGGGATGCTCGCCCAGGACTTTTCCGGGATCGGCGCCGAAGCGGCGGCCTTTCTTCGGATTGGCCTTCTTCTCGGCGATCAGCGTGACCGCGCGGTTGAGGCCGATGGTCAGCACGTCGTCGCCGTCTTCCACGTTGGCGTAGGTCTTGCCGTGCTTGACGTAAGCGCCGAAGCGGCCGATGCCGGCGAGAATTGGCTCGCCGTCTTCGGGCGACATACCGACTTCGCGCGGCAGCGCCAGCAGACCGAGCGCCTTTTCGAGATCGATATCTTCGGGCGAAACGCCTTTCGGGACGCTGGCGCGCTTGGGCTTCTCGACGTCCTGTTTCTTCTCGCCCTTCTTTGGTTTCGGCGGCTTGATCTGCTCACCGAGTTGCAGATAGGGCCCGAAACGGCCGCCGCGCAGCGTCACCTCCAGGCCGGTCGCCGGGTCTTCGCCCAGCACCTTTTTGCCCTGAACGCCGTCGGCGCTCGGCGTGATCTGCCGCGTGAAACTGCAGTCCGGATAATTCGAGCAGCCGACGAAGGCGCCGAACCGGCCGATCTTGAGCGAAAGTTCGCCGGTGGCGCATTGCGGGCATTGCCGTCGCGGCGTGCCGTCGGCGTGTTCCGGGAAAATATGCGGCTCGAGCAGATCGTTGAGCGCGTCGAGCACGACACGATTGCGCACTTCCTTGATCTCATTGACGGAGCCGATGAATTGCTCCCAGAACTCGGTGAGCACGGCGCGCCATTCGACCTTGCCCGCGGAGATTTCGTCGAGCTTTTCTTCAAGGCTGGCGGTGAAATCATATTCGACGTAGCGCGCGAAGAAGCTTTCGAGGAACGCGACAACGACGCGGCCTTTGTCTTCGGGGATCATCCGCTTCTTGTCGATGCGAACATAGCCGCGATCCTGCAGCACCTGCAGGATCGACGCGTAGGTCGACGGCCGTCCGATGCCGAGCTCCTCCATGCGCTTGACCAAGGCGGCTTCCGAGAAACGCGGCGGCGGCTCGGTGAAATGCTGGCTGGAATTGATCGCTTGTTTCTGCAGCGCTTCGCCGGCGCTCATGGCGGGCAGGCGGCGGCTCTCGTCGTCGTCGCTCGGCTCGTCCATGCCTTCCTGGTAGAGCGTGAGGAAGCCGTCGAATTTCACGACCTGGCCGGAGGCGCGCAGATCGATGGTGCGGGCGCCGGCCTTGGCGGTGATATCGACCGTGGTGCGTTCGAGTTCGGCGGATTCCATCTGGCTGGCGATGGCGCGATTCCAGATCAGCTCGTAGAGCCGCGCCTGATCGCGGTCGACATATTTGGCGACGTCGCTGGGGGTGCGGTCGGGGTCGGTCGGGCGCACGGCTTCGTGCGCTTCCTGCGCGTTCTTCGACTTGTTGTGATACTCGCGCGGCGAAGCCGGGACGTATTCTTTGCCGTAATTGCGGCCGAGCATGGCGCGGATCTCGGCGATCGCTTCCGGCGCCATGTCGATGCCGTCGGTCCGCATATAGGTGATGAGGCCGGTGGTCTCGCCGTCGAGTTCGACGCCTTCGTAGAGGCGCTGGGCCAGACGCATGGTGATGGCCGGCGCAAAGCCGAGCTTGCGCGAGGCCTCTTGCTGCATGGTCGAGGTGGTGAAGGGCGGCGGCGGATTGCGGCGGGCGGGCTTGGCCTCGACATTGGCCACGCTGAACGCCGCGCTTTCGAGATCGCGCGTGAAGGCTTCCGCTTGCGCGCCCGAGCCGATGTCGAGCCGCTGGATTTTCTGGCCGTCGGCGCCGACCAGGCGCGCTTCGAAGGTCTCCTGACGCGGGGTCGCCAGCGTCGCCGCGATCGACCAGTATTCCTTGGCGACGAATTTCTCGATCTCCAGCTCGCGGTCGCACACCAGCCGCAGCGCGACCGACTGCACCCGGCCGGCCGAGCGGGCGCCCGGCAGCTTGCGCCAGAGCACCGGCGAGAGCGTGAAGCCGACGAGGTAGTCGAGCGCCCGGCGGGCGAGATAGGCATCGACCAGCGCGGCATCGATGGCGCGCGGGTGCTTCATCGCTTCGAGGATCGACTGCTTGGTGATGGCGTTGAACACCACGCGCTCGATGGCGTGGTCCTTGAGCGCCTTCTTCTCCTTGAGCACCTCCAGCACGTGCCAGGAGATCGCCTCGCCCTCGCGGTCTGGGTCGGTCGCCAGGATCAGCTTGTCGGCGCCCTTCAGGGCGCGGGCGATATCGTTCATGCGCTGGTTGGAGCGGGCGTCGACCTCCCAGAGCATGCGGAAATCGGCGTCGGGGTCGACCGAGCCGTCCTTGGCGGGGAGGTCGCGGATATGACCAAAGGAGGCGAGAACCTGGTAGCCGGGGCCCAGATATTTGTTGATCGTCTTCGCCTTGGCGGGCAATTCAACAACGACGATATTCATGTATATCCAGTGGGTTAGCGGCCAATACGAGGGCCGGATCTGGACAGAATCGGCCGCCTGCTTCGCCGGAACATGGGGAAGGCGGCACCTGCTGTCAAATCAGGGCGGTTCGCAGGGCCTGTTCAGAGCAGCAAAATGGGGCACGAACAAGAACTCTTCGGCCCACCGCCGATTACAACCGAGGGATGTATTTTCAATATAAAGCAATTAAAAATATTCCTATTCGGCCAAGACCGTGTATTTTCGTTTTGAGGCGCGGGACTGAAACGAACCAAAATGGCCAACCAATTCAAACCAAGCGAACCCGACTCGCGAACGGCGGTCGCCAGCTACGTGGCCACGCTGTCGGCCGATCTTGCCACCATGGCGCGCCGCACCGGTCTTGAGACGCTCGGCTATCTGCTCGAAATGGTCCGCCTTGAAGCCGAAAGCGCCAGCCGTCAGGTCAACGGCCCGACCAACCGCTGATCACTTAACTTCACCTTGACGCCCAGCCGATCGAGCAACGCCGCCGTCGGATTGCCGTCGGGGATTACGCCCATCTTTTTCTGCTCGGCGCGGATATTGTCGCGCAGATCGAAATCGACGTGGCCCTCGAAGTCTTTCACCGTGTAGCCGAGCGCGGACAATTTCTTCTGCAAGGCGATGCGGGCGTCGCGCGAGAGCGGGTGATCGTCGGCCGGCCAGGCCGCCTTGATCGGTCAAGCCGCCCTGCATGCGGTCGGCGAGGTGGCCGACCGCCACCGCATAGGCATCCGAGTTGTTGTACTCCTTCAGCACGTCGAAATTCTTGGTGACGATGAAGGCGGGACCCTTGGCGCCTGCCGGGAAGAACAGAATGCCGTTGCCGTCCGGCGGAAACGGCTTGCCGTCGGCGCGGTGCAGGCCGAGTTCACGCCACTCGGCGAAGCTGTGCATGGCTGCGCATCATGTCGAAGCCGGCCGGCACCGTGACCTCGAAGCCCCAGGGCAGGTCGCTCCTGCCAATTCCATTTTTTCAGGTAATTGGCGGTCGAGCCGAGCACGTCCGGCACATTGCGTCCAGAGGTCGCTGCGGCCGTCGCCGTCAAAATCGATGGCATAGTCGACGACGTTCGACGGCATGAACTGGGTCTGACCCATGGCGCCGGCCCATGAACTGACCATGCGCTCGCGGTCGAAGCGGTTGTCCTGCATGATTTTCATCGCGACGAGCAGTTCGTTGCGGAAGTAGGGATCGCGATAGCCGACATAGGCCAAGGTCGCCAGCGAACGGAACACGTCCCATTTGTCTTTCTCGGCGCCGAAGTCGCTCTCGATGCCCCAGAGCGAAATCAGGATCCAGCGCTCGACGCCGAATTTCTGCTCGACGGCGTCGAAGGTCTTGGCCCATTGCCTGGCCTTGGCTTCGCCTTCGGCAATGCGGCGGCGGTTGGCGACGGCGTTGACGTAATCGCCGAACGGCCGGCCGTATTCCGGTTGGCGCTTGGTCGCCGCGATCACGCGCTGGTCGGGCGTCACGCCGCGCATGGCGAGGTCGAAATTGGCGCGCGTGATGCCCTTGGCCTGCGCGTCGGGCCACAGCGCGGCGGTGAAAGCGGCGAAGGATTTCTGCGGCGATTGCGCCTGTGCGCAGGTCGTGGCCAGCGCGACGGCCAAGGCGGCAAGCCAGCGGATCATCATGGAAAATCCATTGCGATTCGTGAGCGAGGTTATAGCAGCGATACCAGGCCGCCGCCGTGGCGCTCCAGGCGTCCGGCGATCTCGAGTTCCAACAGCACCGTGCGCACGATCGCGGGCGATCGATTGCGACAGGCGCACCAGATCGTCGATCGCGGCAGGCGTCGGCCCCATGAGGCCGACGATGCGGCTGCGCTCGTCCTCGCCCGGTTCGTGATCGAGGGGACCGCTGAGTTCCGGCTCCGGTTCCTGCGCCGGCAAATCGAGGCCGCGGCCGAGGATCGGCTCCAGCACCGCGATCACGTCGGCCGCCTCGGTGACCAGCGTCGCGCCCTGCTTGAGCAGGCCGTTGGTGCCTTCCGCGCGCGGGTCGAGCGGGGAGCCCGGCACCGCGAAGACCTCGCGGCCTTGCTCGCCGGCCAGCCGCGCCGTGATCAGCGAGCCGGAGCGGCGCGCGGCCTCCACGATCACCACGCCGACCGAGAGGCCGGAGATCAGCCGGTTGCGGCGCGGAAAATCGCGCGCGCGCGGCTCCCAGGCGAGCGGCATTTCGGAGACGGCGGCGCCTTCGGCCAGTATCGTTTCCAACAGATCGGCATGCTCGGCCGGATAGATGCGCTCGTGCCCGCCGGCGAGCACGGCGATGGTGCCGCTTTGCAGGCTGGCGCGATGCGCGGCCGCATCGATGCCGCGCGCCAGCCCCGACACGATGCCGTAACCGGCCTCGCCCAGCTCGCGCGCGAGGCGCTCGGCGAATTTGACGCCGGCGGCGGAGGCGTTGCGCGAGCCGACGATGGCGACCAGCGGATGCTTGAGCACGGCGAGCTTGCCGCGCACCGCCAGCAGCGGCGGCGCATCGTCGATCATCTGCAAGCGCGCCGGATAATCGGGCTCGCCGAGCGCCACGAATTCGATGCCGCGCGCGCGCGACAGCTTTCAGTTCGGCGGCGGCGTCCTCGGGCGGGCAGATGCGCGCCGGCCCGGTTGCGCCGCCGCGGCGGGCAAGCCCGGGCAGCGCGGCCAGTGCCGCGCGCGCGCCGCCGAAATGATTGACCAGATCGCGGAAGGTGCGCGGCCCGACATTGTCGCTGCGGATCAGGCGCAGCCAGTCGAGCCGCTGCTCCTCGCTTAAGTGCACGCCCTCACTCAACGCCACGCCCCCCGACGAAGCCCAAGCATCGCTTAAGGCGCGCGCTGCGACAACCGGGGGTTTAGGCTTGCGTGTAAGCGGCGATACAGCAGGCCAAGCGGCTTAAAAAGCATGGGTCCAAGGCGGAAACGGAAGCCAGCATTACGAATAAGCTCAAACGGGGCACGTTTTCGGCCACGTTCTATTCTGGCCTGTCTTGCCGCCCTGGAATTGGACGGCGTGGCGTTGGAGGAAATTTAACTAGATCGGATTATGCGGCTATCTGGACCCCGTCCATTTGAGACCGCGCAGCGGATAGCATATTGGCATTGAGCCGAAGATTTTAATTCCGTCACCACTTGAGCGTAACGCGGCATCATCCTGAGCATATTCGGAAAACGCCGCGGACGCAGATAGCCTGATTGTCGAAATGTCTAGGCGAGTGCCTCTGTTCTCAGTGATGGCCGCTAGAACGATCCAGTATATTCATCAGGCTCGCTTTTTGCCTAGTAGAGTTCCGAACCTGGAACTGTCTTCGTTCTAGCGAGCATTATGTCGGCCCGCTCATCGAAAAGCGACACTGAACCACAGATTCTCTGTATTGGCATCATCGTCTAGACTAGCATGGCAATTCCATGTCTATGACAGTATCAGTGGGAACTTGAATTCATCGCAACGTTCGTGTCAGCACGGCAATCAAATCCGATCGAGATTTCGACGCCATTTCGGCATTGGTGGATGCCGGTATTATTGCGTACAAGAATGCATCTTCGTTTGCGTGATGCGCTATCTTGAATGTGTCCGGTCAAACCATATGCGACGCGACAGAAATGAGCGATCCGGCACGCTATTGACGAGACGCACAGCATATCGGCAGGGCGATTTCTTTGACCGCGATAACGATCCAAGCCGCAATTAGCAATAGCTGAATCAAGGTCACGATAAACTTCCCGCTAGAACGCCAGATCGCTGGCAGAACAATGGCGACCGCCATGGCGGTTGTAGGCTTTCGAAAACCTGACATTGGTGCAATTGCTGGCAGTCCACGGATCAGGTTCAACCCGGCTTGTGGCGTTTGCGCCATAATACCGCGCGGCCCGACATTGTCGCTGCGGATCAGGCGCAGCCAGTCGAGCCGCTGCTCCTCGCTTAAGTGCACGCCCTCACTCAACGCCACGCCCCCCGACGCAAGCCCAAGCATCGCTTAAGGCGCGCGCTGCGACAGCCGGGGGTTTAGGCTTGCGGCCGCCGCCGCGCGCTGTAAGACCATGGGTGACCAGGAGAGGATCGTCATGCGGTTTGCGACGTTGCTTTTGGCCCTCATGTTCCTTGCGGGCTGCGCACAATACGATGCCGAGCGGCAGGCAAACCTGGCTGCGGCGGCGCAGGCGCAAACCGCGTCCGATGACGCGAACTGCCAGGCATCCGGCGTAAAGCCCGGCACGCCGGCCTACGACGACTGCCGGCGCAGGTACGCAAACCAGCACGCCCAATCGACGCACCGGCAGGAAAATCTCGCCAATGAAATGTTGAACGCGACGAAGATTGGCCCGATTGGCCAATAGCGCGGCGGCGTTCGGGCTTAGGTCGTCGCGCCGATCTTGCCTTCGCTGCCGGCGAGCAGGCGGCCGATATTGGCGCGGTGCATGATCCACAGCAGCACGCTGAGCAGCAGGAAAAGCCCGGCGGCGTCGGGCGAGCCCATGACATAAAGCGCCGGTGGCGTCAGCGCGCTGGCAACGAGCGCGGCCAGCGAGGAATAGCGGGTCGCAAAAGCCACGATCGAGCCAGAGCGCGCAAAAGATCAGCGCGCCCGGCCAGGTAAGGCCGAGCAGCAGGCCGATATAGGTGGCGACGCCCTTGCCGCCCTTGAACTTGAGCCAGACCGGAAAGAGATGGCCGAGAAAGGCGCCGAGCCCGGCAATGAGCGCGGCTCGGTGGCCGGCAAAATGCGCGGCGACCAGCACGGCGGCGGTGCCCTTGAGCATGTCGCAGACAAGCGTTACGGCGGCGAGCCCCTTGCGCCCGGTGCGCAGCACATTGGTGGCGCCGATATTGCCCGAGCCGATGTTGCGCAAGTCGGGACCGCCGGCGAGCCGCGTCAAGATCATGCCGAACGGAATCGAGCCGAGCAGATAGCCGAAGGCGAAGGCGAGCGCGGCGCGTCATACGTATTCGTAGACGGTGCGGCCGGCGACGATGGTGCGCACCACGCGGCCCTGTCAGGCGAGCCTCGTCGAACGGCGTGTTCTTGCACTTCGACTTCAGCTCGGCCGGGTCGAGCACCCAGGGCACGTCGGTATCGACCACGATCACGTCGGCCGGCGCGCCGCGGCGCAACGTGCCGCCCGGCAGGCCGAGCAGTTCGGCCGGGCGCGTCGACATCGCGCGCAACAGCGCGATCAGATCGATCTCGCCGTTATGCACCAGCCCAAGCCCGCGGTGAGCATGGTTTCCAGCCCGATCGCGCCGGGGCTTGCTTCGGCGAAGGGCAGCCGCTTGGTTTCGACGTCCTGCGGATTGTGATCGGACATCACCACGTCGATCAGGCCGCTCGCCACCGCCTCGACCAGCCGCTTGCGGTCGTCTTCCGCGCGCAGCGGCGGCGACAGTTTCAGGAAGGTGCGGTAGGAGCCGATGTCGTTCTCGTTGAGCGTGAGGTGATTGATCGAGGCCGAGGCGGTGACGTTAAGTCCGGCATCCTTGGCGCGGCGCAGCACCTCGAGCGAGTCCGCGCAGGTGATCGAGGCCGCGTGATAGCGCCCGCCGGTCAGCGCGACCAGCCGCATGTCGCGTTCCAGCATGATCGTTTCGGCCGCGGGCGGAATGCCCAGCAGGCCGAGCCGGGCGGCGAATTCGCCTTCGTTCATCACGCCGTCGCCGACGAGATCGGGATCCTCGGTGTGGTGGACGATCAGGGCGTCGAAGTCGCGGGCGTAGGTGAGCGCGCGCCGCATCACCTGCGCGTTGGTGACGCTTCTGTCGCCGTCGGTGAAGGCGACCGCGCCGGCCGCCTTCAGCAGGCCGATCTCGGTCATCTCCTTGCCTTCGAGGCCCTTGGTGATCGCCGCCATCGGATGCACGTGCACGATCGCGGTGTCGCGCGCGCGCCGCAGCACGAAATCGACGATCGCAGGATCGTCGATCGCGGGCGAGGTGTCGGGCTGGCAGATGATGGTGGTGACGCCGCCGGCGGCGGCCGCCTGGCTGGCGGAGGCGAGCGTCTCGCGGTGGTCGGCGCCGGGCTCGCCGATGAAGGCGCGCATGTCGACCAGGCCCGGCGCGACCAGTCTTGCCGCGGCAATCGACGACCTCGGTGCCTTCCGGCACGCCGGCCGCGCCGATGCCGCGCTTGGCCTCGCGGATCACGCCGTCGGCGATCAGCAGGTCGCCGGGAAAATCGAGATCGCGCGACGGATCGACGATCCGGGCGTTGGCGAGCAGGATCGGGCGGCGGTCGGACAGCATTTCGACAGCATCATCTCACGCATTCGGCAGGTTGCGCGACAGCGCTTCGAGCACCGCCATGCGCACGGCGACGCCCATCTCGACCTGCTCGCGGATCAGCGACTGCGCGCCGTCGGCGACGAGCGAGTCGATCTCGACGCCGCGGTTCATCGGGCCGGGATGCATGACCAGCGCGTCGGGCTTGGCGTAGGCGAGCTTCTTCTCGTCGAGGCCGAAATAGTGGAAATATTCCTGCACCGAGGGCACGAACGAGCCGTTCATGCGCTCGCGCTGCAGGCGCAGCATCATGACGATGTCGGCGCCGTCCAGGCCTTCGCGCATGTCGCGGGCGACCTCGACGCCGAAGCGCTCGATGCCCGGCGGCAGCAGCGTCGAGGGCGCGACCACGCGCACGCGCGCGCCCATGCAGTTGAGCAGGATGATGTTGGAGCGCGCGACGCGCGAATGCAGGATGTCGCCGCAGATCGCGACGGTGAGGCCCTCGATGCGGCCCTTGTTGCGGCGGATGGTGAGCGCGTCGAGCAGCGCCTGGGTCGGGTGCTCGTGCGAGCCGTCGCCGGCATTGATCACCGAGCAGTCGACCTTGCTGCGCCAGCAGTTCGACCGCGCCGGAGGCGTGATGGCGCACCACGATGATGTCGGGGTGCATGGCGTTGAGCGTGATCGCGGTGTCGATCAGCGTCTCGCCCTTGCGCATGGACGATTGGCCGACCGACATGTTCATCACGTCGGCGCCGAGCCGTTTGCCGGCCAGTTCGAACGAGGACTGCGTGCGGGTCGAGGCTTCGAAGAACAGGTTGATCAGGGTGCGGCCGCGCAGCGAGGCGCGCTTCTTCTCGACCTGGCGATTGAGCTCGACGAATTCCTCGGCGAGTTCGAGCAGGCCGGAAATATCCTCGCGCGAAAGTCCTTCGATCCCCAACAGATGGCGCCTGCTGAGGACGAACGAGGATTTCGGCGCGATGTTCATTAAAGGAAGGTCTATAGGCGCAAGTTGCGGGCCCGGCAAGGGGAAGTTCCGCCCGCGTCCACAAGCGCGCAAGCGCGGTTAATGCTGTATTTCCGAGCTCTCGGCGCGTGAGTGAACTTTGTTCCAAAACACTTTTGTGATCGGCGGATGTCGCGCGCCAGGAACCGTGTCCGTTGGTCTTTCGTTGACGCCCCGACCACCGGCGTGATGCCGGCCCTTTCAGCCACGCGCTGAGAGAAACAACGCAATTGAGGAGGCACCATGAACAAAATCGTCAAATTTGCCGCCGCTGCCACGATGACCGGCGCGCTGGCCATCGCGATGGCGACACCGGGTCAGGCGCGCGATGGCCGCAATGCAGCCGCGGCCATCGGCTTTGGCGCCGGCGCGCTGGTTGGCGCGGCCGTGGCCAAGCGCCGCTAACAACAATTACTACTACGCGCCCGGCTATGCTTACGATCCGGGCTATGCCTACGAACCGGGCTACGCCTACGAGCCGGCGCCGACTTATTATGATGGTCCGGCGCAGGGCTATTACTATCGCGGCTACCGCAGCAACAGCAGCACTTGCGGGGCGTCGCCGGCCTCGCCCAGCGCAGGCGCTTGCAACTGACGAAAGACTGATGCCGATAGCGCGAGGGCGGGCCGAACGGTCCGCCCTTTTGCGTGCCTAGCGTTTCTGGTGGAGCAGGCGATCGAGCGCGCCTTGCAGGATGAAGGCGGCCGCGTGCTGATCGATCACCGCCGCGCGCCTCTTGCGGCTCATGTCGGCTTCGATCAGGCCGCGCTCGACCGCGGCGGTGGAGAGCCGCTCGTCCCACAGCGCGATCGGCAATTCGGTGAGCTTGGCGAAATTGCGCGCGAAGGCGCGGGTCGATTGCGCGCGCGGACCCTCCGAGCCGTCCATGTTGATCGGCAGCCCGAGCACATAACCGATGACGGCGCGCTCGGCGGCGAGCGCGAGCAGCACTTTTGCGTCGGCGGTGAAAGTTTTGCGCGCGATCGTTGTCACCCCGGTCGCCAATTTGCGGTCGGGGTCGCTGACGGCGACGCCGATGGTCTTGCTGCCGAGATCGAGCCCGATCAGCGCGCCGCGCGGCGGAAAATGTTGGGCGGCTTCGGCAAGCGGCAAGATCGCGCCCATTCAAGTCACCGTGCCGTCCGGCAAGGCGGCGGCATGCGCGGCGATGGCGCCGGCGGTGGTGAACCAGACCTTGTCGTCGGCCTTGCGCACGAGGTGCTTGAGCGCGCGCGCAAGATGCTTGAAGCGGTGCGGCTAGCCGACGATGTAGGGGTGCAGCGCGATGCCCATGACCAGCGGGCGCTTGCCGCATTCGGCGGACATCACCTCGAAGGCATCGACGATCATGTCGGCGAATTCGGCGCCCTCGCGCTTGCGCGCGACGATCTGCGGAATGTCGTTGAGCTCCTGCGGGTAGGGCACCGACAGGATGCGGCCCTTGCGCGTTTTCATCCATGTCGGCTGATCGTCATGGCACCAGTCGAGCAAGTAGGTGTAGCCGTCTTCCTGCAGAAGATCGGGCGTGAGCGGCGACTGCGAGATCCAGGGACCGAGCCAGCCGCGCGGGCGCTGGCCCGCGTGCTTCTCCAGCGCCGCGGTGGTCTCGGCGATCAGCGCGCGCTCGTCGGCTTCGTTCAACGTGCCTTGCCGCTCGGAATTGCTGCGGCCGTGGCCGACGATCTCGGCGCCCGGAAATGCCGCGATCGCCTGCGGCGCGTGCTCGACCATCTGCGCATTGACCAGCAGCGAGACCGGCAGCTTCAGTTCCGCGAACAAGTCGGCAAGGCGAAATACGCCGACGCGATTGCCGTAATCGCGCCAAGCGTAATTGAGCACGTCCGGCTGCGGCCCGCCGGGCGCAAGCTCGGCGCCGAGGCCTTCGCCGAATGAAAACCATTCGAGGTTGAGCCCGATATAGATCGCCAGCCGCTTGCCTTGCGGCCAGTCGTAAACGCGGCGTTCGGTGATCGGCGAGTAGGGGTAGCGGCCGTGGGTGGTCATGCGGTCAATGCCTTGGCCTTGCCTTAAGTCTAAGCTGTCATTGCCCGCGTAAGCGGGCAATCCGGTCATCACGGCGCTGCCTGCGATTGCCGGCGCTCGGCTTTCGCGTTTCCAAGCTTGCGGTGCGAGGGTCCGCAAGTGCATAATAACCCCATAGAATTCTATGGTTTTTTGTTCCGTGCGGTCCCTGACGGGCCGTGAAGGGGGTCTGATGCGGTTTTCGTCCGGTCTGGTCTTGCGTGTGCTGGCGCCGCTGGCGTTGTTGCTCGCCCACCCCCTCGTAGCGTCCGCGCAGACGGAGGAGCAGCCGCCCTCGTTCAATGCCGCGCAAATCCCCGGCATCAAACGCGTGGGCGAGAACTATACCATCCGCAATCCGGTGCGCAGCGACGGCATCCTGCGCATCTATGTGCTGGCGACGCCCTATGGCGACATCACGGTGCAGGGCGACGAGATGCTGCACATGCGCATCAACGAGCTCAAGGCGCTGGCGGTGATGGAAAAGGTGGCCAATTCGGAAGCCTTCGGCAAGGCGTTGGCCGAAGCGGGCCTGAGCCCGCTGAAATTCGCAGGCGACCTGGTTACCAACCCGGTCGGCACGGTGCAGAACACGTTTGCCGGCGTCGGCAATTTTTTCGGGCGCATGAGTTCCGGCATGGCCAATGCCGGCAAGACCCAGGACGACACCTTGTCGAGCCTGCTCGGCGTGAGCGATCAGCGCCGCCAGATCGCCGCGACCTACGGCGTCGATCCTTATACCGACCTGCCGCCGCTCAACGAAAAGCTCCAGCAATTGTCGCAAGCCGCGGCGACCGGCGGGCTGGTGGTGACCGGCGCGATGATGGCCATTCCCGGCGGCGCCGGCATCATCGTGTCGAACCTGGCGACCGCCAACAAGCTCAACAATCTCGGCCTCGAGGAAATTGCGCGCAACTACACCGCCTCGCAAATTCTCGATCTCAACCGTGACATCCTCGAAAAGAAGATGGGCATCGAGCCGGCGCTGGCCGAAAGTTTCCTCTCCAACCACAATTATACGCCGATCGACGCGACGGCCTTGGTGGCCGCGCTCGACAGTCTGCACGGCGTGCAACATCGCGAGCTGTTCGTGGCGCGGGCGGCGGCGGCCAACGGCCGCGCCATCGCCTATGTCATGCGCCGGGCGGCGGAGTACATGGCCGATGACTATCGCCGCCATGGCGGCTATGTCCGTTTCGTGTCGTTTGCCGACTTTCCCTATATCGTCACCCGCGACGGCCGCGTCATGGCGCTGTTGCCGATCGACGCCATGTCCTGGACGCGCGAAACCGCAATCGGGTTCATCGCCGTGAGCAACGCGCGCAAGGCCATGGCACCGCAGGCGCGCGGCGAATTGCGCATCACGGGCATGGCGACCGCCATGGCCAAGCGGGAGATGAAGGCGCGCGGCTGGGCCGTGCTGGAGCACCAGCGGCCGTAAGGTTGCCGGCGAAAAGCGGGCTCTGCTATAGCGGGCTCGTTCGATCGAGGGTTTCATGTCCGTCGACGCCGATACCGTCCGCCGCATCGCGCATCTCGCCCGCATTGCCGTGGCCGAGGATGAGATCGCGCATTTGCAGGGCGAGCTCAACGCCATTTTGGCCTGGGTCGATGAGCTGCAAGCGGTCGATGTCGCGGGCGTCGAGCCGATGACCTCGGTGACGCCGATGACGATGAAGATGCGCCCCGACGAGGTGACCGACGGCGGCAAGGCTGAGGATATCGTCCGCAACGCGCCGGCGAGCGAAGATAACTTTTTTCTGGTTCCGAAAGTGGTCGAATAAATGTGCATCGCCTGTGAACTCGGATTGCTGCTGGCGCTGGACGATCTGCCGGACGAGCCCGCCGCCCGGCTTTCCGGGAGCGCGCGTGCCGCAGCCCGACGCTGCGCGCTTTGCCTGCGATGCGCCGCCGGGCGATGTGCCAGCCGCGCCCAGCCGCAAGGACGAGCGCGCGCCGTGACCGACCTGACGGCGCTGACCCTGGCGCAGGCGCGCGACGGGCTGAAGACCAAAAGCTTCTCGGCCGTCGAACTCAGCGACGCGCATCTCACCGCGATCGAGAAGGCGCGCGCGCTCAATGCATTTGTGCTGGAAACCGGAGAGCGCGCCGCCGCGATGGCGAAGGCCTCGGATGCGCGCATCGCCAAGGGAGACGCCAAGCCGCTCGAAGGCATTCCGCTTGCCGTCAAGGACATGTTCGCGACCTGCGGCGTGCGCACCACCGCCTGCTCGCACATCCTCGACAATTTCGTGCCGACCTATGAATCGACCGTCACCGCCAATCTCTGGCGCGACGGCGCGGTGCTGCTGGGCAAGACCAATTGCGACGAATTCGCCATGGGCTCGTCGAACGAAACCTCGTTCTACAATCCGGTGATCTCGCCGTGGCGGCGCAAAGGCTCGAACACGCCGCTGACGCCGGGCGGCTCGTCCGGCGGTTCGGCCACCGCGGTGGCCGCGCAACTCTGTCTGGGCGCGACCGGCACCGACACGGGTGGTTCCATCAGGCAGCCGGCGGCCTTCACCGGCACCGTCGGCATGAAACCGACCTATGGCCGCTGCTCGCGCTGGGGCATCGTCGCCTTTGCCTCCTCGCTCGACCAGGCGGGACCCTTCGCGCGCACGGTGCGCGATGCGGCGATCCTGCTGCGTTCGATGGCGGGGCCCGATGACAAGGACACGACCTGCGCCGATCGGCCGGTGCCGGATTACGAGCAGGCGGTCGGCAAATCGGTCAAGGGGCTGCGCATCGGCATCCCGAAGGAATACCGCATCGACGGCATGCCCGCCGAAATCGAAAAGATTTGGCAGCAAGGGCGAGCATGGTTGCAAGCCGCCGGCGCCGAGCTGGTCGAGGTCTCGCTGCCGCACACCAAATATGCGCTGCCGGCCTATTACATCGTGGCGCCGGCGGAAGCCTCGTCCAATCTCGCGCGCTATGACGGCGTGCGCTACGGCTTGCGCGTTGCCGGGCGCGACATCACCGCCATGTACGAGGCCACGCGCGCGCAAGGCTTCGGCAAGGAGGTGCGCCGGCGCGTGATGATCGGCACCTATGTGCTCTCCGCCGGCTATTACGACGCCTATTATCTGCGCGCGCAGAAGGTGCGCACGCTGATCAAGCGCGACTTCGAGCAGTGTTTTGCGGCGGGCGTGCACGCCATGCTGACGCCGGCGACGCCCTCGGCCGCCTTCGGGCTGGGCGAGAAGGGCGAGGCCGATCCGGTCGAGATGTATTTGAACGACGTGTTCACGGTGACGGTGAACATGGCCGGCCTGCCCGGCATTGCGGTGCCGGCGGGCTTGGACGCGCAAGGCCTGCCGCTCGGCCTGCAACTGATCGGCCGGCCGTTCGACGAGGAGACGCTGTTCTCGCTCGGCGACGGTGATCGAGCAGGCGGCCGGGCAATTTCACGCCGGAGCGGTGGTGGTGACGATCGCGGATGTCGTTTGACGCACGCGCGTGACACACGTGCGACAAAGCACAGAGCGTTTGTGTGCAAACGTCCCAACCGTCCCACGCGCGCCCATTCGCACGATAGATTGTTTTGCAAAACGCGTTGTTGCGCTTGGCAGCGCGGCGGCGCGCGCGTCATACTCGCGCGCGGCGTGGAGGGCGGATGATGTGGCAGAGAGTGACACGCGCGTAACGGTGCGTGAACTCTACGACGCCTATGAGCGGCGCGATTTCGCGCGCGTTGGCGCCTTGCTCCATGACGACATCGATTGGGTGATCTACGGGCCGGTGTCGGTGTTTCCCTTCGCCGGTCCGCGCAAGGGCCGCGCCGCGGTGCTGGAAGCGATGGGCGCCATCGCGGAAAGCTACGCGCTGGAAAGCTACAAGCGCGAGATCGTGCTGGTGGACGGCGACCGCGCCGCGGTGATGTCGGACGTGAGCTTCACGCAGCGCGCGACCGGCCGTACTTTGCGCTTCCGCATCGCCAATTTCCTGCGCTTTGCCGACGGCCAAGTGATCGAATTCCGCGAATTCGCCAATACCTTCGACGTCGTCGAGCAGGCGCTCGGGCGCGAGCTGTCGCTCTGACTTTTACCGGCTTGCCGGGCGGGCGGCGAGCCGCTAGCTAAAGCCGTTATGAGCGGCAAATCCGACAACCTGATCAAAGGCGCAACCGGCGACTGGGAAGTCGTCATCGGCATGGAGGTGCACGCGCAGGTCACCTCCAAGGCCAAGCTGTTTTCCGGCGCCTCCACCGAATTCGGCGGCTGCGCCCAACTCTCACGTCTCGCTGGTCGATGCCGCCATGCCCGGCATGCTGCCGGTGATCAACGAGGAGTGTGTCAGGCAGGCGGTGCGCACGGGGCTCGGCCTCAACGCCAAGATCAATCTGACGTCGGTGTTCGACCGCAAGAACTATTTCTATCCCGACCTGCCGCAGGGCTATCAGATCAGCCAGTACACGCAGCCGGTGGTGGGCGAGGGCGAGGTTGTTGTCGACACTGCGGACAATGAGAGCGTGACGATCGGCATCGAGCGGCTGCATCTGGAGCAGGACGCCGGCAAGAGCCTGCACGATCGCTCGCCGACGATGTCCTATGTCGACCTCAACCGCTCGGGCGTGGCGCTGATGGAGATCGTGTCGAAGCCCGATCTGCGCTCGGCCGAGCAGGCCAAGGCTTTCCTCGCCAAGATGCGCTCGATCCTGCGCTATCTCGGCACCTGCGACGGCGACATGGAGAAGGGCTCGCTTGCGCGCCGACGTCAATGTCTCGGTGCGCAAGCCGGGCGCGCCGCTCGGCACGCGCTGCGAGATCAAGAACATGAATTCGATCGGCTTCATCGGCGACGCCATCGAGCATGAAGCGCGCCGCCAGATCGAAATTCTCGAGGACGGCGGCGTCATCGAACAGGAGACGCGGCTTTACGACCCCAACAAAAAGCAAACACGCGCGATGCGCACCAAGGAAGAGGCGCACGACTACCGCTATTTCCCCGATCCGGATTTGCTGCCGCTGCAATTGACGGCCGCCGACGTCGCCGCACTTAAAGCCAAGCTGCCCGAACTGCCCGACGCGAAGAAGGCGCGCTTCATGCGCGACTTTGCGCTGTCGGCCTATGACGCCGGCGTCCTGGTGACCGAGCGCGAGACGGCGGACTATTTCGAGGCCGTCGGCAAAGGGCGCAACGGCAAGGCCGCCGCCAATTGGGTGATCAACGAACTGTTCGGCCGGCTCAATAAGGAAGGCAAAGAGATCGCGTCTTCGCCGGTTTCCGCCGCGCAGCTGGGCAGCATGCTCGACCTGATCGCCGACGGCACCATTTCCGGCAAGATCGCCAAGGACCTGTTCGAGATCCTCTGGAGCGAAGGCGGCGACCCGCGCGCCATCGTTGCGCAGCGCGGCATGAAACAAGTCACCGACGTGGGCGCCATCGAGAAGGTGGTGGACGACATCATCGCCAAAAATCCCGACAAGGTCGCCGACGCCAAGACAAATCCGAAGGCGATCGGCTGGTTCGTCGGGCAAGTGATGACGTCGTCGGGCGGCAAAGCGAGCCCGCAGGCGGTCAATGCGCTGTTGAAAAAGAAACTCGGGCTCTAACAAACATCGCCGTCAAAGTTTTGCGCGCGGCCTGTCGATGACGCAGTGCACACACGTGCAGCGCGCGCGAAAAATTCGAAACCGAATGTGAATGAACGCCGACACGGGCAAAAACTTTACCGTTCACGGCGGTATCGCCGGCGAATCACTTGACGCTGATTCGCTCTTTTTTGATCAATTCCGTCGCTTCGGCACCCTCGCGCAAGGCAAACTGTGCAAAATATTTTTTGCTGTGCACGCACGCGCAATCGCATCGCATTCGTGCGCGGCACGCACGCCGACGCGCGCATTTTTTGTCCGCGCCGGCGCATCGCGCGCGCGTTCGCGACGCGCAAGAAGTCCTTATTTCATCGCAACTTTTGCAATTTCAAAAAATGCGCGCGCGCTGCGATAACGCGCGTGCAAGCAAATGCATTCGCGCGCGTCATGCGCGCTTCGTTTGCGCGCGCGTGCGCGCCAAATGCGCGCCGCATACACGTTTCGTTAAGCGGACACTGTTTTTTTCGTTGTGCTGTAGTAAACGAAATGCAGTGCGCGTCGATTCGCGACGCGCGCTGATGCGACACCCGCCATGATCATGGCTAGGAGGGCAGCAAATGGCTAAACGTCGAAAGAAGGCAGTGAAGGCTCCGAAAAAGGCGAAGCGCCGGAAGAAGAGGCTCTAGCCTGAAGCCACTTGCCGATCTTCGACTCTGAACTTCGTGTCGAAGATTTCGTCATACCGGCCGGTGCGCGCCGTGGAGTGATGAGCATCTAGCAGTCGTTCCATGGCGCCCCGGTTCGGGATGATGACAGAGGGCGTCGGCGAGACAATCGGTCTCTCCGACGCCCTCAGTGCGTTTGGTGCGCGTGGATCGCTTCATCCGCACGCGCGAACGCGCGCACGCAACCAACGTTGCGCGCTCAGTCAAGCGACGTGGCGAATTGCCGGCTCAGTCTTGTCGGCTTAGCTCTTGTCGGCTCAGCTTTTGCCGGCGGCGGCTTTGAGGCGCTTGTTGCAGGCGCTCCAGTATTTCGGCCAGGTCGTGCCCTTGTCGACCTTGCCGGCGGCCTTCGCCGCTTTCCATTCGGCGCCGCATGTCTTCTGGCGCTCACGCGCGGCGAGTTGGCCCGCGGTCGGCGCTTTTTTCACCTTGGCGGCTTTGGCAGGCTTAGCGGGCGCGGCTTGCGTGGTCTGCGCCAGCGCGCTCTGCATCAGCATCAGCGGTGCCGCGAGCAAAGCCGCGGCCACCACGGCGGTAAAGACGGTCTTTTTCATTGCATCCCCCCAATCGTCACCGGGCGCGGCGGCGCGCCCTGCACGGCCGTGCCGCAACCCGTTTGCCAGAATAACCAGCAAAAGTTGTATTCGTCCAGTATAGGGCTGCGAGCGGGGCCGGTTGCGGTTTGCCGGACGCGGCCTTAGGTCAGGGCGTTCATTCGTGGAGTGATGACAATGGCGCGCGAAAAGGCGAAGCGGGCGGGGAAATCCAAGCCGGCCAAGGCGAAATCCAAGGCCAAGAGCGCAGCACCGCGCGCCAAGGCAAAGCCGATCGAACTGTACTACTGGCCGACCCCGAACGGCTTCAAGATCTCGATCATGCTGGAAGAGTGCCGGCTGCCTTACACCTTGATCCCGGTGAACATCTCCAAGGGCGAGCAGTTCAACCCCGCCTTCCTCGCGATCGCGCCCAACAACCGCATGCCGGCGATCGTCGATCCCGCGGGCCCAGGCGGCCGGCCGATCTCGATCTTCGAGTCGGGCGCCATCCTGCAATATCTCGGCCGCAAGACCGGCAAGTTCTATCCGGCCGAGGAGCGCGCGCGCGTCGAGGTCGAGCAATGGCTGTTCTGGCAGATGGGCGGCATCGGGCCGATGGCCGGCCAGCTCAATCATTTCAAGCTCTATGCGCGCGAGACGCTGACCTACGCCATCAAGCGCTACGAGGACGAGGTCAACCGGCTTTACGGCGTGATGAATACGCGGCTCGCGGACCGGCCGTTCCTCGCCGGCAAATATTCGATCGCCGACATGGCTTGCGTCGGCTGGGTCAATCTGTGGAAGCGGCAGGACCAGAACATCGACGACTTCCCGCACGTCAAGCGCTGGCTGGAGACGGTGAAGGCACGCCCCGCCGTGCAGCGCGGCATGGCGCTCGGCCTCGAACTGCGCCAGGGCATCGACATGAAGGATCCCAAGGTGCAGGCGGTGCTGTTCGGGCAGCGCGCGCGCTGAAGGATCAGCGGGCGCCTGTCGGGGTCCGGCTTGCGTTGCAGCGCCGGAGATTCCGCCCGTGGTTATCAAAGCGAAAACCGCCTGCGTTAGCGGCCGGTAACCGTCGCAAATAACCCCGTGATTACGGCGCTTTTTCAACGCCGCCTTGGCCGGCGGCAACCGGCGTTCACACTCGATTCATTGCGATACTTAAACTGGGATTCAAATCTTCTGCCCGATAGTCGCGCCGCTTGCCGGAGACTTTTCCACGCGAGCGATGACAGGGGCGCGCCGGTTCCTCAAGGGGCGAGCGGGCGCGACAAGGGGAGGCCGAAATGGCTGACATCGAAATTGCGGCGCCGTGCGCCGTCGAGCCCGCCGACGCGGACGAATGCTTCGCGCTCGGCATGAGCTATTCGGCCGGCGCCGGCGTGGCGATCGACCTGATCGAAGCGCACAAGTGGTTCAACATCGCCGCCATGCGCGGCCATGCCGATGCCGCCGCCTTGCGCCGCGAGATCGCCGAGCAGATGGCCGACGCCGAGATCGGCAGCGCCCAGCGCGCCGCGCGCGCCTGGCTCAAGGCGCATCCGGATGCGGTCGCCCCGGCACGCCCCGCGATCCGCGCCGCGGCTTAAGTCTCAACCTGCGATGAAGCCGGTGAGCGCCTCGCCAACTGTCGCGATGACGCTCGCCCAATCGCCCAGCGCCGGCTGACGAAACAGGCGTGCCTGCGGATACCAGGGGCTGTGTTCGCCCTGTAACGTCCAGCGCCAGTCGGGCGAAAACGGCAGCAGCACCCAAGGCGCGTGCCCAAGCGCGCCGGCAAGATGCACCGCCGCGGTATCGACCGCGATCAACACATCGCTGAGCGCCAGCACCGCCGCGGTGTCGGCCATGTCGGCAAGCTCGCCGCCGATTTGCTTGATCTGCGGATGGCGCGCGAGCATGTCGTCATCGCCTGCGCGCAGCTCGCGCTGCAGGCTGATGAACGAGACGCCTGCGAGCGCCAGCAGCGGCTCCAGCAGCTTCAAATCGATCGAACGGTTGCGGTCATTGGCGTGGGCGGGATTGCCGGCCCAGGTGAGCGCCACGCGCTTGCCGGGCAGTGCGTCGATCGCCGGCCGCCATTTGGCGATGCGGGCCGCATCGGCGCGCAGATAAGGAATCTCGGCCGGGACATTTTCAGGCGTGGTCTTGAGCGCGAGCGGCAGGCTGCCGAGCGGGCAGTGCAGATCGTAGCGATGGCAGCGGCTCGCCGCGCGCGTGAACCGAGGCGATGCCGGGCAAGGTCGCGAGTAGATCCTTCAGCGCGGGCGGCACTTCCAGCACGACATTGGCGCCGGCGGCCGCCAGCAGCGGCGCATAACGCGCGAACTGGATGGTATCGCCGAGACCCTGCTCGGCGTGCAGCAGGATGGTCTTGCGCGCCAAGGGATATTCGCCGAGCCACAGCGCGCCGCGATAGCCGCGTTGCGCCCCGCTCATGCCGCTGCGCTGCCAGCGCCATTCATATTCGGCAAAGCCTGAGCGCAGCTCGCCGAGCGTGAGCAGCGAGAGCGCGGCATTGAAATGGGCGTCGGCATAGTCCTTCTGCAACGCGATCGCCCGCTCGAAACATGCGAGCGCCTCGCGATGGCGGTTGAGCGCTTGCAGCGCGCGGCCGCAGTTGTTCCAGGCCTTGACGTGGTCGGGGGCGCGGGCCAGCGCGTGCTCGAAGGCGGCGAGCGCCTCGGTTATGCGGCCGAGATCGAACAGCGCATTGCCGCGGTTGTAGAGCGCGGCCGGATGGCCGGGCGAGCGCGTCAGCACGGCGTCGAAATCGGCCAGCGCCGCGGCCGTCTGCCCGAGCGCGGCGCGCGCGCTGCCGCGGCCAATGAGCGCGTCGCCCTGGCGCGGATCGCGCGCCAGCAGCTCATCGAAACTGGCGAGCGCGTCTTGTGGGCGGCCAAGCGCGAGCAGGGCATTGCCGCGGTTGTTGAGCGCGCCGGCGTCGCCCGGACGCAAGGCCAGCGCCTTATCGAGCGCGGCCAGCGCCTCGCCGTCGCGCTTGAGCGCGTGCAGCACATTGGCGAGGTTCATCCAGGCATCGGGCGCTTGCGCGTTGAGTTTGAGCGCGGCCGAGAGCAGCCGGAAGGCCTCGCCCATCTGTCCGCTTTGCGCCTTGCAGAGACCGAGCAAATGCAGCGCGTCGAAATTCTGTGGCGCTGCTTTGAGCACGCGCGCGTAAAGCTTCTCGGCCTCGCGCAGCCGCCCCTGCCGTTGCAGGGCAACCGCGTCTTGCATGGCCGAAGCGATGTCGAATGGCCGTGACTGCACGGCGGCGCAAATGCGCACGCCCGTTAGGGCCAGTCAATGCGCAAGGCTATAGCTAGTCGTGGGGTTTCTTGCGGCGGTGCGCGGCCGGCCGCCGCGGATTGTAGAAATGGTTGGGCTCGCAGGAGCCGCCGATGCCGCTCACCGTCAAACGGCATTGCTCGATCGTGAGAAAGCCGCAATTGGAGGCGCCGCCCATCTCGCCGCCGTAGACCGCGCACCACGGGTAGGGATCGTAGGGTTTCTCATAAGCGCCGGCGCCCGTCGGCGCGAGCAGCGTCGCCAACAGCAGCGCCACAGGAAAAATCGAGTCACGGGTCATCGGCATGGCGAGGCGTCCGAGGCGTCCGAGGCGTCATGGGCATCGATTGGCAATGATAACACCAAGACCCGTAATTTAGTTCACATGCGCGGCAAAAATCGGGTGGGCTTTAAGCCTTCTGCACCCATAATTGGTACATGCCGGAAAAAGTATCTGGATACTTGGTTTCAAAGTCGTGCCAGCGGTCGAGATCGCCGGTTGACCAGCGCTGCTCGGCGAACAGCGCGCGGTAGCGGCGCAGCACGGGCTCGGCAAATTCGAAGCCGAGGAATTTCAATCCGTGCCCGGCCAGGAACGCCTTGATGGCGGGAATCGTCAGGCGGCTTTCCTGCACATGAAACAACAGGTCGCGGCATTCGCTGGTGGCGAAAAAATCGTTGAAGCGGGCGACGCTGGCGAGCGGGCGTCGCCAGCAAGTCCTGGCGCGCGCGCCGAATTTCGGCGGCACCGGCGCCGTAGCCGCGCTCCGCGATGAAGGTGCGCGCGGCCCGCACGTCGCGGCGGCCGAGCTCGCTGTAAAGACCGATATGCATGAGACCGTTGGGCCGCAGCAGCGCGAGCAATTGGCGCCAGCCGGCAAACGGATCGGCCATGTGATGCAGCACGCCGCTGGCATCGATCACGTCGAAGCTGCCCGCGCCGTTGTCGAGCTTGAGTATGTCGGCTTGGCGGTAATCGATGCGCGCGGCGAGCCCGCGTGGCGTCTTACGTTTGGCGTAAGCCAGGCTGGACAAACTGAGATCGATGGCGAGCACCTGGGCGCCTTTGAATTTCTGAGCAATTCCAATGGCATGCCAACCGGTGCCGCAGCCGGCCACGAGCATGTCGAGGGCGTCCGTCTTGGCGAGCGGCGCGAAGGCGGCGGCCGGAAACATGCCGCGCAAATAATCGTCGATGGCGATTGGTGTCGCTTCGGCTGCGGCATGCACCCAGCGCGGATAAGGGTTCTCCTCGTATTGCTGTTGCACGCGCAACGAGACCTCGTCGTCGATCGCCGTCAGGCGCGGCAATAGCGGAGCGCAGCGCGCGTTCGGCCAGCGGCTCGCGCCATTGCTGCGTGACGACTTCGTCGACCGGCGCCGGCCACGCGCGATCGAGCACGCCTTGCGCGTCCGGCAGCGTATGCAGCGGCATATACATCGCCAGCGCTGCGAGTTGCGCCGGCGAAATTTCGTGGCGCTTCGCCGTGAGTTGCTCGACATGGCCGTCTTCGGCGGGGGTGGTCGCGAAAACATATTCGTTGATGAAGCATTGCTGCGCGAGCGCGCACATGAACGTCAGCGTGGTATCGTCGGCCGGCGCCGCGGCGGCGGCTTGCTCGAGCAGCGCGGCGCGCAGCGCGCTCAGCACGCGCTCGAGCGCGACGTCGCGCGCCGGGCTCGATCGCAGGATCGTCAGCAGCAGCGGATCGGCGGCAATCGCCGGCAGTCCGGCGCCGGCAAGCAGGGAATCGAGCGGGGGCCGGTTGGGCCAAGCCCGGTTGGCGCGCCGCATGGCCTCGCCGAGCGGCGGCAGGATGGCGGCGAGCGTCGCGCAGACGGGCCCGAATGTTTCGAACAGCTGCGGCGTCAACGCGAGCGCGCGCGCAAAGCGGGGCGAGGCTTCGGCGAGCTTGCCTTGCGCCTGCAGCACGCAGGCGAGATTGTTGCTGGCCTCGGCGTGGTCCGGCTTGCGCAGCAACAGCCGCTTATAAGCGCGCGCGGCCTCGTCGAGCTTGTTCTCCTGCTGGCAGCGCCGCGCGTCCGCGAATAGCTGCGCGGCCGGGTCGGCCGCGGGCGAGGGGCCCTGCTTATGCGCGGCACGGCGCTGTTTGCGATTTATCCGCGACGGTTCCGAGAGTGTCAGCGCCCGTTCAAAGCGGCGCATCCTAGTCGATGCGGCGCTTTGCTGACCACCGCAATCGGACGGTCCTGATTGCTCGGCACGGTTTGACCGGGAGTTGCGGAGCGCTTAGGTATTTCCGCACGCGGAGCTGTGGCCGAGTGGCTGAAGGCGGCGGTTTGCTAAACCGTTATACGCTCCAAAGGCGTATCGAGGGTTCGAATCCCTCCGGCTCCGCCAGCTTTGAAGTTTAACCATTCGAACCCTCGATTTTTGGCGCGCGGCGGCGCGCTTAGCGCGACGCCTCGCGCAAGAACGGCCTCGGCGCAGCCGGGGCCTATGGGTCGAATCTCTCCGGCTCCGCCAACTTTGAAGCTTAGACGCGTTCGAACGATCGATATTCGGCGCAAGTCGCTGCGCACGGCGAAAGTCCTTGTCTTGCGCGCACTGCACGACTTGGCTTGTCGGCAGTTGCGCGATCACGCGACAGGCCGCGATCGGCTTGAAACAATATCGCAAGGCCGGTTCTGGCACGCGTTCGCGCGGAAACGTCCGTGGTGACGCGCAGCCGAATCGGCGCCAAACGTCGCGGTCCGGTAAGACCTAGCGATCAGACACGTTCGACACGAAATCGGTCCGATCGGCCTGGATTTGCCCGCAAAATAGGCGGGTCTTGCGGTGGAGCGGGCCGAAGCGGACCTAAAAGGCTTCGTATTGAGCCGCACGTATGTTAGAAAATCGCCAGTGCGTTGCCTGATTCGACATTGAGTTGTGATTATCTGATTTTATGTAACGTGTTGATTTAACGAGTGAAATCAAACCGTAGCGAGGTAGGGAAGGCTGGTTTCCAGGGGTGACTCCCGGGCCGGCTTCGTTTGCGTGTTTTTTACGCAACACTCGGCTGAAAAGCGCCGCAAGAGCCTGTGGGAAGGGCCCTTCTTCGTTGCGCCCTAGACCTTATCGGCTAATGTCATGCCTGCGACGGAGGGGGGCATCCCCGTGTCGCGCTGTCCGGTTTGACGGATCGCACCTAGTGGTAAGCCCGGTTCGAGTCGAAGTTGGGTTGATCGCGTGGTGTGAAAAGTTTCTCCGGCTAGCGGGGAGCAAGGGGAAGTTCCATCGGTGCCTGTCGCACTAGGCGGATACGGAACCCTCTCACGATAAACAATGTTTGGAGGTTCAAGATGAAGATGGTGAAAAGCCTTCTCCTCGGCTCCGCAGCGGGTCTCGTTGCGATCGCTGGGGCACAGGCCGCCGATCTTCCCGTTAAGGCCAAACCGGTCCAGTACGTGAAGATTTGCAGCCTGTACGGTGTGGGGTTCTACTACATCCCGGGCACCGATATGTGCATCAAGGTCGGCGGTTGGGTGCGCATTGAGACTGCCTACGGCACCAACGCCTCCTCGACGGCAGCGGTGTCGACTGGCAGACCTCAATCAACCGCTCGACCAGCATGTGGTGGTGGCGAACGCGCGGCTACGTCACGATGGATGCGCGCAACCAGACGCCCTACGGCACGGTGCGTGCCTATCTCGACATCGGTTACGCCGGCGACAACGCGGTTGCGGCTTCAGCATCCAACCGTGGCTTCATCCAGTGGGCAGGCTTCACCTTTGGCCTGACGCAGTCGTTCTATGACTTCTACTCGGCAGCATCCGTCGGTTATAACGGCTGGGCGCCGAGCGAAGACACCGGCGACGGCGGCAATTGGGTGTTCGGCTACACCGCGCAGTTCGGCAACGGCTTGTCGGCCACGATTGCTGCCGAAGTGCCGCGCGAGACGCAGATCATCGACGTCAACTCCTCGGGTACTGCGGCTTCGTGATTGCTGCTACGACGGGTCCGGCTACCAAAGCGGCTACCGCGGGTGGCTTGGTTGGCCTCGCGGCGATTTGTGGTAACACCATCGGCGGCACCAATACGGCCGGTTGCTATGGCGGTTTGCAGACTCCCGACGTCGTCGGCAACCTGCGTATCGACCAGACCTGGGGCTCCGCTCAGGTCATGGGCGCATGGCATCTTGTCAATGCCAGCTACTACAATCCGGGCAATACAGCTTGGTTACCCCGCCCGGCGGCGTTCCTCTGGCACAGACCGAATGGTCCGGTCACCCGGGCGATGAGTCGGGCTGGGTCCTTGGCGCTGGCCTCAGGCTGAACGCGCCGATGATCGGCCCCGGCGACTACTTCCAAGCCGAGGCCAATTACACCGAGGGTGCGGTCAAGTATTTGGCCACGTCGCAAGGTGGCGGCAACTACTTCATCCAGCAAGGGCAGGGCATGGCTTATGGCATTCTGTCCGATGGGGTGTACGGCGGAGGCATCGGCACGGCGAACAATTCGATTCAGCTGACCACCGGCTGGAGCGTCAACGCATCGTACGAGCATAACTGGAACGACCAGTGGAAGACGTCGCTCTACGGCGGCTACCTGGATGTGAGCTACAACAACCAGGCCAATGCCGCGCTTTGCTTCGTGCAAGGCTTCGGCACGGCTGCGGGCGTTGCGGCTGGTGTTGCGGCAGCGGGCTGCAACAACGACTGGAACTTCTGGCACATCGGCTCACGCACCCAGTGGAACGTCACCAAGGACTTCTACATGGGCGTGGACGTGCTTTACGGAGTGTTGCACGGCGCGACCACACCCACCGGTATGCCGGGGGCGAACACTGTGCCTACGAGCACGGCGAACGCCACAGCGGCCGGTCGTTCGACGTCGCTTCTCACCGACGAGGACATCCTGTCGGTGCGGTTCCGCGTCCACAAGGACTTCTATCCCTGATCGGCTGATCATGGATGCCTAGTCAAAGCCCCCGGCGGGAAACCGCCGGGGGTTTTTTGTTTGGCAAGTGGCGGCGGCGAACGGGCCACCAGCATGGCTCAAAAACAGCAAATCCTAATCCGGTATTATCTCTGGGCCGCTGACGGCCCCTGGTGGCCCCTGGTGGCTTCCTAGTCGGCTGCATCAGGACCTCATCGACCGCAAGGTGGCGCTGCCGCAGTTTGCCGGCACGAAACAAAAGGTCCTTGAAGTTTTTGCGAGGCGGATTACCAGCGACACGTATTCTCTGAAGGGGCGGGGCACCATTTTTGCGTTCGACGAGCACGGCTATTTGAAGCGAACTCCGGCTGAGGAGGTGATGGGTTTTATCGTGGAGCGCGCTAGCCAAAAGCTTGTAGGCGGCAACGTAGTGAACATTGAACCCTCATTACGCGAGCGACGATTTAAAAAGGAACATTTGCGTTTGCATGGCCAAGCAGTCGCTGCACTGTGAACAACTCCCAGCCGTCATTCGCTAACGCGCTCGCAAACAAGTCGCGAAGATCGTGCAAACGAACATCCTGGAGTCCTGCTCTTTTCCTGAGACGGTCCCATGGAAAGTGGAGTGACGCACAAGGGCGACCAGTGACAGGCGAGGGAAACACATACGGATTGCCCGGAAGCGGCGGAATGGATTTCAATACATCAACGGCATCAGCGTTCAGAAACACATAGCGAGGCTTTCCTGATTTAGCGAGCGGCACAAGGAGCGTTGAGGCTTTCAGATCGACGCACTCCCGCCGGCGCTAGCGCTCGATGATTGCCGTCTCGAAGTTGTGGCCCCGCAGCTTGGGAACCCTGAGATTGAATTCACCTGCGCTGGTCTGCAGCGACCGTTCGTAGCTGCCAGCACGGGTATGTTACACAGGTAGACGATGAGAAATTGGCGGCATATAGTTTGAGTATCAAGTATGCGGTTGTGGGCAGTGCGAATGCTATAATTTTTGAAATTGTCTTCAAGGAAAATAGAAAGTGGCAACAGCTGACAATATCTTTGAGCAAGCAATTGCATTGTTTCAGGCAGGCAGATTGAATGAAGCCGAGTCAAAGTTTCGAAAGGTATTGCGCCATCAACCAAAGAATGTTGGGGCACTGAATTTATTGAGCGTACTTTTAACGCAATCCAAAAGATACGCGGAGGCTGAGCCGTTTATAAAAAAAGCGATAGAGTATAACAAAAACTCGGACGCAACGTTTTATAATTATGGTTTGATTTTAAAGGCACTAAAAAGGCCGCAAGAAGCACTTGAACGTTTCAATCAAGCGCTGTCAATTAACGCAGCCGTTGCAGACACGTGGAATAATCGCGGTACGATTTTGAATGATCTGAAACGCTTTGATGATGCCGTCGTTGATTTCAATAAGGCTATTGCACTTCGACCTAATTATTCAGAAGCGTTCTACAACAAGGGTAAATCTTTAGCGGAACTCAAGCGCTACGACGAAGCTTTTTATGCTTTTGACAAGGCGCTTGCACTCAAGCCTGATCTTGCTGGGGCATGGCTTGGTCTTGGCTACGTTTTCAACAAACTCAGGCGTTACAACGAAGCCTTTGACGCTTATGACAAGGCATCGACTTTAAATCCTGATTTAGCTGAGGCTTGGCTTGGCCTAGGCGACGTCTCCAATGAACTCAAGCGCCATGACGAAGCCGCTGCGGCTTACGCCAAGGCGCTTGCCCTCAAGCTTGACCCCGCTGAGGTTTGGCTTGATCGCGGCAACGTTTTCTATGAACTCAAGCAGTACGAAGAAGCGATTGCTTCTTATGACAAGGCATTGACACTCAAGCCTAATTTGGAAAATGCATGGCTCGGTCGCGGCAATGTATTCTTTGATCTCAAACGTCATGACGAAGCCATTGCGGCTTACGACAAGGCGCTTGCTCTCAAGCCTGACCTCGCTGAGGCTTGGCTTGGTCGCGGCAACGTTTTCTATGACCTCAAGCGGTACGACGAAGCATTTGCTTCTTATGACAAGGCATTGACACTCAAGCCTAATTTGGAAAATGCATGGCTCGGTCGCGGCAATGTATTTTTTGATCTCAAACGTCATGACGAAGCCATTGCGACTTACGACAAGGCGCTTGCTCTCAAGCCTGACCTCGCCGAGGCTTGGCTTGGTCGCGGCAACGTTTTCTATGAACTCAGGCGGTACAAAGAAGCGTCTGATGCTTATGACAAGGCATTGACACTCAAACCTAGTTTAGAAAACGCATGGCTCGGCCGCGGCAATGTATTTCTTGATCTCAAACGTCATAACGAAGCCATTGCTGCATATGACAAGGCATTGACACTCAAACCTAATTTAGCAAACGCATGGATCGGTCGCGGTGACGTATTTTTTGACGTCAAACGCCATGACGAAGCCTTAGTGGCTTACGATAAGGCGCTCGCTCTCAAGCCTGACCTCGCTGAGGCTTGGGTTAGTCGCGGCAATGTCTTCTATGAACTCGGTCGCTACGAGGAAGCCTTTGCAGCTTATGACAAGGCGCTAATCCTCAAACCCGGTTCAGATACGACGGAGGGCATGCGTCTTTATGCAAAAAGTTATCTCTGTGATTGGACAAATTACGATATCGAATGCTCACATTTTATCTCATCTGTTAGGAATGGAACTGCCACACAACCGTTTACGTTTCGCCCAATTCGTTCAACATCTGAAGATCAACTCCAATGCGCTAAATTGTGGGTTCAAAAGAAGTATGCGCCTTCAAAAGAATCGCTCTGGAAAGGCGATATTTATCAGCATGATAAAATTCGCATTGGGTATGTGTCGGCTGACCTTCGTCAACATCCAGTAGCATACCTCATCGCGAGTGTTTTCGAATACCACGATAGGTCGCATTTTGAGATCACGGCAATTTCTATCGGGCCAAACGACAAGTCGGAAATGCGTCGGCGATTAGAGGGATCTTTCGATAAATTCATTGACGCAAGGGCTTTTAGTTCCGATGACATAGCAAGGAAAATTAGAGAGGCGGAGATTGATATACTAATTGATTTGAACGGATTTACTCAAAATTGTCGCACTGAGATATTTGCTTGTCGTCCTGCGCCAATACAGGTGAATTATCTTGGGTATCCGGGGACGATGGGGGCTGATTATATCGATTACATTATCGGTGATCCAATTCTTATTCCGGTGTCGCATCAGAATACTTATGTCGAGAAAGTCGTTTACCTGCCACATAGCTATTTGCCACATGACAATGAAAGCCGCATAATTTCGGATAAGTCGTTCGAGCGTCGTGAGTTTGGATTGCCCGACAACGGGTTCATTTTTTGCTGCTTTAATAACGCCTTCAAGTTTAATCCGCACGTGTTCCATATTTGGATGAACTTATTGAAAACTGTCGATCATAG
This sequence comes from uncultured Alphaproteobacteria bacterium, assembly GCA_963742375.1. Lineage (GTDB taxonomy): Bacteria > Pseudomonadota > Alphaproteobacteria > Rhizobiales > Xanthobacteraceae > Pseudolabrys. The sequence goes on from CAVULP010000009.1 coordinate 332,391, forward strand.
CGTTTTGTGGCTGTCGGAGAATAATGCTGCTGCAAATAATCTTAAAAAAGAAGCCCTCATCGCAGGCGTAAGTCCCGATCGATTAGTGTTCGCCAAGCGTTTGCCATCAGCGGCAGATCACTTGGCAAGGCATCGGTTGGCTGATCTATTTTTAGACACGTTACCATATAATGCTCACACGACGGCGAGTGATGCCTTATGGGCTGGCTTGCCTGTATTGACACAAATCGGAGAGACCTTTGCAGGCAGAGTTGGCGCAAGCTTATTGAATGCCATCGGGTTGCCCGAACTCATTACAACGACGCCAGAGGCCTATGAACGCATGGCGATTGATTTTGCTGCGCACCCAGAAAAATTAGCAGCTATCAAACGCAAGTTAGCCGAAAATCGTCTCACAAGCCCGTTGTTTGATACCAAGCTTTTCACCAAACATATCGAAGCAGCTTACACTGCAATGTACGAGCGCCATCAGGCTGGTTTGGCCCCAGATCATATTGTTATCCCAAATTGAAGAATGCGCCCATTGGCATGATCTCATCTAGGTGGTGAGCCAAGGGCGCGAATGTCTGCGGTGCAGGCCAGCGGCCTATAGTTGAGCGCTGAGTGCGGTCTGATCGTGTTGTAGTGCCTTCGCCATTGCTCGATGACGACTTGTGCTTCTTTCAGGCTGTAGAAGATCTCTCCGTTCAGCAGCTCATGGCGTAGCTCTGCAGCGATATGCCTGCTTCTCGGCACGCCTCCGGGGCAGATTTGTCCTGCGCCATCGGCACTTCAATCTGGCGAAGCAGCGTCACGATCTGCTCCGCACTGAATTGATTCTCGAAGAAGTCGACCTTCGCGAGATTAGGCGGGCAAGCCACCTTTCGGACGAACGCAGGGGTAAGTTTGACTTTAGGCATGTGATTGACCATCCTCATCAATTGTATAGAAAAACACTCGTTTTTCGCCTGCACCAAGAGTCCTATACAAGTTGTGGCCTGATTGGCGCAGACGTGCGGCCGAATTGGAATGAAATTGCGACTTCCGGTCAAACAACATGACTGCGACGAAAATTAGAACAGAGCCTGTTGACGGCAGGTCGTGCGGTAGCTGCACCCTATGCTGCAAAATTATGGGCATCGAAGCCTTAAAAAAACCTCTTGGAACCTGGTGCGTCCACTGCGAAAAAGGAGTTGGATGCCGCATCTACGAAGGTCGACCGAACGAATGCCGAACTTTTCTCTGCGGGTGGCTGATCGACGAAAGATTTGGGCCTGAATGGAAGCCCAGCAAATCGAAGCTGGTCATTTTCAGCGCACCGGACGGGAACGGCTTAAACTTTCGATGTGACCCCGGTTATCCAGATGCTTGGAGACGCGAGCCTTATTATTCTGCAATCATTCGCATTGCCAAAGCGGCTGCGCCGACTCACGGTACTGTAATGATCTGCGTCGGGAACAAGCATACACTGATAACCCCCGAACGCGAATTTTCTATCGGAGAGGTCAGTGACGATGAAAGGATTGTTCGTGACCTTTCAGGAGGTCGCGTCGTCAATGTCCGCGTGGTGAAAGCAGATCAATTGAACAAATAGTATGCGGCACCGACCTGCTCCCCCTAAACGCCCTTAGTTCTGGGTAGAGTCCGTTCTTTCAGGAGACGTAGCACCCCTGCGCCGCGTCGCAGCGGGCGGCAAAAGCGGCAATGCGCGCGATGATGTCGGCCTCCGCCAGCAAGGGCGCGTGGCCCTGGTCGGGCACTTCGATTGTCTCCATCTCGCTGCGGCGCGCGCGCATGGCCACGACGGTCGCCGGCGACAGCAGGTCGGAATTGGCGCCGCGGATCACCAGCAGCGGCAGGGCGCCGAGCGCGTCGAATTCCTTCCAAAGCGCGGGCAGGCGCTGCTCGAAATCGACGCCCGCGAGCGTGGCGGCGAGGCGCACGTCATAGGTCGGCGCCAGCGCGCCATCGGCCTCCTTGAAGGTGCGGCGCGCGGCGGCCAGCCAATCCTCATGGCCGAGCTTGGGGAACTGGCCGCTGAACAGCCGGCGCAGGATCTCGGCGCCTTCTTCGAAGCTGCGCGGCTGCGGCAGCTTGCCGACATAGCCCCTGATGCGCATCAGGCCCTGCGGCTCGATCACCGGGCCGATATCGTTGAGCACGCAGCCGGCGATCGCGCTCGGCCGCACTGCTGCGAGCAGCATCGCGAGGATGCCGCCGCGCGAGGTGCCGACAAAGACCGCCGGCATGCAATCGAGCGCGGCGATCACCGCCAGCACGTCGGCGAGCTCGGTCTGGAACGAATAATGGGCGATGTCGCGGTCGTAATCGGACTGGCCGCGGCCGCGATAGTCCAATGCGATGACCGGACGGGCGTGCGCAGCATCGCCCGAAAGCGCGCCGGCGAGCGCCTCGAAATCGGCGGCGGTGCGCGCGAGCCCGGGCAGGCACACCACCGGCAAGGCCGGCCAGCTGCGCCGCCCGTAGTGGCGCACATGCAGCCGTAAGCCGTCGGGCGCGGAAATAAACACGGATTTGGCGTTCATGGCACGTCTAGGGGCTGCCGTCGCCGTCAGGCTGGACCGCTATCATCGCTGATTTCCACGAAAGGTCGAGAGGGTGGGAGCCGCCGCGACGATCGGGCTAGTTTGCGCCGCGCCGCAGGTCGGCCTCGATCGTCAGCTTGCTGCCGCCGCCGAAACGCGCGCGATAGACTTGCAGATTCTCCATGACCCGCCCGACATAATTGCGCGTCTCCGCGATCGGGATGCGCTCGACCCAGTCGATCGGATCGACATTGGGCTCGCGCGGATCGCCGTAAGCGGCGAGCCATTGCCGCACGCGGCCCATGCCGGCGTTATAGCCGGCGAAAGTGAGCAGATAGGAGCCGCGGTAGTAATGCAGCAGGTTGGATAGTTCGGCGGCGCCCATCTGCATATTGTAGACGCGATCGGTGCGCAGCCGCGTCCCGTTATACGTCGACCTTGAAGCGTCGCGCGGTATCCTTGCCGGCCTCGGGCGTCACCTGCATCAGGCCCATGGCGTGGGCGGAGGAGACTTCCTGCTGGTCGAAGTCGCTTTCCTGGCGGACGATCGAATAGGTCACCGCCTTATCGATCGGCGGCGCAATCGGCGTGTAGTCGGGCAGGCCGAAGCTCGGATAGGCGTAATAGTCCATCGGCAATCCGCGCGCGTGCGCGAAGCGGCCGAGCAAGACCATGGCGCGCGGATCGTCGTGCTTGCCGGCCACCTCGGCCAGCATCGACATGCCGGCCACGTCGGTTCCGCTTTCGCCGATCTCGGCGAAGATCGAGGCCAGCATGTTGCGCTCGTTAAGCTGATAGAGCAGCTCGGCCGCGCGCACGACTTCGAGATTGCCGAGCGTGGTGCGTTCCTCCGCGGTCAGCGACGGCGGCCCGACCAGGCCGATGTCCTTCAGCCCGAGGCGCGCGCGCGCCAGCTGCCCGTAATAGGTGGCGGTGTATTTGGCCGCCATCTCGTAAAACGCCTTGGCGTCGCGCGCGGTGGCCCATGGCCTCGGCCGCGCGCCCCTGCCAATAGCCGCCGCGCGAAAGCGCATGCGGATTGGCCGTGCCGTCGTTGATATGCGCGAATTGTTCGGCCGCGGCCTTGGGGTCGTGCAGGAAGCGCAAGCGCGATCCAGCCGGCGGTGAAATATTTGTCGACGCGCCAATTGCCTTGCGTCGGCGGCGCGGCCTTGCGCGCCACGCAGATAGGCGGCTTTCGGATTATTCTCGTCGAGCAGCTGGCGCACCAGGATGCGCCGCTCCAGCCACCATTGATTCAAATCGACCAGCGCTTCGGGATCCTGCGGCGCGGTCAGGATCAATTTCTCGGCCTCGTCCGGCTTTTTGTTTTTGCGCAGCCACTGCGCGCGCGCAAAGATGTAGCCGGCGTCCTGCCGCGCGGCGGCCGGCACGTCGTCGAGCAGCGCCTTGGCGTTGTTGAGGTTCTTGATGACCGCCGCGCGCGCTTTGGCGAGCACGATCTCGTTGCCGCCGAGCCGCTTGGCCGCGCGCATGCCGGCCTCGATGTCGTCCTGATAGAGGCGCTGCTCCATGCGCACCTTGTGGTCGGCGCGGGTGAGCAAGTCGCCGAACATTTCGAGCACTCTGTTCTCGACGTCGGCGCTGGCGTCCTGCTGGCGCCAGGCGTGGCGCACGAGCGCGGCGGCGCCGGCGCGGTCGCCCTTGGCGAGCAGCGCATGCGCGAGCACGTAGCGGCCCTTGGCGGTGGTCGGCTGTTTGTGGGCGAAGAAGGCGAGCACGGTGGCGTCGTCGGCGTGATCGTTCCACAGCGCGTTCTCGGCGCGGCGGCGGAACAAGGGCACGTGCGGCCAGGCCGGATTGGCGGTGACGAAGGCGGCGTAGCGCTGGAAGGTCGGATTGGTGTTGTCGGAGCGCAGGATCATCCATTCGGCGAGCTTGCGGGCGACCGGATCGACGATCGCCTTCTCGGCGGCATCGGCGTCGGCGTCGCGGCCCTTGCGGGCGGCTTCGAGCACCTGTTTGAGCTGCTCGATGTCGGCGGGCGAGGTGGCGGTGGTGGACGCGATGGCGAAGGGGCCGGAGACCGGGCGGGCCATGGGCTTGAAGACGGCGCGGGTGGCAAACAGCGAGCCGCGCAGGGCCACATTGGCCTGGGCGAAGGCGGTAAGGTCGCCTTGGTGCGGGCGCTTGCGCGGCAGCGGCACGTTGCGGACGAGGATCGGCCGGGCCGGCGGCTTCGCGAAATGGTCCGTCGGGAGCGCCTTCGGGGCGGTGAGATGGCCGGCGGGCGCCGCTGCCGGCAAGGGAACCAAGGGAACTTTGTTCGGCTCGGCCATGGCAAGCCCCGCGCCCAGCGCGCCAGCCGCCGACAGCGCCAGGCACCAGCCCAGCGAATTCCGATTCATCAAGCCCATTCAGTCCCTTGCCTTAAAGTCCCCGCGCTACAACTTCAGGCAGATAGTCCAGCGCCTAAAGCTCCCCATTAGGCCAATATTGTTGACGAAGGGATACCCGGAAACCGCACCCCGCGACCATAGCCGCGGACGGGGGCGAAAGCACGGCAAGGCGCCAACTGATCACGCCAATTATGAGGCCATTTGCCGGCAGGGCTTTCATCGGTCCCCGCGACCCGATATCTATGGGAAACTCGCCGATCCAGCCGTGGAGCGTGCCATGACCGCCAAGACGAGCTTCCGTGGTTCGTTCACCGCGCTGGTCACGCCGTTCAAGAACGGCTCGCTCGACGAAAAGGCGTTCCGCGACCTGGTCGACTGGCAGATCGCCGAGGGCACCAACGGCCTGGTGCCGGTCGGCACCACCGGCGAGAGCCCGACGCTCTAGCCACGACGAGCACAAGCGGGTGGTCGAATGGTGCGTCGAGCAGGCCGACGGGCCGCGTGCCGGTGATCGCCGGCGCGGGCTCGAACTCGACCGCCGAGGCGATCGACCTGTCGCAGCACGCCGAGAAGGCCGGCGCCGACGCGGTGCTGATCGTGACGCCCTACTACAACAAGCCGACCCAGGAAGGGCTCTACCAGCACTACAAGGCGATCAACGACGCGATCGGCATCCCGATCATCATCTACAACATCCCCGGCCGGTCGGTGATCGACATGTCGGTCGAGACCATGACGCGGCTGTTCGAGCTGCAAGAACATCGCCGGCGTCAAGGACGCCACCGCCAACATGGTGCGGGTCTCGCAGCAGCGCGCCGCCATGGGGCCGGACTTCAACCAGCTCTCGGGCGAGGACGCGACCGCGCTCGGCTTCATGGCGCATGGCGGCCACGGCTGCATCTCGGTGACCTCGAACGTGGCGCCGCGGCTGTGCGCCGAGTTCCAGAGCGCCTGCCTGCAAGGGCGACTATGCCGCCGCGCTCAAGCTGCAGGACAAGCTGATGCCGCTGCACACGCATCTGTTCATCGAGACCAACCCGGCGCCGGCCAAGTATGCGCTGTCGCGTGCTCGGCAAGTGCGCCGAGACCGTGCGGCTGCCGATGGTGCCGCTGGCGGAAAAGTCGAAGGCGGCGGTGCGCGACGCCATGGTGCACGCCGGCCTGATCAACTGACGTCCCCATGCTCGAGGATTTCAAGAAATTTGCCCTGCGCGGCAACGTGGTCGATCTCGCCATCGGCGTGATCATCGGCGCGGCCTTCGGCGCCATCGTGCAGTCGCTGGTGGGCGACATCATCATGCCGGTGGTGGGGGCCGTCACCGGCGGCGTCGACTTTTCGAACTACTTCATTCCGCTCTCCGCCAAGGTCACGGCGGCGACTTTGGTAGAGGCAAAAAAGCAAGGCGCTGTATTGGCTTGGGGCAGTTTCATCACCCTCACCATTAACTTCATCATCATCGCTTTCGTGCTGTTTCTGGTGATCCGCGGCATGAGCCGGTTGATCCAGAAGGAAGCCGAAAAGCCGCCGCCGGTGTCCAAGCAGGAAGAACTGCTCACCGAAATCCGCGATCTGCTCAAATCGCGTTAAAAGACTTTCATGGCCGCTAAACCCGAGCGCCGCTTCAAGGTGGTCGCCGACAACCGCAAGGCGCGCTTCAATTACGAGATCGGCGAGACCTTCGAGGCCGGCATTGTGCTGACCGGCAGCGAGGTGAAATCGCTGCGCGCGGGCCGCGCGACGATCGCTGAAGTCTTATGCCGACGCGCGCGCCGGCGAAATCTGGCTGATCAATTCCAATATTCCGGAATACACCCAAGCCGGCCGCTTCAATCACGCGCCCAAGCGGCCGCGCAAATTGCTGTTGCACATGAATCAGATCAACAAGCTGGCCGGCGCGGTCGATCGCGAGGGCATGACCATCGTGCCGCTCAAGATCTATTTCAACGAGAAGGGCCGCGCCAAAATCGAGATCGCGCTGGGCAGGGCAAGAAGCTGCACGACAAGCGCGAGACGCTCAAGAAACGCTCCTGGGATCGCGAGCGCGGGCGGCTGATGCG
>CAVULP010000010.1:0-90100 GCA_963742375.1 uncultured Alphaproteobacteria bacterium
GCGCGGTCGCGGTCTTGCCGGCGCCCGCGTTGTCGCCCACGCGGTCGGCGATTTTCAGGCGCGACGGCGGCGACGCGGCCTCGCGCGGCTTCGTAGGCTGCGCGGAAGCCCGCCACCATTTTGCCAATCGCGTTGCCCATCTTGGAGATCGCGCCGGGTTGCCAGTAATAGACGCCGCCGGCCAGTCCGCCGATCACGGCCAGCAGCAGAACGAGCTTGACGACACGGCCCCAGGAGCGCGCCGGCCGCGCATGGCTTCGTCCTCGTAGGGCGGCGGCGGCAAAGCACCCTCGGGCACCTCTCGCAGCCACGCCCACGCTGCGGCGGCGGCGGCGCCTCGTCCACCAGGTCCGGCTCGCTCACCGGCGGTGGCGGCTCGCTCTCGGGCAGCTCGAAATAATGCACGCTCTCGGCATGCGCGCCGGCATGATGCCCGCCGGGCACCGCCTCATAGACCTCGCGCGCCGAACGATTGGCTTGCGTCGCGGCGCCGCCCGGCCATCGGCCTCGGCCAGCGTTGCGCAAGTCAGCCAAGCCATGATCGGTGAGCGAGGGCGGCCGCGCCTGCGGCGGCATCTCATCGTCGCGCGGCCGCTTGGCGGCGTCGGCCTCGACCTTGCGGATCGCCTCCTCGAGCGCGAGGCGCTCGCGCGTGATGTCGCTCTCCTCGAGCGCCGGCTCGACGCTGCGCAACTGATTGACCAGCGCCGTGCGCGCGCGCTCGTAGAGCACGCGGCGGTTCTCGCCGGTGTTCTTTTCAGCCCGGCGACGGCACGGGAAATCAGCGGGTGATAGTCAGCCATTGCGCCTCAACAAATCATACCTCGAATGGATTTTTCACCAGGATGGTGTCGTCGCGCTCCGGGCTAGTGGAGAGCATCGCCACCGGGCAGTCGACCAGTTCCAGAATTCGGCGGACGTATTTTATCGCCTGCGGCGGCCAGTCCGCCCAGCTTCGCGCGCCGCAGTCGGCTCCTGCCAGCCGGAGGTTCGGATGTATAGATCGGGCTCGACGCGAGTTTGCGCCACCTCGCCGCCGGCAGAGTGAGTCGATCTCCGGCCGCCGAGCCTGTAGCCGACGCCGACCTTGATCTCTCGAAGCCGTCGAGGACGTCGAGCTTGGTCAGCGCGATGCCGTCGATGCCGGAGGTGCGCACGGTCTGGCGCACCAGCACGGCGTCGAACCAGCCGCAGCGGCGCTTCCGGCCCGTGACGGTTCCGAATTCTCGCCCGCGGTCGCCAAGCTTCTCGCCGATCGGCATTGTCCTCTGTCGGTGGGAAAGGACCCTAGCCTACGCGCGTCGTGTAGGCCTTGCAGATGCCGAGCACGTAGTCGATGGCGAAGGGGCCGAGGCCGGAGCCGGTCGCCGCCTGCGCCGCCACGGTATTGGAGGAGGTGACGTAAGGATAGGTGCCGTGGTCGATGTCGAGCAGCGCGCCCTGTGCGCCTTCGAACAGAATGCGCTTGCCGTCGCGCGCGCTGTCGTCGAGCAGCTCCAGACGGCATCATGTAGGGCAGCACCTTCGGCGCGACCGCTCGACCTCGTCGCGGATCGGATTGGCATCGATTTCGGCTGGCCATGGCCGCGGCGCAGCGCGTTGTGATGCGCGAGCAGCCGCTCGACCTTGTGCGCCAGCGCCGGAGATCGGCGAGATCCATCACGCGGATGGCGCGGCGGCCGACCTTGTCCTCGTAGGCCGGCCCGATGCCGCGCTTGGTCGTGCCGATCGGTGTGCCGAGTCGCCGATCTCGCGCAGATGCTCGAGCTCGCGGTGCAGCGGCAGGATGAGCGGCGGCGTTCTCGGCGATGCGCAGATTCTCCGGGTTGACCGCGACACCCTTGCCTGGCAGCCGCTCGATCTCGTCGACCAGCGCCTACGGGTCGACCACGACACCGTTGCCGATGATCGACAGCTTGCCCGCACGCACCACGCCGGAGGGCAGCAGCGTGAGCTTGTAGCTCGTGCCGTCGATGACCAGCGTGTGGCCGGCATTGTGGCCGCCCTGGAAGCGCACGACGATATCGGCCCGCTCGGACAGCCAGTCGACGATCTTGCCCTTGCCCTCGTCGCCCCACTGCGACCCGACGACCACGACATTGGCCATGCAGATTGCTTCCCTGCCAGCGCCCGGACACTTGACGCCGGGAGCCGCCGGCCAGGTCCACCCTCGGATAAAGGATGCGGACGCCGGAGGCAAGCGCAAAGACCCCGCCTCCAGGCGGCTGAGGTCGCCTCAACAGCCTGATTTTACGCCGTTATTTCTCAGAACTGCAGCGGCCTGGCCTGCTGCACCTGCGGCAACGCACGCACCTTGGCGAGCACCGCTTCGGGCAGTTCGCCGTCGATCTCGATCAGCGCGATGGCGCTGCCGCCCGGCGCTTCGCGGCCGACATGGAAGGTGGCGATGTTGATGCCGGCCTCGCCCAAGGTCGAGGAGAAGCGCGCCGATGAAGCCGGGCTTGTCGAGATTGGTGATGTAGATCATCGAGGGACCGAACTCGGCGTCCATGCGGATACCCTTGATTTTGACGATCCTCGGACGGCCGTCGGCGTTCACAGTGCCGGCAATCGTGCGCGAATGCCGTTCGGTCGCGATCTTGACGCGTGATCAGGCAATTGTAGATCGGCGACCATTATCGCGCGTGGTTCCTCCACCGCCTGCCACGTTCCTCACCACGGCGGCGCGCCGAAACCACGTTCACATCGCCCAGCATCGGCCGCAGCAGGCCCGGCGAGCAGCGGCGGGGTGAGCGCCTTGATGTTCATGTTGCGCGACCGTGCCCTCATAGGTGATCTGCACCTCCTTGATCGGGTCTCGGTCGAGCTGGCCGGCGAACGAGCCGAGCTTCTCGGCGAGCGCGACGAACGGCTTGAGCGCGGCGCTTCCTCGGCGCTGATCGAGGGAAAATTGAGCGCATTGGTGATCGCGCCGCGCAGCAGATAATCGGACATCTGCTCGGCCACTTGCAGCGCGACATTTTCCTGCGCTTCGCTCGGTGCCGGCGCCGAGGTGCGGCGTGCACGACGACGTTGGGCAGGCTGAACAGCGGACTTTTCGTTGCGGGTTCCGCGTCGAACACGTCGAAGGCGGCGCCGGCGCCACCTGCCCGGACTTGAGCGCTCGGCGCAAGGCCGCTTCGTCCACCAGCCCGCCGCGCGCGCAGTTGATGATGCGCACGCCCTTCTTCGTCTTCTTGAGCGACGGCGGCGTCGAGATGTTCCGGGTCTTATCGGTCAGCGGGGTGTGCAGCGTGATGAAATCGGCGCGTTTCAGCAGGTCGTCGAGTTCGACCTTCTCGACGCCCAGTTCGGTCGCGCGTTCGTGCGGAGAGAAACGGATCGTACGGCGATGACCTTCATCTTCAGGCCGAGGGCGCGGTCGGCGACGATGGAGCCGATATTGCCGCAGCCGATGACGCCGAGCGTCTTGCCGACGATCTCGACGCCCATGAACTTGTTCTTCTCCCATTTGCCGGCCCGCGTCGAGGTGTCGGCCTCCGGGATCTGGCGCGCGAGCGCGAGCGCAGCGAGATCGCGTGCTCGGCGGTGGTGATGGAATTGCCGAACGGCGTGTTCATCACGACGATGCCCCTGCGCGGTCGCCGCCGGAATGTCGACGTTGTCGACGCCGATGCCGGCCCGCCCGATCACCTTGAGTTTCCCGGCCTGATGCGGAATCTTCGGGCGTGACCTTGGTGGCCGAGCGGATGGCGAGGCCGTCGAAGCCTCCGATCAGGTCGGCGAGTTTGTCCTTGTCCTTGCCGAGCGCGGGCTGGAAGTCGACCTCGATGCCGCGGTCCTTGAAGATCTGGACGGCGGCGGCGAGAGGGCGTCGGAGATGAAACACGGGGAGCCATGGGATGTCCTTACGGGTTCAGCGCAGCCAGCGCAGCGTGTGGGGGAACGGTTCGACGCCGCGCGCGGCGGCGAATTCACTGACGGTCATGCCGTAACATTGCAAAAGCGGCACACCGAGCGTGGTGCCGCTGAGGGTAAAGGCGTCGATCAGCGCCTGCGAGCCGCCTTTGAGCGCGCGGGTGGAAGGCGACGTCGGGCGCAGGGTCGAGATGGCGCAGCGCGGCATAGCTCCAGGCCAGCGCCGCCATCTCGTCGCCAGGCGTCGGCGACGAAGTCGTCTGCGCCGCTGGGCGGATCGGCGACGGCGACGTGGCGGCCTCGTGCAGCAGGTCGCCCGGCTCGGACAGGCCGGCCTCGTCCACCAGGATCGCCCCGTGGCGGATGTGAGACCGGGCAGAAAGTCTTGTCCGGCAGGTCGGCGCCGCGCACATCGACGCCGATGCCGCGAACGAAATCCGACAGCCGTTCGGTGAGCGGATTGGCGAACATCGTGGCGCGTACTTTTCTTTGCGCATGATCTATTCCGAAAACCGGTTCCCACTTTTCGGGATCATGCGGCTCACGCCGCTTTCGGCAGCGCGGCTTTGACTTGCGCGAAGGCCCAGTCGAGCCAGGGCGTGAGCGCCTCGACGTCGCCGGCCTCGACCGTGGCGCCGCACCAGATGCGCAAACCGGGCGGGGCGTCGCGGTAATAGGCGATGTCGTAGGCGACGCCTTCCTTTTCCAAGAGGCCGGCGAGGTTCTTGGCGAAGGCGGCCTGCTCGTCGCCCGACAGCCGCGTGACCGCCGGATCGACCACTTTCAGGCACACGGACGTATTCGAGCGCTGCGCCGGCTCGCGCGCGAGATGCTCGACCCAGGGCGTGCGCGCGACCCAATCCGACAAGGCTTCGCATTGGCGTCGGAGCGGGCGACGGTCGCGGAAAGTCCGCCGATCGATTTCGCCCAGTGAGCGCGTCAAGGTAGTCCTCCACGCAGAGCATCGACGGCGTGTTGATGGTCTCGCCGGCGAAAATGCCCTCGTTGAGCTTGCCGCCCTTGGTCATGCGGAAGATTTTCGGCAGCGGCCAGGCCGGCTTGTAGCTTTCCAGCCGCGCGACGGCGCGTGGGCTAAGCACCAGCATGCCATGCGCACCCTCCCCGCCCAGCGCCTTCTGCCAGGAGAAGGTGGCGACATCGAGCTTTGCCCAGTCGAGCTTCTGCGCGAAGGCCGCCGAGGTGGCGTCGCAAATCGTGAGGCCTTCGCGCTTGGCGGCGATCCAGTCGCCGTTCGGCACGCGCACGCCCGAGGTGGTGCCGTTCCAGGTGAACACCACGTCACTGGAGAAATCGACCTTCGCCAGGTCGGGCAATTCGCCATAGGGCGCTTTGACGACCGTGACGTTCTTCAATTTCAGCTGCTTTTCGACGTCGGTAACCCAGCCTTCGCCGAAGCTCTCCCAGGTGAGCATGGTGACGGGCCGCGCGCCCAGCAGCGACCACAGCGCCATCTCCACCGCGCCGGTATCGGAAGCCGGCACGATGCCGATGCGGTAATCGGCGGGGATTTCCAGCACCTCGCGCGTCAGATCGATGGCGCGCTTGAGCTTCGCCTTGCCGATCTTGGCTCGGTGCGAACGCGCCAGCGCTGCGTCGGTGAGGTTTTGCAGAACTCCAGCCGGGGCGCTTGGCGCAGGGGCCGGACGAGAAGTGCGGGATGACCGGCCGCACGCCGGGCTTGCTGTCGCTCATAGTCTATCCTTCCAGATAGGCGCCCCTCGTTGGGGAGGGGTGTCCCACTGGCGGGCATAGGCGCGTGCACGCCCGCCGTCAAGACGGGCGTCGCGGCACGGCGCAGGCTTGAAGGATCAGTCGAGCAGGTAGCGCAGGCCGATGCGAATCTCGTCCCCGCTCACTTTGGTGATGGTGAACGGGTTGTTCGGCGGGCCGGTATTGATGTCGCCCATATCGACGTGCCGGTAGCCGACGTCGATCAAGAGACTGTACGACAGATTGTAGGTGACGCCGGCCATCGCGGACCAGGCGGTGTTCCACATGTACTTCGCCGACACCGGGACGGGAGGTGCCGGCGTCGTCATGAAGTCATGGATTTCCATGCGCGCCTTGCCGATGCCGACCCCGACATAAGGCGTGAAGCCCGCCCAGGTGCCGAGATCGATGTAGCCGTTGAACATGACCGTATAGGTGTCGATCTTGGCGCTGACGGAATTACCATTGTCGGCGGTGCCGGTGAACGTGCTGGGTCCGCCGTAATCGCCGGTCACGTCGAAACGGAACCATTTGAACTTGTAGCCGGCGCCCAGCCCCGCGACGAACGGGTCCGTCATCTTGCTGCTGGTGTAGTCGCTGACGAGATCGGAGGCGCTGCTGAAGCGCTGCCAGCGGTAGCCGAGGTCGCCGCGCAGATACCAGCCGCGAGGCGAGTTGCTCGGCCGGCGCCGGCGTCACATGGGTGGGGAACGGCAGCGGCTCGGGCGGATAACCCGGCATGTCGGCGGCGCGCGCGATCGTGCCCGACATCGCCAATGCCGCGGCGCAGACCACCAGCGTCCTCACCGGACCCATGAGCAACATCCCTTCACTGCGAACCGACCTCACCTTGCCGCAGGAAAGTTAAGCGGCGCTTAACCATAAATTTTCACCATCGCGGCGCGGCATTAACCAACGCGCGCGGCTCACCCCCGGCTCTGCAACGGCGGCGGCGGCGGCATATAGGGCTGCGGCTGGTAGACGTAGCGCGGCGGCGGCGGCGCGGTATCGCAGCAGGTCCAGCGCAGGCCGAGCATGATGTCGTTCGAGTACAGATCCTTGAACTTGAACGAGTCGGGATTGCAGCCGCCGTAGCAATCGACCGTGTCGGTGATCGAGCCGTAATTGAGGTAGCGGTAGGTGAGATCGATCTTGAAATTCTTGCTGACGTTGTAGGAAACGCCGGCATAGAGCGCCCAGGCCAAATTCCATTGGCTTGGATTGCGGCCGATGCCGAAGCCGGCGACAGAGGGATTGATATCGGTAAAATCGGAGAGCGTGTTGTAGGCGCCGCCGATGCCGACGCCCACGAACGGCGTCCAGCAATCCCAGGTGCCGAGATCGACGAAGGCGTTGGCGAGGAAAACCCAGGAGCTCAGGTTGCCTTCATAGGTGTCGAGGAAAAAGCCGCCGCCGTTGGTGTAATGCCCGAAGGCATAGACGCGCGCCTTGGCGCGGTATTCCGCGGTGGCTTCCAGGCGCAGCCAATTATTCAACTCGTAGCCGAGGCCGGCGCCGAGGAACATCGTGTTGGCGATCGACGAGCTGTCGAAGGCGAAGTTGCTGCTATTGGCCGCGTTTTGCTGATAATCGAGCTGATAGTTGCCGTTCAGGCCGATGCCGACGAAGCCGCGCAGATACCAGCTGTCGCAGCATTCCTGCTGCGGCGGCGGCGGAATGTAAGGCGGCGGAGCGGGCGGCGGCTGCGGATAATCCGCGGCACGCGCGGCACCCGTGGCGAACACGAGCAGCGTTGCCAGAAAACAAAGCGTTAGACGCGCACCGACCATGCTTTCGTCCCTTCCGAAATCCGCCGGCGGCCGACGGCGGATGCGAGGACGATGGCAGGAAAGTCTTAAGTGGTTCTTAACCGTGTTTTTTAACCACGGTCTTTAACGAAATCCGGCGCGCGCGCGGCAAGGCGCGCCGTGCAACGCGAATCGCGCCGTTAGGAAATCGTTTACGATTGCGGCTTCGCGCCGGACGGCTCGACGTCAGGCCGCGGCGGCGCTCAGCGCCTCGACCACGTCGTTGACCGCCGCCTCGACCAGCACCTTGTCGTCGCCCTCGGCCATCACCCGGATCACCGGCTCGGTGCCGGACGGGCGCACGATCAGGCGGCCGCCGACGCCCAGCTTCTTTTCGGCGCCGGCGATGGCCGAGCGCACCGCCGCGTTCTCCAGCGGCTTGCCGTTCTTGTAGCGCACGTTCTTGAGCACCTGCGGCAGCGGCTCGAAGCGGTGGCAGACTTCCGACACCGGCTTGCCGCTGCGCTTGACCATGGCCAGCACCTGCAAGGCGGCGATGAAGCCGTCGCCGGTGGTGGTGTAGTCCGACATGATGATGTGGCCGGACGGCTCGCCGCCGAGATTGTAGCCGTGCTTGCGCATGTGCTCGAGCACGTAGCGGTCGCCGACCGGCGTGCGGATGAGTTCAAGGCCGAGACGGCCAAGATGGCGCTCGAGCCCGAGATTGGACATCACGGTGGCGACCACGCCGGGCTTGGTGAGACGGCCGTCTTCCTTCCAGCTCTCGGCGATGACGGCGAGCAACTGGTCGCCGTCGACCGCATGGCCGAGCTCGTCCACGATCATGACGCGGTCGGCGTCGCCGTCGAGCGCGATGCCGATATCGGCGCGCATCTCGCGCACCTTGCGGGAGATGGCGGCGAGGTCGGTCGAGCCGCAATCCTTGTTGATGTTGATGCCGTCGGGATCGACGCCGATCGCGATCACGTCGGCGCCCATTTCCCACAGCGCGCCGGGCGCCACGCGATAGGCGGCGCCGTTGGCGCAATCGATCACCACGCGCATGCCTTCGAAATTGACGGTCGCGCGGCAGCGTCAGCTTGGCGAATTCGATATAGCGGTCCTGCACGCCGTCGATGCGCTTGGCGCGGCCGAGATCGGTGCCGGTGGCCAGGCGCGCGCTGAGATCGGCATCGAGCAGCGCCTCGATCTTCTTTTCGACCTCGTCGCTGAGCTTGAAGCCGTCGGGGCCGAACAGCTTGATGCCGTTGTCGTCGTAAGGGTTGTGCGAGGCCGAGATCATGACGCCGAGGTCGGCGCGCATCGAGCGCGCCAGCATGCCGACCGCCGGCGTCGGGATCGGGCCGGTGAGCAACACGTCCATGCCGACCGAGGTGAAGCCGGCGACCAGCGCGTTCTCGATCATGTAGCCGGAAAGCCGGGTGTCTTTTCCAATCAGGACACGATGGCGGTGATCGCCGTTGCGGAACACGAGGCCGGCGGCCTGGCCGACCTTGAGCGCGAGCTCGGGCGTAATGACTTTGTTGGCCCGGCCGCGAATGCCGTCGGTACCGAAATAGCGACGCGTCATAAAATGCCCCTCGACGCCCAATTAACGGTTTTGCAGCCCCGGATTAGCCGATTTATCGGCGGGCGGCGAATGCCCGGTTCCCGCCAGTCTCTATAATAGGCCAAGCCGGCGTATTTGCTTCAAAAATTGTGAGTAATCATTACGAAGGCCGGTTAACGCCCGCCGCTCCTTCGCCTTATCCACCGGACGCTGGGCTGCTAGCCTGCGGTATCGCGGGCGGCGCCCCTGTGCTACCCGATCAGCATCATCGAGTTCCCAGAGTTAATCCCATGAAGAACATCACCTGCATCGACGACCTGCGCGACGCTTGCGCGCCGCAAAGTTCCGCGCGCCTTTTTCGAATACGCCGACAGCGGCTCCTATAACGAGGAAACGCTGCGCGCCAATCGCGCCGATCTGGAAGCGATCAGGCTGCGCCAGCGCGTGCTGGTGGACGTGTCGCAGCGCAGCCTCGCCACCACGATCGTCGGGCAGAAAGTGGCCTCGCCGTTCGCGCTGGCGCCGGTCGGGCTGTCCGGCATGCAGCACGGCAACGGCGAGATCCTGGCCGCCAACGCCGCCAACGACGCCGGCATCCCCTACATCCTCTCCACCATGTCGATCTGCTCCATTGAAGATGTGGCGGAGGCGACCAAGCGGCCGTTCTGGTTCCAGCTCTACGTCATCCGCGACCGCGGCTTCTCCAAGGACGTCCTGGCGCGCGCGCAGGCGGCCAAATGCAATGCGCTGGTGCTCACCGTCGACTTGCAGGTGCTCGGCCAGCGCCACCGCGACATCAAGAACGGCATGACCGTGCCGCCGCAAATCCGCATCAAGAACATCATCGACATCGCGACCAAGCCGAACTGGGCGCTCAGCATCCTCTTGGGCAAGCGCAAGACCTTCGGCAATCTCGCCGGCCACGTGCAGGGCATGGAGAACGTCAACTCGCTCGCCACCTGGATCCAGGGCCAGTTCGATCCGGCGCTGAACTGGAAGGACGTCGAGTGGATCAAGAAGATCTGGCCGGGCAAGATCATCCTCAAGGGCATCCTCGATCCGGAAGACGCCAAGACCGCGGTCAAGCTCGGCGCCGACGCCATCGTGGTGTCGAACCATGGCGGCCGCCAGCTCGACGGCGCGCCGTCCTCGATCTCGGCGCTGCCGGCGGTGGCCGACGCGGTCGGCTCCGACACCGAGGTGCTGTTCGACGGCGGCATCCGCACCGGCGCCGACATCATGCGCGCGCTGGCGCTGGGCGCGCGCGCCTGCCTGATCGGGCGGGCTTATGTCTACGGTCTGGGCGCCGGCGGACAGGCCGGCGTCGCCAAGGCGATCGACATTCTCAACAACGAGCTGAGCGTCACCATGGCGCTCACCGGCACCAACCGCATCGCCGACATCGGGCGGCACGTGCTGGTGGGCGGGGGTGAGAGAAGGCGGCGGCGAAGAAGAAGCGGCGACGGAAGCGGAAATAATTTAACCCGCCTCATCCTGAGGAGGGCGCGTAGCGCCCGTCTCGAAGGATGGGGGCGGCACCCGATGAACTTCGAGACGCGTCGCTTGCGCGACGCTCCTCAGCATGAGGCCCATAAAATCTGCCGGTTAGGCCTCCTTCAACCCATACGCCAACGCGTTCCCCGTCGCGCCGTAATATTTGTACGGCAGGAACTTGCCGGTCATGCCGATGGCGACGCGGTCGCCCTTGGGGTCGGCCTTGCGCGTGATGTCCATGTCGAAGTCGATGGCCGACATGATGCCGTCGCCGAATTCCTCCTCGATCAGCGCCTTCAGCGCCGGGCCGTTGACCATCAGCAGCTCGTAGAAGCGGTAGATCAGCGGGTCGGTCGGCGGCATGGGCGTGCCGGTGCCGCGCATCGGCACCTCGTTGAGCATCACCTGCTCGGATTTCGACAGAGCCGAACAATTTTGCGGCATTGGCCGCCTGCGGTTTGGTCAGTTTCATCTGGCCGAGGATCGCCCCGGTGACCAGGATCGGCGACATGCCGCCGATCTGCTCGCAGATATATTTCCACGTCCAATCCTTCTCGCGCTTGATGTCGAGAAGTTTCTCGGTGAGAGCGGCGCGGTTCATGGCTAACTCCTTGTGCTCCATGCGCAATGGTCACAGCCGGAACGAAGCAAAATCCACGCCAGTTGATCGGGCGCTTGCCAAAAATGGCCTCACATGGCACCGCAAGAGGCATGACGGCGGAGGTCACGATCGGCGGGGGCGCGCGGCTTAGCCCCCATCCTTTGCGCGCGGCGGTGCTGGGCGAGGTGCACGCGCGGCCGTTCACGCCCATCGAGACGCCGCGCCGCATCCTGCATTTTGCCTTCGAGACCGCCGGCGAGGCGGCCAAGCGCGACCGCGCAGCGCTCGCCGATTTCTGCAAACGGCGCGGGCTCGATCCGCTGCAAGAGGCGGCCAAGCACCACCGCGTCGTGCTCGGCGGGGCCACGCTGCGCTGGGAGCAGCACTCCGAATTTACCACCTATACCTGGGAGATGGCGGCGCAGGGCAGCGCGCCGTTCCATCCGGCGGCGGCGTCGCTGGCGGCGCCGATGACGGGCCTGCCGCAGCCCGGCCCGCTTTTGGTCGCGCTCGACCTGCATCTGCTGGCGGAGAAGAAGAAAAAGATTTCGCCGGCACCGCTGTTCGACCGCGCCAGCCTGGCGGTGGCGGAGAATGCCGAGGGCGACGCGCTGTTCGCGACGGATTTCCAGGCCGACCCGACCGGCTTCGTGCGCATTCTGGTGGTGGACCGCGGCCTCGGCCCCGAACGCGCCGGCGCGCTGGTGCAGCGCCTGGTCGAGACCGAGACCTACCGCACGCTGGCGCTGCTCGGCCTGCCGCAGGCGCAAGCGCTGACGCCGTCGATCAACCGCATCGAGAAGCGGCTGGCGGAAGTGACCGACGAGATGCGGCACACCGAGAAGCTCGTCGACAATCACCGCCTGCTCGACGAGCTGACCGCGGCGGCCGCCGACCTGGAAGCCGGCGCCGCGGCGAGCGCTTTCCGCTTCGGCGCCAGCCGCGCCTACAATGAAATCGTCCACATGCGGCTCAGCACCATCGGCGAGCGCAAGGTCGGCGGCTTTCCGACCTGGACCTCGTTCCTGGCGCGGCGCATGGCGCCCGCCATGCGCACCTGCGCCACCACCGAGGCGCGCCAGACCGACCTGTCGGAGAAGCTGGCGCGCGCCGCCAATCTTCTGCGCACGCGCGTGGACGTCGAGCTCGAGCGGCAGAACCGCGATCTGCTCAAGTCGATGAACGAGCGCACGCGGCTGCAACTGCGTTTGCAGACCACGGTCGAGGGACTGTCGGTCGGCGCCGTGAGCTATTACGTGGTCGGGCTGTTCGGCTATCTGGCGAAGGGCGTGCAAGACGAAGGCGTGCCGATCAATGTGACGCTGGCGACCGCGCTGTTCGTGCCGGTGGCGGTGCTCGGGATCTGGTTCGTGGTGCGGCGCATCAGGCGGCGGCATATCGCGGGGGCGGAGTAGACAACCAAGAGGCATCGCACGCGCGTTGGCGAAGACGCCGGCATCCTGAGGTGCTGAGGGCGGAAACACGAGCCTCCGACGGATGGCGGCCGCGAACAGCGCCACCTCCTGCCTTCGCACAGCTTCGCGTCGCATCGGCGACGCCCAGGAATGACGCCGCCGTGGAAGGGCTTCACCATGCGCAGCGAGCGGTTCGAGTTTCCCAACGCCAAGGGCGAGAAGCTGGCGGCGGTGCTCGACCTGCCGCTGGGCGAGCCGACCGCCTTCGCGCTGTTCGCGCATTGCTTCACCTGCGGCAAGGACAGCCGCGCCGCCAAGTCGATCGCCGAGCGGCTGTCGGCGCACGGCGTCGCGGTGCTGCGCTTCGACTTCACCGGGCTGGGCGGCAGCGAGGGCGAATTCGCCAACACGCATTTTTCCTCCAACGTCGACGACCTGGTGGCCGCCGCCGATCATCTGCGCCAGACGCGCGCCGCGCCCGCGCTCCTGATCGGCCACAGCCTGGGCGGCGCCGCCGTGCTCGCGGCCGCGCACCGCATTGCAGATGCGCGCTGCGTGGTGACGATCGCCGCGCCGGCCGACCCCGCCCATGTCACCGGCCTGTTCAAAAGCCAAGTCGGCGCCATCCGCGAACAAGGCGAGGTCGAGGTGCGGCTTGCCGGGCGGCCGTTCAAGATCCGCCGCGAATTCCTCGACGACGTCGCCGAGCAGATGCTGATGGACCGCGTCGCGCATCTGCAAAAGGCGCTGCTGATTTTCCATTCGCCGACCGACGACATCGTCGGCATCGACAGCGCCTCGCATATTTTCCTCGCGGCCAAGCATCCCAAGAGCTTCGTCTCGCTTGCCGGCGCCGATCATCTGCTGAGCAAGACAAGCGACGCCGTCTATGTGGCCGACGTGATCGCGGCCTGGGCCGAGCGCTATTTCGACCGGCCGGCGAGCGTGCAGCAGGCCGAGAGCGAGACCGGCGTGGTGACGGTGCGCGAGACGCGCGCCGGCAAGTTCCAGCAGGAGATCATGAGCGGGCCGCACCGCTTCCTCGCCGACGAGCCGGTCTCGTTCGGCGGGCTCGACAGCGGGCCGGGACCTTACGACCTGTTGCTGGCGAGCCTCGGCGCCTGCACGTCGATGACGCTCAGGCTTTACGCCGACAACAAGAAACTGCCGCTCGAGCGCGTCACCGTGCGGCTCACCCACAACAAGATCCATGCCGAAGATTGCGCGGAGTGCGAGACCAAGGAGGGCATGGTCGACCGCATCGAGCGCAACATCACCATGGAAGGCGCGCTCGACGGCGAGACCCGCAAGCGGCTCTTGGAGATCGCCGACAAATGCCCGGTGCACCGGACGCTGAAGTCGGAGATCGACATCAGGACGTTTGAGCGCGCGCCCGAACAGGTGTAATTTCCGCGCCGCCATGCAGCCCGCCGCGCACGCGCTGACGCAGCAGTTCCTCGCCTGGGTGGCCGAGGGCAAGCGCAGCTATGCCGACGCGGAGGCCTGGCGGCGCAGCTGCCCGCATTTGTCGATCTGGGAAGACGCCATATCCGACGGCCTGGTGCGCTTCGAGAACGGCGCCAGCATGAAGGAGTCGCGGCTGGTGCTCACCGCGCGCGGCAAGGCGCGGCTCAAGCAGCCGGAATGAGCGCTAATTCATGGCGACGACTGCCACCTCGCCGTCGATCGCCTCGGTCGGCGCGGCCAGCAGCGGACCGAGATTCTCCTTGATCCACGGCATCAATTTCTGCGTCGAGCCCTCGGCCACCGCCTTGTTGGTGTAGAGCGATACGGCGATGACGGTGTCCTCGCCGCCGAAGATCAAGTAGTAGGCCTTGAAGCCGTCCATCGTCTTCATGACCGGCAGCGCGCCAGCCTCCACGCGCTTGGCGAATTCCCCCGCCATTCCCGGTTTGACTTTCGCGCGCCGGATCGCGGCAAACAGTTGAGCCATTGTCGTTCCCCCGTTGCAGGGGGCGACGGTGGCGGGAAGAAATGAAGGGCACAAGACGACGTGGCGTAAAAATTGGTGCGCGCGCGATACCCAATTCTGCGAAGCCTGCGACTGCGCGCTGTGCAAACTAGGTTTGGTGCCGGCCCCTCCCCGCTAGCCCCATTCCCTTGCGGCTTGACGGTGTGCGGGTCCTTCGGCACACTAGAACAAACCAGGAACAATAATCGGCACGGCGGGTTCTCACCGAACCTGTTCTCTCCGTGTCTTCAGAGGGTTAGCCATGATCGCGCAGCTGCGCCAAAGCCTGCGGGCGCTGCAGAAACCGGCCGGGATCGCGGACGGCCCGCCCGCTTTGCCCTTGGGCGTGGCGGCCATCGATGCCGCGCTCGGCGGCGGTTTTCCACGCGGCGCATTGCATGAAATTTCGGCCGCCGGCGAGGCCCATGTCGCCGCCGCGGCGGGCTTTGCGATTGGCGTGGCGGCGCACGCCGCGCACCTGGTCTGGATCGCCGAGGACATGGCGCTCGCCGAAAGCGGCGCGCCTTACGGGCCCGGCCTCGATAATTTCGGCTTGTCGCCCGAGCGGCTGTTGACGGTCGCCGCCGCGCGACGCTGCGACCTGCTGTGGGCGATGGAGGAAGCGCTGCGCTGCCGCGCCGTCGGCGCGGTGATCGGCGAATTGCGCCACGGCGAACTCGACGCGGTGGCGGTGCGCCGGCTCTCGCTCGCGGCGGCAGAGAGCGGCGCGCTGGCGCTGCTGCTGCGCGCATCGCCGCCGCGCGACGCCTCCACCGCGGCGACGCGCTGGATCGTCGGCGCGGCGCCTGATGCCTTCGCCGTGCGGCTGACGCGCAACCGCCGCGGCCCGCTCGGTTCATGGATGCTGCAATGGAGTGACGACGATGAGCGCTTCGTGCTCGCAACGCATGCTCAGCCTGTGGCTGCGCCGGCTGCCGACCGACCGCATCGCAAGGTCTGCGTGAGCAAGCTGCTCCGCTCGCCGTCTACGGCAAGCGCGGCAATGCCGAGCTGCTGACCGCGGTCGACGACGCGGCGGAGCGGCTCGGGCTGTCGCCCGGCCTCGCGCTGGCGCAGGCGCGCGCCATGCATCCCGCGCTCGACGCGATCGAGGAAGACGCCGAGGCCGACGGCGCGCTGCTCGAGAGCATCGCCGACTGGTGCCTGCGCTACACGCCGCTGGTGGCTCTCGATCCGCCCGACGGCCTGCTGCTCGACATCTGCGGCTGCGCGCATCTCTACGGCGGCGAGGACGCACTGGTCGCCGATCTCAGCGGCCGGCTGGAAGCGGCGGGCTTTGCCTACCGCATCGCCATCGCCGGCAGCATCGGCGCGGCCTGGGCGGCCGCGCATCACGGCGAACCGGCGAGCCATGCTTGCGGCGGGGAGCGCGCTTTGCTTTCGCCGCTGCCGCTCGCCGCGCTGCGGCTGGACGGCGGCACGGTGGCGGCGCTGGCGCGCGTCGGCTTGAAACGCATCGGCGACATCATCGATCTGCCGCGCGCGCCGCTCGACCGCGCGCTTCGGCGCGGAGCTGCTGCGCCAGCTCGACCGCGCGCTGGGCCACGAGCACGAGCCGCTCACTCCGCGCCTGCCGGTCGCGCCTTACGTCGCCGAGCAGCGTTTCGCCGAGCCGATCGCGCGCGAGGAGGACGTGCTGGCCATCGTCGAGCGGCTGGCCGGCGCGGCTGAAGCTTGCGCTGGAGCGGCGCGGCGACGGCGCCCGCCGCATCGAGCTCACGTTGTTCCGCACCGACGGCGCGGTGCGCCGCATCGCCGCCGGCAGCTCGCGGCCGTTGCGCGATCCCGCGCGACATCCGCGCGCTGTTCATCGAGCGGCTCGCGGCGCTCGCCGACGCGCTCGATCCCGGCTTCGGCTTCGACATGGCGCGGCTGTCGGTGCTGGTGGCGGAGCCGGCCCCGCCCGAGCAGATTGGCATTGGCGGCGCGCGAGGATCAGGCCGAGCTCGACCGGCTGGTCGACCGCCTGAGCGCGCGGCTTGGGCGCGCGCCGCGTGCGCCGGCTGGTGGCGCAGGACAGCCATATTCCGGAGCTCGCCGCGGTCTTGCGTGCCGGCGCAGACGGCGCGCCGACCCCGGCTGGGAGGCCTTCCGCCGCCATCGCGCCGAGGCCGATTTGGCGCCGCGGCCGCTGCGGCTGCTGACGCGGCCGGAGCCGATCGAGGCGGTGGCCGAAGTGCCGGACGGCCCGCCGCTGCGCTTTCGCTGGCGGCGCGCGCTGCACGAGGTGATCGCCGCCGAAGGCCCCGAGCGCATCGAGGGCGCCTGGTGGAGCGAGCACGGCGGGCCCGCACGCGCGATTATTTCCGCGTCGAGGACAAAACGGGCCTGCGCTTCTGGCTGTTTCGCGCCGGGCTCTACCGCGATCTCGACGCGCAGGGCGCGGCGCCGCGCGCCGACGTGGTTCCTGCACGGGATGTTTGCGTGAGGACGTTGACTCGTCAAGAGTGCGTGCGTAATGCGTTACCTCGAATTCGCCGTCGCCTCGAACTTCTCCTTCCTGCGCGGGGCGTCGCATCCGGAGGAGCTGATGGTGCAGGCGCGGCCGATCGGGCTCGCCGGCCTCGGGCTCTGCGACCGCAATTCGGTCGCCGGCGTGGTGCGCGCGCATCTGGCCAAGCGCGAGCAGAACCTGGCGCTCGCCTATCACCCGGGCGCGCGGCTGGTCTTCGCCGACGGCACGCCGGACATTCTCGCCTATCCGCGCGACCGCGCCGGCTGGGGCCGGCTCACGCGCCTGCTCACGCTCGGCAATCTGCGCGCCGAGAAGGGCGAGTGCATTCTCCATCTCGACGATCTGATCGCGCATATCTTCGGGCTCGAGATCTGATCGCTCATCCGCGGCGGCGATCGCGCCGATCTGCTTCGCGCGACGCTCGCGCTGCACGCAGCGCACCCGGCCGCGTGCGCGCTCGGCCGGCCGTCGATGCTCTATCGCGGGCGCGACCGCGCGCGGCTGAAGCGGCTCGCGGCGCTGGCGCGCGAGTGCGCACGTGCCGCTGATCGCGGTCAACGACGTGCACTTCCATCATCCCGACCGCCGCGCCGCTCGCCGACGTGCTCACCTGCATCCGCGAGAAGATCACCATCGACCGCGCCGGCCGCAAGCTCGCCGCCAATGCCGAGCGCCATCCTGAAGCCGCCGGAGGAGATGGCGCGGCTGTTCCGCGACGCGCCGGAGGCGATCGACGAGAC
This sequence comes from uncultured Alphaproteobacteria bacterium, assembly GCA_963742375.1. Lineage (GTDB taxonomy): Bacteria > Pseudomonadota > Alphaproteobacteria > Rhizobiales > Xanthobacteraceae > Pseudolabrys. The sequence continues at coordinate 17,627 of CAVULP010000010.1, forward strand.
GCTGCGCCTGAGCGAGGCGCTCACCTTCTCGCTCGACGAACTGCGCTACGAATATCCCGACGAGACACGTGGCGGGCTTCGCCAACGCGCAGGACGCGCTCGCGCATCTCACCGCCGAGGGCGCCAAGCAGCGCTATCCCGCACGGCATCCCCGCCAAGGTGCGCGCCAGCATCGAGCACGAACTGACGCTGATCGCGCAGCTTGCACTACGCGCCCTATTTCCTCACCGTGCACGACATCGTGCGCTTCGCGCGCTCGCAAAAAATCCTCTGCCAGGGCCGCGGCTCGGCGGCCAATTCCGCGGTCTGCTACTGCCTCGGCATCACCGAGGTCGATCCCGACCGCGCCGATCTGCTGTTCGAGCGCTTCATCTCGCCGGAGCGCCGCGAGCCGCCCGACATCGACGTCGATTTCGAGCACGAGCGGCGCGAGGAGGTGATCCAGTACATCTACGGCAAATACGGCCGCGAGCGCGCCGGCATCGCCGCGACCGTGATCTCCTATCGCGGCCGCTCGCGCCATCCGCGAGGTCGGCAAGGCCTTCGGCCTGTCCGAGGACACCATCGGCGCGCTCTCGTCCTCGATCTGGGGCTGGCGGCGGCGGCGTGCGCAGGCCGAGCTCGCGCGCGCCGGCCTCGATCCGCCGACAGCCGCGCGCGTCCAGCAGATCGCGGCGCTCGTCGCGCGAGATCATCGGCTTCCCGCGCCATCTCTCGCAGCACGTCGGCGGCTTCGTCATCACGCGCAGCCGGCTCGACGAGGTGATGCCGATCGGCAACGCGCGCGATGGAGGACCGCACCATCGTCGAATGGGACAAGGACGATCTCGACGCGCTCGGCATTCTCAAGATCGACGTGCTCGGGCTCGGCATGCTGACCTGCCTGCGCAAGGCGCTCGATCTTGTCGACAAGCATTACGGCGAGCGCGTCGACCCTCGCCACCATCCCGGCCGAGGACCCCGCCGTCTACCGCATGCTCTGCCGCGCCGACTCGCTCGGCGTGTTCCAGGTCGAAAGCCGCGCGCAGATGACCATGCTGCCGCGGCTCAAGCCGGCGAACTTCTACGACCTCGTGATCGAGGTCGCGATCGTGCGCCCCGGCCCGATCCAGGGCGACATGGTGCATCCTTATCTGCGCCGCCGGCACGGGCAGGAGCCGGTCTCCTATCCCTCGAAGGCGCTGGAAGCGGTGCTGCGCAAGACGCTGGGCGTGCCGCTGTTCCAGGAACAGGCGATGAAGATCGCCATCGTCGCCGCCGGCTTCACGCCCGGCGGAGGCCGACAAGCTGCGCCGCGCCATGGCCACCTTCAAGCGCGTCGGCACCATCGGCACCTTCCAGCGCAAGATGATCGACGGCATGCTGGCGAACGGCTACGAGCGCGACTTCGCCGAGCGCTGCTTCCAGCAGATCGAGGGCTTCGGCGAATACGGTTTCCCGGAAAGCCACGCCGCGAGCTTCGCGCTGCTGGTCTATGCCTCGGCCTGGCTGAAATGCCGCTATCCGGACGCTTTCGCGGCGGCGCTGCTGAACGCGCAGCCGATGGGCTTCTACGCGCCGGCGCAGATCGTGCGCGACGCGCGCGAGCACGGCGTCGAGGTGCGCAGCGTCGACGTCAATCATTCTGACTGGGATTCGACGCTTGAAGCAGGCCCGAACGCGGCGGACGGCCTGCACGACCTGCATCGCGACATGCGCGACGGACGTGCGCGCGACGCACGCGCATGCGGCTCGGCCTGCGCGAGATCAAGGGGCTGAAGGAGGAGGATGCACGGCTGATCGTCGAGCGGCGCAGCGCCACTTACAACTCCATCCGCGATGTCTGGCTGCGCACCGGCTTGTCGCCCGCGCGTGCTGGAGCGGCTCGCCGACGCCGATGCGTTCTCCTCGCTCGGCCTCACCCGGCGCGAGGCGCTGTGGGCGGCGAAAGCGCTCGGCCGCGTCGGCGACCGCGACGACGATCTGCCGTTGTTCGCCGCCGATGGCGGCGCCGCGCCGCCGATCGCTGGTCGCACGCGAACCCGATGTCGCGCTGCCCCCCATGCCGCTGGGCGAGGAAGTCATCAACGACTACCGTTTCCTGCGCCTGTCGCTGCGCGCGCATCCGGCGCAGTTCCTGCGCGCCGATCTCGACGCGCGCCGGTGCTTGCGCAACGAGGCGCTGCGCGGCATCGCCAACGACACGCGCGTGCGCATCTCCGGGCTGGTCACCTGCCGGCAGCGGCCGGGCTCGGCCAAGGGCGTGGTGTTCATGACCATCGAGGACGAAAGCGCGGTCGCCAATGTCATCGTGTGGCCGCGCACCTTCGAGCGCGTGCGGCCGGTGGTGCTGGGCGCGCGCTACGTGCTGGTGAGCGGCCGCGTGCAGGCGGAAGCCGGCGTCATCCACGTGGTCGCCGAGCAGCTGGAGGACCTCACGCCCTGGCTGGCGCGGCTGGCCGACCACGGCGGCGACATCGACGGCTCTGGCGCGCTGCGACGAGGTGCGCCGGCCGATCGAGGATCAGCGCGAGGCGAACGCACTCGGCGGCCGGCACAATCGTCTGCTGGCGCTGATGCGCGAAATGCCGGAGCTCGCCTCCGATCTCGACGTGCCGGCGCGCGGCTCGGCGCACGCGCCGAACGCGGCGGGCGAGCTGACTACTGCGGCACCACGCCGCCGCGCCCGACATTGACGCGGCTGGCTTCCAGCGAGCCGTCCGGCTTCTTCAGCGCGCGGATAATGGCGACATGGGCGCCGGCTTTCAGCTCGCTCTTGTCGCCCACCGCATAGGCCAGGATCACGGCGTCGGGCGGCACCACGATCTTCTTCTCGCCGCCCTTGTATTTGACCGTCACCACCTGGCCATCGACGCCGGCCACGGTTTCCGCCACCGTCGCATTGGTCATGGTGCTGTTGGGCTGCCGGTCCCAGGGCCGGAAGCCCTCGCCCAGCCCGCGCTGCTGTTCGGCGAAAATCGTCACCTGCAGCGCGCGCTGGCTGCCGTCGGCCTGCGGCATGGCGCCGACGCCGATGAAAGCGCCGGGCTTGACGTCGGCGAGCGTCGCCTTGGTCACGCCGAACACCGCCGCCTTCTCGGCGAGCGCGATCTTCACCTCGCCGAGCTTGTCGGATTTGACCGCCAGCACATGCCCATCGAAGCTCGCGACGGTGCCGGCGACGCGCACGGACTGCTGCGCCCATGCGCCGCCGGACACCAGCGCGAGAACACAAACGGCAAGCGCCAACCGTGCGGTCATCACATCGCCGGCGCGACGTCGCGGCCGACATACATGACCTTGGCCAGCAGCGAACCGTCCGGCTGCTTCTCCGAGGCGAAGATGATGATGTGGGCGCCGACTTTCAATTCGCTCTTGTCGCCTTTGGCAACGGCGGCGATCACCGTTTGCGGCGTCACCACGATCTTCTTCTCGCCGTCCTTGAATTTCACCATCAGCGTCTCGCCGTCCTTGCCGGTGACGACGTTCTCGACATAGGCGTTGGTCATGGTGCTGCCCGGCTTGGCGTCCCATGGCCCGTGGCGGTCCGGCACCACGCCGCGCTGCGCCGGCAGGAAGATGTGCACGGAGAAAGCCTGGATGCTGCCGTCGGGCTGCGGCATGCCGGCAATGCCGATGAACGAGTCTTTCTTGATGTCGGCGAGCGAGGCCTTGACCAGCGCCGCCACGCGCGCGTCCTCGGCGACCTTCACGGTGAGCATGGTGCCGTCGCGCGTCTTGAGCGCCAGCATGGCGCCGTCGGCCTTCTCGATCTCGCCGCGGATGCGGCCCGGCTGCTGCGCCGAGGCGGCGCTGACGGCGAAAACGATCGCCGCGGCGGCGAGCGCGCGGCATACCCCATTCACAATACGCATAAAGTCCTCCCTGATATTGCCGGCTTTGCCGGTCGTCAGGCAGACGAACCCCTCACCCGTGCTTCTTATTCCGGCGCGGTTTTCTCGGCTTGGGCGGCGGCATCACCTTTTCCTCGGCCGCCGGTTCCGGCGACACCCCGAGATCGGCCTCGACCAGAGCGCGCAATTCCGCCGTCACCTCCGGCCGCACGCCGAACCATAATTCGAAGCCGCGCACCGCCTGATGCAGCAGCATGCCGAGCCCGTCGGCGGTGCGCAGGCCGCGTTCGCGCGCCGCCGCCAGCAAGCCGGTGACCAGCGGATCGTAAACCAGATCCACCACCACCAGCGAGGCCGGGCAACGCAGATTGAGCTCCAGCGGCGGCTGCCCGATCATGCCGAGCGTGGTGGTGTTGACCAGGAGGCCGGCGCCGCCGAGCAGCCCGGTGATCTCATCCCAGCCGGCCAGGCGCACGCGCGCGCCGAATTGCTTCTGCAGCGCCTCGGCGCGCTCCCTGGTGCGGTTGATCACGTAGATGCGCTGGACCTCGCGCGCGAGCAGCGCGTACACCACCGCGCGCGCGCCGCCGCCGGCGCCGAGCACGACCGCGCTCTCCAGCCCGCGGTCCCAGCCGGGGGTGGCGGCATCGAGATTGGCGAGGAAACCTTCCACGTCGGTATTGGTCGAGCGCAGCTTGTCGCCCTCGTACCACAGCGTATTGGCGGCGCCGACCGCGCGCGCGCGCTCGTCCGGCTCCGACAGGCTCAGCGCCGGTATCTTGTGCGGCACCGTGACATTGGCGCCGACATAGCCATGGTCGCGCAGATGACCGACAAAGTCCGCGAACTTTTCCGGCGGCACCGCCTCGCGCCGGTATTCGGCGTTCAGGTTGTGCTGCTTGATCCAGTAGTTGTGGATCAGCGGCGAGCGCGAATGGCCGGCCGGCCAGGCGATGACGCAGACCGCCTTGCGTTGCTCGTTCACGCCAAGTGTTGCTGCTCCCGCATTGGGCGGCATGGAGTCCTCGTTTGTTCGGCGGTATGCTGCCCGGATCAGCGGCGCGCTAGACACGCATTTATTCTTCGCCCGCAGGGCCGTCAACGGCGGGGAACGCATGCCTCACAAGATCGTCAGCGCCGACTGGGCCGCCGCAGCCCCATGAAATCCCTGTTCCTCGACTGCAACGACCAGCTGGCGCCGGTGTGGCGACACGTCGTGCGCCCGGACGACCCGCCGATCGACGTCAATATGACGCCGTTTGCGCGCGAGGAACTGCCGCGCGTGCTGGCCGGTTACCAGATCGCGCTTGACGATCATTCCTATATGCCGACCGAGCTGGTGGCGCAGTGCCCGGCGCTCAAGCACGTGGTGTTCCTCGGCACCGGCGCCGCCAGCTACATGAACGTCGATGAGCTCAAAAGCCGCGGCGTCAGCGTGCACACCATCAAAGGCTATGGCGACACCGCGGTGGCCGAGCACACGATCGCCTTGATGTTCGCCGCCGCGCGCGACGTGGCGCGCATGGACCGCGAGGTGCGCGCCGGCACCTGGACGCCGCAGGAGGGCGTGCAGCTTTTCGGCAAGACGCTGGGCGTGATCGGGCTCGGCGGCATCGGCAGCGAAGTCGCGCGCATCGGCCGCGGCATCGGCATGCACGTGATCGGCTGGAACCGGACGCGGCGCGCCGGCGTGCCGCTGGTCGAGCTCGACACGCTGCTGGCGCGCGCCGACGTGGTGTCGATCAACCTCGTGCTCAACGACGAGACGCGCGGCTTCCTCGGCAAGGAGCGCATCGCGCGCATGAAGCCGGGCGCAATCCTGGTCAACACCGCGCGCGGGGCGCTGGTGGACGAGGCGGCGTTGATCGAAGCGCTCAACAGCGGCCACATCCGCCACGCCGGGCTCGACGTGTTCCAGGCCGAGCCGCTGAAGGCGGATCACCCGCTGGCCAAGCTGGCGAACGTGACGCTCACCTCGCACGCCGCCTTCCGCACGCTGGAAGCCTCGATGACGCTGCTGCGGCGCGCGATCGATATCGTGAAGAAGATCGCGGGCTAATAGAACCCCGGCGTCGCCCCGCCGTCGACCGCGATCGCGGTGCCCTGGATGTGGCGGCCCTTGGCGCTCGCCAGAAACACCGCCAGCGCGGCGACATCCTCCGGCAGGCCGATGCGGCGCAGCCCGCTCTTCGCCAGCGACTCCTCGCGCACTTGCTCCGGCGTCTTGCCCTGCGCCTTGGCGAATTGCTGGAACAATTGCACGACGCGGTCGGTCTCGGTCTGGCCGGGATGGATGACGTTGACGTTGACGTCGTCGCGGTTGCCGAGCGCGGTGAGGCCCTTGGCGAAATTGGCCATGGCGGCGTTGACCGCGCCGCCGATCAGGAAATCCGGCCCCGGCGTGCGCGCGGCGCCGCCGATGATGTTGACGATGCTGCCATGCGAGGCCTTCAGCAGCGGCCAGAACAGCCGGGTCAGCCGCACCGCGGCGTGAAATTTGAGCGCGAAGCCGTCGCTCCAGGCCTCGTCCGGCTGGTCGAAGAACTTGCCGCCTTTGGTGGCGCCGGCATTGTTGACCAGCACATCGCAGCGCTTGAACTTGTCATTGACCGTCTTGAACAGCGCCTCGCAGGCCGGCGAGCGTGCGCAGGTCGCCTTCCACCGTCAGCGGCGCCGGCCCGCCGGCCGCGGCCACCGCCTTGGCGCCGGCGGCGAGATTGGCCGCGTTGGACGCCGCCAGCACCGTCTGCGCGCCCTCGCGCGCGAAGGCCGCAGCGATAGCGCGGCCGATGCCGCGGCTGCCGCCGGTGACGACGACGATCTTTCCTGCGAACTCTCCCGCCATGGTTTTCTCCCCTTTGTGGCCGGGCGTTATACGCGGCAATTCGCGAAACCGCGAGTGGCCCCGCATTGACCGGCGGCGCGTTCTCGGTCACAATGAGAAAAAAGCTCGTCCGGGGAGGACTACGCGTGAAGCCGGCGCCGTTCGCCTACACCAAGGCGCGCACGCTCAAGGAAGCGGTCGCGCTGCTGGCCAAGCACAAGGATGACGCGCGGCTGCTGGCCGGCGGGCAGAGCCTGATCGCCACGCTCAACATGCGGCTGTCGGCGCCTGCGCTGCTGATCGACATCAACGGCATCAAGGGCCTCGACGGCATCGCCAAGAAGGGCAAGGCGATCGAGATCGGCGCGCTGGCGCGCCATGCCCAGGTCGAGCGCTCCGCGCTGATCGCCAAGCACGCGCCGCTGATCGCGCTCGCCATGCCGCATATCGGCCATCCCGCCATCCGCAACCGCGGCACCTTCGGCGGCTCGATCGCCTTCGCCGATCCGGCGGCGGAATTGCCGGCCTGCCTGCTGGCGCTCGACGGCGAGGTCGAGATCGCCGGCCCGCAGAGGCAAGCGCAAGGTGAAGGCCGACGCTTTCTTCAAGGGCCTGTTCGAGACCGCGCTGCGCCCGCAGGAAATGGTTGACCGCCGTCCGCGTTCCCGCCGCCGACAAGAGCAGCCGCGTTGGCTTTGCGGAATTGGCCCGCCGGCACGGCGACTACGCCATGGTCGGCCTCGCCGCCAGCGCGCGCGCCGACGGCAAGGGCCTCAAAGATGTGCGGCTCGCTTTTTTCGGCGTCGGCGCGACGCCCGTGCGGGCGAAGAAATCGGAAGCCGCGCTGGCGAAGGGCGACGTCGAGGGCGCGGTGGCCGCGCTCGACCTCGATCCGCAAGACGACGTGCAGGCAACCGGCGCCGTGAAAAAGCACCTCGCCGGCGTGCTGCTGCGCCGCGTGGCCAAGCAGTTGATGGAGGCGCGGGCATGAGCGCGCTTCCTCGCAACCTTGCCCTCGACATCGCTCTCACCGTCAACGGCGAACGCGTGGCCGAACGCGTCGAGGCGCGCAAGACGCTGGTCGATTTCCTGCGCGAGGACCTCGCGCTCACCGGCAGCCATGTCGGCTGCGAGCACGGCGTCTGCGGCGCCTGCACGGTGCGGGTCAACGGCGAGATCGTGCGCGGCTGCCTGATGCTGGCGGTGCAATGCGACGGCGCCAAGGTCGAGACCATCGAGGGCCTGTCGGACACGGCGAGATCGCCGATCTGCAAGCTGGCGTTCGAGCAGCGCAACGCGCTGCAATGCGGCTATTGCACGCCCGGCATGCTGGTGGCGGCGCAGGATTTGCTCTTGCAAGCGAAAAAGCGCGGCGGCGTGCCGACGCGCGAGGCAATCCGCGAGCATCTCTCCGGCAACTACTGCCGCTGCACCGGCTATCACGCCATCGTCGACGCGGTGGAGGCGGTGGCGCAAGCGCGCGCGGAGGGCAAAAAATGAAAATCACCGACGACTCCCCGCCCGTGCTCACCGCGCTCGACCGGCCGAACTCCTATATCGGCCGCTCGGTGCCGCGGCCGAATCTGCAAGCGGCTGACGCAAGGGCGCGGGCAATATGTCAGCGACGTCAGCGCTGCCGCGCATGACGCATGTCGCCTTCGTGCGCTCGCCGCACGCGCATGCGCGCATCGTCAAGATCGACGCCGCGGCGGCGAAGAAGGCGCCGGGCGTGATCGCGGTGGTCACCGGCGCCGAGCTTGCCAAAGTCATGACGCCCTGGGTCGGCGTGCTCACGCATCTGAAGGGCCTGAAATCCGCGCCGCAGCACGCCATCGCCGTCGAGCGCGCCTGCTGGCAGGGCGAGGCGGTCTGCCGCCGTGGTGGCGCGCACGCGCGCGCGAGGCCGAGGACGCCTGCGAGCTGGTCGAGGTGAACTACGAAGCGCTGCCCGCGGTCACCGATCCGGAAACCGCGCTCGACAAGAAGACGCCGGTGATCCATCCCTCGCTCGGCGACAATCTTTGCTTCGAGCGCAAGCTGGAAGTCGGCAGCCCCGACAAGGGTTTCGCCGAGGCCGACGCGGTGGTCGAGACCACCTTCATGTTCGGCCGCCACACCGGCGTCACCACCGAGCCGCGCGCCGTGGTGGCCGACTGGAACGAAGGCGATGCAGCGCATGACCGTCTATCACGGCACGCAGGCGCCGCACATGATGCAGAACCTGTTCGCCAAGCATCTCGATCTGGCCGAAGCGCCAGGTGCGCGTGATCACCAAGGACGTCGGCGGCTCGTTCGGCATCAAGGTGCACACTTACGCCGACGAGATGGCGACGGTGGCGCTGTCGAAGCTGCTCAAGCGCCCGGTCAAGTTCGTCGCCGACCGCATCGAGAGCTTCGTCACCGACATCCACGCCCGCGACCACCGCATCAAGGCCAAGATCGGCGTCAAGCAGGACGGCACCATCACCGCCTTCGAGATCGACGACCTGACCGGCATCGGCCCCTATTCGGTCTATCCGCGCACTTCGGGCATCGAGGCCAACCAGGTCGTCAATCTGGTCGGCGGGCCCTACACCTGCCCGAACTATCGCGCGCGTGGCGCGCGTGGTGTTCCAGAATAAGAATGTCATGTGCCAGTACCGCGCCGTCGGCCATCCGATCGCGGTGGCGGTGACCGAAGGGCTGGTCGAGCTCGCCGCCGCGAAGATCGGCATGGACCCGCTCGAATTGCGCCGGCGCAATCTGTTTCCCGACGACGGCTATCCGTGCGCATCGGCGGTCGGGCTGAAGTTCGAGAAGCTGTCGCACCACGAGTCGCTCGCGCATCTCGACAGCCATGATGAACTATGCCGGCCTGCGCGCCGAGCAGAAGCGGCTGCGCGAACAAGGCATCTATCGCGGCATCGGCTTTGCGAGCTTCATCGAGGTGACCAATCCGTCGGCCGCCTTCTACGGCGTCGGCGGCGCCCGCATCACCTCGCAGGACGGCGCCACGCTCATGCTCGACGCGCAAGGCGCCGTGGTCGTGCACACCGGCGTCACCGAGCAGGGCCAGGGCGCGGAATCGGTCGTCGCGCAAGTGCGCGGCGACCGCGTTCGGCGTGCCGATCGAGAAAGTGCGCGTGGTCACCGGCGACACCGACAACACGCCCTATGGCGGCGGCACCTGGGCCTCGCGCGCGGCCGGCATCGGCGGCGAAGCGGCCTGGCAGGCCGGCAAGGCGTTGCGCGGCAACGTGCTGGCGGTGGCGGCGAGCATCTTGCAGGCCAAGCCCGAGGCGCTCGACATCCGCAACGGCATCGTGGTGGACGCAGGCGACCGGCACCGAGCGGCTGCCGCTGGAGGAGCTGGCGCGCGTCGCCTACTTCCGGCCCGACACGCTGCCGGCCGGCGTGCAGGCCGAGCTGATGGTGACGCGCCATTACGTGCCGCGCGCCTGGCCCTTCGCCTTCACCAACGGCATCCAGGCGAGCTGGCTCGAAGTCGATATCGACACCGGCTTCGTGAAACTCTTAAAGCACTGGTGCGTGGAGGACTGCGGCACCATCATCAATCCGCAGCTGGTGGACGAGCAGATCCGCGGCGGCGTGGTGCAGGGCATCGGCGCCGCGCTGTTCGAGCATTGCCTCTATGACGAGCGCGGGCAACTGCTCAACGGCAACATGGCCGACTATCTGGTGCCGATGGCGGCGGAAATGCCCGACATCGAATGCGGCCACGTGGTCTCGCCCACCGCCGACAGCGAATTGGGCGCCAAGGGCGCCGGCGAGGCCGGCACCGCCGGCGCGCCGGCCTGCGTGATGAACGCGATCAACGACGCGCTGCGCCCGCTCGGCGCCACAGCCGTTGACCGACATGCCGTTCACGCCGGGCAAGATTTTGCGGGCGCTGGGGAAGGTGTGATCAGAACTTGATCATGTCGCAGCTTGGTCAGCGTCACCTTCGTCGCCGATGCCGCCGGCGCCATCGGCGCAGGTGCCAATGCCGTGGCGACTGCTCCGAATAAGGATCTGACCGACGACATGCCGTCGACCGGCACGATCACGTTCATGCCGCGCAGCGCGGCGCGCGCTGCCGGTGTAGAGCACCGCGCCATTGGCCGAGGTGCCGACCGCGATCACGGTCTTGATGCCTTTGTCCTTCAGGATTTTCTCGAGGTCGGTGTGCAGGAATTTGTCCGGACGCCGGAATGCACGACGGGCTCGCCGGCGCTGCGGCGCGACATCCTTGATCACGTCGGCGCCGGTGGTCTTGGCGACGAAGCTGTAGACCACCGGTGGCCTTGGCGGCGCGCGCGTCGGTCGAGCAGTTTCTTCACCGCCGGCACCGAGGCGACGCAGCGCGGACGCTTGGCGCAGTTCTGGTTCATGAAGTCGAGCATCAAGCAGCGCGGTGGTCTTCGGATCGACCGTCACCGGCTTCAGCGCCGGCGCCGGCGGCGCCTTCGACGCTGTCCCACTCGTCGATGACATTGCCGGCCTGCGCCGGCAGTGTGAACCACATCACACCGGCGGCGGCGAGCGCCGCGATCAGATTGCGTTTCATGAATATGCTCCTCCCTTGCACGATGGCCGGTTCAGTCCGGCCGCTTATTCGATTTTGATCATGGGAAACTTTCCGGCCTTCTGTCAAAGCCGATCCCGCTTGATGAAACACCGCCCTCAGGCGCAATATTGCACCGATCGAGCGCCGTTAAATCACAAAAAACGCAAGGGAAACGCGCCATGAACATCAAGGTCGGCAGACAGGCGATCGCCGAGGCCTCCAAGAAGCTGTCGAACTGGGGCCGCTGGGGCAAGCAAGACCAGATCGGCACGCTCAACCACGTCACGCCGGAGGACATCGTCAAGGCGGCGAGCCTGATCCGCACCGGCAAGGTGTTCGCGCTCGGCATTCCGCTCGACCGCACCGGCCCGCAGACCGGGCTGTTCGGCGGCCGCTTCAATCCGATCCATCAGATGCTGGCGACCGGCACCGACGCCATCGCCGGCCAGCAGGACTGGAACAAGATCCGCTACGCCGACGACACGCTGACGCTGTGCGTGCAGGGCGCCACGCATTGGGACGCGCTCGGCCACATCTTCTACGAGGACAAGGCCTATAACGGCTACGACGCCAAGCTGATCGACTCGCGCGGGCTGTCGCGTGCTCGGCATCGAGCATTCCAAGAACAAGATGGTCGGGCGCGGCGTGCTGCTCGACATCGCGCGCTTGCGCGGCGTGAAGTGGATGGCCGACGGCGAGAGCATTGGCAACGACGAACTCGACAAATGCGCCAAGGAGGCCAATGTCGAAATCCGCAAAGGCGACTTCGTCATCGTGCGCACCGGCCAGATGGAGCGCTGCCTGGCCGAGAAGGAATGGGGCGGCTATGCCGGCGGTGACGCGCCCGGCGTCAAGTTCGAGAATTGCTATTGGTGCCAGGACAAGCAGATCGCGGCGATCTGCACCGACACCTGGGGCGTCGAGGTGCGGCCGAACGAGACCAGCGAAGCCAACCAGCCCTGGCACTGGGTGGTGATCCCGGCCATGGGCCTGTGCATGGGCGAGATTTTCTATCTCAAGGAACTGGCCGATGACTGCGCCGAGGACGGCATCTACGAGTTCTTCTTCTGCGGCCCGCCGCTGCTCATCACCGGCGGCACCGGCTCGCCGATCAATCCGCAGGCGATCAAGTAGCGCGACCGCCCTTGCCTTCGTATATAGGGCGATGTCCGACCAACATCGCAACTCCGCGCCCCCCCTGCTGTATCGCGCTGGCCGTGGCAAGCGTCTTTGCGGCCGGGCGTCCGCATTGGCCTGGTCCACGCCGGTAACCTCGGCGACATCGTGCACGCGCTGCCGATGGCCGGCGCGATCAAGGCCGCCTGCCCAAGCGCTACGATCGTGTTTATCGGCCGGCGCTACACCGAGCCGCTGATACGGGCCAGCCGCTATGTCGATGAGTTTTTCGACGCCGAGCTGGCGCGGCACGATGCCGACGCCCTCGCGGCGCAACGGCTCGATATCCTGCTCAACCCGTATCCCTCTAAAGAGATCGCACAGACCGCGGCGCGCGCGCGCGTGCCGGCGCGAGTTGGCAACCTGCGCCGTCGCAACACCCTGCGCTCGTGCAATCGCTTCGCCTTTTACGGCCGTGCCCGAACCGGGCTGAATGAGGGTGCACTCAACCTGCGCGATTTGCGGGCGCTCGGATTGCGCCTTGAACCTTCGAATGCGGAAATGGCGGCGCTTGCGGGCCTGTCTCGTCTCGAGCCGTTAGCGGCCGAGCACCGCGCGCTGTTCGCGCCGGGGCGTTTTCATCTCCTGCTCCAGACAATGACCACCGGCAATGCGCGTGACTGGCCGATCGAGCATTTTCTCGCGCTCGCACGCATGCTGCCGGCCGAGCGCTTTCAGATCATCCTTACCGGAACGGCGTCGGAGGGCGACACCGTGCGCGCCAACTGCCCGGCGCTGCTGGCCGAGCCCAACGTGACCGACACATTCGGACGTTTCGACCTGCCGCAATTGCTGCCATTCATCGCAGCAGCCGACGGCATGGTCAGCGGCAGCACCGGCCCGGTGCATATCGCCGCCGTCCTCGGCATCCATTCACTCGGCATCTTCCCGGCGCGGGATAGCCTTAGTGGCAAACGCTGGTTTCCGCTCGGCCCTAAGGGCGAGGCTTTGCAAGCCGTCGAATTCTGTTCGCGCAGTCTGGAATGCGACAGCGTCGGCGGCGGGCCCTGCCGGTGCACGATCTCGGTCACACCCCAAATGGCCTATGAGCGCGTGATGGCGTGGCTGAACGAGCGCGGGCCACCGGCGGCCTAGCTGCGCAAGCGGGCGGCTTGAACGCCCGCACCTGTTCCATTACAGCGGATAGGCAATGTGTGGCGGCCGTCTACGCCGATATCGCGAAACGTTCGGCGGCGCGCGCCGCCTATCGAAAGGAACCCGATCATGGCCCGTTGGCTCAAGCGCGGAATGGACGCGAGCGCGATCAAGGCCGCCGACGCCAAGGTGCGCGCGACGGTCGAAACCATCCTGGCGCAGGTGGACGAACGCAAGGACGCCGCCATCCGCGAATTGTCGGAGAAGTTCGACAAATGGTCGCCGAAGGATTTCAAGCTGAGCGCACAGGAGGTCGAGCGCGCCATATCGCAAGTGCGCAAGCGCGATCTCGACGACATCAAGTTCGCGCAGGCGCAGGTGCGCAACTTCGCGCAGAAGCAGCGCGAGACCATGCACGACCTCGAGGTCGAGACGCTGCCCGGCGTCGTGCTCGGCCACCGCCACATCCCGGTGAACTCGATCGGCTGCTACGTGCCGGGCGGGCGCTATCCGATGGTCGCGTCGGCGCACATGTCGATCGTCACGGCGAAAGTCGCGGGCGTGAAGCGCATCATCGCCTGCGCGCCGCCGTTCAAGGGCGGACCGCATCCGGCGATCGTCGCCGCCATGCATTTCGGCGGCGCCGACGAGATCTACGTGCTGGGCGGCGTGCAGGCGGTCGCCGCCATGGCGCTCGGCACCGAGAGCATTGCGCCGGTCGACATGCTGGTCGGCCCCGGCAACGCCTATGTGGCGGAGGCCAAGCGCCAGTTGTTCGGCCGCGTCGGCATCGACCTGCTCGGCCGGGCCGACCGAGACGCTGATCATCGCCGACGACAGCGTGGACGGCGAAATCTGCGCCACCGACTTGCTCGGCCAGGCCGAGCACGGGCCGACCTCGCCCGCGGTCCTGATCACCAATTCGGAGAAGCTCGCGCGCGAAACGATGACCGAGGTCGAGCGCCTGCTGACGATCCTGCCGACCGCCGATCTCGCCGGCCAGGCCTGGAAGGATTACGGCGAGGTGATCGTCTGCGACAACGAGCGACGAGATGGTCGCGGAGGCCGACCGCGTCGCCTCCGAGCACGTGCAGGTGATGACGCGCGACCCGGACGTGTTCCTCAACGGCATGAAGAACTACGGCTCGCTGTTCCTCGGGCCGCGCACCAACGTCGCCTATGGCGACAAGGTGATCGGCACCAACCACACGCTGCCGACCAAGAAGGCGGCGCGCTACACCGGCGGGCTGTGGGTCGGCAAATTCCTCAAGACCTGCACCTATCAGAAGGTGCTGACCGACGAGGCCAGCGCCAAGATCGGCGAAGTCTGCTCGCGGCTGTGCATGCTGGAGGGCTTTGTCGCGCACGCCGAGCAGGCCAATGTGCGCGTGCGCCGCTACGGCGGCCGCAACGTGCCCTACGCGCAGGCGGCGGAGTGACTTTCTCATCCCTCCCCGCTTGCGGGGAGGGATCTAGAGAACGCCGATGACAATCGAACTCACCAAAACCCCCTCCTTCCGCCTCGACGGCCGGCGCGCGCTGGTGACCGGCGGCGGGCGCGGCATCGGCTTGGCCTGCGCCTCGGCGCTGGCCGATGCCGGCGCGCATGTCACGCTCGCCGCGCGCACCACCAAGGAGATCGAGGAAGCGGCGGAGGCGATCCGCGCGCGCGGGCAGCAGGCCGACGCCGCTCACGCTCGACGTGCGCGACGTCGCGGCAACGCGCAACGGCCATCGCCGCGCAGGCGCCGTTCGACATTCTGGTCAACAATGCCGGCACCAACAGGCCGACGATGTTCGTCGATGTGAAAGTCGAGGACTTCGACTTCGTGTTCGGCCTCAACGTGCGCGCCGCCTATTTCGTGGCGCAGGCGGTGGCGCGCGGCTGATCGCGGCCGAGCAAGCCGGGCTCGATCATCAACATGTCGTCGCAGATGGGCCATGTCGGCGGCCCGACGCGCACGGTCTATTGCGCCACCAAGCACGCCATGGAGGGCTTCACCAAGGCGATGGCGATCGAGCTCGCGCCGCACAAGATCCGCGTCAACACGCTGGCGCCGACGTTCATCGAGACGCCGATGACGCGGCCGTTCTTCGAGAACAAGGCGTTCCGCGACGACACGCTGCGCACGCATCAAGCTCGGCCGCCTCGGCCAGCTCGAGGATTTGACCGGCGCCATCGTGTTCCTGGCGAGCGACGCCGCCGCGCTGATGACCGGCACCTCGCTGGTGGTGGACGGCGGCTGGACGGCGGAGTGATTACTTCAGCTTCGGCAAATCCGCGAAATACTCCGGGTGCTCTTTCTCGACTTGCTGCATGAATTCCGGCCGGAACAGGCTGGGCACATTCAGCCGCGGCGCCCCCTTGAGCGTGTTGGTGAGCACCTCGTCCTCGGCGTTCTCGAAGGCGCGCAGCACGTTCGGCGACATGCGCGGATCGAAGTGGATGTGCTTGATCGACTTTTTACCGATCGCGACGTCGGTGCCCGGCACCCATTTGGCGAAGATCTCCACCGCCTCGTCGGGATTCTTGCGGGTGAAATGCGACGACTGCGCAAGGCCCGCAGCGATGCTCTTGATCACCGCCGGCTTCGCCTCGACCGTCGGCCCGTGCGCGACCGCCACCATCACGTAGGACATGTGCTGGCCGCCGCGGATCACTTCATATGAATCGGGCACCTGGGTGAGCGCCTGCGTCACGAAGGGCTCCCAGGTCACGATGGCGTCGACCTTGCCCTCGGCCAGCGCGGGCGCGAGGCCGAACTGCGACCAGATGTTCTCGATGGTGACATCTTCGTACTTCACGCCGGCGCGGCGCAGCACCATCTTGAAATATTCGTCGGAAGTCTGGCCGCTGCGCGAGGCCGACCTTCTTGCCTCTAAGATCGCCGATCTTGCCGACATTGATGCCCCTGCCCTTCTTCGTGACGATAGCGAGCGGCGTATCGCAACGATCGTTGGTGGCGTCGTTCATGATCAGGCCGATCACCTGGAACGGGTTGCCGGCGTGTACCGCCTTCAGGTAGGTCGTCGTGCTCATGTCGCCGACCTGCGCCTCGCCATTGTGCAGGGCATTGACCATGTCGGTCCCGGTATCCACGACCCTGAAGCTGGCGTCGACGCCGTGCTGCTTGAAGTAGCCCTTCTCCGCGCCGATGAACATCGGCAGATGGCCGAAATTGTTGGCAATCACCACGTCGAGCTTGGGTAGGTCCGCCATTGTATCCTCCAAACGCCGCGATTATTGGATCGTTCCGCACGGACGACGATACATCATTTTAGCACTTCCGGATTGACGCAATTCGGCGGCCGGCGGCCGGCGAGCAGCGCCTCGATATTGTCGACCACGATGTTGGCCATCTGCTCGCGCACCTCGCTCGTTGCGCTGCCGAGATGCGGTTCGAGCACGACGTTTTTCATGCGCTTCAATTCGGCATGCACCTTGGGCTCGTGCTCGAACACGTCGAGGCCGGCGCCGGCCAGCCTGCGCGCTTTCAGCGCGCGCACCAGCGCCGCCTCGTCGATGATCGGGCCACGGGCGGTATTGATGATGAACGCGGTCTTTTTCATCAGGCCGAGCTCGCGCGCCCCGATCTGATGGCGGGTCTGCGCATTGAGCGGCGAATGCAGCGAGACGAAATCGGATTCGCGCAGCACCTGGTCGAACGGCACGAAGGTGATGCCGGCGTCCTGCTCCTCGCCCTCCGGCTTGCGGCGGTGCGACCAATAAAGCACCCGCATCGAGAAACCTTGCGCGCGCGCCGCCACCGCCTTGCCGATCAGCCCGCCGCCGCCGATCAGGCCCGAGGTCTTGCCGTGCACGATGGCGCCGAGCAGATGACGCGACTGGCCGCCGGGGAATTTTCCGGCGCGCACCAGCCGGTCGCCCTCCACCATGCGGCGCGCGACGGCGAGCATCAATCCGAAGGTGAGGTCGGCGGTCGCCTCGGTGGTCACCGGCGGCACCACGGTGACGGGTATGCCGCGCTTGGTTGCCTCGGCGACGTCGATGTTGGACGGCGAGATGGATTGCGCCGCGACGTGGCGCAGCTTCGGATTGGCCGCAATCACCGCGCGGTCGATCTTGTCGTGCAGCAGGCAGAACAAGATGTCGGCCTTGGCGACAGCCGCGATCAGCGTGCGATGGGGAATGATGCGGCTGTCGTCGGCGAAGACTTTCACGCTGCCCAGCGCGCGCAAGCGCTTCACGGCGCTGTCCGCGATCGGCTGCGTGACGAAAATGCGTGGCAAATTTTTCGCCTTGCCGCTCACCGCAGCCACCGCACGATGCCGGCGACACCGTCGACCGCGCATTGCGCGCCGTCGGGAATCTTGCGGGTGGCGTCGAGCACGCCCAGCACCATGGGAATGCCGCGCTCGCGCGCCAGCGACGCCAGATGCGAGGTCGAGCCGCCGAGTTCCGCCACCACGCCGGCGACGCGCGGCAGGATGTGACTGAGCGCCGGCCCCGCCACCTTGGTCACCAGAATGTCGCCGGGCCGCACGCGTTCGATCTCGCATTCGCAATTCACCACCACCGCGCGGCCCGATCCCCAGCCGATGCCGGCGGGATGACCGTTGAGGCCGGGATGCTGCAGCCAGATCTGCGTCCGGCACGATCGGCGCCTCGACATGCAGCGGGCGCGATTGCAGCAGCTTGAAGCCGGCCTCGTCCATCGCCCATTCGATCTCGACCGGCCCGCCGGCGAGCGTTTCGCATTTGCGCAGCAGGCGGCCGAGCGTCACCGCCTCGCCCTGCGTCAGGCACGGCTCGTTCACCAGATCGGCCGGCACCAGCTGCGGCGCCGAGACGCCGTGATCGCAGGTGTCGCGATGGCCCTTGCGGCCGGCTTCGACCGTGCGCACGAAACCGTTTTTGCCGAGCACGATGCGGTCGGGCACCACCTCGCCCTGCGCGATCGCCGAGCCGAGGCCCCAGGTGGCGGAAATCAGCATATGGCCTTCGGCGGTTTCGGACAGGCCGCCGCCCGAGGCGCGCGCGGAAATCAGCGGCTGGATCAGCACGCCCATCGCGGTGTCGGCCGGCGACAGGCCGTGATTGTCCATGTAGCGGCGCGCATGCGAGGTCCACAGCGCCGCCCAGCAGGCGCGCACCGCGGTGAGGAATTCGGTTTCGTCGGAGAGGCCGAGAAAGCTTTCGAACTGGCCGGCGAAATTGGCGCCCTTGCGGTCCTCGATCAGCGCCGAGGAGCGCACCACGCCGAGCGGGCTGTTGCGCGTTGCGCGCGCCAGGCCGCGAGCAGCGGCGCGAGGATTTCCGGCGCGATCGGCTCCTGGTAGAGCGCGAGCCGGATCTGCGACCGACAGGCGCCGCGACGTCGGCACGTCGGCGTCGTTGTAGTGCCGCCAGCAGTCTGTCGATGCCGAGATGGCGCAGTTGATGGCGATAGGCTTCCGCCGTCAGCGCAAAGCCGCCCGGCGTCGGCAGGCCGGCCTGCGTCAGCGTGGCGAGATTGGCCGCCTTCGGCCCGACGTTTTCGGGATCGGTGGCGGCGGGATCGCTGAGCGGGAGGATGAAGGCGGTCATGCGGTTGCAAAATTCCGACGTTGCCAGCTGGCTCGGCGCGCTCCCTCTCCCCGTTCTTACGGGGAGAGGGTTGGGGTGAGGGGCAATTGCAAATCGAAAATTATCGAAAGCTCCCCTCACCCGGCGCGCTAGCGCGCGCCGACCTCTCCCCGCAAGCGGGGAGAGGCAAGTGCTATTTCACGTGATCGCCATAACCCGGCAGCGGATCGACCACGGTGATCTGCTTGACCGGGAAGTTCGAGACGATCTCGATCTCGTTCTTCTTCACGATCAGCATTTCCTCGATGCGCACGCCGTAACGGAATTTCTTGCCGTGCTGGGTTTCGAGCGCGAAGGTCATGCCCTCCTGGATTTCGATCGGGTGATCGAGCGACCAGATGCGCGAGATCACCGGCGGGTCGTATTGCGCAAGGCCGAGCCCGTGGCCCCACAAGTTCGCCGCGGCCTGGTCTTCGTCCTCGTAGCCCCAGGTCTCCATCGCCGACGGCCATTTCAGCGCGATGTCGCGCGTGGTGGCGCCGACCTTCACCGCGCCGATCGAGTCGTACAGCCACTTGAGCGCGGTGGCGTAGGTGTCCTTCTGTTCTTGCGAACGGCTCCTTGCCGACGCAGTAGGTGCGGTAATAGCAGGACTTGTAGCCGTTCCACGTCAGCGCGGCCAAATCCATGAACACGATGTCGCCGGGCTGGATGATGCGGTCGGAGAAGTTGCGCCAGTTCGGCCAGGTGTTGGGGCCGGACGACACGATCACGTCTTCGACGTCTTCAATGCCGGCGAAGTTGTAGAGATACTCCATCAGATGCGCGGTCACCTGGTTCTCGGTGATGCCGGGGCGCAGGAACTTCATGCACTCCCAATGCGTGGCGTCGCCGATGGCGCCGACGATGCGGAAGCATTCCTGCTCGTCCAGGCTCTTGACCGCGCGCGCATCCATCATCGCGCTCATGCCGTCGGTCCAGTTGATGTTGTTCTCCTTGAAGATCTGGATCATGTTGATGTCGATGAAGTCGACGCCGAGCTTCTGCCCGGCGACGCCGTGGTCCTTCATCGCCTTGCATCACGGCCTTGGCGAATTTTGTGACCTGCTGGGTCGAAGCGGGACCTGCCGCGCCTTTGATCCAGGCAAACGAGTGGCGCACGTTTTCCTTCGGGATCCACGGCGAATGCCGCTCGATCTGGAAACCGAGATCGCCCTGCTCGAACAAGATCGGCCGCGCGTCGCCGCACAGCATGGCGTAACGCAGGCCGGGCTTGAGCTTGTTCCAGCCCGGCGTCAGCGTGCCGGTGATGTAGCGCACGTTTTCGTCGTACATGCAGAGCACGGCGCCCAGGCCATGCTTTTTCATCATCGTGCGGGCGCGCTCGATGCGGTATTCGCGCAGCCGCTCCCAGTTGACGCGCTGCTGCCAATCCAAGCCAACGGTGCCGAAATTCGCTGTACCCATGGCGTCCTCCGCTTGGCGCTATAAACGCCGGTTATTGCTTATTGGCGCGGATGTTATTCGGATGGCGCACCTGAAAGAAATAATATAATTTGCCCTTCGTCATTAAGTTTTCTAATGCAGGTCCCCATGCGTAATATCCCCCTGCGGCAGGTGCGCGCCGTCATCGCGGTCTGCGAGGAAGGCTCCTTCACGCGCGCCGCTGAGCGCGAAAACGCCACCCAATCCGGCATTTCCCAGCACGTGGCGGCGGTCGAGCGCCGGCTCGGCGTCAAGCTGTTCGAGCGCACCAGCGCCGGCGTGACGCCGACCCATGCCGGCCTGCGCTACTACAAAAGCTGCGTGGAGGCGGTGGGCGCGCTCGAGCACGCCGCCGACGAGGCGCGCTCGACGGCCGGCCAGGTGGTCGGCGAATTGCGCATCGGGCTGATGCCGACCTTCACCCGCGCGGTGCTGGCGCCGGTGCTCGACGACTTCGTGCCGCGCTGCCCTGAGGTGCGGCTGCACATCGTGGAGGGCTACAGCAACCTGCTCACCGAGATGGTGCTCGATGGCGAGCTCGACTTCGCCGTGGTGCCGGCCTTCGAAGGCACCATCGGGCTCAAATCGCGGCTGCTGGTGCGCGACCGCGAGATGCTGATCTCCGGCCCGAAGCGCGGCTTCACGCCGCTGGCGCCGTTGCGGCTTTCCGACTGCGCGCCGCTGAAATTCGTGGCACCGGGGCCGGACAATATCCGCCGGCGCAATCTCGAAACTTATTTCCAGACCCACGGCGTCGAAGTCGCAGCCATGCTCGACATGGATGCGATGATCGCCACGCTGGAATTCGTCGCGCGCTCCGACTGGGTGACGATCCTGCCGAGCGTGATCTCGGTCAACGACATCGGCCGCGGCGAATTGATCGTCAATCCGATCGTCGCGCCGGAGCTGCACGCCGAATTCGTGGTGATCCAGCCGACGCGGCGCACGCTGTCGACGCAGGCGCGGCTGTTCCTGCAACGCTTCGAGCAGGAGGTCGCGCATATCCACGAGGTGTGGGACGCGGCGATCGCGGCACCGAAGCCGCGGAAACTTTCCGCCTGATGCGCTGACAGCTCGGCGTCGCCGACACGTCGGTAAGGGAATACGTCCGATGGATTCTTCGCCGCTCGTCTCCACCGCCTGGCTCGAGGATCATCTCGCCGACCCCGATCTTCGCATCGTCGAGGTCTGCAATCTCAACGACGACAAGACCTACCGCGAGGGGCACATTCCCGGCGCGCTGTGGTTCTACTGGAAATCGGCCTGCTGGCACGAGACCGACCGCGATTTCATCGCGCCCGCGGCGATGGCGAAGCTGTTCGGCGGCTTAGGAATAGGCCCGCAGGCAACCGTCGTGCTGTACGGCGACCCCGTTCAATTCGGCAGCTACGCTTACTGGGCCTTCACCATGGCCGGGCACGCGAAGCTCGGCTGCTCGACGGCGGGCGCCGGAAATGGCTCATGGAGAAGCGGCCGCTCACGCAAACTCTGCCGCGCTTTCCCGCTGTCGCCTATCCGGCGCCGCCGGCGGGTCCGTCGTCGATGCGGATCGGCCGCGACAATGTGCGCGACCATCTGGGCCAGCCGCGGCGGCTGTTGCTCGACGTGCGCTCGCCGGAGGAATATTCGGGCGAGCGCGTATCCGATTATTCCTTCAAGGTCGATTACGGCGCCGAGCGGACCGGACGCATCCCCGGCGCCGTCCATCTCTATTTCAAGGAACTGCTGAACGAAGACAATTCGTTCAAGTCGCCCGGCGAGCTTCGCCATGTCCTGGCCGCGGCCGGCGTCACGCCGGAAAAATTCGACGAGATTGTCTGCTATTGCCGGCTGAGCCACCGCGCCACCATCGCCTGGATCGCGCTCGGCCAAATTCTCGGCGCCAAGAACGTCAAGATTTACGACGGCTCGTGGACCGAATGGGGCAGCATCGTCGGCTTCCCGATCGAGAAGTAGCCGGCCAACTCAGGTGCCGGCGGTCTTGCTCCGATAGGTTTCGATCTTGTCGCGCAGCGCTTGCGGCAAGGGCACCGGCTTGCGCGTTTCGAGCGACATCATGGCGGTGACCATGTGGGCGCGCAGCCGCTCGAGCCCGTCGTGATGGCAGACGATGGCGATGCCGAGCGAGGAGCGGCCGATGCGCTCGACCAGCAAGGTCAGCTCGATGATATCGCCCATGCGGCTCGGAATCTTGAAGTCGCAGTCGATGTGAACGAAGGGAAAGCCGTACTGGCTGCCCATGACCAGCTCGGCATAATCGTAACCGAGCTCTTGCCCGTACCAGTCTTCGATCAGCCCGTTGAAGATGTCGAAGTAATGCGGGAAGTAGACGATGCCGGCCGGGTCGCAATGCGAAAACCGCACCGGCACGCTGCGGGTGAAGGCGCCGCTGGGCGGCACAAATTTGTCCTGAAGCATGTGACACCGTCCTGTGCTGACGAGGCCGAAATCCGTAGCAAGGATTCACACCGCCATCCACGCCCCATCGGCGTCCACCGACTTGAATACCGCCTCGAGCGCCGCCGCGGTCTGCAAGATGGCGGCCGGCGAAATCGGGAACGCGCCCTGCCCCAACGCGGCCTTGGCGAAATAATCCAGGTTACGGCCGAGGTGATTGTCGGGCGGATGGTCGAGCACCTCCGGCTCCTTGCCGGCGCGGCGCACGATCAGCTTGGTCTCGCTCACGCTCTCGGCCCAGCAGGTCTCGCCGAAGACGGCGATGCGCCAGCGGAACGGCGTCTTGAGCGTGGTGCCGAGCACGCCGGTGGCGCCGCTTGCGAACTCGATCAACGCGGCGGTGGTGTCGCCGGTCGGCAATTTGAGCGCGCGCGCCTTCGACAGCGCGCTGACGCGCTTCATCGGCCCGGCCAGGTCGCGGAAACAATCGAGCACATGGATGCCCATGCCGGTCATGGCGCCGGCGCGGGTTTCTTCCGCCGCGATGCGCCAGCTGTCGGCCGGCATATTCGCCAGCCAATCGTGGCTGTAATGGCCCTCGACATGCATGACGGTGCCGAAGGCGCCAGAGGCCATCAGCTCGGCCAGCGCGCGCATCGACGGCATCAGGCGGAAATGATGGCCGACGCCGATGACCACGCCCGCGCGCTGGCAGGCGTCGAGCATGGCGGCGGCGTCGGCCTTGCTGAGCGCGAATGGCTTCTCGCAATAGATCTGCTTGCCGGCCTTGGCCGCCGCCTCGACCTGGGCGCGGTGCTTGGTGTGCGGCGTCGCCAGGATCACCGCCTTGATGTCGCGGTCGGCCAGCACATCCTCGAACGACGTGCCGATGGCGATGTTGTGCTCGGCGGCGAAGTCGCGCACCGTGTCGGGCTCCAGCGTCACGCCGCGCGTGAAACGCAGCGGCGCGCCGAACTCGCGCGCCGCCTTCACCAGATTTTTGCCCCACCAGCCGAGGCCGACGATCGCGGTGTTGAGCATCGACGCGATTACGCCGCCGCCGGCGCGCCGGGCTGCTTGAGCGGATGGGCGCGCGCGACCGCCTCGATTGTGTTGCACTCCTCGACGATGCGCTTGAAGGTCGGGAACGGCGCCAGATCGCACTTGAAATAGGCCGCGCCCACCGCCTGCCCGCACAGGCAGATGTCGGCGATGGTGAGCTGGTCGCCCTGCGCAAAGCGCCCGGTTTCTTTCGAGCCGGCGAGATTGGTTTCCAGCGCCTTGAGCGCCGTCATGTGCCAATGGTGGCCCCATTTCATCACGCCCGGCTCATCGATCTTGAATTCGCTGGCCAGATATTCACGCACGCGCGGCACGATCAGCGGATGGGTGTCGCAGGCGATGATCTGCGCCAGGCCGCGCACCCGCGCGCGCGCCTTCGGCTCCTTCGGCAGCAGCGGCGGATTGGGATGGGTCTCGTCGAGATATTCCAGGATGGCGAGCGATTCGAACAACACGGTGCCGTCGTTTTCGATCAGCGCCGGCAGCGCCATCATCGGATTGATCTTGAGATACGCCGGATCGCGCTGCTTGCCCTCGTGCAGATTGACGGTGATCACCTCGTCGGGCTTGATGCCTTTGAGGTTGAGCGCAATGCGCACGCGATAGGTCGCGAGCGAACGCCAGTACGAAAACAGTTTCACTTTTCGCCTCCCCAGTGACTTTTTACTTCTTCCGCTCCGACCAGAACACCGTCATTTGCGCGCCGTCGCCGCCGCCGAAGCCGTGCTTGGTGGCGTCCTCGAAACCCGACGAGCGCCGCCTTGGTCGCGATCATGTCGGCGCCCAGCGCTTCGCCGGTCGCCACCATGGTGCGCAGATCCTTGACGCCGTTGGCGATGCTGAAGGTGGTCGGTCCCGGATCCGTGCCCTCGAACATCTTGACGATCATCTCGGCGCGCATCTTGAGCGCGTTATTGGCGCCGTTGCTCTCGACGAACAGATCGAGCAGGCGCTTGGGCTCCCAGCCGACGCTCCGCGCTATCGCAAATGCCTCGCCATAGGCCTGCCAGGCCACCATCAGCGGCAGGTTGATCGCGAGCTTCATGGCGGCGCCGGCGCCGACCGGCCCGCAGTGCTCGACCTTGCGGCAGAGCTGTTCGAGCAGCGGCCGCGCACGCGCGGCGTCGGCCGGCTCGGCACCCATCAGGCCGAGCAACTGCCCCTTGCGCGCCGGCGCGGTCGAGCCGCCGACCGGACATTCGACCAGCGCGGCGCCCTTGGCGCGCACCTTGGGCGCGAGTTCGGTCTCGATCTTGGGCGCCACCGTGCTCATCTCGATGAACAGCTTGCCTTTGACGTCACCCGACAACAGGCCGTTCGGCCCGTTATAGACCGCGTCGATCGCGGCGCCGTCGGTCAGCATGGTGATGACCGCCTCGCTCGCGGCCGCCACCTCGGCCGGCGATGAGGCGAGTTTGGCGCCGGCATCGGCCAGCGGTTTTGCCTTGGCAGGCGTGCGATTCCACACGGTCACCTGGTGGCCGACTTCCATCAGGCGCGCGGCGACATTGCCGCCCATGGCGCCGAGTCCGGCTACTCCGACTTTCATGGCTCCTCCCGCTGTGCTGTCGGCGGCGACGATAGGCGATCACGGCGCGGCATGAAAGCGCATTGCAACCTTTGCCTACTCGACAGCCCGGCCCTCGACCGCTTAAGAGTTTCACGCGATTTGGCGTCACCTTGGAATTTTCATCGGGGAGAGCTTTTGCATGGCGGCCAAGAAGACCAAGGGCACGGTCGGGGTGATCGGGCTCGGCATCATGGGCGGCGCTTTCGCCAGGAATTTGGCGCGCGCCGGCTGGCGCGTGGTCGGCTACGACATCAGCGCGGCGCGGCGCCGCGAGGCCAAGCGCGCCGGCATCGAGATCGCCGCAAGCGCCGTCGGCGTTGCGCAAATAGTGCCGACCATCCTGACCAGCCTGCCCAAGCCGGCCGCGCTCATGGACACCGCGCGCGCCATCGCCGCCGTCAAGCTGCCGCGCAAGGTCCTGGTCGAAATGAGCACCTTCGCGATTTCGGACAAGGAAAAGGCCGAGCGCATATTGCGCAAAGCCGGCCACGTCATGCTCGACGTGCCGGTGAGCGGCACCGGCTCGCAGGCAGCCAGCCGCGATCTGGTGTTCTACGCCAGCGGCGATGCGCGCTCGGTTCGCCGGCTCAGGCCCATGTTCGAAGCCTTCGGCCGCCGCGTCTTCGATGTCGGCGCCTTTGGCAACGGCAGCCGCATGAAATACGTGGCCAATCTGCTGGTCGCCATCCACAACGTGGCGAGCGCGGAAGCCATGGTGCTGGGCATGAAGGCCGGGCTGCCGCCGCAATTGATCCTCGATTTGATCAAGGTCGGCGCCGGCAATTCGCGCATCTTCGAATTGCGCGCGCCGATGATGGTGAAAGGCAATTACAAGAACGCCACCATGAAGATCTCGGTCTGGGACAAGGATATGCAGGTGATCGGCGATTACGCCCGCAAGATCCGCGTGCCGACACCGATGTTCAACGCCACCAAGGCGATTTACCGCAAAGCGGAGAAGATGGGCTTCGGCGCGCAGGACACCGCCGCGGTCTGCGCGGTGATGGAGAAGATGGCGAAGGTGAAGCGGCGCAAGAGATAGCTTTTCACGATCGCTGCCCTCTCAATCGTCATGGCCGGGCTTGTCCCGGCCATCCACGTCTTGCAAGAATGAAAGAAAGGCGTGGATGCCCGCGACGAGCGCGGGCATGACGAGCATCAGGGGGAGGCTTGTATGGCCGCGTTGCTGCAGCGATGGGAAATCCGCGACGGCATGCGGATCGACTGGAACGTGTCGATCACGATGGACGACGGCCAGGTGCTGCGCGCCGATGTTTTTCGCCCCGTGAAAGACGGCCAATATCCCGTCATCCTCACCTACGGCCCTTACGCCAAAAACCTCGCCTTCCAGGACGGCTATCCGAGCGCCTGGAACATCATGGCGGAGAAACATCCTGATGTGACGGCCGGCTCCTCCAACAAATATCAGAACTGGGAAGTGGTCGATCCCGAGAAATGGGTGCCGCACGATTACGCCTGCGTGCGCGTCGATTCACGCGGCACCGGCTGCTCGCCCGGCTTCATCGATCATTTCTCACCGCGCGAGACCAAGGATTTTTATAACTGCATCGAATGGGCGGGCGTGCAGCCCTGGTCGAGCGGCAAGGTCGGGCTCAACGGTATTTCCTATTACGGCATGAACCAGTGGCACGTGGCGTCGCTGCAGCCGCCGCATCTCGCCGCCATGTGCGTGTGGGAAGGCTCCGCCGACTGGTATCGCGACATGACGCATCACGGCGGCATTCTCTCGACCTTCTGGGAGAATTGGTACGACATGCAGGTCAAGACCGTGCAATACGGCGCCGGCGAGCGCGGCAAGCGCAGCCGCATCCACGACGAACTGGTGTGCGGGCCGGAGACGCTGTCGGAGGAAGTGCTCGCAAAAAACCGCTCGGACTTCGGCGGCGATATCCTCGCGCATCCGCTCGACGACAAATATCATCGCGACCGCTCGCCGGTGTGGGAAAAAGTCACGACGCCCTTGTTCTCGGCCGCCAATTGGGGCGGCCAGGGCCTGCATCCGCGCGGCAATTTCGAAGGTTTTACGCGCGCGGCCTCCAAGCAGAAATGGCTGGAGGCGCACGGCATCGAGCACTGGACGCATTTCTACACCGACTACGGCCGCGAGCAGCAGCTGCGCTTCTTCGATTATTTCCTGCACGGCAAGGATACGAGCTGGAGCAAGCAGCCGAAGGTGCTGCTGCAGCTGCGCTACCCGGGCGAAAAATTCGTCGCGCGCGCCGAGAACGAGTGGCCGCTCAAGCGCACCAAATGGACCAAGTTCTATCTCGATTCCGCCAGCATGGCGCTGACGCCGAAGAAGCCGTCCGGCAGCGGCAAGCTTATCATTCGACGCCATGGGCGACGGCCTCACGTTCCTGACGCCGCCGCTGGCGCATGAGACGGAGATCACCGGCCCGTCGGCGCTCAAGCTGGTCGCCTCGTCGTCGACCAGCGACGCCGACTTCTTCATCGTGCTGCGCGTGTTCACCGGCGACCTGAAGGAAATCGTGTTCCAGGGCGCCATCGATCCGCATACTCCGATTGCACAGGGCTGGCTGCGCGCCTCGCACCGCAAGCTCGACAAGAAGCTGTCGCTGCCCTACCGGCCCTATCACACGCACGACCAGAAGCAGCCGCTCAAGAAGGGCCAGCCGGTGGACCTCGACATCGAGATCTGGCCGTCCTGCATCGTGGTACCCGCCGGCTATCGCATCGGTGTGTCGGTGCGCGGCAAGGACTACGAATATGGCGGCGCCAGCGGCGGCAAGCTGTCGAACTTCAAGAACGAGCTGAAAGGCTGCGGACCGTTCCTGCACAACCATCCGAAAGATCGGCCGCCCGCCATTTTCAACGGCACCACCAGCCTGCATTTTAGCCGCGGCAAAGCGCCCTACCTGCTGTTGCCGATCATCCCGCCGAAAAAGCAGGCAGCCGGCAAGAGCCGCACCCGCAAGTAATGCGCGCCTTACACAAGCGAACAACGTCACCTGCGCAACGTATAGCGGCCGGCTGCGGCCATTTGGGGTGTTCATTTGCGGCCGTCATAATGTAAGGTAACGGCAACCTTCGCGTTAAACGCTAAAAAGAAGGACCAGGGGGGAATGAACACGCAATTCTGGGTCGTGCAGGCCTTCAATGGCATATCCTACGGGGCGTTGTTGTTCCTCGTGGGCAGCGGCCTGTCCCTGATCTTCGGCGTCATGCGGATCGTCAATCTTGCCCACGGCGCCTATTTCTTGTGGGGCGGTTACATCGCGTTGTCGGTGATCGCGGCGACCGGCTCGTGGGCGCTGTCGCTGCCGCTGGCCGCGCTCGCCGTCGCGGTGATCGGCCTGCTGATGGAGCGGTTGTTCCTGCGCTCGGAAGGTTTCGAATATCGTCCGCAACGCCATATCGCGGCCGGCCTGGCGTGCTGACGGCTGGCCGTCGGCGCGCTTGGGGCCATCGTCGTCGGCGGCTGGGTCGAGGCGTGCTGCCGTCATCGCGCCGGTCGCCGTCGCTCTGTATTTCCTGTTGCAGCCGCATTTCCATCGTTCCGATCGAGGCCGACGTGCTGCGGCAGGTGCTGCTCACCGTCGGCTTCGCCTTCCTGTTCCAGCAGGCCGCGCTCGACATCTGGGGCGGCGACAACATGGACATCAACCCGTCGACGATGCTCAACACCAGCGTGGTGATCGGCGGCATCTATTTCCCGCCTACCGCGTGTTCATGATCGCGACCGCATTGGCGATCGGCATCGGTGCTCTGGCTGATCATGGAAAAGACGCGCATGGGCGCGGCGGTGCGCGCCACCGTCGACGACGCGCAGATGGCGCGCGGCGTCGGCATCGACACCAACCGCGTCTCGATGTTCATCTTCGCGCTCGGCGCCTTCCTGGCCGCGCTCGGCGGCGTGATCGGCGGCGCCTTTCTCGGCATCTATCCCGGCCTCGACTTCGAAATGCTGCCGCTCGCCTTCGCGGTCGTGATCATCGGCGGCATGGGCTCACTCGGCGGCGCCGCCATCGGCGCGCTGGCGGTCGGCCTCGCCGACAATTTCGGCAAGGCGCTGTTCCCGGAGGTTTCCTACTTCACGCTCTACGCGCCGATGGTGCTGATCCTGGCGGTGAAGCCGACCGGCCTGTTCGGACGAGATTGAGCGACGCAGCCATGAACAGCCAGAAAACGAAAATCCTGACGGTCGCGATCGTGCTGGTCGCGCTCGCCTATATCGTCCCGCATTCCAGCTCCTTCGTGGTGCTGCTGGCGACGCGCGCGCTGGTGTTCGCGATCCTGGCCATGAGCCTCGACATCCTGCTCGGCTTCACCGGCCTCGCCTCGCTCGGCCAGGCGGCCTATTTCGGCGTCGGCGCTTATCTCACCGCCATCTGGCGACCAAGTACCATATCGGACTGGGCTGGGATTTCTGGCTGGTGGTCGATCTGCGGCATGCTGGTCGGCGCGCGCGCTGGCGGCGTTCTTCGGGTTGTTCGCCATCCGCGCCACCGGCGTCTACTTCCTGATGATCACGCTGGCGCTCGGGCAATGCGTGTGGGGACTGGCCTATCGCTGGAATTCGCTCACCGGCGGCGACAACGGCATCAACGTCACCGCGCGGCCCTCATTCGGCCTCGACCTCACCAACGAGCGGACGTTCTTCTTCCTGGTGTTCGGCTTTTTCATCTTCACGCTGATCGCGCTCTACGTGCTGGTGCAGTCGCCGTTCGGCCGCAGCCTCGCCGGCATCCGCGAGCGCGAATTGCGCATGCAGATCCTCGGCTACAACACTTGGCTGCACAAATACATCGCCTTCATCATCGCCGGCGCCTTCGGCGGCCTGGCCGGCGTGCTGTGGGCGCACACCAACGGTCTGGTCAGCCCGGAGACCGTGGTGCTGACCACCTCGGTCGACGCGCTGCTGATGGTGGTGCTCGGCGGCGCCGGCACGCTGGTCGGCGGCGTCATCGGCTCGGTGATCGTTTTCGGACTTGCGTGAATATCTCAGCACGCTGGTGCCGTGGTGGCAGTACGTGCTGGGCGGCGTCTACGTGCTGACGATTTTGTATCTGCCGACCGGCCTGATGGGCATTCCGGCGAGACTTCGCCAGGCCCGCGGCTCGTCCGACAAGTCGGCAAAATCGGCGGCGCCGGAGAAATTGGTACCGACGCCTTCCTAATCGTGCACGGGAAGGCATAACAACAGGGAGGAAAAGACAATGACAGGGACATTGCGACAACGAATGCTTCCAATACTGGCGGGCGGTCTCGTGCTCGGCTTGAGCATGAGCGCGCCGGCCAAGGCGGAGGAACTGCGCATCGGCTTCATCGCGCCGATGACCGGCATCTTCGCCCAGATCGGCAAGGACATGGTCAACGGCTTCCAGATGTATCTGGACGAGCACGACAACAAGCTCGGCGGCGCCGACGTCAAGTTCATCGTCGAAGACAACCAGGGCAAGGGCGACGCCGCGGTCACCAAGGCCAAGAAGCTGGTCCTGCAGCGACAATGTGCAACATGTTCATCGGCGGCCTGCTGGCCTCGACCGGCTACGCGCTGGCGCCGGTGAGCAACTCGAAGAGAAGACGCTCTACATTGCCTCCGGTCCCGGCGGCCGACGATCTCACCCAGCGCCAGCTCAGCAAGTATCCGTACTTCTTCCGCACCACCTGGACCAGCTCGCAGCCGACATCACCCGATCGGGCAATGGGCCTGCGAGCAGGGTTACAAAAAGATCGTCGACCATCGCCGCCGACTACGCCTTCGGCTACGAAGCAGGTCGGCGGCTTCCAGAAGGCGTTCGAGGACTGCGGCGGCAAGATCATCCAGAAGATCTGGCCGCCGCTCGGCGAATAAGGACTTCGGGCCGTACATTCCGCAGATCAAGGGCGACGCCGATGCCATCTTCTCGCTGATGGTGGGCCCGATGGCGCTGCAATTCCCCAAGCAGCTGCGCGCCTCCGGCTACAAGAAGCCGATCATCGGCGGCGGCACCAGCTATGACGAGTTCGTGCTGCCGTTCATGGGCGACGACGTCGATCGGCGACGTCTCTTCGCTGCAGTACAGCGCGGCGATCGCGACGCCGAAGAACGAAGCCTTCGTGAAGGCCTACCGCGCCAAATACGGCAAGGTGCCGTCGTACTACTCGGAGGCCAACTACACCACCGCGCAGATCATCGACGAGGCGATGAAGAAGGCCGGCGGCAAGTATCCGGGCCCGGAGAAGTTCATCGCGATCATGTCGGCTCTGAAGATCGACGCCGTGCGCGGACCGGTCCATTTCGAGGATCGCAACCCGATCGAGAACATCTACATCAAGAAGGTCGAGAAGAAGAAGATGTTCGGCTACGACAAGGACGAGCTGTGGAACGTCGTGATCAAGACCTACCCGAACGTCAGCCAGTACTGGACCTACGGGAAGGACAAGTTCCTCGCTCAGCCGGTCTACGACAAGAACTTCCCACCCTGTAAGTACTGCGAATAGACGGCGCGACGCCGGGGCCCGGCCGCCGGGCCCCGGCATTCTGCTCCAGAGGGATTTCACGTGACTGAATTGCAATCGAACGGCGGCGGCGTGCCCGCGCTCGAGCTCAAGGGACTGAGCAAAAGCTTCGGCGGCCTGCAGGCCACGCGCGACGTCACGCTGCGCATCATGCCGGGCGACCGCAAAGCCATTATCGGCCCCAACGGCGCCGGCAAGACCACGCTGTTCAATCTCATCACCGGCATATACCCGGTGACCTCCGGGCAGGTGCTGCTGTTCGGCCAGGACGTGACCGATTGGCCGAGCCACCGCCGCACTGCTTTGGGCATGGCGCGCACCTTCCAGGTCACGAGCTTGTTTCCGAAATTGACCGTGCTCGACAACGTGCTGCTGGCGATCAAGGGCCTGCGGCCGTCGAAATTCGTGATGTGGCGCTTCATGTCGTCCTACAACGACGTCTACGACAAGGCCTATCGCCTGCTCGAAGCAGGCCGGCTTCCTCGACCGCAAGGACATCGAGGTGCGCAATCTGTCGCACGGCGAGCAGCGCCAGCTCGAGATCGTGCTCGGGCTCGCCAGCGATCCGAAGATTCTGCTGCTCGACGAGCCGGCCGCCGGACTGTCGTCGGGCGAGTCGACCGAGATGGCGCACTTTCTGATGAAGCTCGATCCCAAACTCGCGATCCTGCTGATCGAGCACGACATGGACGTGGTGTTCGACGTGGCCGATCAGATCTCCGTTCTGCACTTCGGTGAAATTCTGGAAACCGGCACGCCGCAGCAGATCCACGACAGCGCGCGCGTGCAGGAAATTTATCTGGGGACCGGCTGAACCATGGCGATCCTCGAAGTCCAGGACATCCACACCTATTACGGCGACGCCTATGTGCTGCAGGGCCTGTCGCTCAAGCTCGAGCAGGGCCAGATCCTCGGCCTGCTCGGCCGCAACGGCGTCGGCAAGACCACGCTGGTGAATTCGATCGTCGGCTTTAATCCGCCGCGCCGCGGCAAGATCGTGTTCAAGGGCGACGAGATCACGCAGAAGGCCTCGTTCGAGACCGTGCGCAGCGGCATGGGCCTGGTGCCGCAGGGCCGCCGCGTGTTCCCGACGCTGGGCGTGGAGGAAAACCTGCTGGTCGCGCTGCGCAGCCCCGACCGCCACGGCTGGGGCCTCGAGCGCGTCTACGCGCTGTTTCCGCGCCTGCTCGAACGCCGCACCCAGCGCGCCAAGACGTTGTCGGGCGGCGAGCAGCAGATGCTGGCGATCGGCCGCGCGCTGATGACCAACCCCGACTGCCTGATCATGGACGAACCGTCCGAGGGCCTGGCGCCCATCATCATCCAGGGCCTGTGGGAGGCGATCGGCAAGCTCAAGGAGCAAGGCCTCTCGATCCTGCTGGTCGAGCAGAACGCCAACTTGGCGCTCAAGCTGGTCGACTACGTGCATGTCATGAGCAAGGGCCAGGTGGTCTATTCGTCCAAGCCCGAAGAGCTCAGAGCCAACGACGAGATCAAGTCGAACTATCTCGGCATCTGACCTGCCGTGGAGGTTCGCGTGTCCGCCGAGCCCCGCAAGCGCCAAAGCCTCGCCATCCTTGCGCTGTGCCAGGTGCTTGGCATGTCGCTGTGGTTTTCCGCCTCCGCGGTTCTGCCGGCGCTGCAGGCGCAATACGCGATCGGCGGCGCGCAAGCGGCGGCGTTGTCCAGCAGCGTGGCGTTCGGCTTCGTCGCCGGCACTTTATTGAGCGCGGTCCTCGGGCTGGCGGACCGGCTCGAATCGCGATGGTTCTTCGCCGCCTCCGCCATCGTCGGCGCGCTCGCCAATGCCGCGGCGGTCGTCATCGAGCCGACCGGCGTTCTTTTTGTCCTGATGCGCGTGGTCGTGGGCGCCAGCATTGCCGGCATCTATCCGGTCGGCATTAGGATGGCGGCGACATGGGCAAACGCCGACCTCGGCATTCTCGTCGGCTTGCTGGTGGGCGCCACCACGCTCGGCAGCGCGTCCCCGTTCCTGCTGGCGGCGCTCGGCGGCGTCGATTGGCGGCACGCCGTCATCGGCGCTTCCGTCCTCGCCGTGCTCGCCGCATTTCTCATTCAAGGTTTCGAGCCCGGCCCGCGCCACCGCCTCGCCAGCGCGTTCAAAGCGCGTTACGTGCTCGACGCCTGGCGCAAACGGCCGCTGCGGCTGGCCAATCTCGGCTATTACGGACACATGTGGGAGCTCTATGCGATGTGGGCGTGGATCGCCGCCTTCGTCGAGGCAAGCCTGCAGGTCTCCGCCCCCGGAGCGGCGGCGCCGTTCTGGGCCAAGCTTGCCGCCTTCGCGACCATCGGCGTGGGCGCGATCGGCTGCCTCGCCGGCGGCATCTTCGCCGACCGCTGGGGACGCACGACGCTGACCATCGGCGCCATGCTGGTCAGCGGAAGCTGCGCCGTGCTGGCGGGCTTTCTGTTCGGCGGTCCGCCATGGCTGCTGGTGGTTTTTTGCGCCGTCTGGGGAATTACGGTGGTCGCCGACTCGGCGCAGTTCTCGGCCAGCGTGGTCGAACTGTCCGATGCCGAACACGTCGGCACCATGGTCACGGTGCAGACCTGCGTCGGCTTCCTGCTCACGATGGTGTCGATCCACCTGGTGCCGCCGATCAATGCGGCGGTCGGCTGGCACTGGACCTTCTTGTTCCTGGCGGCGGGGCCGTTCCTCGGCGCCTGGGCGATGCTGGCGCTGCGGCGCGACCCGGCAGCCGCCAAGCTGGCCGGCGGCAAAGGCTAGCGCGGCTTGTCGCCGGCCAGCGTCACCCGGTGCATCACGCGCTTGAAGCCGTGATAGTCGTTGACCGGATTGTGCAGCGCGCAGCGATTGTCCCAGAACGCCACCTTACCGAGCGCTATTGCGCGTCGCAGTAATCAATTTAGCACAGGCGCCGCGGGACTGCTCACCGCATCGCATTGGACGGATATGCGCGGCCATGTCGCGAGCCACCGGGCTTTACATCGTGGAAGACATTGGCCGATGATGGGCCGATTTTTACGCCGATAAGGCCGCACGGCCGAGAAAAATGGCCGCGATGGCCATCAAAAACACAGGGAGGACTCTCATGTCTCGCAAGCTGACCCGCCGTAAATTCATGGCTTCGACCGCGGCCGGCGCCGGCGCCGCCGCGGTGGCGTTCAATTTCCCGATGCCCGCGATCGCGCAAGCCGCGCCCTTCAAGCTCGGCCTGCTGACGGTCAAGACCGGCGGGCTGGCGGAGGGCGGCATCCAGATGGAACAGGGCGTGCTGACCTGGCTGAAGGAGCACGACAACAAGATGGCCGGCCGCAAGGTCGAGTTCTTCTCCGCCGACACCGGCGGCAAGCCGGCCGGCACCAAGACCAAGGCGCAGGAACTGATCGAGCGCGACAAGGTCGACGTCATCCTCGGGCCGCTGGCCGCCTTCGAGCTCTTGGCGATCACCGACTATATCCGCGAGCACAAGACGCCGACGCTGAGCCTCGCCGGCGCCGACGATATCACCCAGCGCCGGCCCAATCCCTACTTCCTGCGGCCGTCGGCGGCGTCCTCGCAGGCGATGCATGTGATGGGCCACTACGCGGCGAAGGAGATGGGCAAGAAGAAGGCCATCACCATCGATTGGGATTTCGCCTTCGGCTACGAGCAGGAAGGCGGCTTCCAGGCGGCGTTCGAGAAGGACGGCGGCTGTGTGGCCAAGAAGCTGTGGACGCCTTTGGGCACGCCCGACTATACGCCCTACATCGCCCAGATCAGCGATTGCGACGTCGTCTGCCAGGGCTTCCCCGGCGGCGTCCCGCTGCGGCTTCCTGAAGCAGTACTGCCACTTTCGGCCTCAAATTCCCGTTGGTCACCGGCGAGACCGGCGGCGACGACGCGCTGCTGCACGCCTTCGGCGACGAGGCGGTCGGCATGATGAGCAGCTGCCCCTACACGCTCGATCTCGATACCGACGCCAACAAGAAGTTCGTCCAGGCGATGGTGAAGGACTTCAACAAT
The DNA here is from genome assembly GCA_963742375.1 of uncultured Alphaproteobacteria bacterium. Classification (GTDB taxonomy): domain Bacteria; phylum Pseudomonadota; class Alphaproteobacteria; order Rhizobiales; family Xanthobacteraceae; genus Pseudolabrys. The sequence goes on from CAVULP010000010.1 coordinate 53,616, forward strand.
GTGCCCGGCTTCTACGCCGCCGGCCTCTACGTCAACTGCGACGTGGTGGAAGCCGGCCTGAAGGCTGCCGGCGGATCGACCGACGACAAGGAGAAGTTCATGGCCGCGCTCAAGGCCGTGAAGCTCAAGGACACGCCGCGCGGGCCGATCAGCTTCGACCATCTCGGCAACGTGGTCGGCAATTTCTACGTCCGCCGCTGCGAGAAGAGGTCCGATGCGCCCTACGGCCTCAAGCTCTGGAACAAGACGGTCAAGACCTACGAGAACGTCAGCCAGTTCTGGACCTGGCCGGAGAAGGAGTTCCTCGCGCATCCGGTCTATTCGCGCGACTATCCGCCGCTGAAGAAGTGCTGATCTGACTTAGGCTCAAGCGGGCGCCGGCGAGCCGGCGCCCGCTCTGCCGCCCCGGGGGCAAGCGGAAAGACGGCGGATATGACTTTTTGGCTGCTGCTGACGGTCAACAGCATCACGTTCGGCGGCCTGTTGTTCCTGTTGGCGGCGGGCTTCTCGCTGATCTTCGGGCTGATGCGCATTCCGAACCTGACGCATGGCTCGCTGTTCATGCTCGGCGCCTATTTCGGCGCCACCTTCGTCGGCGGCCTGCTTGGCCTGACGTTCAATTTCTGGGTGGCGGCGCTGATGGCGGCGCTGCTGGTCGCGGCGTTCGGCGCCGTGATCGAGCGCCTGCTGCTGCGCCAACTGCCGGGCCAACAACTGGCGCAGGTGCTGGTGACGCTCGGCATTTCCTTCATGGTCGCCGATTTCTGCCTGATGGTCTGGGGCGGCGATCCCGATCGCGTCGCCACGCCGGCAGAGCCTCACCGGCTTCGTGCGCTTCGGCCCGCTGGTGTTCCCGCTCTATCGGCTTGCCATCATCGGCATCGCTGGCGGTGGTCGCCGTCGCGCTCTGGCTGCTGCTCGACCGCACCCGGCTCGGCGCCATGATCCGCGCCGGCGTCGACGATCCCGACATGGCGCGGGTGGTCGGCATCCGCGTGTCGCAGCTGTTCACCATCGTGTTCGCGCTCGGCGCCGGCCTTGCCGCCTTCGCCGGCATCATCGGCGCGCCGATCCTGTCGGTCTATCCCGGCCTCGACCAGGACATGCTGCCGCTGGCGCTGGTGGTGGTCATTCTCGGCGGCTCGGGCAGCCTGCTCGGCTCCTTCGTCGGCAGCCTCATCATCGGCTTCATCTATAATTTCGGCCAGGCGCTGCTGCCGGAGCTCGCCTATTTCGTGCTGTTCCTGCCCATGCTGCTGGTGCTGCTGCTGCGGCCGCAGGGCCTGTTCGGCAGGTTCGTGCCATGAGCGCGTGCCATGCGCGCGCATCATCGCGCTGGCCGTCGCGCTTCTGGCGCTGGTCACGCTGCCGCTATTGGATGCAGCGGCGACTATTACATCAATGTCGTCCAGCCAGATCCTGTTCTCCGCCATCTTCGCGCTCGGCCTGAACGTGCTCGCCGGCTATGGCGGGCTGGTGTCGCTCGGCCATGCCGGGCTGTTCGGCATCGCCGCCTACGCCACCGGCTACATGCTGCAGGCCGGCTTCGGCCACCCGATCGCCATTCTCACCGCGCTCACCGCCGGCATGGCCTCGATGGCGGTCTTTGCGGTGCTGTCGCTGCGCGCGACCGGCATCGGCTTCATCATGATCACGCTGGCGCTGGGCGAGATCATCTGGGGCCTCGCCTATCGCTGGATCAGCATCACCGGCGGCGACAACGGCATCAATCTGCACGGGCGGCCCGCAGCCGTTCGGCCTCGACATCAACTCGGCCGAGCGCCTTCTATTACACGACGCTGGTGGTGTTCCTGCTGGCCTTGGCCGCGGTGACGATGTTCGTGCGCTCGCCGATCGGCGCCGCGCTGATGGGCACGCGCGACCAGCCGCGCCGCATGAACGCGCTCGGCTATCACGTCTGGGCGATCCGCTTCTGGGCCTGCATGTTCTCCGGGCTGCTGACCGCGATGTCGCGGCATCCTGTTCGTCTATTACACGCAATTCATCAGCCCGCAGGCGCTCGACCTGACCGCCTCGGCCGAGGTGCTGCTGATGGTGATCTCCGGCGGCGCCGGCACGCTGCTCGGGCCGATCGTCGGCGCCGCATTGGTGGTGGTGGTCAAGAGCGTGGTCAGCGGCTTCATCGAGCGCTGGAACATGCTGCTCGGCGCCATCTTCGTCGCCATCGTGATCCTGATGCCGGAGGGCCTGGTGCCCGGCAGCGCGCGGCTGTGGCGGCTGGCCTGGCGCAAGACCGGCGCGCGCGCCGGCGCCAAGGCGGAGATCAAGCCATGAGCGCGCTCACCGTCTCCGGCCTGTGCAAATCCTTCGACGGCCTGCACGTCACCACCGACGTCAACCTGACCGTCGAGCCGGGCGAGCGGCGGCTGATCATCGGCCCCAACGGCGCCGGCAAGACCACGCTGTTCAACCTGATCACCGGCGAGCTTTCGCCCGACTGCAGGATCGATCGCGCTGTTCGGCCACGACATCACCCGGGTGCCGAGCCGGCGGCGCCCGCATCTGGGCATGGCGCGCACCTATCAGATCATCACGCTGTTCCCGCACGACACCATCATCCACAACGTCTCGCTGGCGCTGCTCGGCCTGTCGCCGATGCGGTGGAACCCGTTCATCGACATGAAGCGGCAAGGCCATATCGTCGAGCGCGGGCGCGAATCGCTCGCGCGCGTCGGCCTCGGCCATCTCGCCGAGCGTCCGTTGTCGCAGACCTCCTACGGCGAGCGCCGCCGCGTCGAGATCGCCATGGCGCTGGCGCAGAATCCCAAGGTGCTGCTGCTCGACGAGCCGTTCGCCGGGCTGTCGATCGACGAACGCCGGGACGTGCAGCAATTGCTGCTCGGCCATTCCGCGCGACGTCACCATGGTGATGATCGAGCACAACATGGACGTGGCGCTGGAATTCGCCGAGCGCATCACGCTGCTGCATTTCGGCGAGGTGATCGTCGAGGGCACGCGCGCCGAGGTGGTGGCCGATCCGCGCACCCGGGAGGTCTATCTTGGCCACTAGCGCGCTCAGCCTCTCGCATGTCGACGCCTATTACGGCGACAGCCACGTGCTGCACGGACGTGTCGTTCGAGCTGGGCGAGGCGCGCATGCTCGGCCTGCTCGGCCGCAACGGCGCCGGCAAGTCGACCTGCATGAACGTCACCATGGGCCTGTTGCCGCCGCGCAAGGGCGAGGTCGTGCTGTTCGGCGATATTGTCACCGGCCTGCCGCCGGAGCTGATCGCGGCGCGCGGCGTGGCGCTGGTGCCGCAGGGCCGCCGCATCTTCAAGAGCCTGAGCGTGCGCGAGAACCTGATGGTGGCGGCGCGCAAGCCGGCCAACGGCAAGCACGCGGCAAGCACGCGCCTTGGACCGCCGATACGGTGTTCGCCATGTTCCCGCGCCTCAACGAGCGCCGCAATCAGATCGCCGCGCATCTGTCCGGCGGCGAGCAGCAGATGCTGGCGATCGGCCGCGCGCTGATGGGCAATCCGCGCGTGCTGCTGATGGACGAGCCGTCGGAAGGGCTCGCGCCGCAGATCGTCGCCGAGGTGATGGCCACCATCCGCAAATTGAAGGAAAGCGGGCTGTCGATCGTGCTGGTCGAGCAGAACCCGAAGCTGGTGTTCGACGTCGCCGACGACATCGTCATCCTCAACACCGGCCGCGTGGCGGTGGTCTCGACGCCGGCGGAACTGAGCAAGGAAAACGTCGATCTGCATCAGCATCTCGGCGTCTTCTGACGATTTTCCATTTCAAGCGAGGCAAGCGACATGGCGAATGTCTGGAACAAATACGCGAACACCGCGGCGCGCAAACATGGCAAGCCGGGACGCGAGGTCAGGCCGAAAAGCCTCACCGTCGATATGCACTGCCACGTCGCCGTGCCGCGCGTCGCCGAGATCGTCGCGCCGCATCTCAAGCAATCGACCGATCCGCTGGTCGCGGACTCGACGCCCGACACGCAGGCCCTGATGGCCAAGCAGGCGGCCGACATCCGCACGCGCATCAGCACGACGGACGAGCGCTTTGCCGTCATGGACGAGATGGGCGTCGACATGCAGCTCATCTGTCCGGCACCGCCGCAAATCTATTATTACCTGCCCGTCGACGTCGGCGTGCAAGCCGCCCGCGCGCTCAACGACGGCATCGCCGAATATGTCGGCAAGCACAAGCGACCGGCTGGTGGCGCTCGGCGGCGTGCCGATGCAGGACGGCAACGAGGCGGCCAAGGAACTCGAGCGCTGCATGAAGACGCTCAGCTTCAAGGGCGTCGAGATTCTCACCAACGTCAACGGCAAGGAGCTGTCCGATCCGGCTTTCGCGCCGTTCTGGAAGAAAGCCGAGGAGCTCGACGCGCTGGTGCTGATCCACCCGACCGGCTTCACGCAGCCGCAGCGTTTCGCGCGCTTCTACTTCAACAACGTGATCGGCAATCCGCTCGACACCACGATGGCGCTGCACTACCTGATCTTCGACGGCGTGTTCGAACGCCATCCCAAGCTTCGCGTTCTGGCCGTGCACGGCGGCGGTTTTCTCGGCGCCTACTCCGGCCGCATCGATCACGCCTGGGGTGCGCGCTCGGATGCGCACGGCAACCTGCCGCAGCCGCCGACGACCTACCTGCGGCGCAACGTTTATTTCGACACCGTCGTCTTCACGCCGCATCAGCTTGAAGCGCTGGTGAAGACCTATGGCGGCGACCGCATCGTGATGGGCACGGACTATCCGTTCGACATGCTGGAGTACGATCCGATCGGCCATGTCGCTTCGGTCGACAGTTTCGACGACGCAACCCGCGCCGCGATCTGCGGCGGCAACGCGAAGAGGCTGCTGAAACTTTAGCTTTCGAGCGCCGAACCTAACTCCGTTCGTTCCCGCGCAAGCGGGAACCCAGTTCTTGGCCCCTAGGTCCCCGCTTCCGCCTTCGCGCTCCGCGCTCGGGAACTCCAAACGCGCCGAAGCTCGCAAAGCGAGCGTAGGCGGGTCGCGGGGACGACGGAAATATTTACGCGTACAGAAAATCCAGCACCGCGGTCTCGGCAATCACCGCGGCGTCGGTCGAGTGGCGGCCGGCGCGCGCCTGCTCGGCCTCGGTGCGCGTCGCCTGCAGGAACGCGCCGAGATGGCGCGCGCGCTCGATGATAAGGCTGTTCTCCGGCAGCCGCGCCGCTTCGTAGCGCTTGAGCGCCGCGGCGACATCGCTCTCGGCGCCGAGCGCCTCCACCAGCGCCGCCGCGTCGTCCGCCGCCTTGGAGACGCCGGCCGCCACATGCGGGCGCGCGACGAACGCGGCGTCGCCCAGAATCGCGACGCGGCCGAACGCCATGTGCGGCGACTCCAGATCGTAAATCGGCTGCAGGATCGGCTCGTCGATCATCGTCACGACCTGCCTGAATTGCGGCCCGAGCAGCCGCTCGGCATCGGCCCGCATCTCGGCGATCGCCTCGGCCCGGATGAGCGGCGGCGGGATCGAGATCGAATGCGTGACGCCACGCGCGTCGGTCAGCAGCCATTGCAGCTTGCTGGTCTCGTCGGCCGGCCGGTACCACACCACGTTGTAGCGGCGGTGACCGGGGCGCAGGTCGTTGTCCGGGCCCGCCACCGGATAGCCGAGGAATTGCTCGCCCGGCGGCAGCGTGAAGGTCATGAATTCGAACAAATCGCGATGCACGTCGGGCGGAAACGCGCTCTCCGCGATCAGCGCGCGCCAGGCGCTGTAGCCGGCGTAAAGCGGCAGCACGTCGGGCGCGGCTTGCTGGCGCACGGTGGAGCGGATGCCGTCGGCGCCCACCAGCAGGTCGGCCGCGACCTTTTCGCCATCGGAAAAATGTGCCGTGACCTTTTCGGTGTCTTGCGCGAAGCCGGACAGCCCGCGCCCGCGATGATAATGTTCCGGCGGAAAAGCGTCGCGCAGCAGCCGGTAGACGCGCTCCCAGGCGGTGAGCACCTGCGGACATTCGATCTCGTTGGTCAGCCGCCCTTGCGCGTCGAGAATCTTGCGGGTGGTGATGGCAACGCCGAGTTCGTCGGTCTTGAGCCCAAGCTTGCGCAGCCGCTCGATCAGCTCGGCCTGCGCGACGATGCCGGCGCCGCGGCCGGACAGCGCGCTCTCCACCCGCTCGTAGATGTCCACGGCCCAGCCGGCGCGGCGCAGCAAGAGCCCGCTGAGCAGCCCGCTCATCGAGCCGCCGATCACCACGGCGCGGCGCTTTTCCGACCCGGCCAAACGAGGTTCCCTAATCTTTAAGTTCCGAGGAATATGCTATATATGAGCGCGAATAGCACCGGAGGAATTCTCATGGCTCTGACCATGCTCGATAAGGCCGCCGAAAAGAAGGACCAGGCGCCGTGGCCGGCCGACATCGCCGCCGAGTTCGCGCGCGAAGCCAAGAATCCCAACCCATGCGTCGGTTCCACGCTGCTGTCCGAGAACGAGCGCACGCGCGTGTGGATCATCCGCCTCGCGCCAGGCGAGCGCATCGGCTTCCACCGCCACGTGCTCGACTATTTCTGGACCTCGGTCAACGGCGGGCGCGGCCGCCAGCACGTGCACGACGGCACCACCGTCGAGTACACCTATCAGCCCGGCGAGACCCGCCACGAGAGCTACGGCAAGGACCAGTTCAAGGTGCACGATCTGGAAAATCTCGGCGACCGCGACATGGTGTTCATGACCGTCGAGTTCAAAGACAGCGCCAACAAGCCGATGACCCTGCCCGAAGGCGTGCGGCCGCAAGCCGCAGCCTGAACGCCTTACCGGAAAAGGCACGGCGCCCGTCGCGAATTGCGGCGGGCGTTGCTTTTTGCCGGGGGTGGGACGCTTCGTCCGAGCGTCCCACGGGCTAGCCAAGCCGGTTGCCTTCCTGCAAACTGCGGCGCAACGCCCGCACGCCGGACCGGCACGGGTTGAGCGCGCGACAAGAGCAAGAAAAAGAGCAAGAAAAAGAGCAAGAAAAAGAAATTGGTTCAGAGGGGAGAAACACCGGCCATCTCGTTCATTCGCCTCTTGGGCCTGGCTCACTTGGGCGCCACTTGGGCGCTTGCCCCGGTCGAGCACGCCTGAGATGAATGCGAATTGCTGCCACGACTGCGCCGGCTAAGGCCGCATGGATTTCGATCTTCTGATCAACGCGATTATCGCCGGCCTGATGCTCGGCGGATTCTACGCCGCCGTGAGCGCCGGCGTGTCGATCTCGTTCGGCATGCTCGACATCGTCAACATCGCGCATCCCGGCTTCATCATCCTCGGCTCCTACATCGCCTATATCATCAACATCAATTTCGGCATCGATCCGATTATCGTCAGCATCGTGATGCTGCCGGCGTTCTACGCGCTGGGCGTGTTCGTCTATCAGATTTACTACCAGTCGTTCGAAAAGCGCGGCCAGGACACCTTGCGCGGGCTCGCCTTCTTCTTCGGCCTGCTGTTCGTCACCGAGGTCGGCCTGAACCTGGTGTTCGGCGTCGACTACCGCTCGGTCAACGCGCCCTATATCGGCGGCAGCGTGACCCTGGGCTTCATGGAGTTTCCAACGCGCATGCTGGTGCCCTGCCTGGCATCGCTGGCGATGTTCGCGGCGCTGCAAATTTATCTGTCGCGCACCTTCATCGGCCGCGCGGTCATGGCGGTCTCGCAGGACCCGATGGCGCTGCAACTGATGGCGGTCAATCCGACCCGCATCAAGAGCATCGCCTTCGGCATCTCGATCGCCACCGCCTCGATGGCCGGCGCCTTCCTGATCATCATCCAGCCGGTGATCCCGTCGGCCAGCCGCGATTATATCGGCCGCATCTTCGCCATTTGCGTGCTCGGCGGATTGGGCAGCCTGCCCGGCACCTTGATCGCGGCGCTGCTGCTCGGCGTGATTGAAAGCATCACCGCGACCTTTTACGGCCCGTCCTGGGCGCCGGCAGTGGCATTCGGCATCTTGTTGCTGACGCTGGCCGTGCGCCCGGCCGGATTGCTGGGGCGCTAGGCCGTGCGCACACCCATCTTCATTCTGTGTCTGGTTGTCGTCGGCACGGCGCTGTACCTGCTGTTCCGGCTTTTCGGCAACGACTATTATTTCTTCGCCGGCTATACCGTGCTGCAATACATCGTGCTGGCGACGGCGTGGAACATTCTCGGCGGCTATTGCGGCTACGTGAATTTCGGCAGCGCCGGATTTTTCGCGCTCGGCGCCTACTCCAGTATCTTCCTCTACACGGTCGGCCAGCAGATCGACGACATCGTGCCGGAATTCCTCGCCGGCGCGATGCACGCGATCTTTCCGCTGCCGGTTCCGATCCTCATCGTCGTCGGCGGCGCCGTCGCCGGGCTGGTCGGGCTCGGCATGGGCTACCTGACGCTGCGGCTGCGCGGCGTGTTCTTCGCCATCGGCACGCTGGCGCTGGCGGTGGTGCTGGAGACCTTCATCGTCAACTGGTCGTTCGTCGGCGGCTCGCGCGGCGCCTATGTCATTCCGCCCGAAAATATTCCGGTGTTCGGGCCCTATATCCAGTACCTGTTCGTGCTGATGCTGGTGCTGGTGATCTTCGCGCTCACCACCGCGCGGCTGATCGAACGTTCGCGCCTCGGCATCGGATTTGCCACCATCCGCGACGACGAACTGGCGGCGGAAGCCTGCGGCGTGCCGACGCTGAAGCTCAAGCTCATCGCCACCGTGGTTTCCGGCGCGCTCATGGGCATGGCGGGCGCGCCGTTCCCGTTCTACATCGGCTATGTCGAGCCGGATTCGGCTTTCAACCTGTCCTACGCGGTGAATTCGATCGCCATGCCAATGATCGGCGGCACCACGTCCTGGGTCGGCCCGATGGTCGGCGCGCTGCTGCTCGGCACCCTGCAACAGGTCGCGACCGTGACGATCTCCTCGGCGGCCAATCTTCTGATCGTCGGCCTGCTATTGATCGGGTTCGTGATTGTGGCGCCCAACGGCATCGTCGGGCTCTGGCAAGGCTGGATGGGCAAGGAGTCCAAGGGGTCCAAAGGGTCGAAGTCATGAGCAAGCCGCTGCTGCATGTCGACCAGGTGGGCAAGCGTTTCGGCGGCTTCGTCGCGCTCGACGGCATCGACCTGAGCGTCGCCGAGGGCGAACGCGTCGGGCTGATCGGCCCCAACGGCTCCGGCAAGAGCACGCTGGTCAATTGCATTTGCGGCACCTTGCGCAACGACACGGGGCAAGTCACCTTCGCCGGCGAAACCATCGACGGCATGGCCGCGCATCAGCGCACGCACCGCGGCCTCGCCCGCAGCTTCCAGCTGCCGCGTCCGTTCATGAGCCTCAGCGTCGCCGAAAATATCCGCGTGCCGCTGATCTATACGGTGAACGCGCGGCCCGGCGGTCACCTTTCGGCATCCGAACTCGACGACCGCTGCCAGGAGTTGCTCACGCTGGTGGCGCTCGACGCCAAGGCCTCGGGCTATACCCGCGATCTCACCCAGGTCGAGATGCGCAAACTGGAGCTGGCGCGCGCCATGGCGGCCGAGCCCAAGCTGCTGATCGCCGACGAAGCCATGGCCGGCCTGTCGCATTCCGAGGTCGAGGACATCGTGGCGCTGCTGATCCGCCTCAACGACCGCGGCATCACCATCGTCTTGATCGAGCACATCATGCGCGCGGTGATGAGCTTCTCGCAGCGCCTGGTGGTGCTGGTCTCCGGCAAGAAGATCGCCGACGGCAAGCCGGACGAGGTGATCAAGGACCGCGAGGTCATTGGAGCCTACCTTGGCCAATAGCACCAACAGCATCACGATCGAGAACGTCAACGCCGCCTATGGCGCGGTGCGGGTGCTGGAAGACGTTTCGCTCAACGTCGCCAGCGGCGAAACCGTGGTGTTGCTCGGCACCAACGGCAACGGCAAGAGCACGCTGATGAAATGCGTGATGGGCATTGTGCGCCCGAGCCAGGGCCGCATCCGCGCCGAGATCGACGGGCAGAGCCACGACCTGGTCGGCATGGCCACCGAAGATATTGTCGATCTCGGCATCGCGCTGGTGCCGGAAGGCCGCCGCCTGTTCCCGCGCCAGACCGTGGAAGAAAATCTGCTGTTGGGCGCCAGCCGCCGGCGCGCGCGGGCGCAGATCAAGACCAACCGGGACTTCTGCTTCGAGGTGTTCCCGCGGCTGGCCGAGCGCAAAGGCCAGCTCGCCGGCTCCATGAGCGGCGGCGAGCAGCAGATGCTGGCGCTGGCGCGCGCGCTGATGCTCTCACCGCGCATCCTGCTGATCGACGAGCCGTCGGTGGGGCTGGCGCCGGTGCTGGTGAGCCGCACCATCGACGCCATCAAACAGCTCAAGGACCATTACCAGCTCACGGTGCTGATGGCCGAGCAGAACTTCACGCAGGCCATCCGCATCGCCGACCGCGGCTATGTCATCGTGCACGGCAAGATCGCCTTCGAAGGCGGCTCCGCCGACGAGCTCAACAACAACGACCTGATCCGCGAGTTTTATCTGGGGATGTAGCGGCATTGCTCCGCTCGCAATGAGCGGGTGGGGTCATAACAAAAACGGCGCGGGATCGCTCCCGCGCCGTATGCGTCTCGACAATGCGCGCTTACTTGTGCGCCTTCTCGTAAGGATAGATGACGCTTGCCGGTTTCCAGGTTCTTCGGCGCGAGCACCGTCTGGTAGCTCATGCCGCGCCAGGTTTCGAGGTTCGCGTCGTCCTTGATGTCGTGATACTGCACCGTCAGCATCCGGCCTTGCGCCCATTCACCCTTCTTGCCGAACTTGATCGGCCCCATCACGGTGTTGAACGTGGCCTTCCTCAGATAGGCGGCGACATCGTCATCCTTGATGCTCTTGGCACCCTTGACCGCATCGCCGAGGATCTGAATGTAGGCGTAGCCCCAGCCGCCGAGATAATAGCCGAGCGGATCGACGCCTTCGGCCTTGGCGCGTGACTGGTACTCAGCGAAGAACTCCTTGGTGCCGGTGTACATCTGCTTCTCGTCCGGCACCCAGGTCTCGTAGTTGACGATGCCGTTGAGCTTGCTCTTCAGCTTGTCCTTGAAGAACGTGGCTTGCAGCCCGACCAGCGCGCCGCCGAACAATTTCGGCGTCAGGCCGATTTCGTTCGCCGCCTGCACCATGCCGACCGAGTCGAGCGGATAGGCGCAAACCACGACGATGTCGGCGTTCACGGCCTTGATCGCGCGCACGATCGGCGCGAAATCGGTGGTCTTCGGCGGCGGCGGATAGGCCTTGTCGTAGACGATCTTGAAGCCGTGCTTCTTGGCGTTGACGCGGGCGCCTTCGCAGGCGTTCTGCGAGAATTCGGCGTCGGCGTAAGCCGAGCGCCACAGTCTTCGGCTTCGGCTTTTGCGCGGCCGCGATTGCGAAGAAGCCCTCGGTGAACGAGCCCTTGGTGTCCTGCCCGGTCGGCAGCACCGAGAAGTATTTCGGGTAATTGAACTTGGCGTTCACGTCGAGCGCAAACAGGCTGATGAAGGTCTTGCCCTTGCGGATCACGATCGGCATGGCCGGCGCGACGTCGTTGGTGGCGTAGGCCGCCGAGCACGAGATCGACTTTGTCGACGTCGAGCAGCTTGGTGTAGATGCCGGGAATTTCCGCCGGCGAGCTCTTGTCGTCGTAATAGACGAGCTTGACCTGACGGCCGAGCAGACCGCCGGCCTTGTTGGTGCGCTCTTCCCAGATCTTCATGCCGAGCAGCGCCTGCTTGCCGTTCGGCGACAGGAAGCCGGTCAGCGACATGGCGAAGCCGATCTTGATCGGCTCCTTGTCCTGCGCGTTGGCCGAATTGATGATGAAGGCCGCGCCGGCCACCACAGTGACCGCCAGCCCCGCAATCCACGCAATTGTTCCGGATCTTAAGTGACGCAGCATGTTCTCCTCCCATTTAACCGTTGTTTTTTTATCATCTTACGCACTTTTTGCCGCCGCGCCAGAGGGTCGCGCGCGGCACGAGTGGGCTAAATCCCCTCCACCATGATGGTTTCGACCTCGCCGGCCCCGCTGCGCCGGAACGCCGCAGCGCGGTCGTATTCCGGCGATGTGAAAGCGGCCACCCCCTGCTCGAAGGTGGGGAATTCGAGCACGATGAAGCGGTGGAATTTGTCGGGTCCTTCCATGATCTGAAATTTGCCCCCGCGCGCCAGCACCTTGCCGCCGTATTTGGCAATGATGGCGGGCACCAGATCGGTGTATTTCTTGTATTCGACCGGGTCGTTGATCTTGGAACGCGCAACCCAATAGGCCGGCATGCTGGTCTCCTTGCAAAGCTTCGCCTCGACACGCGCCGCCATTGAACCGGATGCGCGCGCCCGGGTCCACCCACGACACGCGCGCGCCGAGAAACGCGCTTGCTTGCCCACTGGCCCGGGCGATAGCATCGGCCCAACAAAGCCCGCGGCGACAAGGCCGGCAAACCGCCCGTCAACGCCGTGCGTAAGGGGGAGACACCATGGATCGACGCCGTTTCGTCGGCGGGAGCGCGGCTGCGGCCGCCGCTCTTGCCATTCGTCCAGGCTACGCCGCCGACACTTACCCGTCGCACTCGATCACCTTGATCAACCCGTTCCCGCCGGGCGGCGCCGCCGACGTGGTCGGCCGGCCATTTGCCGCCGCGCTGGAGCCGATCGTCAAGCAGCCGGTGGTGATCGAAACCAAAGCGGGTGCTGCCGGCGCGGTCGGCGCGCAAGTGGCCGCCAACGCCAAACCCGACGGCTACACGCTGCTCATTCACATCACCTCGATCTCCGGCTTTGCCGAAGTCGACAAACTGTTCGGCCGCGCCGTCAAATTCACCCGCGCCGATTTCATTCCGATTGCGCGCCTCGTCGCCGACCCTTGCGTGCTGCTGGTCAACGACAAGCAGCCCTACAAGACGCTCAAGGACCTGACCGATGACGCCAAGAAGCGGCCCGACCAGATCATCTTCTCGTCGTCGGGCCTCTATGGCGCGCTGCACATTCCGACCGCGCTGTTCATGAAGGCGGCCGGCGGACTGAAACTGCGCCATCTTCCCACCAATGGCGGCGGGCCGGCGCTCACCGCCTTCCTCGGCAATAATTCGCAGGTGCTGGTATCGTCGATCTCGGCTTCGCTGCCGCAGATCAAGGCCGGCAAGGCGCGCCCGCTCGCCATGTTCGGCGCCACCCGCTCGAAGGCGCTGCCCGACGTGCCGACCATGAAGGAGCTCGGCTACAACATCGAATATTATCTGTGGGTCGGCCTGTTCGCGCCCAAGGGCACGCCCACCGATGTGGTGAACTATCTGCGCACCGCCGCCGGCAAAGCCGCTCATTCCGATCTGTTCAAGACCGCGATCACAAATCTCGGCCAGGAGCTCGGCTATCAGGATCAGCCGGAATTCGCCAAGTTCTGGGACGCCGACGCCGCGCGCATCGAGGGCGCGGTCAAGGAAATCGGCCGCGTGCAGGGATAACGGAGCCAACGCTCCGATTTTGCTAAATGCCGCGCGCGTCACCATAAGGTGAAACGCGCGGCATTCGTCTTTGATAAAAATATGCGGGCCGAACCCGCTTTGAACCTCGGGAGGACACGATGGATCGCCGCAGTTTCATCATCGGTACCGCCGCCTCCGCCACCGCACTGGCGGGCGGACCGGCATTCGCGCAAGAGCACTTTCCCGCGCATGCCATCACCATCCTCGTCGCGTTTCCGCCGGGCGGCGCCAACGACATCGTGACGCGGCCGATCGCGGCGGCGCTCGAGCTGATTCTCAAGCAGCCGGTGGTGGTCGAGACCAAGGCCGGCGCCGGCGGTCAGGTCGGCGCGCAGGTCGCGGCCAACGCCAAGCCGGACGGCTACACCCTGCTGTCGCACAACAACGGTATCTCCGGTTATGCCGAAGTCGACAAACTGTTCGGCCGGCAGCCGAAGACGACGCGCGCCGATTTCATTCCGTTGGCGCGGCTCACCGCCGACCCGGTCCTGCTCGTCGTCAATGACAAGCAGCCCTACAAGACACTGAAGGACTTCATCGCCGACGCCAAGAAGCGGCCGGAAGCGATCATCTATAGTTCCGGCGGCCTGTATGGCGCCACCCATTTGCCGATCGCGCTTTTCGAAAAGGCGACCGGCATTCCCAAGCTCCGTCACCTGCCGACCAATGGCGGCGGTCCCGCCATCACCGCCCTGCTCGGCAATAACGCGCAGGTCAGCGCGCAATCGACCTCGGCCACTCTCCAGCACATCAAGAGCGGCAAGTTGCGCGCGCTGGCGTCGTTTGGCGGCAAGCGCTCGAAAGTTCTGCCGGACGTCCCGACGCTGAAAGAGCTCGGCTACAACGTCGAATATTATCTGTGGGTCGGCCTATTCGCGCCCAAGGGAACGCCGGCGCCGATCGTCGCCACGCTCAGTGCGGCGCTCGATAAGGCCGCGGCCTCCGAGCAATTCAAGTCCATTCTGACCAATCTGGGCCTGGATTACGCCTACCTCGATGCCAAGGATTTCGCGAAGTTCTGGGCAGCGGACGCCAAGCGCGCCGACGAGGCCGTGCACCTCATCGGCAAACAGGGATAGTCATCGCAATGAACTTACGTTCGGACCACGTGGCGGGCGCCGCGTTCGTTGCCTTCGGCGCGGCGATCATCGCCTTGAGCGGCGATCTGCCGGTCGGGCATCTGTCGATGCCCGGCTCCGGCTTCCTGCCGATGATCGTCGCCGTGCTGACCATGATTTTCGGCCTGGCGCTGGTGTTGCGCGGCAAGGAAAGCGCGCCGTTCTCCGATATCGATTGGGGCGACGGCAAACATGCCGTCATGGTGACGGGGATCACCGCCGTCGCGACCGCGCTCTATGAGCATCTCGGTTTCATTATCACCATGCTGTTGATGATGGCCGCCTTGCTGATTCTGATCGAGCGGCGCAATCCGATACGCGCCGGCGTCTACTGCGTCGTTATCGTCATGCTCACTTACGTTTCTTTCGTATACGGCCTCAAGACGCCCCTTCCAGAATACAGCTTCTAGGGACCGCAACCGTGGAACCCACTCTGCTCAGCCTGGCGCATGGTTTTGCCATCGCCTTCCAGCCCGACAATCTCTGGTACGCCTTTCTCGGCTGCGTGGTCGGGACTTTGGTCGGCGTGCTGCCGGGCATCGGTCCGCTGTCGGGCATTTCGATCCTGCTGCCGGTGACCTTCGGGCTCAACGCCACGCAGGCCGTGATCATGCTGGCCGGCATCTATTACGGCTCGCAATATGGCGGCTCGACCACCTCGATCTTGATGCGTATTCCCGGCGAAGCCTCCTCGGTGATGACCTGCATCGACGGCAACGCCATGGCCAAAAAAGGCCGCGCCGGCGCGGCCCTCTGCATCGCCGCGGTCGGCTCCTGGGTCGCCGGCACCTTCGGCGTGATCGCGCTCACCGTCGTGGCGCCGCCGCTCGCCACCATCGCCTTGAAGTTCGGGCCGCCGGAATACACCGCGCTGCTGGTGCTCGGCCTGATCTTCCTCGCCTACATGTCGTCGTCCTCGCTGGTGCGCACGCTGCTGATGGCCTGCATCGGCTTGATGCTCGGCATGATCGGCATCGACAACATGACCGGCCATTTCCGCTACAGCTTCGATCTCGCCGAACTCGGCGACGGCATCGGCATCGTGCCGGTGGCGGTCGGCCTGTTCGGCCTGGGCGAAATCCTGTCGACGCCGAGCCACATGGTGATCGGCGAAGTGATCACGCCGAAATTCCGCGAGCTCTGGCCGAACCGGAAGGAATGGCGCGAATCGGGTTGGCCGATCGCGCGCGGCACCGTGCTCGGCTTTATTATCGGTATCATCCCCGGCTCGGCACACATCATTTCCAGCTTCTTGTCTTATGCGCTGGAGCGCCGCGTCTCCAGACACCCGGAAGAATTCGGCCAGGGCGCGGTGGCCGGCGTCGCCGGCCCGGAATCCGCCAACAATTCGGCCTCCACCGGCGCCTTCGTGCCGATGCTGGCGCTCGGCATTCCGACCGGGCCGATCACTGCCGTATTGATGGGCGCGCTGATGGTGCATGGCGTTTCGCCCGGTCCGCAACTGGTCACCGATCATCCGGACGTGTTCTGGGGCTTCGTCGCCTCGATGTATGTCGGCAACCTGATGTTGCTGGCGCTCAACCTGCCGCTGGTGGGCGTGTTCGTCACCGTGCTGCGCATTCCCTACGCCTATCTCTATCCGCTCATCATCATGTTCTGCATCATCGGCGTCTACGAGGTGAACCACTCGATCGTCGACGTCTGGATCATGCTGATCATGGGCGTATTCGGCTATGCGTTGCGCAAATTCTCGTTCGACCCGGCGCCGCTGGTGCTGGGCCTCGTGATCTCGCCGATTTTCGAGCAGAGCCTGCGCCAGTCGCTGATCATGTCGAACGGCAATTATTTCATCTTCTTCAACCGCCCGATCTCGGCCGGGCTGCTGGCTGTATGCGCGATCCTGCTGGTTCTGTCCGCCGTCACCTTCATCCTCAAGCGCAAGGACTGGCGCGACAAACTGGCCGAGGTGGAAGCCGGCGAGCCGAGCGCGTAAAGCACTGACGATGAAGAACCTGACAATCGATCCCGAGCGGCTGTGGGACGACCTGATGGAGACCGCCCGCATCGGCGCCACGCCGAAGGGCGGCATCTGCCGGCTGACGCTGACCGACCTCGACCGCCAGGTGCGCGACTGGTTCAAGGCGCGCGTGGAGGCGCTCGGCTGCACCGTCGCCGTCGACGACATGGGCACCATGTTCGCGCGGCGCCCCGGCCAGCGCGCCGACATTGCGCCCATCGCCATGGGCAGCCATCTCGACACCCAGCCGACCGGCGGCAAGTTCGACGGCGCGCTCGGCGTGCTGGCGGCGCTGGAAGCGCTGCGCACATTGCACCTCGCCGGCTACGAGACCTTCGCGCCCATCGAAGTGGTGAACTGGACCAACGAGGAAGGCGCCCGCTTTGCACCCGCCATGATCGCCTCCGGCGTGTTCGCCGGCGTGTTCACGCGCGATTGGGCGGCCGCGCGCGCCGACCGCGGCGGCGAGACCTTCGGGGCCGCGCTGGAAAAAATCGGCTATCGCGGTCCGGAGAAATGCGGGAACCGCAAGCTCTCGGCTTTTTTCGAGCTGCATATCGAGCAGGGTCCTTACCTGGAAGCCGAGGGCAAGGCGATCGGCGTCGTCACCGGCGTGCAGGCCATGCGCTGGTACGAGGTGACGGTCATCGGCCAGGATACCCATGCCGGCACCACCCCGATGGCGCGGCGCCACGATGCGCTGCTCGGCGCCGCGCGCCTGGTCGAGACGGTCAACGCCGCCGCGCGCAAGAGCCCAACCGCCGTCGGCACCGTCGGCCTGCTCGAGGTGAAACCCGGCGCGCCCAATGTGGTGCCGGGCGAGGTCTTCTTCATGATCGACATGCGCGATCCCGATCCGGCGGTGCTCGACCGCATGGAAGGCGAGATCGCTCGGGCGGCAACAACAATCGGCGGCGAGCTCGGCCTTGCAGATCGCGCTCAAGAACATCTGGACGCAGCCGCCGCAGACCTTCGATCCCGATTGCATCGCCGCCGTGCGCGAAGGCGCGCGCGTCTCGAGCTTTTCCACCCGCGACATGATTTCCGGCGCCGGCCACGACGCGGCCTATGTCGCGCGCGTCGCGCCGGCCGCGATGATCTTCGTGCCGTGCAAGGACGGCATCAGCCACAACGAGGCGGAATATTCGTCCAAGGAGCAATGCGCCGCCGGCGCGCAGGTGCTGTTGCAGGCCGTGCTCGACTACGACCGCCGCCTGGCCGAGCGTTACGGCAAATAGCTAAGCGCTTGCGTTGCGCGCGTGCAGCGCCATGGCGATCAAGGCGGTGCCGCCGAAGATCATATTGATGCCGATCAGAAGCCCGATCGCCCAGACCGCCGTGCCCGGCAGCCCGGCGAAGATCATCGCGGCCAGCACCAGATCGACGATGCCGCTCATCAGCATCCAGCCCCATCGGCCGGACAATTCGCGCTTGTGCTCGAGCGCGAACATGATCGAGGCGATGCCCTCGATGATGAAGAAGGCGACCAGCACGACGGTGAGCGAGAAGGCGCCGGTTATCGGCCGCGCCAACAGCAGTCTCGCCGACCACGATCGCGAGCAAGGCCGAGAGCAATGACCACCAGAAGCCGGGCGCGGCCCGCATCCAGAAGGTGGTGAACAAGCCGACCACGCCGCTCACCAGGAACAGCCAGCCGAACAAAATGGTCACCGCCAGCGTGGCCAGCGGCGGCAGCACGATGGCCGTCGCACCCAGCACGATGAGCACGACGCCCTCGACCAGATAAAGCACCCAATGATCGTGCAGCGCCTTGCCGACGGCGCGTTGAATGTTGGCGATATTGGCTTCGTTGGTCATCTTGGCAGCCTCCGGCCGGTCGCCCCCGCCCCGCCATCATACGCTTTTTGTGTAACGGCCGTAAATCGGGGCTAGCATAGCGTTCGCGCCTTCAGTCCCGGACGTTACCCCCCATGTTGCACGAGGGCCGACCGCATCCCCGCAAGCCGCTGTTCGGCCGCATCCGGCGGCACGGCCGGGAGCGTCACATCGGCGCGCCGCCGGCCTATTGGAGCATTCCGCACGACAAGCTGTTGGCCGACCTGCACAGCGAAGCCGGCGGCCTCAGCGCGCGCGCGGCGGCCCGCCGGCTCAAGAGTTTCGGACCCAACACGGTCGGCGAGACCGCGCATCCGTCCGGTCTCCGGCTGCTCCTGCGCCAGTTCGCCAATCCTCTGATCGTCATCCTGGTGGCGGCCGCCGTCGTCTCCGCGGTCCTTAAAGACTGGACCGACTCGATCATCATCCTGCTGATCGTCGCCGGCAGCGGCGTGCTGGGTTTCGTCCAGGAATACCGCGCGTCGCGTGCGGTCGAGGAATTGCGCGCCCGCGTCCGCATCAGTTGTTCGGTGCTGCGCGACGGCCGCAGTCGAGTCTGTCCCGAGCCGAAACGCCGTGCCGGGCGATATTGTCCTGCTGTCCGCCGGCAATCTCGTTCCCGCCGACGGCGTGTTGCTCGAGACGAAGGACTTTTTCGTCTCGCAGGCGGTGCTGACGGGGGAGTCGTATCCGGCCGAGAAAACGACCGGCGTCGTTGCCGCGGATGCATCGGTCGCCGAACGCAGCAACTGCGTCTTTATGGGAACCTCGGTTCGCAGCGGCACCGCGCGCATGCTGGTGGTGCAGACTGGCATGCAGACGGTGTTCGGCGGCATCGCCGATCGGCTGCGCCGCCGCCCGCCGGAAACCGAATTCGAACGCGGCATCCGGCATTACGGCTATCTGCTGATGCGGGTGATGCTGGTGATGGCGTTCGTGGTTTTCGCCGCGAATATCTTCTTGCACCGGCCGCCGGTCGACTCGCTGCTGTTTGCTATCGCGCTGGCGGTCGGAATGTCGCCGGAGCTATTGCCGGCCATTGTCACCATTACGCTCGCGCAGGGCGCGCGGCAGATGGCGGCGCGCGGCGTCATCGTGCGCCGCCTCAGCTCGATCGAAAATCTCGGCAGCATGGATATTCTTTGCACCGACAAGACCGGCACCTTGACCGAAGGCGTGCTCAATCTTGACGGCGCGCTCGATGTCGACGGGCAGCCGTCGGCCGAGGCCATGCAGGCAGCCTACCTTAATGCCAGCCTGCAAACCGGCCTGGCGAACCCCCTGGATGAGGCAATCGTCGCCAAGGCGCGGCAGAGTGGGCTAGACGCCGCCGCCTTCCGCAAGCTCGACGAAGTGCCCTACGACTTCTCGCGCAAGCGGCTGAGCGTGCTGGTGGAAGGCCCCGGCTTCGCCGACGGCCCCATGCTGATCGCCAAAGGCGCCCTGGATAATGTGCTCGAGGCTTGCGATCGCGTGCGGCGCGGCGGCGCGGTGCAACCGCTCGACAAGGACCGCCGCGAGCAGATCGGCCGCCTGTTCGCGCAATACAGCCAGCAAGGCTATCGCGTTCTCGGCATCGCCTGGAAACCGATGGCGGGCAAGACCGTTTGCGCGCGCGCCGACGAGCAGTCGCTGATTTTCATCGGCTTTTTGCTGTTCCTCGATCCGCCCAAGCAGGGCGTTCAGCGCACGCTCGCGGACCTGGCGAAGCTCGGCATTCGGGTCAAGGTGATCACCGGCGACAACCCGTTGGTGGCCGCCCATGTGGCCGCAGCCGTCGGGATGAAGGCGCCGCAAATCGCGACCGGCCGCGAGTTGAACGACTTGGGCGACGAGGCCTTTTGGCACATCGCCGAGCGAACCGACATCTTCGCTGAGATCGATCCGAATCAAAAAGAGCGCATCGTGCGCGCACTGCAAAAACGCGGCCACGCCGTCGGCTTCCTCGGTGACGGCATCAACGACGCGCCCGCGCTGCACGCCGCCGACGTCGGCATCTCGGTCAACCAGGCCGTCGACGTCGCCAAGGAGGCCGCCGACTTTGTGTTGCTCGAGCGCGACCTCGACGTGCTGCGCCAGGGCGTCGAGCAGGGCCGCGAGACTTTCGCCAACACACTTAAATATATCGCCATCACGACCAGCGCCAATTTCGGCAACATGATCAGCATGGCGGCGGCCTCGCTGATGCTGCCGTTCCTGCCGCTCTTGGCCAAGCAGATTTTGCTCAACAATTTCCTGTCGGATATTCCGGCAATGGCGATTGCCAGCGACAATGTCGACCCCGAATTGATTCAAATCTCCGCGCCGCTGGGAGATCGGCGTCGTTGCGCAGGTTCATGCTGATCTTCGGCGCGATCAGCTCGCTGTTCGACTTCGTGACTTTCGGCGTCCTGCTCTTCGTGTTCAATGCCGGCGACGGACTTGTTCCGCACCGGATGGTTCGTCGAATCGCTGATGACCGAACTGATCATCATCGTGGTGATACGGACATACCGGCCATTCTACCGCAGCCGGCCTGGGCGTCTGTTGTGGATGTCGATCGCGGCGATGATGGCGCGTCACCGTGCGCATGCCCGTACATTGCCGGCCCTCGCGGCTATTCGATTTTGTCGCGCTTGCCGCTACCGCTGCTGGCGGCGCTTGCTGCTGAATCACGCTGCTCTATGCCGGAGCGTCGAGCTCGGCAAGCGGCTCATCTATCCCACGGCTCACATCCAGAGCGGCTCGCCTTCCAGCCCCTTGTAGAGGCCGGCGACGAACTCGCCGTAGCCGTTGAACACCATGGTCGGGCGCTTCTCGCCGGTGCCGATCAATTCCTCGCTCGCCTGGCTCCAGCGTGGATGCGGCACGGCCGGATTGACGTTGGCCCAGAAGCCGTATTCGGACGCCTGCAAGGCTTCCCACATGCCCTTCGGCCGCTCGGTCGACGAAGCTGAATTTGACGATCGACTTGATCGACTTGAAGCCGTATTTCCACGGCACCGCCAGCCGCAACGGCGCGCCGTGCTGCCTGGCGAGCGGATGGCCGTAAGCGCCGGTCGCGAGAAACGCCAGCTCGTTGGTCGCCTCCGCCATCGTCAACCCTTCGACATAGGGCCAGGGAAACCAGGCGAGCCGCTGGCCGGGCGCCATTTTCGGATCCATGAAGGTTTCCATGCGCACGAATTTGGCGGAGCCGAGCGGACGCGCGAGATCGACCAGCTTCTTGAACGGGAACCCGGTCCAGGCGATCGCCATGCTCCAGGCCTCCACGCAGCGGTGGCGATAGGTGCGCTCCTCCAGCGTCAGTTTGCGGATGAGATCGTCGACGCCGATCTCGAACGGTTTCTCCACCATGCCGTCGATTGTCACCGTCCACGGCCGAATTGGCAGCACCTGCGCCTCGTCGGCGATGTGCTTGCTGGTGCCGAATTCGTAGAAATTGTTGTAGTGGCCGTTGATCGTCTCGTCGGTGATCGGACGGTCGAGCTTGTATTTTTCGTCGCGCTTGGCCGGATAGAGATCGGCGCTCGGGTCCGGCAGCTTGGCGAGGTCGCTCGATGCGCTGCGCCATCGCCGCGCCCGGCAGCAGGCCAGCGCGCCGGCGCACCGGCCAGCAGACTGCGGCGGCTGAACGCCAGATGCTCGGGCGTGGCGAGACGCTCGGGAATTTCCCAGCCGCGGCGGCGGATGATGTTCATAGGCGCGCACTCCTTGGAATCGGCGTGCAAGAGCTACGGGCGACGACCCTCACTGGCAAATCACGCTTGCGGGAGGATACCTGTCGTCCCGGCCGAGCGAAGCGAGGGCCGGGACCCATACTCCGTAGCCCATCGAGAGGGCACGGCGTATGGGTCCCTGCATTCGCGGGGACGACGACTCTAATTACTCCGCCGCCCGCCGCGCCGCCACGATCTGATCGGCGGTGCGGCCGGTGAGCTCGGCCATGTGGTCGAACTTGAAGGTGAAGGAGCCGACGCCAGCGGTGGCCGAGCGCACCTCGATGATGAGGTCGCCGATTTCGGCTTCCGCCATCTGTGCGCGCACCGTGTCCCAGCCCGGCCAGCCCTCGCGGGTGTCGAAGCCGAGGATCTGCCCGCGCCGGCCGGACAGGATGGCGTTCATCTTGGCGGTCGCCTCGCTCGGACAGACGATCTCGACCAGGTGGATCGGCTCCAGCAGCACCGGATTGCATTGCGGCAGGCCTTCCACGATGGCGATGCGGCCGGCGGTGCGGAACGCCATGTCGGAGGAATCGACCGTGTGGTAGGAGCCGTCGACCAGCGCCACATGCAGGTCGACCACCGGGAAGCCGAGCGGGCCGTGCTTGAGCGCGTCGACGACGCCCTCCTCCACCGACGGAATGTAGTTGCGCGGCACCACGCCGCCGGTGATCTTGTCTTCGAACTGGAAGCCGGAGTTGCGCGGCAGCGGCTTGATCTCCAGCACGACGTCGCCGAACTGGCCGTGGCCGCCGGACTGCTTCTTGTGGCGGCCGCGGATGGAGATCGGCTTGCGGATGGTCTCGCGGTAACCGACGGTCGGCGGCCGCGTGTTGACCGGCACCTGGAAGCGGTCGGCCAGCCGCTCGGCCGCGACGCGCAGGTGCATTTCGCCCTGGCCCCAGATCACCACTTCGTGGCTCTCGGGGTCGTGCACGATGGTGAGCGAGGGATCCTCCTCGGTGAGCTTGGTGAAGGCGGCGCCGAGCTTGACGTCGTCCTTGCGCTCCTTGGCCTGCACCGCGGTGGCGAGCACCGGGGCATAGGGCTTCGTCCCGATGAGCGCGGCATGCGGCTGCTTGCCGGTCGAGAGCGTGTCGCCGGTCTTGGCATGATCGAGCTTGCCGAAGGCGACCGTGTCGCCGGCGGTGGCCTGGGCGCGCTTCTCGAAGTGCTGGCCCATGACCTTGAAGACCGCGGACACGCGGCCGGCTTCGGTTTCGGGCGTGATGAACGTGGCGCCGTCGCCGGCGGTGCCGGCCAGCATGCGCGCCACCGACATTTTGCCGCCGTGCGCGGTGTGGAAGGTTTTCAGCACCAGCGCCACCGCCTCGCTGCCGGCCTTGACGCCGAGCCGCGCCGCGGTCTCCGCCACGCCGGGCGCCTCGTGGCGCAGCGCCTTCAACAGCCGCAGCACGCCGTTCGCGCGGGTGGCGACGCCGAGCAGCACCGGCACCACCAGGCGCTCGCGCAATTCCTTGGCGAGATCGTCGAACACCTTGTCGCGCGGCGGCTCGATATCTTCGAGCAATTGTTCCATGAGCTGGTCGTCGTGATCGGCCAGCGTCTCCAGCATGGTGAAGCGCGCTTCCTTCTCGCGGCTGGCGTCGTCGCCCGCAAGCTCCATGATCTCCGACGGCGCGTGCTCCTTGTAGACATAGGCGCGCTCGAGCGCGAGATCGACGAAGCCGGAAATGATCTCGCCGCTTCCAGATCGGAATCTGGCGCAGCAGCAGCGGCACGCGCGAGGCCGGCTGCAACAGCTTGATGGTTTCGCGCACGCGCTTGTCGGCTTTGTCGATCTTGTTGAGGAACAGGAAGTGCGGGATGTTCTGGTCTTCCAGCTCGCGCAGGATCAATTGTAATTGCGGCACCTTCTTCTCGTCGGCCTCGCAGACCACGACCGCCGCGTCCACCGCCGGCAGCACCGCGCGCATGTCGTGGATGAACTCGATCGAGCCGGGGCAGTCGATGAAGGTGTAGCTGTCGCCCATGAAATCGGTGGTGGCGATCGAGGCTTCCACGCTCATCTTGTGATGGCGGGCTTCCTTGCCGGCGTCGCCGACCGTGGTGCCCGCGTCCACCGTGCCTTGGCGCTGGACCGCGCCGGTGCGGGCGAGAATGGCCTCAAGTAACGTGGTCTTGCCGCTCTGGAATGGGCCCACCAGCGCGATGCACCGGGGACCCTTGGGACCCGTGCCGTTTTGTCCCATGCATACCTCCCTCGCCGGCCGGGAGGTCGGACCATGATCCCGGCCCTTGTTATACGGTATCGTCGCAGCAGAGAGCCGGGCTGGCAAGGGCGCAATTTTGGCCTGTTCGCAATCGGCGCGACATATTCAGTGTCATGCCCGGGTCAAACCCGGCAATGACGCAGACAATTACTGTCCCGCGGTAAAGCTCAGGTCCACCACATCGCGCGCCTCGACAGTCTTCACGACGAAGCCTTGCGCCTTGTACCAGTCGATCTGGCGCGCAATGTCGGCTAAATCGATGCGCGCCTTCGGATCCATATAGGCGGCATTGGCCTCGACGATGGCCATGCCGGACGAGCGGCCGGGAAAGACGGTGCGGGCGATGAGGCCGGCGGCGTCTCGCGAGGCCGCATCCGAGATGCGCTTGCCGAAGCGGTCGTGCCGCAGCAGCGCGGCCGCATAGTCGGCAACGCCGCGGCGATAGGCGCGCACAAATTTCTCCACCGTCGCGCGCTTTGCCTTGATCGTCTGGGGCGAGGCAAACAGCGCGCCGGTTTGCTGCTCGCCGATCTCCGAAACCCAGCCGATCAGTCTGCCCTGCCCCGCCGTCAACAGATCGCGCGCATATTGCGCCGGCAGGATGGCGGCATCGACCGTGCCGGCGGCGACCGCCTTGCTCATGTCGTCGAACGAATAGAGCGGCTTCACGGTCACGGCGGCGAGATCGAAGTTCTTGGCGCGCGCGATCTCGCCGAGCTGATAATGCGGCGCGCTGCCGAGCGACTCGACCGCCACCACCTTGCCGGCGAGATCCGCGAACTTGCGCAGGCCCTTGTCGTAGGCCGCGTTGGAGGCGATCACCTCGTCGCCCTCGTAATCGCTCTTCTCGCGCAGTTGCGCCGCGATCGCCGTGATGGCGCCGCGGCCGGCGAGGTTGAAGGCGGCGGGCGTCAGCGCGGCGAGCCCGAATTCGCTGCGCCCGGAGGCAACCGCTTCCACCACCTCTTGCGGGGTGCGATAGATGCCGATCTGGACATCAAGGCCCTCGGCCTTGAAGTAGCCGTGCGCGGCGGCCAGGAACAGCGCCCCACTGGCAGCCTGCCGCTGCGTGACCACCAGCACGCGCTCCTGCGCGGCGGCGGGCACGGTCAGGCCGGCAATAAGGCAGACGAGCAGCCAACGCAGAATCATCGCCGCAGTCTAGCCAAACCGCGCCTGATTATCCCGCGCGCGATCGCCGCTCAGTGCATCGGGTCCAGGTGAAGCAACGCGACGCCGCCCGCGATGTTGAGGCCGGTCTGCCCGGTGACCGACAGCGGCTGCAACGCGACCGTGTGGTTGGAGCCGCCGACCAGCACGTTGGCGCCGAGCCCGACCGCGAAGGTCGCTTCCGCCGTCGCCCCGCCATAGTCGCCGGCGAGCGCGCCCGGCGACGGGCTGCCGGCGGCGAACACCGCCCACACCATCTGGCTGCTGGAGGTGGCGCCGATATCGACGCCGAGCTTGCCGATCGAGCCGCTATAGGCTTCCGGCACCCAGCCCGGCGCCACCGGCTCGAAGCGGCAGGTCATCGACTTGTGCGAGGCGATGATCATGCCGATCCCGCCGGCAACGTCGCACGTCAGCGTGCCGGCCTTGCCGGGCGCGGATTGCGCCACCGCGCCGCCGGTCGCGAGCGCAAGCGCAAAGACACAGGCCGTCAGCCGCAATGATATCGTTTTCATGAGAATCTCTCCCGGGGTTCCATAAATTGTGCGCGCATTTGCGCGGCAATGTCAAAAACCTTGTTTGACATCATGCTGAGGAGCGCTCCGAAGGAGCGCGTCTCAAGGATGGGGGCGGTGGGAGGCCTACTTCAAATTGCCGCAAAACCGCTGGATGCGCCGGCAGGCTTCTTCCAGGTCCTCGGTCTTGGTGGCGTAGGAAATGCGGAAGTTGGGTCCCAGCCCGAAGGCCGTGCCCTGCACCACCGCCACGCCTTCGGCTTCCAGCAATTCGGTGACGAAGTCCTGGTCGGTCGCGAGTTTCTTGCCGGTCGGCGCGGTCTTGCCCATGGTGCCGGCGCAGGACGGATAGACATAGAACGCGCCCTCCGGCGTCGGGCATTTGATGCCGTTCGCCTGATTGAGCATCGACACACCAGGTCGCGCCGCTCCTTGAAGATCTGTGTTGTGCTTGGCGATGAAATCCTGCGGCCCGTTGAGCGCCTCGACCGAGGCCCATTGCGACACCGCCGCCGGGTTCGAGGTCGATTGCGACTGGATCATCGCCATCGCCTTGATCAGCGGCTCCGGGCCGCCGGCAAAACCGATGCGCCAGCCGGTCATGCAATAGGCCTTCGACACGCCGTTGATGGTGAGCGTGCGCGCGTAAAGCTCGGGCTCGATCTGCGCCGGCGTCGTGAACTCGAAGTCGTCGTAGACCAGGTGCTCGTACATGTCGTCGCTCATGACATGCACGGCCGGGTGCTTCTTGAGCACCTCGGTGAGCGCCTTCAATTCGGCGCGCGTATAGGCGGCGCCGGACGGGTTCGACGGCGAGTTGAGCAGCACCCATTTGGTCTTCGGCGTGATGGCGCGCTTCGAGCTGCGCGGCCGTCATCTTGAAGCCGGTCGCCATCGGTGGTCTCGACCGCCACCGGCTCGCCGCCGGCGAGCAGCACCATCTCCGGGTAGCTCACCCAATAGGGCGCCGGCATGATCACCTCGTCGCCCGGGTTGAGCGTCGCCACGAAGGCGTTGTACAGCACCTGCTTGCCGCCGGTGCCGACCGTGATCTGGCTCGGCTTGTAGTCGAGCCCGTTCTCGCGCTTGAACTTCTTGACGACGGCGTCCTTCAGCTCGGCGATGCCGTCCACGTTGGTGTATTTCGACGCCTTGCCGTCGCGGATCGCCTTGATCGCCGCCTCTTTGATGTTGTCGGGCGTGTCGAAATCCGGCTCGCCGGCGCCCAGCCCGATGACGTTGCGCCCCGCCGCTTTGAGCGCGCGCGCCTTGTCGGTGACGGCGATGGTCGCCGACGGCTTCACGCGCTTGAGCTGGTCGGCAAGGAAGGCCATTGCGAATCTCCTTGGTCCGCGTGGGCAGCGGACGCGTGCTACGTAATGGGACTGCGCCGCCCCGGCAAGCATCAAACAATGATGCTCCCATCAAACCTGCTGATAGCCGGTTTTCGGCGCCGGTTGCACCCGATATCCCCATAAATGGCGGCATTTTGCGGCCCCCGGATTAACCGGCGGGCAACTGCGCCGTGCTAGTCGGTGGGCCGCGCGAGGAGCACCACATGGCATGGCACGCGGCGGGATTGCGCCGGCTGGACGGCATCATCTGGACGCTGGTCGGCGGGGTCGCCGCTATCGTGCTGCTGGCCGCGGCCTTCGACGGGTTCACCCTCGTTCTCACCAGCTTCATCGCCCCGGGCGTCATCAGCCTGCTGCTGCTCGCGGCCGCACGCTATTACGCCGGCCGCCGCAACGAGCCGCATCTCGCCTCGGCGCTGCAGAGCACCGCGCAACTGATCGCCTTCGCGGCGGTCGCGGCACCGCTGTCATACGTGGCAGCCGCGGCCGCGCTGCCGCTGCGCGACGCCGCTTTTGACAGCATGGACCAAGCCCTCGGCTTCAACTGGCGCGGCCTGTTGGGGGTCATGGAGCGCTGGCCTGAGCTGCATAGCGCCATGCGCGCCATCTATCTGTCGCTGACCGTGCAAATGGCGGCGGTCGCGCTGCTGCTCGGCTTTACCGGACGGCTGGCCTGGCTGCGCGTCTATATGCTCGCCTTCATCTTTGCCGCGCTGATCACCATCGCCGTCTCGGTGTGGGCGCCGGCCGAAGGCGTCTGGCTGCATGACGGGATCAAGATTGCCGACCCGGCGCTGCTGCCGGCGAGCCACACCAGCTGGCCGGTGTTTCTCGGGCTGCGCGACGGCAGCTACCGCGCGTTGATGGCGGTCGGCGCCGAAGGCATCATCACGTTCCCCAGCATGCACGCCGCGCTCGCGGTGATCCTGGTCGCGGCATTCTGGCCGGTGCCGCTGGCGCGCTGGCTGGGCGGGACGCTGAATACGGTGATGCTGGCGGCGACTCCGGTCGACGGCTCGCATTATCTCGTCGACGTCTTTGCCGGCATCGCCATCGCGCTGCTCTCTCTGCTCATGGCCCGTTTTATGGTCGCACGCATGGTCGCACGCATGGCCGCCCCTCTCGCACCTGCGAAGGCCGCGCTGGCGCCCGCCTCGGGACTGGCGGAATCCGGCCAATTCGCGCAGCGCGATGTTGCAGCGCATCGTTTGGCCGCGGAATAAAATAAATTTATCGCGATTCATCGTTGCGCGAATGGATTGTTTCTAAACCACTCGCGAATTCGTGACGGCGGCACGCCACACTTTGTAATATGAAGGCCATGCAATTGCCGGACTTGGCGGGCTCAATGCGGCGCGAACCGAGGCTATAGGGAAAGATGTACACGCTCTATTCCGACCAGCGATCCGGCAACAGCTACAAGGTCCGCCTCGCGCTGGCCCGGCTCGGCATTCCCCACCGGCTGGTCGAGATCGACATCCTGCAAGGCGAAAGCCGCACGCCCGAATTCCTCGCCAAGAACCCGAACGGGCAGATCCCGCTGCTCGAAGTGGCGCCCGGTCGCTACCTTTCCGAATCCAACGCCATCCTGTGGTATGTCGCCGGCGGCACCACGCTGGCGCCGGAGGACCGCATCGGGCGCGCCGAGGCGCTGCAATGGATGTTCTTCGAGCAGCACAGCCTGGAGCCCAATATCGGCGCCGCCTATTTCTGGCTCGATCTGATCAAGGGCGGCCGCGAGCTGCAGCAACATGCGCTCGAGGATTGGATGGAGAACGGCTATCGCGCGCTCGGCGTCATGGAGATGCATCTCGCCAAGTATCGCTTTTTCGTCGATGGCCATTTCACCATCGCCGACATCGCGCTCTACGCCTACACCCACCTCGCCCATCGCTGCGATCTGGACCTCGCCCGCTTTCCGGCGGTGCGCGCCTGGCTCGCCCGCATCGAAGCCGAGCCCGGCCACGTGGCGATGGACTGGCAGCCGAGCGAGCTCGCCGCCGCCGAGTAAGTTCCGTTCACCTTTCGTTAACCGCGGTCACGAAAACGCCCCGGTTCCCGACCCGCTTTGCCTAAATCGGGCCGAACACCCGCCTGTTTCCACTGCAAATATGCCGGCATGGAACCAAGTCACCCTTTTGCACGTTGCAGCTTTGCCATGCGCAAGCCCATTGAAAACACCGGCTTCACGCCCCCCGCCGGCCACCGGCTCGGCAACGAGCGGCGCGCCGTCGCGCTTGCCGAGCTGATCGCCAGCGCCGCGCTTGCGCTCGCCACCGTCGTGGTCGCCACCGTGCTGTCGGCCGGGATCGCCCGCGCCGAAGTCGTCGACGGCGTGATCGGCAATGAAGGCAGCGTCTTCGCCATCGCGCTGCTGCTCGGCCTCGCCTTCATCGGCATCGGCGGGCTGACGCTGCCCGGCGGCAGGCCGAAAAAGCACTGACCTCAAGACCACTTCCGGAACGCTTCGCGATGTCGCACAGTTGAGGCGGCATCGATGGAGATGCGGCATGCGTGTTCATCCTGGCGCTGGCGGCGTTGCTGGCCGCCGGCATCGGCGCCGCGCCGGCGGCGGCGGAGCAATTTCCCTCGTCCGCCGGCGAACTCGCGGTGGAAACGCTCGCCGGCGGTCTGGTGCATCCCTGGTCGCTCGCCTTCCTGCCCGACGGCCGCATGCTGGTGACCGAGCGGCCCGGCCGCATGCGTATCGTGACGCGCGGCGGCCGCCTGTCGCCGCCGCTCGCCGGCGTGCCGGCGGTTTACGCGCAAAGCCAGGCCGGCCTGATGGACGTCATCCTGGCGCGCGATTTCGAGCAGAGCCATCAAGTGTTCTTCTGCTACGCCGAGCCCTACGAAGGCGGCGGCCGCATCGCCGTCGCCCATGCGCGCCTGATGGAGGGCAAGCGGCTGGTCGAGGACACCACGCCGCGGCTGATCGGCGCGGAGGTCATCTTCCGCCAGCACGGTCCCGCCGACCGCGGCCTCAACATCGGCTGCCGCATCGTGCAAGGCGCCGACGGCAATCTGTTCGTCACGCTCGGCGATCACTTCTACGACGCCAAGCTGGCGCAGACGCTCGACAACCACATCGGCAAGATCGTGCGCATCACGCCCGAGGGCAAAGCGCCGCCCGACAACCCGTTCGTCGGCAAGAAAGGCGCGCTGCCGGAGATCTGGGCCTATGGCCTGCGCAATCCGGAAGGGCTCGCCTTCAATCCGGCCGACGGCAAATTGTGGGAACAGGAGCACGGCCCCAAGGGCGGCGACGAGATCAACATCGTCGCCAAGGGCGCCAATTACGGCTGGCCGGTGGTCAGCTATGGCGTCAATTACGACGGCACACCCGTCGGCACCGGCAAGCAGCGCGCCGCCGGCATGACAAACTCGGTCTGGCACTGGACGCCGTCGATCGCGCCCTCCGGCATGGCCTTCTATACCGGCGACCTGTTTCCGGGCTGGAAAGGCAGCCTGTTCAACGGCGCGCTGAAGTTCGAACTGGTGGCGCGGCTCGAGCTCAATGGCGACAAGGTCGTCAAGGAGGAGCGCATGTTGCAGGGCCTGCATGAGCGCATCCGCGACGTGCGGCAGGGACCGGACGGCGCGCTCTATCTGCTCACCGACAATCCGGACGGGCGCATCCTGCGCGTGGCGCCGGCGAAGTAGCGCCGCTCACAGCGGCCCGCGGAAAACGAAAAAGGCGCCCGAGGCAATCAGCGCAAAGCCGATCACCTGATTGATGCTGATGCCCTGCTTGAGATAGACGATCGAGAACACCGCAAAGACGGTGAGCGTGATCACTTCCTGCATGGTCTTGAGCTGGGCGGCGGAATAGACCGCGCTGCCCCAGCGGTTGGCCGGCACCGCCAGGCAATATTCCATGAAGGCGAGCGCCCAGCTGATCAGGATGACGGTGAACAGAGGCACCTCTTTGTAACGCAGGTGCCAGTACCAGGCGGTGGTCATGAAGACGTTGGAGCCGATCAGCAGCACGACCGGCAGCAGATAAGGCGACAATGCGGGCATGGGACGACTCGGGCGGTGAAAAAGAGCGGCAGGCTATCCACAGACGCTGCGTGACTGTCAACGTCCCGTCACATCGTCGCGCTAATGGAACGATTGCTTCTGTCGTTTGTTGCGTAATGTGTAATCCTTTGCGGTCCCGCGCGGCTGACCCTGCTCTCCCGGGACCGCAAATTTTTTGCCCAGCGCCGCCCGGTTCAGCCGCTCAGCCGTAGCGCAATTTCAAGGCGAGAATCACCGCCATCAGCGCCAGCGTCACCGCGTTGGAGCCGATCAGCGGCCAATCGCCGATCGCCAGCCCATAGATCAACCAAAGCCCAACGCCGCCGGTGAAGGCCGCCGTCGCCGGCAGCGATAGCGCCCTCGTCTCCTTATCGCGGATCGTCTTCAGCAGCTGCGGCAGCCAGCACAGCGTGGTGAGCGCGGCGCCGGCAAGGCCGATGAGGTCGATCGGGCGGGCCAACGGCATGCGCCCGTCTAGGGCCGATTCGCCTGCGGTTTTGTGACAGGGAGTGCGCCGCACCCTTCACAACCTATAGTGGTTCATGTAATAATTACAACCTGATTGGCGGGGGCCGCTATGCAGCTGATTATCCGCTGCTTTGAAATCGGGTTGCTGGTCTGGATGGCGCTGCTCGCGGTCATCGTCATCGGCCGCGTGCTCAACGGCAGCATCGACTGCACCGGCCTGCTGCAACACGGCGTCGACGACGGCGCGGTCGCGCCGGAGCGCGTCGTGTCGATGGTCATCTTCCCCGTCGTGCTCGTGACCTACGTCTTGAACGCGCTGCACGCCGACATGAGCGTGCACGCCGCGCTCCCCAACGTCTCCGACAACATGATCCTGCTGCTGACCGGCGGCAACGGACTCTATCTCGCCGGCAAGATCGCGCGCACTTAAACACTGGAGGACGCCGTGCATCCACAAACCATTTCGCTGATCAGTTACGCCATCCTCAGCATCATCCTGCTGCTGTTCGCCTTCGCGGTGCTCTGGAAGATTTGGAACGATGAGATCGACTTGAGCGGGCTGCTCACCGAAATCCCAGCGGCGGGCGAGACGGTCGGCAACACCAAGGCCAGCCTGTCGCGCTTTCAGTTCCTCATTTTCACCTTCGTGATCGCCGGCCTGTTCTTGATGCTGTCGATCGAATCCGGCGGCTTCGTCGATATCCCGCAGAACGTGCTGATCCTGCTCGGTATCAGCGGCGGCACCTATGTCGTCTCCAAAGGCGTGACCACGAGCGGCAACACGCCGTCGTCGAACGGCAGCCGAAAGAAATAGCCGCCATGAAACGCCTGGCCCTCCTCGCGGCCGTCGCGGCGCTATGCGTCGCCGGCGCCGCCGCCGCGCAAACGGCAAACGACGCGGGCTTCACGCCCGGCCCGCAAAACGATCCCGATACTTGCAGCGATCTGTGGCAGGCGATCGGCCTGCCGCAATACGCCCGCGCCGACGAACGCGACACGACGATCGTCTGCCACACCAAATACGTGCTCTCACACAATAACGCGGCCAAGGGACCGGACTGGGTGCTCGAGCATTTGACGGCCGAGCAAGTCGGCGGCACCAACAAGCGCCCCAAGCTGAAATTCCAGCCCGATCCGTTCTTGCCCGCGGACAAGCGCGCGGTGGATGCCGACTACACGAATAGCGGCTTCGACCGCGGCCATCAGGCGCCGTCGGCCGACTTCAACGCCGACGTCGCTTGGATGAAGGAAAGTTTTCTCCTGTCCAACATCGTCCCGCAGGTCGGCGCCGGCTTCAATCGCGACATTTGGGCCACGCTGGAAGGGCATGTGCGCGACATCACGACGGAGCGCGGCGAGCTTTACGTGATCACCGGCCCGGTCTATCCGGCCGAATCCGGCGGCAAGAAGATCACCATCAGCGATGCCGAGAACGCGTGCCACAACACGATCGTGCTCGACCTGCCGCCGCGCCCATCGATCTGCGGCGGCAAGGCAAAATGCGAGGAGGGCGTGGCCGTGCCGAGCGCGATGTTCAAACTCATCTACGACCCGAACATGCAGCGCGCCAATGCCTTCCTGATGCCGAACATCAACCACCGCAACGTCGCGGGCTTCACGAACTCGATAGACTACGTCAAAAGATACCAGATCACCGTGCGGGCGTTGGAGAACGTCACTCATCTCGACTTCTTCCCGGCGCTTTCGGCGAGCCGGCGCCGGCCGATCGAGACGCAATGCGCGGGCGTCATCAACTGAGCGGGCGGCTTGCGCTTGGGGCGGCGCCGCGCTCATAGTTGGCGCATGAATCAAGCCCCGTCCCCGGCGCCGCGCCGCCTCGCCTGCCGCGCACAGCGCGCCCTTTGCACGCGCGGACGCCCGCAGCATAATGCCGGCCCGCCGCGCGCCCTCCTCGAACACGGACACATCCGCCATGATCCTCGAAATCGCCCAGATCGACGTGAAACCCGGCATGGAAAACGAATTCGAAGCCGGCGTGAAAAAAGCCGGGCCGCTGTTCAAGCGCGCCAAGGGCTGCAAATTCGTCACTTTGCAGCGCTCGCACGAGAACCCGGCGCGCTACCGGCTGTTCGTGCAATGGGAAACGCTGGAGAACCACATCAAGGATTTCCGCGAATCCGCCGACTTCCAGGAATGGCGCAAGCTGGTCGGCCACTGCTTCGCCGCGCCGCCCAATGTCGAGCACGTCACCGAGGTGCTGCGCGGGTTTTAGCACTCTTTCCCTAACGCCGGACTCGCCCCATATTCAGGGCGCAATGGCGAAGCCTCCCAAAAAGCCAGAAAAGACCCGGCCAAACCGACGCGCGCCAAGGCGGCGCGGCCGGAGGCGGCGGCGACGCCGGATGCGCTCGCCGATCTGCTCAATCCGGCCATCAACAAGGGCACGGCGGGGCTCGGCTCCGGCACGGGCAAGGATTCTGGCTTGAAGCCGCCGCCGGATAATTCGTTCGAGCGGCGCAAGGATTTCTCCGCCGCCCACACCGCGCGCAAATCGCAGCAGGGTTTCGGCGAGGCGCCGCAGAGCGAGTACACCGGCTCGCCGATCAGCGGGCTCGATCCGGCGCTGGCAAAGGAACTGGGACTGGGCGACGACGAGCCGGCCGCGCCGGCGCCGAAGAAACAAGACCCGAAATACCGCCTGCCCCGCGCCGATCTGCCGACGCAAGGCGGCGGCATCAGCGGCTTCGGCGGCATGGCCAGCCAGCAATCGCTCGACAAATTGCTGCGCGATGGCCGCCCCGAATTCGGCGCGCAAGGTGACAAAGTCTGGATGCCACACCGGCCGCCGCGGCCGGACAAATCGGAAGGCGGCTGCGCTTCACAATCGCCTCCGAGTTCGAGCCGCAAGGCGACCAGCCGCAGGCGATCAAGGACCTGGTGGAAGGCGTCGCCCGCCACGACCGCACGCAGGTTCTGTTGGGCGTCACCGGCTCGGGCAAAACCTTCACCATGGCCAAGGTGATCGAGGCGACGCAGCGCCCGGCGCTGATCCTCGCGCCGAACAAGACGCTGGCGGCGCAGCTTTACGGCGAGTTCAAGTCGTTCTTCCCCGACAACGCGGTGGAATATTTCGTCTCCTATTACGACTACTACCAGCCGGAAGCCTACGTCCCGCGCACCGACACCTACATCGAGAAGGAATCCTCCATCAACGAGCAGATCGACCGCATGCGCCATTCGGCCACGCGCGCGCTGCTCGAGCGCGACGACGTCATCATCGTCGCTTCGGTGTCCTGCATCTACGGCATCGGCTCGGTGGAAACTTATTCGGCCATGACCTTCACGCTCAAGCAGAAGGCGCAGATCAACCAGCGCCAGCTCATCGCCGACCTGGTGGCGCTGCAATACAAGCGCACGCAGGCCGACTTTTACCGCGGCTCGTTCCGCGTGCGCGGCGACGTCATCGAGATTTTCCCGGCGCATTACGAGGACCGCGCCTGGCGCGTGTCGCTGTTCGGCGACGAGATCGAATCGATCCACGAATTCGATCCGCTCACCGGCGCCAAAACCGACGAACTCGACTTCGTCAAGGTCTACGCCAATTCGCATTACGTCACGCCGCGCCCGACGCTCATCCAGGCCATCGCCGGCATCAAGAATGAATTGCGCGCGCGCCTGGAGCAGCTCAACGCCGCCGGCCGCCTGCTGGAAGCGCAGCGGCTCGAGCAGCGCACCGTGTTCGACCTGGAAATGATGGAGGCCACCGGCGCCTGCGCCGGCATCGAGAACTATTCGCGCTATCTCACCGGCCGCAAGCCGGGCGAGCCGCCGCCGACGCTGTTCGAATACGTGCCCGACAACGCGCTGGTGTTCTGCGACGAGAGCCACGTCACCGTGCCGCAGCTCGGCGGCATGTTCCGCGGCGACTTCCGCCGCAAGGCGACGCTGGCCGAATACGGCTTCCGCCTGCCCTCCTGCATGGACAACCGGCCGCTGCGCTTCGAGGAATGGGACGCCATGCGGCCGCAGACCATCGGCGTCTCGGCCACGCCCGGCCCGTGGGAGCTCAACGAAAGCGGCGGCGTCTTCGTCGAGCAGGTCATCCGCCCGACCGGGCTTATTGATCCTCCCGTCGAAATCCGCCCCGCGCGCACGCAAGTGGACGACCTGGTCGGCGAGGTGCGGCAGGTGGCGCAGGCCGG
Source organism: uncultured Alphaproteobacteria bacterium (assembly GCA_963742375.1). Taxonomy (GTDB): domain Bacteria; phylum Pseudomonadota; class Alphaproteobacteria; order Rhizobiales; family Xanthobacteraceae; genus Pseudolabrys. Next base: position 89,621 of record CAVULP010000010.1, read on the forward strand.
CTACCGCTCGCTGGTGACCGTGCTGACCAAGCGCATGGCGGAAGACCTCACCGAATATCTGCACGAGCAGGGCATCCGCGTGCGCTACATGCATTCCGACATCGACACGCTGGAGCGCATCGAGATCATCCGCGACTTGCGGCTCGGCGCCTTCGACGCGCTGGTCGGCATCAATCTGCTGCGCGAGGGCCTCGACATTCCGGAATGCGCGCTCGTTGCGATCCTGGATGCGGATAAGGAAGGCTTCCTGCGCAGCGAGACGTCGCTGATCCAGACCATCGGCCGCGCCGCCCGCAACGTCGACGGCCGCGTGCTGCTTTATGCCGACCAGGTCACCGGCTCGATGCAGCGCGCCATCGAAGAGACCAATCGGCGGCGGGAAAAGCAGGTCGAGTACAACACGCGCGCACGGCATCACGCCGGAGAGCATCAAGCGCTCGATCCACGACATCATGAACAGCGTCTATGAGCGCGACCACG
>CAVULP010000011.1:0-91453 GCA_963742375.1 uncultured Alphaproteobacteria bacterium
GGGACCTCGGGTAGTCCCGGCCTTGTCCTTGTCATATTGCGGGGCTGGCGTTATGGCCGTAGCGGCTTTCGGGAGGAAGTCGTCCCGTCGATTCGCGGCAGATTGTGCGGGCTTGCGAGTTAATTTGCGAACGTGTATTCGTTCATCGCAGCGATGGCGACCTCAACCATGGCTGCCGCAACGGTTGGCTGAAGACCGCGATGTATAAAAGAATTCTCGACTTGTTTTTTTTGATGCTGCTGTTCGAGGGCGCGCTCAGAAAATGGGAGTTTCAGGGCGACGCCGCGGGTCTTGTCATCCAGGCAATTCGCGATGGCTTGCCGCTCTTGGCGCTGGCTGCGTACTGATGGAGGGAAACAGGATCCGTCTGTTCAGCCAGTTGCGGCCCTGGCCGCGGTTCTTCTTCGTCGCCTACATCGTGATTTGTCGTGGTCTCGATTGAGAGTCTGTACTATCAACCCTTCGTCTATATTGTCGGCTTGCGCACGCATTTCGCCTTCATTCCGTTGCTGATCATGATGCCGTCGTACTTGGGCAGTTTCGACCAGGCGATGAAGCGGGCGCGCTGGTTCGCGATCGTGGCGGCGCCGATTTTCCTGCTTGCCATGTTCCAAAACACGCAAGACGCGACCAGCGAATGGAACCGCTACGCCGAAGAGCGTCGCAGACATCGCCGAATTCGGCGGCGGAGGGAGAATTCGGGCGCATGGTGCGCGCCGCCGGGACTTTTGCGTACATCAGCGGACTGCAGATTTTCGGCACCTTCATGGTCGGGTTTTGCGTCTGCCTCGCGCTCGGCTCGCGTCGGCTCCTGGACCGGCTGTTGTACCTGGGCGTGGCGCTCGGCGCGGCCGGCGGCATCCTCGCATCCGGTTCGCGCGGCGGGCTGCTGACCGTCGCAATCCAATTGATCTTGATTTTGCTCCTTGGGCTCTTGAACTTTGCGGTGCTGACTCCGCGACTTATCGCGATATGCATCGGCATCGCCGGTGCATCGCCCTTTGCGCTGAATTTTCTGTATCGGCAGCTTGCCGCCTTCGAAGAGCGGACAGCCGCAATCGGCTACGAAGAGCCAACCAATCGCATGCAGCGAAGTCATTTTGGAATGGATCGATGTGGGACTTATCCATCCGTTCGGCGTGGGGTTGGGCGCGGGCCATCAAGCTGTTTATTGCTTCGCTGATCTACGCCCAAAATTTTTGGGAGGTTGACTTGTCTCGCATCACGTTCGAAATCGGCTACGCCGGCGTGGTTGCCTATGTCGCGTGCAAATTAGCGCTGAGCTGGCAGATCATGCACGGCATCCGCCGCGATCCGTCCGCTCAAAGCAAATTGCTGCGCATATTCTGCGCGACCACCTGCCTGCTCGGAATCTTGAACGCCGGTCTGTACTCACCGATCGGAAACGCCTTTTTCTGGCTTTCCGCCGGCATCGGCCTTTGGTGCTCGCAAACGGCGCATATGCGCAATCGCGAGCGAAAGGCCGCGACATCCCTTGCCGGTCTGAATTGGCTTCCACACGCCTATTCACGCGGCCACCCCGCGCACCTCAAGGCCTGGCATTCGCGGCCGAAATCTTAGCGCAATGGAGCCCGCGCACGATCGACCGCGCATCGTGCTGTCTCATCCCGTGCGTCAGCATGCGCATCGTCTCGCGGGTGCATTGAACCGCGCCGATATGTTGCAGCGCATGTATACGCTGTTCCCGGGTTCCGAATTGGTCGCAGCATTTCCTTCGCCGATTCGGAGACTGCTCGAACGGACATTTCGCCGGTGGGGCCCGCTTGGCCTTCCGCCCGGCCGCGTGCGCTCTCGCCCGCTGCACCTGATCGTTATGAAAGCCAGCCAATTGCTCGGCTCGGCATGGATCGACGGCGCGATGTCATGGTGGACATGGCAGCTATTCGACAAGTGGGTTTCGCGAAATTTGGAAAGCGAGCGGCCGGATATCGTCATCGGTTACGAGATCGGATGCGCTCGGACATTCTTAAAGGCCAAGGAGATCGGCGCGCTGTGCATTCTCGATGCGGCCGCGATGCATTACACGTTGCAGGATCGCGTGCTGCCCCAGGGGAGCGAAGAGCGCCCGTTCTGGGCCAAGGCGACCCGAGCCAAGAAAGACCAGGAAATTCAGCTCGCCGATCGCATCATTTGCGTGTCCGAGTTCGCCGCCGACTTGTATCGCCAGGCAGGCGTGCCGCCCGAAAAAATCGTGGTCAACCCGCTTGGCTGTGACGTTCGACAATTCGCACCCGCCCGCAAAGCGACCGACGCGACGGCCCGCTTTTGCTTTGTGGGAACGCCGAGCAACGTCAAAGGCACAAGCGTGCTTCTTGGAGGCGTTCGGCCGGCTACTCGACGAAAGTCAGAGTGCCGAGCTGCACTTTTTCGGACAACCGACAGCGCTGACCGCCGCGGCCGCCAAGAACGCGTCCGAAAAGATCTTTGTTCACGGCAAGCTGTCTCATGCGCAACTGGCGCCGCGACTGGCGGAGATGGACTGCCTCGTCCTGCCCTCGCTCGTGGATTCCTTCGGCCTCGTCGTATTGGAGGCGCTCGCCAGCGGCACTTACGTCATCGTGTCGGACATGGTTGGCGCTCAATCGGTCGTGACGCCCGGCCGGACGGGCGAAATCGTTCGAGCGAACGATGCACAGGCACTTTATCTGAAAATGCGGGAGATTGGTTCCACGCTTAACAGCATCCGCGCGCGGTCGCAGCTCTGCCATGATGCCGCGCTGGAATACGATTGGTCGCGTTACGAAAGAAATTCTGTCGTTTTCTTCTCGCAACTCGCAGGTTCATCCCGCGCTTGCCACGGACGGCATTGATGAGCAGGCCGGCAGACTATCCAACGCTCTCACAAATAACCGAAACCTTGAACACGGTAGTGCGAGAATACCCGCCCGAGCATCGTGGAAATTGAAATCCACGACGTTCCACGCATCGCTTTCAATATCAACCTCGCATTATCCGAAATATCCACGAAGCCATTCACGCAACTCGCGCTGGCCGACCTCGGCGGCGGGGTAGGTCTATTCAGCGTCGGTTGCGCCGCGCTCGGCGTCAAACGGATGACATTGATCGACGACTTCGCCGATCCGGTCAATCGCCGTATTGGCGATTCGGTCCTCGCGATCCATCGCAAATACGGCGTCGAGGTCGTGTCGGCGGATGTCGTGGCAAAACGCTTTGAGGGGGCCGCCCCGGGCCCTTTCGACATCGTCACGTCGTTCGACAGCATCGAGCATTGGCACCATTCGCCCAAGCGGCTCTTTCGAGACGCCGCGCAAAGGCTGAACCCGGGCGGCGTGTTCGTTTTGGGCGCGCCCAATTGCGTCAATCTGCGCAAACGCCTGACGGTGCCGCTGGGCTTCGGAAAGTGGAGCGGCATGAGCGCCTGGTACGATGAGGATGCATTTAGAGGCCATGTTCGCGAGCCCGATGTGGAGGACCTCAAATTTATGGCGCGCGACATGGGCCTTACCGATGTGCGCGTTTGCGGCCGGAATTGGCTCGGGCACCAGTCCCCCAGCCGGGCGATCCGCTTGGCGGCCTTGCTTTTCGATTATCCGCTGCGGTTAGTGCCGTCTTTGTGTGCCGACATTTACGTCGTCGGGACAAAGGCGAGTTGGCGGCCAAGCACAGTGGCTGCGTCGTTGATCGTTGCAGGCGGCTAGAAACCTATTTTGCAGATGCAGCCGTCGCACGATCTAACGCCGAATATCGACGCCTGGTATCTCGATCGCTTGGTTTGCCCAATCGATCAGTCGGCGTTTACTTTCGATGGGAAAAAATCTCATTTCACAGGCCGGTCGCCGTTACCCGGTCGTCGACGGGATCCCAGTCTTGCTGATTGACGACGCAGACCAGACATTCCACGTCGCGCGTTCCTCGCTCGACCGCTCTCGGGAACGGCTTGGCGCCGTCGATCAGCGCGCGCCGGAACTCTATTTGGAGACGCTCGGACTGTGCGACGAAGAAAAAGTGCAGTTGGTTCGCTTGGCTAGAGGCAAGCTCACCAAGATCGATCCGGTCGCCTTAATGCTGCTGCGGGCGACGTCTGGAAACTCCTACAGCCATCTCAAGGGCGATCCGGCGCTTGCCGAATACCCCATTCCAAATATCGATTTACCCGTGGCGCCCGGCGGGAAATCCTGGATGTCGGCTGCAGTTGGGGCCGCTGGAGTATCGCTGCCGGAAGACGCGGCTATAAAGTGGTCGGCATCGATCCATCATTAGGAGCTGTACTTGCGGCGCGCCGCATCGCGGACGAATTGCGCGTCGATGCAAAATACGTCGTCGCGGATGCGCGTCACTTGCCGTTTCGCAGCGGCAGTTTCGATTGCGTCTATTCCTACAGCGTGCTGCAGCACTTCGAAAAAGGCGAAGTCCACAGGGCGCTCGCCGAGGCCGGGCGCGTGCTGAAACGCGGCGGATTTGCCAAGATTTAAATGGCAAATAAAAGAGGCTTGCGCAGCTTCCAGTTTCAACTGACACGGGGCTTCCGCCCCGCCAAGAATTTCGAGGTGCGTTACTGGACCGTCAAAGATATAAAATCGGCCTTTCACGATGCCATTGGCGACGCAAAAATCACGGCGGATTGTTATTTTGGACTTGGCTGGCAGTGGTCTGATTTTCATCTCATGACATTGTGGTTGCGGCCGATCCTCATCGCCTCGGAGATCCTCCGGCGCATAAGCCGGTGGCTCGAGCCGCTGAACCAGGTGGCCGACAGCGTTTTCTGCACGTCGCGGAAAGCGGTCTAGGGCAATGGCGATAAGCCGGGCAACGGTGCCGCCGCTGAAGCGCGTCCTCCTCATTCTCGGCACACGCCCCGAGGCGATCAAGCTTGCCCCGGTGGTGCGCGCCTTGCGCGCGCGGCCGGCCGAGTTTTCCGCGCGCATTGCCGCAACCGGCCAGCACAAGGACATGTTGGGCCAGGCGCTCGATGCCTTTGCGCTAAAAGCCGACGTGCAACTGGACGCGATGCCTCCGGCGCAATCGCTCGGGCAAATGACCGGCAGTCTTTTCACCGGCATCGATCGTTTGCTTGAGGCGGAGAAACCGGATTGGGTGATGGTGCAGGGCGACACCACCTCGGCCATGGCCGGCGCGGTCGGCGCCTATTACCGGCGCATCAAAGTCGGCCATGTCGAGGCCGGCTTGCGCACCTTCGACCGCTGGGCGCCGTTTCCGGAGGAAATCAATCGCACCTTCATTACGCAAGTGGCCGACCTGAACTTTGCGCCGACGCAACGGGCGGCCGCCAATCTGCGCGCAGCCGGAGTCAAAGAGGCGAGCATCCGCATCACCGGCAATACGATTGTCGATGCGCTGCAATGGATCGCGCGCGATATGAAGCCAGCGATCCCTGCCGAAATCGCGGCAAAAGTAACGGATGCGATTGCGGGGCGGCGGCTCATTCTGGTCACCAGCCACCGCCGCGAGTCGTTCGGCGAAGGGCTGGAGAATATTTGCCGTGCGCTGCGTCGGCTGGCCGACGAGTTCCGGATGCCGCGATCGTCTATCCGGTGCACCTGAATCCGAATGTGCAAGGACCGGTTCACCGATATCTCGGCGGGCACCCACGGATCGTCTTGCTGGAGCCTGTGAGCTACCTGTCGCTGCTTTGGCTGATGCAGCGCTGCGAGCTGATCCTGACCGACTCCGGCGGCATCCAAGAAGAGGCTCCGAGTTTCCACAAGCCCGTGCTGGTCATGCGTGAGACGACCGAACGCCCGGAGGTCATCGAGGCGGGCTGTGCCAGACTGGTCGGCACCAATGCCGATGCGATCGTCGCGGCGGCGCGCAAGCTTTTTGAGGATCCGGCGCTGTACCGGACGATGTCGACCGTCGCCAACCCGTTCGGCGATGGCCGCGCGGCGGAACGCATTGTCGAAAGCTTGGCTGCGTGACGCGCGCCGGCCATGAGGCTTGAAAGGCAAGCGTTGCCGATGGGCGAGGGGGCTGCGGACACGCGCGGGCAGGAGCTTCCGCGGCTGCTCTATATCGGTGACGTTCCCGTCGAATCGACGTTGCACGGCTCGGCCTTGCTCTATCGCCTGCTCGAGGGCTATCCGCCGCAAAAGCTGCGCATTATCGAGGGTTTCAACGTCTCGCAGCCGCGCCACAGGCTGCCGGCGGTTGCTTATCGGACCTTCCGGCCGCGCTGGACGCGGCTCATCAACACGCGTTTCGGCGCCCCGTTCTCGGCGCTGGCGACGTTTGCGGCGGCGTCCTACGTGACGCAACGTTGCCAAGTTGATCAACGACTTCCAGCCGCAAGCGGTTTTGACGGTTGCCCACGATTTCGCCTGGATGGCCGCCAGCCGCTTCGCGCAAGAGCGCGCGCTTCCGTTGCACCTGATCGTCCATGACGATTATCTGGCCGACGACTCGGTGGCGGCGGTGAAAAGACATTTCCTGCAACGGCGGTTCCTGCGCTGCTACCGTCAAGCCGTCGTCGCGGCTGTGCGTGTCGCCCGCAATGGTGGATGACTACGAAAGCAAGACCGGCCTGCGCGGCGATGTCCTGTATCCATCGCGGGCGGCGAATGTGTCCGGCTTCGATGAGCCGCCCGCGCGGCTTCGCCAGCCCGCCAATCGCTCACGGTGGCATTCGGAGGCTCGCTTTATGGCTCGTATCTGAGCGTGCTGGAGCGGCTTGCCGTCGCCTTGGATGCGGTCGGCGGCCGCCTGCATATCTTCGGTCCGCCGCATCCGGACCGCGCGCGCATGGCGCGGCTGCAACGGCCGAATATCCAGCTGCATGGCATGGTCGGCGCGGCGGAACTGATGTCGCGCTGCCGTGAAACGGCCGATGTTATGTTCGTTCCGATGTCTTTTGAGCCGCGCGAGCGGCGCAACATGGAAATCGCGTTTCCCAGCAAGCTTGCCGACTGCACGGCCATCGGCCTGCCGCTGCTGATCAACGGCCCGGACTATTGCTCGGCGGTGCGTTGGGCGCGCGACAATCCCGGCGTGGCGGAAATCGTCACCGACGATTCAGTCGAATCCTTGCGCGCGGCGCTGCAGCGGCTCGCCGAGCCCGCGCATCGCTGGCGCCTGGCCGAGCAGGCGATCCAGCGGGGAAGAGAGTATTTTTCGCACGCCCGTGCCGAAGCCAGCCTGTTCGGCGCGCTGCAAAAGAAATAGCCGCACGACATGACTGCGCTGCTCTCACGGCCCGTCGACTATGTGAAGACGCTGCGGCGGGCGTCCCATTTCGCCATTCCCTTCGTGCGGCGGGCCTGGTTCCGCATGCCCGAAAAAATCGAGATCGGCGGCGCCAGTTACGCGATTTCCTGTCCGGACGAGCATGGCTGTCAGGTCGATTTTATCTCGGTGTTTTTGGACGACGCCTACCGGCTGTCGGAGATCGCGCGCCGATTTGGCGCCGCCGGTACGGTCGCGGATATCGGCGCCAATGTCGGCTGGTTTTCGCTGGCGGCGCGGGCCTTTTTTCCCGCCGCCGAAATCCACAGCTACGAGCCCAATCCGATTCCGGCCGCGACCCTCAAGAAAAACACCCGGCAACTGGACCGATTCCATTTTTATCCGGAAGCCGTCGGCGGCACGGAAGGCATGGTCGATATCGTGCACAATGGCGAAAGCAACCTCGGCGTTTCGGTGCCGGGCCGCAGCGTGCGGCAGGTTTCGCTGCGCGAGGTCGTGCGCCGTTGCGGCGGTCAGGTGGACGTGTTGAAGCTCGATTGCGAAGGCGCGGAATGGTCGATGTTTGCCGATCCCGCGCCATGGCAGGGGATTGCCACGGTCACGATGGAATATCACCTGGGCGATCGTCATGCCGACCGCGACGCGGCGGACGCGCTGCGTGGCCTCGGCTTCGAGATCCTGGAGCATCGGCCGTCCGTCGGGTGCGGGATGCTGCTCGCGCACCGCGCGCGGCCATCGTAGGCTCGCGCCCATGACCGCCAAAACCATCGTCGTCATCGGCACCGGCTATGTCGGACTGCCGGCGGCCTTGATGTGGGCCAAGGCCCAGCAAACGGTGATCGGCGTCGATATCGACGCCAATGTCGTGCGCGCGATCAACGACGGCACGATGCGCCTCAATGAAAAGGAGGTGCGGGCGTTGTTCAATGACCCGGCCATCAAGAAGAACCTGGTGGCGCGCCCGACGCCATGCGCGGGCGATGTCTTTGTCATCGCGGTGCCGACGCCGGTCGATCCGCTGACGCAAGACATGCGACCTGCGCGCGGTTGTCGCCGCGGTCGAGTCGATCGCCCCGCATCTTGCGCAAGGGCAATCTGGTCATCGTCGAAAGCACCGTGCCGCCGCTGACGTGCCGCAACGTCATCGTGCCGCTGATCGAGAAGATGACGCGCTTCAAGGTTCCGGGCGACATCCTGCTGGCGCACTGCCCGGAGCGCATCCTGCCCGGCGACGTGTTCCACGAAATCGTCCACAATGAGCGCTTGATCGGCGGCATCGACCAGGCCTCCGCCAAGGCGGCGGCCGAGGTCTATGCATGCTTTGTGCGCGGCAGACTGCACGAAATCGACGACGTGTCGGCCGAGCTCGCCAAGCTGATGGAAAACACCTATCGCGACGTCAACATCGCACTGGCCAACGAATTTTCGCAGATCTGCGAATTGCTCGGCGCCGATGCCAAACTCGTCATCGGGCTCGCCAACCGCCATCCGCGCGTCGATATCATGGCGCCCGGCATCGGGGTCGGCGGGCATTGCATTCCGGTCGATCCATGGTTCCTGCAGGGAGGCGGCGCCCGACAATGCGCGGCTCATTACCGCCGCGCGCGACATCAATGATGAAATGCCGGCGCGCATCTGCGCCAAGATCCGGCACGCCGTCGCCGACATTGCCGGCGCGCGCCTTGTGGCGCTCGGCGCCTCGTACAAGAAGAACTGCGACGATATTCGCGAGGCGCCGGCCGGCGAGATCGTGCAGCAGCTCAAGCAGGATGGCTACGACGTTGCCCACTACGATCCGATCGTCCAGACCATGGGCTATGATGATATCGTCAAGGCCGCGCACTGGCGCCGATCTGCTCGCCGTGCTGGTGTGCCACGATACGATCGCCCGCGATATCAAGGACAATCGCGCCGCGATCGAAGGCGCGATGCGCCATCCGCGCATCGTGTTCTACGATTCCTAGAGAGCCGAGACGGTCGGAGCGATGACGGGGAAAAGCATATTGGTGACCGGCGGACTGGGCGCGGTCGGCGCTTATCTCGTCAAGGAACTGCGCCGGCGCGGCCATCAGGTGTTCGTGGCGGACGTCCGCCACCACCACGATCCGCACTACGCGCGCTGCGACGTCGGCGAATTCCATCAGGTCGAGCGGCTGTGGACCGGCGGCGGCTGGGCGCAGGGCTATGCGCCGGCGGCGCGCAAATTCGACTGCGTCTATCACCTGGCGGCGGAATTCGGCCGCTGGAACGGCGAGGACTATCTACGAGAACGTGTGGCGCACCAACGCCGTCGGCACCAAGAACATTCTGCGCATGCAGGAGCGCGAGGGCTTCCAGGCGGTCTATTTTTCCTCCTCGGAAGTCTACGGCGATTTCGACGGCGTCATGACGGAAGACGTCATGGACAAGGTCGAGATCAAGCAGATGAACGACTACGCCATGTCGAAATGGGTCAACGAAATGCAGGTCATGAACTCGGCCGCGCAGTTCGCCACCGAGTCGGTGCGCGTGCGGCTGTTCAACACCTATGGGCCCGGCGAATATTACAGCCCTTATCGCTCGGTGATCTGCCTGTTCTGCTACCGGCTGCTGCACGACATTCCGGTCACGGTCTACCAAGGCTACAAGCGCACCAGCACTTACATCACCGACATGGCCAATTCGCTCGCCACCATTGTTGAGCGCTTCAAGCCGGGCGAGGTCTACAATATCGGCGGCGACGACTTCCATTCCATCGAAACCGTCGCCGACATCATTCTGCGCGATCTCGGCAAGCAATCCCGCCGCGCGCAATTGCTGAATTTCAAGCCGGAAGAGCCGCTCACCACGCGGCAGAAGAAGGTCGATTGCGCCAAGGCGCGGCGCGATCTCGGCCACACATCGACCGTCGACCTGGAAACCGGCATCGCCAACACGCTCGCCTGGATGCGGGAGGTTTACGGCGTCAAGTGACGGTTGCGCGGCGCCGCGCCAGCGCCTTCTTGACGGCCGCGCGCACCCGGCCGGTGTTGCGCTCAAAGCACCACCAGAAGCCGGAGGCGACCAGCAGCGTGACGGCAAGCAGCAACACGAAGATCGCCGCTCCGCTCGCGCCCAACGTCATGCGCTGCGGCGCCATGGTCGAGAAAAAAACGAAGGCGAGAAACGGGAAATGCACGACATAGAGCGTGTAGGAGATGTCCGACGTTCCTAGCGTGACCGCGCGATAGGCCCGCGGCCCGCGCGGAAGGGTGGCAAGCACCGGCAGCGCCGCAGCGAAGGCCGCGCCGAGCGCGATATCACCGGCGACGTCGTGCCGAACGACGCTCAATACAAGGCCGCCGGCGATGAGCAGGGGAGTGGCAGCGGCGCATAAGCCGTAGCGGAGCCCGCTCAAGCGCCCGACCGACGGCGTGGCCATGAATCCCGCCGCCCCGAACAGCCAGATCGCGCCCAGAAGCGTGATCTGCCAGGGCAGCCAAAGGGCGATCAGAATGCCGGCGCCGCCGCAAAGGATCGCCGTTGTTTTTCGCCGGTCCGCGAAGATCGCGAAGGCGCCGAGCGGAAACATAAAATAGTACCAGAACTCGTTCGCCAGGCTCCACAGCGGGGTGTTGCTGCCGAAGGTCGGGGTCAGGATCGTTTGCAGGAAGAAGACATTGCCCAGGAAGGTGAGCACAGAATGATCGGCGCCGCCGAGCTCCGGGCCGCTGTTGTAGATCGCGTAATATGAGCCGGCGTAGCCCGCGCCATTCGACAGAGCCAGACCGAGCGCGTCGAGCAGCAGCGTTAAAAACAGCGCGGGAATGATTACAACCCACAGCCGCGTCAGCCGGCGCAGGATGTAGTCCCGCCACACGAAGCGGCCGTCCAGGATGGCCTTGCATGCGCCGCCGCCGACGAGATAGCCGCTCAAGGCAAAAAACGCGATCACGGCTTGATGGCCGAGCGCGGTGACGGCATAGAAGCCGTATTCGACGACAGTGGGCGACGCTATTGACGACAGGTTCACAAATAAAAACGCGCGCAAGTGCCCGGTGCACACAAGCAAGGCGGCGCCGCCGCGCAAGAGGTCGAGATGCTCTAGCCGTCCGGCGACGTCTGCGCGCTGATCGGCTGTCGGCATCGAACGAAGCGCTCGTGATCGCGTGAGCCGTCACAATACACGATTTGCGCGAGCGTGAACAAGGAACTTGTCGCCACGCCCAAGACAACGATGCGCTTATTGCATGTGGTCCCGTCCTATTTTCCGGCCGTTCGTTACGGCGGCATGATCACGTCCATTCACAGCCTGTGTCGCGCGCTCGCCGGTCGTGGACACCATGTCGAGGTGTTCACGACAAATGCCGACGGCCCCGGCGAACATAGCCAGCCAACTGCGGTGCCGGTGATGCTCGACGGCGTGCGCGTTCGGTATTTTCCGCGGTCGGTGCTGCGGCGCATCTATTGGGCACCCACGATGAAGCGGGCACTCGAGGCGGAGGTCGGCGGCTTCGACATGGTGCACCTTCATTCGGTCTTTCTCTGGCCGACCTGGGCGGCGGCGCAGGCCGCGCGCCACGCCGGCGTCCCTTACGTGCTTTCGCCGCGGGGCATGCTGGTCAAGGACATGATCCGACGGCGCAGCCGGCTCGCCAAGCTGGCGTGGATCGCGCTGATCGAACGGCGAACCATCGAGCACGCGGCGGCAATTCATGTGACGTCCGACGTCGAAGACGCGGAGCTCAAGCGCTTCGGCTGGCGCTTGCCGACCGTGACGATGATTTCGAATGGCGTGGACGCGCCGGCGGCGTCCGCCGGGCCGGCCGATATTTCAACGGACGTGCGCGCCATCGCGGCGGCGCCGGCCCCGATGACGCTTTATTTTGGGCGCATCAGCTGGAAGAAAGGCATCGACCGGCTGCTGCGGGCCTTCGCGCTGGTCGATCGCGGCACATTGGTGATTGCCGGGACCGACGACGAGAACCTGGCCGCCAAACTGTCCGCGCTTGCCGACGAACTGAACATTTCCGGCCGCGTGCGTTTCCTGCCGCGCACGGTTTCGGGCGCCGATAAGGAGGCGCTGTATGCTGCGTCAACATTGTTCGTGCTGCCGTCCTATTCCGAGAATTTCGGCAACACGGTGCTCGAAGCGATGCGGCGCGGCGTGCCGGTCGTGTGCACGCCGGAAGTCGGCGCCGCGGACGCCGTATCGCGCGCGGGCGCCGGGCTGGTCAGCGAGGGCGGAGCGGAAGCCCTGGCGCAGGCGATCGGCAAGCTCATCGGCGATCCTGTGGGCGCGCGCGCCATGGGCGAGGCCGGCAAGCGCTATGCCATCGAGCATTACGGCTGGCCCGACATCGCCGCCGACATGGAGGCGCTGTACCAAAGCCTGGCGCGGCCCGCCGCCGGCCAAAGGGCCGCCACGTGAGCATGCTGGCAAACATTCAGATAGCCACCGCCGACATCATCGATGCTCGTTCTCGGACTGAACGCATTTCACGCCGATAGCGCGGCCTGCATCCTGCGCGACGGCGTTCTCGTCGCCGCGGCCGAAGAGGAGCGGTTTCGCCGCGTCAAGCATTGGGCGGGGTTTCCGTCGCAGGCCATTGCCTGGTGCCTGGCGGACGCCAAAGCCAAGCTTGCCGACATCGAGCACGTCGCGATCAACCAGGATTCGCGCGCCAATCGCTGGCGCAAGGTCGCCTATGTGCTGCGTCACCCGAATGTCCCGTATATCGTGGAGCGTCTGCGCGTGCGCAAAGCGCGCGCCGATACCGCCGCGCTGTTGGAGCGCTGCTGCCCCGGTGAAACCTTCGCCGGCACGGTCCATCCCATCGAGCACCATTTGGCGCATTTGTCGTCGGCCTTCCACGTCTCGCCGTTCGACCAGGCCGCCGTCGCGTCGGTCGACGGATTTGGCGACTTCGCGAGCACCGCCTGGGGCGTCGGTTCCGGCAGCGCGCTGTCGATCGACGGGCGGGTGCATTTTCCGCATTCGCTCGGCGTCTTCTATCAAGCGATCACGCAATATCTCGGATTTCCGCACTATGGCGACGAATACAAAGTGATGGGGCTGGCGCCGCTCGGCGAGCCGCGCCAGCTCGCGGCGCTGCGCAAGCTCGTCACGCTCAAGAGCGACGGCACCTTTGCGCTCGACCTTGCTTATTTTCGTCATCACCGCCAGGTGCTGTCGTTCCAGTGGGCGGACGGCGCGCCGGTCTTTCCGGACCTGTTTTCTCCGGCGCTGGAAGATCTGCTGGGGCCGCGACGCGCGCCCGATGACGCGATCGAGCAGCGTCACAAGGATATCGCGCGCTCAGCGCAGGCGCTTTACGAGGAGGCCTTCTTCCATCTGCTCGGCGCCTTGCAAACGCGCACAGGTCTCACCGATCTGGCGCTCGCCGGCGGTTGCGTCAATAATTCGGTCGCCAACGGCAAGGTGCGCCGGCAAACCGGCTTTCGCCGTCTCTATGTCCATGCCGCCCCGGGCGATGCCGGCGGTGCGATCGGCGCCGCCTTCGCGCTGTGGCACCGCATGCGCGGCGCGCGCAATTTCAAAATGTCGCACGCCTATTGGGGCCCGCAATTCAGCGACGGTGAGATCGCCGCCACCATCGCCGCGCATCGCCGCGACATCGAAGCCGCCGGCTGCAGCGCAGAATGCATCGGGGACGAAGCCGCCTTGTGCGACCGGACCGCGATGGCGATTGCCGCCGGCGAGGTCGTCGGCTGGTTTCAGGGGCGGATGGAATGGGGCCCGCGCGCGCTCGGCAACCGCTCCATCTTGGGCGACCCGCGCAATGCCGCAATGAAGGATGTCCTCAATCTCAAGATCAAGCGCCGCGAATCCTTTCGCCCGTTCGCGCCCTCGGTTCTGCGCGAGCAGGTCGGGCAATGGTTCGAGGAGGAGGCGGACGTTCCGTTCATGACGCAGGTCTTTCAGGTGCGCGCCGAAAAGCGGCCGCAAATCCCGGCGGTGACCCATGTCGATGGCTCGGGACGCCTGCAGACCGTGACCGCCGACGCCAATCCGCGCTACCACCGGCTGATATCGCGGTTTCACGCCCTGACCGGCGTGCCGATGGTGCTCAATACGTCATTCAATGAAAACGAGCCGATCGTATGCGAGCCGCGGCAGGCGCTGGACTGCTTTCTGCGCACGAAAATGGACATGCTGGTCATGGGCAATTGGGTTTTGCGGCGCGCGTCCTGATGATCGGACAAGATTTTCGGTCCCGCATGGGATATGCTCGACCGCAAGATTAGGACTCATCCATGCACCTTGAGCGGCGAATTCTGGTCACCGGCGGCGCGGGCTTTCTCGGCTCGCATCTGTGCGAGGCGCTGCTGGCCAAAGGGCGCGACGTGATCTGCGTCGATAATTTCTTTACCGGCGCGCGCAAGAACATCGAGCATTTGCTCGACGACAAGCACTTCGAACTCATTCGCCACGACGTGACGTTTCCGCTCTATGTCGAAGTCGACGAGATCTACAATCTCGCTTGCCCGGCCTCGCCGATCCACTACCAGCACGATCCGGTGCAGACCACCAAGACCAGCGTGCACGGCGCCATCAACATGCTCGGTCTGCCAAGCGGGTGAAGGCGAAGATCCTGCAGGCGTCGACGTCGGAAGTCTACGGCGATCCCGACCGTGCATCCGCAGACGGAAGATTACTGGGGCAATGTCAATCCGATCGGGCCGCGGTCTTGCTACGATGAAGGCAAGCGCTGCGCCGAGACGCTGTTCTTCGACTACTGGCGCCAGCACAAGCTGCGCATCAAGGTGGCGCGCATCTTCAATACCTATGGACCGCGCATGCATCCCAATGACGGGCGCGTGGTATCGAACTTCATCGTGCAGGCGCTGCTCGGGCGCGACATCACGATCTATGGCGATGGCACGCAGACGCGCTCGTTCTGCTACGTCGACGACCTGATCGACGGCCTGATGCGCCTGATGGCGACGGAAGATGCGATGACCGGGCCGATCAATATCGGCAATCCGGCCGAGTTCTCGATCGCGTCGAGCTCGCCAACCACGGTGATCGATATGACCGGCTCGCGCTCGCGCATCGTCCATCGACCGCTGCCGGAGGATGATCCGCGCCAGCGCAGACCGGATATATCGCGCGCGCAGGAGCAGTTGTCCTGGACGCCGCGCACTCCGCTCAAGGAAGGTCTTGCACGCACGATCGCCTATTTTGAAAATGCTGCTGGCGAAAAAGGCGTGCGCGAAATCTTGATCAAGGAGTTGTGCGGACAAGGGCGCAGCGTTCACTGCTTGACAACTGGACACTTGCAATGACAAAACAGGTGGCACTGATCACCGGCATCACCGGCCAGGACGGCAGCTATCTGGCCGAGTTCCTGCTGGCGAAAGGCTACGAGGTTCACGGCATCAAGCGCCGCTCCTCTTCGTTCAATACCGAGCGCGTCGACCATCTCTACCAGGATCCCGCATCTGTCCGAGGTCCACTTCCACCTGCATTACGGCGATCTGACCGATGCCACCAATCTGATCCGCATCATGCAGGAGGTGCAGCCGACCGAAATCTACAATCTCGCCGCGCAGAGCCACGTGCAGGTCTCGTTCGAGACGCCGGAATATACCGCCAATGCCGACGCGCTCGGCACGCTGCGCCTGCTCGAAGGCATCCGCATTCTGGGCTTGCGCGAACGCGTGCGCTTCTATCAGGCCTCGACGTCGGAGCTTTACGGCAATGCGGCGGAAACTCCGCAGAACGAGACGACGCCGTTTGCGCCGCGCAGCCCCTATGCGGCCGCCAAGCTCTACGCCTATTGGATCACGGTGAACTATCGCGAAGCCTACGGCTTTCATGCCTCGAACGGCATCCTGTTCAATCACGAAGGCCCGCGCCGCGGCGAAACCTTCGTCACCCGCAAGATCACGCAAGCGGTCGCCGCCATTCATCTGGGCAAGCAGGACTGCCTCTATCTCGGAAATCTCGATGCCAAGCGCGACTGGGGCCACGCGCGCGATTACGCCGAGGGCATGTGGCTGATCTTGCAGCAGGACAAGCCCGACGATTACGTGCTGGCGACCGGCGAGAGCCCATTCGGTGCGCGAATTCGTCGAGCTGGCTTTTGCCGAAGTCGGCATCGACGATCAAATGGGACGGCAAAGGCGCGAAGGAGCGCGGCATCTGCGACAAAGACCGGCCGCACGCTGGTGCAGATCGACCCGCGCTATTTCCGCCCGACCGAGGTCGATACGCTGCTCGGCGACGCCAGCAAGGCGCGCAAGGCGCTGGGCTGGAAGCCGCGCGTCGGCTTCGCGCGATCTGGTGCGCGAAATGATCGCCGGCGATTTGAAGATGTTGGCGGCGCGCTCCGATGCGCGGCTGAAGGCGGATTGGTCTTAAGCCCGTGAGCCCACCCGTTCTGTTCGATCTCAAAGGACAAGCGCGTCTACGTCGCCGGCCATAACGGCATGGCGGGGTCGGCCATCGTGCGGCGCCTGGCGGGCGAGGGCTGCGAGATCCTCACCGCCGACCGCAAGGCGCTCGACCTGACCGACCAGAGCCAAACCGAAACGCTGGCTCGCCGCAAACAAGCCCGACGCGGTGTTTCTGGCGGCCGGCCATGTCGGCGGCATCTATGCCAACGACACATACCCGGCCGATTTCATCGCCGACAATCTGGCGATCGGCCTCAACGTCATCCGCGGCTCGCTACAAGGCCGGCGTCAAGAAGCTGCTGGCGCTCGGCTCGTCCTGCATCTATCCGAAACTGGCGCCGCAGCCGATGTCGGAAGATGCGCTGCTCACCGGCCCGCTCGAGCCGACCAACGAATGGTACGCGGTCGCCAAGATCGCCGCCATCAAGCTGTGCGAGGCCTACCGCAAGCAGCACGGCGCCGATTTCATCTCGGTGATGCCGACCAATCTTTACGGCCCCGGCGACAACTACCATCCCGAGAACAGCCATGTGCCGGCCGCGCTGATCCGCCGCTTCCATGAAGCCAAGCTCGCCAATGCGCCGACCGTCAGTGTCTGGGGCACCGGCAAGCCGCGCCGCGAATTCCTGTGTTCGGACGATCTCGCCGACGCCTGCGTTTTCGTGATGAAGCATTATTCCGACGCCGGCTTTCTCAATGTCGGCACCGGCAAGGACGTCACGATCGCGGAGTTTGCCGAAGTTGTTCGCGACATCGTCGGTTACAAGGGAAACATCGTGTTCGATACGTCGCGCCCGGACGGCCCGCCGCAGAAGCTGCTCGATGTGTCGAAAATCAACAAGCTCGGCTGGTCGGCGAAAATATCGTTGCGCGACGGCCTCGCCGCCGCCTACGCCGATTTCCTCAAGGGCGCCCAGCGCAGAGCCGTCTGACAATTGCCATTTGCGCGCGGCTCGGAATTTGCTAGCTAAGCCCTTGAACAACAGCCCTGATTTTAACCCTGCCGCGGTCGAAAACCGTCATCTTCGGCCAAATCCCGCTATAATTCTCGGCAAAACAGGCTCCGGCTTGGAAACTGGCGAATGTTAAGGCTGCCCAAACTCACGCCGCGTCAAATCTTGATCGTGCTGCACGATCTCGCCGCCACCGCCGCGGCGATCGTGCTCACGTTCGCGATGCGTTTCGAGGACGTGCGGTTCTCGATGAAGCTGCCGGGCCTTGAGCGCTTCCTGCCGGTTTTCCTGGTCTATGCCGCGGCGGTCTATTTCTTCTTCGGCCTGCACCGCAACAAGTGGCGGTTCACGTCCGTTCCCGACCTCTACAACATCTTCCGCGCGTCCACGGTGCTGGCGCTGTCGCTGCTCGCGCTCGACTACGTGCTGGTCACGCCGAACGTCTACGGCCAGTTCTTTTTCGGCAAGATCACCATCCTGCTGTACTGGTTCTTGCAGATGGCTTTCTCTGGGCGGCTCGCGCATCGCCTATCGCTATTTCCACTATTCCCGCACGCTGCAGCGCGCCAGGATTGCCGATGCGCCGCCGACCCTGATCCTCGGGCGCGCGGCCGACGCCGAGGTCTTGCTGCGCTCGATCGAAAGCGGCGCGGTGAAGAAGGTCTGGCCGGTCGGCATCCTCTCGCCCTCGGCAAACGACCGTGGCCAGTCGATCCGCGGCGTTGCGGTCTTGGGCGATATCGGCGATCTCGAACGCGTCGTCGCCGACCTTGGCAATCACGGCACGCGCGTGATGCGCGCGGTGCTGGCGCCTTCGGCGCTTTCGCCGGAAGCGCGGCCGGAGGCGCTTCTCATTCGCGCGCGCAAGCTGGGCTTGAATTTGAGCCACTTGCCTTCGCTCGATTCCGGCGGGCCGGCGGTGCAACTCGCGCCGGTCGCCGTCGAGGACCTGTTGCTGCGCCCCAGCGTCAGAATCGATTACCGGCGGCTCGAGCAATTCATCAGCGGCAAGTCGGTCGTGGTCACCGGCGGCGGCGGCTCGATCGGCTCGGAAATCTGCGAGCGCATGCTGGTGTTCGGCGCCGCGCGCCTGCTGGTGCTGGAGAATTCCGAGCCGGCGCTGCACGCCGTGCTGGAAAAGCTCAACGGGATGCAGCTCGCGGCCGACATTTCCGGCCGCCTCGCCGACGTGCGCGACCGCGATCGCACCATGACACTGATCGCGCAGTTCAAGCCCGACATCGTCTTTCATGCCGCCGCGCTCAAGCACGTGCCGCTGCTCGAGACCGACTGGGACGAGGGCATCAAGACCAACGTCTTCGGCTCGATCAACGTCGCCGATGCCGCGGCCAGCGCCGGCGCCGCCGCCATGGTGATGATCTCAACCGACAAGGCGATCGAGCCCGTCTCCGTGCTGGGCGCCACCAAGCGGCTGGCGGAAATGTATTGCGAAGCGCTCGACAACGAAACGGCCCGCCGCGCCGGCACGCGCCTGATCTCGGTGCGCTTCGGCAATGTGCTGGCGTCGAACGGCTCGGTGGTGCCGAAATTCAAGGCGCAGATCGAGGCCGGCGGCCCGGTCACCGTCACGCACCCGGACATGGTGCGCTACTTCATGACCATCCGCGAGGCCTGCGACCTGGTCATCACGGCGGCGAGCCACGCGTTGCAAGCGAAAAGCGCGGATGTGTCGGTCTACGTGCTCAACATGGGCCAGCCGGTGAAGATCGTCGATCTCGCCGAGCGCATCATCAGGCTCTCCGGCCTCGAGCCCGGCCGCGACATCAAGATCGCCTTCACCGGCATCCGCCCGGGCGAGCGCCTGCACGAAATCCTGTTCGCGCGCGAGGAGGAGACCGTCGATATCGGCATCCCCGGCATCGTGGCGGCCAAGCCCGTGCAGCCTTCGCTGGAGGCGATCCGCGCCTGGGTGGCGCGGCTGGAGCAGGGCCTGGCGCGCAACGAGCGCGCGGTCATCGACAAGGCGCTGCGCGACGCGGTGCCCGAGTTCCGCGGGGAAGCGGCGTGATCTCATGGATCTGAACGCCTTCTTCAAATCCGAATTCGCCGAACATGGCGACGTCGCGCGCAAGACGGAAGGCGCGCTTGCCGGCGCCTTCGCCGGCCTGGTGGTGGCTTGCGTCAAATCGATCCGCGGCGGCGGCAAGCTGATGTTCTTCGGCAATGGCGGCAGCGCCGCCGACGCCCAGCATCTCGCGACCGAACTCGCCGTGCGCTACAAAGCCGACCGCGCGGCCATCGCCGCGCTCGCGCTGACCACCGACACGTCGGCGCTCACCGCCGCCGCCAACGATCTCGGCTTTGAGCGTGTCTTCGCCCGCCAGATCGAGGCGCTCGGCAAGCCGGGCGACGTCGCCGTCGCCATCTCGACCTCCGGCAAGAGCGCCAACGTCATCGCGGCCTTGCAGCAGGCCAAGGCCATGAAGCTCGTCACCGCCGCCTTCGGCGGCAAGGGCGGCGGCGCCATGGCGGGGCTTGCCGACCATGTGTTGCTGGTGCCGTCCGACACCACCGCGCGCATCCAGGAAATGCACATCACGCTTGGCCAGATGCTCTGCGGCGCCATTGAAATCGAGCTGGGACTGGCCAAGCCCATCTGAAAACGCCGCCCCGGTGACAGTCGGAAAGCCCGCTTAGCGGGCTTTTTTCGTTTTCGCACCTTGAAACCGCGGTTGGCGATGCTGAAAATGCCTTGACTCAAAGGCATCGGCCTCATTTCCTTGGCGGCCAGGGAGGAACGAAGCAATGGACGCGACCCTATCTGCCCGGGCCGGGGGCGCAAGGCCGCCCGCGCCGCGGGCGCGCCGATGGCGAGCGCCACAGCATCCAATCGGTCGACCGGGCGCTGTTCCTCCTGGAGACCATCGCGGAGGCCGGCGGCGAGGCGACCCTGACCGAGCTCGCCACCCGCACCGGGCTGAATATCTCCACCTGCCACCATTTGCTGGCCACGCTGATCCAGCGCGGCTTCGCCGCCAAGGTGCCGGGGCGGCGGCTCTACGCGCTGGGCGCGCGCATTCTCTATCTCGGCCACGCCTGCCTGCAGGTTGACCTGCCGCGCCGCGCGCAGCCTTATCTCGAGGCCATCAACAATGTCACCGGCGAGACCGTGCATCTTGCCGCTTTGCAGGGCGACAGCGTGGTCACGCTTGCCGTGCGCGAGGCAACGCACGCCGTGCGCGTCGGCACCGGCCGCACCGGCAAGGTGGAGGCGCCACACGCCACCTCGGTCGGCAAGGCGATCCTGGCCTGGCTGCCGGAGGACGAAATCCGGCGTTTTCTCGCCGGCGGCATGAAGCGCTACACCGACCAGACCATCACCGAGTTTCCGGCGCTGCTCGAATCGCTGCGCATCGTGCGCCGCACCGGCTTCGCCATCGACCGCGAGGAATTCCTGCCGGGCGTGATTTGCGTCGGCGCCGCCATCCGCGACCAGGCCGGCACCGTGATCGGCGCGATCAGCGCCTCCACCCCGACCATGCGCGCGAGCGAGCAGCACATCGCGTTGATGAGCGACGAGATCGCCGCCGCCACGCGCGCGCTCTCAGCCGAATTTGGCGCGCCTGCCGCGCAATCCAATGCCGAGCGGGTCCACGCCGCCGCCAAATAGACGGCGCGCTCAAGCAATCGTCACCGCCTTGCCGCTGCGCGCCGACGTTGCGATTGCTTCGGTCGCCGCCACCACGTTGACGATCGCCTCCGGCGCGATCACGAATTTGACACCGGTCGCGACCGCATCGGCGAAAGCCTCCAGCTCGGCGCGTTCCTTGTCGACGACGTCGTAAGTCATGCGTTCCACATTGCCGGCGAGATCCGAGAGCAGCAGCTCGGTTTCGCCGCGCATCTCGAGCGCGCCTTTCGAGCCGAAGGCGTGGATGCGGTAGAATTGGCTGCTCGCATGCAGCGTGCCGAGAGTGCCGGTGACGCCGCCGGCAAAACGCAGCAGGCACGCGGTCGTGTCGTCGACATCGATGTCGTGGGCCAGCCGCTCGCTGAAGGCAAAGACCGTCGCCACGGGCCTGCGATGTTCACCATGCTGTCGATGACATGCACGCCGCGCGCCGTCATGGCGCCGCCCGGGCTTTCAAACTGGTTGGAACGCCAGTTGCCCGGCTCGGTCTGGTAGCTCGGCGGTCCGGAGAACTGTCCCTCGATATGCCGCACTGTGCCGATGTCGCCGGCCGCGATGCGGCGTGCCATGTCGGCATAGGCCGGCGCGTAGCGGCGATTGAAGCCGACAGAGAGCGTGATGCCAGCCGTCCGGCAGGCCTCGATTGCGGCCTCTGCATCGCGACGCGTCAGCGTAAACGGCTTCTCGACGAAGACGTGCTTGCCGGCACGCGCGGCCGCCGCGATTTCGCCGGCGTGCTGGGAATGCGGTGTCGCCAGCACCACCGCGTCGATGGCGGGGTCGGCCAGAACCTCGGCATAGCTCGCCGTCAGCGCCAGGCCGAAGCGCTCGGCCAGCGCCCGCCGGCCGGCCGGATCGCGCGTCACCGCCGTCGCAAAGCCGATCTTTGTGCTTTTCTTGG
Source organism: uncultured Alphaproteobacteria bacterium (assembly GCA_963742375.1). GTDB lineage: Bacteria > Pseudomonadota > Alphaproteobacteria > Rhizobiales > Xanthobacteraceae > Pseudolabrys. Next base: position 22,067 of record CAVULP010000011.1, read on the forward strand.
CGCTCTCGCCCTGAACCGCGCCGATCAGGCGCTCGCCCCAGTGTCCGGCCCCGCAAATCGCCGTGCGTATCACTTGAATTTCATATTGAGCAGTTTCTCGGCATTGCCGCGGAACACCTTGCCGGCGTCCGCCGCGGACAATGCGAGTTGCTCCACCGTCTTGATGGTCGGCGCGATCGGCCCGAGCGGCGAGTCGGTGGCGAACACCACATGATCGGCGCCGAAAAATTCCAGCCCGCAGCGCGTGGCATGCACGCCGCCGCCGAACATGGCGGTGTCGCCGTAGAAGTCGTGCATGTAATCCATGTGCGGCCGCTTCAGCGACGGCAGGATTTTCGAGTAGTCCTCGTCGGAGGTGCGCGCGCCCAGCACCTTCAGGCCCGGCCCGATGCGGCCGTCGTAATAGGGGATCATGCCGCCGAGATGATGGGTGATGATCTTGAGTTTCGGGTAGCGGTCGAGCAAGCCCGCAGAACACCATGCGGATCATCGCCACCGAGGTGTCATAGGGCCAGCCGAGACACCACCACATCTCGTAGCGCGATTTCGGCTCCGACTTGTAATCCGTCATCGCCGCGGTGCGCGCGGGATGCAGCCACACCACCGCGTCGAGCTCGGCCATGGCCGCAAAGATCGGCTCGAACTTGGGCAAATCGAGCGGCTCGCCGGCGATGTCGGTGTAGATCAGCACGCCGCGCGCGCCGAGCTCCTTGATGGCGCGGCGCGCCTCGGTGACGGAGCCTTCGACGTCGGTCAGGCAGAGCGCGGCGGCGAAAGTCGGAAAGCGCTCGGGATGCTTGCGGCAGAGCTCCGCCATTGCGTCATTGGCGATGCGCGCCAGCGTCATCCCCACTTCGGGCGTGGCGATATCCTCGATCGGCGGGTTGGGCAGCGAAATGATCTGCCGGTAGTCGCCGAACTCGTCCATTTCCTTGAAGCGCAAGTCGAGATCGAACAGCTTGGGGATGCCGCGCAGCCGCCGGCCGATATTGCCGAGATTGGGCGCGATCTTGCTCATCTCCTGGAAGAAACGGTCCGGATAGATGTGGCAATAGATGTCGATTTTGGTATCGGCCATGGCTCACACGTCCCCGGCGCGCGCCGTTTTGAGATGCTTGAGAACCTTCGCCCGCAGCGCCTGCTGCTGCTCCGGCGTCCATTTGCGGAAACCTTCGCCCGACTTGAAGCCGAGCTTGCCGGCCTTCACCAGTTTCTTCAGATAAGGCGATGGACCGGGCCGGCTGTCGATCGCCGGCAGCACGGTCTTGTGGATCGCCAATGTCAAATCGGTGCCGACCATGTCGGCATTCTCCAAGGGGCCGAGCACCGCCAGCCGCCGGCCGAACGCGGCCTTGATCACCGCGTCCACGGTCGCGGCGTCGCAGATGCCGTGCTCGACCAGCGCGATCGCCTCGCGCCATAAAGCATGTTGCAGCCGGTTGCCGATGAAGCCGGGCACGTCCTTCTTGACGTGCGCCGGCTTTTTGCCGGCGGCGGCGTGCAGTTTCATGGTGAAGTCGACCGCGGCAGGCGCGGTCCATTGCGTCTCGATCACCTCCACCAGCGGCACCAGAAAAGGCGGGTTCCACCAATGGGTGCCGAGCGCGCGCTCGCGCCGCTTGAGGCCTTGCATGATCTTGGTGATCGGAATGACCGAGGTGTTGCTGGCGAGAATCGTGTCGGGGCGCACGTGCTTCTCGATCTCGGCGAATAGTTTTTTCTTGAGCGGCAGATCCTCGCGCACCGCCTCGACCACGTAGTCGGCCTCGCGCACCGCGCTCGCCAGATTGGCGACCGCCGTCACCCGCTCGACGGCCTTCGGGTCGTCGCCGAGGTCTTGCAAATTCGCCAGGATGCGCGTCCTGACGCTGTCGAGGCTCGCCATCACGGTGTCGGTGATGGTCACCTCATGGCCGGCGAGCGCGAACACCTGGGCGATGCCGTGGCCCATCAACCCGGCGCCGACCACCGCGATGCGCGCTTTCGCCATATTTCACCCCGCCGTGTAGCCGCCGTCGGCGTAAAGGATGTGGCCGGTGTAGAAATCCGATGCGCGCGAAGCGAGGAACAGCAGCGGCCCCGCCAGATCCTCCGGCTCGCCCAGCCGGCCCTTGGGCACGCGCGCCAGGAACCCCTTGCGCACCGTCTGCGCCCGCTCGGTGTCCTCGTACATCCAGGCGGTGAGCGGCGAGCGGAAGACGGTCGGGCCCGAGCGCGTTGACGGTGATGCCGGTCTCGCCCCATTCGCAGCCCAGCGCCTTGGTGATGCCGTCGACCGCCGATTTGGAGGCGCAATAGGCGGTGTAGCCGGCCGGGTGCCCGAGCAGCCCGCGCGCCGAAGAGGTGAGGATCACCTTGCCGCCAGGTTTGCCGTCTTGGCCTTGCTTGAGCATTTGCTTGCCGGCGGCGCGCGCCATCAGCCACGATTGATTGACGTTGGCGTCCATCACCTCGAGGAAATCTTGCGGCTTCTGGTCGACGATTTTCGCGACTTTGTTGAGGCCGGAGGCCACCACCAGGATGTCGAGCCGGCCGAACTTGTCGACCGCGGCTTTCACGATCCTCTCGCAGTTTTCCTCCGAGCTCGGGCGCAGCGCGATCACGGCGGTCTTAGCCCCAAGCGCCTCGCAGTCGGCGGCGACTTTTTTGAGCGCATCCTCCTTGCTCGCCGCCAGCACCACATTGGCGCCGGCGCCGGCCAAGGTCTTTGCCGCCAGCGCGCCGAAGGCGCCGCTGGCGCCGGTGATGATGGCGGTCTTGCCCTTGACGTCGAACAGCGACAGCGGGTTTTTCAGGAATTCGTCGGACATTGTCGTCCTCCTCGGTCATTTCCGTCACGCGAGCGTGCGCGCGAAGGCGAGCATCGACGGCTATGGCGACGGCGCGGAATCCATGTGCCCGGTCATGCTTCAGGGTCCCGCCTTCGGCGGCGACCTCGGATGACGACGCTATTTCGGCGGCATCGCCACCGCGACCACGATGGTGCAGACCTCGTTGCCGCGATTGATGATCTCGCGCGTCTCGTTCGGCTCGATCACGCAGGAATCGTTGGCTTTCAGCACCGTCTCCTTGCCGCCGACGATCACCGTCAACTCGCCGCGCAGCACGAAATAGACCTTCTCCGGCGGCGAAGCGTCGGGACCGGCGCCGCCGCCGGGCAGGAAGTGCGAATAGCCGAACACGAGGCCTTTGGTGCCGCCCGCCTCGGCGCCGAACATGCGCAGCGACGTATAATTGCGGTGGTTGGGCGCCTCGTAAGGCTTGGCGTCGGAAAAGCGTTTGACGTGCATTAGAACTTCCTCCCGCGTTCGATGCGATATTTGCCGTCCGGATCGACGATGGCCACCAGGCGCACGATGCAGCCGTCGCCGCGGTCCCAGTTCCATGGGAAATAAGCGAAGGTGCAGCGCTTGCCGGTGACCTTGTCGATGTCGCCGCCGACGTTCTCGATGCCCATGATGCCGTTCTTGAACAGGATGCGGTGCACCGGCTCCCAGTCCGGGAAGTCGTCCTTCCAGTCGCGCCCGCCCGACCATTCGCGGTATTCCTCGGCCAGATGCGGGTGCAGCGGCCCGTTGCGCTGCGGGCCGATGGCGGTGGCGAGCGGGTGGTCGTTGGCTTGCGTGTCGTGGCCGATCACCTTGACCTTCTTCTTCACGAACCATTCGCCGGCCGAGGGCACGAAGCCGGGCGCGCGGCAGAAATAGTCTTCCGAGTCCTCGTAGAACTTGTGCCAGCCGGTGTTGACGATCACCACGTCGCGCGGCCGCACGATCTTGCCGCAGGCCTTTTCCAGGTCGTCGCCGGTGATCGGCTCCCACTTGTTCTTGGGGATCGACACCACGATGCCGGAGCCGAAGAAATGCGGCAGCGGCACTTCGTCGATGAACGGCGTGCCCTGGATCACGTGCGCCGGCGCGTCGATATGCGTGGTGTTGTGCATCGACGTCGTGATGCGCTGCGACAGCACGCCGGACTTGGCCATGTAGTGGATGCGCTCGATCTTGACGTCTTCGAAGTAAGGCCAGTTCGGCGACTGATAGCCGAAGCGATGGGACAGGTTATAGAACTCCAGCCCCATGCTGTTCTTGAGGTTTTCTTCGAACATCACGCCGCGAATTTTTTTGGCCACGGCATCCTCCCTTAAGTGTTTGCGTTCGCGTTTGTTGGCCGCCTGCTCAGGCGGCGGCGGAATTCATATGCGTCTCCATGGCGCGCTTGGTGGCGGTAAGCCGCTCGGCGATCATCGCCTGCCGGTCGGCGAAGCGCTGGCTCGGCACCGGCACCGAGATGGCGACCGGATTGCCGAGCGGGTCCTGCAAGGCGACGCCGGCGGCGCAGATGCCCTGCGTGTGCTCCTCGCGGTCGAAGGCGACGCCGGTCCGCCGCACGGCGGTGAGCTCCTTGAGCAGGGCATCGAGCCGCGTCATCGTCCTGGGCGTGCGCGCCGGATAGACGCGGCCGACCAGCGCCTCGACCGCGGCGTCCGACAACTGCGCGAGATAGGCCTTGCCGTTGGCGGTGCAGGTGAGCGGAAAAGTTTCGCCCACCGCCGACACCGCGCGCAGGCGCTGCGAGCCGGGCACCTGGTCGATGAAGATCAACTGGTTCTTCTTGACCATGGCGAGATCGACGGTCTCGTGCAATTCCGCCGACAGCCGCTCGAGGAACGGCCGCGCCAGCGCGAGAAAGTCGCTGCGCACGGAGGCCGCCAGCCTTAAGATTGTGGGGCCGAGGCGCACGCGCCCGTTGGGCGTGGCCGAGATCAGCAGCTTTTCGCTCTGCAGCGCGGCGACGATGCGCTGCACGGTCGAGCGCGCGAGGTTTACCCGCTGGGCGATCTGCCCGAGGCTGAGGCCGGCGTTTTCTTCTTCCAGCGCGCGCAAAATGGTGGCCGCGCGCGCGATCACCTGGACGCCGCTCTTGTCGTTGATGACGGGGTGGTTGATCGACATGACGCTACCCGTGACGCCCCGGCCGCCTTGAATGACGGTACAGCTTAGCCCAAAATGCGGTACAGCCTGCAACCGAAAAGTTGGGCCGCGCCCGCCCAGGGCGTCGCCCTGGGAGGATCGGCCTTGGTCAAGAAGATCGCGCTGGAAGAGCATTTCCTGGATCCCGCCACCGAGCCTTATTGGCGGCCGACGATGGTGGACGTCGCGCCGCAAAAGACCGCGCAGCTTTATGCCAGCCTCACCGATTTCGGCGAGCAACGGCTGCAAATGATGGACAAAGCCGGCATCGCGCGCGCGGTGCTGGCGATTGCAGGACCCGGCGTGCAGGCCGAGCGCGATACCGCCGCGGCAGTGCGCAACGCGCGGGCGTCCAACGATTTCCTCGCCAAGGAAATCGCCAAGCGGCCGGACCGCTATTCCGGTTTCGCCCATCTTGCCATGCAGGACCCCAAGGCCGCCGCCGACGAGCTCGAGCGCTGCGTGCGCGATCTCAAGTTCTGCGGCGCCATGATCAACGGCCACACCAACGGGAAATATCTCGACGACCGGTCTTACGATCCGTTCTGGGAACGCGCGGCGGCGCTCGGCACCGCCATCTATCTGCACCCGGCCGATCCGGTGGCGCCGTTGCCGGTGCTCGCCGGTTACCCTGTGTTGGTGCGCCCGATGTGGGGCTGGGCCGTGGAGACCGGCTCGCACGCGCTGCGCCTCATCTGCAGCGGCGTGTTCCATCGCTACCCGAAGGCCAAGCTGCTGCTCGGCCATCTCGGCGAGACGCTGCCGTTCCAGCTCTGGCGCTTCGACAGCCGCTCGGCGCCTTACGGCTGGAAATTGCCGAAGCCGCCGTCGCAATACCTCAAGGACAACGTCTGGGTGACGATGTCGGGCATGTACGACCTGCCGCCCGTGCAGTGCTCGCTCGACGCGCTCGGGCGCGACCGCGTCATGTTCTCGTCCGACTTTCCGTTCGACTCGGCCGGTGCCGCCGAGTTCATGGACAGCGCGGCCATGGACGAATCCCTGCGCGCCGATGTGGCCTACAATAACGCGGCGAAGCTGTTGGGGCTGAACTAGCCAAAGCTGAACCTTCTGGCGTCATCTCCGCGATCTTCAGGGTCGGCACCGCCGTGGCGATGTCGACGATGGGTCATCGCAACACGATCGGAGCGCACGCTCGCCGAGCCGAAGCAAATCGGTTCTCAATTGCCGATCTTGAAAACTCGTCGCGCATTGCCCTCGAAAAACTGTTTCATGGCTGTCGCATCCAACGGCATTTTTTCCAGCTCCGCCACCTCGGCCGGAACGAACTGCCAAGGATAGTCCATCGCATACATCATGCGCTCCGGCCCGACCACCTCGCGGACGAACATGATTGGCGGCGCCCACCCGATCCCGCTGCTGGTGTAGGAGAAATTGTCGCGCAGATATTCGCTGGCTTTCCGCTTCAGCGGATTGACATGCGGATAGCGCTTGGAAACGGAAATATGGCCGTGCATGTAATCGATGCGATACAGCCAAAACGGCAAGGCCTCGCCACAATGGCCCAGGATCACGTGAAGCTTGGGGAAGCGATCGAACAGGCCGGCAACAATCATTCGCAGCGCGTGCAGACCTGTTTCGCAAGCAAATCCGTAAATCGCCGCGTCCAAACCCCGCTTCAAGAACGGTTCAATCATTTGTTTGGGCGGTGTTTGCGGGTGGAGATAGATCGGTACGTCCAGCGCCTCGGCGGCCTCAAAGACATCCCAGTATTTCTCGTCGTCCATGTAGGTCCCGAGCGTGTGCGAATTGAGAATGCCGCCGCGCAAGCCTAGTTTTTTCACCCCTCTTTCGAGTTCCTTGGCCGCGTTCTTGGGGTCCAGCGGGCTGAACGCTGCAAGTCCGACAAAGCGGTCCGGATGACGGGCAATGCCCTCGGCAAGTTCATCGTTGCAGCGCTCGGCAAGCGACGTCGCGGTTGCCCGATCGAAAAGCTGAACGCCCGGCGAAGTGAGCGAGACGACCTGCATGTCGATGCCGGAGTCGTCCATGTCCTTGATGCGAAGCTCGCCCAGATCCTCGATCCGGCGGGCATGTGCCCGCGCCTTCTCCGTCGTGCCGGAGAAAAATCCCCAGAGGCTGTGAAATCCCGGATCGTCGATATTCTTTTCCTCGATTTCCTTTCGATACAGGCGAATGAGCTCCGCCGGCGCCCAGGCTTCCTCGGTCGCTATTCGCTTGTAAGGTGGGTTTGGATTCCTCTCGCTCATGTTGGTTTCCTTGTATTGCGGCAATTGTCGATCGTTACACAATCACTCCTGATGGAAAAAGCAACGCCGTCTTTGCGCCTTTTCGCCGGCACAGGTTCGAGCGCTGCCCACCCGAAGGCGCAGGGACCGATCCTAGACCGCGCAAGCGGGCTAAATTAATGTAGACGATAATTAATACGATCGCGACAATGCGGGGCGGGTGCGTCCGCCGCCTACGGTGCAAAGAACCTGGCGGTAGAGTCCAAAAAGAACATCAAGCTTCGAGGAGGAAGCCAAATGAGTAAATTCATCAAAATTATATCGGCGATTCTGTTCGCCGCGACGGGATTGGTTGCCGTGACGGGCCCGGCGTGGAGCGTATTTCCGGATCGGCCGATCCGGCTGATCGTGAGCTTTCCGCCCGGCGGCAGCAGCGACACCATAGCGCGCATCGTGCAGCCCTTCCTCGAGAAGAAGCTCGGTCAAACGGTCATCATCGAAAATCGCCCGGGTGCTGGAGGCATGGTTGCCATCGAGTACGTCTCCAAGTCGACAGCGGACGGCTACACCCTTGGGTTGGGCGGCGCCGGAGCCCTCGTGGCCGATCTAAGCGTGCAGGCGATGCCCTATGATCCCAGGAAGGACATCGTCGAGATCACCGGGCTGGCGTCGTCCCCGTTCATTCTTGCCGCGTCGAATAAATTCAAAGGCAACACGCTTCAGGACGTCATCGCCGCGGCAAAATCGGGACAGAACGTTTCAATCGGTCATGGCGGGAACGGGACGCTCATGCATCTGACCGCGGAAATGCTCCTCCAGGATGCAAATATCAAGGTGGCGCTGATAGCCTACCGTGGCATCGCTCCCGTCGTGAATGATCTGTTGGGCAACCACATCGAACTCGGCATTGTCGATCCGCCATCAGCCAAGGGCGCCCTCGACGCCCACACCATCAAGGCAATTGCGGTTACGTCGAAGGCCCGCTTCCCGATGATACTGAACACTCCCACTTTCGCTGAGTCCGGTTTGCCGGGTTTCGAATCGACAGGTTGGTTCGGGATCGTGGCGCCGCGCGGCGTTCCAACCGATGTCGTCAACAAACTCAACGCCGCATTTGTCGCCGCGCTGAACGATCCCGACACCGTGAGGCGAATTCACGCCTTGGGCGGGGAGCCGATGCCGATGACGCCTGCGGAATTCTCCGCCTTCATCGAGAAAGAAAACGCAAAATGGGGCAAGGTCGTGCAGCTCGCGAAGCTGAGGGCGAAATAACGTCAACGGCGTCGCTGCATTGCGTGGCGGATTTATAGCCGTCCTGCATGGCCGCTCATGGCCTGTCGCGTCATTTAACGGCGACGTAGCAATTCGGTCGTTTTCAGCGTCGCTGAGCCGCGACAGATGCCGCGCCGACGAGGCCGAGGTTAGTGCGCGCGCGACCTGGGCCCCGCTTTCGCGGGTTCCATAGTCGAATTATTTCGGCGGAATGACCCGCACCGGCTTGCCGTCGAGCCAGGCGCGGATGTCCTCGACCATGTGGCCGTAGAAGCGCTTGTAGTTCTCGGCCGTGACATAGCCGAGATGCGGCGTGATCACGATATTGTCGAGCTTGCGGAACGGGATGGTCGAGCGCCAGCGGCTCCTCGTTGTAGACGTCGATGGCCGCGCCGGCGATTTTCTTGGCGCTGCAGCGCCGCCTCGATCGCCTTCTCGTCGGCCATCGGCCCGCGCGAGGTGTTGATGAAATAGGCGGTCGGCTTCATCAGCGCCAATTCCGCCGCGCCGATCAGGCCCTTGGTGCGCGCGGACAGCTGCACATGGATGGTGACGAAATCGGACTGCCGCAGCAGCTCCTCTTTGCTGACCAGCGTGGCGCCGCCGGCCTTGCGCCTTCTCGGCGGTGAGATTCTGGCTCCAGGCGATCACCTTCATGTCCATCGCGTTGGCGATGCGCGCCACCCGCGTGCCGAGCTTGCCCAGCCCGATGATGCCGAGCGTCTTGCCGTAGAGGTCGATGCCCAATGTCGACTGCCAGCGCGCGCCGGCTTTCAGCCGCGCGTTCTCGATGCCCATCTTGCGCGCCAGCTCCAGCATCAGCCCGAAGGTCAGTTCCGCGGTCGGCGGCCCGAGCGACTCGGTGCCGCAGACCGGAATGCCGCGCGCGGCCGCGGCGGCGATGTCGATCGCGGCGTTGCGCATGCCGCTGGTGACGATGAGCTTGAGATTGGGCAGGGCGTCGATCACGTCCTTGCCGAACAGCGTGCGCTCGCGCATCAGGCAGACGATGGCGCAACTTTTAAGCGCCGCGATCACCTTGTCCGGCCCGCCCAGGGGCTCGTTGAAGACCTTGAAATTCACGTCCTTGGCGAGGCCCGACCAGTCGGCCACCGTCTGCGAAACGTTCTGGTAGTCGTCGAGAATGGCTCCCTGCAGGCTCATGGCGCGCCTCGTCCCTCACGCGGCCGCAACAGGCCGCAACGGGCGGACTCACCACAGGCTGGAGGCGATCACAAGGGAGGGGTCAGACGGTGGGGACGTGACCGTTCTTGGCCCGCCAGGCGGGGCCGGGGCCGCGCATATAGTGCAGTTCGGGCCGGTAGCTGCGCGTGGCGTCGCGGGCCAGCTCGGCCCAGAAGGCCGCCAGGAAGCCGGCCAAAGGCCTGGGCAGCAGCGCCGCCGCCGATCCGGATATGGCCAATATGGCGCGCGTCATGACGCAAGTCCCACTGCGGGCGCGGGCGGATTGGCGCCCGCTTGATCCTTCGTCGCCACGTCCGGCGGCAAAGTTCACGCTAGGGCATGATCGCGCGCGAGGGGTTAAAAGCCGGTTCAAACAGGGTTACCGGCCGGGCAAATTTGTAATCAACCTTTCTAAAAATTTACCGGCCCAGCTCCGCCTCATCCTGAGGAGGGCGCGAGCGCGCGTCCGAGCGGATGGGGCGGCCCATGGTTCGAACCGACCTGCGGCGCTCCTCAGCATGAGGCCTCGGTCCGGATGAGGCTGGGAACCCGCGCTTGCCCTTTGGGGGGAGGCTGGCTACATCAGCGGCGCATTTCCCGACAAGGCATCGAGGGGCGCGGTTAGCGCGCGCGGCTGGATTCGGGCTGGAACAGGGTTTTAGAGGTCCAAGAATCTATGAACGGTCGCCAATTCATCTACCACATGGAGGGTCTGACCAAGACCTATCCGGCCGGCCAAGAAGGTGCTGGAGAACATCCATCTGTCCTTCTACCCGGACGCCAAGATCGGCGTGCTCGGCGTCAACGGCTCCGGCAAGTCCACGCTGCTGCGCATCATGGCCGGCATCGACACCGACTTCACCGGCGAGGGCTGGGTCGCGCAAGGCGCCCGCGTCGGCTACCTGGAGCAGGAGCCGCAGCTCGATGCCGCAAAGACCGTGCGCGAGAACGTGATGGAGGGGGTCGCCGCCAAGAAGGCGCTGCTCGACCGCTACAACGAGATCGCCGCCAACTACTCCGACGAGACCGCCGACGAGATGGCCAAGCTGCAGGACCAGATCGACACCAAGAACCTGTGGGACCTCGACAGCCAGGTCGATCTGGCGATGGACGCGCTGCGCTGCCCGGCCGACGACGCCGACATCGCCACGCTCTCGGGCGGCGAGAAGCGCCGCGTGGCGCTGTGCAAGCTGCTGCTCGACCAGCCCGATCTCCTGCTGCTCGACGAGCCGACCAACCATCTCGACGCCGAGAGCGTGAACTGGCTGGAAGGCCATCTGCGCAATTATCCCGGCGCCATTTTGATCGTCACCCACGACCGCTACTTCCTCGACAACGTCACCGGCTGGATCCTCGAGCTCGACCACGGCCGCGGCATTCCCTACGAGGGCAATTACACCTCCTGGCTGCACCAGAAACAGAAACGCATGGAGCAGGAAGGCCGCGAGGACGAGGCGCGCCGGCGCACGCTCGATCGCGAAAGCGAGTGGATATCGTCGTCGCCGAAGGCGCGGCAGTCGAAATCCAAGGCGCGCTACGAGCGCTACGAGGAGCTGCTCAAGATCGCCAATGCCAAGCAGAACACGGTGGCGCAGATCGTCATTCCGGTGGCCGAGCGGCTCGGCCAGAACGTGGTCGACTTCGAGCACCTGACCAAAGGCTTCGGCGACAATCTGCTGATCGACGATCTCACCTTCAAGCTGCCGCCCGGCGGCATCGTCGGCGTCATCGGGCCGAACGGCGCCGGCAAGACCACGCTGTTCCGCATGATCACCGGCCAGGAAAAGCCCGACAAAGGCACCATCAAGATCGGCGAGAGCGTGCATCTCGGCTATGTCGACCAGTCGCGCGACTCGCTCGACGGCAAGAAGACGGTGTGGGAGGAAATCTCCAACGGGCAGGACATCATTTTGCTCGGCAAGAAGGAGATGAACACCCGCGCCTATTGCGCCTCGTTCAACTTCAAGGGCGCCGACCAGCAGAAGAAAGTGGGAACGCTGTCGGGCGGCGAGCGCAACCGCGTGCATCTGGCCAAGATGCTGCGCTCGGGCGCCAATTTGCTGCTGCTCGACGAGCCGACCAACGACCTCGACGTCGATACGCTGCGCGCGCTGGAAGAGGCGCTGGAGGATTTCGCCGGCTGCGCCGTCATCATCAGCCACGACCGCTGGTTCCTCGACCGCATCGCCACCCACATCCTCTCGTTCGAGGGCGACAGCCATGTCGAATGGTTCGAGGGCAACTTCCAGGACTACGAGGCCGACAAGATGCGGCGGCTGGGGACGGACAGCATCATTCCGCATCGGCTGAAGTATAAGAAGTTCAGTAGGTAATACGAACCTGTCTGGTCTTCCCTCTGAAAGCGGACATTCGCTACCAAAGTTGCCGCGTCGCTTTGTGCCGATAGCGAACATCCGACAAGCGATCTGCGCGAATAAGAAATACGGCTGTGTGGCGGTCTTTTTTAAGCCGATGAATTCGGCCTATGTGACATTGTGGGTGCCACAAGAGAACGCCATATATGTCCCGGCCTTCGAATTTCCCCATAGGAGAATGAATGAGCAGCTTCAGAAGCCCCGACCTTCTTGAGCGTCGGAAAAATGCCGCCACTGTCAAAAAAGTGATGCTGGAAAAGTTTCGCGCGAACTCGTCAAGACCCCATTTTCGAACAGCAGCGCCTTAAAAGGATCGCCGTAAATGAGGCGCGCGCCGTCCGCGCTGCCGAGCGCGAAACCGCGAAGAAGGAGCGTGAGGCTGAACTAGCCGTGCAAATGGCGCGTGATGCCGAACTCGCCGCGCAGGCGCAACGCGAGGCCGAGAAGGCCGAGGCGCTCGCGAAGGCTGAAGCGGCCGAACGCGATGCAGCGCTCGCCACGGAGCAAAAAGCCGAGCGCGATGCCCGCTATGCGGCACGCAAGACCGCAAAAAAGATCAGGCGGCGCGGATACTAACGCCGTATTCCGCATCGGCTGAAGTATAAGAAGTTCGCGCGGTGACTTTCTTCGTCATGGCCGGGCTTGTCCCGGCCATCCACGTCTTTAGGCTGCAAATGATTCGAAGGCGTGGATGCCCGGAATAAAGCCGGGCATGACGTAAATGCGATTTGCGCTCACATTTTTAGCTGCACTGGTGTTCGCGACGCCCGCCTTCGCCGACGCCGCCTTCGACCAATTCCTGCAATCCACCTGGCCCGCCGCGCAATCCCTCGGCGTCTCCCGCGCCACCTTCGACGCCGCCATCCGCGGCCTCGAGCCCGATCTCTCGCTGCCCGATCTCGCCATCCCCGGCCGCGCCGAGAAACCGCCGCCGGGCCAGCCCGAATTCGTGCAGACGCCCGGCCAATACCTGCGCGAGCCGACCTTCGCCCGCCTCGCCGCGCAAGGGCAAGCAGCTCGCCGCGCAATACCGCGCGGCGCTCACGCGCATCGAAAAAACCTTCGGCGTGCCCGGCAATGTCGTGTTGGCGATCTGGGCGCGCGAGACCGACTACGGCCGCGAAAAAGACGGCCTCGACGCCATCCGCGTGCTGGCGACGCAGGCCTATGTCGGCAAGCGCAAGGATTTCTTCCGCAACGAATTCCTGCACGCGCTGAAGATGCTGCAGGACGGCGTGCCGCGCGCCGACCTGCGCTCGTCCTGGGGCGGCGCCATGGGGCTGACGCAGTTCCTGCCGTCGGAGTATCTACAAATACGCGGTCGATTTCGACGGCGACGGCAAGAGCCGACATCTGGCATTCGGTGCCGGACGCGCTCGCCTCCGCCGCCAAGCAGCTCAAGGACAAAGGCTGGCGCAACGGAGAGCCCTGGGGCATCGAAGTGCGCGTGCCGGCGACGGTCGATTGCACGCTCGCCGAGCCCAGCCACACGCTGCCGATCGGCGAATGGGTCAAGCGCGGCTATGTGCCGGCCTATAACCGCAAGCTGCCGGCGCGCGATCTCGCCGTGCCGGCCTCGCTGCTGCTGCCGGAAGGCACTTACGGCCCCGGCTTCCTGACGCCGAAGAATTACTACGTGATCAAGGAGTACAATTATTCCGATCTCTACGTGCTGTTCGTCGGCCACCTGGCCGACTTGATCGCCGGGGCTAAGCCGTTCGAGCATGCCTGGAGCAAGAATGCGCAGCTCAAGACCGCGCAGGTCGAGACGATGCAGGAAAAGCTCACCGCGCTCGGGCTCTATCGCGACAAGATCGACGGCAAGGCCGGCATGCTCACGCGCGCGGCGCTCGGCGCCTATCAGAAGAAGAACGCGCTGAAGGTCGACTGCTGGCCGACGGCGGCGGTGCTCGAGAATATGCAGAAATGAAAAAGCAAACGCCCGGCGTTGGCCGGGCGTCGCGACGTTCGAATTGGGCGCTCAGGCTATTCGCAAATCTCGACGCGGCGGTGACGCCAGCCGTAGCCTTCCACCCAGATCCGTTGGCGCTCGACGTGGCAGACCGGGGCTTCGTCGTAATAGACCTCCGACCGGGACGGCGGCGGCGGCGGGCCGACATAGACCGGTGCCGGCTGCGAGCCGGCGATGGCCGAGCCGATGATGGCGCCGGCGGCGACACCGGCGACGGCGCCGGCGGCAACACCGCAGCCATAGCAGCGGGCCTCGGCTGAAGACGGCAACGCCGCGGCCAACATGGCGGCCGCGGCGAGCGCGAATGCGGTTCGTTTCATGGGATCCCCTCGGGCCGATATGGATTCGGCCGGGATCATGCCCCCATGATCGTTACGCGAATATTAAGGACGCGGGCAGACGAAGCGCGGCTTGCTCCAGCCGACGAAATTGCCATAGCGGTCGTAGAGCCGGCGGCGGGCCCAGTAGCCGTCCTCGCACTCGGCCGGATAGGGGCGGCGGTAGCCGTCGTAGACGACGTAGCCCGGCGCCGGCGCGTAGTAGCGCGGCTGGCTGTTGGCGATGGCGTTGCCGATGATGGCGCCGCCGATGACGCCGGCAGCGATGCCGACTCCCACGCCGCAACCATAGCAGCGGGCGTCAGCCGCGGTCGGCGCAGTCAAGGTCCCCGCGGCGATGGTGGCCGCCGCCGCGATGGCAAGAATGGCCTTCTTCATTGAATTCTCCCTCCAGGGTCCGATGTCGGCCGGCCGGCCGACGGCGAAATCGCAAGCGAGGCGGTTCAAGCTCAGGGTCTCAAGCAGGCAGGCCCAATATGTCCTAAATTTGGCGCCGGTTGCCGCCCCCACGTAGAAAAGTCCGGCACACCTCGCGAAACCGGGCTTTCCCACGGAAATTCTCAAGTCTCAGCGCCGAACATCTGCGTCAGTCGCAGACGCGCACGCGGCGCAGGCGCCAACCATAGCCCGTCCAGACGCGATGGCGGCTCCAGTAGCAGTCCGGGCCGTAGTAGTAGGGGCCGGGGCGCGTAGGCATAGGGCCCGGGGCCATAGTAATAGGGCCCGCCGTTGGCGCATGGCTGCGCCGAGCAGGGCGCCGGCGGCGAGACCGCCAATGATGGCGCCGCCGTTGCGCCCATGACGCGCCTCGGCTTGCTGCGGTGCGGCCACGGTTGCGAGCGCAAGCAGTCGCGGCGGCCGCGATGGCTATCAGGGTCTTTCTCATGGCACACCTCATTATCCTTGGATCGTCAGTGATCAATAAACGGCCCTGCGCGGCCGATCCCTGCGATTGGCGTGCTCAGGGAAAACGCCGGCCTCAGGCGCCAGGTTCCTCAAATTCCGCTTGAACGGCCGGTGAACGGGCCATTTGGCGAAGGCTATTGCGGCGTTTCGTCGGATTATTAAATTTTGGCAAGACTTTGGGCCGGATTGCGGCAGCGGTCGCTCAGCGGCCCAGCCGGCCGAACACGCGTTGCAGCATGCTCGCCTGCCGCCGCGCGCGGCGGTGCGGCGCAACGATGCGCGGGGAGGTCGCCTGCTTGGCCGCGGCCGGGCGGCGCTTGCGGCGCGTCTTCAGCGTCCGGCGCGCCGCCTTGCGTTTGGCGCTGTGCGCCTTGCGGCGGGCACGGCCCTTGCGCCGGGCGCCGGCATTGCGGTGCTTGAGCACGCGGCGGCCGGCGTGCTGCAGGAACAGCCTTTCGAGCGGATAGCTCAAGCGGCGCACCGCCTGGCCGAGCGGCAGCCATTCCACCGCGATGATGTCGCTCATGACGTCGCGACTCGGCCGCTCATAGGCCTGCATGCGCCAGAACTGCACGAGCTTGGAGCGGCCGCGCGCCCGGTAGGTGATGGCGCCGAGGAATTCGTGCACCTGCACGCGATGACCGGTTTCCTCCACGACTTCACGGCGGGCGCCGACCATCGGGTTCTCGTCGCGCTTGAGCTTGCCGCGCGGCAGCACCCAGCGCTCGTCCTTGCTGCGCTGGACGACGGCGATGCGCGGGCGCTTGCGCCCGCGCAGCACGATGCCGCCCGCCGCATAAATGGGAGTGCGCGCCATTCGCTGTGCCGCCCGATTCCCGACGGCTTCCGGTTTAGCAAATATTTTTTGGCGGCGAGCGGGAAAATGCGCGCGCTGTGCACGCTTGTGGGCAACTCATGGGCTGCGCTGCGCGCGCCTTGTCATCGTTTTGTCATTGGAAGGCAGGCAGGCGGCCTGCTGCGCCGTCATCCGATCAGGGCGCCTACTTCCACCCCGCTTCCTTGTCGCAGGCCTTGCGTTCGGACTCATGGGTCTTTTCCCATTGGGTGATGGAGCGGGTTTCCTTGTCGTCCATCTTGTTGTTCATGCAGGTGCAGTATTTCAGCACCACCTCGGCGGCGCGTCGCCTTTGTTGTCGTTGACGCACTGATTGATCCATTTGACGTCGTCGGTGGTGACGGCGAAGGCGTTGCCGGCGGCAAGGCAAAGGCCGGCGAGCAGCAGCAGCGCGGCAGTCGATTTCATGGATAGTTCCCCTGGTTTGGCCGATCCGGCGGACCGTGCGGCCAAGCTTGGGCTGGCCGCCGGCCTTACGCAAGGGAGCGGCACGCGGGCGAACGTGCCGGCGTTCACCGGACCTGCACACGCAACCCCCGTTGCGCAGGCCTCGCCCATGGTGACAATGCGGGCGACGCCAAACGGGAGAACGCCATGCCGCACGTCACCTGGGATCACATCCACCTGCGCAGCCCCGACCCGGAAGCGACCGCGCAATGGTTCGAGCGCATGCTGGGCGCGCAAGTGATCCGCTCGACGCAAGCCGGCAAGCCGCGCATCGATTTGAAGCTGGGCGGCGCCAATATCTTCATCGCGCAGGTTTCGGCCGGCGACGGCGTCAACGCGGCCCCCGCTACGCCCTATCAGGGGCTCGATCATTTCGGGCTGGCGGTCTCCGGCATCGACGCCATCGCGGCCGAGCTCAAGGCCAAGGGCGTCGCGTTCAGCAAGGAACCGCACTCGCCGCGCCCCGGCATCAAGATCTGCTTCCTGCGCGGGCCGCAGGGCATCTCCATCGAACTGCTCGATCGCGACCCGAAATACGCTTAAGCGCGGCAATTCAGCGCGATTTCGCACTGGAAAAGCCGGGATCGGCGCTTGCTTCGCCCGCCGCCGGTTTCGTAAAACGCTTGCAGGCATTGTTCTGCGTGGGAGGAAGTGGAATGCGGCGGCTCGCACTGACGATCGGCGCAATCCTCGTCCTGGCAACTCCCGCCACCGGCGCCGACACCCGCTTCGAGCGCAGCTTGCAAAGGCTCGACCCCGTCGACCGGCTCGAGCAACTCTGCGATTACACCGCGATGAAAGAGATCCGCAAGGATCATAAGACGTTCCGCCCCGACCGCGCGGTGGCCGGCAACGAGCCGCACATCAAGGGCCACACCATCGAGGCCAAAGAGGGCGCCTTCCGCAGCAAGAAGAAATGGTACGTGCTGTCTTATACCTGCACGGCGGCGCCCGACCACCTGACGGTGACCGCGTTCAAGTACACGATCGGCGAAGAAATCCCCGAAGCCAAATGGGCCAGCTACGGCCTGTGGGAGTAAGGCGGGTCCCATGCGCGGCGAAGACCTGGTCGGCGCCTGGCGCGAGCTCGGCCGCGAATTCGTGAGCGGCGACGGCAGCGTCAAGGCGGACATTCCGCGCACCTCGCAGATCATGTACACGCCGGACGGCTTCATGGGGGTCGTCAACACGCCGGCCAAGCGCGCGCGCGTCGGCGCGGGCAGCAACCCGATGAGTCTCGACGGGCTCGACGCGGCCGAGCGCGCCGCCGCCGCCGCGGGCGTGGTGGCTTACACCGGACGCTACGAGGTCAAAGGCGACTTCGTGCATCACACCATCTATTCGGCGCTCAACCCGAATCTGCCCGGCACCACGCAAGTGCGGCGGGCGACGCTTGACGGCGACGATCTCACGCTCGCGACGCCGCCGGACGACAAGGGAAATTTCTTTCGCATCCGCTGGCGGCGCGCCGCCAAAGTGTGAGCGGGCAATGGGTAACAAACGGCTCTCGCTTGTCGTCCTCGCGCTGGGTGCGGCGGAAATACTGTTCTGGTTCTACACGTTCTATTACATCGGCCGGCACGCCAATCCACGCGGCGACGGCATGGAATGGGTGGCGGAAGCTCCGCTGACCTTCATTGTTCTAGTCGGCGTTTTGCCGGCGCTTTTGCTCGGCAGTCTCGGGATTCGCTCCCGCTGGGCGGCATATGCCGGCGCGGCGTTCGCCGCCGCCGCGCTCATCGCCGATGTGTTGCTGTGGAGCGAGCTCCTCAGCGAGTTCGCGGCAAGACACCGGGCTAGTCAGCCGTCCGGTCAGGCCTTGTCCTTGACCTCGGTGATCGGGCCGGTCGCTGCCGCTGGCGGTTTCGGTGTGCCAGCGGCCTTGCTCGTCCTCCCACTCGATGACGGAGGTGGTGCCCGGCACGCGCTGCTCGGCGGCCACCCTCTGCGCGGCGGCGAGCGCCTCGGCATGGGTCGGGAAGCTTTCCGAGAATACGCCGTTGGCCTTGTAGGCCCAGCCGCCGTCGTGCTCGACGATCTCGTAGATGACTTCGGTCATGGGTTCGTGCCTTTCCGTGCGAAGGATAGCCGCTGCCTGAAACATTCCGAGCCGGAAGATGGTTGCAGGGAACCGGCAACCGGGCAAGGCCGACGACGGCGCGCTCAGATGCCGTGGTCTCGCTTGAGGCGGTCGATGGTGTCGACCACGTCGGGCGGCAGCGACTGCAGGCCCTGCTGCCCGGCCGCCGACAGCAAGGGGCGCAGTTTGGAGCCGGCGAGGAAGCCGGGCTCGCGGCCGGGCGGAATCATGCGGTCGAAGATCAGCACCAGCACGACCGCGAGCAGCACGATGCGCACGGCGCCCAGCATGGCGCCGGCCATGCGGTCCGCGATGCCGATATCGCGCCCGGTCATTCCGCTGACCGCAAGCCGCAGCAGCGCGGCGAGCGCCATGCCGATGACGAGAAACAGGCCGGCCAAGACCAGTCCGTTTTGCAGCGGCGCCATATGCAGCTGCTCGGCGAGCACGCGCGCAACCATTGGCGCCGCGGCGATGGCGACCGGCGCTGCGCCGACATAGCCCAGAATGGTGGCCAGGCTGCGCAGCAGTCCGGAGCGAAAGCCCATGACGACGGCGACGATGAGGATGCCGATGACGGCCAGGTCGAAGGTGTTCAAGGCGTCCATGACTCATGTCCAGCCGGCTGGCTCGTAGCACATGAGAAATGAGTCGGGGGCTGCTCCCGCTTGAGCCCGGCGGCGGAGCCGGTAACGCCGCCCGCGCCGGTTGCACTTTCTTGGCTGCAAGCTAGGCTTCGCACGGGCGGGCACGGTCACAGCCAGGGGAGACGGCCATGGCGTTCACGGTCACCAGCAACAGCTTCAAGGACGGCGATTATCTGCCCAAGGAGTTCATCCTGTCGGCGGAATTCGGCTTCGGCTGCGCCGGCGGCAACACGTCGCCGCATCTGAAATGGGCGGGCGCGCCGGAAGCCACCAAGAGCTACGCGGTGACCTGCTTCGATCCGGACGCGCCGACCGGCTCGGGCTTCTGGCACTGGCTGGTGGTGAACATCCCGACCAACGTCACCGAGCTCGCCGTCGGCGCCGGCAGCGCGGGCGGCAAGCTGCCGGTCGGCGCCCTGCAGACGCGCACCGATTTCGGCGCGCCCGGCTATGGCGGCCCGTGCCCGCCGGAAGGCGACCACCCGCACCGCTATCTGTTCACGGTGTTCGCGGTCGACGCCGAAAGCCTGCCGGTGAAGGCGGACAGCAGCGGCAGCCGTGATCGGCTTCAACCTGCACTTCGCCACGCTGGCGAAGGCGGAGATCATGGGGCTGTTCAAGCGCTAGCTTTTCGGCGCCGCCATCAGTCCGCGCGGGGACGAGCGGAAAGCGCGGCCGCGTGCTACAACCGGCCATGGCCCGGCACCCCATCCCCGATTCGCGCTCTTTGGCCGAAAAGGCCTTCAAGGCCGCAACCACCAAGCCGGCCGACCTGCCGCCGCCGGCCCAATCCGTGCCCGGCGCCAAGGAGACGGTCTCGTTGCGGCTCGACCGCGACGTGCTCGACTTTTTCCAGGCCGACGGGCCGGGCTGGCAGGACCGCATCGCCGCCGCGCTGCGCAAGGCGGCGGGCAAATGACCGTCTTCGGTCATCACCGGGCCGGCGCGCCGCGCCGTGACCCGGTGATCTCGATCTACAAGGCCGGGCCCCCCATATAGGGGCAATGTTTCATGCCGGACGTCGCGCCGGCGCGTTTTCAGCAAGGAGATCGACTGTGGCAGACGTTTCCAAGACCAACGCGGCCAACAAGGAATTCCGCAAAGCCCGCCAGGCCGAGGAGGGCAAGCGCGCCATGCACGACTACGAGGTGGCGGCCGCCGCCACCCGGGTCAAGACCGCCAAGCTGCGCGCGCTGCGGCTCGCCCGCGACGCCGAGGAGGCCGCCGCCGAGGCCGCGGCCCCGCCGAAGCCGGTGAAGAAGAAGAAGGCGGCGAAGAAGAAATAACGCATCCCGCCCGCATCTTCGAGCGCATCGCTTCGCGATGCTCGCTCAGGATGAGGCCGGTCACCGCTCATGCATCTCAAGGGAGAAGACCACCCATGCGCCTGTCATCCGGAGTCCGTACCGCCCTGATCGCGACGATCGCGCTCGCCGGCATCGCCATCTCCTCCGCCGCTTACGCCGACAGCGGCAGCATCAGCTTCAAAGTGATCAAGGCCGGCTTCATCGTCGGCGGCTCGGGCGGCTCCGGCTCGCTCACCTTCCAGGGCAGGCGCTATTCGCTCGGCATCGGCGGCATCTCTTATGGCTTCACCTTCGGCGCCTCGGAGACGCGCTTCCACGGCACGGTGAGCAACATCCACCGCGCCTCGGATGTGTCCGGCGTCTATGCCGCGGGCAATGTCGGCGCGGCGATCGGCCGCGGCGCGCAGGCGATCGTGCTCACCAACCAGCACGGCGCGGTGCTCACGCTCACCGGCTCATCGGTCGGCGCCATCGTCAGCGCGGACCTCAACGGCTTGGCGGTGACGGTGAAGTGAGCGGGCGCGTTAGCCGCTCATCCCCGCACCCGCCTGCGCGGGTGCAGGCTCCAGCGGGGATCCAGCTACTTCCGCTTCTTCAGCCGCGCGTCGCGCTCCTTGACCAGCGCGTCGAGCTCGGCCTGCTGCTCGGCGAGGCGGTCGGCGTTGCGCGCCTCGTCGCCCGCGCCGGAGGAGCCCGCCGCCTGCTCGATCAGTTGCCGGATGTTGTCGCGCGTGATGGCGATGCGGTCGTTGAGCCCGTCGAGCGACAGGGTGCTGTGGTCGGCCATGGGTGGTCTCCGGCGTGTGGCTGGCGTATTGTGTCACCCCGGCGGGGCGAGGCAAAAGCGTAGGCAGCCTTACCCTCTCCCCTTGTGGGAGAGGGTGGCGAGCGAAGCGAGCCGGGTGAGGGGGACGCGCTCAAAATCGAGTTCACCCCTCACCCGGTTCGCGCTCGGCTTCGCCTCCGCGCGAACCACCCTCTCCCACAAGGGGAGAGGGAAAGAGAGACTACCGCCCGTCCTTCATCTCCATCTCTTCAATTGTCAAACAACTGCGGCGCGTTTAGCCAACGCTCCGCGCCCCTATTCTTAGCGGCCGGGGCAGGCCGTCTCTTGTCTCCTGTCCCGCCTTCGCGGGGGCAGGCCCCCGGCAAAACCGAGGGGGACGGCGCGCCGACCGGCGCAACCTTCCTTTAAGTGCACGCGCCCATTGGCGGACGCGTGGCGCCTTTCGGCGCGCCATCGCGGCGTTCTTACGTCCGGCGCCGGGCCGCGCTTTGCCCACGGACCGCTTCGCCCTGCCTCCGGCTCCGAGCTTGCGACCCCTTGCGGGTGGCCGCGCCTTCGAGCCTCGGGCGATCTTAAGCGACCCGCCGTCAGCCAGCTCCTGGCAGGGACCCCTAGTGGTCCCGGGCGGAGCCCCGGCGCCGCCCGGGAGGGGAGGAGCGTTCATCTCCCCGCGCGGGCGCCGCGCCTCCTCCCGCTGCCATGACGCCTCATGAGAGCGCCCTCGGCGGAGGAGACGGGTGGGATATAGTCCTAGTAGGAATATATGTCAAGGGGTGTTTTTGGGCGGTTGTGGTACCATTCGGGCGACGCAGCGGAAGGATTGTCCAATGAAGATCAAAGTGGTCGGTGCACGAGGCGGAAGAAGGCGGCTTCTGGGCGGAAGTCCCGGCCATTCCGGGCTGCGCCAGCGAGGGCGAGACCATGGACGATTTGCTGCGCAACATCCACGAAGCCATCGAGGGCTGCCTGTCGGTCGACGTCGCCGAGCCGAAGAGGCAGCGGCGACCGCGTGCTTGAAATCGCGGTATGAAGGCCGTCTCCGGCCGCGAGCTGGCGCGCATCGTCGAGCGCCGCGGCTGGACGCTGCTGCGGGTGAGCGGCAGCCACCACATCTACGGCAAGCCGGGCAGCATCGTGCGGCTGTCGATCCCGATCCACGGCAACAAGGCGCTCAAGACCGGGCTGTTGCGGCATTTGCTCAAGTCAGGTTGACGTAGATCGCGTCGGCTCGTCGTCAGACTCTCACGCGCAAATAAGCGTTGATAACGTATTCGGGTCGTTGAGGGGACCACCGGGTCGGGTCCTGTGGAATCAGCACGCTGGCGGCAGGCCTTCCGGGTCGTTCAGCAGCATCACCCACGCACAACATGACAGCCAGGGCCCGAGCACCACTGGCGCTGCACCACATCCGGGACACGAGGCTGTTGTCACAACGCCTTATTACTCTCCTTCACCTTCTCCGCATCCACATACACCTGCTCGCCCATCGCCTGAATTTCTCCGACATCTGCGCCATGCCGTCTTCGATGACGCCCTTTTGCGTCAGCGTGCCGAGCGAATTCGGATCGTTCAACGTCGCCGCATAATCCCGCACGTCCTGCGTGATCTTCATCGAGCAGAACTTCGGCCCGCACATGGAGCAGAAATGCGCCACCTTGTGCGCTTCCTTGGGCAGCGTCTCGTCGTGGTATTCGCGCGCGGTCTCCGGATCGAGCCCGAGGTTGAACTGGTCCTGCCAGCGGAAGTCGAAGCGCGCGCGTGACAGCGCGTCGTCGCGCAGTTGCGCCGCCGGGTGGCCCTTGGCGAGGTCGGCCGCGTGCGCGGCGATCTTGTAGGCGATCACGCCTTCCTTGACGTCGTCGCGGTCGGGCAGGCCGAGATGCTCCTTCGGCGTCACGTAGCAGAGCATGGCGCAGCCGAACCAGCCGATCATGGCGGCGCCGATGGCCGACGTGATGTGGTCGTAGCCGGGCGCGATGTCGGTGGTGAGCGGCCCGAGCGTGTAGAACGGCGCCTCGCCGCATTCCTTGAGCTGCTTGTCCATGTTGATCTTGATCTTGTGCATCGGCACGTGGCCGGGGCCTTCGATCATCACCTGGCAGCCTTTCTTCCACGCCACCTGCGTGAGCTCGCCCAGCGTCTCCAGCTCGGCGAATTGCGCGCGGTCGTTGGCGTCGGCGATCGAGCCGGGGCGCAAGCCGTCGCCGAGCGAGAACGACACGTCGTATTTGCGCATGATGTCGCAGATCTCGTCGAAGCGCTCGTAGAGGAACGATTCCTTGTGCCGCGACAGGCACCACTTGGCCATGATCGAGCCGCCGCGCGAGACGATGCCGGTGACGCGGTTGGCGGTGAGGTGGATGTAGCCGAGCCGCACGCCGGCGTGGATGGTGAAGTAGTCGACGCCCTGCTCGCACTGCTCGATGAGCGTGTCGCGGTACACATCCCAGTCGAGCTTGACCGGATCGCCGTCGACCTTCTCCAGCGCCTGATAAATGGGAACGGTGCCGATCGGGATCGGCGCGTTGCGGATGATCCATTCGCGCGTGTTGTGGATGTTGCGGCCGGTGGACAGGTCCATCACCGTGTCGGCGCCCCAGCGGATCGCCCACACCATCTTCTCGACTTCTTCCTCGACCGACGAGGTGACGGCGGAGTTGCCGATATTGGCGTTGATCTTGGTCAGGAAGTTGCGGCCGATGATCATCGGCTCGAGTTCGGCGTGGTTGATGTTGGCCGGGATGATGGCGCGCCCGCGCGCCACTTCCGAGCGCACGAATTCCGGCGTGACGAACGCCGGCACCGCGCCGCCGAACTGCTCGCCGTCGGCCAGCGCCGCTTCGGCGCGTTCCAGCTGCTTCTTGCGGCCGAGGTTCTCGCGCGTCGCGCAGTAGATCATCTCCTTGGTGATGACGCCCGCGCGCGCCCATTCGAATTGGGTGAGCGGATGGTTGGCTCCTGCCGCTTGCTCAGTGCGCTCCCTCCCCCGCTGCGGGGGAGGGTTGGGGAGGGGGCTGCCACGCTCCCGCCGCGCCATAGCGCGTCGAAGACGCGCGTGAACGCGCTAATGGCGCGTCGACCTCCCCCGCAAGCGGGGAAGGTGAAGAAGAGGATAGCCCGCCACGGCTTCGGCGTATTGGGAAAATTGCGCGCCAGATGCTTGCCGCTGACATTGCCGTTGTCGACCGGCTTGATCGGCCGGCCGTCATATTGCTCGACGCCGCCGCGCTCCTTCACCCAGTCGAGGCGCGTGCGGGCAAGGCCCTTCTCGACGTCGATCGTGCACGTCCGGATCGCTGTAAGGCCCGGTGGTGTCGTAGACGGGCAAAGCCGGCTCGCCGCGACGACGCATCCAAGGCGATCTCGCGCACCGGCACGCGCAATTCGGGCGCGGCCTCAGGGTGACAATAGACCTTGCGCGAGGCCGGCAGTGCCCCGGTGGTGACCTTCGGGACCGTGACCTTGGGATCGTGGATGTTCATGGCCTAACTCCGTTTGCGCCGGGGCCGGCGCGCGGGCTTTGACGCAAAAAACTCGGCATAGCCGAAATAGGCCAGCACGCCGCCCAGCACGAGCACGGCGAAGCCGCCGAACATCAGCGCCTCGCGATGGGCGATGACCGCGGTGCCGACCGTCACCACCGCCTGCGGCCAGAGGATGCGGAACACGCCGCCGCCGACGCCGAGCCAGCCGAACATGGTGATGATCAGGCGCCAGTCGCCGACCCACACATTGTGGCTCAGCACGATGGCGAGGCCGACGGTGAGCGTGAGGATGCCGGACAGATAGATCAGCACATAACTGTGCAGGCCTTGCTCGGCCATGACCAGATAGAGCTGCGTGTTGAGCAACATGCCGATGCCGACGACGAGCAGCACCGGGCCCATAAGCCGCGCCAGATAGATGGATTTTTGCATCGCGTCCTGTCCCTTCGCCGGCATGACCCGGATCAGGTTCTAAGGGTTTTTCTCAGCCCTCTCAGGGGGCACCCCTCGGAACTGCCTTAATGTAGGCGCGGCGCGGGGGGTGTCAATGCGGGGCGGAACCGCTGGGAAAACGGGCTGCTACGCCACATAGCCCTTGAAGGTGATGAAGCCGCCGAACGCGACCAGCACGATACCGGCGCCGATGAAGAAGCCGTTATTCGCGACGATTGCGCCGGCGACGAAGGCGGTGAATTGCGGCGCGATGATGCGGAACGTGCCGACGCCGGTGATGACCCAACCGATCGCGGTGATCGCGCTGCGCCAGTCGGGCGTCCATCGGTGGTGCACATTGAGGATGGCGAGGCCGGAAACCAGCGCCAGAATTCCCGAGAAGTAGATGAACGGATAGGCGGCAAGGAACTGCCCGGCCATCACGCGGTAAGTGGCGCCGTTCGCCAGCATGCCGACGCCGATGACGGCCATGAGCGGGCCGGCCAGTCGCGCAATCTTCAAAGCCGGGTCCATGGATTTTCTTGCCCTTGTCGCGGACCTTCATGCGGCGCCGGGGCAGGGGGTGTCAATGCGCCGCCGCCGCAAGGCCTTACATCTTCGGCAGTTCGCTCACCGCCACCTTGGCCTGCCCGTCGGCTTCCGCGATCACCCGCAGCGTGTGCGAGTCGAAGGCGATGCCGGTGAGCCGCACGTCGTTGACGGCGGCGTCCACCCGCACGCCCTCGGCGTTATGCTGGAAGTCGGCGAGCGCGGCGTCGATCTTCTTCTTGGCGTCGGCGGCGAAGGGCTTCAGGTCCACCACCGCCTTCTCGGCCAGCGCCTTTTGCAAATAGGGCACGGCGGCGCGCGCCGCGGCGCCCAACAGGCCGAAGGCCGCTTCCGATTCCACCGCCAGCGACACATCGGTCAGGCGCAGGATCTGGTTCTGCGCGTCGAGCACCGGCTTGCCCCAGATCTGCACCGTGGCGGTGGCGCCGAAGCCGAACCAGCTCTTCTTCTCGCGCGCCTTGACGTCGAGCGCGATCAGCAGGCGGTCGCCGCTGGCGCCGACATGGACCTTGAGCACCTCGACCTCGACCGGCGTGCTTGCCGTCCTCCGGATAGCGATGGCCCTTGAGCTGGGTTTCGAGCAGCGCGTCGAGCGCGCTGAACGGCACGTCGATCGGCAGCCCGACCGCGAGCTTGCCGTCGTCCATCGGCGGCACCAGTTCGAGCTTGGCCGGGAACGGGCATACCGGCTTGGTCTCGGTGGGCGTGATGCGGGTTTCCGCCTGCACGCCGACGGTGAGCGTCACGTCGCGCGCGTCGATGCGCGGTTGCGCCGCGGCGGCGCGGATCGGGCGCATCTCCAGCCAGAGCGGCGGCAGGCCGGTCTGGCCGCCGCCGAGCGGAATGGCGCGGCACATCTTGCTCCATTGCGCGCGCGCGGCGCGCTCGATGAAGGTGTCGTGGCGCAGCCGCGACTTCGAGCTCGGCAACCTGCTCGTTGACCATGCGTTCGATCAGCGGGCGCGCCTCGCTCGCCATGTTGATCTTCAAGCCGGCGAGGCTGAGCGCGCTGTCGCCGAGCGAGAGTTGGGCGGTGAGATGCGGCTCCATCCGCCAGTCGGAGGTGACGGCGGGACGCGAATGCACGGTCACCTGTCCGCGCACGTCGGCATGCTGGTCGAGCACCTTGCTGGTGAGCCCGCCGATGCTCTTGCCGAGCGAGCTGTCGAGAAAGCCGGTGAGGGTGCCGGTCAGGTTGCCGGCGGCGCCGGCGATCTGGCCGGTGATCTTGAGCGAGGAGTTGAGCGGCGCGCCGATGGCGAGGTCGTTGGGCGCGCCGTTCACGCTCAGCGGCCCGCGCGAAACGGTGATGCCGATGTCGGCCTTCGACAGCAGGCTGCTCACCGGGTTGGCGTTCTGCCCGATGAGCTCGCGCGGCGCGGCGGCGTCGAGGCTGGCGCGGATGG
Organism: uncultured Alphaproteobacteria bacterium; assembly: GCA_963742375.1. Lineage (GTDB taxonomy): Bacteria > Pseudomonadota > Alphaproteobacteria > Rhizobiales > Xanthobacteraceae > Pseudolabrys. The sequence continues at coordinate 49,315 of CAVULP010000011.1, forward strand.
CGGTGAGCGCCACCGCGACCGGCGCGATCACGTAGGAGGCGCGTGTCACCGGCGGCAGCGCCGGCAGCGGTGCCAGCTTGGCGAGCGCGGGCGACGGCGTGTCGGCCGCCGGCATGAAGCGGTCGAGCGCCCACAGCGTCGCGTAAAACGAGCCGCCGAGCACGACCACGCCGGCGACGCCCATGCGAAACGCGCGCGAGCGGCCGAACCAACGGATCGGCGCCGTTGCCGCATAGACGGCCGCATCGAGCATTCCGCGCATGTGCGAGCCCCGCCCGATTCGTCGAAGCGGGAATCTTAGGCGGCGCCGCGCGCGGCGGCGCCAGCATCGAAGGTAAGCCGCATTGCTGCGGTGCATTGCGCCATGTTACGCGGGCGTCATGGCGCAGCCCTTCGTCGAGCCGTGCATCCGCGGCATCATCACAGCCGAGCCGGGTCGGCGCGCGCGCGAGCGCGAGATTGCCCCGCAGCGGCGCAGTATCGTGCTGGCGGCCTGCGTGCTGGCCTCGGCCATGGCCTTCATCGACGGCTCGGCGTTGACCGTCGCGCTGCCCAAGCTGCGCGCGTTTTTTCATGCCGACTTCGCCTCGGTGCAATGGGTGCTCAACGGCTATGTGCTGGCGCTTGCCGCTTTGACGCTGATCGGCGGCGCGCTGGCCGACGTCTATGGCAAGGCGCGCATGCTGGGCGTCGGCTGTCTCGGCTTCGGCTTGGCGTCGGCGGCCTGCATTGTCGCGCCGTCGGTCGAGTGGCTGATCGTGGCGCGCGTCGTGCAAGGCGTCTGTGCCGCGATCCTGACGCCGGCGAGCCTGGCGCTGATCGGCGCGACCTATCCGAAAGCGGAACGCAACCGCGCCATCGGCGTATGGGCGGCGGCCTCGGCGTTGACCACCGCCGGCGGCCCGGTGCTGGGCGGCTGGTTGACCGAAAGTTTCGGCTGGCAATGGGTGTTCGCGATCAATCCGCCGCTGGCGCTGATCGCGGTCGGCGTTGCTCGATCGCGTTCGCGCCGGCCGACCGGCGCGAGCACCGGCGCTTCGATCTGCCGGGTGCCGCCATCCTGGCCTGCGCGCTGGCGGCGCTGGCCTGGGCGCTCAGCCAGATCGGGCCGCAGGGCGGGTCAACGACAAGTCTCGTCGGCGGCGTTGCCGCGCTCGGCCTCGCTGCCATCGCCGGTTACGCATGGTGGGAGCGCGTCAGCGACCATCCGATGACGCCGCCGCGGCTGCTCGGCAACCGCGCCTTCGTCGCGCTCAATGTGGCGACGCTGCTGCTCTATTGCGGCTTGGCAATCATGTTCTTTCTGCTGTCGTTCGATCTCATCGACCGCCGCGGCCTCACGCCCACCGACGCCGGGCTCGCATTCCTGCCGTTCACGCTCGGCGTCGGGCTGCTGTCGCGGCCGTTCGGCGCGGTGGCGGACAAGATCGGCGCGCGCGTCATGCTGATCGCCGGCCCGCTCGGCGCCGCGCTCGCCTTCGCGCTGCTGGCGCTCGGCAAGACCGCTCCGCTCGTCGTCGGCGTGCTTGGCCCCATGACATTGCTCGGCATCTCGTTCGCGATCCTGGTGACGCCGCTCACCGCCTCGGTGTTGTCGAGCGTGCAGGACGCCGACCAGGGGCTGGCGTCCGGCGTCAACACCGCGGTGAGCCGCATCGCAATGTTGGCCGGCATTGCGCTGGCCGCCGGCTTGGCGTCATATCCGTTCGGTTATGTGGCCTGTCTCGGCGTGGCCGCAGTCCTCTCGGGCGTTGCCGCCGTCGTCATCGCGGCGATGCTGCCGCGCGCCGCCCGCAAGCTCGGGAAAGCCCAATGACCAGGACCTGCCGCATGTTGCCGAGGTGAAGACGCCCGCATGCCGCCGGGATCGAAACCGTGACGCCGAGCGCGCTCGGCTGCGAGGAGTGCCTGAAGATGGGCGCGCCCTGGGTGCATTTGCGGCTGTGCCGGACCTGCGGCCATGTCGGCTGCTGCGATTCATCGCCCAACCGCCACGCCACCAAGCATTTCCAGGCAACCGGCCATCCGATCATCGAAGGCTACGATCCGCCGGAAGGCTGGGGCTGGTGCTATGTCGACGAGAAATTCGTCGATCTGCCCGACACGACGCCGCAGCGCGGCCCGATCCCGCGTTACGTCTAAGCGCGTCCCGGCTGCTGGGCCTTATTCCGCGCGCCTACGGCACTTTCCGCCGCCTGCGGCGTTATCCCTGCACAACGATGGCAAGATGGGGATCGTCATGAGCAAGAGCATGTCCGACGCGCGCGCGGACCGGATCGGCAACATCGTGGGAGCAGTTTTCATCGTCGCGCTGGGCGCGTTGTTCGCCTACGGCTATGTGGGCGCGGTCCTGTTCGGCTAGCGCGCGCCCATACGGTGCAGCTTGAGCGCCGCGTAGATCGTGTCGTTGACCGGCGTCGGCACCTTGAGCGCGCGGCCGAGCCGGCAGACTTCGCCGGCCAGCCAGTCGAGCTCCAGCCGGTTGCCGCGGTCGAGATCGTTGGCCATCGAAGCCTTCATGCCGGCCGGCACGTTCTTGTCGGCGAAGGCCATGCGCTCCTCGACAAAGCCGGCATCGAGCGCGACGCCCTTGGCCTGACCGACGGCCAGCGTCTCGCGCATGATGTTGCGGAACAAGGCGCGGGTGTCGGGATCGGCGAGGATCGGGCCCATCGGCTGGCGGGTGACGGCGGTGGCGCCGGAGGTGGCCGACAGGAAGATGAATTTGTGCCAGCGGTCGCGCTGGATATTGCCGGACAAAGTGATCTCGATGCGGGCGGCCTTGGCGGCGTCGACGAAAGCCTGCAGCGGGGCGTCGGCGCGGCCGTCGATGGTGCCGCAGATGATCGACTGGAACTTGCTGGTCTGCTTGATGACGCCCGGGGCGGTCGATCACCGTGACGACATAGGTGACGCCGGCAATGGCGCGTTCGGCGCCGACGATGGGCGCGATGCGCTCATAGCTGTCGACGCCGTTCTGCAAGGTGACGACGCGGGTGCCGGGGCCGAGCAAAGGCCGCGCCTGCTCGGCCGCCTTCTCGGTGTCCCACAGCTTGACCGCGAACAGCACGACATCGACCGGCCCGACCGTGGCCGGATCGTCGGTGACATTGACCTTGGGCAAATGCAGGTCGCCGTGCACGCTCTCGAGCGTGAGGCCGTTCTTGGCGATTGCCGCGCGATGGGCGCCGCGCGCGATGAAGAACACATCGTGGCCGGCCGCCTGCATGCGCGCGCCGTAATAGCCGCCGACCGCGCCCGCCGCCATGACCGCAATTCGCATCGCTCCGCTCCTTGAGAACGAGGGGCAAGATATAGCCATCCTCGCCGCCGTTGACCAACGCGATATTGTCAGGCGTATTCGCCAATAGTAGCGTTCGCGCGCGGCGCTTGCGGCATCGGGGGGTGACCATGCGGACTACGGCTATTCTGGCAATTGCGGCGGTTACGTTTGCCTCGCAGGCCGCTCTTGCCGGCGATGTGCGCCATAGCGGCATCCCGGCCGCCTATCTGGGCCGCTGGGCGCCCGACGCGCAGGGCTGCGACGATAAGGATAAGGACAAAAGCAAGTCCGCTATTGTCCTGTCGGCCAAGGCTTATGTCGACGCGCAGGCGAATTGCGCGGTCGATTGGGTGACGGAGACCGCCAGCCCGCGCGGCTCCGTTTACTCGGCGCATATGCAATGCGTCACGAGGTCGGCGCCCGGGCAAAAAATGGCGGTCAATCTCATCATCCGGCCGGAAGGCAGCAGCGGCCGGATCACCGCCGGGATCGATTTCGCCAAGCTCAAAATCTATCAACGGTGCGCGGCAAAATAGGCGGCAGGCCATCTCCGCCGGCTCCGCAAATCGGCTGGCGCCCGAGCAGGCGACAGCCATCGAAAGGTCTGCATATGAGCAGCAAACGCGCTCACGGTCTCAAGGCACTCTTGCTTTCAAAGGCGATACATTTTCTGATTGTCTTTTGTTATCTGTGGCTGCTGTTGAGCGTCTACGCCCTGCACAATTCCATCGTCTTGGCGGACTGGCGGCTGCTCGGTCATCTTGTGCCGGCGATGCTGAAGGCGCTGATCTTCACCAAGTTCCTGCTGATCGGCGAACATCTCAGGCTCGAAAGGGCGTTTGAACAAAAGCCGTTGATCTTGCCGATCTTGATCAACGCCGCTTTGTTTTCAATTCTGCTGATCGGCCTCGATGTTCTTGAAGTTTATATCGTCAACGCAATCTGGCCGCATGCCGGCACGCAAGGCAGCGAGGTGGTCGAGCTGCCGGATTTCCGCGCCAGCGTGTCATTCGCATTCATGGCATTCATCGCCCTTATTCCGTTCTTCGGCATTCGGGAGCTGAGCAAGGTGATTGGCGAGGAGCGGATGCGCGATCTGTTTTTCCGCAGCCACCCGACGCCGGTGCGGCGGAAAGCTTAGGGTCTGCAGCGGAATTAGAAGAAAAGTTTCAGTCCTTGCGCCGGTGCCAGCCCACCACCGCCTCCGGCACGCTGTCGGTGGAGGCGAAATAGGGCTTGATGTCGAGGAGCGGCGTGCCGTCGAGGCAGTCGAGGCCGACCACCGACAGCGTGTTGCCCTCGACGCGCTTGAGCTTCACCACGCTCATGGCGATCGGGTTGGGGCGGGCCGGCGAGCGCAGCGCAAAGGTGCCGTGCTGCGCGCCGTAATGGCCGGGCACCTGCAGCACCAGATTGCGCGGCGCCCGGTCCATCCAATAGAGCACCACCAGATGCGTGCAGGTCTCGACGTCTTTGAGGCCCTCGGCAAAGCGCGGATCGAGTTCGATGGTGCAGACCGCCTCGGACTTCGCGGGCGTTCTTCGGGCAGTCCTTGCGCTCGCTCCAGGGCGTGTGGATGCGGCCGATGAAATAGAGCCCGGCGTCGGGCTTGGCCGGCAGTTCGACCGCCTTCTCGCCCTCGCGGATGCCGAAGTCCTTGGTGGTCATGGCCTTCATCATGGATTGCCGCGTCAAGCCCGGCAATGACAGCGCGGAAGGGGCTTGCCGGCAGCGCGGTTCAACGTATAAAGATATCTTTATATAGTGGGAAGGCGCCCATAGCGGCGCGCGTTAGGTCTTCATGAGCCCCAGCAGCCGCCTCGCGTTTCGACGCCCTCAACGCCGCGCTCAAGGCGGCGGGCGAGGAGACGCGCCTGCGCGTGCTGGCGCTGCTGGCCGAGGCCGAGCTGACCGTCTCCGACCTCACCGACATCCTGCGCCAGTCGCAGCCGCGCATCTCGCGCCATCTCAAGCTGCTGGCCGAGGCCGGGCTGGTCGAGCGCTTCCGCGAGGGCACCTGGGCCTTCTTCCGCCTGGCCGAGCAGCGGCGGCGGCGCGACGGTCGCCCGCGCGCTGCTCGAGCGGCTCGATCCCGCCGACCCGACCATCGCGCGCGACCGCGCGCGGCTCGCCTCGGTGCGGCCGGCGCGCGCCGCCGCCGCGCAGGCCTATTTCCGCGCGCACGCCGCCGAGTGGGACCGCATCCGCAAGCTGCACGTCGCCGACGAGGCGGTCGAAGGCGCGATCCGCGCCGCGCTCGCCGACAAGCCGTTCCGCTCGCTGCTCGATCTCGGCACCGGCACCGGCCGCATGCTCGAACTGTTCGGGCCGCGAGATCGAGCGCGGGCTCGGCCTCGACCTCTCGCTCGACATGCTGCTGCTGGCGCGCGACCGGCTCGAGCGCGCGGGCCTGAAAAATTGCAGCGTGCGCCAGGGCGACATCTACGACCTGCCGCTGGCCAACGATTCCTTCGACGTCGTCATCCTGCACCAGGTGCTGCACTTCCTCGACGACGGCGCGCGCGCGATCCGCGAGGCGGCGCGCGTGCTGCGCCCGGGCGGGCGGCTGCTGGTGGTCGACTTCGCGCCGCATGAGCAGGAATTCCTGCGCGAGCAGTTCGCGCATCGCCGTCTCGGCTTTGCGCCCGAGACGGTGACGCAATGGATGACGGCCTCCGGGCTCGAGCCGGTGCTGCATAAGCAGCTTGCGCCCGGAGCCCGGCTCGGAGGGCAAGATCGCGGTGTCGCTGTGGCTCGCGCGCGACGCCCGCGCGCTGATGGCGTCGCCAGCCGGCGCGCGAGGTGGCGTGATGAGCAACGCCGTCCGCGCCAGCCGCTTCATGCACGGCAACGGCCGCCGCATCGCGGTGTCGTTCGAATTCTTCCCGCCGGCCACGCGAGGAGATGGAGAAGATCCTCTGGGAGTCGATCGAGCGGCTGGCGCCGCTGGCGCCGAATTTCGTCTCGGTCACCTACGGCGCCGGCGGCTCGACGCGCGAGCGCACCCACGCGACGGTCAAGCGCATTCTGGCCGAGACGGCGCTGACGCCGGCCGCGCATCTGACCTGCGTCGCCGCCACGCGCGGCGAGGTCGACGACATCGTGCGCAATTACCACGACGCCGGCGTGCGCCACATCGTGGCGCTGCGCGGCGATCCGATCGGCGGCGCCGGGCACGCGCTACGCGCCGCATCCGGGCGGCTACGCGAACGCCGCCGATCTCGTCGCCGGCATCAAGCGCATCGGCGATTTCGAGATTTCGGTGTCGGCCTATCCGGAGAAGCATCCCGACAGCCCGACGGTCGACGCCGACATCGACATGCTCAAGGCCAAGGTCGATGCCGGCGCGACGCGCGCCATCACGCAGTTCTTCTTCGAGAACGACCTCTATTTCCGCTATCTCGACCGCGTGCGCGCGCGCGGCATCGATATCCCGATCGTGCCGGGCATTCTGCCGGTGCAGAACTTCAAGGCGGCGAAGAATTTCGCCGCGCGCGCCGGCGCCTCGGTGCCGGCGTGGCTGGCCGAGCGCTTCCACGGCCTCGACAACGATCGCGGCCACCCGCAAGCTGATCGCCGCCGCGGTCGCCGCCGAGCAGGTGCTCGATCTGGTCGACCGCGGCGTCACGACGTTTCACTTCTACACCATGAACCGCGCCGACCTCGTCTACGCGATCTGCCATCTGCTCGGCCTGCGCCCGGCGACGCAAGAGGTGGCGTGATGGCGAGCGTCGCGCAAAGCGTTCACCGACGCGCTCAGAGAGCGCATCCTGGTGCTCGACGGCGCCATGGGCACCATGATCCAGGCGCTCAAGCTCGACGAGGAAGGCTATCGCGGCGCGCGCTTCGACGCCTGGAACCGCGAGGTGCGCGGCAACAACGACCTGCTCAATTTGAGCCGGCCGGACGCGGTGCGCGACATCCATCTGGCTTACTTCCGCGCCGGCGCCGACATCGTCTCCACCAACACGTTTTCCTCGACCGCGATCGCGCAGGCCGATTACGGCATGGAGGGCATCGCCTACGAGCTCAACCAGGCGGGCGCGACGCTGGCGCGCGAGGCGGCGGCGCTGGCGGAAAAGGAAGACGGCCGCCGCCGCTTCGTCGCCGGCGCGCTCGGTCCGACCAACCGCACCGCCTCGATCTCGCCGGATGTGTCCAATCCCGGTTTCCGCGCCATCAGTTTCGATGCAGCTGCGCAAGGCCTATGGCGAGCAGGTGCGCGGGCTGATCGACGGCGGCGCCGATCTGCTGCTGATCGAGACCATCTTCGACACGCTCAATGCCAAGGCGGCGATCTACGCCATTGCCGAGGTCTGCGACGCGCTCGGCTCGACCTGCCGGTGATGATCTCCGGCACCATCACCGACCGTCGGGCCGCCTGCTGTCGGGCCAGACGCCGGGCGCGTTCTGGAATTCGGTGCGGCACGCCGCGCCGGTCACCATCGGGCTCAATTGCGCGCTCGGCGCGCGCGAGATGCGCGCCCATATCGCCGAGCTCGGCCGCATCGCCGATACCTTCGTCTGCGCCTATCCGAATGCCGGGCTGCCCAACGAGTTCGGCTATTACGACGAGAGCCCGACTTACATGGCCGAGCTGTTGGGCGAATTCGCCGACGCCGGGCTGGTCAACGTGGTCGGCGGCTGCTGCGGCACCACGCCCGAGCATATCGCGGCCATCGCCAAAGCGGTTGCCGGCAAGCCGCCGCGCGCAATTCCCGAGGTGCCGAAGCAATTGCGCCTCTCCGGCCTGGAGGCCTTCGCGCTGACGCCGGAAATCCCCTTCGTCAATGTCGGCGAGCGCACCAACGTCACCGGCTCGGCCAAATTCCGCAAGCTGATCACCGCCGGCGATTACGCCGGCGCGCTCACGATCGCGCGCGAGCAGGTGGAGAACGGCGCGCAGGTGATCGACGTCAACATGGACGAGGGCCTGCTCGACTCGGAAGAGGCGATGATGACCTTCCTCAATCTGATCGCCGCCGAGCCCGACATCGCGCGCGTGCCGGTGATGGTCGATTCATCGAAATTCTCGGTGATCGAGGCCGGGCTGAAATGCCTGCAAGGCAAGCCGGTGGTCAATTCGATCTCGATGAAGGAGGGCGAAGAAGCCTTCATCGCGCATGCCAAGATCGTGCGCCGCTACGGCGCCGCGGTGGTGGTGATGGCCTTCGACGAGAAGGGCCAGGCCGACACGCTCGAGCGCAAGATGCACGATCTGCAAGCGCGCCTACGACATTCTGGTCAACACAGGTCGGCTTCCCGCCCGAGGACATCATCTTCGATCCCAACATCTTCGCCGTCGCCACCGGCATGGACGAGCACAACAATTACGGCGTCGATTTCATCGAGGCGGCGCGCTGGATCAGGAAAAACCTGCCGCATCGTGCATGTCTCCGGCGGCGTGTCGAATCTGTCGTTCTCCTTCCGCGGCAACGAGCGCGTGCGCGAGGCCATGCATTCGGTGTTCCTGTTCCACGCCATCAAGGCCGGCATGGATTTAGGCATCGTCAATGCCGGGCAGATCGCGGTCTATGACGATCTCGATCCGGAATTGCGCGAGGCTTGCGAGGACGTCGTGCTCAACCGCCGCGCCGACGCCGCCGAGCGGCTGCTGGCGCTGGCGGAGAAATTCCGCGGCGCGGGGCAGGCGGCGCGCGAAGTCGATCTCGCCTGGCGCGAGCGGCCGGTCGAGAAGCGCCTGGCGCATGCGCTGGTGCACGGCATCACCGACTTCGTCGAGGCCGACGTCGAGGAGGCGCGCCTTGGCGCCAAACGCCCGCTCGACGTGATCGAAGGCCCGCTGATGGACGGCATGAATATCGTCGGCGACCTGTTCGGCTCCGGCAAGATGTTCCTGCCGCAGGTGGTGAAATCGGCGCGCGTGATGAAGCAGGCGGTGGCTTATCTGATGCCCTACATGGAGCAGGACAAGGACGGCCGCGCGCACAACTCATCGAACGGCAAGATCGTGATGGCGACCGTGAAGGGCGACGTGCACGATATCGGCAAGAACATCGTCGGCGTCGTGCTCCAGTGCAACAATTACGAGGTGATCGATCTCGGCGTCATGGTGCCGGCCGCCAAGATCCTGGACACGGCGCGCGCGGAAAATGCCGACATCATCGGCCTGTCCGGCCTGATCACGCCCTCGCTCGACGAGATGTGCCACGTGGCGGCGGAGATGGAGCGGCAGGGCTTCGACCTGCCGCTGATGATCGGCGGCGCCACCACCAGCCGCGTGCACACGGCGGTGAAGATCCACCCGAACTACCGGCGCGGCCAGGCGGTCTACGTCAACGACGCCAGCCGCGCGGTCGGCGTGGCGCAGTCGCTGCTGTCGCGCGAGGCGCGCGCGCCTTACGTCGCCGAGCTGCGCGGCGAATATACCAAACTCGCCGCGGCGCATGCGCGCGCGCAGGCCGACAAGGTGCGCATGCCGCTCATCGCCGCGCGCGGCAATGCGCTTGCAAGCTCGACTGGTAGCAGCTACGTGCCGCCGCAAGCCGACATTCCTCGGCAGCAAGGTGCTGAACGATTATCCGGTCGCCGAGCTGATCGACTTCATCGACTGGACGCCGTTTTTCCAGACCTGGGAATTGAAAGGCAAATTTCCCGCCATTCTCGACGACGCCAAATTCGGCCGCGTGGCGCGCTCGCTGTTCGAGGACGCGCGCGCCATGCTCGACAAGATCGTGGCCGAGCGCTGGTTCACCGCCAGCGCCGCCTTCGGCTTCTGGCCGGCTTGCGCCGAGGGCGACGATATTCTGGTGTTCGGCGAGGAGGCGCGCGGCAAGTCAGGCACGTTGCCGGTCGCGACGTTGCATACGCTGCGCCAGCAGCTCGCCAAGCGCGAGGGCCGCCATAATGTCGCGCTCAGCGACTTCATCGCACCGCGCGCCAGCGGCGTGCAGGATTACATCGGCGCCTTCGCCGTCACCGCCGGCATCGGCGAAGACGTGATCGCCGAGCGCTTCAAGCGCGCCAATGACGACTATTCCGCCATCTTGGTGAAGGCGCTGGCCGACCGGCTGGCCGAAGCCTTTGCCGAGCGCCTGCACAGCCGCGTGCGCCGGGAATTCTGGGGCTACGCGGCCGACGAAACGCTTGAGCGCCGCGGAGCTGATCGCGGAAAAATATCGCGGCATCCGCCCGGCGCCCGGCTATCCGGCGCAGCCCGACCATACCGAGAAGGGCACGCTGTTCCGCCTGCTCGATGCGAGCCGCATCGGCATCACGCTGACCGAAAGCTTTGCGATGTGGCCGGGGGCGGCGGTGTGCGGGCTCTATTTCAGCCATCCGCAGAGCGCCTATTTCGGCGTCGGCAAGATCGAGCGCGACCAGGTCGAGGACTACGCCAAGCGCAAGGGCTGGACCGTGGCGGAGGCCGAGCGCTGGCTGGCGCCGATCCTCAATTACGCCGTCCACCCCGCGCCCAGCATCGTGGCGGCGTGATTGCTGCGCGTCATGCCCGGCCATGACATTTCGGCAAAAACAAAACACCGGAGCGTTCTGCTCCGGTGTTCGTATTGTTTCGCCGTTCGGCTTTGTTGGTTTGGCGTCGTCGTCGGCCGCTTGAACTCAGAATGCCCCCAGCAAGATCGCGCCAACGAACGCAAACACGGCGCACACAGCGAGTACATTCAGTTTCAAGGCAAGGTCCACGGCAGGTGCCTCCCTTGTTGATGTGGTTTCAAGTTAGCATAGAACGCGGAGGCCCCGAATGGGTTGCGTGCCTGCCGAGAAAAAATTGCGGGTCATGCCATGCGCGGCGGGAATGGCGAGATCAAGCGATTGATCCGGCGCTACAAAAATCTCGCTGCCGGTGGAATAGCGGTGCAAAACGCGCAAAACGGCGGATTTCGCAGCCGAATGCGCAGGCAAAACGGCGCCAATTCGGCATTGTCCGGGTAGGATTGAAATCAGCCGCCGCAAAATTGCATAGACGGCCGCGGCGCAAGTTCCGCGACCGGCAAGCGGGCCGCGAAAGCCGGCTCGCCCGGCGCTTGATAAGGATTTCTTAGCCCTAACGAATTCTTAGCGCGCCAGTGTTGAAGCCTCGTTAAAGACATTGCTCGCATTTTCGCGTCCATGAGGCGCGGACTGGTTTTCTCCATTGCAGGAGGAGCGGTGCTGCTGGCGCTTGCCGGCTGCGGGCGCAGCTATCTCATGCAAGGCGAGCGCGCGAGCTGGCGGCACGAGGCCGAGGAAACCTGCCTGAAATCCGGCGCCGTCAAGGTCGGCGTGGTGCAGGTCGATCCGATCGAAGGCCCCGGCATGTGCGGCGCCGATTTCCCGCTCAAGGTCTCGGCGCTGGGCGAGGCGCCGGCCATGAGTTACGGCGACGATCTGCGGCCGCCGGCGGCGATCCCGAATGGCTCCTCGGCCGACATGCCGAACTGGCCGCCGAGCGAGCCGCGCTATGCGCCGCCGGTGCGCGTTGCCCCGGTGCAATCGCGCCGGTCGAGGCGCGCCGGTGCGGGGCGAGACGCTGCGCTGGGTTCCGGGCCCGCCCGGTGTCGATATTCAGCGCGAGGGCGTCGCGCCGGCGGGCCAGCCGATGTCGCTCAGCCCGGGCGGCGAGCCGGGCAACTCCGCGCCGCAGACCATCCCGCCGCGCGCGCAGCCGATGACCTATCCGCGCGCCGCCCCGCCAATGCGGAGCGCGCCCGCCGCGCGCGCGATGCCCGACGATATTCCCGACGACGCCGTGGTGCCGTCCGGCGGCAGCGCGGCGGTGCCGCAGCGGCGCACGCAGCCGGCCTATAACGCGCCGGTCTATCAGCCGCCGCCGCAACGGCGCGAGTTGCCGCGGCTCGGGCCAACGCGCGCGCCGAACCTCTCGGCTATACCGCCTGCGACCTTGCAGCCGGCGGCGACGCTGGCCTGTCCGATCGTGTCGGCGCTCGACCGCTGGGTCGGCGAGGGCGTGCAGCCGGCGGCGCTGCACTGGTTTCACTCACCGGTCACGCTGATCCACCAGATCGGCGGCTACTCGTGCCGCGGCATGGTCGGCGGCTCGGGCGTGTCGGAGCATTCCTTCGGCAACGCGCTCGACATCGCCGGCTTCACGCTCGCCGACGGGCGCAAGATCACGGTCAAGAACGGCTGGCACGGCACGCCGGAAGAGCAGGGCTTCCTGCACGACGTGCAGCTTTATGCCTGCGAGACATTCACCACGGTCTTGGCGCCCGGCTACAACATCTATCACTACGACCACATTCACGTGGACCTGATGCGGCGCGAGAGCGGGCGGCGTCCGTGCCGGCCGGACGCCATTGCGGGCGAGGTCGTGGCGGCCAGGGCGCGCGCGCATTATGCCAGCCAGCACCGCGGCCCGACCTATACCGGCTCGATCGGCGCGCAGGCCGCAGGGCCCACGGCGATCCCCGGCGCGGATGGCTATGTCACGGATGAGGACGCCGACCGGGAGGTGGTGCCGGTCGCAAACGCCGTCTTATCTCGGCCGCGTCGCGCCTTTGCCGGCCGAAGACCGCATGACCAAGGTGTACTGAAGCTGGCGCTTCAAAACACCGCGTCGAGCAGCATGGCGCCGAACAATATCAGGCCGGCGTCGCGGTTCGACTTGAACAGCATCAGGCAATGCGCCGGGTCATTGATGTCGAGGCGCAGCACCTGCCAGGCCAGATGCACGGCAAAGGCGATGAGGCCGGCAACGAATATCGCGCCGCCGCCGGCCAGCAAGCCGGCAATCCCGATCAGCACCACCGCGCCGGCATAGAAGCCCGCCAGCATCGGCGCCGTCTTCTCCTGGAACAGCAGCGCGGTCGACTTGATGCCGATCAGCAGGTCGTCCTCGCGGTCCTGGTGCGCATAGATGGTGTCGTAGCCGATCACCCAGGAGATCGATCCGGCGTAAAGCACGATCGCCGGCCAATCGAGCCGGCCGAACGCGGCCGGCCAGCCCATCAGCGCGCCATAGGAGAAGGCCAGCCCCAGCACGATCTGCGGCCAATAGGTGATGCGCTTCATGAACGGATAGATCGCGACCACCAGCAGCGAGCAGAGGCCGGTGACCACGGTGAAGCGGTTGAACTGGATCAGCACCAGAAATCCGATCAGCGCCTGCGCCACCATGAAGGCGGTGGCCTGCGCGACGCTCACTTGCCCGGACGGGATCGGGCGCGAGCGCGTGCGCTCCACCATGGCGTCGAGATTACGGTCGACCAGGTCGTTCCAGGTGCAGCCGGCTCCTCGCATGGCGAATGCGCCGATGAAGAACAGCACGATGTGCCAGAGGCTCGGAAAATGGTCGAGGCGCAGGCCGACAAGCCCGACCGACCACCAGCACGGCATCAGCAGCAGCCAGGAGCCGATCGGCCGGTCGAGGCGGGCGAGCCGCAGATAGGGTCGGGTGAACGCAGGGGCGAGGCCGTCGACCCAATTGCCGGTCGCATCGGCGACGCGTCCGGCATTGCCGCTCATTTGCCGAGCGGGGTGCCGGTCAGAGTGTCGAAAGTGCCGCGGCCGGTCTTGATGTTGCTCCGGTCGGGGACGCTGCCGCCGAGCGCATCGCTCAGGCTCGGTCCGGCGGGCCGCTGCGGCGCGGCCGCCATCTGGCACACCTTGACGCGCGCTTTCTCCGCGTTGGCGTGGCCCATGCTGATCTGCTGAACGACCTGCGGAGGGATGCCGCACCAGGCCGCATTGGCTTTGGCGAATTTCAGCATCTTGTCTTCCGCGGCGGCGAGGTTGGCCAGCAGTTTGCAGGCCTCGCTCAGCGGCACTTTACGCTTCTGCCCCGCCATCACCGCGCCGGCCAGCCGCTCGGCGTCGTTGCGCAGTTTAGTGAAATCCTTCATGCAGGGCGGCTCCTGCGGCGGCGGCTGGAACTGCGCTGCAGCCGGCCCGGCTGCCCAGGGCAGCAGGCACGCGGCGATGAACAATGCCCGGCGCAAGTTCATGGCTGGTCCTCGTTTGCGGTCGCAATCCTATTATACAGACCGTCGATCGAGATATACCAACCCGCCGATTGCGTCGGGAACGCGGCATGGCGCGGGAATCCGGCCCTCGCCAGGCCCCGGCGGCTCAAGTAAACCGGCCCGGCCGACCCGACCGCAGCCGCTGTTATGCCCATGCCAGCTCACGATTTCCGCACCCCGCGCCTCTATCTCGATGCCCCGCTGGCCGCGGCCGGCGAGCTTACGCTCACCCGCGACCAGGCCAACTACCTGCTCAACGTGCTGCGGCTCAAGCGCGGCGACGCGCTGCTGCTGTTCAACGGCCGCGACGGGGAATGGCGGGCACGCCTCGCCGGCACCGGCAAGCGCGCGCTGAGCGCCGTCGTGGCCGAGCGCCTGCGCGCGCAGCCGCCGGCGGGCGACCTGCATTTGCTGTTTGCCCCGCTCAAGCACGTCCGGCTCGACTACCTGGTGCAGAAGGCGGTGGAGATGGGCGCCTCGCGGCTGGCGCCGGTGATCACGCGCCACACCCAGGTCGCACGCGTCAATCTCGATCGCATGCGCGCCAATGCGATCGAGGCCGCCCAGCAATGCGGCGTTCTGAGCCTGCCCGCGGTGGCCGAGCCGGTGGATTTCGCGGCTGCCGCCGCCGATGACGGCCGCCTGCTGATCTTCTGCGACGAGCGCGCCGAGCTGCAGGACCCGGTGGCGGCGCTGCAGGCGGCGCCCGCCGGGCTGCCGCTGTCGGTGCTGATCGGTCCGGAAGGCGGCTTTGCCGAGGAGGAACGCGCCGCACTGCTCAAGCGCCCGAATGTCGCGCGCATCGCGCTCGGCCCGCGCATCCTGCGCGCCGATACCGCCGCGGTGGCGGCGCTCGCGCTGGTGCAGGCGGTGCTGGGGGATTGGCGCGCATGATCCCGAAAAGTGGGAACCGGTTTTCGGACAAGATCATGCGCCAATTAAAAAGCTGAATGCCCATTGCGGCGCGGTTGCCGGCTTTTAGGCCGACAACCGGCGCCGTGGACTCGGAACAAACGACCGCCACGACTTGGCGCAACGCGACTACAACATGGCGTACGCCGTCGACACCATCCCGACCGGACGCCGGTCGGCCGCACTCGACAACGCAACGCGACCGAAGGTGGTCGTCCGTCCGATGCGCACGACGCGCGCATCGGCCAGAACGTCGGAACTGGCCGGCCGCAGGAAATGCGTGGTCTGGTCGATCGGCGCGACCGGCCGATAACCGTTCCACACCGCCGCGCAGGCAAACAACATGGCGCTGTCGGCCAGCGCCATCAGCGCCGGCCCGCACACCACGCCGCCGTCGCGGCAGTTCCCCGCGGCAAAGGGCAAACGCAACACCGCCCCCGGCTGCCAATCGTCCGGCGCTGCCGCCGGACGCGTGGTCTCCACTGTCTCGATCACCAGACCGAGATCCTGCAACCAAGGGGCCAGAATCTCGCCCAGCAACCGGGCCGCCTGTTCAAGACCAAACACCGGATCGGCCGGATAGGGCCGTCGCAGTGCCGCGGTCATGACTCCTCCTGCTTCGGGCATTGCACAGCCGCGCTGCGATTTTACTCACACAACGCGGCTTCGAGCCCGATTCGCAGGACGGACTCTTGCCGAGTCGGGCCCTGAGTCACGAGTCTTGCAATGCGGAATCCTGTGTACGAATCGGCTGCCGCCGGGAAAAACCTGTGGTAAGATCGGAGCCGAAGGGTTGGAGTTCAACGATGCCGCGTATGTCTCATTGCCTGCGGGCGGCCCTGGCCGCCTTTGTCATCGGCCTCGGCGCGTCCGTGCCGGCCAAGTCCGCGGGCTGGCTGGAGAAATCGTTCTATATGTTCGGGCCCGATTACAGCGGGCTGCTGCCGAGCTGCGAAGCCGCGCTCGACACCATCGCCTATCAGTTCGCGGTCAAGGAACAGCGGTTCTGGAATTCGGAGCTTGATGATCGTCAGTTTCGACAAGGTGCGCGAAATCAAGAATACCTGGGCGCCGGACACCGTTCCGCGCCGCTTTTGCCGCGCGGTCGCGACCATGACCGATCAGCACGAGCATGTGGTGAATTACTGGATCGGCGAGGACACCAGTCTGATCGGCGCCGGAGCGGGCGTCGAATGGTGCGTGGTCGGGCTCGACCGCAATATGGCCTATAATCCGCGCTGCAAAATGGCGCTGCCCTAGAGGCTTATTCGGCCGCCGGCGCCCGCCCGCAGATCGGCTGCGTGCCGGCCAGCCAATCGGCCAGCCAATCGGCCAGCCAATTGGCATTGTCCGCCAGAGCCAGCAGCGATTTCCGCATTTTCGGCAGGCGCGCGCGCTCCGCGCCGCCGCATGCTGTGCCCGCCAGCCGCTTGTGGAAAATTCGGCCCCGTTACGTTGCTAGTTTGTTCTTGCAATGTTCTAATTTCTGGGGTAGGCTGTCAAGGAACCGTTGGGCTAGATCAATTTCCGATTTGTTCTGCTCGCGGCTGGAAGAAGTCGCGCGTCAGCGTTTTGGGGGGCGTCCATGCTGAGTGATCGCGTTCGCCGGGCGGCACAGTCGGCCGCCATTGCCTGCAGCTTCGTGTTCATCCTCGCGATCGTGGCGCTGGCCGAGGACCGCCGCCAGAACGCGCCCGGTCAGTTCGATTTCTACGTTCTGGCGCTGTCCTGGTCGCCGAGCTATTGCGAGAGCGCCAAGCAGCGCGCGCCCAGCGGCCGGCCCGACCCGCAATGCAACGGGCGGCCCTTCGCCTTCGTCGTGCATGGCCTGTGGCCGGAATACGAACAGGGCTTCCCGTCTTACTGCCAGGTGCCGGCGCAACGGCTCGACCGCGCCATCGTCTCGGGCGCGCTCGACCTGATGCCGAGCCCGCGGCTGATCTATCGCCAATGGGACCGCCACGGCACCTGCTCCGGCCTCACGCCGCATGGCTATTTCGAAGCGGTGCGCAAGGCGCGCGCGGCGGTGAAGATCCCGGCCGCCTATTTCGAGCCGGCCCAGCCGCTCAACGTTTCGCCCGAGGAGGTGGCCGCCGCCTTCGTGGCGGCCAATCCCGGTCTGACGCGCGCCGCCTTGGCTGTCGCCTGCGATGCGACGCGCCTCACCGAAGTGCGCCTGTGCATGGCCAAGGATTTCACCTTCCACGCTTGCGCCGAAGTGGCCGGCCGCGCCTGCAAGCGCGACACGATTGCGATGCCGGCGGTGCACGCCGAATAACGCGTTGCGATAATCAAGGGCGCGCGCGTGGACTTGATTCTGCGATGGCGTTAAGCGGTCCCTAACGCTGCGCGCGGGCGTGATGGGGATACCCCCGCCGCGTCGAGAATTGGCGCAAGGTTCCCGAAAGGAAAATCGGCAAAGTTCCCCGCGTGGTCAGACGCGGGGAGAAGCGATGAATTGCGTTTGCGACTATCTCGGCTTTGTCGTGTGGTTCACCGGGCTCGGCTATGTCGTGCTGTGGCTGGTGGGCTCGCCCGAGCACCGCATGCTGCCGCCGGCCTTGCATGGCCTTGGCCTGTTGTCGGCGACCTTCGTCTGCGTCCGGCTGATCGTGCTGGCGATCGGGCGCTGGCGGGGGCCGGCCGCGGCGGCCAACGCCGCTGGCCGTGCGCCTTCGCGCGCTGCCGGAGGCGCCGCCGTGCGAGCCGCCGCGCCCGCTGCCCACCGTCAAGCCGCGCAATCAATTCGGCCTGCGCGGCACGCTGGATTGAAAACTATGGCATAAGCGGCGGCGTGAACTACGCCCACGCCTTTCATGCCGGCAGCTTCGCCGACGTGTTCAAGCACGCGGTGCTCTGCCGCATTCTGCATTACCTGCGCGAGAAGCCGGCCGCCTTCCGCGTCATCGACACCCATGCCGGCAGCGCGCTCTACGACCTCGCCGGTGCCGCAAGCGGCCCGCGGCGGCGAATGGCATGACGGCATCGAGAAGCTCATGGCGGCGCAATTGCCCGAGGCCGCCGCCGCGCTCTTGGCGCCTTTTCTCGACGTCATCGGCGCGCTCAACGAGCGCGGCCGGCTCAGCGTCTATCCCGGCTCGCCGGCGATCGCGCGCGCCTGGCTGCGCCCGCAGGACCGGCTGATTGCCTGCGAGCTCGAGCCGCAGGCGGCCGCCGCGCTCGCCCGCAATCTGCGCGGCGATACCCGCATCAAGACGCTTGCCGTCGACGGCTGGACCGCGCTCTCGGCCTATGTGCCGCCGCCGGAGCGGCGCGGCCTGGTGCTGGTCGATCCGCCGTTCGAGGAGGACGCCGATTTCCACCGCCTGTCGCACGGCCTCGCCGCCGCGCACCGCAAATGGGCGACCGGCATCTATATGCTCTGGTATCCCATCAAGGACCGCGGCGAGCCGGACGCGCTCGTCAAGCGCCTGCGCCGGTTGGCTTTGCCCAAGCTGCTGCGGGCCGAACTGACGGTGGCCGCGCCCAGCGACCCCACAAGGCTCAACGGCTGCGGCCTCATGCTGGTCAATCCGCCCTGGCGCCTGCCGGACGAGCTGGCCATCCTGCTGCCGGCGCTGGCGAAAATCCTTGGGCTGGCGGGCAAAGGCGCATTCCGGCTCGATTGGCTCGCCGGCGGGCAGGCCCCGGCCGGCCGGTGACATTGTGCCTCTTTCCAGCGCAACCCGGTTGGTGTCTAGTTCCATGACTGGCAGTGACGTTCCGCCTCCTGTGGGGGGCCGGCGGAGTGACTGAGGCCGTGTTGGGAGCGGCCGACGCTTTCCCCGATTGTGAATGTCCGGCCGAGCCGCCGCCGTGGGGGCTGGCGGCAGAGCAATGCGGGGAGAGGAGCTTTCCCGATGGCGCAAACCGGTGTCGTGAAATTTTTCAACAGCGAGCGCGGCTATGGCTTCATCAAGCCGGACGACGGCGCCCGCGACGTGTTCGTCCACATTACCGCCGTGGAGCAGGCGGGGCTCAAGGGCCTCAACGAAGGCCAACACGTCAGCTTCGACGTCGAGCCCGACAAGAAGGGCAAGGGCCCCAAGGCGGTCAATCTGGTCGTCACCGGCTGATCGCAAGGCGATCCGGCAGGCGATCCAAGGCGCTCGCCTTAACCGACACTCACCGGACGCGGGGCATTTCGCCCCGCACCTGCGGCGGATAAGTATTTCTCCATGATCCTGCGCTCCTCCCCCGCCTCGCCCTTCGTGCGCAAGGTGCGCATCGCCATCGCGCTGCTCGGCTTCGCCGGCAAGATCGACGTGCGCGAGACCGATCTCAACGATCCCGCCGACTCGATCCGCCAGCAGAACCCGCTCGGCAAGATTCCGGCGCTGGTGCTCGACGACGGCGGCATTTTGTACGACTCGCGCGTGATCCTGGAGTATCTCGATCACCTCGCCGGCGGCGGCAAAATCGTTCCGCGCGAGCCGGCGGCGCGCTTTGCGGCGCTGCGCCTGCAGGCGCTGTGCGACGGCGTGCTCGATGCCAGCGTGCTGATCGTCTACGAGAACCGCTACCGCCCGGAGGAGCAGCGCGTGCAGGGCTGGATCGACCGCCAGGCCGGCAAGGTCAAGCGCGCGCTCGATACGCTCGAGGCCGCGCCGCCGAAGCTCGACGCAAATGCCCGATGTCGGGCAGATCGCGCTCGCCTGCGTGCTCGGCTATCGCGATTTCCGCTTCGGCGACGGCTGGCGCAAGGACTATCCGCGCCTGCTCGCCTGGCACGACAGCTTCGCCGCGCAAGTGCCGGCCTTCGCCGCCACCAAGCCGACCGGATAACCGACGCCGGCGGCGCAAGCAAAAGCCCCGGAGCGCTCCGGGGCTTTGCATGTCGTCGTGCCGTTTGGCTCAGAAGCGATAATTGACGCCGGCGCGCACGATATTGTCTTGCAGCTTGGCGGTCGGAACCGCCGATCGCGCCGCCGCGGCCGAGATCGACATAGAGATATTCGAGCTTGGCGCTCCACGGCCCGTTGAACGTCGTATTCGACGCCGCCGCCGCCGGTCCAGCCGGCCTTGGTCTCGGTCGCGCTGCCGATGCCGGTGATCGAGGTCTTGATGTCGCCGAAGGCGGCGCCGCCGGTGATATAGGGCATGAAATGCCCGGCCGCGTAGCCGAGCCGGCCGCGCGCCGTGGCGAGCCAGTTGTTCTTGGTTTCGCAGGTCAAGCCGCCGCAAGCCGCCGAGCCCTTGATCCAGCTCGCGTCGAGGTCGCCTTCGATGCCGAACACGAGCTGGTTGACTTGATAGTTGTAGCCGAGCGTGCCGCCGACCAGCCCGCCGGACGTGTCGAATGAGCCGGTGGCGAACGGCGTCGAGAAATCCGAACGGCCGAAGCCGTAGCCGCCGTTGATGCCGACATAGCCGCCGGTCCAGGTGAAGGGCGGCGCGACATAGACCGGCGCCTTCGCCGGCAGTCGGCCGGCGACGCGCGATGTCGGCGGCCGAAGCCTGCACGACGCCGAGCGCCAGCACGCCCACGCTTGCGAGCAGAATCGTTTTCATGACTTAACCCTCACTGACAATTGCCATGGACGGTCGCGAACGCGCCGTCCCCCGATTGCCCATTCAACGTGCGGCGACGGTTCCTGAGAGTTGTTCCGCTGCGGTGCGAGCGGGAACTCGACGTGGACGGTGAATGCGGCGCGCCCGCGTTGAAATTTGCCGCGATACAAGCCGTTCGCAAAAGGCTCTTGCGCGACAAATTTTTTGAAACAATTTGTACGACAATTGAACAGCTTGTACGATCATGCGCCGGTCGCACAATGCGGCAAAGAAAAACCCCGGGCGCGAGGCCCGGGGTTTTCCGCCACGCGCGACGCGCGCCGCGCGCCGCTCAGAAGTGGTAGTTGACGCCGAAGCGCAGCATGTTGCTTTGCAGGCCGTTGTTCACGCCGGTGATGGTGTAGGCGCGGTCGCCGAGATCCATGTAGAGATACTCGACCTTGGCCGACCATTTCTGATTGAAGCCGACCTCCATGCCGAGGCCGCCGGTCCAGCCGACCAGCGTCTTGTTCTCGTCGAGCGAATTCAGCTGGCCCGAGAGCTCGCCATAGGCCATGCCGAGCGTGCCGTAGAACAGGATATTGTTGAGCGCATAGCCGGCGCGGCCGCGCAGGGTGCCGAACCAGGGATTGGAGAATTTCCACGGCGCGAAGGTGTCGTCGGCCGCCGAGGCCTGGATGTCGGTTTCGCCGCCGAACACGAATTGGCCGCTCTGCCAATTGTAGCCGACCTGTGCGCCGCCGGCGATGCCGGCAGGATCGACGCTGCTGTTGGTGACGTGGCCCCACTCGTAGCCGGCGTTCACGCCGGCATAGAGGCCGCTCCAATTGTAGGAGCTGGCCGGGGCCGGCGCCGAATAATAAGGGCTCGGGCCGCGCGGGAGGTCGGCTGCCATGGCCGCGCCGGAGGCGGCCGCTACGGCCGCCAAGGTCATCGCCCGCATCGTGTTTTTCATCTTAACCCTCCACTCGCCTGGCTTAGCGCCTTGGTCGGTCGGCGACGGCCGTCGCGCGAATTGACTGCGCAATAAAGGTGCGGCCGGGCCGAGCGATCGGCGAAAGTTCGACATTTTCGTGGAGGATTTATCGGGCCTTTTACGTTAAACGGTTATGAATCGCTAAGCATCAGCGTCCGTTATCCCTAAGGGAGTGTTAGCCGCGCGCGCGCCTGTGCTCTGCGGTTACCGTTTCCTTCATCGGCCGTTTACCATAACCGCGCCGCCGCCAGATTTAGGGCCGGCGCAACACCGTCAGGGGCCGGGTAGCGGCACTTTGCGCCGCGGCGTATGACTGGCTGCGGGACCTTGTGCATGCCGGAGCAAAGCCAGCAATCGCGAGCGGGCGCGGCGCTGATCACCGGGGCGGGGCGCCGCATCGGCGCCGCAATTGCGCGCGCGCTGGCCGGCGCGGGCTACGCGGTGGTGCTGCACGCCAACCGCTCGCGCGCCGAGGCCGAAACGCTGGCCGGCGAGATCGTGGCCGCCGGCGGGCGCGCCGCGGTCGTGCTCGCCGATTTCGCCGACCATGAGGCGGTGCGCGGGCTGATCAAGGCGGCGGCGGCGTTCGGGCCGCTCACGCTGCTGGTCAACAATGCCGGCGCCTTCGAGCCGGACGAGATCGAGACACTGGAGCGGGCGCGCTTCGAGCGCGCCGTCGCCGTCAATCTGGCGGCGCCGCTGTTTTTGGCGCAGGCCTTCGCCGCCCAGGCGCCCGATGGCGATCCTCGATCGTCAACATCATCGATCAGCGCGTGTTCAAGCCGACGCCGCGCTTCTTGTCCTACACCTTGAGCAAGAGCGCGCTGCTGACCGCGACCACGACGCTGGCGCAGGCGCTGGCGCCCAAGGTGCGGGTCAATGCGGTGGCGCCGGGGCCGACGCTGCCGAGCCCGCGCCAGACGCCGGCGCAATTCGCCGCGCAGGCCGCAAGCCTGCCGCTGCAAAAGGGCCCGCGCCCGCAGGATGTCGCCGCCGCGGTGCTTTATCTGGCGGGCGCCGAAAGCGTCACCGGCGTCACCATCGCCGTCGACGGCGGCCAGCATCTGGCCTGGCGCACGCCCGACAGCGATGTCGCGGAATAAGACGCGAGATATTATCTAAGCGCCATGAACGGCACCATGAACGGCATCCGAAGAACGACATCGACCCGGCGAGCGAGCTGCGCGACGACGAGGATCAAGAGTCCGCGCTGCCCGAGCTCGACCTGGAGGAGGCGCCGGCCGGCACGCTCAAGGCCGGCCGCGCGGCCATCGCGCGCGCGGTCAAGCACGCGCCGTCCGCGCCCGGCGTCTATCGCATGATCGACGCCAAGGGCGAGGTGCTCTATGTCGGCAAGGCCAAGAACATCAAGAAGCGCGTCGCGCAATTACGCGCGGCCGACCGGCTCACGACGCGCCGCATCGCGCGCATGATCGCGGCCACGGTGACGATGGAATTCGTCACCACCAAGACCGAGACCGAGGCGCTGCTGCTCGAAGCCAACCTGATCAAGCGGCTGCGCCCGCGCTTCAACGTGCTGCTGCGCGACGACAAGTCGTTCCCCTACATCCTGATCACGTCCGATCACTGGGCGCCGCAGATCTTGAAGCATCGCGGCGCGCGCACGCGCCAGGGTCATTATTTCGGGCCGTTCGCCACTGCCGGCGCGGTCAACCGCACCATCAATGCCTTGCAACGCGCGTTCCTGCTGCGCTCCTGCTCGGACTCGTTTTTCGAGGCGCGCACGCGGCCGTGCCTGCTGCATCAGATCAAGCGCTGCTCGGCGCCCTGCACGCAGCGAGATCGATTTTGCCGGCTATGCCGAACTGGTGCGCGAGGCCAATGCATTTCTCTCCGGCCGCAGCCGGACGGTGCAGAAGCAGCTCGCGACCGAAATGGACAAGGCCTCGGCGGCGATGGATTTCGAGCATGCCGCGATCTATCGCGACCGCCTCGCCGCGTTGTCGGCGGTCACAGTCGCACCAGGGCATCAATCCGCGCAACGCTGGAGGAAGCCGACGTGTTCGCCGTGCACCAGGCCGGCGGCTACAGCTGCGTCGAGGTGTTCTTCTTCCGCACCGGGCAGAACTGGGGCAACCGCGCCTATTTCCCGAAGGCCGACCGCACGCTCGGCCCCGGCGAGATTTTGAGCGCGTTCCTGGCGCAGTTCTACGACGACAAGCCGCCGCCGCGGCTCATCCTGGTGTCGCACGATTTCGAGGAGCGCGCGCTGCTTGGCCGAGGCGCTTGAGCAGCCAAGAGCGGGCGCAAGGTCGAGGTCGTCGGTGCCGCAGCGCGGCGAGCGCAAGGAGCTGGTGATGCATGCGCTGGCCAATGCGCGCGAGGCGCTGGCGCGCAAGCTCGCCGACACGTCCTCGCAGCAGAAATTGCTCAACGCGCTGACCGAAACCTTCGCGCTGCCGCGCAAGCCGCGCCGCATCGAGGTCTACGACAACAGCCACATCGCCGGCACCAACGCGGTCGGCGCCATGATCGTCGCCGGGCCGGAGGGCTTCCGCAAGAACCAGTACCGCAAGTTCAACATCCGCTCGCAGGACCTCAGCCCCGGCGACGACTACGGCATGATGCGCGAGGTGCTGCAGCGGCGATTCAAGCGGCTGCTGGCGGAAGCGCCGCGCCCGAGCATCGAGGATGCGCTCGCCGCCGAACAGAGCGGCGACGTCGCATCTCGACGATGAGCAGCCGCTGGCCGGATCTGGTGCTGATCGACGGCGGCCAGGGCCAGCTCGGCGCCGCGCAGGAGACGCTGGCCGCGCTTGGGCGTCACCGACGTGCCGCTCGTCGCCATCGCCAAGGGCCCGGACCGCGACGCCGGCCGCGAGACCTTCTTCATGGCGGGCAAGAGCCCATTCAAGCTGCCGCCGCGCGATCCCTTGCTCTATTTCATCGAGCGCCTGCGCGACGAGGCGCATCGCTTTGCCA
Organism: uncultured Alphaproteobacteria bacterium; assembly: GCA_963742375.1. GTDB lineage: Bacteria > Pseudomonadota > Alphaproteobacteria > Rhizobiales > Xanthobacteraceae > Pseudolabrys. The sequence goes on from CAVULP010000011.1 coordinate 73,883, forward strand.
TCGGCTCGCACCGCACGCGGCGCAAGAAGGACATCCGCGAGGCCGGCTTGCAGGAAATCCCGGGGATCGGTCCCACCCGCAAGCGCGCTTTGCTGCGCCATTTCGGCACGCTGAAAGCGATCGAGCGCGCCAGCCTGCCCGATCTCGCTTAGGTGCCGGGAATTAATGCGGAGACGGCGCGAAAGATATATGAGTTCTTCCACGAGCAGGCGGCGAGTGATGACCGTCATGCCGGGCTTGACCCGGCATCCATGCCTTCGGAAGAAGGCTGGATGCCGGTCAAGCCGGCATGACGGGCGAAAGGCAGGAGAAAGCAATGATCATCAAACGCCAAGAAGACGTCACCCCGGTGGTGCTGGACGCCTTCAAGAACGCACCGCGATCCGCGCGTGCGCGAAATTCTCGCCGCGCTGGTCAAGCACCTGCACGCCTTCGCGCGCGACGTGCACCTGACCGAGGAGGAATTCGAGCAGGCCGTGCAATATCGTCGTCAAGCTCGGGCAAAAGACCACCGACACCCACAATGAAGCCGTGCTGATGTCGGGCTCGCTCGGCTTCTCGACGCTGATCTGCCTGCTCAACAACGGCAACAACGGCCAGACCGAGACCACCGCCAATCTGCTGGGGCCGTTCTGGCGCATGAACTCGCCGCGCACCGAAAACGGCGGCTCGATCGTGCGCTCGCCCACGCCGGGACCTGCGCTGTTCGTCAATTGCACGCTGCGCGACCAGCAGGGCAAGCCGATCGAAGGCGCCGAGGTCGACGTCTGGCATTCCTCGCCGGAAGGCTTCTACGAGCAGCAGGACCCCAAGCAGGCCGCCGATGAACCTGCGCGGCAAGTTCACGACCGACGCGCAAGGCCATTTCGGCTTCCGCAGCGTCAAGCCGGCCGGCTATCCGATCCCGATCGACGGGCCGGTCGGCGACCTGGTGCGCGCCACCGGCCGGCACATTACCGGCCGGCGCACCTGCACTTCCTGATCTTCAAGCCGGGCTTCAAGACGCTGATCTCGCAGATTTATGTCAACGACGACGACAGGCTGGAGACCGACGTGCAGTTCGGCGTCACCCGCGCGCTGGTCGGCGACTATGTCCGCCACGACGGGCCGGCGCCGGCGGGCGACGTGACCGGCGAATGGTATTCGCTCGATCAGACCTTCGCGATGGAGCCGGGCAAGAGCCGGCTGCCCAAACCGCCCATCCAGTAATCAGCGGGGACCACCGGCCCCGCGCCGGTTGACCTCGCGCCAAGCCGGGTGTTCCTTGTCACGTCATGAACTCCGTCAGTTCCACGCGGCTGCCGGCGCGCCCGCTCGCGCTGCCGAACATTTTGACCTATGGCCGCATCGCCGCCGTGCCGGTGGTGGTGGCGCTGCTCTATTGGCAGAGCATCATCGGCGGCGGGCTGTGGCTGCGTTGGGTGGCGCTCGCGATCTTCATCGCCGCCGGCGTCACCGACATCCTCGACGGCTATTTCGCCCGCATCTGGGGACAGCAGTCCTCGCTCGGGCGCATGCTCGATCCGATCGCCGACAAGCTCCTGGTGGCGTCCTGCCTGCTGATGCTGGCGGCGGAGGAGACCATCCACGGCTGGTCGCTGCTCGCCGCCGTCATCATCCTGTGCCGCGAAATTCTGGTGTCGGGCCTGCGCGAATATCTCGCCGAGCTGCGCGTCGGCGTGCCGGTGACGCGGCTGGCCAAATGGAAGACCATCGCGCAGATGGTGGCGATCGGTTTCCTGATCGCGGGCGACGGCCGGCGACCGCGTGATCCCCGGCGTCACCGAGGTCGGCATTTTCCTGCTGTGGGCCTCGGCGCTGCTGACGCTTTACACCGGCTACGATTATATGCGTGCCGGCCTGCGCTATGTGATCGACGAGTAATCATATGAAGCTGCGTTATTTCGCCTGGGTGCGCGAGCGCGTCGGCAAGCCGGAGGAAGACGTCGAGCTGCCGGCCGACGTCCGCACCGCCGGCGAGCTGATGACGTGGCTGGCCGGGCGCGGCGAGGAATATGCCTATGCCTTCGCCAATCCCAAGGTGATCCGCGTCGCCATCGATCGGGCCCATGTGCAGCCGGGCGCGCCGATCGCCAGCGGCCAGCGAAATCGCGTTTTTCCCGCCGATGACGGGCGGCTAGGGCCCCTCGCACGCGGCGTCCACGCGCGCTAAATTAGCGCCATGACCGTACCCTCCACCGTGCGCCTGCAGCGCGAGGCCTTCGACGCCGCCGCCGAAGCGGCCACGCTCACGCGCGGCCGCACCGATGTCGGCGCCGTCGTCACCTTCACCGGCATCTGCCGCGGCGACGAAGCTGGCGAGCCGATCGCGGCGCTCACGCTCGAGCATTATCCCGGCATGGCCGAGGCCGAGATCGAGCGCCACGTCGAGGAAGCGAAAACGCGCTGGCCGCTCGCCGGCGTCACCGTCATTCACCGCTACGGCCGCATTGCGCCCGGCGAGGACATCGTGCTGGTCGTCACCGCCTCGGCGCACCGCCAGGCCGCCTTCGCGGCGGCCGAGTTCCTGATGGACTATCTCAAGACACGCGCGCCGTTTTGGAAACAGGTCGAGAGTACGGGCGGCAAAAGCTGGGTCGACGCCAAATCGGCGGACGATGCGGCGGCCGAGCGCTGGCGCCGCAAGCAGGCGGCCGAATGAAGCGCGCATGATCCCGAAAAGTGGGAACCGGTTTTCGGATAAGATCATGCGCCAAAATAAGACGCGCGCCACCATCATCGTCGCAGCCGCGCTGCTGGCGCTCGCAATCGGCCGCGCGGCCGCCGCCGATGTGTCCTACTTCGCGGTGCCGCGCGGCGCCCATCCGCACGATGTCGCGCCGGCGCCCGACGGCACCGTCTGGTACACCGCGCAGGCGCAGGGCGCGATCGGCGTGCTCGATCCCAAGACCGGCACCGCCAAGCAGTTCCTGCTCGGCCCCGGCTCGGCGCCGCATGGCGTCATCATCGGGCCGGACCGCGCCGCCTGGGTGACCGACGGCGGGCAGAACGCGATCGCGCGCGTCGACCCGGCCACCAAGGCGGTCAAGCTCTATCCGCTGCCGAAGGATTTTCCCGACGCCAATCTCAACACCGCGACCTTCGACCGCAAAGGCGTGCTCTGGTTCACCGGGCAGAACGGCATCTACGGCCGCGTCGATCCGGCGACCGCCAAGGTCGAGGCCTGGAAGGCGCCCAAAGGCGTCGGCCCTTACGGCATTACGACGACGCCGAGCGGCGAGGTCTGGTACGCCTCGCTCGCCGGCGATCACATTACCAAGATCGACACGGTGAGCGGCGACGCGCTGATGATCGCGCCGCCCAAGCCCGGCGTCGGCCCGCGCCGCATCTGGGCCGATTCCAAAGGCCTGTTGTGGGTGAGCTTCTGGAATAGCGGCGAGGTCGGCCGCTACGATCCGCTCAACAAAGCGTGGAAAGTGTGGGCGCTGCCGAAAAGCGGCTCCGGCTGCTACGCGGTCTACGTCGACGACAAGGACAAGGTCTGGCTCACCGACTGGACCAGCCAACGCGATCGTTCGTTTCGATCCCGCGACCGAGAAATTCGACAGTTTCCCGAGCAACCGGCGGCGCGCCGACGTGCGCCAGCTCAACGGCCGGCCGGGCGAGGTCTGGGGCGCGGAATCCGGCACCGACCGGCTGGTGGTGGTGCGGGATTAACCGTGCCGCGTACGTCGCGCGGCGCCTCGGTGTTTTGTGGCAAAATATGCCATGCGCGATTCGCTCATCAACCGCCGCGATATCCTGCGCCTCGCTCGCCGGCGGCGCGCGCATTCGTTGCGGGCTTAAGCCCTGCGCGCGCCAGCCGAGGCCCACATCGAAAGGCTGATCGCCGAAGGCCGCGCCCACGGCGACCATCTCGCAGCGCATCGACTTCATCTCGGCGGCGCTGCGCGGCACGCGCTATCTCGGCTACACGCTGATCGGCGGGCCGCGCCGGCCGGAGGTGTTCGTGGTGCGCGACGACGGCTTCGATTGCGTCACTTTTTGCGAGACGGTGCTGGCCGCCGCCATCGCCCGCAACATCGGCGAATTCGAGACCACGCTGCGCGCGATCCGCTATCACAACGGCGTCGTCACCTGGCGCGAGCGCAATCATTATTTCTTCGAATGGGGCGAGCATAACATCGAGAACAAGGTCTGCGTTCCGGTCGTCATGGACGGCGCGGTCGAGATCGACAAGACCGTCTATTGGCACAAGGAGCTGGGCAAGCGGCACTTTTCGATGACCGTCATCCCGCAGGCGGTGTTCCTGGCCAAGAAGAGCGAACTGATGACCGGCGACATTGTCGGCTTCGTCACCCACCGGCCCAATCTCGATTATTTCCACGTCGGCTTCGTCGTCTTCGGCCCGAAGGGCGAGCTGTTGCTGCGCCACGCCGCGCAAGAGCCGCCACCGCGTGCTCGACGAGCGCATGGACCGCTTCATCGCGGTCAACGCGTCGCTTTGTGACGCTGCTGCGGCCGCAGGAGCCGCCGGCGTGGCGCGTGCGGTAGCACTCGGCGTCATGCCGCTTGCCGAGCTCCAGCGGCGTGCAGCGATTGCGATTCGGCCGGCGAAGGCGCAGCATCTGATGCCGGAGCCCGGCTGACGCGGGCTGCGGCAGCGGTCGCCGCCACGCGCCTGAGGCGAGCTGACCGGTTACGCCGCCGCGGCCTTGCCCTTCGGCTGCACTTCCGCGGTGTAGTCGTCCATCAGCGTCTTGGTGATGCCGCCCGGATTGAAATTCCACTGGGCGATCTCCGACACCGCGGTGACTTCCGCGGCCGAGCCGGTGATGAAGCATTCGGCGAAGCCGGCGAAGCTCGTCCGGCATGATGCGGCGCTCGATCACCTCGATGCCGCGCTTCTTCGCCAGCCCGATCACGGTCTGCCGCGTGATGCCGTCGAGGAAGCAGTCGGCGATCGGCGTGTGGATCTTGCCGTCCTTGACGAAGAAGATGTTGGCGCCGGTGCACTCGGCGACGCGGCCCTGCCAGTCCAGCATCATGGCGTCGGCATAGCCTTTGCGCTCGGCCGCGTGCTTGGAGATGGTGCAGATCATGTAGAGGCCGGCGGCCTTGGCGCGGCACGGCGCGGTCTTCGGATCGGGCCGGCGATAGTCGGCGAGATCGAGCCGGATGCCCTTGAGCCGCTGCTCGGGATCGAAATAGCTCGGCCATTCCCAGGTGGCGATGGCGAGATGGATGGTGTTGCTCTGCGCCGAGACGCCCATCATCTCCGAGCCGCGCCAGGCGATCGGGCGGACATAGGCTTCCTGCTTGCCGTTCTTCTCCAAGCACCAGCTTCTTGGCGGCGTCGATCTCGGCGACCGAATAGGGGATCTCGAAGTCGAGGATCTTGGCCGAGCGCTTGAGCCGCTCGGCGTGCTCCTTGGACTTGAAGATCTGCGCCGCCATAGGCGCGCTCGCCCTCGAACACGGCGCTGGCGTAATGCAGGCCGTGGCTGAGCACGTGCAGATTGGCCTCGTCCCAGGGCACGAGTTTGCCGTCGTACCAGATGACCCCCTCGAGCCGGTCATAGGACTGCGCAGCCATCGTCTCCTCCTCCTTATCCGTCCCTTGGCCCTGCACGCCGTTTTGCCGCCTTGATGGCGCATTTTCCGCGTCACTTCCAACACTTTGCGTCGGGCGGCAACACCCGGTATGAGTGGGACCGGATCGGACCTATCGGCCGGCCACCGGCGCACCGTCGGCGAAATGGGCCGTTTCGGTACGATCCTTTCGTCCTTAGCAGTGTTTTTGTAACATAAAACCAAAATATGTCAACATGGCTGACATAAATATGAGCGCCAAGACCGCCGAGACCGCAGACGCCGGCCGAGCGCCCGGGACGAGGCCAGCGCGCCGCGGCCGCCGCCGATCCGGTCTGGGACATCATCGAGCTTTTGTTCTTCGCCTACCGCGATTTCGTCGGCGACCCGGACGAGGTGCTGTCCAAGCTCGGCTTCGGCCGCGCCCATCACCGGGTGCTGCATTTCGTCAACCGCAATCCGGGCATGAAGGTTGCCGACCTGCTCGACATCCTCAACATCACCAAGCAGTCGCTCGGCCGCGTGCTCAAGCAGCTCGTCGACCAGGGCTATGTGGTGCAGAAGGAAGGCGCGCAGGACCGGCGCCAGCGCTTGTTGTTCGTGACGCCGAAGGGCGAGGGCCTGGCGCTCAAGCTGGCCGGCCTGCAAACCCAGCGCATCAACCGCGCCTTCGGCGAGCTCGGGCCGGGCGCGCACGAGGCGGCGCGGCGCTTCCTCACCGCCATGATCGACGCCGACAATCGCGAAGGCGTGCTGCGGCTGATCGCGCGCGCCGACCGCGCCGAAGTCGCGGGGATAACGCGTGATGTCATTGCCCGACACGCTCGCGGACGACGCGCCGCATCTGTTGATCGTCGACGACGACCGCCGCATCCGCGATCTGTTGTCGCGCTTCCTGACCGGCGAGGGCTACCGCGTCACCACCGCCGAGACCGCGGCCGACGCGCGCGCCAAGCTCAAGAGCCTCAGTTTCGATCTGCTCATTCTCGACGTCATGATGCCGGGCGAGTCCGGCTTCGACTTCGCCAAGGCGATGCGCGGCGACGCCAACGACGTGCCGATCCTGATGCTGACCGCGCGCGACGCCGCCGAAAGCCGCATCAAGGGCCTCGAGATCGGCGCCGACGATTACCTGTCCAAGCCGTTCGAGCCGCGCGAATTGTCGCTGCGCATCGCCAACATCTTGAAGCGCGCGCAGCCGGCGCAGATGCAGCCGGCCGAGCAGGTCGGCTTCGGGCCGTTCGTCTATCACCTGGCGCGCGGCGAATTGCGCAAGGGCGAGGAGATCATCAAGCTGACCGACCGCGAGCGCGAAATGCTGCGCATCCTGGCCGCCACGCCGGGCGAGACCGTCTCGCGCATGGCGCTCGCCGGCAGTGGCGAAACGGTGAGCGAACGCGCCGTCGACGTGCTGGTCAACCGGCTGCGCCGCAAGATCGAGCGCAATCCCGCCAATCCGCTCTACGTGCAGACCGTGCGCGGCATCGGCTACCGGCTGGTGATCACCACATGACCAGCCTCGACACCGGCATCGCGGCCTTCCGCTCGGCGCTCACGCGGCTGCGCGAAGCCTGGGAATGGTACGACGCCATCCCGCCGGTGCGCAAAATTCACCGCGGCCTCGGCCAGGTGCACGACGGCTGGCGGCGGATCAGCCACTGGCTCAACAGCGTGATGCCGAAGGGCCTCTATGCCCGCGCGCTGCTCATCATCATCGCGCCCATGGTGATCCTGCAGTCGGTTGTCGCCTACATTTTCATCGAGCGGCAGTGGAACGACGTGACTCAGCGCTTGTCGGCTGGGGTGGTGCAGAACATCGCCAGCTTGATCGATGTCTACCGCGGCTACCCGCAGGATGCCGACCGCACCCAAATTCGCCGCATCGCGCAGGAGCGGCTCGGCCTCGTCGTCGATTTTCTTCCGCTCGGCGATCTGCCGCCGCCGGGCCGGAAACCCTTCTTTTCGCTGCTCGATTCCTCGCTATCCGATCAGTTGCGTCGGCAGATCGGGCGGCCGTTCTGGATCGACACGGTCGGCAAGTCGGCACTGGTCGAGATCAGAATCCAGCTCGACGACACCGTGATGCGGATATTTGCCCCGCGCCGGGCGGCCTATGCGTCGACTGCGCAGATATCGCTGCTCTGGATCGTTGGCACCTCGGGCGTGCTGCTGTTCGTCGCCATCATCTTCCTGCGCAATCAGATCAAGCCGATCGTGCGGCTGGCCGACGCCGCCGAAAGCTTCGGCAAGGGCCGCGAAGTGCCGAATTTCCGTCCGCGCGGCGCGCGCGAGGTGCGGCGGGCGGCGGCCGCCTTCATCGAGATGAAGACGCGCATCGAGCGCGCCTTTGAGCAGCGCACCGCCATGCTGGCCGGCGTCAGCCACGACCTGCGCACCGTGCTCACGCGCTTCAAGCTTGAGTTGGCGTTGATCGGCGATTCGCCGGAAGCCGAGGCGATGAAGAAGGATATCGACGAGATGACGCGCATGCTGGAGGCCTATCTCGCCTTCGCGCGCGGCGACGCCGGCGAGCAGTCGGCGCCGACCGACATGGCGGATTTTCTCGACGAGCTCAAGCTCGACGCCGAACGGCACGGCCACAAGACGACCGTGGTGTTCCATGGGCCGCCGATCGTCACCGTGCGCCCGGCCGCGTTCAAGCGCTGCCTCGGCAATCTGGTGTCGAATGCCGCCCGCTTCGGCTCCACCATCGCCATCACCGGGCACCGCGACCACCGCTGGCTCACCGTCACCGTCGACGACGACGGCCCCGGCATCCCACCCGACATGCGCGAGGAGGTGTTCAAGCCGTTCCTGCGGCTCGACGACGCGCGCAATCAGGACGAGGGCGGCACCGGCTTGGGGCTGGCGATCGCGCGCGACATCGCCAACTCGCATGGCGGCGAGATCACGCTCGGCGACAGCCCGCTCGGCGGATTGCGGGCGACGGTCAGGGTGCCGGTCTAAATCCGAACCCGTTCGTCCCCGCGCAAGCGGGGACCCAGACTTTGCAAGCATTCAATTGTGGCTCTGGGCCCGCTTGCGCGGGAACGAACGGAGACTTCGCCGCCTCCGCCCCTTCCTCGTCGCGCGTGCGTCTGCGGCGGCGCGGGCCGCGGCAGAGCGCGGCGGGAATGCAGCACAGGTCGCCGACGAAACCGTCCCAGCGCTCGGCGCTCGCCAGTCCGCGGTCGAGCGCGGCCATGGTGCGGTCGAGCGCGGCATCCTCGTCATTGAGCCAGACGCCGAGCACGCGCGCAAACATCAGCGCGCCACCTTGCGCGCGCAAGCTCCCGCGCGGGCCGGCGGCGCCGATGCCGGCGGCTTCCAGCATCCAACGCTGCGAGCGCACGGCCATGACATTGAGCGCGAAAGCAAGTCCCGGATTGCGCCGCGCCGAACGCATGATTGAGCGCACCGCCTCTTTGTAGGGCGCAAGCGCTTCCAGCCGGCGCATCAGCACGTCGAACAGCCGCTCGCGCGGCGGCTCGTCCGTCATGTCGGCGTCGCCGCCGGCGAGCACGGCGCGGTCGATGTCCTTCATATGCGCGGCGAAGATGGCAAGCGTCGAGCCGAACTCGGCGCGCAGCTGCGACAGTTTCAAGCCCGGCGCGGCCGGCGACTTCGGCCAGCCCGATCGCCTCGAAGCTGTGCTCGGCGAGCAGCGCCATCAGCGCGTCGACCGCCTTGTCGCGGTCGGATGTGCCGCGCGGCGGGGCTGCGGCCGGCGCTGCTTTGCGGTCACGTTTCGGCTTGCGGGCCATGGGCTGGCCTCCCATCGGTTGCAGGCCCTAATGTAGGTCGGCAAAGGCGACGCTTCTAGGGCAGTTCCCTGAGGGTCAGCCCGCCAGCTCGCGTCCCCGCCGCGTGGCGGCGGCGATGGCCTTGGTGAGCAGTTCGTCGAAACCGCCGGGGCCCATCAGCACGTCGAGCGCGGCGGCCGTGGTGCCGCCGGGCGAGGTGACGTTCTGCCGCAAGGTGGCGGCATCGACGTCCGAACGGCGCAGCAACTCGCCCGAGCCGGCGACGGTTTCGCGCGCCAGCCGCGCGGCGAGCGCCGCCGGCAGCCCGGCCGCGATGCCGGCCTTGGTCATCGCCTCCGCCAGCAGGAAGACATAAGCCGGCCCCGAGCCGGACAGCGCGGTGACCGCGTCCATCAGTGCCTTCCTCGCTTGCCCATTCGACCGCGCCGATGGCGGCGAGCAGGTCGGTCGCCTGCTTGCGCTGGCGCGCCGAGACCTTGCCGTTGGCGACCGCGACGGTGATGCCGCGGCCGATGGCGGCCGGCGTGTTGGGCATGGCGCGCACGATGGCGGCGCCCGGCAGCGCGCTTTCCAGGAAAGCGGATGGTGCGGCCGGCCATGATCGAGACCACCAGCGTGCTCTTGCCGGCATAGGCGCGCAGCGACGGCACCGCCTCGGGCGCGGTCTGCGGCTTGACCGCGATCACGATGGCCGCGGCGGTCGCCGGCTTGCCCTTCGGCGCGGGCTTGGGATTGAGCTTGAGGCCGCGCCGCGCCAGCGCCTGCACGGCTTTGCCGGGCTGCGGCTCGAGCACGACGAGTTTCTTCGGGCGGCAGTCCGCGCGCCAGCCAGCCCTCGAGCATGGCCTGGCCCATCTTGCCGGCGCCGAGCAGCAGCAGCGGGCCGGGGAAGGCCCGCAGCGATTGAGCGTTTTTGGCCGGCTGTTTCATGGCGATGACTATATCGCCAATTTGCGGCTCACGCCTCGCCCGAAGTCTCGAACATGGCGGCGTCGAGCGCCTCGCGCGCGCGTTTGCCGGCCCAGACCACGAACTGGAAGGCGGTGAAGTGGCGCTCGCAGGCATTGAGCGCGGTGCCGAGCAGCGCCTCGCATTGCTGGCCGGAGGCCTCGGTGCCGCCCGCCAGCACCAGCGCATGGCGGAACATGACGATGCCTTCCTTCACCCACAGGTCGAAATGGCCGACCCACATGCGCTCGTTGATCAGCGAGATCAGCGCCTGCACCTCGGCGCAGCGCCGCTCAGGGATGCGCAGGTCGAAGGCGCAGGCCAGATGCAGCGCCTCGATGTCGCCCATCCAGGTATAGGAGAGCTGGTAGTCGGCCCAGCGCCCGGTCACCAGGATGGTGATCTCGTCGTCGCTGGCGCGCTCGAACGACCAGTCGTTGCCGGTCGCCAGCCGTTCCACCACGTCGAGGGGGTTGATGCGCGGTTCGTCCGCATAATTGCCGAGGGACATGACGTCTCCGCTTGGCCGGATTGAGCGAGGGGAAACGCACGCCACCGCACGCGCACGGCACCGTTCTGCCCAGGACCGCCCGGACCACTTCATCGACGCAGGGATTACGGGGACGCCTTGACCGCGGGAACGAATCACTAGGCCAACCGACTATAACCCGCTCGATTCCGCCCGCCAAAGGCATCGTCGGGCTCCAATACGCTGTGATTTGCGAGTCCGTGGCAACCGCGCCGAACTAGACTCTCCACAGCGAAAACCGCGGCAATTTGAATCTGTGGTGGATAAGTCGCGTCCGTCATGGCCGGGACAGACGCGGGCATGACGGCGAACCGACTGCATGCGGGCGTGTCCTCATCAATTGACGCGGTGAGCATCGATGAACCGATGTCCGCTTTGACTCCGCAAGCGGACATTCGCCGGTAGCTCCTCGATGTGCGCTAAGTGCCAAGAGGCGACATCCTGCGCGCTGCGGCGACCGAGGACGATAGGTGTAGTCGGTGTGGTTACGGACAAAGTAAGCCTTGCGGTCAAGCTGCATATGGGTTGTCATTTTGCAGTCGGGACATTTTGCCACCATGACAACTCACGATCCACCGGCCGGCGTAACGCGTGTCATCGCCGCTCACACCACCTTGTCAAGGTCGGCACGAGAAGAGATTTCCCTTTACCTTGGTATCTTGGTCTTTCTCCTCGCCTTCGGTGACCCGGCGGGTGGATTAATCAATATTCCGATCGGCTTTTTTCTCAAGAACAAGTTGCATTTGACGGCGCAGCAGCTCGCCGACTATCGGCTCGTTGCCGCTATTCCTATCTACGTGTCGTTTATCTTCGGATTCATTCGCGACACTTGGAATCCTTTCGGAATGAGAGATCGAGGTTTCATGCTGTTGTTCGGAGCAAGTACAGCAGTTCTTTATGTTTGCTTTGCTTTCACGCCCATTTCTATCGCCACGCTCCTCATTGCGAACCTGCTGTTGACCACGTCATTTCTTTTTGTCGCAAGCGCTCAGAACGGCCTGACTTCGACGGTCGGCCAGCAGCATGCCATGTCCGGTCAACTCAGCGCGGTGTGGAACGTCTTTTCGTCAATTCCCAACACTGCCGCGCTCCTTGTCGGCGGCAGTCTCAGCGCGATGCTCGAAAGCGAAAACTCCGAACAAGCCGCCCGTATACTCTTCCTCGGTGGCGCCGCGATCATGGCCTTGGTTGCCGCTTATGCCGCGCTAAGACCAAAATGCGTGTTCGACAACCTTCGCAAGGAAAGAGCGGGCGCCGTTGAACCGGCCAAAGATATTCGAAGGCTCATTCGGCATTGGCCGATCTACCCCGCGCTGCTGATTTGGACTTTATGGAGCTTCGCGCCCGGCTCGGAGACGCCTCTTCAATACTATCTGCAAAACACATTGCGCGGCAGCGACGCCGCGTGGGGACAATGGAACGCCATCGTAGAGGTCTCATACATTCCCACCTTCATTGTCTTCAGGGTGCTCTGCCGAAGATTTCCGCTGAAGACCCTGCTGTTCTGGGGAACCATCATCGCGGTTCCGCAGATGGTGCCATTACTGTTGGTTCATTCGGCGACAACAGCCTTGATCGCTGCGGTGGTGATGGGTCTCATGGGCGGCGTCGCGACAGCGGCCTATCTAGACCTCATCATTCGATCCTGTCCCGCGGGCCTGCAAGGCACGATACTGATGACATCCACCGCTCTTAGCGTGATCGTCTCTCGTATTGGGGATGTGCTCGGCACAGCCCTTTACCAAGAATATGGTGGATTCACCATTTGCGTTGTCGCAGTCACGGTTGTCTACGCACTGATCCTTCCGGCACTCATGCTGATTCCAAAAGATCTGATTGTCACCGCCGATGGGCAAAAGCTTCAAATTGTGGGCCAAGCCAAAACCTAAATCGTATCTTACAGGCAAGAACGTTTCCAAGGTTGCTACGTTTCCTGAACGGCGGCCTTCCCGTTGCGGCCAATGTCGGCGCGGCGCAGACAATTTAAGTCAACGAGGCTTGCAGCAGAGCGAGGCCGTGTCCGCTTCGGGTCAAAAGCGAACGTTCGCCGCCTGCTCGTGCGGGTCGGCTTTTGGCTGCCCGTTTATGAGTCCGCGCCCTAGTCGAACAGGCTCGACACCAACTCCTCGGACGCCGTGCGCCCGATCGCCTCGCCGATCAGCGGCGCCACTTGCAGCAGGCGGATATTGCCGGCGGCCAGCACTTCCTTGGTCGGCTGGATCGAGTCGGTGATCACCAGTTCCTTGAGCTTCGACTTGGCGATGCGCGCCGACCGCGCCGCTCGAGAGCACGCCGTGGCTGATATAGGCGTAGACCGCCTTGCGCCTTCTGTTCGAGCAGCGCGTCGGCGGCGTTCACCAGCGTGCCGCCGGAGTCGACGATGTCGTCGATCAGCACGCAGGTGATAGCCTGCGACCTCGCCGATCACGTTCATCACTTCGGACTCGCCGGCGCGCTCGCGCCGCTTGTCGACGATGGCGAGCGGCGCGTTGATGCGCTTGGCCAGCCCGCGCGCGCGCGCCACGCCGCCGACGTCGGGCGAGACCACCATCACATTGTCGAGCTGGAACTTCTCGCGGATGTCGCGCACCATCAGCGGCGAGGCGTAGAGGTTGTCGGTCGGGATGTCGAAGAAGCCCTGGATCTGGCCGGCGTGCAGGTCGAGCGTCATGACGCGGTCGGCGCCGGCCCGCGTGATCAGATTGGCCACGAGCTTGGCCGAGATCGGCGCGCGCGGGCCCGGTTTGCGGTCCTGCCGGGCGTAGCCGAAATAGGGGATCACCGCCGTGATGCGGCGCGCCGAGGCGCGGCGCAGCGCGTCCATGATGATCAGCAATTCCATCAGGTGGTCGTTGGCCGGATACGACGTCGACTGGATGACGAAGACGTCGGCGCCGCGCACGTTTTCCTGGATCTCGACGAAGATCTCCATGTCGGCGAAGCGCTTGACCACCGCTTGCGTCAGCGGGGTCTTGAGATAGTCGCCAATGGCCTGCGCCAGCGCGGGATTGGAATTGCCGGCGACGAGCTTGATCGCTCCGTTCTTGCCAGCCATCCCCGATACCCTCGTGTCACGCAGCTTCCGGCGGCGTGGTCATAACAAGGCGGGCGGGGGGCGGCAATACGCAGGCGAAAGCCTTGTCCCGCAGACTTTCGACACGGTGAACGAGGGCCTTTTCAGCGCCCGGCCGCCACCAGCGTGGCCGTTTCACGCGCCGATACCGACGGGGCGGTGGAGGCCGCCGTCGGCCGCGGCCGCGGCAGCGGCACCGCTGCGGCTTTGGCCTCGACCGGCGCCGCGGCGGCGCTTTCGCTGTCGGGCAGCGGATCGGCCTGCGGCTTGAAGATGCGGAAAATGCCGGCCGCTTCCGGCGAGGTGTCATGCTGCCCGAGCAGGACGATTTGCGGGGCGGCGGCGGGGGTCGGCTCGGCCGGCACCGGCGCATTGGGCGCGACCTCGGGCGAGGTCAGGAATGCGGCGAGTCTGTCCATGCTGCTGTGGGCGATCCGATGCAGCATGGCGTCGTCGGCCAGCGTCCAGGCGTCGTGGTGGCGGCCCGCGAGGCGCGATTTGACCGTCTCCTCGCCGCTGATGCGCAAGGCGCGCCGCTCGTCGCGGTCGAACACGTCCCAGGTCCACGAGATTCTGGTCTTGCCCTTGGCGGTTTCGGCGGCGAGATAGCCGCGCACGCGATAGGCCGACGGGTTCTCGCGCGAGATCACCGCCAGCCGGCGCGACTGCGCCTCGGCGTTGAGATCCTCCACCAGTCTGCCGAATTGGGCGGGCGGCGGGCCGTCGATCAATTCGAAGGCGACGCTGGCGCCGCGCGGCTGCGCGACATTGAGGCTGAGTTGATCCTCGGGGGTGCAGCCCGCGACCGCCATGCAGGCGGCGGCAAGCAGCGGCCAAACCCGACAATACACGGCCGCGCCCGACAAAATCGCGGAGACGCGCGCACGCAACCTCGACACCATGAACGCCCCTGTCGAACGTGTTTTTGTTTTTGGCCCCTCGACCGGCCCGGACGCTAGCGGCAGAGGGGGCGTCCTGTCCAGCAGGGGCGGCCGGGCCTGAGGAAAAAATCAATCGGCGAGCGCGATGGCATTGATGTGTCGGCCGTAATCCGGCTCGCCCAGCTTGGTCATGCGGCGATAGCTGAAGAAGCGCTCGGGCTCGGCGTAGGTGCAAAAGCCGAGATCCTCGAACGTGTCGATGCCGGCGCGCTGCACGCGCTGCGCGATGTAGCCGGCAAGATCGAACAGGGCGTGGCCGGCGCGCGGCGCGGGCGAAAAGAAGCGCGCATTGGCGGCGTCCGCCGCGACGAAACGCGCGACGAATTCCGGCCCGACCTCGTAATTCGGCTGCCGGATGGTGGGGCCGAGCGCGGCGACGATGCGCGCGCGTTGGGCGCCGAGCTGCTCCATGGCGGCGACGGTCGCTTCGATCACGCCGGTGAGCGCGCCGCGCCAGCCGGCATGCGCCGCGCCGATCACGCCGGCCTCGGCGTCGGCAAACAGCAACGGCCCGCAGTCGGCGGTCGACACGCCGATGGCGAGCTTGGGCGTGCGGGTGACGATGGCGTCGGCGCGCGGGCGCGTCGGCTTGCGTCCAGGGCGCTTGCGCCACCACCACGTCGGGCGAGTGGACCTGGTGGGCGGTCAGCAGCCGGTCCGGCGCCACGCCCAGCGCCGCCGCCATGCGGGCGCGGTTTTCCGCGATCTTGCTCGGGCGCGTCGTTGGAGCCGATGCCGCCGTTGAGGCTGGCATAGACGCCCTGCGACACGCCGCCCGCGCGCGTGAAGAAGCCGTGGCGCAGGCGCGCGAGCTTGGACAGCGAATTGGCTTGCAGCATGGCCGTCCTTTACGCGAAACCGGGCGGCGTGCCCAGTTTCGGATGCGCGAAAGCCGCGCGCCTTGAACAGCGTGCCCATGCCGGTGCGGCCGTGGCCGATCAGCCGCGCCAGCGCGGATCGATCTCGGCGGCGGCCGCCGGCGCGGCCTTGGCCTTGAGCGCGGCCGCGCGCGTCTCGATGCCGAGGCGGTGCAGGAACTCCGCCTGCTCGATGGGCGCGAAGCTGCACGGCGCCCATCGCCTCCACCGCGCGCGCCAGCGCCTGGAAATCGACATGGGCGGTGAGATCGATGCTGCCGGGCGCGGTCAGCGGATCGACATAAGCGTGGCGGCCGACCGCCTGCAAGGTTTCGCCGGGCGCGCTCTCGCGTGGCCGTAGTCGATGACCAGCGCGGCGCCGCCGTCGCCGGCCAATCCGCCGGCCCATCTCCATCGCCACCGTGTCGGTGCGCCATTCGAAGATCGCGTCGATCGGCGCCGCGCGCACGGCCGGCGGCAGCAGCCGGTCGAACATGCGCGATCGGATCGCGCGCGAGCTGAAGCGCGAGATTGCCGCCGCGTCGATCTCGACCAGGCGCTCGTGCCAGCCGCGCCGCTCTTCACCGCCTGGTGCACCGGCAGCGCGTCGAAGAATTCGTTGGCGATGATGATGGCCGGCCCGTCGCGGCACGTCGCTCGAGCGCGTGTGCCAGAACATCGGCACCGGCAGCTGCTCGAGCGAGCGTCGCCTGCTGCCGCCTCGCAGCGCCGGGCTGATCTCGACCAGATGCACCACGGCGGCGTCGCGGAACGCCGGCAGCACCTGCGCCGCGCGCAGCGCGTCGACCATCAGCGTGCCGCGGCCGGGGCCGAGCTCGACGAGCGCGAACATGTCCGGCGCGCCCATCTGCTCCCACGCCGCGCGCCACCACAGGCCGATCAGCTCGCCGAACATCTGGCTGATCTCCGGCGCGGTGATGAAGTCGCCGCGCGCGCCGAACGGATCGCGCGTCATGTAGTAGCCGTGCTCGCGGATCGGCGAGGCACAGCGCCATGTAGTCGCGCGACCGTCATCGGGCCCGTCCGCGCGATGCGCCGGCGAATCTCGGCTTCGAGCGGCGACCGTCGTCCATCGCGCGCTCGATCTGCGGCGCCGCTTGTCGCGCGCCGACCAGACCATCAAGGCGATGCCGGCGAGCGATCATCGGGATCGACAGCAGCATGCCCATCGGTCAGCCCGCCCGGGAGGAAGCCGATCTGCACGTCGGGCTCGCGGAAGAATTCGCCGAACGTCCGCGCGATCCCGTAGCCGACCGCGAAGCCGCCGGTGACGAGGCCCGGCCGCTTGAGCGCGCCGGCGCGGAGTCAGCAGCGCGCAGCACGATGAACAGCACGAGGCCTTCGAGCGCCGCCTCGTAGAGCTGGCTCGGATGCGCGCGGCTCCGGTCCGCCGCTCGGGAAACACCATCGCCCACGGCACGTCGGTCGGCCGGCCCCACAGTTCGCCGTTGATGAAGTTGGCGATGCGGCCGAGGAACAGGCCGATCGGCGCCGACCGCGCAGGTGAGATCGCCGAGCGACAGCACCGAGATGCCGCGCCAGCGCGCGAACAGCACGCATCGCCAGCACGCAGCCGAGGAAGCCGCCGTGGAACGACATGCCGCCGTGCCAGAGCTGCAGGATCTCGAGCGGGTGCTGCGATGAAGTAGGGCAGATCGTAGAACAGCACGTAGCCGAGGCGGCCGCCGAGGATGATGCCGAGCGTCACCCACACGACGAAGTCGTCGATATCGTCGACGCTTCAGCGGCGCGTCGGCCCGCCCCACAGCCGGCGCGTGCGGACGAGGCGCGCGCATACCACCAGCCGAGGAAGATGCCGACGATATAGGCGAGCGCGTACCAGCGGATGGCGAACGGGCCGATCTGGACCAGGATGGGGTCGAAT